>CAIRDP010000001.1 GCA_903877385.1 uncultured Bacteroidales bacterium
ATTGCCTATCAGGCCTGCATACTGTTCATCCAGAGACTTTTGTTTCTCGAACAATTCTGCAATGCTGTCGATGCTGGTTATACGTTTCTTCGGAAGTATTTCATCAGGTTTTAGAACCAGTGCTTTCTGGTATTCGGATTTTGCCTGGTCCCAGGATTTAGCTTTGAACAGTTTTTCACCGCTTGCAATAATGCCTGCATATTCCCCGTCCACAGCCCTTTGTTTTGCTGATTCTTCAAGAAGCCTGCTTATTTCCGCAATTTTTGTTCCCGGGTAGGCTTCACCCGGTTTAAAGTTTAGGGCCGATGTATATTGCACCTTTGCCTCGGTG
Source organism: uncultured Bacteroidales bacterium (assembly GCA_903877385.1). Lineage (GTDB taxonomy): Bacteria > Bacteroidota > Bacteroidia > Bacteroidales > FEN-979 > CAIRDP01. The sequence goes on from CAIRDP010000001.1 coordinate 332, forward strand.
TACGATTTGGCGGCAAATAATTTATCCGCAGCATTGATTGCAGCCAGGTATTGTTTATCGAGTGCCTGCTGCTTCGCCAGGTCGGCCAGGGTCGTATTGATCACTGCAAGTTTTTCCTTAGGATAGGCTTCTGCAGGTTTCAACCTTGTTGCTTCCGTAAAAGCAGTTTTGGCCTGGGCATACAGCGTGGCACCAAGCAGGGAATCGCCCTTTCTTACAGCCAGGTTATAGTCATCATCCAGCTTTTTAGCACGTGCAATCCCTGCGTTACCTATGCTGTCGATGCTCGTTATCCGTTTCTTCGGAAGGATCTCATCGGGTTTCAGTGCCAGGGCTTTCTGGTACTCGGATTTTGCCTGGTCCCAGGTCCTGGCTTTAAATAATTTTTCACCTGAAGCGATCGCCGCCTTGTATTCATTATCAAGAGCCTTTTGCTTTTCAGTGGCTGACAAAAGCGCTGCCTGCTGCTGGTCGGCAAACAGTTTATCAATCGCCTGTATCCTTCCTTTCGGATAAGCCTCGGCGGGCTTTATGTCTGAAGCTCTAAGGTATTCCTTCCTGGCCTGATCAAAGTTTTTATCAGTAAACTCCTTATCGGCAATGGCAATGGCCGACTGGTAAGATTCTTCCCTTGATTTTTCATTTGCTTCCTGTCCGGCAACCAGGGGTTTTACCTTTTCAAGCATTTCCTTCGGGTAGTTTTCACCTGGTTTTGCACCAATGGCAAGAGTATAATAATCCCTTGCCCTGATAAAATTCTTGTCGATGTAGAAGCTGTCGGCCAGGCTCACATACTGCTCGTAATCTTTCTGGATCTTTCCAAGGCTTGCAAGCAATTTATCAATTTCAATGATCTTATTCTTAGGATAGGACTGCTCAGGTTTTATCTTTGAAGCATTCATATAGTTCTTACGGGAGGCCACATAGGACTTGTTTGAAAACAGCTCATCGGCGTTTGCAATCAGCTTGCTGTAAGCCTCATCCTTGCTTCTCTGATCGGCAACCAGCAATGTGAGTTCGGCAATACGGTCTTTCGGGTATTTTTCCTGGGGCCGGATTTTTGATGCGTTCTGGTATTCAAGCAGGGCCGGTTGCCAGTTTTTTGCATTATAGTACTGATCAGCATTTTTTATAGCCACGGCGTACTCACCCGCCTGTAACTGCTGATCAACTTTTATCTTAACGATTTCGTTGATCTTTTGTTTAGGGTACTGTTCCGAGGGAAGGATACGGGAAGCGTTCTCATATTCCTCATTGGCCTTGTCATATTCCCCCTCCTGAAAAAGCCTGTCGGCACTTGAAACAGCCACGTCATAAAGGGTGTTCTGAGCTTTCTGGGAACGGATGAGGTCCATTGTCTTTTTCAGTTTATCCCTGGCCGCAGAATCCGCGGGGATTAAGTTCAGGGCCAGCTGGTAATATGCTTTTGCATTCAGGTAGTCCTTTTTCTGAAAAGCAGCATCACCCGAAGCAATTGAATTCCTGAAATCTGACTGCTTTTTCTGACTTCCTGAAATGCTTCCCCTGACCTGGGCTATACGGGCGTTAACTGATTTGTCGGTTGGCCTCAGTTTCTGGGCCTTTTCAAGTTCCGCAAGGCATTCTTCCGGTTTATTGGCCTTTAAAAACCCATCGGCCCTGTGCAGGCAATTTGCGAACGCTGTATCAGGCGCAGGTGGATTATGTTTAAGAAGCGTGTCGGCAAACGCTTCACCTTTGGAGCCCGAACCGGGGATATTATGAAAAGGCCATGAAACATTAAATACACTAAAAGCCAGTACAGTCAGCGAAGCGAAAATAAGTATGAATGAGAGGTATTTAGGTTTCCTGCTGTGTAATTTCATGCAATATCGTCGGTTTTTATACGGGAAATCATTTCCCGTTAAATTTCTCAATACCTGTATAACGGAAAAATCCGGAAATAATTTTAATCATTGAATTATCAGGCCATCACGGATGGTAAGTTTTCTGTCGGCCATTCCGGCCAGTTCCGTATTATGTGTTACTATAACATAGGTCTGTCTGAATCTTTCTCTCAAACTGAAAAAGAGTTTATGCAACTCCATTGCTGAATTACTGTCGAGATTACCCGATGGTTCGTCGGCAAGAATAACGCCCGGATCATTGATCAAGGCCCTTGCAATTGCAACTCGTTGCTGCTCGCCTCCCGACAACTCCGAAGGCTTGTGTTTAAGTCGTGCCGAAAGCCCTAATATATCCATGAGCTCCCTGGCTTTTTCAACCGTCTCATTTCTTGAACCCCCTTTGATAAATCCCGGTATGCAAACGTTTTCGATGGCTGTGAATTCCGGAAGAAGATGATGAAACTGGAAAACAAAGCCAATATGCCTGTTCCTGAATTCTGAGATCTTTTTATCGGACAGTCCGTCAACACGCACATTATCAATCTCAATAAAGCCCGAATCCGATTTATCGAGAGTGCCTAAAATATGAAGTAAGGTGGATTTCCCCGCACCGGAGGCTCCGACTATTGAAATTATTTCACCGTCACGAATCTCAAGGCTGATCCCTTTGAGTACCTTCAGTTCGCCGAATGATTTGAATATATCCCTGGCAATGATCATGTGAATTGAAACAGCAAAGTTAAAAAATTCCGGGGTCCTGAAATATTTTGTAATTCCGAATTGAAAGCTTACTTTTGGCAAAGGAAAACAGCTTGTGAATTACTGGAACTTTGAAAAGCTTTCTTACTGATTTTGTTGTATTTACATAAAACACAAACAATATATTGATCTATGAACCTGCATGAATACCAAAGTAAGATCATCCTGAAACAATACGGAGTCCCGGTTCCGGAGGGTGGGCTGGCCAACACCCCTGAAGAAGCGATAAAAGTTGCCGAGGTGCTTCAATCCTCAACAGGGACAGACAAATGGGTGATAAAGGCCCAGGTTCATGCCGGCGGACGCGGGAAAGGAGGCGGGGTAAAAGTTGCGAAAAGCATTGATGAGGTTGCCCAGTATGCCGAGCAGATCCTCGGAATGAGGCTGGTTACGCCCCAGACAAGTGCCGGGGGGAAGCTGGTCAGAAAAGTTTATGTTGAACAGAACATATACTATCCCGGGCCTTCGCAACCTTCAGAAATTTACCTAAGCCTTTTACTGAATCGTAAAACAGGCCACATTATTATCATGTATTCTCCCCGGGGCGGAATGGATATTGAAAAAGTTGCCGAGGAAACCCCCGACCAGATATTTACCGAGGAGATCGATCCGAAACTGGGACTGCAGCAATACCAGGCCAGGAAAGTTGCATTCAACCTCGTGCTCAAAGGAGATGCTTATAAAAACATGATCAAATTCCTCAATGCAATATATCTGGCCTATATAAAATCGGATGCATCCCTCATCGAAATAAACCCCTTGTTTAAAACATCCGACGACAAGATCATTGCCGCCGACGCTAAAGTGGTGATCGACAACAACGCCCTGTTCCGTCATCCGGATATTGCTGCGATGCGCGACCTTGACGAGGAAGATCCGATTGAAGTTGAAGCTTCAAGGCATGACCTTAACTATGTTAAGCTTAACGGGAATGTAGGCTGCATGGTTAACGGGGCAGGGCTTGCCATGGCAACTATGGACATCATAAAGCTTTCAGGCGGTGACCCTGCCAATTTTCTTGATGTGGGAGGAAGCGCGAATGCCAAGCGTGTCGAGGAAGGGTTCAGGATCATCTTAAAAGATCCGGCAGTGAAAGCCATCCTGGTGAACATCTTCGGAGGGATCGTTCGCTGTGACCGTGTAGCGCAGGGGATTGTGGATGCCTATAAAAACATTGGGGATATTAAAGTCCCTATCATTGTAAGGCTTCAGGGAACGAATGCAGTTGAAGCAAAGAAACTGATTGATGAATCAGGGCTCAAGGTACATTCTGCCGTCACCCTTGAAGATGCGGCAAGCCTGGTCAATACAGTGCTGAAATAAATCTCGATTCTTCCTCCTTTTCAAACAGCAGCAGCCTGATCTTTTCCAGTTCAGGAAGGGGGGATTTTTCAAAGGAAAGTGAAGTAACATCCGTTTCCAGGTTCCTTAGCTGGCTCTGGTCGTAGTTTCCCCTGAGAAATTTCATTAAATGTTCCTCATCTGTTCCGGGATATTTCGTCTGGTTGGATTTCAGGTACTGAAGTATCCTTAATCCGTCGAATTTTTCATGGCAGGCCCTTATAAAATTCTCCACTGTTTTAAAGTTCCGCCTAAGCGGGGCAAAAGGATCCTGTTCCCTGAGCAGTTCCCCTAGAAATTCAACAACAGCCGTATTTTGAGTCTTTTTATAGAAAGAGGGGAAGAGTTCGTATGTTTCCCAGATCTCATCAAACAATTCAGATGCATATATGGGATAACTGGACCAGTCGCCGGAATCGCCCTTGATCATGGCAGGCCCGGTGCCAAAAGCAACCCGGTCGCTGAACCTGGCCTCAGGGAAAACCTTTTCATCGTTCCAGAACAGTATACTGCCGTATTTCCTGAGTTTTTGAAGAAAATAAAAATCTTCGCCGCTGGTTTTCGGAGTCATCCCCCCCACTGCATTATAAGCCCATACAGGGCATGCAATGGCCGATCCCAGGGCAGTAAAAGTATACGGACTGCCTATACGCCAAAGGCTCAGCTGGTAATGCCTCATGTAGATTTCATACCTGAGTATGGCCCTGCAGGCCCTGGGATCTTCAGAGATCTTATGAAAGTAAGGAGCCGAAAGTGCCACTGCATCAGGGTTATTATAAAAATTCAGGGCCACCGACAGAAAATAATTCTCCGAAAAAGTGGTATCGGCATCAAGGCTTAGAATGAGGTCTGCTTCGCCGGCCCCCTCCCTGATCAGGTCCATGGTCACTTTCCGGGCCCAGCCTATGCCGAAATTTTTCAGATTCCAACCCTTGCCCCTGGAAGCCCGGTCGATGATCACGAATGACCCTCTATCCATTGACCTCAGCCATTCAAGGGTCATCTCATTGGTAAGACATATCTCTGATTTCTCAGGATCATTCCACCAGGCCTCAGGCTGGTTCACGCAAATATAGACGCGGAACCTCCTGTAAGTCTGCCTGTTTATGCAATCCACCAGCCGCCGCAGGAATTGTGGCTCGTTCAGAACCGGTAATGCGACATGAATGAATGGTAATGTTTCCTGAAGATCCAAATCAACGCTCGATCTGTAACTTGTCAAAAAGTGAGTTATCCTCAATCACCTCAACAGCTTTGATTACCTCATCATCGCTCTGGTTGGCAACTTCGTAAAAGTCGCTCAGGGTCCAGAGCTTTTCGGCAATAATGCCCTTAATCTGTGATTTGATCAGGCTCTCTGATGCTTTAAATCCTTTTTCATCAAACTTCACCCCAAGCTTCTCGGCCTGTTCAAAAAACGGCTTCATTGAATTTGAATCCAGGATAAAAGTCTTGTTGAATGATTTAAAATCAGGATACGAAGCCTGCAGGTTCTTCCGGTTTTTATCCACATATCCTCCCACATAGAGATTGATCACATTTTTCCTTCGCAGGTCCAGGTAATAATCAGAGATAATAGTCGAATCCCATGGGATGAATACATCGGGCATGATGCCTCCGCCGCCGTAAACCACGCGCTTTTTCGAAGTATGGAATTTTAAAGAATCGGGGAATTTGATACTGTCGGGATGTATGAGCTCGCCCCTTTTGACCCTTTTTGCAAAGTCCATGTAATATTTGTCAACGCCTTCGGCATAGGACTTTTGTATGCAGCGCCCCGAGGGTGTGTGATACCTGGCAGTTGTCAACCTTACCTGTGAACTGTCGGGCAATGAGAATGGCCGCTGCACCAGCCCTTTCCCGAATGACCTCCGGCCCACGATAATCCCGCGGTCCCAGTCCTGAATAGCTCCTGCAACGATCTCACTGGCCGAGGCTGAATTCTCATTCACCATGATTACCAGCTTGCCTTTTTCAAACAGCCCGTTTACGCTTGAAGTATAATCCTCCCTGGGGCTGTGCACCCCTTCGGTATAAACTATGAGTTTGCCTGCATCCAGGAACTGATCTGACAGGTCAACGGCTGTACCCATATAACCTCCCGAATTATTCCGAAGATCAAGGATCAGGTTTTTCATTCCCTCCTGTTTGAGTTTGGTAGTAGCCTCTATGAATTCCTGCATGGAAGTCTGGGCAAAACGGTTCAGGTTGATATACCCCGTTTCGGGTGTAAGCATGTAAAACGCATCAATGCTGTTGATTGGAATTTTATCCCTCGTAATTGAATAATCGATCAGGTCTTTCTTCCCTGCCCTGAAAATGGCAACATCCACCCTGGTCCCTTTTTTGCCCCTGAGGTGATCAAGTACATATTGGTTCGTAATATTCTTGCCGGTAGCCGCCTGTCCGTCAATTTTAATGATCTTGTCACCCGGCATCACTCCAAGCTTTTCACTGGGGCCGCCCGAAATGGTATGTACCACGTTGATAGTGTCACGGAAAATCTCAAATTGTATTCCCACCCCGTCGAAATTGCCTTCGAGAGGTTCATTCGCACGCTGGACGTCCTTTTTGGAGATATACATGGAATGAGGATCGAGCTCCTTCAGCGTTTCGACAATTGCTTTTTCCACCAGTTTATTCTCATTGACTGTATCCACATAGGCAAATTCAACCATCTGAAGGAATGTGCTGAATTTTTTCATGTTCGAAATTAAATCTTTCTGGGTCTGTGCTCCGGCGGGTGCGGCGCTCAGCAACCATAAGATGAGAACCGGGGCAGTAACTATCAGTTTAATTTTTTTATGTATCATATTATGCAATGGATTACTTCTGTTTTAAATATTTTGCAAAATTATCCATTTTTGGCATACCTTTTGACGTAGTTTATTGATTTAACTAATTTTAACCAGCCTTAACAAAGTATTAACAAACCCCGGGTTTGACCGTCCAATCGTTCACCGATCCCTTAAAAGAAGAGCAGAAGCGCTTTTACCAAAGCATGGTATTCCCCTTTGCTTTTGTCATATTACTCTGGCTGATCAAAGCGGCCGATGTAATCTGGGACATGGGAATGAACGATTACGGTTTATATCCCTTACAGGTAAAAGGCTTGCTGGGGATAATAACATCACCCCTGCTTCATGCCGGGTTTTCACATCTTTTCGCCAATTCTGTCCCTCTCCTGGTTCTCGGATCCCTTCTGTTTTATTTTTACCGCCCCCTGGCCTGGAATGTATTTTTCCTGGTCTGGCTTATGACAGGAATCTGGGTTTGGGTTTTTGCAAGAGGAAATGCAGCCCATATCGGGGCCAGCGGGATCATATACGGCCTGGCTGCCTTCCTTTTCTTAAGCGGGATCATACGGAGGGAGCAGAAACTGATGATAATTACACTCCTGGTCACGTTTTTATATGGCAGTCTCCTATGGGGATTTTTTCCCCAGTTCTTTCCCAAAGAACATATTTCATGGGAATCCCACTTAATGGGCTTTTTGTCGGGAGCCCTTCTGGCGATTTACTACCGTAAATCGGGCCCTCAAAGAAAGATATACGAATGGAATGACGAAGAAGAGGAAGAAGGCGACGACGCTTACTGGAAATCCACTTCAACCAGCGATGACCTGAATTGAAGAACCATAGACTATGTACCATTGTACATTCCCTTACCTGCTAATCCTCACGTAAGGTCTTATCTTCCTGAAAACAGAATCGTTTATCCCTTCCACCGAATTCAGCTCATCCAGTGATTTGATGATCTTGTTTTTCTGCCTGTAAAGGATCAGCGAACGCGTTATTTCATAAGGGAAATATGGATGTTTGAGCAGGTCTTTGAATGAAACCGTGTTGAGATCAATCTTTCTCACCGAATCTGATGCTATTATTATATGCTCGCGGATGAGGTTGTACAGTACCGTATCCACACCCCAGATTTCAAGCAACTGCCTGATGCTGATGAAACCTCCGAGCCGGCTCCTGTAACTTACGATCCTCCTCGCATACGATGGGCCAATACCCCTCAGCCTCTGGAGCTCAAGCGTATCAGCCCTGTTGATATCGATCTTTAAGACCGGGACGGGCGGGAATTTCGGGGAGCCCGAAGTATCCCAGGTCTTTCCCGGCCATGATGCCCTGTAACGTTTGGCCCTGTTGACCGAATCCCCGGTTTCGGCTTTTCTTATCCCGGCTTCAAAATCCTTCAATTCTTTTTCAAGTCCTGGAAAGTTTACCGAAGGAACAATTTTCTCCTCCGGGAGCAGCTGGTTGGCGCTTGCAACAAGAAGCAGGAGAATCAGAAGCATAATGACACCCCTTAACTCAGACCGGTTGAAGCTAAGGTAATCCTTGACAAACCTGAGCCTGTTCATTTCAAAAATGTTTTATCAAGCACTTTGATTCCCAGCCTGCATTCGAGGCATCGCCTATGATCACAATAGTTTCTCTTCAGCTGGATCAGGGCCTGTGATTCCAGCGCATTTCCTGCTCTGACCCCCAGGGATCGCCACATCCTGGTTTCGTGGTTCTCCTCTCCCTCCATATTCTCAAGCAATTCAAGGGCTCTCATCCTTAAAGGGCTTACATCTCGCGCCGAGCCGTATGCAAAAAGGTAGGGTGCAAGAATGTTTATTAGCAGCAAACTGGCTGAGGGCAGGCCCATTTTTTTCTCATGTTTCCCTGAACTTTTCCCGAAGCGGTAATGGGTGCTCCAGTATTCAGAAGCGCTGAGCTGAAAAAACCTTTCCAGCCTGTCCTTTTCTGTGATATTAATCAGGATCCCCGGTTCTGCCTTGCAGCTGAAGAGACACTGAACCAACTGGCTGATCCGGATGTCGGGGAAATTCAGGGGGTGCAGCCTGAGTCTTTTCCAAATCCCCTGCTTTAAAGGTTTTAAGGCATATTTGCTTTGCTGGTGCCGGTACTCGGCCTGCAGGGAACATGGGTACTTACCCCGGGGATGCATGCCCAGCAGCCCCGATTGACCGTAAAACAAGGATTCCAGACTGAACAGTTTGTCGGCGTTTTTTCTTACGATCTTCAAAGGGATGGACCTGGCGAGCAATTCGAAGGGCAACGCATTTATGCGGAATCCAAATCCTGATGAAAGCAGGATATAAAGTACTTCATCCCAGTCGGAATATTCATCAAGCAAACGAAAGATGAATGAAGACTTTGCATTCAGCCTTTCCGCCGCAAGAGCAGGAGCCCAAAACCTGACTACCGTGGAAGCGTTCCCGTTAAGAAGCCTGGAACAGGGTATCCAGTTGCGGTTCTGCATGATTTCGTTATACCTGTCCTCAATTGAGGATGGGAAATTGTTTTTCATCACCAGTGTAGGCATCAACTCTCTTTGTTTTTGCCTGATCACCTGGTCGTTCTCATAAACCACATGGAGGATGACATTTTCGTAAGCCGGGTCAAACTGGTGCCTGTGCCTTATCCAGTCCGACGAACGGTAGTGAAGTTCAACATTGCCTGCCCACACTGTTTCGCTGATACGGATCCGGGCATTGAAAAAGTCAGGGCCCCCGTCGGTATTCTGAATCCCAGGATGCAGAACGGTCAGCCTTTCCCCTGCAACAGTGAGCAGATCAGGGTTAAGCAGCCTGTATTTCCATATATACTGAAGAAATTGTTCGTTCATAATTCAGTAATGAGTGATAAGCCATGAGCCATTAGCCATGAGCCATGTTGTTTCTCATTGTATACCCTTAATCCTTTTCTAAGCAAAAAGTGATATGGTATCCTGATTTTTTTTACTGCCGTTTTGTCATATTGATCCCGGCTTGAAATAATTTGCATCCGGGCATCCAAATAATTATCTTTGCAAGAAATTCCAAACGGTTTTGATGTATGGACGATGTCACAACCCTGGTTTCGGGCATTGATTTTAAGGTCCGGAAGCTTATCGCCCGGCAAAAGAAACTGAGGAACGAAAATGAAAATCTGACTATTGAGTTAAACCAGCTAAAAAAATTAAACGAAGAACAAAAACAGGTAATTAAGGGATTTGAAGAAAAAATCCTGGTATTGAAACTTGCCAAAATGGCCGAAGGAGAAGAAAACAATTCCGACGTCAAATCAAGAATCAATGAACTTGTGAGGGAAATCGATAAATGTATTGGGTTGTTAAATACCTGAGAGAGATTCCTGCTGAAAAATGAATGAATTTGCTATTTCATTGAATATTGCCGACCGGCCATACAGGCTTGTCGTAGAGAAGGATCATGAGGAACTGTTTCGCAAAGCAACACGACTGATTGATAAGAGGATTAAGGATTATTCAGTGAATTATGCTTATAAGGACAAACAGGACCTACTGGCCATGGTCGCTCTGGAATATGCAACAAGTTTTCTTCAGGACGAGGAACTGCTTAAGCAAAAGGAAGGGCAATGGAAATCAAAACTGGAAGAAGTAGACCATGTCCTGGCAGAACATCTTTCCGAACAGGACGTTCCTTGAAATTGATCAAAGATTTACCCGCACTAATTCAGACAGTTTGTAAACCTAACATTACAAGCATTAGGGCAAAGCTCATGGGTTTGTAGGACAGGCCTCGCTCCTGCTTGCAGGATTCCGGTTACGGCCGGACAGTGGACGTTCGAATTTCCCGGCAGCCCTAACCATGTCGTTAAGAGGTTTATCATTACCTCGCTGATTAGCGCGGGTTTTTTTATTCTAACTAATAAACACTATAAAGATGCCAAACATCCTTTTATTCGTAATTATCGGAGTAAGCGGTATGATCATCGGAGGGCTTATCACCGGTACCATCCTGAACAAAGCGCTGGAAAGGAAGCGTGATGCGCTGCTGAAAGAAGCCATGGATAAGGCCGAAGTCATAAAGAAAGAAAAGATACTGCAAGCCAAAGAAAAATTCCTCCAGCTTAAAACCGAGCATGAAAAATTCGTTCATGAGAAGAGCGAGGAGATATCCAAGAATGAAAACAGGCTGAAGCAAAAAGAGGGTACAATAAATCAAAAAATTGAAGAGCTTGCAAAAAAGCAGAAAGAAATAGGTACTATAAAACAGAATCTCCAGACCCAGGTTGATATCGTAAGCAAGAAACAATCCGATCTTGACAAGGCCCAGAAGGTTCAGATAGAAAAACTCGAAAGCATTTCAAACCTTTCTGCCCTGGAAGCCAAAACCCAGCTTATTGAAAACCTGAAGGAGGAAGCCAAGTCCGATGCCCTTGTACATGTGAAGGACATCATTGACGAAGCCAGGATCACAGCCAATACCGAGGCTAAAAAGATCATCATTGAAACTATACAGAGGACTGCCACCGAGCATGCCATTGAGAATACCGTTTCGGTATTTAACATAGAAAGCGAGGAGATCAAGGGCAGGATCATCGGGCGCGAAGGACGCAATATCCGTACCCTGGAGTCCCTTACAGGTGTCGAGATCATTATTGATGATTCTCCCGATGCCATTCTTCTTTCGGGCTTCGATCCGGTAAGAAGGGAGATCGCAAGGCTTTCACTGCACAAACTGGTGACCGACGGACGTATCCACCCTGCACGTATAGAGGAAGTCGTTGCCAAAACACGTAAACAAATCGAGCAGGAGATCAATGAAACAGGTAAACGGGTAAGCATTGACCTGGGAATTCACAACCTTCACCACGAACTCCTGCGTATGATCGGTAAAATGAAATACCGTTCATCCTATGGGCAGAACCTTCTTCAGCATTCCATCGAAGTAGCCAAGCTGAGCGCCACCATGGCGGCAGAACTGGGGATCAATCCCAAGAAAGCGAAACGGGCAGGATTGTTGCATGATATCGGTAAAGTTCCAGATAATGAGCCGGACCTGCCACATGCCATCCTGGGCATGAAAATGGCCGAAAAGTTTAAGGAAAAACCTGAAATCATCAATGCTATAGGAGCCCACCACGACGAGATCGAGATGGACAACCTCATCTCACCCATCGTCCAGGTTTGTGATGCAATATCAGGAGCCAGGCCGGGTGCCCGCCGTGAAGTTGTTGAAGCCTATATTGAAAGGCTCAAGCACCTTGAAGAACTGGCGCTGAGTTATCCTGGTGTAGTGAAAACCTTTGCCATTCAGGCAGGCCGCGAATTGCGCGTTATCGTTGGAGCCGAAAAGGTAAATGACCTTGAAGCCAACCAGCTTGCTTTTGACCTGTCGAAGAAAATTCAGAGCGAAATGACCTATCCCGGACAGATCAAGATCACGGTCATCAGGGAAACCAGGGCGGTGCAATACGCTAAATAAAAGGCTTTCGCCTTTCACTATCTCACTACTTAATTTTCCTTTCTCACCACCTTGTGCCCCTTATGCCTGTGGCTGCTTTTCGCTGAGTATGATTTGGATAAAACGCTGATATTCCCATCGACCTCCAGGATTGCAATATCCACTTCTTTCTCCGATGGAACCCCGTGTTCGCGGATAGCTTCAAGCACCTCATCCCGCGTGATTTTGGCAAGTTTCAGATGCGATTCCAGGATCTCCCCCTGGTAAACCAGCATTACCGGATCCCCCTGCAGAGCCTTGCCGAAACCCGGAAAACTGTATTGCAAGTATTTCATCGCATAATTTATTGCGAATAATGCAAGGGCTGCCAGCAAGCCCCCGATGAGGCTGTTGTCGCCAAGCACCATGGCGTTCTGAACAGCATTGCTGATAAGCAAAATAAACACCAGATCAAAAACCGATAGCTGCGAAAGTTCTTTCTTCCCAAATAAGCGGATTGCAAGTATCAGGAAAACATATACTGCTATTGCACTGAAAATTATCTGAAGATAATGATTACCAAAGATATTCATACGATTCAAATTTACGTTCCTGTTTAAATTGATTTCACAAATATCGTTGAAATGCAGGAATCTTCATGATTAAATCGGCATCAAACATTTCAAAAGCCAGAGCCGGAATCAAGACCCTCCATGTCAGGGAATTTACCCTTAATTTGAAAACATCTATATATAAATTAAGTTGGTATTTTTACCACCTGAATTTTAATTTGTAATTTGCCGTAACAATTTTGGAATTCATGCTTCTAATTCATACGTAATTTATAAACCAAATAAATCTGATAACATGAAAAGATCTGTTGCTATATCAATTATTGCTTTCCTTTTGCTTGCTGCTGCCGGGAATGCCCAGGAAATGAAACTTGACGATATCCTGAATGCTTATTACAAGGCCACAGGCATCGAAAAAATGAAGGACTGGACCACCCTCACCGAAAAAGGAAAAACCATCGTCCAGGGAATGGAATTCCCATTCACAATGACAACCAAGAGACCATCCAAATTAAGAGTGGAAGCAGAAGTACAGGGGAATAAAATGATACAGTGTTACGATGATGGCAAGGGCTGGAGTGTTGTTCCCTGGTCGGGTTCATCAACTCCCCAGGACATGACACCCGATGAGATCAAGAACATGAAAGAGCAAACCGATATTGAAGGTGCCCTGTACAACTGGAAAGAAAAAGGCCACCAGGCCGAGCTGATTGGCAAGGAAGATATGGAAGGATCTTCGGCATACAAAATCAAAGTCTCCAAAGCCAATGGCGATGTTGACAATTATTTTATTGATGCCGAAAATTATATACTGCTGAAAACATCCTCCAAAGTCAAGATTCAGGGAAACGAGACTGAAAGCGAGAGCTTGTTTACAAACTACAAGGATATAAACGGGGTCCTGGTAGCCGAAACAATCACCACGAAAATTAAGGATCAGACGGTTTCCCAGATCATGATCGAAAAGGTTGAGATAAACCAGGCCGTCAACGACAGCATTTTCGTAAAGCCCCTTGTAAAAAAATAAACAATAAAAGCAATTATTATGAAGCTGGTGATCAATATCATTGTCGCCTTCCTTTTGTGCTTTGTTTCCGTTTGGACTAAAGCCCAGGATCGCATTAAAGTGGATGAAAATACGTTTGGTGATATCCAGGCCCGGCAGATAGGTCCGGCTACCATGAGCGGGAGGATAGCTTCCCTGGATGCCGTTGACAGAAACCCTGCAATACTTTATGTTGGGGCTGCCACCGGGGGGCTGTGGAAATCGAAAAATTTCGGCACAACGTTCAAACCTGTTTTCGACAAATACAATCAATCGATAGGTGCCATTACCATTGATCAGCAGCATCCCGATACCGTTTGGGTTGGTACGGGTGAAGTGTGGGTGAGAAACTCAGTTTCGGTGGGCGACGGGGTCTACCGGACTTATAACGGCGGTGAGAGCTGGAAAAAGATGGGCCTGGAAAAGACCGAGAGGATCGCTAAAATCGCTATAAAGCCAGGGAACCCCGATGTTGTGTTCGTAGCGGCCCTGGGCAATCTTTGGAATTCAGGTACCGACAGGGGCTTATACAAAACCACCGACGGCGGAAAGACCTGGGAGAAAGTGCTGTATGTTGATGAAAATACGGGCTGCAGCGATGTGGCGATAGATTGGAAAGATCCTGAGATCATGTATGCAGGGATGTGGGAATTCCGCAGAACTCCATGGTCGTTTAGTTCAGGGGGTAAAGGCAGCGGCTTGTTCCGCTCTTCCGATGGAGGAAAAACCTGGGCAAAGATCACCAAAGATATGCCTGAAGGTATTCTCGGCAGGGTGACGGTTTCTGTTTCGCCGGTGAAACCGGAACTCGTATATGCCCTCATTGAGGCAGAAAAAACCGGTTTATACCGTTCTTCCGACAAGGGAAATTCGTGGAAAATGTTAACCCAATCTGAAAATGTAAACGACCGTCCTTTCTACTTTTCCTTTATTGCCCCGGATCCCGTCGACACCAATGTAATTTACAAGCCGGGGTTCAGCCTTTATAAAAGCAATGACGGAGGCAAAACATTCAGTTCAGCGGCTGTCGAGGGCGGGAATTACCACGGTGATTGTCATCCCGTATACATCGGCAAGAAAGATAACAGCCTGATCTATATGGGAACTGATGGCGGAGTATATTATTCGATGGATAAGGGCAACACCTGGAGGCTGATGCGAAACCTGCCGGTTTCACAGTTCTACCACGTCAGTTTTGACAAGGCTGATCCCTTTAATGTTTACGGAGGATTGCAGGATAACGGTTCATGGTATGGCCCGTCGAGGTCGTCCAACGGCATCACCAACAGCAGTTGGAAAAACATTGGGTTTGGCGATGGGTTTTATGTATACTGCGACAAACTTGATTCAAACATCCTTTACTGGCAGTTCCAGGGTGGAAAAATTGCAAGGTATTACCTGAAGTCGGGGGAATATAAATCACTGATCCCATTCAAAGACAAGGATACCAAGGAACTCCGCTTTAACTGGAATGCCCCGATGATTTTCAGCCCCACCAGCAACCGGTTCTATGCCGGCGCCCAGTATATTTTTAAAACCAGCAACCGGGGAGATTCCTGGACCCGCATCTCTCCCGATCTCACGACAGATGATCCGAAAAAGCTGAAACAGGAAAAATCAGGCGGGCTTACCGTCGACAACTCATCCGCAGAGAACCATTGTACCATATACACCATCAATGAATCCCCTCTCGACAGCCTGATCATTTGGGCAGGCACTGATGACGGCAACCTCCAGGTCACTGCAAACGGGGGCAAAACATGGACGAATGTTGTTGGCAATATCCCCGGCCTGCCGGCGAACACCTGGTGTTCTTATGTTGAGCCAGGCCATTTTGATAAAAACACAGTGTATGCGACATTCGACGGACACCGGATGGGAGATAAAACGCCTTATGTTTTCAGGTCAACCGACCTTGGCAAAACCTGGAAAGCCCTGGCCGACACATCGGTCAAAGCATACTGCCATGTGATCAGGGAAGATTTGGTAAAATCCGACCTGCTCTTTCTCGGAACCGAAGGCGGACTTTACTTGTCGATAGACGGCGGGCAAAGCTGGTCTTTCTTCAAGGGAAACATTCCACACGTGCCTGTCATGGACATGGTTATTCATCCTAAGGAGCAGTCCCTCATCCTTGCGACACACGGCAGAGGGATCATGATCATTGATGACCTCACCCCTCTCAGGCAGATTACAAAGGAAGTTTTGGCATCGGACGTAAAATGGCTGAACCCGAAAGATTATATCATCAGGGAAGGTTCATTCACCCAGGAGTGGAACGGGGATGACGAATACTTAGGCCAGGTTCCCCAGGATGCAGCTCCGCTTGTATATTACATGAAAAAACGGCATCTTTTCGGAGATATTCATCTGGAAATATATGATGCCGGGGGGAAAATGATCAAGAGTCTTCCGGCCGGCATGCGTAAAGGGATCAATGTGGTGCAGTGGACTATACAGATGAAACCACCCAAAGTGCCCGTTTCCCCTCAGATGGAAGGTTCTGCATTCGCCGGGCCTCAATATTCACCGGGTGAATACACGGTAAAGCTTTTCAGGAATAACGAGGTTTACGAGACAAAGATCCGCCTTTTACCCGATCCCAAATCCATGTTTTCGCTTCAGGATCGTGATCTGCGACAGAACTCCATCATGAAAGCCTATAACCTGCTCCAGGCACTGGCATATACCGACCGGCAGGCCAGGGAAGTCCGCGACAAGTCGAAGGCCCTGTCAAACACAGCTTCAAAATCACTCTCGAAGAAGCTCCTTACAGCCTCGGTCAGAATGGACACCCTGCATTGCAGGATAGTCTCAACCAGGGAAGGCAAGGTAACCGGCGAAGAAAGATTAAGGGAAAAAGTTGCCTTTATCTACGGTTCAATAATGCAATACCCGGGCAGGCCTACCGATTCCCAGATCCAGGGGCTGGACGTTCTTGCAGCCGAATCAGACAAGATCATAAGCGAAGTAAACAATTTCATCAGTTCCGACCTTCCCAAACTCAACGAAGAGCTGGCAAAGGAAAAAAAGGCCGGGATTAAAATAATTTCACAGGAGGATTTTAACAAAGAACCATGATGCGCGGAGTTCCAATAACAGACTCTTTTAATGAAAGAAATGAAGTTTCGGTCAAAATCTTTATTTTTGCGATGGAATTAATAAATCAAAAATAAGTCTATTAACCAAAAACATTCAGGATATGTCAAAAGGACAAGACGTTAAAAAGAGCGTAAAAAAAGAGCCAACAAAAACGCTGAAAGAAAAAAGGCTGGAAAAGAAGGAAAAGAAAGAAAAGAAGAGCAAATACTAAACCAAGGAGACCGCTTTCATTTTCGCTTTCCGTTACATTAAACGAAAAACCCTGTAGCATAAAGTGTTACAGGGTTTTTCGTTTGATACTGCGGACTGGACGAGACTCGAACTCGCGACCTCCGCCGTGACAGGGCGGCATTCTAACCAGCTGAACTACCAGTCCATTATTCCGGCTGCAAAAGTATATCATTTTTGTGGGATATCAAAAAAAATTATTATTCTTCCTGATAAAATCCGCTTGATTTCAAGTCATAGAATTTTATCCCCAGGCGGCGGGCCTGGTCCGACCAGTCAATTATTTTTGAATGGGAAGCGGTTGATGCATTCAGTATGATTTCAGGAGAAAAAACATTTTTCAAGCGGTCCAGATTGTAAGAGGCCGGCCTGCTGATGAGCAGAATATCGGCATGGATCCTGAGATGAAAATTTTTGCTGATGGGTGAATCCAGGATATAAAGCCGCCTGTGGTTTGCAATAATCATGTTCCCGAAGCGGCCCAGTTCAGGGAAACCCGCAGCCTTCTGCCATCCCCTGAAGTTTACCCACCTCTGCTGAACAGAATTCACCTTGGCTGCCATTTGCTCATTGCCGATCTGGTCGGCGATAAAGGGGTCCTTCAACATCCGCAGACCTGAATAAAAACATGCTTCATCCCTGCCTCTCATATACCTGATCACATACCCCTGGCTGCCCTGGTGCACAGCCAGTCCGTTTCGAGCTGAGCTGCTTAATTTGCCTGTCATCACCTGAACTTCCAGCATGATAAGGCAGCAAAGGGCAGGCATTAAGAACACAGGCTGCCGCCTGCTCAGAAAAAGAAATATAAATGAGATTAAAAGATACAACAGGCAGACTTCCACAACAGTAGGGAAAAACCCGCTGCTTACCGCACCCGGTAGCGATCCTATGAATAGTACGCTATGATTTAGGCCTTTCAGTAACAGCTTTAATGCCGAAATTGTAAGGTTCCCCACTATGGGAAGGGGTGAGAATACGAGTCCCAGTATTCCCATCAGTATTATTCCGTTTGATAAGGGGACTATGACCAGGTTTGACAGTATAAAGTAGTTGGGAAAACGGTGAAAATAATACAGGCTAAGAGGGAAGGTCGCGATCTGGGCCGCCATGGATACAGCAACCAGGGCCCATATTTTATCGGGCAGCCAGTGATGCGTCACATAAAGGTCATAGATGGGCTTATTCAGGATAACGATGCCTATCACGGCAAGGTACGAAAGCTGGAACCCTACATCTGAAAGTATTGAAGTATCCATTACCAAAAGGAAGAAAACCGAGGCACTGATCACGTTCAGCATTTCGGGCTTCCGCCTGATCGTTTTGCCAATGATCATAAACCCGAGGCAGGTTGCGGCCCTCAGTACTGCCGGGGAAAAGCCTGTTATTGCAGCATAGGAGGCAATGAACAGCAATTGAATGAGGGATTTAAACCAAATTCCGTGCCTGAATTTTGACAGGAACGAGAGGGCCGTTTCGAGGAACAGGAAAATAATCCCCACGTGCATGCCCGAAACAGAAAGAATATGCATGGTTCCGCTGGAGGCGAATGCTGATTTAAGGTGGCTGTCTATTTCATTGACATAACCCAGGAGAAGGGCTGCTGCAACCGAGAACTCCTGCCCCGAAAGGCCTTTCTCCCTGAAAATCCGCAGGAGTTTATCCCGGGCCCTGAAGGCAAGCCTGCTGATGCTGCTGACATTACCGCCAGGAATCTCATAGCAGTCGGTCTTTTTGCACCCCATCTCAAACCTGATCCCTTTATCATATAAATAGGAGCGAAAATTAAATGAATGCCTGGCTGCGAAGAACACCAGTTTCTCAGGTCTTCCGTGTACAATGAAATAGCTGCCATATGAAAGCACTGGAGTTTCCTGTGATCCGTATACTTTGATGAATATCTTTGTTCTCAATGGCTTCCATGCACCGGAGTCGTAAATTGAAACTGCATCAGCAACTGCAGTTAAACCTGTCTTCTTTATTATGGGGCATTCGCTGACCCTGGCGAGTAAAACTACAGGCTTATAGAAATCCGCTTCAGGTCTGTGCCTGTCGTTAAAGCCGGTATTCGCATACTGGAAACCTGATAAAAGAAAGGCAAAAGTGATTGACAAACCTGTCATCCACCTCAATCTGTATGAAAGGGTTAAGAATTGGAATAAAAACAGCTCCAGGCAGAATGCCAGTATTACCGAAGGTAAAACGTAAACAGGTAAAGAAGGATTGAAAACCTGCCCAAGTATAATGCCGGCAATAAACGGGATTACCAGCCTGAGTAAAGGTACCGGCCTCCAGGAATTCATGTCTTTTCGTGATTTTCTCAGAACTTAATCCGGGAAACCAGGAAAAGTGGCATTATTTTTTACAATATTTTACAAGGTAAGACCTGGCTTTTTCATTTCCGAGGGCCGAGGCTTTCTCCCAATCACGGCAGGCTTCCTCCGGCTTTTCAAGATATTGCCTGGCAACACCGCGGTTTGTATAGGCTTCGTCGCTGTTTGCCTGAAGTTTTATTATTTCAGAATAGGTGGCAACCGCATCGGCATATTGTTTGAGATACATTTGGGCAAGCGCCTTGTTCATAAGAGCCGGTATATCCCCCGGCCTCATACTGATCACGTGAATGAAATCAAGTTTGGCATCCTGGTACTGCCCGGTTGCTGCCAGGGCAACGCCCCGGCTTGAATAATAATCGGCCTGCATGCTGTCGGTTTTAATGGCTTCGTTGAAATCCCTGATCGCAGCAGTGTAATCTTTCAGATTATAAGAGCATAATCCCCGGTTATATATTGCTTCCGGGAATACGGGCTTGTATTGAAGAGCACGTGTGAAATTCATCATAGCCTCAGTATAATTCCCCATTTCCATCAGGTCCAGCCCCTTATTATAAAATGCATCCGGGAAATCGGCTTTAAGGGCAACTGCCCTGGTATAATCATTAATTGCCCCGTCATAGTCCTTTAAGGCATCTTTTGCCAGGGCCCTGTGAAAAAACGGCTCGGCATAGGACTTGCGCAGGTCAAGCACCCGGTTAAAATCATTAATTGCGCCCTGGTAATCCTGCATTTCATATTTAAGGACTCCACGGTTGTAAAAAGCTTCCGCGCTGCCTGAATCCGTTAAAACAGCCTTGTCAAGATCCCTGAGTGCCGATGCGTAATCGCCCAGCCTGGCTTTAAGTATGCCCGAATCGATCAGGACCTTATTCAGCCTTACCTGGGCCTCAACCCGGCCTGAAAATAAAAAGGAAAACAGAACTGTGATAAAGAGAAATACGCTGGCCTTCTTCATCCGAAGGTTTACTTGCAGTTTTTAATGATGAGATCCTTGGCTTCGACAAGCCCCAGGTCAAAGGACATATTCCAGTCCTTGCAGGCGCCGTCCAGGTCACCCAGGGCCTGCTTTGCCCTCCCGCGGTTATTATATGCCTCCGCATCCTTCGGGTTCAGTTCAATAGCCTTATCCAGGTCCTGCATTGCACCCTTGTAATCCTTAAGCGTTATCTTGGCAGCACCCCTGTTATTTAATGCTCCCGAATTTTTCGGGTCCCTTTTCAAGGCGACATTGTAATCGAGAATTGCACCGCTAACATCCTGCAGGTTCTGTCGGACCATGCCCCGGTTTGTGAATACATCGGGAAAAGCAGAGTCGATCTTAACAACGGAATTATAATTTTCAAGCGCCTCCTTGTAATCCTGCTTCTGAAGTTTAACAGCAGCAAGATAGTTATATGCCGCAGCATTGGTATGGTCATATCTGATGGCTAATGTCAGGTCCTCGCCGGCTCCGTCAATATCATTCATCTGGTATTTGCAGGCACCTCTGATAAAATAAGCCCTTGGATTTTTAACGGATAATTCCAGCGATTTTGTTGCATCTTCTACGGCCTGGGTATATTGATTGTTCATCATATAGCAATAAGCCCTCGACATATAGGCGCTGGTACTCTCGTAGGTATTGACTGATTTGGTAAAATCCTCGATGGCAGCTTCAAGTTTGCCGTCCCTTGCCTTGGCCGAACCCGACTGGAAATAAGCCTGGGCCTCCTTCTGCTGGGGTGTGAGTTCCTTTACCGGGTTTATCTTTACTTCCTTTACCGATTTTCCTTTTACGGTATCGGCTTTCGCAGAGCTAAGCTTAAGTTTTTGTGTTGTCTGATTTTTGTTGGTAGTTGTTGTTTGTGCCATCAATCCTCCGGTCATTCCAAAAACCATCAGATAAAAAAGTATAAAAATCTTCTTCTCCATAATTTTTAATTTCTCTCTGTTGTTAATAAATTTATCCATTTACTTAACTGATTTATCGCTCAAATATTGTGTCATTTTTAAAGCTGCCCTTGCCGAAGCGCCACCTCCCCCAAGCATTTCTTTAACCTGCCTGTATCCATCCAGGATCTCTTTCCTTCCTTCCGGCTGCAGAAGCCCGTTGAGCTCAAAAACCAATCTGCCGGTATTGAAGTCCTTCTGAATAAGTTCCTTTACAACAAGGCGGCCTGCAATCAGGTTTACAAGCGAGATAAAATCAACCTTGACAATCCTCTTTGCAATTTCAAACGATAAGGGATTGCCTTTATAACAGACAATCTGCGGCACATTCATCAGTGCAGTCTCAAGTGTGGCTGTGCCCGAAGTCACAAGGGCCGCAACGGAATTACTGAGCAGGTCATAGGTTTGCCCCGATACAAGACCCACCCTGGCATTACCGATCAGCGAAAGATAAAAGCCGGAAGGTAATGAAGGGGCTGCAGCAATAACAAACTGGTGATCGGGGAATGAGGGGATGACTTCCAGCATGACCGAGAGCATGCTTTTTATCTCCATCTTCCGGCTGCCGGGCAGAAGTGCAATCAATGGCTTGTCGGGTAGTTTGTTCTCAGCTAAAAATGAAACACGGTTTTTCAGCTTCATCCGTTCATGAATGGCATCGAGCAGCGGATGGCCTGGGAAATCGGCATCCACCCCGTGTTTCCGGTAAAATTCCTGTTCAAAAGGCAGGATCACGAACATATGCTCAACCGACCGCCTGATCGTTTTCACCCTTGAGGATTTCCATGCCCAAAGCTGGGGTGAGATGTAATAAAAAACCCTTATGCCTTTTGATGCGGCAAAACCCGCGATCCTCAGGTTGAACCCGGGGTAATCGACCAGAATGAGGACATCCGGATGGTACCAGAGTATGTCTTTTTCACAGAATTTCAGGTTTCCTATGATCCGGGGAAGATGGGATACAACTTCGAGAAAACCCATGAAGGCAAGATCACGGAAATGCCTTACTAGAACGGCCCCCTCCTTTTGCATGAGATCGCCTCCCCAGCAGCGAAATAAAGCATGAGGATCCAGGGCTTTCAATTCCCTCATCAGGTTCGAGGCATGGAGGTCGCCCGAAGCTTCTCCCGCTATGATGTAATATTTCATGAAAACCAGTTTGAAACAGGCTTTATCGCCTTATTTGCGGTAAAATCAAATTGCACCGGCACTACGGCAATATACCGGTTGTCCATAGCCCATTCATCAGTGTCTTTCCCATGCCCGGTTTTCACAAAGACGCCTGTCATCCAGTAATACTTCCTGCCCTGGGGATCAGTTCTCTCGATAAAATCTTCCTGCCATGTGCCTTCCGACTGTCGGCAGACTTTTATGCCCCTGATCTTATTCCCAGGGATGGCAGGGATGTTCACGTTAAGACAAACGCCTTCGGGCAGTTTATGACTTATGACTTCCTGTACTATCTTTTTAATATAGGGGGCGGATGGGCGAAAGTCGGCGTCCTGGCTGGAATCGGCGAGCGAGAACCCGGCAGAGCTCACACCTGCAAGGGCTCCCTCGAAAACAGCGGCCATGGTCCCCGAATAGATGATGTTAATCGAAGAATTTGTTCCGTGATTGATGCCCGAAAAAAGAAAATCAGCCCTCCTTTTCAAAACAACTTTAAAAGCCAGTTTAACACAGTCGGCAGGAGTGCCGTTGCAGCTGTATTCCTCGTAATCCGTTTCCTTGCTGATCAGGTGAAGGCGTAAGGGATGGTTCACTGTAACGGCATGGGCGGTGCCTGACTGAGGCTTGTCGGGAGCAACAACGACGACTTTGCCGAAGGGCTTCACAATCTCAATAAGACACCTCAGGCCGGGCGCTTTAATGCTGTCGTCGTTGGTTAGCAATATAAGAGGCTTTCGCGGCATTACTCTTCGTTCTTTGTTCTTTTCAACCATCAGAAAAGGAGCAGTTCTTCATACAATTCCTTGACCGGCAAGCCCATAATATTGAAAAACGATCCTTCGATCTTGCTGATACCGATGTAACCTATCCATTCCTGTACGCCATATCCCCCGGCTTTATCAAAAGGCTGGAAATTCCTGATGTAATATTCAATCTCTTCAAGGCTCAGCTTCTTAAAATACACCGAGGATAATACATGAAAGGTCCTTTTCTTCTTTTTTGACTTCAGGCATACAGCCGTAATCACATCGTGCCTGTTACCCGACAGCTTTTTCAGCATGATCACAGCTTCATCATGGTTGGCCGGTTTCCCAAGGATCTCGTGCCCCAGCACTACGATTGTATCCGCAGCTATCAGTATGGACTTCTGATTCATCCTGCCGGTGTCGAAACTGGCAGCTTTCAGTTCGGCAAGGAAAATCGCGATCTCTTCGGGCTTGAGCCCTGCTGGGTATTCTTCCTTGACATAGGTTGTACAGATCTCGAAATCCAAACCCAGTTCCTTTAGCAGGTACTGCCGCCTGGGGGAAGCCGAGGCCAGAACAAGATGATACCCTTCCAAACGTTTGTTTATCATATTATTTGCTGATTGCTATAAGTTGCATTGATAACACCCCTGCCACCATGATTATCTTGCATATGTTGCTCATGATATGATATTCCTCAGGTGTGTTTGATTTGAAAACCCTGTAGATAAGATAAATCATTGGTGCCAGGGTAGTGGCAAGAAGATACCAGAAAACCAACATCAGTGTGAGATTGTATAATACCAAAAGCGAGTATGCCAGAAGAAATATCGTGACGAGAATGAGAGCAGTGACGATCCACCTGCTTTTATTGATGCCGAATACAATCGGTATTGTGTGGCAGCCTACCCTGGCATCCCCTTTAACATCCTCCATATCCTTGATAATTTCCCTGTAAAAAGTTACAAGAAACGCAAAAAGAGCATAGGCTGTAAATAATTTCCCAAACCACCATAAATCAGGCGCAAGGTCTGCAAAAAAATCAGGATGAAGTCTCAGCCAGAAAAATTCATACATATACACTATCAGTACAACCAGGGCCGATAGAAATGCTACGATAAAATTACCCCAGAAAAGCATGCGCTTGTATTTAGCCGAATAGAACCATAAAAGCACCCCGGTGAAGGGAAAAATCAGGCCAAAGCTGAGAACCCTCACCCTGAATGCAAGGTAAAAACCAAGCAGGCTGCCAAGCGTTGTAAGCAGTAGATGCCATTTGATGGCTGTCCTCCCGGGAATAATCCTCCCAACGATAAGCTGAGATGGTTTATTGATCTCATCGATCCTGATGTCGAAATAATCATTGATAATATAGCCTCCTGTTGTTATCAGTAAGGTGGCCAAACAAAGCAGGGTGAAATCAAGAAAAGGGGTCATCACTTCGGTATCCCCGTTATACAGAAAGGGTGCAAAAAGGCAACACCTTAACAGGAATTGGGTAAGGACAATGATGAGGAGGTTAGGCAGGCGTATAAAAGTTATAAACCTCCCTGCTTTGCTCATAAATGAGATCATTTTGTTTTGCATAAGTTATAATTCGTTTCGGCAGAAACCAGGCGCCAGGTTCATCTTTTAATGCCCGAAACCAGGAATTCCCATCTCTCCATCCCACATCCCGTCATATCACCACCTCACCATCTCACTATCTCCATTCATCCACTTACCCTGCACTTTCATAACCTGTTCTATGACATCCCTCGCACATCCCTTCCCCCCGTTGAAAAGGGAAATGTATTTTGCAATTTTCTTAATCTCTTCGGCAGCGTCAGCAGGGCAGGTCGACACTCCTGATTCAAGCATGACTTCGTAATCGGGGATGTCATCCCCCATATACAAAACATTCTCAGTCCTGATGTTTTTCGCATCCAGGTACCCGTGGAAACATTCTATTTTATTTTCCACTCCCATAAAGACATCGGTCACATTAAGAGCCTTCATCCTGTGCTCCAGCGATTTGGACACTGCGCCTGATATCACGGCCACATTATATCCTTTTTTAACCGCCAGCTGGATCGCGTACCCGTCCTTTACACTTGAGATCCTGTGCCCTTCACCCTGGCTGGTCATGATCACCATGCCATCGGTAAGCACACCATCATAATCGAAAATGAAGGTTGTAATATGCCTGAGTAATTCCTTATAGTTAATCATTCCTGGATTTATGTTTGATAATACTCTTGCTGATAAGGTCGTATATTTCCATGTAAGCCCCGTGCCTGGCGAGCATTTCGAGATGCTCATCCATGATCTTAGTATCGCCTCTCACCGCAGGCCCTGTTTGACGGCTAAAAACATCGTCATGCTTTGCCGTGGCAGCCGTTTGCTGGATCAGCGGCTTGAGCAATCCGAAAGGGACACCGTGCTTTTTCAGCAAATCCTCGGCTATAGTGTACATGAAACTTGAAAAATTTCCGGCAAACACAGCCGTCATATGCAGGACCTTCCGTTGTTCACTGTTGATTAACACGGCTTTTTTACTGATAAGCCTGGCCAGCTGCAACAGTTTCTCTTCGTTTTCACTGCGATTTGCTTCAATGCAAACAGGGATATTGCTGAAATTGATCCTCCTGTCTTTTGAGAAAGTCTGAAGGGGATAAAACACTCCAAGGTTCGAAGAAGCTCCCGAAAGTGACGCCATTCCTACCGATCCTGATGTATGTACCAGCAACTGGTCCTTTAGTTTCAGGTTCCTGGCCACTTCTTCAATGGCCGAATCGCTCACCGCGAGTATATAAAGATCGGCTCCGAAATCAGCTCCGCCCAGGTCGTTATTAAAGCCCGCACTCACCCTGCGAGCCAGCCTCTCCCCTGCTTCCCTGGACCTGTTCAGCACCTGGATTACGTTTATTCCTTTCCGGTGCAGTGCAAGAGCCAGGTGGGTGGCCAGGTTCCCGGCACCAATTACCACTACATTCTTTATTTTCTGATGTTCCGGCATCCCTATTCTCGAAAAAATCAAATGCAAATATAGAGCATTACTTTTTTTTCCAATCTTTTTCACAACATTAAAAAATCCTGACATTTGCAATCCGTTCAGTTAATATTCGTTTAAATTCAAATACCTCAGCATGAAAAAAACAATTCAGCTCATCCTGGTCTTTATAATTACAATGACTACGGATGGCATTTGCCAGAACCGCTCGATTACCTTTATTGACAAGCCTTTTGCTGACATCCTGGCCATGTCAAGACAGGAGCATAAGATGGTATTCATGGACGCCTATACCAGCTGGTGCGGCCCATGCAAATGGATGTCGGCCCATATGTTTACCAACGACACCGTGGCCGATTTCTACAACAAAAATTTTATCTGCGCAAGGTATGACATGGAAAAGGGCGAGGGGCCAAAACTGAGCCAGCAATACAGGGTAAGGGCATTTCCGACGCTTTTATTCATTAACCAGGATGGCAATATGGTTCATCTCAGGGTGGGTGCTGCCCAGTCTGCTCCCGAGTATATCTCCCTTGCCCTCAATGCCATGGATACAACTGAATGCTTTACTGCTTACATGAAACGTTATTCCACTGGAGAAAACAGCCCGGGCTTCATCTATAATTACCTCAAGAGGCTTACCGATGCATACCTCCCGGCTGACGTCCCCCTGAATAAATACCTTTCAGGCCAGAAGGAATCCGACCTTATAAAAAACGACAACTGGAAAATCATTTTCAGTTTTTGTAACAATATGGAATCAAGGGAATTTAAGTTCCTTCTGGCCAGGCAGGATGAGTTCGCAAGGGTTCATGGCCGGGACTCAGTGAATACGAAAATTTATAATGTTTACTTCAAAGCGATCATCGACCTGGCCAGGGGTGTGAAGATGAGTGATTCGGCTTACAACGCAATCATACACAAGATTCACGCTTCGGGATATACAGATGCCAACAGGCTGATATTTGATGCCAGCTTCAACGTTTACCAGATGCAGGGAAATCTGGTCAAACTCATGGAACTTTCATATAATGAAGTCGATACCTATTACCATGACGACCCTGGCATGCTTAACGAAGTGGCAAACATGATGCTCAGTCTTTCCACCGAAAACAAATACCTTGAAAAAGCCTCGCAATGGGCAAAACGATCTGTAGAGCTGAAACCTGATGTCGCCAATAACGAAACCTCAGCAGCTCTCTTTTATAAGCTTGGGAAAAAAGATGAAGCAGTAAAATACTGTAAGAATGCACTGATCATTGCAAAGAAGCAAAACCTTCCGGCCGAAACGATAGAAGAAAATCTAAAAAAGTACGAATCAGGCAAGTGATCAGGCCTGTCCAGGCATCCCCATATTGAAAGGGATCTCACCTTCGGAATCGCGGATCTCACCGTGAATCGCCTCGTATTTCGAGACGTTTTCCTTAAGCGCTTTATACAGTCGCTTGGCATGCTGGGGAGTCAGGATGATCCTTGATTTGACTTTAGCCTTCGGAACACCCGGCATCATCTTTACAAAATCGACGATGAATTCAGCCGGGGAATGGGTAATGATGGCAAGGTTTGAATAAATGCCTTCTCCCACTTCATCCGAAATCTCGATATTGATCTGGTTGTTAACCGGGTTTTTATTATCCTGCATATTAATCTTCTTCTTTGGATGCCATTAATGCTTCGTATTCTTCCTTGCTTCCCACAATAAGGCTTTCATACTCGCGCAGACCGGTGCCGGCAGGGATGAGATGGCCAACGATAACGTTTTCCTTCAGACCTGCAAGATCGTCTTCCCTTGCGTTGATAGCAGCCTGTGTAAGCACTTTAGTGGTTTCCTGGAAAGATGCTGCAGAAAGCCAGCTGCGTGTCTGCAGCGAAGCCCTGGTGATCCCCTGGAGTACCTGTCGGGCAGTGGCCGGTTTTGCATCGCGTGCATCAACCAGTTTCTTGTCCTTGCGTTTCAGCATCGAGATCTCATCGCGAAGTTTGCGTGCGCTGATGATCTGCCCCGATTTGAATGTAGCTGAATCTCCCGGATCCTCAACAACTTTCTTTGCATAGATCCAGTCGTTTTCGTCCTGGAAATCAACCTTGTTGACCAGCTCTCCCTCGAGGAAACGGCTGTCGCCCGGGTCTTCCACTTCAACCTTGCGCATCATCTGCCTTACAATGGTCTCGAAATGCTTGTCGTTGATCTTCACACCCTGCAAACGGTAAACTTCCTGGATTTCATTCACGATATATTCCTGAACCTTCATAGGTCCCTTGATAGCCAGGATGTCGCTCGGAGTAAGAGCGCCGTCTGACAAAGGTACACCTGCCTTTACGTAATCGTTTTCCTGTGCCAGGATCTGTTTCGAGGTGGGTATGAGGTAACGTTTTTCTTCTCCGGTCTTGGAGGTGATGATAACTTCGCGGTTGCCTCTCTTGAGCTTCTTGGCAAATGACACAACGCCGTCAATTTCAGAAACTACAGCGGGGTCAGAAGGATTGCGGGCTTCAAAGAGCTCGGTTACCCTGGGCAGACCTCCTGTGATATCGCCTGCTTTACCAATGGCACGCGGGATCTTTACAAGTATTTCACCTGCTTTGATCTTCGCACCGTCTTCAATAATGATATGAGCCCCAACCGGGATATCATAGATCTTAATGATCTCTTTGGTTGAATCAAGTATATTGATGGCAGGATTCTTCCCTTTCTGACGGGATTCAATGATCACTTTCTCGTGATAGCCCGTCTGTTCGTCTGATTCGACGCGGAAAGTCATACCTTCCTGGATATTCTCAAAGCTGACTTTTCCGGCGACTTCCGAAAGTATTACCGCATTATACGGATCCCAGTCGCTGATGAGTTTGCCTTTTTTAACTTCGGCACCGTCGCTGAAATACAGTTTTGCTCCGTAAGGAATATGTGCCGATGTAAGGGCGATCCTGGTATTCTTGTCAACGATACGCATTTCGGCTGACCGGCCGATCACTATCTCATATTTTTCACCGGCTTCCGACTGGTAGTTGAGTGAACGAAGTTCATCAATCTCAAGTACACCGTCATATTTTGCGTCAATTCTTGAAGCGCTGGCAATGTTAACACCAGCAACACCACCAACGTGGAAGGTACGGAGGGTAAGCTGGGTACCGGGTTCCCCAATGGACTGGGCAGCGATAACACCTACTGCTTCGCCTTTTTCGACCAGACGGCCTGTTGCCAGGTTACGACCGTAACACCTGGCGCAAACACCCTTCTTGGATTCACAGGTAAGAACCGAACGTATTTCTACGCCTTCAAGCGGGGAATCTTCAATAAGCTGGGATATCTCTTCGGTAATCTCCTGGCCTGCAGCTATGATCAGTGTTCCCGACTGGGGATGGTATACATCGTGCAATGCTACACGGCCAAGGATCCTGTCGTACAGTGATTCCACGACTTCTTCTGCCTTCTTGAGGGCAGTGATGGTAAGCCCGCGCAATGTTCCGCAGTCCTCCTCAGAAATGATAACATCCTGGGAAACGTCGACCAGACGACGGGTAAGATAACCGGCATCGGCGGTTTTCAGAGCGGTATCGGCCAAACCTTTACGAGCACCGTGGGTTGAAATGAAGTACTCAAGTACCGAGAGGCCTTCCTTGAAGTTTGCAAGAATAGGGTTCTCGATAATTTCGCCCCCGCCTGCACCAGACTTCTGTGGTTTTGCCATAAGACCGCGCATACCCGACAGCTGCCTGATCTGTTCCTTCGAACCACGGGCGCCTGAGTCGAGCATCATGTAAACCGGGTTGAATCCCTGCTTGTCTTTCGAAAGCTGGTTCATAAGGGCAACAGTCAGCTGCGAATTGGTATGGGTCCAGATGTCAATGATCTGGTTGTATCTTTCATTATTTGTAATAAAGCCCATGTTATAGTTGTTCACTACTTCATCGACTTCGGCTGAAGCGCTGCCTACCAGGGTTTCCTTGATCTGGGGAACGATGACGTCGTCAAGGTTGAACGAAAGTCCTCCCTTGAAAGCCATGCTGTAACCGAGGTCCTTGATATCGTCGAGGAACTTGGCTGTTTTGGCAGTACCTGTTTTTTTCAGGATTGCACCGATAATGTCACGCAATGATTTCTTGGTCAGCAGCTGGTTGATGTAACCATATTCCCTGGGAACAACCTGGTTGAAGATCACGCGGCCTACTGTTGTTTCCATCATGGAGGCAACTTCCTTACCGTCTTCCAAAAGGTTCATGCGAACCTTGATGATTGCATGCAGGTCAATCCTTTTCTCGTTAAAGGCGATGATGACTTCTTCGGGTGAATAAAAAGTCATTCCTTCTCCCCTGACTTTCCTGTCGCTGTCGGTTTTGCGGGCCTTGGTCATATAGTAAAGACCAAGAACCATGTCCTGTGAAGGAACCGTGATAGGCGCGCCGTTTGCAGGGTTGAGGATATTGTGCGAAGCAAGCATAAGCAGCTGTGCTTCAAGAATGGCGGCATTTCCAAGCGGTACATGCACTGCCATCTGGTCACCGTCAAAGTCGGCGTTGAAAGCGGTACAAACAAGGGGATGGAGCTGAATGGCTTTCCCTTCAATAAGCTTGGGCTGGAAGGCCTGTATACCCAAACGGTGCAGAGTCGGGGCACGGTTCAGCATAACAGGATGCCCTTTCATGATGTTTTCAAGGATGTCCCACACAACCGGGTCCTTACGGTCGACGATCTTCTTGGCCGATTTAACGGTCTTGACAATACCACGTTCAAGCATCTTGCGGATGATGAACGGTTTGTAAAGTTCAGAGGCCATTTCCTTGGGCAGCCCGCATTCGTTAAGCCTGAGTTCAGGTCCAACTACAATAACAGAACGGCCTGAATAGTCAACACGTTTACCAAGGAGGTTCTGGCGGAACCTGCCCTGTTTCCCTTTAAGGCTGTCGGAGAGGGATTTCAGAGCCCGGTTTGATTCGGTCTTTACAGCGCTTGCCTTGCGTGAGTTATCAAATAAGGAATCGACAGCTTCCTGTAGCATTCTCTTTTCATTACGGAGGATGACATCCGGAGCCTTTATCTCGATAAGTCTTTTCAAACGGTTATTCCGGATGATAACCCTGCGGTAGAGGTCGTTCAGGTCGGAAGTTGCAAAACGTCCTCCATCCAGTGGCACCAATGGCCTGAGTTCTGGGGGGATAACGGGAACCACCTTTACGATCATCCACTCGGGACGGTTATCCATGCGTTTCTGGGCATCCCTGAAGGATTCGAAAACCTGCAGTCTTTTCAGGGCTTCAGCTTTTCTTTGCTGGGATGTTTCGGTATTCGCTTTATGGCGGAGATCATAGGATTCCTTGTCCAGGTCAATCCGGGAAAGAAGGTCATATAATGCTTCCGCGCCCATACGGGCAACGAATTTGTTTGGGTCGCTGTCATCCAGGTACTGATTCTCCTGGGGAAGTTTTTCAATGATGTCGAAATACTCTTCTTCGGAAAGGAAATCCAGGTAATTCAAACCGTCCTGGGCTTTTATTCCCGGCTGGATGACAACATATTTCTCGTAATAAATAATGGATTCCAGTTTCTTGGTCGGAAGCCCGAGAAGCGATCCTATTTTATTAGGCAATGAACGGAAAAACCAGATATGGGCAACCGGAACGACCAGCTGGATGTGCCCCATCCGCTCACGGCGAACTTTCTTCTCAGTAACTTCCACACCACAACGGTCGCATACGATACCCTTGTACCGTATCCTCTTATATTTTCCGCAGTGGCATTCCCAGTCTTTAACAGGGCCAAAGATCCGTTCACAGAACAGACCATCCCTCTCGGGTTTGTATGTCCTGTAATTGATGGTCTCAGGTTTCAGTACCTCACCGCTCGACATCTCCAGGATTTTCTCCGGAGAAGCCAGGCTAACAGTGATTTTGGAATATGTACTGTTTATTGGACCTTCTTTTTTATATGCCATAGTTTTGCTGATTGACAAGTGTTGAATTAATCTGTTGTAATATTCAGCCCGAGGCCGCGTAATTCATGCACAAGCACGTTGAATGATTCCGGGACGCCAGGTACTGGCATTGATTCGCCCTTGACAATGGATTCATAAGCCTTCGCACGTCCGACTACGTCGTCGGACTTTACAGTAAGGATTTCGAGCAGGATGTTTGCTGCGCCGAAAGCTTCGAGTGCCCAGACTTCCATTTCACCGAATCTCTGACCGCCGAATTGTGCTTTACCTCCGAGAGGCTGCTGGGTGATCAGTGAGTAAGGACCTATGGAACGGGCATGCATTTTATCGTCGACCATATGGTGTAGTTTCATCATGTAGATGAAACCGACAGTAGTCGGCTGGTCAAAGGGTTCTCCCGAAAGGCCGTCGTGTAGCCATACTTTACCGTTTCTAGGCAACCCTGCTTTTTCGAGGTAGGCATTGATCTCATCGATGTGAGCTCCGTCAAAGATCGGGGTGGTGAAACGCTGGTTCAGCTTGTTACCGGCCCAGCCGAGTATGGTTTCGTAGATCTGCCCGAGGTTCATACGTGAAGGTACGCCCAGGGGATTGAGAACGATATCCACGGGGGTGCCATCTTCGAGGAATGGCATGTCTTCGGCCCTTTGGATCCTGGCAACAATACCTTTGTTACCGTGGCGGCCTGCCATTTTATCTCCAACCTTAAGCTTGCGCTTCTTGGCAATGTAAACCTTGGCCATCTGTACAATACCTGCAGGGAGATCATCCCCGACAACAGCAACGAATTTCTTACGGTTGCTAACGCCGAGTACTTCCTTGTACTTAATGATGTAGTTATTGATCAGTGATTTGACCAAGTCATTTTTATCTTTGTCGGTCGTCCATTTATTCGGGTTAACCGTCATATAATCAATGTCCATGAGGATGCCGGGAGTAAATTTTGCCCCTTTGGGAACGATCTCCTGTTTGAACTGGTTTAAAACTCCCTGGGAAACTTTACTGTTGACCATTGTTCCGAGTTTCTCAACGAGCTTGGCTTTCAGCTTGTTGACATCCTGTTGAAATTCCTCCTCCAGCTTTTTAAGCTCGTCTTTCTCCTTGGTTTTGGCTTTTTTGTCTTTGATGATCCTCGAGAACAGTTTTTTCTCGATAACCACTCCCCTCATCGATGGGGGAGCTTTAAGGGATGCATCTTTAACATCGCCTGCCTTGTCACCGAAGATGGCGCGGAGCAGTTTTTCCTCGGGGGTGGGATCGCTCTCACCCT
The DNA here is from genome assembly GCA_903877385.1 of uncultured Bacteroidales bacterium. Lineage (GTDB taxonomy): Bacteria > Bacteroidota > Bacteroidia > Bacteroidales > FEN-979 > CAIRDP01. The sequence continues at coordinate 33,817 of CAIRDP010000001.1, forward strand.
TGGGAGTGATCTTACCGATCAGGATATCCCCTTCATTAACTTCGGCACCAATACGGATAAGACCATTTTCATCAAGGTCCTTCGTGGCTTCGGTACTCACATTGGGTATATCGTTGGTAAGTTCTTCCACACCACGCTTGGTGTCTCTTACTTCAAGTGTGAATTCCTCGATATGAATGGAGGTGAATATGTCTTCAGAAACAACTTTTTCGTTGATTACGATAGCATCTTCAAAATTGTATCCTTTCCAGGGCATAAAAGCAACCATCAGGTTCCTTCCAAGGGCCAGTTCACCGTCGCGGGTGGCATAACCTTCACAAAGGACCTGTCCTTTCTGAACCTTATCTCCTTTGCGGACAATGGGACGTAGGTTCACGCAGGTGTTCTGGTTGGTACGCATGAATTTGGTGAGCCTGTATGTCTTGGTATCATCTTCGAAACTGACCAGCTTTTCTTTTTCACTCCTGTGATAGCGGATCATGATCTCGTTGGCGTCAACATATTCCACGGAGCCGTCACCTTCGGCATTGATAAGAACCCTTGAATCCCTTGCAACAAGGTCTTCAATCCCGGTCCCTACGATGGGGGCTTCCGGGGTTAAAAGGGGTACTGCCTGGCGCATCATGTTCGATCCCATCAACGCACGGTTTGCATCGTCATGTTCCAGGAACGGGATCAATGAAGCTGCGATCGAGGCGATCTGGTTGGGAGCTATATCAACAAGGTCCACCTTGTCTTTTCCTACAATTGGATAGTCGGCAAGATAACGAACCTTAATCTTATCATCTGTGAGGTTACCCTTATTGTCCATTAAAGTGGTAGCCTGACCTATAATTTTATGTTCTTCCTCTTCGGCTGTGAGGTAAACGGGATCTTCTTCAAGCTGAACCCTGCCGTCGACAACCTTTTTGTAAGGGGTTTCGATAAACCCGAGGCGGTCGATCTTCGCATAGACACAAAGGGATGAAATAAGACCGATGTTCGGGCCTTCAGGAGTTTCAATGGTGCAAAGGCGCCCATAATGGGTATAATGCACGTCCCTGACTTCAAATCCGGCGCGTTCCCTCGACAGACCACCAGGGCCCAGGGCCGAAATCCGGCGCTTATGCGTTAATTCCGACAAGGGATTCGTCTGGTCCATGAACTGCGACAGCTGGTTGGTTCCGAAAAAGGAATTGATCACAGACGAAAGGGTCTTGGCGTTGATCAGGTCCATTGGGGTAAACACTTCATTGTCGCGCACGTTCATACGTTCGCGGATAGTACGGGCCATGCGGGATAAACCGACGCCGAACTGATTGTAAAGCTGTTCGCCTACAGTACGTACGCGGCGGTTGCTGAGGTGGTCAATATCATCGACTTCGGCCTTTGAATTAACCAGTTCTATCAGGTATTTTATAATGGATATGATGTCTTCCTTTGTGAGAACCTTGGTCTCCATGGGAGTCTGCAGGTTCAGCTTCCTGTTGATCCTGTACCGGCCAACATCACCGAGATCATACCGTTTATCGGAAAAGAAAAGTTTTTCAATGATCCCGCGGGCCGTTTCCTCATCAGGAGGTTCGGCATTACGAAGCTGCCTGTATATAAACTCCATAGCTTCTTTCTCGGAGTTTGCGGGGTCTTTCTGAAGTGTATTGAAGATGATGGCATAGTCGGTTGACTGAGCTTCTTCGCGATGGACCAGGATCGTCTTGATCCCGGCATCGAGTATCTGGTTGACGTGGGAATCTTCAAGCAGGGTCTCGCGTTCAATGATCACTTCGGTACGTTCGATGGAAACAACCTCCCCGGTATCTTCATCCACGAAGTCTTCGATCCATGCACGTACAACCCTTGCCGCCAGTTTTGAACCGACTACACGTTTGAGTGCGGCGCGGCTCACCTTTATTTCCTGGGCCAGGCCGAAGATTTCAAGAATATCCTTATCCGTTTCATAACCAATGGCACGGAGGAGGGTTGTGACCGGCAGTTTCTTCTTGCGGTCGATATACGCGTACATCACATTATTGATGTCGGTAGTAAATTCAATCCATGAACCCTTGAAAGGAATGATCCTTGCCGAATAAAGCTGAACGCCGTTGGCGTGATAGCTGGTGCTAAAAAACACACCGGGCGAACGATGGAGCTGAGATACAACGACGCGTTCGGCACCATTCACTATAAAAGTTCCCCTGGGTGTCATATAGGGGATCATGCCCAGGTATACATCCTGGATTATCGTTTCGAAATCTTCGTGTTCCGGGTCGGTGCAGTACAACTTCAGTTTTGCTTTTAACGGCACACTGTATGTAAGCCCGCGCTCAATACATTCTTCGATGGAGTACCTGGGAGGGTCAATGAAATAGTCGAGAAACTCGAGCACGAAATTGTTTCGTGCGTCAGAGATTGGGAAATTCTCGGCAAAGACTTTAAAAAGCCCCTCGTTTACCCTGTTTTCAGGGTTTGTCTCCAGCTGGAAGAAATCCTGGAACGACTTGACTTGGAGATCCAGAAAATCAGGATATTCGACCTGGATCTTAGTTTTTCCGAAGCGAATTCTTTCGATTTTTTTTGAAGCCAAGGTGTCTGTTTTTTAGTCCGCCTTGGAAGGCAGACTGGTTAGAAATTAATATTGAATTCAATCGAATACAAATAAGGAAAGACCTCCCCTCAAAAGGGGAGATCTATACTTATAAATATAAATTCGAAAGTACTGTCTTACTTAACTTCAACCTCTGCACCGGCCTCCTGTAATTGTTTCTGTAATGCATTTGCTTCATCCCTGGAAACGCCTTCCTTGATTGCTTTTGGTGCAGCATCAACGAGTTCTTTTGCTTCTTTAAGGCCAAGGCTTGTGAGTTCTTTCACGAGCTTAACAACGGCCAATTTTGCCTGACCGGCATGTTTCAGAATTACGTCGAATGATGTTTTTTCCTCAGCGACAGGAGCAGCTGCGGCGACCGGAGCAGCGACTGCAACAGCAGCTGCTGCGGGTTCAATCCCGTACTCATCTTTGAGAATTTTTGCCAATTCATTGACCTCTTTTACCGTCAGGTTAACTAATTGTTCTGCAAAAGCTTTTAAATCTGCCATTTTATCTAAAATTTGCGCCCCGTACATTCCGGGACAGGTTATTAATTCAATTTACTTTTCCTTTATTTGTTTAACATCGCCGATTACTCTGGTCTTTCCGACAGTGTTTTCACAATTCCCGAAAGCTTGCTGCCTCCCGATGAAAGAGCGGAGATAACGTTGCGTGCAGGGGACTGGAGTAACAGGATCAGGTCACCGATAAGTTCATTCTTCGACTTGATGTTGATTAATGCATCCAGCTGGTCATCGCCGAGGTAGATGGTTTCTTCCACGAAAGCTCCTTTAAGAATGGGCTTCTTGGCAGTTCTGCGAAATTCCTTGATAAGTTTGGCCGGGTCGTTGTTCACTTCCGAAAAGAGGATGGAAGTGTTTCCGACGAGCAAGGGAAATAATTCCTCATAATCGGTCTTTCCTGTGCGTTCCATGGCCTTTTTTAGCAGGGAATTCTTTACTACCTGAAGAGTAACATTTCTTTTGAAGCAAAGCCTCCTGAGTTTACTGGTGCTATCGGCATTCAGATCGCCGATATCAGCAATATAAAAGGAGTTTGCGTGGTTGAGCTGTTCTACCAGGGTATCGATCAACTGGCTTTTTTCTTCTTTTTTCATATTTTACGAGCTCAATAAAAATGAGTAATTAAGCGGATACTGACTTTGGATCAATCTGGATGCTGGGGCTCATGGTGCCTGAGAGATAAATACTCTTTACATAGGTTCCCTTTGCCGAAGCAGGTTTCAGTTTGATCACGGTTTGGATAAGTGTTTCAGCATTCTCCGCAATTTTTTCAGTGCTGAAGGAAGCTTTCGCAACTGATGAATGGATAATGCCGAACTTATCAACCTTGAAGTCAATTTTACCGGCTTTTACATCTTTAACGGCCTTACCAATTTCCATGGTAACGGTCCCTGTCTTGGGATTCGGCATGAGTCCGCGGGGTCCGAGAATCTTTCCGAGCGCACCTACCTTGGCCATGACACTGGGCATGGTGATGATAACATCAACATCAGTCCAGCCGCCTTTGATTTTTTCAACGTATTCATCAAGCCCGGCGAAGTCGGCTCCTGCCGCCCGTGCTTCATCCTCCTTATCGGGAGTACAGAGTACGAGGACACGAATCACCTTACCGGTTCCGTGAGGAAGCGTCACGATCCCGCGGACCATCTGATTGGCCTTACGGGGATCAACCCCAAGGCGTATATCAAGATCAATGGATGAATCAAACTTGGTGCTGACGATCTCCTTCAGGAGGCCGGCAGCTTCTGTGAGTGAATAAACGGTATTCTTATCAAATTTGGATAAGGCAACCTTCCTCTTCTTAGTCAGCTTTGTCATTTGCTTTTATTTAATTAATGTATGAGGTGTATACAATTTCTAATCCGGTTGCATGATTAACGTTTAAAAGGCGTGTCACCAGTCAAGGTAATACCCATGGAACGTGCCGTACCGGCAACCATTCGCATGGCCGATTCAAGGGTGAAAGCGTTCAGGTCGGGCATTTTGTCTTCCGCGATCTTTTTCACCTGTTCCCAGGATACTGCAGCTACTTTATTCCGGTTGGGTTCGGGGGAACCTTTCGGGAGCTTGGTTGCTTCGAGCAGTTGCACAGCTACCGGAGGGGTTTTCAGAATGAAGTCAAACGACTTGTCCTTGTAAACAGTTATGATCACGGGAATGAGCTTTCCTCCTTTATCCTGCGTGCGAGCGTTAAACTGCTTGCAGAATTCCATGATGTTCACGCCTTTGGCACCCAATGCGGGTCCTACCGGGGGTGAAGGATTAGCTGCTCCTCCTTTGATCTGCAACTTAATAATTCCACTAACTTCTTTTGCCATTTTATTAATATTTATTCTATTCTTTTTGTACTTGCATAAAACTCAACTCAAGCGGCGTTTTACGGCCGAATATTTTTACCATGACTTTCAGCTTCTTCTTTTCTTCGTTGATCTCTTCGATCACACCGCTGAAGCTGTTGAACGGACCGTCAATTACAGTTACCGTTTCGCCAATGATGAACGGGATATTGACTTCTTCTCCCTGTTCGGACAACTCATCAAATTTGCCGAGGAGACGTTTCACTTCTGACGGGCGCAGTGGATGAGGTTCGCCTTTTGCACCGAGGAAACCAAGAACACCCGGGACATTTCTTACGATATGAGGTATTTCGCCTGTCAGGACAGCTTCAATGAGCACGTAGCCCGGAAAGAAATTCCGTTCCTTGCTGACCTTTTTTCCGTTCCGTATCATGTAAACCTTTTCCATAGGGATCAGTACCTGTGAAATGTATTCCTGCAGATTCTGGTTTGAAATCTCATTCTCCAGTATCTGCTTGATTTTCTTTTCGTTACCGCTGATAGCGCGGACGACATACCATTTTTTCACACTTTCACTCATGCCTGTACCGATATTTTTTTCCGTAGAAAATCCGGAATAAATTCAGATCTGCAACCGATCTAAAAAAGTTTGTAGAACTGCTGAAGGACAACCCGAAATACTTCATCCATTGCAAAAACCAGCATCGCAATAATGAGAGTAGCGACTGAAACCACAATGGCGCTGCTCTGGAGTTCTGCCCATGTAGGCCAGCTCACCTTGTGCATCAGCTCATCATAGCTTTCACTGATATAATTAACTACCTTGTTCTTTGCCATTGATCTTCTGAATTTGCACGGGTGGTAGGAATCGAACCCACAGCCTACGGTTTTGGAGACCGCCACTCTACCAGTTGAGCTACACCCGTGTACAATTTATAATTACAGGTATATGGCAGGAGCAGGAACCTGGCATGATCCCTGCACCTTAACCATATGTATTAATCAAGAATTTCTGTAACCTGTCCGGCACCAACGGTACGTCCACCTTCGCGGATGGCGAAACGGAGTCCCTTGCTCATAGCGATTTCGGAGATCAGGTCAACCAGAATTGTGATATTATCACCAGGCATACACATTTCAACGCCTTCGGGGAGATGAATCTCACCGGTAACGTCGGTGGTCCTGAAGTAGAACTGCGGGCGATACTTGTTATGGAACGGAGTATGACGTCCACCTTCCTGGGTCTTCAGAACGTAAATTTCGGCCTTGAATTTTTTATGAGGAGTAATGGAACCCGGTTTGGCAATAACCATACCACGGCGGATTTCATCTTTATCGATACCACGGAGGAGGAGACCAGCATTGTCGCCAGCTTCACCACGATCGAGGATCTTACGGAACATTTCCACACCGGTAACGACACTCTTCAGTTTCTCTGCGCCCATCCCGATGATTTCAACGGGGTCGCCTGAATTGATAACGCCGGTTTCAATACGACCGGTGGCAACAGTACCACGGCCGGTGATTGAGAACACGTCTTCAACAGGCATGAGGAAGGGCTTGTCAATATCACGGACAGGCAGAGGGATGTAACTATCAACTGCATCCATCAGCTCCATGATTTTATCTACCCACTTCGGCTCTTTATTGAGACCACCAAGAGCTGAACCCTGAATAACAGGAGCGTTAGCGCCATCAAAACCGTAGAAAGTAAGCAGTTCACGGATCTCCATCTCAACGATTTCGAGGAGTTCAGGGTCATCAACGCTGTCGCATTTGTTCATAAATACAACCAGCTTGGGAACGCCAACCTGACGTGCGAGAAGAATATGCTCGCGGGTCTGGGGCATAGGACCATCGGTAGCAGCTACAACAATAATAGCGCCGTCCATCTGGGCAGCACCGGTAACCATGTTTTTGATATAGTCGGCATGACCGGGACAATCTACATGTGCATAGTGGCGGTTTGCTGTCTGATACTCAATATGAGCAGTGTTTATCGTAATACCACGGGCTTTTTCTTCCGGTGCATTATCGATTGAATCAAACGACCTGAACACCGATAATCCCTTATCTGCGAGTACGAGCGTAATTGCTGCCGTTAAGGTCGTCTTACCATGGTCAATGTGGCCGATTGTACCTACGTTGACGTGAGGTTTGGAACGTTCGAATTTTTCTTTTGCCATATACCTAAAAATTGATTAAGTGAGTTTAATTTTGCTTTCATTATCAAACTGAGCCTTTGAGCAGAATTGAACTGCTGACCCCTTCCTTACCAAGGAAGTGCTCTACCCCTGAGCTACAAAGGCGAAGAAGTCGTGAGCGGAAGACGGGGCTCGAACCCGCCACCTGAAGCTTGGAAGGCTTCCGCTCTACCAAATGAGCTACTTCCGCATTTCGAAAAGCGAAAAGCGAAAAGTGAAAAGTGAAATAATTTCGCCTTTCGCTTTTTGCGGTTTCGCTTTTCCATTGGTGGGGAGAGGAGGATTCGAACCTCCGAAGGCTTCGCCAACAGATTTACAGTCTGCCCCATTTGACCGCTCTGGTATCTCCCCTAATAGCCTGAAATAAGCAGGTTTGAGCCGATGGACGGACTCGAACCGCCGACCTGCTGATTACAAATCAGCAGCTCTACCAACTGAGCTACATCGGCATTAAGGATTTTAATTGATTGAGCTCTTCCGCGCCTGTCGCGGATTTTGAAACATTTCAGCACGTCAAAAAACTATCCCTTATAAAAAGGACTGCAAAAGTATGAACATTTCCAATACCATGCAAGCGTTTTATGAAAATTTGTCCCAAAAAAGTCATTTTTTTTTAACAAACTTCGTACCGAAGTTGTAACAACTTGAATATGTTGTGATTACAAAGTGAATAGCATCTACAAACCGCATAAACTCTTCACCCTCAAACCTTAGCTGTACTGAATTTTCATCTTTATTAACTGAAACGCAAAGAACTATGCCCAAATCCTGCCCCTCTTGCCGGGAATTCCCGCAGGGATGAAATGAAAAGCGGGAGATATCTTCATTTACCTCCCGCTGTTATTCCAGCCAGAACCGGCTTAACCTCTTCTGACTTTTTCCTTATATTTAACAAGCTGTTTTCTCAATGCTTCAACCGCGGAATCAGATGCTTCCTCAAACGACTTTGCCTCCTTTATTGCAAATAAATCATTCCCTTTTATAATCAAACGCATTTCCACGATCTTGTTCTCACGGGAGTCATTGTTATCCACTTTCAGCTTAACCTCCGCGCCGATAACACCCTCAAAAAAAGTATGCAATTTTTGCAGACGCTCCTTGATGAAATCTTCAAGTTTCTGATCTGCCTTGAAATGAACTGCATTAATGATAATATTCATTTCTACCTCCTTTTTTATGCCCTTGGATGGGCTTGTTTATAGATCTTTTTAAGCTTTTCTATGGTATTGTGGGTATAAACCTGGGTAGCTGCAAGGTTTGCGTGACCAAGCAACTCCTTTACAGCATTCAGATCAGCCCCGTTATTCAATAAATGAGTTGCAAAAGTATGCCTGAGAACATGCGGACTCTTTTTTTCCAAAGTGGTAAAACTCCTGAGCTGATCCCTCACGATAAGGTAAATCAGCTTTGGATACATCTTCCGGCCGGAATCTGTGAGAAACAATTCAGGGACAAGTCCGAAACTCGTCTCTTTCTCTTTAATGTAGTCTTTTAGCAATAAACCGAATTTCTTTGTGAACGGGATTAAACGCTCTTTATTTCGTTTTCCGAGTACTTTAATGGTATCTGTATGAAAATCAATATCGGTTTCTTTCAGGTAAAGTAATTCCGATAAACGCATTCCCGTATTGTAAAACATCTCAACAATGATCCTGTTACGCATACCAGGGAAACCTTTATCCCCGTCCATATGATCAATCATTGCCGTCATTCTCCCGGCCTCTACGAATTCGGGAAGATGTTTTGGTGTTTTGGGCGAAATGATCCGCCTCATGGGATTGTTTTCAACATCGCCTTCTTTGAGAAGAAAACGGTAAAATGATTTGAGGGATGTAAGTTTGCGGTTTACCGAACGGGGAGAATCACCCTGTTCCATCAGGAATACCAGCCATGACCTTATCATGGAATGGTCAACGCCACTGATATCCGAGGTCTGGTACTGAGCACTCAGAAAAGCAAAAAACTGGTCCAGGTCTGTTCGGTAAGCGGTTACAGTATGTGGCGAGTACCGTTTTTCGTATTGTATGTATGCAAGAAAGCGATCCTTCACTCGTCAACAAAAAAAAGTAGAAACTTTGTTGATTGCCATTCGAAAGGTAAATATACACGGATATTTACCATCAACAAAATTTCTACTCGTAAAAAATGTTAAACGCCTTTACATGGCTTGTTCGGCCTGCTGTATTTTTTGGATATAAACGGCACGTGAAACTGCATCGCGCTTTTTTACAGATGGTTTCGTAAACTTCTGGCGTTCACGTAATTCTTTAACCACGCCGGTTTTTTCAAATTTACGTTTCAATTTTTTTAATGCCCGGTCGATGCTTTCGCCTTCTTTTACAGGTACGATAATCATGCTTTTAGCTCGCTTTCTTTAAAAGGTTAATAAATGTTAAATTCTATAAAAAGGGCTGCAAAGATAAAACCTTATTTTGAATTATACAACTCCCTGCACAATTAACATCCCGATGTGCGTAAAATTCAGATGGGTAGTATAAAGAAACCCTGATATTCTATAACTTTCCTTTTTAATCTGCCGTAAAAAAACAGGGAGATAATAGTTTATTCGTTTATAATTAATTGCAGAAGTTCTAAATAACTGTATCCTCTCAATAAATGAGGGTAATTCTTTTACCAAAAAAAATGATGGTATGCCCTATATATGGGGACTCAATGTTGATGGCTTGCCTGGATTCTTTCTCTGACTAATTCGGGCAGATAGAATTCAGCATCACCGTTAA
>CAIRDP010000002.1 GCA_903877385.1 uncultured Bacteroidales bacterium
ATATGGCCCCCCTCTGGGAGTTGGAAAAAGAAAACGATTCGAAGGCAGCGGATCATGATCCGCTGCCTTCGAACACTCCCCGGAGTGTCAAACAGTTAACCGTGGCTTAATTATTTTACAGAAAAAAAGTTGCACATCTTAAATTTTTTAGGGATTCGTGCAAAATGCGGCATCATACGTTCCATAAAATGTCATGAGAAATACATTTTAGGATCCTTAAAGTGTAAATAATAAGTCCTCAAGCAGTTTTTCTCCGGACTCCTATAATGAAAATTCTGTATTTTCCTGGGCCTGAAATTGATTTACATCCCTTAAGTTAGGATTCCTACATAACCCTGCATAACCCAACAAGAGCCAACCCCGTGGAACACTACAAATCCTACATAACCCTTTAGAGTGAAACTGAATGGTACACGCCAGACTAAACCTGCATCAGACCAACGGCAGATTACGTATTTAAAAATGGAGCTGTTTATACCATTGACATTAAAGCCCCGAAGGCTGAGGCGGTGGCCATTACCGGCAAGAAGATCGTCTATGTTGGGAGCAATAAGGGAGTTGAAGCCTTCATCGGCAAGAACACGAAAGTCATCGACCTGAAAGGCAAGATGTTGCTACCAGGCTTTGTTGAATCGCACATTCACCCGTGGTTATCCATGTTTGCTGCGGGTGCAGATCTTCAGACGGACTCTTTGGAAGATCTCCTGGCCAGGGTAAAAGCATGGGCAGCTAATCATCCAAATGCCAAAGTCATCCGCGGTTTTGGCTGGCGTTATACCCTCTTTTCCATGACAGGCCCTGACAAAGGGACTCTTGATAAGTTATTTCCGGATCGTCCGGTCATACTGATAGGCATTGACTGTCACAGCGCATGGGTGAACAGCAAGACCCTCGAAATTGCAGGTGTTGATGCCAAACATCCCGATCCTGTGCCGGGTATAAGTTACTATCAGCGTGACCCTAAGACAAATGAGCCAACAGGCTGGGTTGTTGAAACTCTTGCCGAGCAGGAGGTCCTGGCAAAAGTGGATCCACCTACACCAGAAGCAGTATTCAAGGCAATGGCAGAAAGACTGCCGGATTTCTCGGCAGCCGGCATTACAGCGGTCTGGGATGCCGGGGTAGGTGTCCTGCCAACTGCGAAAGGCCTTGAGGGCTATCAACGATTGGAAAAAACAGGTAAGTTGCCTGTCAGGGTTGTTGCAGGTTATTATTGGAACACCGCTTCGATAACGGATCCAGTGGATTCAATTCTGGAGTTGCGTAAGAAGTACAACTCAGAGTTAGTGCAATTAAGGACGCTAAAAATTCTACTTGATGGCGGCGAAGCGCAACACACGGCGTTCATGCTTCAGCCGTATGCCGACCGGCCAGGGTTCGTTGGAGAGATGTCGTTGCCCAGGGAGCTTGTAGAAGCAGCGATCCTGAAAGCAGTTTCCAAAGGAATCGATACGCTTGCCCATTGTTATGGAGATGCGACGATAAGGGCTTACCTCGATGCCATCGAGAAGGCACACAAAGCTTATCCAAACAGTCCGTCCAGGCACGCTGCTGCACATGTAATCTTCCTTAATGACGCAGACGTACCCCGGTTTGCAAAGCTGAATGTTACAATGCAGTCCTCCGCACAATGGGCCACCCCTGACCCTACTATTAAAAGGACGGCTGAAATCGTTGGGGATGAAGTGGCTTTCCGTGAATTCTTCCGTCATAACTCCGTGTTGAAAGCGGGTGGTCGTGTTGCGTTTGGATCTGACTGGCCTGCCTCAGGATATGTTTCGACTTACCATCCGCTGGATGCCATTCAGGTTGCCATTACCCGGGCGATTTTGCCCCAGTATGGAAAGGACCAGTTCGCTTCCGTTTTACCGCCGGTGGATGAACGAATTACCCTGGATCAGGCATTGAAAGCAGCTACACTGGATGCAGCGTATGTACTTGGACTGGAAGATAAAATTGGTAAACTGGAAATTGGTAAACTGGCCGACATTGTCGTGTTGGAAAAAGACCTTTACAAAATTCCATTGTCCCAGATCAGTACCACAAAGGTGAAGCTGACTATGATGAATGGAAAAATTACTTATCAGGCGCAGTAAACAGCGTAAAATTATCGTTTTGACGATGAATTGGCAGGCGTCACCATTTTTCAATGGATGGGTTGTTTATTTAAATGGAAGAAATGCCGGCTTTGACCAGCCTTCGCCGGGACGGCCTGACCATCTCATTTTATTGATTGCTAATATGGTAAAGTGGTCAATAAAAATCGGCAGAAGGTGGTCACTGATGCTGGCCTGTCCAAATATATACAATTAATAGACATTCCTGCGGTATTCAGGTTGCTCGGGAGTATCAGAATTCTTGCAACCGGAAAATCGAGTCATCTTCAATGGCTTGTCAATACTGTGATATGATTGGGGGAGAACAAAAAAGAGACCGCCCTTTCGGACGGCCTCTTTGCGATTAACCAAATAAACAATTATCTGTTTACAAGTATCTTGCGGATGGCATGGTTGCCGTCATTACGCAATACGATGGTATAGAGTCCGCTGGCTATAGTCCCGAGGTAAACTGGGATGACAGTGGTCCCGCTCACGGTGATGGAATGATCGCCGTAAACCATGACGCCGAGGCTGTTGAACACCTGGATGGTATAGGTGGTTTCCTGATCACTGCTGATGGAGATGTTGAAATGCCCGTTGTTGGGAACAGGATAGATGGTGATCTGGCCTGGGTTGTGCTCGCCGATTCCCACACCCTGGATGTAGAGGTGGTTGCTCTGGTCTGAGGAACAGTTACCATCTGTGACCACGGTCCAGTACCATCCGGGGGCCGAAGAAGGCACGGTATAGGTCTGGCCTGTGGCTCCGGCTAATGCATTCCCGTCATGGTACCACTGGTTGCCGGTAGCAGCGCTCGAAGTGAGCACATAGCCGTTGGCCGTGATGGTGGGAGTGGCAGGAATGGGGTTGACGGTCACGCTGAGACTTGAACCGGCTCCGTCGCCGCAGGCATTGGAACCAAACACGCTGACACTGCCGGAGGTCGCTCCATTACCGAATGTCACATGGATGGAGTTGGTATTAGTACCGGAAGTGATGGTGGCCCCTGTGGGAACGGTCCAGGAATAGCCGGTGGCATTGGCGATGGCTGGAACGGTGTAGACTACGCCGGTCTCACCCTGGCAGACGGAGGTCGGACCGGTGATGGTCCCGGCATTGTCGGGAAGTGAAGTGACGGTGACGTTCAGTGAGGGAGAAGCAGCGCCGCTTCCGCAGAGGTTGTTCCCCTGTACGGTGATGGCGCCTGAGGTGGCATTATTGGCATAGTTCACCGAGATGATGTTGGTACCGGCACCGGAGGCGATGGTCGCACCGCTGGGAAGGGTCCATACATAGGTCTGGGCACCCGTAATAGCAGCTACTGAATACGGCACGGCTTGTGCACCTGCACATACGGTGGTTGAACCGTTGATAGCTCCTGCAGCACCCGGCACCCCATTCACGGTGACGTTGAGCACGGTGGAACTGGCAGCAGAACAGCCGTTGGCATTGGCATAGTTCACGCTGACGGTCTGTGCACCGGCAGTGTTCCAAAGAATGGTAATCGCAGCAGTACCCTGTCCGGCAGTGATGGTCCCGCCTGAAGAAATGTTCCAGGTGTAAGCCGACATACCGGTTTCAGTGGAATAGGTGTAGTATCCTGAACCTGCGCAGAGCACGGTTGTACCGGTGATGGTGGGCGTGGGCATGGAGTTAACAGTGACGGTATAGGTCCCGGGGTTAATGGCGGTACATCCGTTGGCATTGTTATAGTTCACGGTGATGGTCTTCGTGCCGGTAGTGGACCAGTTAACAGTGATTGCAGCTGTACCTGCTCCTGCAGTGATAAGACCGCCGGCAGAGACCGTCCAGTTGTACCCTGTCATACCGCTTTGGGTGGCGTACACATTGTTGGTCGATTGCACGCAAACCGAAGCCGGGCCTGAGATCGTGGGCACAGGCATGGGGTTGACAGTGACAGCCAAGGTCCCTGTTGGGCCGGTGGAACAGGTGTTGGTTGGGGTAACGGTAAGGTTACCCGATACTGCAGTCATTGAGAAATTAACCGAGATCAGGTTGGTACCTGCACCTGAAACAATGGTAGAACCTGCCGGCACCGTCCAGTTGTAATTCGTGGCATTGGGAACAGGCACGATCTGGTAGGCAACATAGTTCTGGTTCTGGCATACCGAGGTGGGGCCCATGATGGGTCCAGGTGCCGGGGGTACCGGACAGGCGGAATTGAATATAAAATCGGCACCATAGGCAGTGCCAGCGGCATTGGTACCTACACATCGGAAATGATAAGTTGTGTTCCCTGTTAAACCAGAAATATTGGCCAGCACGGGAGTAACATTGCCTCCGTTCACGGTCGCCGGGGTTGCGGCAACATTATTTCCGTAGGAGGTTGTTAAACCCCAGTCAAATGAAACTGCTGTTGTTGCATAGTTGGCTGTCACCGTTCCATTAAGCTGGGCCGTATTCGAGGTAACATTGGTTGCAGGGGATGTGACTACAATTGCAAGTATGGCATTGGTTGTGAAGATAAGGTCGTTTCCATAGGAGGTCCCGCCTGCATTGGTCCCATCGACGCGGAAATGATAGGTGGTATTCGGTAACAAACCGGGAACCGCAGCGTTTACTATGGTTACGATAGAACCATTGACAGGGCTTTGGACAGCGGTAATAGTTGAACCGTAAGCAGTAGTCAGTCCATATTCAAAAGTAACAGTGGTAGCACCATTATTGGCATTTACTGTCCCGTTCAGTGTAGCGCCTCCCGATGAGATTGAGGTGGCGGCGGTTGTTATTACACTTGGCGGATTGGGAAGAGTAGTGAAGGTCAGATCACTCCCATAAATGGTGACAGCACCGCTGGATCCTTTTGCCCGGTAATGATACAGAGTCGCAGGGGCCAGCCCGCTTAATCCTGAGGAAACAGCAGTGACTGTTGTGCCGTTCACGGTGGCAGGAGTCCCGTTAATGCTGCTTCCGTAAGCCGTGGTAAGACCGTAATCAAATCCGGAAAGAACCGTGGCATTGCCTGCATTGATTGTACTGTTAATTGTTGCAGCTGTTGCAGTGACAGATGTTGCGGCAATAGTAACCACGACAGGATTCACCGAAAACTCATATGCCCCTATATCCGGTGGATTGGTTCTGAGCAGCCCGGCAAAATCATCAGGAATTGTCGGAATGTATATACCCTGTTTGCTTAACCCGGATACGGTTGTGTGCAAATCGTTCGGCCCGGTGAATACCGGATCTACATTTATGGAATTTGCATCCTGACCTGTAGCTGATTTCCAGGAGGAGAGGGTAGGTTGATTTATGCCCTGGAAGCCTGTATTACCGCCAATGCCATCCGCATAATAGTCATTGAAATTGATATTTGAGAAAGCTGAGCTTGTACCGGAATTATAAATAGCATAAGTGTTATCAGTGGGCGATCCTGAAGAAGCCTGCATGGAGTTCTTGAATATATTATTCCTTATATCAAGGCCGGTGATCCCGCCTTCAAGCATAATACAGGAACTCCAGCCACTGTATGAAGTGGTCAGGGTTGCCCCGGTCAGATAAATGGAGTTATGATAAACCTGGCAATTGCCTCCGGAAACGAAGTAAATGGCGGCTGAATTCCAACTGAGGGCTCCGTTATCCCCGTCACTCTTGATATTTGAAATCAGGTTGTTGGATATTTCTGTAACCGTATTGGCTTCTGCATTGTAATAGATCCCGAAATTCCCATAACCGCTGCTGCCATTGTAATACCAGTCATGAATCTTATTCTTGCGGATCATGGTATTTGTCGAAAACGCCATCACCATCAGGCCAACCTGGGTGTTATTGGCATTGCCGGCCGGTGCTCCCATGATCTCATTTCCTGAAATGAGGGTGTTGTCTACATAGGAAATCTGGATCCCGCGGTATTGTATAGCGCTCGCATCAAGGGTCGAGCCAAAGATATTGTTTGTGATCTGCCCGTTATGGGTGATATTCCCCGGTACACCTACAAACTGCAACCCGTAATGTGCACTATAGATCGTGTTATTTGTTATCACGGTATTATCGAAGCCGCCACCTGCATAATTCAGGATGACTGCATAAGTTGAATTGGCCACCTGGCTGCTGGCCCTTACCAGGCAGTTTTTCAGGGTGCAGTTGGTAGATGGATCAGATCCTCCGTTATTAAAGATGCCGATGGTATATGTATTTGCTGAGGCATTTGTATTCTCCCATGTAAGGCTTTTATCTGTTCCGCCGCTGTTTGAACCATCGATGGTTGTATAGTCTATTCCCATCAGGACGAGGATGCCTGTTGTGCTTGATCCCGTGATAATCGGCGTAACCCCTGTATTTGGTTTGATTGTCAGGGTGTTTGTTGAACTGTTCCCCGTGTTGGTTGCAATGATGATGGGAAAGGTTTCTGATGGATATGTCGCATCATCGAGGATGAAAGTCACCGGTCCGCTCATATATTTTGTATTCAGGTCATTCACAGCAGCGGTCAGTGTGGTGTAATCCTTTCCCACACCGACATGGAAAACTCCTGAAATACTTGCGGTAATAGTGTATTGATACAAGGTTGTCGGAGGTGTGCTGCAGGCGGGTGGATTGGCTGTATATCCCGAGGCCCCCGTGGAGAAATTCGATCCTACGTTCGGGCTGGGGTTTACATTATCCTGGGCTGCAATATAATAACTGACCGTATTTCCAAGTGCAACGCCGGTACCTAGGGTGAATGAATACTGGCCACCTCCGAGGAACACTGCAGTTCCTGTATTCCAGCTTCCACTGTTGATCTGCCAATAAAGCCGTGGAAGGCCAATTCCCGACACGGGAACCCCGCTGGGGTCTGTAATCGCGGCAATAAGCGTCCTTGAAGTCAGGAGTCCGGTATTACTTAAGGGAGTGAAAACAATTGCAGGGGGGGTAATGTCATTCGGCTGGCCTGCGAATTCATCAGCGCCAACATCCGGAGCTGTTGCCGGGTAAGTCGGATTATTGGGATACCCGGAATTAGGATAGCGTGGCTGGGCATCGTAATCTGTGGTAATGTTTACCGGTGCGGAAACAGTTACTCCTCCGCTTTCGCATTGGGTTGCGATCGTAGTAAGCAGGTGCAGGTCATAGGGAGAAGTTGTGACATTGGTAAAAGGAGGGTTCTCCGAGAATGACTGTGCATCCCTTGGTGAGACCCTGCTACGGTATGACGCCATGGTCTGATCTGAATTCGTCCCGTCGTAATAGATCAGCCTGTTTGCAGCAGGCGAACCGGCATAGAAATCGTTGTAATCGGATGTTGAAAGGTAGGCTGATGTAACCACGGCGGAATATCTCAGGGCTGCCGTCATTCCAGTGGTACTGCCAGGATTTGAGGCATTGACCACGATATTGTTCCTCAGGTCGACCGAAACAGCCGTACTTGCATATACACCTGAAGTTCCGAAAGTAGTCCCTGAAGAGGAAGCATTAAGGTATACGGTATTATTATAGCAACCCAGCGTGGTCCCTCCCAAAAGATATATCCCGCTCACTGCGTTCGCGTTAGTGGCCAATGGTGCCTTCAGTTCCGCAATGTAATTATTATAAAAATACATATAGATACCGCTTGACTGGTATATCCCGTACACAAGGCTTGCAGCTGCATTGGATGTTATATTCTGGATCCTGTTATTGTAATAATACCCGTATGTGCCATTCCCATTGTAAAGCCCGTAAACGGTTCCGTTCGAATTGTTGATGCCGGTTATAGTATTGTTGTAAACATTTTTCACGGTTCCTGACCAGATATTGTACATGCCGTAAGTAACCCCGTTTGATCCGACCGTGTTGTTTGATACTGTATTTCCATACAGGTTGAGAACATTTCCCCCTCCGAAGATCTGTATCAGATAATTAACTCCTCCACCTACGACCGATTGGGTCCTGGTATTGTTGCTGATAGAGTTATTGTAAAAGTTCTGTGAACCCGTTCCCTGGTTGTCGGCCTGTACCGACATGTACATGCCGTAAATAGCCCCGGTGCAGGTTGCCGTTGCAGATCCGAATAAATTGCCGGTGACATTGTTATTGTAGAAATTCACATTCACAAAGCCCCCCGCAACATACATCAGGTAAATAGTCCCGGTGGTCAGGTTCGGGAGGGAGCAATTTGTCACTGTATTATTATAAAAGTTCAGGGTGTTCGATGTCCCGGTCCCTCCCATGGCACTGTAAATGCCGTAAAAGGTTCCCGTCCCATTGTTGGTAATGGTTACGGTATTTTGATAATCATCCAGGTTGGAATTCAGCCCGGCGCCGGTGTAAATCCCGTAAACTCCACCTGTGCTTGAAGGAATAGTACCACTGATTGTATTATTTGCAACCTTAAGGTTGTTCTGCCAGATCGTATAAATGCCATAGGCGGTTGAAGTCCCACCTGCATAATTGCTAATATTATTTCCCCCGTCCTTGCCTATTTCATTTCCCTGGTCATAAAACGCATAAGGCAGAACATCAGAATAACCATAAACATATATTCCTGAATAGCAGTTTATTATCGTATTGCTGTAAAATTTATTGTAAGAATTTGTCCCTGAAGCGGATGTTACTGTAAGGGCGGTAGTGGATGTTGAGGTGTGGTTTCTCGAGTAGATTCCCACCGAAGCTGTATTGGTCCGGGTCAGGCTGATATTGCAGTTTTTGATTACAATATACTGGGAACCCTGTGTCCCTGAAGCTTTTACTAATGCGTATCCCCACTCCATCTGTGTGGTGGTGGTAAGATTGGCAGAATTATCCTGCAGGTCGATGCCGTTAAATGTAATATAACTGGCACCGACAAATTCAATAATGGCATCCATGGTACCGGTACCGGTCCCTGCAGTGATCAATGGATCAGCTCCGGTCCCGGATTTCTGGAATATTATAGGGTTTGCAGACGTACCGGTGTTGGTGGTGATGTATCCTGCCGTTGGCGAGGAAAAGGTCTCGGTGTATCCCGCGGCAACATTGAAGGTCACTCCGCCTGAACCAACACCCGCCGAATTCATTGCGGCGATAGCGTTTGCAATACTTGAATAATCTCCCGGAATGTTTTTTATCCCGGAAAGCTGGCCATAGGTCAATCCGCTGATCAGCAGGATAATCATGAGAAAAAGTAAGGTCTTTTTCATACTTCTTTTTTTGACTTGGTTGGTTTGATTTTTTGTTCAATAATTTTTTTCAACACATTGTTCTCGGCTTTTTTACGCCGGATCAGTTGCCGGATTTCCTCGGTCTTGCTGGTATTATCGTCAGACAAAGGACCCGGGGAAGAAATGATTTTTTTTCTTTTCATAGGGTATAAGGAATTTTCCTGTAAAACTAATTCCAGGGTAAACCAAAGCAAAAAATTCACCACCTACAAAACCCGTCAGATGCCGTGATTCAGCCGTACAAAAACCGTACAGGAAAATTAGATGACTGATATTCAGAATTATATTTGGGAAAGGAAAGTGACCAGGTTGACCTGGGAATTGGAGATGCCCAGTTTTTTTCTGAGCCGGTAACGGGCGACCTCAATCGCGTTCTGGCTCTGGCCGGTGAGTTCTGTGATTTCTTTTGTTGAGAGGTTCAGGCGAAGAAAGGCACATATTTTCAGATCATTAGGAGTGAGTTCGGGGAATTGCTTTATCAGCTTATCATAAAAATCACTGTGTACTTCGCGGAACCTGACTTCGAATTCCTCCCAGCTGTCCGAATCAGCACTTTTTTGCAAGGCTTTTATGATCCTGGATATTTCATCCCTGGTTGATTCGTTGATCCCGGTTTTTTCCATCTGAAGCAATTGATCAGAGATATTTATGATAACCTCATTTTTCTTCAGCAGGTTCATTACATTAACCGTTAGCTCCTTATTTTTGAATTCCACTTCTTCAGTTAACAGGGTCTTTTCAAGGGCTAGCTTTTGTTTCTCCAGGTAAATATTTTTGGTTTTTATGATCTGTCTTGACAGGAAAAGGGCAATAATAATAACCAGGGACAGTGCCAGGATTATGCTTGTTATAAGAAAAATCTGGTTTCTCTGCTGGCTGAATTTTTCTTCCCTCTCCTTTTTTGCATATTGATATTCGAGTTCGGCCAGGCTTAATTTTGAGTTTGCATTATCAATTTCCATGCTGTCCTTAACTTGGAACTGAATGATGGCATATTTATATGCGCTGTCAATTCTATCCTCGTTTTTATAAAATTTATGGATTTTCTTTGCCGATTGCAGTTTTATACCTTTCAGATTGTTTTCGGATGCAAGTGAATAAGCTTTCATCAAGGATCTCATTGCATTCCCAGGGTCATGCTGCAGATTATAGTAATCAAATAAATTAAGATAGCAAAGGGTCAGGTCATACTTGTTTCCCATAGCAGAATCAATTGTCATAGCCTTGCTGTAATGGTCTGCGGATTCATGGAAATTTCCTGTTTTCTGGCATATCCGGGCCAGGTTCATATGGTTAATGGCCTGATAATATAACTGATGAGTTTGAATGCTTATCTGCAATGCTTCACGGAAATTTTTCTCAGCCTGTTTAAAATTCTTTTTGCCTTCATAAAGATTACCCAGGTTATTGAGGCTGTACGAAAGTCCTTTCTGGTCCCTGAGCATTGTTGCTTTTTTCAAAACAAGTGTGAAATTCTCTAAAGCTTTAGTATCATTACCCAAGTAACTGTATAGTACGCCTATATCATTATAGGTCCTGAACATACCTTCATCATTCCGGCATTCTTCGAACAATTGCAGAGCCTTGAAATAATATTCACTGCTTTTATTATAATCTCCCAACAAAAAATGGATCTTACCCTGAAGACGGTATGTGTGTCCGAGGTTTCGTTTATCGGCCAGTTCCCGGGCCAGGTCCCTGGCTTTCAACGTCATCTCCATGGCGTTCACGTTATAGGTCATCATGATATTGATTTCTGCAAGATTGACCATTGCTTCAAGCTTTCGGGGAAGCAGATGATTCTTATCGGCAAGCTCAAACGCTTGCCGGGCGAATTCCAGGGCTTTCTCAGGCCTGCAAGTCCTTTCTTCCTCAGAATATTTCAATAAACTGTCTACTTGCCCTGTGATATCCGCCGTTTTAACAGTTAGTGACGGCGGTCGCTCCCTAGCCACATCCTGGGCATATAAGGACCGGACAGTGATAAAAAAGAATAAAAATATAATATTCAGGGAGCGCATGAAATTCCTATTTGGAAAACCAAAGTTAGTAAATAAAATCAACCACCTTAAGGTAATCTGGAATGATTCCAAAGTTAGATAATCGGTCAGTTAAGTGTGCAGCGTCAGTGGAAAAAACGCTCGCTTTGACTAGTCTTCGTCGGGACAGCCTAATCATCTCAGTTTTTAGATTGTCAATGAGTTAAGGTGGTTAACAAAAACCGGTGGGAGGTGGTCAGATGATTCGTTTTGTCCAATCGGATATAGTAATATTGTCCATTCTGTTTGTTTTAGCCAGAATGGAAAAACTGTTTTATCTGGTTCATTTGATAAAACCTTAATACTTTGGAATGTGACCACGGGTAAAAAAATCCGTTCTTTTGCTGGTCATTCTGTCGGTGTTGAATCGGTTTGTTTTAGCCCTGATGGGAAATATGCAATTTCCGGCTCAGATGATAAAACAATCACGCTCTGGAATGTTGATACAGGTAAAGAAATACGCATCATTAAAGGGCATAAAAGCACCGTCTCTTCAGTGCGTTATAGCCCTGATGGGCAGTATATTTTATCCGGGTCTTGGGATCAAACCATTAAACTTTGGAAAACCATTCAATAAAGGAAATGCCATTGAATAATTTTGAAACAATATAAATGTAATGAAAACAAAATTTGTCCTCTTTCTTTTCCTGGCCTGCTCTTTGCATTTATTTGCAGAGAAAGGTCTGGTATTTTCAGATTCTGCTTCATCAGGATACAGGATAAATAGTGTATTTGGGAAAAGCAATAGTGAGGATAAAATATCCTGGGGTTTCTTCGTTGAATTTAATACCGCCTATACGCAGTTCAGCCATAATAATGTTTTTCTGCCTGGCCTGAGCGTGGGCTTGATCGTAAATCACCATTGGGCTGTTGGCCTTACAGCCATGTTTATTGGGAACCCTCATGGATTGCATTACCACAATATCTATTATGATTCCACTGCAAAAAAAATGAGGGGAGCTGATCTAAGAGGTGGTTACGGTGGCGCATTACTTGAATATACTCTGTTCCCTAAATCCAGGCTTCATGTTTCTTTCCCATTGATCATAGGAGGTGGCTATATGTATTATGTCCCTACAAGATATAATAATGCTTCAGGCTCCCTGCCTCCGAAATATTATCGTGATATCATCTCAAGGGATAACTTTTTTGTAATAGAACCGGGTGTTCGAATGGAAGTAAATATTGCCAGTATATTCAGGATTGGCCTTGGGTTAAGTTATCGCTATAGTCCTGACTTCAAGCTTCTCAATACACCTACAGACCTTATCAATCAATTCACTGCCAGACTCAGCCTCAGACTCGGAAAGTTCTAGTATTGTGAATCTCGGGGAAAGGATTTCTTCAAACTTAGCCTGTATGTATCCACCCTACCAACCCCGTCTTACTTCAATAGGGTTTTATCAATAAATTGCGGGAGGAGTTCTTTGAGGTGAGAGGATTTTGTGTCGTTGATGTTGTTGATGACGTAGGTAAGCCATTTCTGGGCATCGACTCCGCTC
>CAIRDP010000003.1 GCA_903877385.1 uncultured Bacteroidales bacterium
ACAAATAGATCGAAGAAATTAACAATGGGCTAGGCCATTTACCATCAATACCGTTTTTTGCTTGGAAAAATCCCCCTTCGTCGCAGAAAATCGACGGGTTGTTAACAAAAATGGGGGACTGTATAGACAGACTCTAAATAGCGAAACAGCGAAATAGTGTTCGCCGAAGGCGAAATGAGCACGCCAATGAAATAAGCATTTGGTGCGAATAAATAGTGAAAATATTTTAAGTGAAGTTGCCGGCGGTTACCTGATCACGATCCGGTTCAGCTTTTTATGGATCTGGATGCTTTTGGCTTTGAGGTCCCTGAACTTTGTCTGCACCATTATCACATCCTCAACCGAATCGTTACTCTGAAGTTTTTTATGCAGGTCTTCCAGCAAACGGTCTATTTTCCTTGCTTTGAATGAGAGGAGGGCGTAATCGAGGCGAACGATCAGCCTGTCCTCTTCCATGTCGATCATCACATTATGCTTAAGCCAGTTCTCGCTTAGCTCATAAGGAGTGAATATAAGGTCAACCGTGGCATAGGCTATTTCCTTCTCCTCGTGCCCCAGGAAGAACGATCGTTCAGGCACCTGGTCCATGTCAAGCCCGGCACGGTATTCTTCAAACATAACCGCGTAAACCTTGTTGTCGAATTCAAGTTCATCCCTGCGGATGTCGTGCACCATATAATCAGCGACGATCACAGGCACTTTCACTTTATCGTTATTCTCATCGGTCTGGTCAATATGCACAACCTCGGTACCATAAAGAAGAAGCAGGCGCAGAATCTCCTTTTCCTGGCTTTCGGCCGATGAGTTATCTGTTTCGGTCTCAGGCTGGGGAGGGGCAATCATTTCAGGAACAGGGATGTCATCGGCCCCTCCCTGTCCCTGGAGTTCCCTGTTCAGCCTGTTCCTCCTGATCTTGTTCAGTTCATTCACGAGGATCTGCTCCGGAACATTCATCATGTCGGCACATTCGCGGATGAAGAGAGTACGGGTTATCGCATCCGGGATGAGTGAGATCGAAGCCACGATATCCTTGATGAGCCCTGCTTTTTTAACCGGGTCGTTCTTCGTTTCATCAAGCAGAAGCCTGGTTTTGAAGCTGATGAAATTGACGGCATTGCCGGTTATAAATTTTTCTGTTTCAGCGGGATGATTTTTACGGGCGAATGAATCGGGGTCTTCATTATCGGGGAAGAGCACTATTTTCACGTTCAACCCCTGCTCCAGCACCATATCGATACCCCTGAAAGAAGCCTTGATGCCGGCAGGATCCCCGTCATAAAGGATGGTGATGTTCGAAGTATACCTTTGGATCATCCTCACCTGGTCGGCAGTGAGCGAAGTGCCCGAAGAAGCCACTACATTCTCTATCCCAGCCTGGTGCAGCGAGATCACGTCGGTATAGCCTTCTACCAGGTAGCAGTTGTCGGTACGGGCAATAGCAGTCCGGGCAAAATAAATACCATAAAGGGTTTTACTTTTATTGTAGATCTCCGATTCGGGGGAATTCACGTATTTCGGACGGTTCTTGTCGGAAGTCAGTATACGCCCCCCAAACCCCAGGGTGCGGCCCGAAGCCGAATGTATGGGAAAAATAACCCGGGAATGAAAACGGTCGTATAGTTTCCCGTCTTTTTCAAGTGCCAGCCCGGTCTTCAGCAGCAGGTCTTTTTTATAACCTTCCTGTATGGCGTGTTCGGCAAAACCATTCCATGTACCGGGGCTGAACCCCAGCTGAAATTTCTTTATGATATCTTCCCTTATCTCCCTTTCCCTGAAATACGCCAGCCCTACAGCCTTACCTTCTTCAGTATCAAACAGAACTGACGAAAAATATTTACGCGCAAATTCATTCAGGTTGAACAGGCTCTCCTTTTCACTGATCTCCTGCATCTGTTCGGGAGTTTGTTCTTCCTCCCCGATTTCGATCTGGTATTTTTTAGCCAGGTACCTGAGTGCCTCAGGGTAATTGAGGTGTTCATGCTCCATGATAAAGCCCACGGCATTCCCGGCCTTGCCGCAGCCAAAACATTTATAGATGCCTTTAACCGGAGATACTGTAAACGAAGGTGTTTTCTCGTTATGGAACGGACAAAGCCCGAGCAGGTTCACCCCTCTGCGGCGAAGACTTATAAAATCACCTACGACCTCTTCAATTTTAACGGCCGAAATGATATTATCTATGGTTTCGCGGGTGATCATACGCTGGTTTAAGTGTATAGCGAAAGTACGAAATCCAGAGCAGAAAATCAGTAATTTTATACACAAATCCTCAGTCGTCAAATGCAATCTGCAATCCTCAAACCACTTAGAAGTAGCTTAGCGGCCTTGTATTTCCTGCTTACAGTCCTGATGTTTTCGCAACTCGCTTCATTCCTGCCTTCGCAAACAGTGAGATGCATCACCTGGCTTCAGTTTATTCCCTCGGTTCTGAAGTTCAGCACCACGGTTTCGATTGGCGCCTCGGGATTTATCATGGTCATCCTCATCACCCTTCTGTTTGGCCGAGTTTATTGTTCCTTTGTTTGCCCCCTCGGTATTTTGCAGGATATTTCGATCGTTACCTCCGCCATCCTCATTAAAAAAACAAATTCATATAAACGGCCGTTGAGCATCATTTCATTTACTGTTTTGGGCATCAGCATTCTCCCGGTATTTTTTCATAATATATTTTTTCTAAACTTTCTCGATCCCTTCGCACTTAGCGGCAAGATCCTCTCGGGCTTGAGGGAGGCTTTATTCATGTCGATACTGCTACTGCTGTTTTTCGCCCTTCTCAGCTTTTTTAAAAAACGCTGGTACTGCAATGTGATATGCCCTGTCGGGATTTTCCTGGGACTTTTATCCAGGATTTCATTGTTCAGGATCAGTATTGAGGGCGGAAGATGCAGCGGTTGTGGGAGGTGTGAAAGCGTTTGCAAGTCAAATTGCATAGATTCCCCGGAACACCGGCTTGATTTCGACCGTTGCGTGGGCTGTATGGACTGCCTTGATTCCTGTCCCGAAAAAGCGATCCGCTACAGGTTTACACTTGCAAAAAAGGAAACTATACCCAATAAGGGGGAGGCAGAAGATGTTTCAAGGCGTAATTTCATAAAGACTTCGGTTGGTGGCGCAGCCGCAGTAGCCGGGCTGATGGCGCCTGCAAGACTTTTTGCAAGCCCGGGCCAGGCTGAGGAAACGCATCCCGTGATGCCTCCGGGGGCTATCAGCATATGGCATTTTACCGAAAAATGCACAGCCTGCCAGCTTTGTATTTCATCATGCCCCACCCATGTTTTGCAGCCTTCATTTTTTGAATATGGACTGAGCGGGATATTCCAGCCGGCTATGGATTTTAAACGGTCCTTTTGCAAATACGACTGTATCCGCTGCCTGGAGGTCTGTCCAACGGGGGCACTTCAGCGTTCGGAGCTGCCTTATAAGAAAAAAATACAGATAGGGCTTGCAGTATTTGAGAAAAACCAATGCCTGGTAGTTGAACAACATAAGCCCTGTGCAAAGTGCTCAGAACATTGTGAAGCGAAAGCCATAGAATTGATGCCATACCTGGGAGAACTTAAAATCCCTAAAGTCGATTCAAAGCTCTGCAACGGCTGCGGCGCCTGTGAATTCTATTGCCCGGTAAAACCCGACAAGGCGATCTGTGTCGAAGGCAATGTTTATCAACGAAAGTTGGGATGAAACCACTTTGCGGCAGGAAAAATGAACGGCGGTGAGGCAGATCCCGGTGGTTAGGTAAAAAATCAAACGGAAGGCTATTTCGCCATTTCATTTACATTATAACTTACATCCTTTACCCTGAACTTCCCGTAGCAGTAATGCCTGTCGGGATATTGCCACATGGCTTCACCTGAGGCGGGGATATTCCTGCCGCCGGTATCCCTGTAATCGCCAATGGGGGTTGACCAGGGAAGGCTTTCATAGCTTTTCCCGTCTTTCGAGAGAAAGCGGTCGCCGGAAGTGAAATTGATCAGCTGTCCTTGGGCATTGAAAAACAAGTTTGCCGAAACACTGATCCCGGAATTGTTAAAAACAGCCTTTACCGTAAGATCATCTATACTCTCCCAGCTTATGGAGGGGCTTACCAGCGCTGCCGGGGCCATGAAGCACATATCATTCAGTACTGTAACTGTTTCCCCCTGGTCCATTTGGGGGCCGCTGGCATCGGCAACTGTGATCATACCGGCCAGTTTGATCTGCATTGTGGCCCTGGCAGCTTTGTAAACATGGAGTCCGGTAACCGGCATTCCTTTCATGCTGGCGGTAATAAAGAAAAACCGCGAAGGCTGGTCAAAGAAATTGTATTGTTCCGAATGTATGCTGAGCCAGTCCTGTGTCTCGTCAAATTTCATCTCACCCTCAAACACCGCATGAACATTCCGCAGTTTTTCCTTACCCAGGCATCCGGCATAGGTGATGTATTTCTGAACGATAGAAGGCAGATGAGCGATATCCTGCAGGCTGAGTATCCCGGGGTTCGCCTGGTTCTTCAAGGCCTCCAGGACTTCTGTTGTAAAATGCTTTTTAAGGCTCATGGGTATTCAGGGTGTATGGAGTTTGAGGGATTTAATCGGAAGCGTTTATTCAACAACCAGCTTTCCGCTAGCCCTTTGAGCCCCCAAAGATACAGTATAGAAATAAATGCCTGGTGTAAGATTTGAAACATCAAGCATTACGTCCTGTTCACCGCATTCGCTGAAATAGCATTCTTTATATTCAGAAGATTGGCCAAGAAAAGAAAATAAATGAATCTTTGCCCAGCCAGCTTCGGAAATATTGATAATAAACTTTACTGCATCCCTCGCAGGATTCGGACTGACTGTTAATGAAAGCAACGGATTTGCGGCAGAATGCTCATCTACACTTACAACCCAAGGAAGGAATCCAGCAGCTATTTCCCCAGGACGGACCATTTGCACATACTGTGAATTTGCTTTCAGGGAAGGAAAAATCCGGAATATAATTGAATGAAACCTGATTATTGACAATATCCCCTGACGTAATTGATTCCGTTGCCAGAGGAATAATAAATGAAGTATCGGAATAACAAAAAACGTAATATGAAGCATCGGTAAACCATGCTGAATTTGCGATGGAAGATAAGCCTGTAATATTTGTCCCCTGGTCGAGCCCGTTATCATTGGTATAAGAGCTTTTCAACAAATCACAACCCCTGGTAATAACATCCGGATGATCGTTTGCAATATCCGAAGGGCTCCGTGAATCAAGCCAGGAAAAAAACACATGATCTCCTGTTTTATTTATAGCGACATTCACCCGGTTATCCTCACTTATACCCTGGGATGCAGGGAAAAAGCCCCTGAACTGTTTTGGCCATCCAACAGCCCTTGCACACCAGCTTGCTCCCCTGTCCATCGAGTTGATATGAAATATTGCAAATAAGCTGTCCCCTGCAGCAACTGTAAAACCGGCCGAACCGGCCAGATGGATTCCCACTCCAATATTGGGATTGCGCCATTTGTCCACCACCAGGTCACAATCGAAAGCCGTGGTATAAGCCATCTGGTCCCTTGGAGGTACAGGGTTTGGTGAAAATGCCATCCGCAGACAAACACAAAACAAGAATCACCAGGATTTCGGGAAAGAGTAAATTTCCTTTAGGCATAACCTACGAATTAAATGATAACCGATGAGCACCTTCACTTAAATGAATTTAACAAATTTAAATAAGAAAAAGGGGAAAGTCAAGCTATATTTCAGGCCCTGGCAAAACAGCTTAACCAAAGAGGAGAGAAAACGCTTATTACAAGAGGACTTCTTTCCACTCACCGGCCGTCAAAACCCTTTGTGTTTTAAATCCAAGGCCTTTGAGGACTGCCCTGGCCTCATCAAACAGCCGGTATAATTCCTCGGGTTTGTGGGCATCGGAACTTACCGTTACGGGTATGCCAAGTTTGAGGATCTTTTTCAGGATTTCCGGTCCCGGGAAGAAAGTTTCGGAACGCTTTTTATAAAGCCCGCGGGTATTGACTTCAACAACAGACCCGGTATGGGAGATCAGCTCCAGGGTTTCATCAACCAGCCTGACATACCAGCGGTCGGATTCGGAAAAATAACGGTCGCGGTTATACATTTTTACCTTATCCATATGGCCTACGATATCAGGCTTATGCTTCGAAATCATCTCCTGTACCTGCCGGTAATAAGCGGTTACAGCCCTTTGGCCGTCGCCCCCGAAAATACGCTGGATGCCGTCATCATAAATCGAAATATCAGGACCGTCGATAAACCAAAGCCCGTCGCCCCGGTCGTCACGCACCAGGTGGACCGAACCTATGGTGTAATCGAAGTTGTACTTTCGCCTCAGTTCTTCAAAAGGAACGGTCATCCCGGGGATGAAATCGACCTCTATGCCCAGAAGTATTTCTATTTTTTTGTCTGCGGATGAGGGAGAGGAGTGTGTCTTCTGCAACTCCCGTATGGCGCGGCAATAGGCCGGGAGGTTCTTCTCTTTTAAGGCAAAGGAATTCTCGAAAGGAACAGGGGAATGGTCGGTGATGCCAAGCACCGAAAAACCCTGTTGAAGGGCTACTTCCACGTATCGTTCAGGCTCTGAAGAGCCGTCGCTGAAGCGGGTATGGGTATGTAAGTTGAAGAGCATTAAGATTGAATAATCGAATAATAGAATAACGAATGTTGAATTATGAATTATTTTTCTGAGTCCGACGAACCGCAGCAGGGGTGTAAATATGCGGGCGAATTCAAGTCATAACGACCTTATACACCTTATCGGCCCGGCGAAGTAAAATATCAATAGGAACAGAACAGGCCTCGCCTTTCACGGTTTTTTTAACCTCTTTCAGTTCAACACGGATCTCGGGAACCGTAAATTCAACCACTCCCGTGCTCGGTCCCTGTATGTAAATCCTGTCGCCTTTTGAAAGCTTACCCGATTCCATTTTGATCTCGGCCACTTTCAGCTTTTTGAAATAGTTCGTGACTTTGCCCACGTATTCTTTGGTGGAAGTGGCAACTGAACCATGCTGCTCAGCCCATTCGCCCATTTTCCTTCCAAGGTAATACCCATCCCAGAAACCGCGGTTGTAAACCGTTTTAAGCCGGGTGATCCAGCCGTCGACTTTTTCAGCACTGTAAGTCCCGCCGGCAACGGCATCCAATGCTTCCCTGTAACATGAGACCACGGTCTTCACGTATTCGGGGGATCGGCCCCGGCCTTCGATCTTAAGCACTGATACCCCTGCATGGATGATCCTGTCGAGGAAGCCGATAGTGCACAGGTCCTTTGGCGACATAATGTATTCATTGTCGACCGCCAGCTCGATCTCCCCTTCTGCATCGGTGACTTTATACGGGCGCCTGCAGGTCTGGTAACAGGCTCCCCGGTTGGCCGAAGCATTATAAAGATCGAGGCTGAGGTAACATTTCCCCGAAACAGCCATGCACAAAGCTCCATGGGCAAACACTTCCAGCTTTACAAGCTCGCCGTTTGGTCCTTTGATTTTCTGGCGGATGATAGAGCGGTGGATTGATGCCAGCTGTTCAAGGCTCAGTTCACGGGCGGTTACCATGGTCCCTGAAAACTGCGACCAGTATTTTACCGCTTCTAAATTGGTGATATTGGTCTGGGTCGACATATGGACTTCCATCCCGACCGAACTGGCGTACCGTATCACCGCCTGGTCCGAAGCGATAATGGAATCTATACCGTTCTTCAAGGCAGAATCCACTATCTTTTTCATCTCCTTCATTTCGTTGTCGAAGATGACGGTATTCAGGGTGAGGTAGGTGCGTACCCCTTGTTTTTTGCAAATGCGGGAGATCCTGACGAGATCGCGAAGCGAAAAGTTTATGGAAGAACGGGCACGCATATTGAGCACGCCAACACCGAAATACACCGAATCTGCCCCGGCCCGGATTGCTGCCTGGAGTGACTCCCATGAACCAACGGGAGCGGTGACCTCAACTTTCAAACGCGTAATCATAATTCATAGGAATGTACAATGTACCATGCACCATGTACAAATATTTCGCTGTTTATTTCATCTCTTTCTCAAAGTTAGCCCGGTCTTCTTTTGAAAGGTAAGGACAGTCGAGCATGGCTTTGCGAAGTTCTTTGGCAAACTCTTCGCTGAATTTTTTATCGGAAGTCTTTTCCTTGTATTTTGCCTTGAATTCCTGGTAAAGGATGGTCATTTCGACTTCGGCATCCTTTTCCTTTGCACGCAGCTGGCTGATCTTTACAGAGTCGGCCGGGTTGGCGGTCTTCAGGTTTTGCATGGTCTCGATATTCCTGCACATGGCAACGGCAATATTTTTCGCATCCTTCTGCAGTTCTTTGTTTTCCCTATTGCAAGACGAAAACGCCATCACGACGGCCGACAGGATCAAAATGGATAATACTTGTTTCATACGATTTATTTAATTTTCGACTATTTCAATTTGTACAGGGTACATGGTACATTGTACATTATTTCACTGGTTCTCTGCTTATTTTTATTTGTAGCTCTTTCAGCTGCTCCTCCTTTATTTCCGAAGGTGAATCAATCATCACATCCCTTCCCGAATTGTTCTTGGGGAAAGCAATGAAATCGCGTATTGAATCACCTCCACCGAAGATGGTTGACCATCGGTCGAAGCCAAAGGCGATTCCTCCATGGGGAGGGGCGCCGTATTCGAAGGCGTTCATTAAAAAGCCGAATTGTGACTGGGCATCCTCCTCGGAAAAACCAAGCAATTGGAACATCTTATGCTGAAGTTCTTTATTGTGGATCCTTATGGATCCTCCGCCTATCTCGGTACCGTTGATCACAAGGTCGTAGGCGTTGGCCCTGACGTTTCGGGGATCGGTATCCAGTAAGGCAATATCCTCGGGTTTGGGCGAGGTGAACGGATGATGTTTGGCGTAAAACCGGTTCGTTTCCTGATCCCATTCCAGCAGGGGAAAATCGGTTACCCAGAGGGGTTTGAAATCACCGGTTTTCATCAGTCCCAGCCTGCGGCCCATCTCCAGCCTGAGCTCGCAAAGGGCTTTCTGTGTTTTTTCTGTTGCGCCCGCAAGTATCAGTACCAGGTCCCCCGGAACCGCGGTGAACAGTTTCAAAATAACGGCCAAGTCATCCGCAGTATAAAATTTATCGACCGAGGATTTGATGGAACCATCGGCTGCATACCGTATGTACAACAACCCGGAGGCTCCGACCTGCGGCCGTTTTACATAATCGGTAAGTTCATCGAGTTGTTTGCGCGAGTAATCGGCGCAGCCATCGGCTTTGATACCGGCAATAAGCTCAGCTTCGTCGGCAACCTTAAATCCCTTTCCTTTCATCAGGGGGGTAACTTCAGTAAAGGTCATCCCGAAACGGATATCCGGCTTGTCGCAACCGTAAAGCCTCATGGCTTCGTCGTACGACATCCTTGGGAAATCAGGCATTTCCATATTCAGGACCGAGCTGAAAAGATGTTTGGCCAGGCCTTCGAAAGTATTGAGGATGTCTTCCTGGGTCACGAACGACATTTCGCAGTCGATCTGGGTGAATTCCGGCTGGCGGTCGGCACGCAGGTCTTCGTCCCTGAAACAACGCACGATCTGGAAATACCTGTCGAAACCCGCAACCATCAACAACTGTTTAAAGGTCTGGGGCGACTGGGGCAAGGCATAGAACTGCCCGGGGTTCATGCGTGAAGGCACCACGAAATCCCTGGCGCCTTCGGGGGTTGACTTGATGAGGTAAGGAGTTTCTATATCGATAAAATCCCTGGAATTGAGGTAATTCCTGGTCTCGATCGACAGCTTGTGCCTGAGTTCAAGGTTTTTTTTATTCGTTTGCCTGCGAAGGTCGAGGTAACGGTATTTCATACGGAGTTCCTCGCCCCCGTCGGTATTATCCTCTATGGTGAAGGGAGGCACTTTGGAAGTGTTCAGGACGGTAAGCTCTTCAACATTGATCTCGATGTCGCCTGTAGGCATTTTGGCGTTCTTATTGCTTCTTTCGGCAACCTTTCCCCTGGCTTTGATCACATATTCGCGTCCAAGCCTGCCGGCTTCGGCGAAAAGCCCGGGGTTCTTTTCAACGTTGAACACCAGCTGGGTGATCCCATAACGGTCGCGGAGGTCTATAAAGGTAAGTCCGCCCATTTCCCTGGACCTCTGGACCCATCCGCAGAGGGTCACGTCGAGGGAAGTATTTTTGATGCGGAGTTCGCCGCAGGTATGTGTTCGGAGCATTTGACAGATATTGATTCAGGGCTGCAAAGGTACCAAATTTTAGTAAATTATTGTTTACAGGGCAATTGCTATTTTCTGGTATCCTTTAGGTCCAGTTAAGGTCGAGTTAAGATATACTCAAGGCATACTGTATACAAAAAAGTCAAAAAACTGCCAATCTTTCATTTTTCAACCGTAACCCTGATCCCTTCGCTATGAGCTGAAAACTCGGGGGCGTACATGCACTGAATGTTTGTTATGCCGTTTGCATACTCGCCGGCGGCATTCACCATCAGGGGATATTCAAACACATAAGTTCCCCGGGGAACATAATCAAAAAAGAAATCGGTTGAGGCATCGGTCGTGCTTTGATAATACCCGAGACCGTCCTGGTAATGATAAGCCGAAAGTGTTGACGACATTGGTTCAAAGGCCGAAGCCCTCTGGTCGCCCATATGCACGAACTCAAGGTCACGGTCGGTCGACAGAACGATCCTGACCTTGAGTTTATCCCCGGTTTTAAGGCTTCCGTTATCCTTTACAAGTTCAAGAACCGGCCCCGTTGGCGTATTTTTTTCAACGAAAAGCTTCTTTTCCAGTTTCAGGGAGGTCTGGGCTGAAGTGATCCTGTCGATATTCTCAAAATACTGCCAGTAAAGCGCGCCCCAGGCAACACCCGCACCCGACTTGCTTACCCTCACCACACCCATTTCGGGTGTGATTTCATTCCCGCTCCAGCTCATGCTGAAATACCCTGTACCGGCTTCCCGGGTAACATCGGCAAGCCGCGAAGGATCGATCCTGACCTTTCCCAGGTTGATTTTTATTTTCGGGTCTTCCGAAAGCAGCCTGCTTCCCCTGAGCAGGAGGGCATAGCAAGCTTCAGCAGTGGCCCTGGAACTGGTCCAGGATTGCGTTTGTTTCTGCTTGAGCAGCCATATCTTCATTTCATCCACAGCCTTGCTGTCCCCGGCAACTTCGTCATAGGCTTCGATGAGCAGGGCCTGGGTTTCAACAGTAGCCTGCTGCCAGTAATATCCTCCCGACTGTGCCCAGTACATTCCCAGTTCGGGAGAATGGAGAGCCCTTTCGGAAAGGGACCTGATGATAAGCGAAGAAATGTCTTTCTTGCCGAAGCGGGCCAGGGCCAGGGCAATCATAGCCTGGGACGAGAGATCTTGTTTGGTCCAGTACTGCCCCGACTGCTGCAGGAAATACCCCAGGGGCTCTTTAAGGTTCACGGGAATGGGGTTGTCGGCCAGGAAATAAGACCTTGCGTATAAGTACTGGATTTCCAGGGCGCCCAGGTTGTTATCCTTCATCTGTGAGGCTCTAAGCTTTTTCATATCCTCATAATTCTTCCTGAAAGCCTCATCCATATATAGCACACCCTTCACCAGCATCTGTTTTAATTGGGGATCTCCCCCCGTGACCTGAACACCAAGATGTTCCAGGTGGGCCAGCCCGCCGATGATCTCCTGGCTGATGAACCTGTTCTCGGGCATACCCTCGAACCAGGTAAACCCGCCACCGGCTGTTTGAAGCTTTTGCAGCCTTGAAAGGTTTTTTTGAAGGTTCATTTTAAGGTTGTCGGGATCAAAATACAAACCAAGCTTCAAGCGGTTATCGGTTTCGGTCTTCGCTTCAGCCACCCAGGGGGTCTGCTGAAGCAGCAGGGATTTCAGCTGGGAATTTTTTTCAAGGTTTGAAAGCAGGGCATCGGGAGTGAGGTTTTTCCAGCTTTCGAAAACCGTTTTGATCTTAGGATCAGAACCCATGATCCAGGCGGCTATGCTGTTCGAATAGAAAGCCCCGAAAGTTGAAAAAGCATCCTCGTATTGTTTCTCGTTAAGGGCCGGAAGGGCCTGAACCGCATACCAGGCCGGGTTTGAAGCAAACTCAAGGGTAAGGCGGAAGTTTTTAATTGTTTTTTCTGCGGATGAGGACCGGAGTTTATCAAAGCTGAAATCAAATGTGCCTTTATCTCTCAAGGGCAATGGAAGGGATTCGGTAACCATCATGCGGTTGGGCAATACCGGGATGAGTTTCTCCTCCCCGTCGCTGAATGAGCCTGACTGCGCAATGATCCTGTATCCCAGGAGTGAAAGGGAAGGATCATCGGGTATCCTGATGTTCCAGCTCACTGCAGCACTGCCTCCTTTAGGCAGCACGATTTCCTGGTTTACCGTCCCTGCCACAAGGCTGTCGAGGGCTTGTATGCTGAGGCCGTTAAACAGTTCAATATGTACTATGGCTTTCAGTTCCCGGTCCGAAAGGTTAACCACCCTGCTGCTGAAAACCAGGAGATCGCCCTGCCTTACAAATCGTGGAGCATTGGGCATTACCATTAAATCCTTTTGTGTTATGAGTTCCTTTTCAAGCAGGTTGTACTCAAGTTGACGGGTATGCGCAAAACCCTGGAATTTCCATCTTGTCAATGCATCGGGGGCGGTAAAAACGAGGGAGATCTCCCCCGCGGAATCCGTCACAAGGCAGGGGTAAAAGAATGCAGTTTCACGAAAATCCCTCCTAAGCTGGAAGACCGGTTTTTCGGTGGAAGCAGCAGGTTTTTCATCTTTGACAGCTTCCGGGGCAATCCCTGCTTCGGTTTCGGGAGGAGCAGTTTCAGACGGATTCACATTCGGCGCAACCAACATATCCGCTTTTTCCCCTGTGGCACCGCCACGGGCCGGCCTGCCAGCCTTGAGCATCATGAGATAGGGCCCGGAGCCGAAATAATTCATTCCAAACCAGTTCAGCTGGGGGTATTGAGGTTCGGTATAACTGACAGCGGCCAGTGTTCCTGAAGCCGAGCCTGAACGTGTCATATAATCGCCCCCGGTATTCCAGGGATTTGAACCAAAGAACCTGCGGGCTATATCGAATGCAAAGGTATTGGCCCTGAATGCATCCAGGGAGGCATCATACATGGATGCCAGGAACTCGGCGGCTGCTGGCTTTTTATCTGCAGTGCCTATACGGATCTTCCATTGTTCTTTCTGTCCCGGCAGGATTTTGCTGCGAAACGACTCAATAGCAATATTCAGCTTGTTATCGGCATAGGGGACTTTGACCAGCTGGCTGTTCTGAAATGTGCGGTTGAATTTTGAAAACACAAAGTTGACAAAGAAATTGCCGCGGTAGCTTTCAGTGACGGGGATATTGATCCTCATCTGGGTCTTACCCAAATTGATCCATTTCCTTGAGACCAGGCTGTCGCCGGCAAAGATCTCGTACATCACGTTAACATTCTTTTCACCGGAGCCTATTAGGAAACCTGCCGTTTCACCGGGCTTCGCGCTGGTTTTCAAAGGAACGAACCAGTTTGCCGGGTTTCCCGGGAGTTCTTCCGAGGCAGGGTCATACACTGTGAAAAATCTTTTCAGGCTAACTTTTTCCCCGAAAGGGTCATCGGCCGACATATTAACCTGGTAAACACCAGGCTCGATATGGTGAGGGTCCCCTGCATTTTCGGAATACTGCCTGATATTGATCACCGAATCAGAAGCCAGGTTAAGGACCGTATTCACAATTTCCCATGATGGTTTCCATGTTAAAGTATCCCCTTCGGTTCCATAACTGAAGCCCGGGAAGGTTTCATGAAACGCTTGCTCAGCAATAAGGCAGGTGTCGGGCATTTCCCAGCTTCTCTTCAGGAAGGCCCTGGAGGGAACGTTCAGCTTATACATGCTTACCGAGAGTTTTACGGGGGTGGACCGGCCGTTGAGGTTGGCGGCCCTGAATTTGAGCAGGCTGTCGTTCTGAATGTTTAACCTGGCCGGGAAATTCACCGATAACAGCAGGGATTTGTAACCCACGCTCACCGCTTGCTCCAGCGACTGGGTTTCACCGTTCATATCGGTAACATCTGCCTTGATGCTGAAATCAAATACCGGGCCTGATGAGCCGGGAATGGACAGATCGGGAAGGGCGGTAAATGAAAAACTGAAACTTCCGTCTTCGGCGGTTTTTGCTTTTCCGTTGGCTATTTCAACTTCGGGTGAAGAAGGGAACGGCATGTACCATCTTTCCCACCAGGGAAAACGGGCCCGCCTTACCACCCTGTATGTTACTGTTGCCTGGCTGATGGCATTTCCCGCGTAAGCCATGGCTTTGCCTTTAACGGCAAGTGTTTCGTTCAGTTTGTAGTTGCTTTCCAAAGGATCAAAACTGAGCTCGAAAGTGGGGCGTTTGTACTGTTCGACCGAAAATGAAATGCTCCCCGATTCATTGTAGATCCTCATCCCTCCCGGCAGAACATCGGCAGGAGCAATGAATGAACCGTTGAAAGAACCGAATTCATTGGTTTTAAATACCTGTTCGGAGATCCTTCGCGAATTTACATCGGTGAGGACAACCGTTGTTGCTTCGCCGCAAAGCAGCCTGGTCTGTTCGCCTTTTTTCTCCATCAGCAGGCCTTTGAAATAAACCGTTTGCCCGGGCCTGTAAATTGCCCTGTCGGTAAAGAAAGCCGTTTGTTTTACAGCCCTATCATTTGCCGGTGTAACAGGATACTGGTAAAAATTCGAGGTCACCAGCACATCTTCAGCATGGATCAGTTTGCAATACAGGTTGTTGATCCTTGCCCCGCTCACGGGAGCCGGGATGGTCGCGAATCCGCTGCCATCACTGATCAGGGAGCCGGTCTTCCTGGTTTCCCAGTCCCTGCTGCGGTAGTTATAATTCTTTTCCCAGGTTTCCACTGTGATCCCGGGCATTGCCAGGCCATTGTCACGGCTGAATACATAAAGGCTTATACTTCCGTTCTTATTGCGCCTGCTGATGTAATTGATGGACGATACCGCGAAATCGCTATACGTTAACAGTTTTGCAGAATTCGAAAAAGATGAATCGCTGCAGGCCAGGATTACATAAATGCCGGGATTGCATCCCTCAAGCATGATCTCAAGGCTGTGGTTCCTGAAATCGCCAAAATCGGGAAGAGCCTGACCCCAGGTCCTGAACGGCTTAAGGCTTGCAAGGAAGCCTGTAAGTTCTTCTCTGTTCAGTTTCTCTTTTTTAGCTTCCCATGCGAGCCGGTCCACTTTAATCATCCTCAGGTAAACCTTCTCCAGGTTTTTAAAGGATATAAGGGTAATCGACGGATTGCCGGGGGAGACCACCGCTTCATTTTTTATTTCTACATCCTTGTTCCGGATCTCCCCTGCCAGTATGCTGCAGTTTTTCGCTCCGTCGGAAGCAGGAAAACGCTTTACGGCTGAAGCACACATTTCAAGGGCTTGTTTTAAATCATATTTATGGCGGGGATCCTTTTCACGGGAGCTTCCCTGTTCATGGTAAAACCTTGCAAGGGCAAATAAAATACCGGCCGAGACGGGAGAATCCTTAAACCGGTTCTCAAGCTTTTTCAGGGCATCCAGGTAAAGGCTGTCGTTATTGGCTGTGGAGGCTTTATCTTTAACAAATGCAAAGCGGGCAAGTTCAGCATCAACAAGCGCCTCCTGGTTTTTGTCGTTCTGGTGGAAAGAAACGATCTTTTGAAAGATCTTTAAAGCCTGGAGATCCTGGGAAAGTGAATCTGAAACAGAGAGGGACATCCTGGTAAATTCATCTGCGGGGGCAAAAAACGTCGGGCCGTTCATATGAAAGCCAAAGGCTGATATGTTCGGCGGGCCGCTGGTGGAGGTGAAAAAATCAAGAGCCCGGTGAGCCAGGAAATCAAACAGGCTTGGGCGGAGGATTACTGCCTTTTCAAGATCGGGCACTAAGGATTTTTTATCATTAAATCCCGATTCGGGGACTTCAATAATTGCCTTGTAATCAAGGATGGATATGGATTTCAGCAGCTTTTCGTTTTGAAGGGAAGCCAGGTAGTTGTGATAAATAACAACGGTAACTGTATTTGCATCCCAGCTGGGAAGGCTGTCGATTTTCACATCGGCAATACGGGTCCTGTCCTGAAAGCGGTAACGGTTATTCTGGTAATATTTGTTATATACCTCAGCCAGTATCGATTGCAGGATTTGCCTGGAAGGTTCACCCGACTGCCTGATTTCCTTTTCCAGGTCGCCAATGGTTCCTTCAAGAAAATCCTGGCGGAAGTAGCTGTTCAGTTTGATCCTGTAAATAACCGCTTTGATGAATTGCGGCAGGTCTTTTCCCGATTTCGAAGCCGAATAGATCCTGTCCACAACGAGCATTGCCGATTTAGGCAATCCAATGTCGGACAGGGAATCAACCTGCTTCCATTCCTTTTGCCAGCCCGGGTTTTGGGCTTGCTTTACGGTGTTTTTCTGCGCCAGGGTTGATGACATCAGCATACAGCAAAATGCCATCCCAATCAAAAATGAACGGGTATTCATAATCCGAATTTTATTCAATAATACAAAAACGGATTAAAGAAACAAAGAGTATGCCGGTTTTTCGAACTGAGGGAGAATTTGCCGGGATGGTCAATTAACCAGCAATTTACCACGAATATCCTTTAATCCTGTGTTTACGTCGATCATATAGATTCCGGGATCCAGGTTTAAATCCATCGAGGCTTTGGGCTTGTTATCCAAGGTCAGCTGCTTTATAACCCGGCCCTGTTCGTCGAATATCCTGAGAACCGAAGGACCTGTGAGACCGTTCAGATCGACATTGAGCAATCCGCCGAAAAACGGGTTGGGATAAATGAAGATTCCCGGTTCCCTGCCGTTGGTATTAATTCCGAGGGGGCTGTATAAAAAGGCGTCGAGGGCTAAGGTAGGTTTGCCGTCGGAGCCCCAGCAGCTTAGCTGGTAACCGCTCCATGATTTTTCGCCTTCGGGTTCCCAGTAGATAACTCCCAGGCCTTTGCTGTTTGGTAAAGCTCTAACTTTTTTTTGCACCGCTACCAGCATGTCGTAAGTGTTCCGGTCTTTGGTATAATCGCCTCCGACTTCAACCACCATGACCTTTTTCCCGTAACGGCTTACCATATCGTTAAGGTTATACCCGAGGCTATCGATGGTGATTGTATAATCGCTTCCCAACCAGTAAGGGTAATAGGAAGCGCCTATGATATCGTATCTCACAAGACCTGAAGTGGCATTATCGAAGAAGGTCCTGAACCTGCCGTTGTCGTTTCCCTGGTCAAGGTGGATGATGACCTGTATTGAACTGTCTACCGCTTTTACGGCATCATACCCTTTATTCAGAAGTTGTGCAAGCTGGTTCCAATACATGGTGCTTCCGTCGGGCCACAGCATGCCGCCAGTGATCTCGTTCCCCACCTGGGCCCATTCAGGTTCGGCCCCTATGGATTTTAATGTATCGAGGACTTCATAGGTATGATTGTACACATCGGTAAGCAGCTGGTTAAAAGTATGGCTTGCCCAGGCTGCAGGTTTATTCTGTTTCCCGGGATCGGCCCAGGAATCGCTGTAATGAAAATCGATCAGAATCCTCATCCCCATATTTTTTGCCCGCAGGGCGAGTGCTGCAACTTCTTTTTTACTGCAATGCCCGTTGATTTTATCGGTTGACGGAATAACCCAAACCCTCAGCCGGACCGTATTGATCCCTTTATCTTTGAGGATCTGCAAACAGTCCTTTTGGGTTCCCGTGCTGTCGTAAAATTTATATCCCGAAGCTTCCATCTGTGGCAGCCACCCGATATCGGCACCCTTTACGAACTGAGCCCTAACCTCATCCGCAGTCAAAAAATAAAACAGAAAAAACAATACAGTGATACCGGAATGGACCTGGTAATGGGTAAGTTTTTTCATATCTTATCACTCTTTGCCGTTGCCGGGGTTTTTCAAACCTTTGTATTTTACCAGTTCCATTTTTACGGAACCTACGATCACGGCCGATCTTGCCAGGATGGGAATATGGTTTTTATCGTCGGAGATCCAGAGGTCCATAGGGTAGGGCTGGCTGAATACAGCCCCTGTAACAACCATGGGTTTAAAATGTAGGCAGTGGAAAGTCCCCAGCTCGGTAGTAACCACTTCCCTGTCGATAAATTTGATCACCGATAAATACAGTGAATCGTCAAGGATGAAATTGATGGGATAAATATCGCCGGGTTTCATTCCCGAAAAATCTATATTCCTGGCATGGAAGTATGCCGAAATGATATCATGGGTGCCGAGGGGCATTTTTTTGTTCGCCCGTGAACTGGAATATGATCCCGTGAACTGGTTGAACTTCACCTCGTCCCTGTAGTCGTAACTGCCTTCATGGGTATCCCTTTTGAACTTCCAGGGTATAAGGTATTCCTCGTCGACCCAGCTTTCGAAACGGTCGTTAACCTTGAAAAACAGGTTAAATGCGCCTTTGGATTTACCTTCTCCCACAATGTGGTAGGTCTTACGGCCCGAAACGTCCACTGATTCGCTGCTGACCTCCAGGCTCCCGGTTCCAGCGGTCACTTTTCCGGTAAGATAAGAATCGTAGTAAACGGTGAATGTAAGCTTTTCGCCGTATGTAAAACTCTCATTGTTTACCTGCTTCAGTTCCTGGGCCGATAAGCGAGAGCTGGAAAGTGTACAGTGACTAATGACTGTGAGTAAAAAAAGAAAACGAAAAATTTTCGGAGCCATGCCGGCTTTTTAGTTTAAACGACTACATTGATGATCTTCTTATGGACCACAATGATTTTTTTTGGGTTCCTGCCTTCAAGCCATTTGGCGGATTCCGTTGCGGCCAGCACGGCATTTTGCACTTCAGCGGCCTGCAGCTCCACAGGAAGCTCCAGCTGGAAGCGCATTTTCCCGTTAAAGGAAACCGGGTATTTAAATGTGTTTTCGGTGAGGTATGATTCACTGAACAGAGGAAAAGCAGCTTTGGTGATGCTTTCGTTATGCCCGCATTGCTGCCAGAGTTCTTCTGAGAGGTGGGGGGCATAGGGGGAGATCAGGATCAGCAGGTCCTCCAGTATGGCACGTTTGCTGCATTTCAGTTCGCCTAGTTCGTTCACGCAGATCATAAACGTACTTACTGCAGTATTGAACGAAAGGCGTTCTATATCTTCCTGGATTTTTTTTATTGTTTTATGCAGAATGCGCAATTCGGCTGCTTCGGGAGCTTCATCGCTGAGCCTGAAGTTGTTTTCCTCGTCGTGGTACAACCTCCAGAATTTTCGGATGAAGCGGAAGACCCCTTCGATGCCGTTTGTATCCCAGGGTTTTGACTGTTCCAGGGGACCCAGGAACATCTCGTATAAACGGAAAGTGTCGGCCCCGTATCGTGCGATCAGTTCATCGGGATTGACTACATTATACAGGGATTTAGACATTTTCTCCACGGCATGCCCGCAGATGTACTGCCCCTCCTCAAGAATGAAACCGGCATCAGCCAGGTCGGGCCTCCATTGGCGGAAAGCCTGGGTATCGAGAACGTCGTTGCTGACCAGGCCCAGGTCAACATGCATAACGGTATGCTCATACTGGTCTTTGAGGCCATACGAGACGAATGTATTGGATGCTTTAAGACGGTAAACCAGGCTGGAACGGCCCTGGATCTTGCCCTGGTTGACCAGTTTTTTAAAAGGCTCCTCGCAAACAGCCATGCCCAGGTCGAAAAGGAATTTATTCCAGAACCTTGAATAGATGAGGTGGCCTGTGGCGTGCTCGTCGCCCCCTATGTAGAGGTCGACATTTTGCCAGTAGTTTACGGCTTCTTTTGAAAAATATTCTTCGCGGTTGTGCGGGTCCATGTAACGGAGGTAATACCCGCTTGATCCTGCGAAACCGGGCATGGTGTTGGTTTCGAGCGGCCAGCCTTCTTTTGTTTTCCAGTTTTTGGCCCTGGCCAGGGGAGGCTCGCCTGTTTCGGTAGGAAGATAGGCATCAACAGGGGGAAGTTCCAGTGGCAGGTCTTGATCGTCGAGCATATAAGGAATGCCGTCCCTGAAATATACCGGGAAGGGTTCTCCCCAGTAACGCTGCCTGCTGAAAATGGCGTCGCGGAGGCGGAAATTCACCATGCCTTTGCCTATGCCCAGTTCATTGACGCGGGCGATCACAGTTTTAATGGCTTCCTTAACCTGCATGCCGTTGATGAAGTGTGAATTGATCATCAACCCGTCCTTGGCGTCGTATGAGGTTTCGGAGATATCTCCACCCGAGACCACTTCGGTGATGGGCAGGCCGAAATGCTTTGCAAAATCATAATCCCTGCTGTCGTGGGCAGGTACGGCCATAATAGCACCTGTGCCGTAACCTGATAAAACGTAATCGGCAACCCATACGGGGATTGGTTTCCCGTTGAAAGGGTTAAGGCAATAAGCCCCGGTGAACACCCCGCTGATTTTCTTCACCTCGGCCATCCTTTCCCGTTCCGAACGGTTTTTGACTTCTTCAATATAAGCCCTAACGGCCCCGATATGAGAGGCAGGGCTGATCTTTTCGATATACTCATGTTCAGGTGAAAGCACCATGAAAGTGGACCCGAAAATGGTATCAGGACGGGTGGTGAAAATACTCAGTTTAAGATCCGAATCCTGAATGGGGAACAGGATCTCGGCTCCTTCAGAACGGCCTATCCAGTATTTTTGCTGGTCCTTAAGGGAATCAGACCATTCTATGCTGTCAAGCCCGTTGAGCAGCCTCTGAGCGTAGGCAGTGATACGGAGAAACCACTGCCGCATCATTTTGCGTTCAACCGGGTGGTTGCCGCGAACCGAAAACCCGTTGGCCACTTCGTCGTTTGCAAGAACCGTGCCCAGTTGGGGGCACCAGTTGACCATGGCTTCCGAAAGATAAGCCAGGCGGTAATTCATCAGTATTTCCTGCTGCTGTTTTTCGTGATATGAATTCCAGTCGGCAGCGGAAAAAACACCTTTCCATGACGGGCTGAATGCAGTGTTTTTCTTAGCCAGTTCATGAAACCAGTTCGGCGTTACGGCAGCACTCACATCCGCATTCCCCGAAGCCTTAAAAATATTTAACAGTTCAGTAACAGGCCTGGCTTTGCCGGCCTGGTGGTCGTACCAGTGATTGTACAAACGGATGAATGTCCATTGTGTCCATTTGTAATACGCGGGATCGCAGGTCTTGACTTCCCGGTCCCAGTCGTACGAAAACCCGATCTGGTCCATCTGCTCACGGTAGCGGGCCACATTTTTTTCGGTTGTTACCGAGGGATGAGTGCCGGTTTGAATGGCGTACTGTTCGGCAGGAAGACCATAGGCATCGTAACCCATGGGATGCAGAACATTAAATCCTTTAAGACGTTTATACCTTGAAAAGATGTCGGAGGCTATATAACCCAGGGGGTGCCCAACATGAAGACCCGCCCCCGAGGGATAGGGAAACATGTCCAGAACATAAAATTTAGGTCTCCCCTGTTCAATTTCAGAATGGAAGGTTTTATTCTCAAGCCAGTACTTCTGCCATTTCTTTTCAATCTCCAGAAAATTGTATTCCATGATCAACAGTGAAATAAGCCTACAAAGGTAGGAAATAGGTTATAAGGCAGGAAATTTCTATTTTTGGTGTTGATCCCCTTAATCCAGATGACCGAACCAGGACCAATTCCTAAAAGAAGAAGAACCTTCAGAACACTGACCCGTATCTTTTCGGTAGTGGTCATATTGCTGGCAGTTCTGGTCATGACCGTTTACATTGTGTTTAATTTCTTCGGTACAAAACTGCTACGCGAAATGTTACGGAAAAAGATCTATACTTCAAGCCAGGGGCTTTACACCATAGATTTTTCGGACCTTAAGATCAATATTTTCACCAGAAGTGTCATTATGTACGATTTCCGCCTTACTCCCGATACCATTCTCTACCAGAAGCTGAGAAAAGAAGGGACAGCTAAGGCGGCACTGTACAGGATCTCCTACAGGCAACTGAAGCTGCAGAGGCTGAATTTCAGGCAGATCTGGTTTAATAAAAACGTTCACATGAGGGAAATGTCAATA
The DNA here is from genome assembly GCA_903877385.1 of uncultured Bacteroidales bacterium. Classification (GTDB taxonomy): domain Bacteria; phylum Bacteroidota; class Bacteroidia; order Bacteroidales; family FEN-979; genus CAIRDP01. The sequence continues at coordinate 22,044 of CAIRDP010000003.1, forward strand.
ATCAGGCCTGAAATTGTACTGATGGGATTTCCCGATACCCTGAGCTCCAAAAAAGGCAGGTTCAAAAATGTATATGAAGATGTTTACCCCCTGGCCTCAAAGATGTTCAGGGAGGTTCATATTGATTCCATTTACGTGGAGCGTGCCCGCATTATTTCAGACAAGGAAGGCAAACCCGGAAAGCAGGCTTTCGGGGAATATGAATTCTCGGCCATGCTCCGCGACGTTGCGATCAACCCCTTCAGTTATTACAATCACGAAAGGGTGTTTTATTCACGCGACATTGATTTTACAATTCACAACGTGAAATACAGCCTTACCGACAGCCTGTATTTTCTCCAGGCCGAGGAGATCGGGTTCAACCTTGTGAAATCCAGGATTTACGGTAAGAACGTTTCACTTCGCCCGAATTTTTACTCCGGTAGGATGTTGCATGCCCACCAGGGAACTTTTTTCCAGTTTGACGTGCCTGAGTTTGTAATAAGCGGGATTAACCTGTATAAGGCTCTTACCGATGAAAAGGTCCATCTGAAAAGAGTGGACTTCGGTTTTGCAAGGCTGAAAATTTTCCATAATTCTTCGGCCGAAGCGACAGCAAACAGGATGAAGCCTGAACATCTCAAAAAACGAAAGCCATTCAACAAGGCCGATCTGTATACGGTTATTTCGGGAAAATTAAAATCGCTTGAGCTCGACTCCCTTTTAATTCATGAGGCCTCACTGGAATATTTCAGGAATATTTACGACAAGAACCCCGAACTCCGTGTAGCCCGGGTGGATATTGCAGTGGAAAAATTCAAGCTGGATTCACTTTCCAATAAACAGAAAGACAGGATCTTTTTTGCAAAAGACCTGGACCTGAACCTGCACGACATTATTCTGAATCTTCGTGACCAGGTCCATGTACTTAATGCGGGACATGTTTATATCTCTACACAAAAAAGGCTGGTCGACATCGAAGACGGAATGCTGTATCCCGATGAAAGCAAGAACGCCCTGACCCTGGAGGAACAAAAAAATACAATATCGGTATTGCTGCCCGACCTTAAGTTTACAAACATCGACCTGCTTAAAGCATTTTACAGGCAAAACCTGGAGTTCAGCAACCTCCTCGTTGAATCGCCCGATGTCCGTTATAACAAGCACAGGCTGCCGCTGAAAAAAGCCGCGAGATTCAAAAAGCCGGGGGACTTTTTCGATGAATCCAATAATGATGTGGTGTACAACCTTCTGAAAAAATATGTCAATTCGATCAAAGGCGATTCCATCATTGTGAATAAAGGTTTTTTCGGGTATCACCAGTTTACCGACACCCTGGACCAGACGATAAGCTCCGGGTCATTTGACCTGAAAATGTATGATTTTCTTATTGATTCGGTTCACGGAATGAATCAGCAGGGGTATTTTTACAGCAAGGATTTTGACCTCGATTTCAGGTCATTCTACTATATTTCCCCCGACAGCCTCAGGCAGTTGAAGGTAAGCCGCATGCACCTGGCTACCAAAGATTCCCTGATTACAGCCGACAGCATATCCTTTAACCGTACCCGGGAACCGGCAACTTCCGAAGCAAAAAGAAAATCAAATGTTTCGGTAAACTTTACGCTTGATAATCTTTTCCTCCAGGGCTTGAATCATAAAAAGCTTTTCCTCGAGAAAGTCTTGCAGGCCAATCTTCTGATGCTGTCAAATCCTAAGCTTTCACTTAAAGCAGGCGATCCGTATCAGTTCAAACCCGGACAGGACGATGAACGCATCGCGGCATCCCAGGATCTGATAAAATTCCTGCTTGTAAAAAAACTGAGCGTACTTAAAGGAGTCATTTCATATGACGGGCTTGAGCGCACAAAATCGAGTTATTTTAAGTTAAAAGACATAGACTTCTCCATTCAGAATCTTGACATGAAAATTCCCGACCGCGGGAAAATGAACGGTTCCATGAAGTTTGATTCAGTAAGCCTTTCGGTGCGACCGCTCAGGATGATAGTGATGGACAGTACTTATGAAGTAAGTTGTGACAATATCAGCCTTAACTCCTATCCTCTGAACGTTGACCTGAAAGGGGTGAGGGTATTCCCGATCATAAGCCAAGGCAGGAAGGAGATATTAAAACCCGGTTTCAGGATGAAGATCCCCCAGATCAGCATAACAGGCTTTTATTTTGATAAAGCATTGTTTGAAGGCAGGTGGATCATCGGGGATGTCAATATTTTAAAACCCGAAGCCGATGTTACCATATACGGAAGTAAGGAGAAGCAAAAGAAAACGTTTACCCCGGCCTTGGCATTTAAACCAGGACAAGGGTCGTTCAGCATCGAACATATCCTGGTCAAAGACGCAGCGGTGAAACTTCACATGCATAATGAAAAGGGGATAACCGATTATTCCACGGATGAACTGAATATATCGGTAAGAAAATTTTTACTGGATTCCCTTAATCACCAGGGAGTTCCGGGCGTGCCCCTGTTCAATTCCGAAGATATATCGGTATCGTTAAAAGGGAGGAATTTCATAACCGGCGACAGCCTGTATGCCTATGGGTTCAAAAAAGCCTTTATCAGCACAGGCAAAAAATACGTCTGTCTCGATTCAATTTTCCTCACCCCTGTTTTTTCCAGGGATGAATTTTACAGGCGCATAGGCTACCAAACCGATATTTTTAAAGTTTCCGTTCCCCGGATTGAGATCTTAAGGCCCGATTTCGAGAAGATGCTCACAACTAAATCGGTGCATGCAGGCAAGCTGGTGTTAGTTGACCCCAGAACCGAAGCCTACCGCGATAAAAGGATTAAGATTACCAGGCCGGGGAAAAAATTCCTGCCACAAAGCCAGTTAAGAAGAGTTCATTTCCCTCTGACCATCGACACCGTTCAAACAGTGGATGGGTATATGAAGTATGAGGAGCAGACAGGGGATGAGCCCGGCTATGTTTTCTTTAACGGGATTAACACCCTGGTATGCAATGTGTCGAACGACAGCAGTGTTCTGAAAAACAACAGTATCATTTCGGTTGATGGGAGGTCACAACTGATGGGCAAGGGCAAAGCCCATGTGTATTACTTCTTCGACATGCTGAATCCCCGCGATTCCCTGTGGTGGCACGGAACTGTTGATTCGATTGACCTCAGGGATATCAACCCGATGTTGTCAAGGCTGATGCCAGCGAAAATTTCACATGGATTTGTCGACAGGTTAAACATCTCCATGGTTTCGGCAAACGATGCAACAGCAGTTGGAGGCCTTGAAATGGATTACCGGGATCTGTATGTGGAACTGGACCTGGTCCATACAGGAATATTGAAAAAACTTAAAAACGAAGTCATCACCGATATAGCCAATGTGATCCTTCCCGACGACAACCCCGCTTCCAATGGAAAGCTAAGGAAGGGTGTCATTTATTTTCAGAGGGATACCACAAAAGCGATATTCAATTATATCTGGAAAAGCACCGCAAGTGGTTTGAAATCCTCGATGGGATTTAGAGTCTGTTTAAAATTCATTTAGAAATTCGATTAAGCATGAGCCGAATCATAGATAACTGGATAAAAGCCATCCCTGACTCGGGCAATCTTTCGTAATCTTTGGACATTCTTCGATGAAAAGAAAGCCAGGCAAAAGTTC
>CAIRDP010000004.1 GCA_903877385.1 uncultured Bacteroidales bacterium
AGGTTCTTCTCCAGCCTATCTATGGAAAGTGAACGGAATGAACGCCGGGACCAATTCTGCTTTATTCACGTATATACCGCTCAATAATGATGTGGTCAGCTGTATTCTTACGTCTTCCAACACGATCTGTGTTTTCAATAATCCGGCTACTTCCAATGCCATCACCATGATCGTCAATCCACAGATGCCGGTTTCGCTAAGTATTACATCTTCCTTAAACCCGGTCTGTGCCGGAAATACAGTCCTGTTTACCGCACATCCCATCAATGAAGGATCATCCCCGGTTTACCAGTGGAAAGTGAACGGCGTCAACGCCGGGACCAACTCATCCACCTTCACTTATATCCCGGTTAACAATGACCAGGTCAGTTGTGTATTGACCTCTTCGTTTACCGTCTGTGTCACGAATAATCCCGCTACCAGCAATACGATTATTATGCAGGTGGATCAGAACCCCCCGGTAAGCCTGACGGTATCCGCTTCGCTGAACCCCGTCTGTGCAGGAACTTCGGTTCTGTTTACTGCCCTGCCTGTTAACCCAGGTTTAACACCAGTGTATCAGTGGAAATTGAATGGTGTCAATGCCGGGACCAACTCATCCACCTTCACCTACACCCCTGTTAATAATGACCAGGTCAGTTGTGTGCTGACCTCTTCGCTTACTACCTGTGTAACGAACAACCCTGCCACGAGCAATGTGGTGACTATGACCGTTAACCCGAACTTAACGGTGTCGGTGACCATTACAACACTCTCGGATACGGTTTGCCAGGGGACTTCGGTTGTGTTCACAGCACACCCGGTCAATGAAGGCTTAACTCCCGTATACCAATGGAAGTTGAACGGGGTGAATACCGGTGGAAACTCATCCACTTTTTCATTTACGCCGGTTAATGCTGATGTGATAAGCTGTGTGCTTACTTCTTCCTACACTGCATGTACAATGAACAATCCGGCCACAAGCAATGCCATAACGATGACCGTGTTTAATAATCTTACGGCAGGAATATCCATTACAGCCGTTCCCAACCCGTTCTGTTCGGGAAGCACAGTGAACTGCTCAGCCGTATCCACCAATGGTGGATTTACACCTTCATACCAATGGAAAGTGAACGGGGTCAATGCAGGGACCAATACATCCATTTATTCTTACATTCCCCAGCAGGGGGATATCGTACAGTGCGTGATGAACTCAAGCCTTTCCTGCATTACGAATAACCCGGTCACATCGAACACCATCGTGATGAATGCCCTGACAGCTCCATCGGTTTCCTTTACCTTGTGCTTTGACAGCATTACCACGATCAATGCTGCAGCTTTCAAGCTCAAAGGCGGGGTGCCGATAGGTGGTGTTTATTCAGGTCCGGGCGTAAATTCAGTAACCGGGGTATTTACACCTTCATCAGCCGGGATTGGGACAAAAACTATAACGTATTTCTATCAGAACTCATTCTCCTGTGCAAATTCCAAATCAAAGACTATTATCGTGCAGGCAGCTCCTTCGTTCAACTGCAGTCAGAACATGACCGATATCCGGGATAACAAGGTCTATTCCACTGTACAACTTGGAACCCAATGCTGGATGCAAAAGAACCTCAATTATGGAACTTCTCTGCAAGGTACAACAGAACAGACCGACAACTGTATAAATGAAAAATACTGTTACAACGACAATGCTGCAAATTGCACGCTATACGGAGGCTTGTATCAATGGGATGAACTGATGGCATATACCAATACCCCCGGCACCCAGGGACTTTGTCCTCCGGGATGGCATGTACCCACCCAAACCGAATGGAATACCCTGTTTACGTTTTACCAGCAGCAGGCCTTGGCAGGGAAACCCTTGCAGGATACCATTATTATGGGATTCCGTGCAAAGGAAAGCGGAGTGATCTACAGCAATTTTTCCTGGAGCTTCAAAGGTTTCGCCACCATTTTCTGGACTTCAACACCCTCGGGAACCATCAAAGCCATGTCCCATGGCATGAATCTTATCAATTTCAGCGTATCGGACTATCCCGCTAACCGATCAAACGCTTTTGCGGTGAGATGCCTTATGAATTAACCGGGATAAGAATGGTGAATTGTCTCCTATTATAGCATTGTCTAACAAGACATTCAATCTTCTAATATAGATTCAAACTATCGCTAAACTAATCGTGACCAATAATTTCCTGACTGTTTAACTCCACGAATGAATATTCCGATGAGACCGGGACATGTAATGAAATATGATTATGAATACCGCCGAAATGGCACCTGCAATATTTTTGTTGCTATAGAGCCAAGGGCCGGTAAACATCACATACAGGTAACCGACACACGCACCCGACAGGACTTCGCATCATTCATGAAATGGCTGATTGACAGAAAGTATAAAAAGGCCCGTAAGGTCATGATTGTTCTTGACAATTTAAACACGCACTTCGAGAAATCGTTTTATGAAACCTTCTCTGAAAAGGAATGCAGCAGGCTATTGAAGAAAATTCAATTTGTTTACACCCCGAAACATGCCAGTTGGCTCAATATGGCCGAGATTGAAATTAACCTGCTGGATCACGAATGTCTTAACCGGAATATCGATAATCGACAAGAACTTGAAAATGAAGTACAGGCCTGGTGTAATGATAATAATAAAGAGAAAAGGAAAATAAACTGGAGTTTTACAAAATATAAAGCAGATAAAAAACTGTCTAAATATTATGTTTCATGATTATATTGTCTTTACACTAGGTATTGCTCCAACAGAGGTCATATCTATTTTGAAGGAAAATTTGAAAATAATACTTGATCTGGAATAAACCACGCCGCATAACGAGCCATCAAACACAATGCTCACCCACACCGGTATGATGAGTCATTCCGAAACAAACGCACTGTGTTTGCCGGCAACACGTTGGTATAAATACAACAATGCCGGGCCAAAGGATGATATTTTTCAGGGCTGCTTGCATCTTTTTAATAGTTCTTTGAATCTGTGATTTCCCTCTGGCACGAAATCCATTTCCACGATAAAAAGCACCTGAACCGATCATGAATTAGTAAGACTGGCGCCAATATTTTTTTGAGGGACAGGCGAACAAATTCCTGATCGGTTCAGGTGCTTGATACTGGCAAACCGGCACGCTCCACTATTTTGTTCCCTGTGGGTGACAGCACCAAAACTTACGATATCTTTGCCCAGCCAATCACAAATAAGCAGGGTATTATCGAAGGGGTTTCAACCTGTTCAACTGAGTGCCTATGCGATAAAGCGATGACTGATTAATGGAACGTGGTATGACACGGATGCTTTGCAACGCGGATAATATCGAAATAAAAATAGTACATTATGAATACCAAAAAAAACAAGTCTGATGCCGCCAGCCTTCGCAAAAAGGCCGAAGAGCAACTGAAAAACAGGCAAACGGAATCGAAGGAGTCTTTTTCTGAGGGAAAAATGCTAAACCTCATCCACGAACTACAGGTGCACCAGGTGGAACTCGAAATGCAGAACGAGGAACTTTTGTTGGCTAAAGAGCAGGAAGAGCTTGCCAGAGAAAAATATACCAGCCTTTTTGAATTTGCACCTTCAGCCTATTTTACCCTTACTGAGCTTGGTAATATCGCAGAGCTGAACCTTGCCGGCGCGCAGATGCTTGGAAAAGAGAGACAGAAACTGATAAACAACAGGCTTGCTTTTTTTATCGGCAGCAACAGCCGGGTAGTTTTCGATGATTTCGTCACACAGGTATTCAGCAGCAAAAGCCCGGCAAGCCTCGAAGTTACCTTCGGCACAAAGGAAGATTCATGCATTTATGCCCTGTTAACCGGCACACTCTCCGACGACGGTAAACATTGCCTGATTACCGTAACCGATATTTCTGATAGAAAAAAAAGAGAACTGGGGCTTCGTAAAACGGCTGAACTTAATTATTTGCTGCTTGCATTATTTGCAAATGCTACGGCTCTTACTGATAAACAACTCTACGATGAAGCACTGGATATAGCCGTAAAAATCACCGGCAGCGCAATTGGATTTTTTCATCAGGTTAGCGAAGATCAGCAGGAGATACTCCTGACCACCTGGAATGATGAAGCAAGAAAAAATTGCACCACAGTCTATGACAATCATTATCCCATTGATAAAGCCGGGAACTGGGCCGACTGTGTAAGGCAAAAGAAGCCGGTAGTTTACAATGATTATGCAGGGTCGCCAAACAGAAAAGGCATGCCTGCAGGCCACGCCCCTGTTGGCAGAACCATGAGTGTTCCGGTTGTGCACAAAGAAAAAGTTACTCTTATTTTTGGGGTTGGCAACAAAACATCAGATTATACAGATTCGGATGTAACTTTTATTCAATCTATTGCCAATGAATTGGATAAAATTCTTGGAAAAAGAGCGATTGAGCGGAATTTGCAACAAATCGAAGACCGCTGGCACTTTGCCATTGAAGGGAGTAACGATGGCATCTGGGACTGGAATGTGCTTACCGGTGATGTTCATTTCTCGAATCGGTGGAAAGAAATGATAGGCTTCGAGCCTCACGAGATTGGTGAAAAACTTGAAGAATGGGAAAAAAGGGTGCATCCGGATGACATGCCAGCGGTGCAAGAAACACTTCAGCGGCATTTTAACGGTGAAAGCCCTCAATACCTTACAGAGCACCGCATCCTATGCAAGGATGGTTCGTGGAAATGGATTCAGGACCGCGGCAAGGTATTGCAATGGACTCCAGAGGGCAAACCTATGCGCATGGTTGGTACACATACCGACATCACTGGGCGTAAGCTGGCAGAAGAACAAATCATAGGGCAAAATACGCTAATCAATGGAATATTGAATGCTACTCCCAATTTTCTTGTTCTTAAGAACACCGATGGCACTTATCGCGAGGTTAATGCAGTATTCTGTAATTTTCTCGATAAAACCCGCCAGGAGATTATTGGGAAAAGCGACCGGGAGCTTTTCCCACCCCCCGAAGCCGAAGAATATATTAAAGGCGACAAGGAGGTTATCAGCAGCGGTATTTCTGAAAACAGGGACTGGCTAGTAACCGGAGGAAAAGAAATGCGTTGGCTCAATGTAATTAAGAACGCTGTCAGGAATTCTTCAGGGGAAGTTACTGGTGTATTATGCTCGGTGACCGACATCACCGAACGCAAACAAACGGAAAATATATTGGCTTTTCTGGCACAGACCAGCTTCACACCGGCACAGGACGACTTCTTTCAGGTGCTCGCACAGTACATCTCAGAGTCTCTCGGCATGGGCTTCGTATGCATCGACCGCCTTGACGGCGACAATCTGACTGCACATACCGTAGCCGTTTATTCGAATGGAAAGTTTGAGGACAATGTATCTTATGCGCTCCAAGACACTCCCTGTGGCGAGGTAGTAGGCAAACAGGTCTGTTATTTCCCTTCGTCGATCAAAAATCTATTCCCGAACGATGAGGTGCTGCAACAAATGGAAGCTGAGAGCTACATTGGAGTAACCTTGTGGAGTCATGACGGCCGCCCCATTGGGTTAATTGCCGTTATCGGGGAGCAACCAATTACTAATAGGACGCAGGCTGAATCCCTGCTAAAACTGGTGGCAGTGCGTGCCGCAGGTGAGATGGAACGTAAAATGGCGGAGAACCAACTGCGCGAGAGCGAGGAGTTTAACCGGAGACTTTTGGCAACCATCCCTGATTTTGTTATTCGAACTGATATCGAAGGTAATATTGTATATTCTAATGAACCCACCGGTAAAGATTCCTTGTTTCTCTCAAAAGAACAGTTATTAGGGCGTAATATGCTTTCGTTCGTACACGAAACAGACCTCGAACGTGCTGTTGAAAATACAAGACGAATGTTCGAAAAACCACTTGGCGCTCAAGAATACAAGTTAATGACTCATGATGGTCAGGTGCTCGAATGTGAGGTAAATGGCGACCTGGTACGGGATGGTGATAACAATCCTGTTGGGATGGTTTATGTTGTCAGAAATATTTCCGAACGCAAACTTATGGAAAAGGTTCTTTCCCAAAGCAAATTGCGCCTGGATAAAGCGGAAGAAATAGGTTCGACAGGCAGTTGGGATTACGACCTGGAATCAGACTCACTCGCCTGGTCGGACCATACTTACCGAATTTATGGGGAAAGTAAGGAGTCGTTCATTCCGACCTTCGGGAAGGTTATCGCCCACTATCCGGATGCAGAGCGCGAGGAGGTTGTGGCGGCATTCAACCGCGCTATAGCCGAACAGAGCGAATTCCGCATCGACCATCGGATTATCACGAAAAGCGGCGAGATTCGGTTCGTTCAGGAGATTGGCCGGCTAATTCTCTCCGCAAACGGAATGCCTGTGCGGATGGCCGGTTCGGTGGTGGACATTACCGGGCGTAAACTGGCTGAATTGGCACTACAGGAAAGCGAAAAAAAATACCGTAGTATTTTCGAAAGCGTGAAGGAAGTTTACTTCGAAGCTTCAATGGATGGAACGTTGCTGGAGGTTAGTCCTTCAATTAATTATATTACCAAAGGACAATACACCCGCGATGAAATGATAGGGCAATCTTTTGTCGATATTTATGCCAATGCTGGCCAACGCGATATTTATTTCTCACAATTAATTAAACAGAAAATACTTAACGATTATGAGTTGTTGCTGAGTAACAAAGATGGCTCAATAATTCCTGTTGCTATCTCTTCTGCACTTTCGTTTGATGCCGGCGGTAAACCTCTGAAAATAATCGGAATCCTCCGCGATATTTCCGAGCGCAAAACCGCTGAAACAGCGATTAAAGAGCGTGATGCAAAATTCAGAACACTCTTTGATACTATGGCTGAGGGAGTGATTTATCAGGATAATACCGGCGCAATAATACATGCAAACCCGGCTTCCGAGCGAATTTTAGGGGTAAGCCTGGACCAGTTGCAGGGCAGAGCCTCCATTGACCCGCGCTGGAACTCAATACACGAAGACGGGTCTCCGTTTCCGGGTAATACCCACCCCGCCATGATTGCTCTCGCAACAGGAAAAGAAAACACTGCTGTAATGGGAGTATTTAATCCCTCGATTGAAAAGTACATGTGGATTATTGTAAATGCAATACCGGAGTTCCGCAATGGAGAGGACAAGCCATTCCAGGTGTTTACCACCTTCAGGGATATCAGCGAACTGAAAAATGCCTTCGATCAGATCAACAAGGCAAAGGAGGATCTGGAATTCAAGGTTGAAGAAAGAACAAAAGAATTAAGGGAAATCAATATTTTCCAGAAGGCTATTCTCGATAATGCCCCGTTTGCAATACTTTCTACCGATACAAACGGTATTTTCCAATCCATAAATCCTGCAGGAGAAGCAATGACCGGATATACTGCCGGTGAAGTTATTGGTAAACTAACCCCGCTTGGGTTTCATGACAGGGAAGAGATATTCCGGTTTTGCACCGAAGCAACGGGGAACCCTGTTCCCAAAGAAGAAGATGCTTATGCGGCTGCTATGGAGGCCATGTTTCATAAAATTACCGAATGGCACTGGATACGAAAAGATGGGAAAAGATTCCCTGTAAAAATCAGTCATAGCTCCCTGGTGGGCGCTGATGGTATTGTTAATGGATACATGGGACTAATATTGGATATTTCAAAAGAAAAAGAGCACCTGGATGCCTTACAGGAAAGCGAAGAGCGATTTCATAAAATGTTCAAGGAACATGCGGCAGTTATGCTGTTAATTAATCCTGAAAATGGTGATATTATTCAGGCCAATGATACAGCTGTAGCTTACTATGGTCTGGATTTCTTAAATACCACCAGAAATATCCGTGATATCAATGTGTTCAGTCCGTCAAAGATAAAGGATGAGATGGAAATGGCTGCCAGGCAGCACAGGAACTATTTTATCTTCCCGCACAAACTGGCTACCGGAGAAATCAGAACGGTCGAAGTACATTCGACTCCGATTGAGGTTAGCGGGAATACACTATTATTCTCTATTATTCACGACATCACCGAGCGCAAGCAGACCGAAAACGCGTTAAAGAAAAGCGAAGCCGAAAACCGTGCCATCATACAGGCGGTGCCCGATATGATGTTCCGCATCCACCGCGATGGTATTTACCTTGATTACCATGGGAAAAACGATTCATCGCTGTACGTTTCCAAAGAATTTTTTATCGGCAAAAAGCTTAGCGAGGTATTGCCACCCGAACTGGCAGCGGAATCCATGCAGGCTATTGGGAAAGCCTTTGATTCAGGCGAAGTGGTGCAATATGAATACAGTTTGCCTGTTAATGGAAAGAACTGCTTTTTTGAAAACCGGATCATCGGCATTTCTGATGAGGAAGTACTTTCGATTATTCGCGACATTACCTACCGCAAAGAAACAGAAACCGCTCTGAAAATGCAAATCGCTGCTTTTGAGTCGTTTGCCCTTGCCATTATCATTACCGATATCGCCGGCAGGATTCAATGGGCAAATTCAGCTTTTAGCAGGCTAACAGGTTACCCGGTTGAAGAAGCAACAGGAAAGATGCCGGGTGAACTGGTAAAATCGGGCAAACAGGACAGAACGTTTTATGAAAATTTCTGGAATACTATACTTGATAAAAAAGTCTGGAGCGGCGAACTGATAAACAAAAGGAAAGACGGCAGCCTTTATTATGAAGAGGAAACCATCACACCTGTATTGGATTCGCTGGGAAACATTTCCAGCTTTATTGCCATCAAAATAGATGTTACCGAACGGAAAAAACTGTATCAGGCACTTGCAGATGAGAAACGGAGATTGGCAGACATTATTAAAGGAACCAATGCCGGAACCTGGGAATGGAATATACAATCGGGCGAAACCATTTTTAACGAACAATGGGCCCAAATGCTGGGATACACCCTGGAAGAAATTTCACCTGTAAGCATGGAAACCTGGATAAAATTTGCCCATCCTGATGATTTAAAAACATCCGGTGAACTGTTAAACAAGCACTTTAAAGGTGAGCTTGCTTATTACTCGTTCGAATCGCGGATGAAAAATAAGAACGGGGAGTGGATATGGGTTCTCGACAGGGGAAGAGTGCATGAATGGGATACCGATGGCAAACCTTTGCTGATGTCAGGCACACATCAGGACATTACCGAACAAAAACGGATAGAAAGCGCTCTGCAACAGGCTAAAAACGAAGCCGAAAAAGCAAACCTCGCCAAGAGCGAATTCCTGTCGCGCATGAGCCACGAACTGCGCACCCCCATGAATTCGATACTCGGCTTTGCCCAACTGATGGAAATGGGAGAGCTCAATCCGAAGCAAAAAAAGGGAGTAACGCATATCCTGAATAACGGCAAACACCTTCTCGATTTAATCAATGAGGTGCTCGATATTTCAGGTATTGAAGCCGGAAGACAGACGATGATGCCTGAACCGGTACAATTGGCCAATGCTATCAACGAAATCACTGACAGCATTCAGGTTGCTGCATCCAAAAGAAAAATATCAATTGAATTTGCCGATTCACCAGCCAACAGCCATTTTGTGCTGGCCGACAAGCTTCGGTTAAAACAGGTATTGATTAATTTGGTTCTTTATAAAAGTAAGTGGGTAAATTTACAGAAACAAACATAGCTATCCGATGTTAACCCAAAAGGATTTGTTCGCGAAAGCCTTGATGGTAGAGAAGCCTTGGTATGTTCACGAGGTACAATTTGATCAGCAAGCCG
>CAIRDP010000005.1 GCA_903877385.1 uncultured Bacteroidales bacterium
CTTTCAGGCCTGAACCAGACCAGTGCCATTTCCTGATATAGAATGATGCCACCAAAATCAGGGAATTACGTAGACGTAAAAAAGGACGTCTATGCGAACCCTGGTATGTCGGCATTGTGGCAGGCAAGTTCGATCGAATAAAAAGCTTAAGCATCTCACCCAGCATTATTGCGGCAATAAAGCCTGCCAGTCGGCTCGTAAACTGAGTTTTGACCGACACAAGTACAAGACCAATGGATTATTCCGGAGCCATAAACTCCAGGGAGTCCGGGATCGGAAGAAAACCAAGAAGTCCGACGAGGGCGATCCTTTTTTTGGAGCACAGTACCAGAGTTCTTACCGGGAGTCGCATCCTGAGTATGTGTTAGAAAACAAGCTCAGGCAAAAGCACAGGAATGCTAAAAGACGCAGAAAAATGAATGATAAACCAAAGATTGTAAATCCGGACGCGTTCATGCAGCAACGACCTGATAATGATCAAGTTTACGCGATGATCGCGGTGGATTATCAAAAGATTGTAAATCCGGACGCGTTAATGATGGAACACCTTCATATGATGACAGTTGCAAAAGCCGAACCAATGTTTGTACGGGTATTGTAAATCCGGACGCGATTGCCTGGCGGGAGGCGATGAAATACTTTTGGCGAAAAATCGCCCCCATGGACCCCATCATGGTAAAAACGGAAGAAATCAGGGAGTGGTCGAACGAATATCGACTGATCCAACCTGAAGCGGTAAGAAACATGACGACCTCGATGCGATCTACCGGGCAGCTTCAACCGCTGATCTTATTGAAGAACGACGAAGGTTATCACATCATTGATGGGATCAAGCGCTACCGCTCGGCCCTGGAACTTGGCCTCTCAGAGCTCCAATCGGTGGTCTTTGAGGTGGATGTGGTTATGGCCAAGGCCATGATCCTTCATTACAACCGTCATAGCAGCAGTTTAACAATGTACGAGCAGGGACTCATCGTACACAGTTTGATCCATGATCACTCCATGTGCCAGAGGGAAGTGGCTAAGGCCCTCAGACAAAGCCATAGCTGGGTATGCCGGCGGTTAAGCCTGATCGAGAAGCTTCTGCCCGAGGTTCAGGATGCCCTGCGCATGGGCAGTATCACGGTGAGCCACGGCAGGGAACTGGTCAAATTGCCGCGCGGCAATCAACAGAGGGCGCTGGAGGTGGTTATCCAAGAGGGGTTAACTTCCCGGGAGTGTGCCATCGTGGTGGAGAAGCTGTTGAAATCCTTGGGTAGCGAGGGAGAAGCTTATGTATATGGTCATGCCCGTGAAGTGATCCGGGGTGTCTTGCAAGGCGACAAGATCCATGACAGCCGATTATCCGATCACGGGAACCGCTTGTTAAAGGCCAGGGAACTTCTTCGCTTACAAGTGAACATCCTGGGCGGGGTCTTACAAAGTGAACATACGGTGCAACTTCCATCGGAGCAAAAAGCGATGGTACTGCCACCCATGAATGAATTAGTGGCTCCCATGGAACGGCTAACCGGGATTATTCATAAAACATTGCAATCGTATGAAAGATGAAGCCTTTGAGAACAGCGTAATTTATCATCGTGGGCAGGGCTGGTCCATCCGACGTCTGGGGCGGGAATATCACTGTGGCCGCGAGCGGGTTATCAGGATACTGGCGGAAAATGAGCGCCGGCGAACGCAGGGGATAAATCCCCCGAAATCGACCAGGGTTTACCCGACAAAACTGGATCCCTATAAAGAGCAAATCCAGCAGGCGCTGCAAAAGTTCAAGGACATTACCGTGCAGAGGATCTTTGAACAGATCCTTGAACAGGGGTATCCCGGTAAGATCACCATGGTGGAGGTCTACGTGAGTAAGATACGGGCATCAAAAAGGCACCCGGTGATACGATGCGTGGAGACCGCTGCAGGGCAGAGAGCCGCGCATGACTGGAGCGAATACATGATCGAGTTCACCTCGAACGAAGGCCGGGAACATAAGGTAATCTTGTTCAGCTACATCCTTGCTTACAGCCGCCGCCAGTGGATCGAGGTGGTGGAGGATAAGACCCAGCGTACCCTGATGGAATGCCTGGTTCATGCCTTCATGTATTTTGACGGGGTGGCCCGCGAGATCAAGAGTGATAATCAGAAGGTATGCGTGGATCGCTGGGAATGCGGGCAGCCCATCTTTAACCGGCATTATCTTGGTTTTGCTTCGCATTATGGCTTCAGACCTCTGACGATTCATCCCGGAAAGCCTACTGAGAACTTAAAAATAGAACGTCCGTTTTATTACCTGGAAACGAATTTTTTAAACGGCCGGCGCTTCCGGGATAAGAATGATTTGAAAGAGCAGTTACGAAGCTGGCTCGCCCAGGTAAACGACGCAAGAGTGCACCGTACCACCCGTCGCAGGCCTATCGATATGTTCCTTGATGAAATCCCTTGTTTGGTTCCATTGCCTGCAGCCCATTATGATACTTCGCTGATTGTCTATCGGGTGGTGAACCAGGAATCCTGTGTCAACTACCAGGGATATTACTATTATGTCCCGGGAGATTACCTCTTTAAAAGTTGTCCCCTGAGAGTCACCAGCGACCAGGTGATCATATACTCCCACGATTTTAAACTCCTCATCGCTCATCCTCTGGCCGAAAAGGGAGCCACCGGAAGGTACATTGGCACCCCGCCTACCTATACCCATGCCAAAGTGCTCAAGCTATCGGAGGTAAAACAACGGCTGTCGGCCATGGGATCGGTCATGGAAACGTATGCAGAAAAGCTGATGCGGCAGAAAAAGGATCCTACTCCGGCTCTCAATGCATTGTTGGCCCTGAAGGTTCAATATTTTACCGAAGACATCCTCAAAGCCACCCAGCGTGCCATAGACCATGGGGTCTATGACATCAGAACGATAGAACGTTTTCTGAAAGCCCATGCCCAGGGCCGGGATGCTATTAAAACCTTATTTGACCAATTACCTGATGATACAGACTAAACCCGAAACCATCACCCAGATGAGTGAGTACCTGGGATTAAAGAACCTCACTCAAAAGCACACTGAACTCATCAAACGAGCTCATGAAAAGCAACTGGGCTTACTTGATTTTTTGGAGCTGGTCTTGCGCGATGAAGTTGTACTCAAGCAGGAATGTGGTATCCGTTACCGCATCAGGGAAAGCCACTTGCCCAAGCCATACAAGCTGCTCTCAGACTTTGATTTTAGCTTTCAGCCCAAATTACGCAAATCCCTGGTGATGGATCTGTCCACTATGGAGTTTATGAAACACCAGGAATCGCTCCTGCTCATAGGCGATTGCGGGGTAGGTAAATCGCACCTCGGGCAGGCACTGGGAATGATCGCCTGTGAAAAGGGATACAAGGTTCTATATACTACCTGTGCCGCTTTGATCGGTGATCTGAACAACGGGGTATTTGAAAAAAATCTGCTCAAGCGACTTCGGAAATATGTCAATCCCGATCTGCTGATCATTGATGAGATGGGACATGACCGGTTGGAACTCCAGGTAACCAAAGAAGCACATCTGCTGTTCAAGGTAGTGGATGAACGCTACCATCTGAACCGCCCGCTGATCTTTACAACCAACGTGGAAGAAAAGGCCTGGGCTGAATACCTGGGCGATCCAGTCTCCACCCGAGCCATCCTGGACCGTATCTTTCATCATGCAGTCAAGGTCGAGATCCGTGGTCCCAGTTACCGCCAGCACCAGGGTATGGAACTTCAGAAGAAATATGAGAAACACAAGTAAGTATCCCATGTCGGTGAAAAACAAGTCCAGGCTGTCATTTATGACGGCCTTTTCTTTTAGTAAACCCCTTAAACATC
>CAIRDP010000006.1 GCA_903877385.1 uncultured Bacteroidales bacterium
GATATGGCCCCCCTCTGGGAGTTGGAAAAAGAAAACGATTCGAAGGCAGCGGATCATGATCCGCTGCCTTCGAACACTCCCCGGAGTGTCAAACAGTTAACCGTGGCTTAATTATTTTACAGAAAAAAAGTTGCACATCTCCTGTTTTCCTAATTTTCAGTAGCTTTGCAGCCTTATTCGCAGCAGCGAACACAGTAATTTCAATATACAATGGAAGAGAATAATACCAAAGACGAAATTCCGGGAAGGTCGCTGAATTTTATTGAGGAAATCATCGAAGAGGATCTTCGTTCGGGGAAAAACGGGAACAGGGTACACACCCGTTTTCCGCCTGAGCCAAACGGCTACCTTCATATAGGCCATGCAAAATCAATATGCCTTAATTTCGGACTTGGAAAGAAATATAACGGAAAAACCAACCTGCGTTTCGACGATACCAATCCTGTTAAAGAGGATGTTGAATACGTTGATTCAATCAAGGAAGATGTAAAATGGCTGGGCTTCGACTGGGAGGACCGCGAATTTTATGCTTCAGATTATTTTGAGCAGCTTTATGAATTCGCCCTGATCCTGATCCGCAAAGGCAAGGCTTATGTGTGCGATATGAGCGCAGATGAGATAAGCGAAACCAGGGGCACTCCTACCCGGCCGGGCAAGGAAAGTCCGTTCAGGAACAGGACAGTGGATGAAAACATCGACTTGTTTTCACACATGCGTGCCGGGGAATTTCCCGACGGGGCCAAAGTGCTGAGGGCAAAAATCGATATGTCATCCCCGAACATGCATATGAGGGATCCGATCATATACAGGATCATTCATACTTCACATCACCGCACAGGTGATACATGGTGCATTTACCCCATGTATGATTTTGCCCACGGACAATCAGATTCCATCGAAAAAATCACACATTCCATATGTACCCTTGAATTCGAGGTTCACAGGCCTTTTTATGATTGGCTAATCCAGGAGATCGGCATTTATGCCCCCCGGCAAATAGAATTTGCCCGTTTGAACCTCAGCTATACCGTGATGAGCAAAAGAAAGCTTCTGGAGCTTGTACAGAATAAATTTGTGAGCGGATGGGACGATCCCCGTATGCCTACGATATGCGGCCTGCGCAGGCGAGGCTATACCCCCGAAGCTATAAGAAACTTTGCCGATACCATAGGTGTGGCCAAAAGGGATAATGTCATTGACATAAACCTTCTGGAATTTTGCATACGGGAAGATCTCAACGCCAGGGCATCCCGCGTCATGGGAGTGCTTAATCCTTTAAAAATCGTGCTTGATAATTTTCCCGAGGACCTGGTGGAAGAAATGGAAGCCGTGAATAACCCCGAAAACCCTTCGGCAGGAATAAGAAAAGTTCCTTTTTCAAAAGAGTTATATATTGAAGAGGAAGATTTCATGGAAAATCCCCAGGGTAAATTTTTCAGGCTGTCGCCAGGGAAAGAAGTGAGGCTGCGTTCGGCTTATATTATTAAATGTGAGTCAGTTATAAAAGATCCTATAAGTGGCAGGATCAGGGAAGTACATTGTACGTATGACCCCTTGACCAAAAGCGGTATGCCCGAGAGCAACAGGAAGGTTAAAGGAACCCTACATTGGGTTTCGGTGAAACATGCCCTGAAAGCTGAGATCAGGCTTTATGACAGGCTTTTTACCGTTGAGAACCCTGATAATGCGGAGGAAGGAAAGACTTATATTGATTATCTGAATCCTGATTCCCTGCAGGTAAAGACAGGCTATATAGAACCTTCGGTTAAACAGGTCTTACCTCTCGACAAACTACAGTTTGAACGCCTGGGATACTTCAGCGTTGATTATGATTCAACAGCCGAAAACCTTGTTTTTAATTGCGTTGTTACTCTAAAAGATAAACGCCCGAAATAAAAAGCCAAATAAATTTGAATTTTTGCTACAAGAGTAGTAATTTTGCACCCGCATTGTCCGATGGTGTAATTGGCAACACGTCTGCCTCTGGAGCAGAAGAGTCTAGGTTCGATTCCTAGTCGGACAACTAAAAGGCCTGAAAAATTGTGAAATTTTTCAGGCCTTTTTGCTTATACAGTATCCCGGGAACCTTCTTGCCAGAGCGAGTGACACTTAAAATACCGGTTTCCTGGCGGTCAAAATTTGATGGATATGCGGGGTTATAAAGCAGGTTTATCATCCGGGAATAACCCTGGCAGTTTACCAGGTCGATCAGATGAACAACACTGGGAATAACTAAAGAATGAAGAAAAGAGAAAGTGCGGGATCAGAAGTGCAAGTACCCTATTTATGAACAAGGATTATACGTTGTTTGCTTGCAGATTTCCATTCGCATCTTTGACCTCACATGTGATCAGGAATTTATCTGCATGGCAAACCGGCCATTAGTGCAAAAGCACAAAATAAAATAAATATGTATTTCTTTATTTGTTTTTTTTAATTAGTCCCGGGAATCATGAACAAAAATAGGTTAACCGCTTACAAATAAGAAGTATAATTGACAGATGACGCAGGCCTAGATATTTTTTAATCCTTTGGAAATTCTTTCAAGGAACTCATCCTTACCCAGTACAGCGGCGATATCCATCATGCCTGGTCCCTGGTTTGAACCGACAACCAGCAAACGAAGAGGATTCATGAGCTGGGCGGTTTTAATTTTTTTACCTGCAGTAAATTCTTCCACGAGAGCATGGAGGCTTTCTTTATTAAAAGGATCAAGGCCCTTGAGCATTGCTGAAAATTCTTCCAGGAAGGAGGAAGTCCCCTCCTGCCAGATCTTCAGTTTTACTTGAGGATCATAAGTGTCGGGCGCCCTGAAAAACAAGACGGAGTGTTTCCAGAGGTCGGGCAATAATTCCACTCTTTCCCTGATCAGGGAGATCACTTTCATAACATATTCAGGATCTGCTGAAATTCCATTTGATCTCAATACAGGGTCCAGGTATGCATATAGTTCGGCCCCTGTTTTCAGCTGGATGAATTTATGATTGAACCAGCGTGCTTTTGCAGGGTCGAATTTAGCTCCTGCTTTGTTGATTTTATCAAGAGAAAAGCTACTGATAAGTTCATCTAAAGTGAAAATTTCCTGCTCAGTCCCGGGATTCCACCCAAGCAATGCCAGCATGTTGATGAAAGCTTCGGGAAGATACCCGTCTTCCTTATATCCATGGGAGACCTCACTTGCTGATGGATCTTTCCATTCAATAGGAAAGACTGGAAACCCAAGCCGGTCGCCATCTCTCTTACTGAGTTTGCCATTGCCTTCGGGTTTCAGGATCAGCGGAAGATGGGCAAATTGCGGCATGCTGTATTCCCAGCCAAAAAACCTGTATAAAAGCAGGTGCATTGGCGCCGAAGGGAGCCACTCCTCTCCCCTGATAACATGGGAGATCCGCATCAGGTAATCATCAACTACATTCGCAAGGTGGTAGGTAGGCAGGCCATCGGATTTGAAAAGGACTTTATCGTCAAGCGAATCGGTAAGAACTTTAACCTCTCCCCTGATCAGGTCATTGAAAATAACAGTGAGGTTTTCGGGAATAAGTATACGGATCACATATCGGTCGCCCCTGTCAATCCTCGACTTTACCTCATCCGCAGTCATCGAAAGACTATTTTTCATTTGCAGTCTGGTTTTCATACCATACTGGAACTGCTCATGACCGTTTGAAAATTTATTCCGCGCATCTTCCAGCTCGGCAGCCGTGTCAAATGCAAGGTAAGCATGCCCCCGATCGAGTAAAATGCCGATGTATTCTTTATAAATTGCCGAGCGTTCCGACTGGCGGTACGGAGCATAAGGCCCGCCCTTGATCAAATCTTCGTCAAATTCAAGTCCGCACCATTGCAGGGATTTAATGATATAATCCTCCGCACCGGGAACGTACCTGTTTTGATCAGTATCTTCGATCCTGAGAATAAATTTGCCATTATTTTGCCTGGCAAAAAGATAATTATACAATGCAGTCCTCACCCCTCCAAGGTGCAGGGGCCCGGTGGGGCTTGGGGCAAAGCGAACACGTATACCTGCTGTTTCCATGATAAATCCTCGAATTTTGGGAGGCAAAGGTAAGGTTATATCCTGTAAGCCCTGCAATTTCGTAATTTTGCAGTTTTGATTCTGATGGAAGGTGAAAACATCCTGATCAGTAAACTAAGTGAGTTTACCAGGAAATACTATAAGAATAAAATCATAAGAGGCAGTTTGATCAGCCTGGGTATACTTTTATCGCTATACCTAGCTGAGATATTGCTGGAGTACTTCAGTTACCTGCCATCCTTAACCCGGATTATCCTCGTTTACTTTTATCTTGTTGTAAGTCTTGTTTGCGTGGGATTACAGATTATCAATCCCTTGCTGAAATACTTCAGTATAGCTAAAACGATAAGCAGGGAGCAGGCGGCTGCAATTGTCGGGGAGCATTTTAAAGAAATCGGGGATAAGCTTTTGAATACACTTCAGCTTATCGACCTGAAGAAAAATGCAGCTGAAAATATTGAGCTGCTTGTTGCTAGCATAAATCAGCGGATCAATGCCATCAGACCCCTTCCTTTTACAAAGAGTATCAACCTTAAAAACAACACAAAATATCTCAGTTACGTAATTCCTCCACTGTTCGTTTTAATGCTATTGCTACTGGTAGCCCCTTCGATTGTGTCGGACCCCACACTCAGGCTTATTCGATACAACCGGAAGTTTACCCCCCCTGCCCTCTTCAGGATAATTATCTTGAATAAGGAACTCAAAGCTATGCAGCAGGAGGATTTTAATCTTCGGATCAGGATCGAAGGGACTGCGGTGCCCGAAGAAATATCTTTAAAAACTGGAAACTCGACCTTCGCCTTGAAGCGCGAAAGTGCAAGTTGTTATTCTTATTTATTCAAAGCCCTGCAGGCTGATACAAGATTTGTTTTTATTGCTGATGACAAGGAAACCGAGGAATATACAATTTCGGTTTATCCTACACCAATCATTTTAAACTTTGATGTCAGGCTGGATTATCCGGGGTATACAGGCAAGCAAAGTGAAACATTGAACAATATCGGAGATGTCGTTGTTCCTGAAGGAACACTGATAACCTGGAATGTTTATACCCGAGACGTTACTACAGTTAAATTCAGGATATCGGATGAAATCATAAACCTTGGGAAAACTGCTTCGAATGTGTTTACCTGTTCAAAGAAGGTTATGGAATCTTTGAGATATTCAATTTTCCAGGAAAACCAGTATGCAAGAAACCCCGATTCGTTAAATTTCATGATAGGTGTCATTAAAGATGCGTTTCCTGAGATTTCGCTGAAAGAAAACAGGGATACCGGGATTAACAGTAAGCTGTTTTTTCAGGGAACAATAAAGGACGACTACGGCTTTACCAGGTTGAATTTTGTTCTTTCTCAAAAGAAACAAAATGACAGCGTGAATAAAGTTATTCGTTCAGAGGAGATTGCTATTGAAAAAATGAATACTTCTCAGGTTTATTATGAGGCTCTCGACCTTTCTGCCTTAGATCTTTATCCTGGAGATAAGTTCAAGTATTATTTCGAAGTTTGGGACAATGATGGAATTAGAGGACCAAAATCGGCAAGGACGGAGTTTTTAAATTTTGAGATTCCTTCTTTGGAAAAAATTGCTGAAACAACTGATAAAAATGCTGAGAATCTGAAAAAAGGACTTGATGAAAGCCTTAAGGATGCAAAGGATATTGGAAAATCGATTGATGAAATCAATAAACGGATGATCGAACAGAATGATGTTTCATGGAAAGAGAAAAAGAAAATTGAGGATGTCATTAAGGCAAACGAGAAGATAGTCAAACAGGTAGAGGATTTTAAGGAAAACAACTCAAAAAACATTAATTCTGAGAAACAGTATCTCGAGACGAGTGAGAGGATTCTTGAAAAGCAGAAACAGCTCAATGAACTTGCCAACCAGCTGCTTACCGAGGAAATGAAAAGAACGATACAGGAAATGAAAGATTTGTTAAATCAGATGGACAAGAATAAGTTAAATGACCTCCTGCCCAGGATGAAGCAAATGAGTAACGAGCTGGAAAAAGAACTTGATCGTAATCTGCAGTTGTTTAAGCAGCTGGAGTTTGAAAGAAAACTGGAGAATAATTCCAATGAGCTTCAGAAACTTTCGGAAGAGCAAAAGAATCTTGCAGACAAAACTGCCGAGAAAAAGGAAACTGATGATCAGCTTAAGAAACAACAGGAAAATATACAGCAAAAGTTTGATACAATCAAAATGGCCATCAACGAATTGCAAAAACAAGGCCAGGAGCTTGAAGAGCCTGTGGATTTGAAGAGTACCGAAGAAACAAGGGAATTAATCGTTAAGCAGTTGGGTGAAAACCAGGAAATGATGAAATCGGGAAAAATGAAGAATGCATCTAAAAACCAGAAAGAAACTGCAAAGGAGATGAAGGAACTGGCCCAAAAATTGGAAAACCTGGAAGAAAGTGCTGATGAGGAGGCTCAGTCTGAAGACGAGGGAGCTTTGAAATTGTTATTACAGGACCTGAATAAATTGTCATTTGAGCAGGAAGATTTGATCTACCGTACTATGAGTATTAACAGGAACGACCCCAGGTTTTTACAGCTTATTGACGACCAGAAGCAAATCAAAGATAAATTCAGGAGCATAGAAGATACGCTTTCGAAAATTGCCAGGAGGGAGATCTCGATGAAAGGGATTATTATGAAGGAGGTATCGGCAGTGAACGATAATCTTTTGTCTTCTGAGAAGGCTTTGGCTGACAGGGTAATACCAACAGCAACGGGCAGACAGCAATATGCGATGACCAGTATGAATAACCTGTCTTTACTTCTGGATGAGGCTTTAAGGCAAATGAATGAACAGGCAGATAAAGGCAAGAACAGCAATTCGAGCAGTTCCTGCAAAAAGCCCGGGAAACCTGGAGGAAAAAAGAGCATGAGTTCTATGCGTCAGATACAGCAGGAAATGAGCAATAGCCTGGAAAAGTTACGACAGGGAATGAATAAGTCTAAGTCAGGACAAAGTCAAAGCAGGAGTGAAGAAGATGCTGCAGACAAAGAAATTGCAAGAATGGCTGGGGAGCAGGAAGCAATACGAAAGGCTCTGCAGGAATATGAAAATGCCTTAAAAGAGCAGGGATCTAAAGATAACGGGAACCTGAAACCTATCCTTGACGATATGGAGAAGAACGAGAAGGATGTTTTGAATAAAAGAATAGGCCAGGAAACGATAAACCGGCAGCAAAGGATAGTAACCCGTATGCTTGAGTCGGAAAAAGCAGAGGAGCAAAGGGAAAAGGAAGAAAAAAGAGAATCAACTGAGGCAAAAAATCAGGTTTTAAGTAACCCTGCGGGAAATTTGGAGTATAAGAAGAGTACTGGTAAAGGAAAGGATATTATTAATTTTACACCTGCACCAGTCAATTTTTATTACAGGAGCAAGGCATCGGAGTATATTTTAAAAATAGGAAAATAGTATGAAAAGAGACTACAGGGAAATCTCTGTCAAGGGTAAAAAGGAACTATATAAACTGGAAAGGTTTATAGAAGAGATATGTGATTTTCATAATATTAACAATGAGTATTTTGGTAATATCTTGCTGGCATCAACTGAAGCGGCGAACATTTTAATATCCGTTTCTAACAAGGAAACTGCCACAGGGCTGGCAGTAACGTTTGAAAAGACGATGAAGGGTTTTACTTTTAAGCTAAAATTTTTGGAGCAAAGTATTCTTATCGAGCAGGAAAACTATCTTGAACAGGAAATTAGAAAACATAAACTGGCAAAGGAAATTTATATTGTTAAAGCCCTTGCCGATGAAGTGACCATTTCAGTCAAAGGTGAGTCAATAACCCTGACTTTTTATGTCTCAAGCATGAATTATGAAAAATCTCTGCAAAGGATAAACAGGTTAAAAGAGTACTGGGTACAGAAGACCAGCACGGTGAATAAAAGTGATGAGTAAAAGCATTCATTTTTTTGTAAACAGGGTTAAATATGCTGTTAAGAATAAGGGAGAACTTATATTGTGGCTTGATGATGTTATAAGCGATTTTGAAAAACAGTCAGGTGAGATAAACTTTATTGTAACGAACGACAAATCAATTAATAAAATAAATATACAATATTTAAATACGGATACGTTTACTGACGTTATTACTTTTAATTTTTCAGAGGAGGATGCGGTTGTCAGCGGTGATGTATATATAAGCATTGAAAGAGTTGAGGAAAATGCAAAGAAATTCAGGGTTAGTGTGGAAGAAGAATTCAGGAGAATTTTAATTCATGGAATTTTGCATTTATTGGGTTATAATGACAGTGTAGCGAAAGACAAGAGAAGGATGACACGGCTTGAGAATAAATTTTTAAGAAGGTACAACCAGGAATAAACGTGTTGTATTGAAATGGTCGCGTTGTAGTACTTAGTATATCAACGCGATCATGTGTTTTAAGAGGTTTAGCAAAAGAACATTTTTCCTGCAATATCGTAAATTAGAAATCATATGCATTGAAAAATTAAAGAACTTGAGTTGAATAGACGATGATAAAATTACAATGTATAATAATGTTTCACGTGGAACCAAATTGGGACGAAAAAGTTCAGGAGAAGAGGTATTGAGGACTTATGAACAAGAAAGTAAGTAAATATGATGTCATTGTTGTAGGAGGAGGGCATGCTGGTTGTGAGGCTGCAGCTGCTGCGGCAAATATGGGTTCTAAGGTTTTATTGGTTACAATGAATATGACAAATTTGGCCCAGATGTCATGCAATCCTTCTGTAGGCGGTATTGCAAAGGGACAAATAGTAAGGGAAATTGATGCGTTAGGAGGCTATACGGGGATTGTTGCAGATAATACAATGTTACAATTCAGGATGTTAAATTTGTCAAAGGGACCGGCAATGTGGAGCCCGAGGGCACAGAATGACCGGGTGTTGTATTCAGTCGAATGGAGAAACACTTTAGAAAGTCTTAGGAATCTTGATTTTTGGCAGGATACGGTAACAGAGATCTTAGTTAGTGGTCAAAAAGCAATTGGCATTAGAACTCAATTAGGTTTGGATTTTTTTTCTAAAACCATTGTACTTTCAAACGGAACTTTTTTAAATGGAATCATACATATAGGACTAAAACAATTTTCGGGTGGCAGGATAGGGGAGAGACCTTCCAGAAACCTGACTGAAAATTTGAACGAGTTAGGGATTGTATCAAGCAGGATGAAAACAGGCACCCCAGTAAGAGCTGATGGACGCTCATTGAATTTTTCAAAGATGATTGAGCAAAAGGGTGATACAGCACCTGGAAAATTTTCTTTTACTGAAACAAAGAAGTTAGAAAAGCAAAAAAGTTGTTTTCTTACATATACAAATCCTGAAGTTCATGATATTTTGAAAGAAGGTTTTACACAGTCACCTCTTTTTACAGGTAGAATTAAAGGAAGGGGGCCAAGATACTGTCCCTCGATTGAAGATAAAATTGAAAGGTTTTCGGGAAAGGACACGCATCAGTTATTTATAGAGCCGGAAGGTTGGAGTACTATAGAATATTATGTGAATGGGTTTTCTTCTTCATTACCAGAAGACATACAATTTAAAGCTTTGAGGAAAGTGGCAGGTTTTGAAAAAGCTAAATTTTTCAGGCCCGGCTATGCAATAGAATATGATTATTTTCCACCCTCACAGTTGAATTTTAACCTGGAAACAAAGCAGGTCGAGAACTTATTCCTAGCAGGGCAAATTAACGGAACAACGGGGTATGAGGAAGCTGCAGCGCAGGGCCTGATGGCTGGGATTAATGCACATTTAAAGGTTGAAGGAAAGCCCGGTTTTATTCTTAACAGGGCTGAGGCATATATAGGTGTTCTAATCGATGATTTGATCACAAAAGGTACAGACGAGCCCTATCGTATGTTTACATCAAGAGCTGAATACAGGATCCTGCTGAGACAGGATAATGCTGATTTCAGGCTAACCGAAAAATCGTATAAACTGGGATTGGCTAAAGAAGAGCGATTGGAGCATGTTCAAAAAAAATACATAATGATCAGAAAGATTGAAGGAATATTAAAAAAGCAATCAATTTCACCTGAGGAAATAAACCCATTTTTAAAAGCATATGATCTTCCGGGAATAAGGCAAAAGAATAAATTGGAAACTATTATTCAAAGACCGCAGGTGAAGCTTATGAATCTTTATAAGGAAGTGGAAAAGATCCGAAACCTGATCGATGCAGCAGGGGTAGCGTGTATGGAAGAAATTTGCGAGGCGGAACTGCTGGTTAAATATAGCTCATACATTGAGAAAGAAAGGGAGTTGGCCGATAAACTTGGAAAATTTGATGAATACATAATACCAAAAGAAATGAATTATAAGGCAATCTCCTCACTTTCATATGAGGCGAGGGAGAAATTGTCGAAAATAAGACCTGAAACAATTGGTCAGGCTTCAAGAATAAGCGGCGTGTCCCCATCTGATGTTTCTGTTCTTATCGTATTTTTGGGAAAATAATAATTGTTTCACGTGAAACTATATAAATGGAGCTGCTTAATAATTGTCCGTCATGCAATTCAACTTCGTTCAATACCTGTTTAACAACCTTAGATTATTTTCTCTCGAGAGAGGAATTTGAGATAGTTGAATGTATGGATTGCAAGTTAAAGTTTACGAACCCGAGACCAGGGTTTAATGATATAGTAAAATATTATGATTCCCCGGAATATATTTCACATAATACAAGTTTGAAAGGACTGCTGACCCGTTTATACACACTGGCAAGGAATTTTATGCTGAAGAAGAAATTCAGCATTGTTTCAGCTTATACAAAAGGTAATAGTATACTTGATGTGGGTTGCGGCACTGGAGAATTTTTAAATTTTTGCAAGTCAAAAGGATTCAGTGCATATGGGATCGAATTAAATGAAAGACCCCGTGAATCGGCAAAAATGAATTTCAATCTTGATGTAAGGGAAAAGATCACAGACTTTATACAAACCGGTATTAAATTTGACTGCATAAGCCTTTGGCATGTTCTAGAGCATATCCATGATTTGAAAATAACGATTGCTGAAATCAAAACACTGTTAAAACCAGGAGGGGTGTTGATCGTTGCCTTGCCAAATTGTAATTCCTGGGACGCATTGCATTATAAACAGTATTGGGCCGCTTATGATCTTCCACGTCATCTATACCATTTCAACGAAAGCTCATTTACAAGGTTCGCAGAAATTAACAGCCTGAAGATAGTAAAGGTTCTTCCCCAGGTCCTCGATTCCTTTTATATTTCCCTGCTCAGTGAAAAATATCTTGGGAAGAAAAATAATTTGTTCAAAGCTTTTATTAATGGAAGCATTTCAAATTTTAATGCCGGAAAACCGGGTTCAGGGTATTCGAGTCTCATTTATATTCTTTACCCTGAAATTATTTAATTTTAAGCTAACAGACGAACGATTGTCATAGATGGGACTATCTCCCGTTTAGAGGAAAATACAGGTTTATACGCAGTCTAATGAAGTTGTCTTCATCAATTAGAAAATCAATTGATTACGCCATTTTAGCATTCATTGCCGGAGTTTTTTTCCTGCTTTGTCTGATGGCAATGGAATTTTATTTAAAAAGGACCAACAGGCCTGATAGAATATCTGAAAAAGTAGAAAAGGTACTTCGTGAAAAGGAAAAGCTGGCAAATGAAACATTAAATAAATCTATATATATATTTATCACCGGACCGAAACAACCCGGAAACAATTTTTTTACGGCACTCTTACCCGTTATCAGGAAAGATGGCATGGCAATACAGTTTTATATAAATGACAGCCTTGCATTCTGGTCCGACAATTCTGTCGCTGAATTAAAGGGTATTCAGATTGAAAAACCGGAAAGTGTTCAAAAATTGCCGAATGGCTGGTACGATGTTATTGTTTTAGCAAAAGGTAATATTAAGGCAGTTTGCCTGATGCTTATAAAGCATGAATATTCTTTTGAAAATGAATTTCTGGAAAATTCATTCCAGGAAGATTTTAAGGTGCCTGAAGGTGTGGAAATTTCGGCAGGCCTCAATGGGAATGTTATCAGGTCCCTGGATGAGATTCCATTGTTTTCATTTGACTTTTCGGGATTTGTCTCTTCATATAACGGGCAGGCCGGTTTTCTTTTCATTCTCCTTCTGTTACCTTTTTTCTCATTTTGCATGGCATTGTATTTTGCTAATTCAGCAATTGAATGGTTTAATGGAAAACCTTTTCTTTTCGTTGTGTTTTTTACCGCGGATGTTATCCTGCTTCGTTTAATCCAAGCGTGGTTTACCTTTCCTTTAACTCTTTACTCCACAGTTTTATTTTCACCCCTTTACTATTCCTCTTCTGTTTTTCTTCCATCTGCAGGAGACTACCTGTTCAATGGAATGATCATGTTGTTAATCGCATTCATTGCATATAAAAAATTAGTCAGACCTGATAAACATAAAGTCAAGCTGACTTCAGTGAAAAGCCTTAAGGGCTGGGTAGCAGTTGCATTCATTTTATTAATCTATATATCCCTCTGTTTTGGATTGGATGATCTGCTGAGGAATTCTTCCTTTTCTCTTGATCTGAAAGACATTTCAAAAGTAGGGGCAAAAAGTGTTATCGGACTGCTGATCGTTTACTGTCTTGCCATGGCATTTTACCTGTTTTCAGGAACAGCAGGATTTTTTATACAAAAATTCAGCAAATTCAATAAAGGCCTTATCATTGCAGTTGGGACAACCTTTGTTTTTTTATTGGAACAGACATGGATGGACAGGTACACAGCAATGATACTTGCAGCATTATTTACAGCCTATTTATCCCTTCTGTTTTTTTATTTCGACGGAAAAGCCAGGGGCAACCCTTTTGCCAATTTCATACTACCCATGGTTTGGATGGCAGTACTTGTTACTGTGGTATTCAATAATGCCGGGTATTTAAGGGAAAAGGAAGAACGAAAACTGATAGCCATCCAGCTGGCAAATGAAAAAAATCCCGTTACGGAACTTCTTTATAATAAACTTGAGCATAAGTTGTTGAGTGATTCGGTCATTATTGCCATGACCAGGGATTTTAATGCCGGCAAAGAAGAATCTTTGATCAGGAGAATAAACTCCGGATATATCCGGGATTTCTGGAACAGGTTCACGGTGCAAATAACAGTTTGCCCCCCGGGAAAAATGCTAAAAATCCAGCCAAGGGGATATGTTTATAATTGCGAGCAATATTTCCAGCAGGTTTGTGATAAAGTCGGGGAAAAAACCTCAAATCCAAATCTTTTTTATCTTGATTATGGTACAGGTATCGAGACATACCTTGGAATACTTAAACCCCATGATTCTGTGAAAAATGTTAATGCAGGAGAAATTAAAATCTTTATAGAATTTACAGCCAAAACACCCTCAAAAGACATGGGATATCCTGAATTGCTTATCGACAGGAGGATCATGAATATACCTGACCTTGGCAATTATTCCTACGGATTGTATCAGAACGCCTACCTGGTTTATAAAACCGGGAAATATTCCTATCCCACGAATCTAAGCAACCTGATTCGGTTATCGGATTCTTCTTCTTTTTTTAATTTCGACGGAATGAACCACTACAGGTACACCCTGGACAAGTCAAGGGAATTATTGGTCAGTAAAAAGAATGACAGTTTTCTTGGATTAATTTCTCCCGCCTCTTACCTTTTTATAATGTTTTCCCTCCTGACCCTGTTCCTGAATTTTGTATACAGGCCTTCGGCAATGAAGGAGTTCTCATTTATCACCCTGAAAAACAGGTTCCAGATTGCAAACGTTGGGATGATTGTGGTTTCCTTCCTGATCCTTGGGTGCCTTTTATTGTATTTTCTGATCCGGCTAAACAACCTGAAGAATATGGATTCCTTCAGTGAACGTACCTTGTCGGTAATGTTGGAAATGCAGGAAAAATTTGGTGAAAAAGATAAGCTCGACAAACCCGATAACCCTGCTCTTGAGGAAGACCTTCAGCGGCTTTCGGGTATGTTTTATACGGATGTTAATGTATATTCAGTTTATGGGAAGCTGATACTGTCGAGCAGGCCGCAGGTTTTTGATGAAGGTTTGATCTCCGGAAGAATGAATATCGGGGCATATACAGATTTGAAAAAGAATAAGCAATCAGCCTTTTTCCAGGATGAGAAAATAGGAGCATATGACTATATTTCGGCCTATTTCCCCCTGCTGAATGACCGGAATGAATTACTGGCTTATATAAACCTGCCCTTTTTCTCGCGTCAGGAGGATCTTAGAAAGGAGATCAATGATTTCCTTATAGCATTTATGAACCTGTATATTTTATTTATCCTGATAAGTATTTTTATTTCATTTGCTATTTCCCGATATTTATCTGCTCCCCTTGGTATACTTGTAAGCCGCATGGAAGGTTTCCAACTGGGCAAACGCAATGAAAAGATAAACTGGTATCATCAGGACGAGATAGGGCGCCTGGTTGAGGAATACAACCGTTTGATAGATGAACTTGCTTTCAGCGCCGACCAGCTTGCAAAATCCGAGAGGGAAACCGCCTGGAGGGAAATGGCACGTCAGGTTGCACATGAGATAAAAAATCCATTAACCCCGATGAAACTCAGCGTTCAGCATTTAAGGAAAACCTGGGATGAACAATCCGGGGATTTTAACCAAAGGATACAGAGATTTACAAAAATAATGACCGAGCAGATTGATTCTCTTTCTTCAATAGCTACGGAGTTTTCGGATTTTGCAAAAATGCCGCTTCCTGTATCGGAAGAGCTTGATCTTATTGAGATCCTATCCTCTGTGGTTTCTATGTACCTGGGCCTGGAAAATATCGAGATCAGGCTTGAAACCTCCGAAAACCAGGCAAAGATCAAAGGCGACCGGCGGCAGATTGTAAGGGTTTTCACCAACCTTCTGAACAATGCTGCACAAGCCATCAGCAAGAAAGAAAAAGGATTGATTAAAATTTCTGTTTGCAAAAAAGGCAAAAATTATTCTGTTGATATTGAAGATAATGGGAATGGTATTCCTGATGAACTTTCTGAAAGGATATTCCTTCCCAATTTCACCACCAAATCAGGAGGGGCTGGACTGGGTCTTGCGATTGTAAAGGGAATCATCATCAACATGGGCGGAGATATTACTTTTGCCTCCTTAACGAACGGAACGGTTTTCACAATAAATATCCCTGTTTTTAATGACAAAATATCCGCTTAACCAAAAAGGTATTCTCTCTTCAGCCCTGTTGATCCTGATGTTATTCCTGGCTTCCTGCGGTCACGACAAACCCTTGGAAAGGAATGTTGACTTTCCCACAGGATCATGGCAGAGGTATAATAAGCTGAAATTTGAATTACCCGTCAAAGAGAATGGAAAAACCCTTGATGTAATTTTTGAACTTCGTTGTAAGAAATCTTTCGTTTATGACGAAATCCCTCTGAATATGATACTTGACACGCCTTCGGGGGAAGAAAGGATTAAGGAATATCTGATACAGATCCGCGATAAAAACGGAAATTATTCAGGGACTCTGAATGGAGATACCTGCATAAGCAGGATTTTTCTAAAGAGAAAATTATATTGTTCTAAAAAAGGGATTCTGAAAGTTGAAATCGAGAATCTTAACCCGAGAATGAAAACAGAAGGGGTAATTTCAGCCAGGCTGATCCTTATCGGGCATTGAAAGCAGCTTCAGTGCTTTAATCCTGTCGAGCCGGATCTGATTAACGAGCTGGTCAAGATTCTGAAATTTTTTCTCTTTTCTAATGATCCGGAGGACTGATACGGAGATTTCTTTTCCATAAATATCTTCAGAAAAATCAAGAATATTTACCTCGATTACCAGATGTTTTCCGCCTATAGTGGGACGCAGGCCAATATTACACAACCCGAAGAATTTTCTTTCCTGGAGCATAACACTCACAAGGTAAACTCCGTTTGGAATCATTTTCGGTTGAGCCGCCGGGGTTTGGATATTGGCAGTAGGAAAACCAAGAGTCCTCCCAAGGTGATTTCCATGAACAACCAGGCCCCTGATACAATAATTCTGAACGGCCTGCATTTCGGATAAATGTATGCCCGGGTGAACCGGTTTTGAGGCTTTATTTGAGGCAGCTTTGCTCATGGGCCCAAAACTACGTAAAAAGAGGCTGGATTCAGAGCAGGGATTTATTTTTTTTAATGATACCCGTTAACAATACTCTTGAAGTTACTGATGGCAGTTTTCCCGAAGGTGCAAAAATAAACATGAATGCATAAAAAGAGAGTCACCATAAACCCGCAGAAAAGATGCAACAGATCGGTATAATCGAGCCCGCTGATTCCAAGGAGGCTGTGGACCGTAATTTCGGGATATAATAACCCTAAGCCCGACAGTATGACCAGGGGTATAATAATATACATTACACCCACGTAAGAGATTTGCTGCAAAGGATTGAATTTTGAATCCGGTGTTACCGGGAAGGGAGCTTTTTCCTTCCTGAAAACACCTACAGTATAATGGTGAAACTGGGTTTTCAAACGTTTAAAATAACCTTTGACTTCAATCACGTAATATGCGCCATTTTTTGTAAATAAATTGCCGATGAAAAATATGATATAATTGATTGACAGGAGCACTCCTGCAATATTATGAATGACAACAGCAACATTAAACCTGACGGTTATCGTCGGGTTTGCAAACTGGATACTAAGTCCGGTTACAATAAGGGTCAGGCAAAGCAGGGCATTCAGTACATGCCATAATCTTATCCAGATGGGATAAAGGTACAGAGGTTCGTTAGTATGATCTTCCATGTTTATTTTGAATTTCGGATACGAAGAAAAGCATGAATCAGAATAGCAGCTATTGTAAAAGTGAAAATTACAATGCTGATGATGTTCAGTGTGTTGTCCTGATCGGGACCGATAGTGGCGGTTTCGCTCAGAATTAAACCTTTAACCCATCCTTTCCGTGAAATATTTTCCTGCACCTGGTATTTATACAGCGAAGCATAAAGGATTGAATTTTTTGCATGACAGGATTCACATTTTTTAACCGCCAGGTTTTTTGGAACTATCTGATGGGCAACGATCAGTGTATCTTTATTCTGTGTATGACATTCAATGCAGCGGACATTTGTGAAATGTGAGGCCTGATTTGGGAGCCAGTCATGCTTGTCAAGAAGATTTGGTTTCCTCTTATCGGTAAGCAATTCATATTTCGTTATATCGCTATGACAGTTCAGGCAAATCAGGTTGTCATAAGTGATGGTTTCCTTCAGGTTCTCGTTGGTTCTGGCTTTAATCTTGTAAGTATGTGGATTGTGGCACATCCAGCAGGTGAAATCCTGGCTGTGTTTTTGTGAATGAACACTGGCCATAAAGTTAGTATCAATCTTTTCGAATTGGAATTTGGCGTATTTTTCATCCCCCCCATGACAATCCAGGCAATTGGGCTTGGATTCCATACGCAGGTTACCGGCATGAGGAAATGCGGCGTAATCTTCAGAATGGCAGTCGGTACACTTAAAACCCTTGTGGTTGGACACGTAGAATTCATTGCGGTTAATAATAAGTTCCGAGTACATTCTTTTATTCACCATCTTCTTAGTCTCGTCATTTTCATACGTATATTTTGACTGACCGTGGCACTTCAGGCAATGTTCGTTATTCTCGCTGTTTTTAAACTTTGTCAGATCAATTTTTATAATATTTTCCTGCTTTTCAGTTTTGTCACCGGGAGAAGAATCTGTGGTTTTAGCCAGAGTAAAAGCAAGGGCAAAACAGAGTAAGAGGACGAGAACAACCCATGCAGGACGGATATTTGCTCTGTAAATCATAGATAGGACTAGTTAATTACCGGTTAAAGATCAATAGAATAAAATAAATGGGTGTTTACTTTGAATGAAAGCAAACACCCATTCGTATAGTGTTTTAATACACTGGATTATTTTTTCAGTGTGCGCATGTAAGCAACCAAAGCCCAACGATCGTTAGCTTCAGGAATTTTCTTTTCGTAAGACGGCATTTCATCGCGGCCTTTGCTGGTTTCGAAGAAAATATCGCCGTCGGACTGACCCTGGAAAGCAGCGGCAGTGAAGTCACCGGGATTTGTTTTCAAAGAAGCGGCTTTTGGACCGTCGCCAAGGCCTTTACCACCGTGGCAGGATTTGCAATGCTTTGCCCAAAGATCTTTGCCATTGTTAACAACGCCTGCATCTTTAAGATTTACCGGGCTTTTAACAGATTTTGCAGCAGCAGGGATATCCCATGCCTTTTTAGCCTGAGCAAAGGAGTTTCCTGTGATGAAGAAAATTGCGATCACCATGGTGATCAGAACTGTGATGATTCTCTGTGTTGTTTTCATAATCCAATTTGGTTTATTAAGGGTTTATATTTCATCTTTTGCCCGGAGTTCCGGATGGTATTACTTACAGGTCCGGGTTGTTTAAACGTTGTTCGTACAATTACATTAGAAACTCCACAAACGGGTAATGTTAAAGCCGAAAAGTATGTATCCGTTCCAGAAATCGTTGGTTTTATTCATAGCTGTGACGTACTGGGGCACAATGCCGTTTGCGACAGCACAAAAGATCTGGAAAGTATGCGTACTTGTTGAAATTTCCCAGCCAAGGCTGATGTTCTGGTAAGGAGCAACTCCGCTTTTAACCGAAAGCCAATGGTTTGGATATCTGACAACAAAAGCCGGGTCATAATTCACGACGATTGGCTGTTCAAAAGCCAGGATAAGGGATGACTGTGGACTAACCTTCAAACGGCCAAGCAGTGAAAAGGATGCAACATCGTTGGTGGAAACCGAATCGACTTTGTTAAAATGAGAGTAAGCCAGACCAAGCTGCATCGAGAACATTTTGCAGAAACGGCGGGCGAACATGAATTCATGGTACCAGGAAAACCTGTCGCTGAATTTGTAATTCATTCCGAAAACTTTACGATCGGAAGCGTCCAGCCCCAGGTTGCCATAATAAGCAATGGTGAGAGGGCATCCGCCTTTACGCTGATGCAAAAAAGTGTATTTCACCTGAAAATCCTGTACCATATGATTTTTAGTAGTACCAAGCCCGATAACAAGGTTTTTCACCGGGGTGAAGTTCAGTCCCAGGCGTATGTTGGAAGCGCCCCAAAGGCCAAAGATATCGGTCCATTTGTTTTGGATGGTTCCGAA
Source organism: uncultured Bacteroidales bacterium (assembly GCA_903877385.1). Taxonomy (GTDB): domain Bacteria; phylum Bacteroidota; class Bacteroidia; order Bacteroidales; family FEN-979; genus CAIRDP01. The sequence goes on from CAIRDP010000006.1 coordinate 19,169, forward strand.
ACGGTGTTCAAGGACAAATTCAAGGGTATGTGCCGGGGGCTGATCCACGGTCTGGTAATCCATAAAAATTCCGCTCTCGAAAGCCCTTTTTTCAAGAGGCTTTTTTACAGGGACGGAAGCTGAATCCGTTGCTTCCTGTGCGAAAGACACAGCAAGGCCCGAGAAAACGAATATTATGCTGAAGATGATCTTTTTGATTGTCATGGTAATGGTTTTATTCATGTTAATACTTAATTGTTCAAAGCACCCTGGTTAATCCAGTTCTTGATCAGCCCGGCAGAAGTTGCGTCGCAGTATGCCGACATTGCTCCAGTAGTGATTTCCTGATAAAGTACACTGGATGAGGCATTCCCTGCAACAACCAGGCTATTGTCCATCAGACTTTTATATGAACTTCCTGCTGTGAGATTAGGAACAGGGCCGCCTGGTTTATGACAAGTGCAGCCTGAATTAAAAATTGGCTGGATCTGGGTTGAATAAAGCACTGGAACATTGGGTGAGGGAACATCGGGTACTATTGTGGCATATTTACAGGCCGAAAGAGAAGCAAGTACCAGAAAAACGGTTAAAAGGTTGACTAATTTTTTCATTTTTCAATGTTTAGTGTTAAAAATGACGATTCTGAAATCTTAATTTTTTATGAAAAAAGGCTTCAGGATTGCTTTTCCTGAAGCCTTTTCTGATAGATTATACCAGAATTATTTTTTTAATCCGGTAAAATATTGGATGCCGTCAGTAAGCATATCAAGGGTATAAAGATGGTTGTGAACGCCCATACTGCGGTCAGCATAGACCATCGAGAAATTCCAGTAAATTGCCAATTGGATCTGGGGGCGTTTAAAGGGCTTGGTTGCACTTATCGAGCCTTTGAGAACCATGTTGACAGAGTCAAGAATATTGTTCTGTACAAGTAAAACTTTTAACTGGTTTAATTTAGTGGTAATTTCAGTTTGGACTCCGTTATAATCAAAGGTGGTTCCGATTGAGGCATGGCAGGGTTTGCAAACCGCAACATTGTCGCCCGTGCTTAAACTTGACATGGTAAGAGTGTGACCTCCAACAAAATTGCCTTGTGCAGTTCCGAGATGGCAGTCATGGCAGGTTGCCTTATCCTTGTGGGGTGATGTTCTGAAAGCAGCAGTACCCATTTCATAAGCACCTTTTGCAGCGAGCATGAGGAATTGTGGCCCGTGATGCGGTCCCCAGCGGTTGCTGGTGATTGCAATGGTATCTGTTCCCTTAGGATTGGTCAGAGGGGGAACTGCCGGCCTGGCCTGGTGGCATTTGCCGCAAAGGTTTGAGGTACCGTCTACTATTCCATTAGTAGTAACCGAAAGGTCAATGGAAGCAGTCGTATCAATATACGGATGAACCGGGGTAACGCTTCTCAAAGTCCAGTCGGCCGGGGTATAGGTGCTGTGAATTAAATGACAGGTGCGGCAATTGATAGGAGCTGCATCTGCATAAGCCTGTGTTACTGTTGAACCTGTCTGAAGTTTTTCCAGGAAACCTTCATGACTGTGGCAGCCGGAACAACCACTACGGGCAGCCTCAGCAATGGTACTTGCTGATGCATGTTTTGAAGCATCATACTGGAAAACTTTTACAACGATGGTATCACTAAAGGTATGGCAAAGGGTACAGGTTGCATTCGCATCCTTACCGTTTGATCCGTTGGCACCAGCGGGGCCCTGGGGGCCTTCCTTGGTACAACCGATAAAAATAAGACCGGAAACCGCCATAACCATGATCCCCGATAGTACTAACAAGAGTAATCTTTTCATATTCTTTCAAATTTTGTTAATAAATGCATTTATAGATAGCAGACAATGGTGCAAAATTCTTGCACGACAAAAATATTAATTTTAGTTGTTAGAAATTTAACAGAAAGGTGAGATTTGTTTCTGAAAGAAATGATATGCCTCAATCCTTGATTGATATATGTCAATGGTCAAACGTGCAGACATCATCTGAAACCGGGTTGTTTTTCTCAGCCGGTTTCGCTGATCTGTTTTAGTTGCTTGATATTTAATATTTCAAAGATATTCCCGTCAACTGTGAGTATGCCTTCCTCCTTGAATTCCTTGAGGATCCTGATCGCACTTTCCTTCGACATTCCTGAAATATCAGCCAGGTCCTGTCGTGAGATAGTCATATTAAAAGGGTTGGTACAGTATATTTTCTCGGAAAGATAAAACAAGGCATCAGCAATGCGGCCATGCATCTGTTTCTGGGTAAGACTGATTACCTGTTCAAAATTAAACAGTGTTTGGGCGGAGGTGCGCTTTATAAAATCTTCGGCAAAATCAGGATTAGAACGGATCAGTTTTTTAAATATGGAAGTATCTACCAGGCAGGCAGTAGTGTCCTCGACTGCAGAGGCAGAGTAATAATGTTTATTGTCGAGATACACCCCGGGGCCAAAAATATAATCTACAGGCTTTACCAATGCAAGAATAAGGTTCTTGCCGTATCCTTCGATATAGATTTTGGTTAAACCCGAAGTAACGCAAATGAAATGTGAGGATGGAGTTCCCTGTTTGAACATGATCTCACCGGCTTTATAAGCAACGTGAAACCTCCCTGTATTTATTTGTTCAAGCTCCTCATTTTTAAGACTTTTAAAAATAAAAGATTTGCAATTACAGTCAGCGCAGTTTAAAAAAAACATTGGTTTTCCGTTCATTCTTTCTCCGTCAAAGAAACCATTCCCGGACTAAGCTGTTTGTTTAATTGATGAATCCCCGGGAAAAAGAAGTCAGTTCGTTATAAATCAACAAAATGCACTTTTGCGATAGCACAAAAATAACAAAAGAATTGATAAATAGCAAAAAATCAATGACTTTTTATCAATTACTATATTGAGTTAAATCAATGCCCGGAGGGATGATCCCCAAAGAGGAATTCGGCGATCTGCACGGCATTGGTAGCTGCACCTTTTCTCAGGTTGTCGGCAACCACCCAAAGGTTTAAAGAATTTGCCTGGCTTTCATCACGTCTTATCCTACCAACAAATACTTCATCTTTGCCTTTTGAAAAAAGAGGCATGGGATAAAGATTTTCGGAAGGATTGTCCTGAACTACCACACCGCTTGTGTTTCCCAGCAAACCCGAAACGTCTTCCAGCACAAAGTCATTTTCGAATTCTATGTTAACAGCCTCGGAATGTCCGCCTATCACGGGTACCCTTGCAATGGTGGCTGTGATTCGTATAGAATAATCATTGAGGATTTTTTGGGTTTCTTTTATCAGCTTCTCCTCTTCGGTAGTATAGCCGTTTGGCAGGAAGCTGCCACCGTGTGGAAAAAGGTTAAGGTCAATGGGATGAGGGTAAGCCAGGGGACCACTGATCCCGGCACGTTCATTTTCAAGCTGCCGAACCGCACCGATACCTGTTCCTGTAACCGATTGATATGTGGCTACAACAATTCTTTTAATCCTGTATTTCAGGTGAAGGGGCGCAAGCACCATGACCAGCTGTATGGTAGAACAGTTTGGATTAGCAATAATTTTATCGGATTTTTTGATGATGCCGGCATTGATTTCCGGAACGATCAGGGGGACATCCTCATCCATCCTCCAGGCCGAAGAGTTATCAATCACAGTTATTCCGGCTTCGGCATACTTTGGGGCCCATTCCTTTGAAGTGCCCGCACCGGCACTGAATATGGCCACTTCAGGCTTCATGGAAATGAGCCCGGCATGATCCATCACTTTGTATGACTTGCCGGCAAATTCAATCAATGAACCAACAGATTTTAAGGAAGCTACAGGATAAAATTCTTCGGGCCGGATATGTCTTTCTTCCAGCACTTTGATTATCTCCCTTCCTACCAAACCGGTCGCGCCAACTATAGCAAGTTTCATGATTTGAAATTTTCAACAAAGATAACGCAACAATTCCTGCCTTTGTATATCACTTTTCTGTTTTTGCCGGATTAAGTACATATAATATCTTTTCGAAATGCAAAGGTTAAAATTGCGAGTATTGATTTTCCTGACTGTACTTATTCCCATGATGGCTTTTACCCAGGTGAGGGATGATTTCAGTGACGGAGATTTCAATTCCAAGCCTTCCTGGACCGGCGATACGTCGGCCTTTACGGTTAATTCACAGCATCAGCTGCAACTATACTCATCGGGATCCGATACATCCTGCCTTTTTACTCCCGGCATCAGCCTGGCCGACATGGAATGGTCTTTCTGGATCAAAATGTCGTTTAACACTTCGTTGAATAATTACGCAAGAATATACCTCGGGTCAGATTCCCCGGATCTGAAAAGGTCAATAAACGCAGTGTATCTTCAAATGGGCGGATCGGGTGACAGCCTTGTTTTATTCAGAAAAAACGGGGCCATTAATACGCCAATCTTAAAGCTACCGGTCCTCAGGACCAATCATTCCATAAATATTTTCAGGATTAAGATCTGCAGGGATTCTGCAGGAACATGGGATTTTTATGCCGACAGTACAGGGGGCCATACATTCACTAGATTTGGCTGCTTTAACGATAAAGCGGCGGTCCCCTCAGCCTGCCTGGGTGTGTTTTGCAGGTATACCTCGAGCAATTCAAACAAATTCTGGTTTGATGATTTTTATATGGGCGGAATAATTCACGACACCATACCACCTGGGCTTATTTCAGTCGGTTTTTCGGACAGTTTGACAATCCGAATAAAATTCACTGAACCCATTGATTCAACATGTCTTGATAAGGATCTTGATTTCTCGCTAAAAAATAGCCCTGAAAAAATTCTAAAAGCCTATATAATAAAGGATGAACCTTCAATTATATATATAAGAATAAATGCAGGTGAAAATGACTTTTATTGTGACACCCTGGAAATTAAAAATATCAGCGATTATTCGGATAATATTCTTATGGATACTTCTGTTTATTTTTGCTATTATATTCCCGGGTCTGCCAAGCCCGGAGATCTTATTATCAATGAAGTTCTGTTTTATCCGGATGCAGCCGGTTCCAGGTTTATTGAATTTTTCAACCGTTCATTCAAAGTGGTTGATTTAAGTACGTTATCGGTCGGGGCGGAAGGCGGCAGTCAAACTGCAAAGAAGTACGAAGCGCTTTGTAAGACTGAAAGGATGCTGTATCCCGGGGATTACTATGTTATCACTGCCGATTCGGCCAAATTGTGTTCAAGGTATTATACGCCAGACCGGGGTAAAATAGAAGGGGATGAACATTTCCCTTCCATGGATTCAGATTCCGGTTCAGTATGCCTCATATCCAACGTAGATTCCTTGCTGCTGGATGAAATGAGGTATAACCAGAACATGCATTTACCCTTCCTGGCAAGTACAAAGGGCGTATCGCTTGAGCGCCTGAACCCGCAGTTGCCTTCAAACAGCAGATCAAGCTGGCAGTCTGCATCTGAAACTTCGGGATTTGCCAGCCCCGGGTATGAAAATTCACATTATGCCGTCGAGCCTGGAAACGGGATTGATCTTCAGCTGAGCAGTTCTGTAATTTCACCCGATAATGACGGCAGGGAGGATCTTCTTTATATCAGGGTGAACGGTGTTGAGGCGGGAACTTTGCTTACATTAAGGATATTCGACATAAAAGGAAATATGGTTAAAACCATAGCTGGTCCTTCAACAGTATCAGAGGATACATTATTCATCTGGGACGGAACAGCCGATAATAACCTCAGGGTTCCGATGGGATATTATCTTGTTTTTTCGGAAAGCATAAGTTCTTCAGGCAAACACTCAAGGGTAAAGAAAGCCGTAGTTGTGGCTCAAAAACTGTAATGGCAGTCATAACCTGGCATAGGCAATGGTTGCCACGCTTATGACAACGCCCGGAATCATAGCTATGGCTGAGATGCACGACTCAAGTGTTGCTCCCGTGGTAACGACATCATCAACCAGGAGTATTTTCTGCCCGGCGATTTTATCCGGATCTTTTATGTAGAAAATGTCTTTCACGTTCTGCCAGCGTAAGAACCTTGATTTATGAGTCTGTGTTTCGCTTGAATTTTTCCTCAACAGGCATTGAGTGGTAAAAGGAATGTTCATGGCAGAGGAAAGCCCGATAGCAAATTGTTCGCTCTGGTTATAGCCCCTTTTAAGGTATTTTTTCCTGTGCAGGGGAACTGGTATAATGATTTCCGACATGGAATAGGGATGGCAGGATCTGAGAATTTTTCCGAATTCTTCGCCCAGGAATACTCCAATATCTTTTCGCCCCTTGTACTTTAAAGCATGCATCATGTTCTGTACCTTGCTTCCCTTGTTAAACAGCAGGAAAGAAGTGGCCGAGAGAATATCCGCCCGGCCCCAGAAAATTCTGTTCACGGGATTATCGCCGAGGAGGTGAAAATTTGTACGCGGAAGATGGTAAAAACAGGCATCGCATAGAACAGTTTCATGTTTCCATAGGGAATTGCCGCAACCGCTGCAAATCCTTGGGAAGACCAAGCCGAGAAAATCATCAGTCCACATTCTGCTTAATCCGCCTTCATCAAAAAAGTGATACGTAAAAGTTTATCAACACATGTAAGAATTCTACAAAAATTACCGTAGGTTTGATCAGGTTTTCTGACAAAACAATCCTTCATGGATGAAGTATCACAGGAAAGACTCCTGGAAGTAAAAGGCCTTAAAGTGAGGTTCCGACGGGGAAAGGAATATACGTTGGCTGTTGACGGAATCGCCTTTGATATGTTCGCTTCCGAAACACTTGCGATTGTCGGAGAATCGGGATCGGGAAAATCAGTCACAGCCCTTTCGGTAATGAAACTGATTCCGGATCCACCGGGCAAGGCGGAAGCAGAGCAGATCAGTTTTCGGGCTAAAGGAGGGCAGCTGGTTGACATTCAAAGGGCATCCGAACATATGATGACCGGCATCAGGGGAAAAAGCATTGCAATGGTTTTCCAGGAACCAATGACCTCTTTGAATCCGGTATTTACCTGCGGGGACCAGGTTTGTGAGGGAATCCGTGCGCACAATGACATCCCGAAAGCCGGTGCAGTGGCGGCCACGCTTGAACTGTTCAAAGAAGTAATGCTTCCACAACCGGAGCGCATCTTCAGGGCTTATCCCCATCAGTTATCGGGGGGGCAGAAGCAGAGGATAATGATCGCAATGGCTATTTCCTGCAACCCTTCACTCCTGATTGCAGACGAACCTACAACAGCGCTGGATGTAACAGTGCAAAGGAATATCCTGCAATTGCTGAAACAAATTCAGAAAAACAGGCAGATGGGGATTTTGTTCATTACCCATGACCTGGGCCTGGTTTCAGGTTTTGCCGACAGGGTTATCGTTATGTATAAAGGCAAAATAGTAGAACAGGGAAGTGTTTCGCAGATTTTTACCCATCCTCAGCAAACGTATACACAGGGTTTGCTTGCCTGCAGGCCTCCCCTGGATGCCAGGTTGAAAAGGCTGCCGATGGTAGCCGACTTTATCAATGGGGCAAGACAAACAGGGCTGGAATTAATCGGCGCGGAAGAAAGGGAGAAAAAACATTCCCGAATGTACCGGCTTGAGCCGGTGCTCAAGGTCAAAGATCTTGTAAAGCATTTTCCAGGGACGAAAGCCGTTGATAATGTCAGCTTCAATGTATTCCCGGGCGAAACCCTGGGGATTGTAGGGGAGTCGGGAAGCGGTAAAACCACCTTGGCAAGGGCCGTTCTTGAGTTAATACCTCCCGATTCCGGCAGGATTCTTTTCAGGGACGAAGAGATCACCCTGATCTCAAAAGAAAAGCTGAAAGCACTGCGGAAACAGCTTCAGATCATTTTTCAGGATCCTTATTCATCGCTTAATCCAAGGCTTACAGCCGGAGCGGCAATTCTTGAGCCTATGAAAGTGCACTACCTTTTCGGCAACGACAAGGCAAGAAAAATCAAGGTTATGGAATTGCTTGAAAAAGTCGGCTTGCAGCCTGAACATTTTGACAGGTACCCTCATGAATTTTCAGGTGGGCAGCGGCAGCGAATCTGTATAGCCAGGGCACTGGCCGTTGAACCTCAGCTCCTGATCTGTGACGAATCCGTTTCAGCGCTGGATGTTTCGGTGCAGGCGCAGGTCCTAAACCTGCTTAACGACCTTAAATCGGAATTCGGGCTTACCTACATCTTCATTTCACATGATCTCAGTGTTGTAAGGTACATGTCGGACAGGATCATCGTGATGAAAAACGGCAGCATAGTTGAAACGGGGGATGCCGACCGTATTTTTACAAATCCTCAGGATGCATACACTAGTTCACTAATTGAAGCGATACCGCATCCGGAATTTCTTCAATAATTCAGTTTTAAAGTTATCGGCATGAAAAAAAAAGCAAATAAGGGAATTACCGGTGACGGAATCAACCTTGTGAGGTCAGTAAAGGAAGTGTTCCAGCAAAATCCTTTCAGCAGTTTCAATTACAAGCAGGTTTCGGCCCGTCTGGGCATCGATGAACGGGCCGGCAGGGACAAGGTTAGACTGATCGTCGAACGCCTGCTCATGGGCAAAGAACTCGTAGAATCAAAGCGGGGGAAATACCAGATCAATACCCAAAGCGAACGGTTTAAAAAGGAGATGAGCCGGGAAGTCACAGGAAGGGTCGATATGAAACAGACCGGCAAAGCCTATATCATTCCTGAGGACGGGTCGGAAGACATTTTTATTGCTGCCGAAAACACACATCATGCCCTTCACGGGGATACTGTAAGGGTGAGTTTGTTCCCGATCCGGAAAGGACATAAGAGGGAAGGGCAGGTTACCGAGGTCGTAAAAAGACATAAGCGTCAGTTTGTCGGGATAATCGAAGCAAGCAAAAATTTTGCCTTTCTGATTCCTGATAACCCGTCGGTACCCGTTGAAATACTGATACAAAAACCCGACCTGAACGGCGCCAGGAACGGAGAAAAAGTGGTTGCCGTGATCACTGAATGGCCGGAGCATGCCCAGAACCCCTTTGGCAAGGTAATCCAGATCCTGGGCAAGCCAGGCGACAATCAGGTGGAAATGCAGGCCATACTGGCCGAATACGATTTTCCTCTGTCATTTTCAGCAAAGACCGAAGCCGAGGCTGAGAGGATTTCTGAAATTATTCCCGAGGCTGAGATAAGCATAAGGAGGGACTTCAGGAAAGTATTTACGATTACTATCGACCCTGAAGATGCAAAGGATTTCGACGATGCCGTTTCCCTGAAGAAGCTGCCGAACGGGAATTGGGAAGCTGGCGTTCATATTGCCGATGTATCGTATTATGTTCAAAAGGGATCTGAGATCGACAAAGAGGCTTTTGAACGAGGAACTTCAATTTACATGGTGCATAAAACAATACCGATGCTTCCCGAACGCTTGTCGAACCAGCTTTGCTCACTTCAGCCCGACAAGGACAGGCTTTGTTTTTCGGCGGTATTTGAATTTGACGAACACGGGAAGATCTGCAGTGAATGGTTTGGTAAAACCGTTATTCATTCCTGCAGAAGGTTTGCTTATGAAGAGGTCCAGGCCATTATTGAATCGGGGAAAGGCGAATATGCCGAAGAAATTACCGTTCTGAACGGGATTGCATTAAAACTCAGGGAAGAACGCTTTAAAAAAGGTTCTTTTAATTTTGAGACACAGGAAGTCAGGTTCAGGCTGGATGAGAAAGGCCGCCCTTTAAGTATCTATATCAGGGAGATGAAAGATTCTAACAAGCTGATAGAAGACTTCATGCTGTTGGCAAACAGAAAAGTGGCCGAATGGGTTGGGAAGCAGAAACCGAACGTACAGCCTAAAACCTTTGTTTACCGGGTACATGATAAACCGAATCCCGAAAAGCTGGAGATCTTCACACAACTGGTCGAGCGTTTGGGGTTTTCACTGAAGCTATCCACAAAAAAATCAATGGCTCATTCCTTTAACCAGCTGTTTCATGACATCAAGGGCACAGGTGCTGAGAATATGGTTGAAAGCGTCGCCATAAGAACGATGGCCAAGGCCTTTTATACGACGAAAAACATAGGGCATTACGGCCTGGCATTTCCGTATTACACGCATTTCACTTCGCCTATACGCAGGTACCCCGACCTGATAGTCCACCGGCTTCTTCAGGAGTATCTGGGCAACAAGCCATCGGTACCTGCTGCTGAATATGAGCAACAGTGCGAACATGCATCGGATATGGAAAAACGCGCTGCCGACGCCGAAAGGGCATCCGTAAAGTACAAACAGGCTGAATACATGCTGGATAAAATAGGACAGGAATTCGATGCATTGATTTCGGGAGTAAGTAAATGGGGAATCTATGCCGAGATTATAGGGACGAAGTGCGAAGGGATGATCAAGTTAAGGGACCTGGACGACGACTATTACTACCTTGATGAGGAGAATTTCAGGGTAACAGGGCAGAGGTACGGGAATGTTTACAAACTGGGCGACAAGGTAAGGATCAGGGTAAAGAAGATCGATCTCTCAAGAAAACAGATGGACTATATTATACTCTGAAATGGACCTTATTTCTTCAAAAGACCTTGTCGGGGCCAGTAAAGCACTCCAGGTGTTCGGGGGCGAAAAGCTTGCAAAAATCATTTTCAGGCTTCTCAGGATGGACCTGGTCAATAAAACTTACAGCGATAATATTCACCTTCCACCGCCCGAATTCCTGGATAAGGTTTTGGAGGATATAATGATATCTTATACTGCCCCCATAGATGACCTTAAAAATATTCCCCCTGAGGGTAGTTTCATCACGATATCAAACCATGCGTATGGTGGAATTGACGGGCTGATACTGATCTCCCTGATCAATAAGCTGAGGCCCGACTATAAAGTGCTGGTGAATTTTTTGCTGACCCGGATCCTGCCGTTACAGACTTACTTTATTGGGGTAAACCCTTTTGAAACACATAAAGATGTAAAATCCAGTTTCGGGGGCTTAAAGGATGCCATCGTCCATCTTGCAAACGGTCACCCCATGGGTTTTTTTCCTGCCGGGGAGGTCAGTAGTTATAAGCTTAAGCAACGCGGCATCACCGACAGGGAGTGGCAGCATTCCATGCTGAAGTTTATTAAAAAAGCAAGGGTCCCGATAGTCCCGGTATATTTCGAAGGCCATAACAGCATACAGTTCAATGTTCTTGGTTTCATACACCCTGTTCTGCGAACCCTTAAACTTCCGTCAGAGTTGTATAATAAGGAAAGGAAAAGCATCAGGGTCCGAATCGGAACTCCGGTTTTGGTTGACGAACAGGATGAATTTAAAGATATCAGCGACTTTGGCAGGTTTCTTCGAATGAAAACCTATATACTCGGTTTGAATGGAACGCCTGAGAACATCACTTACAGGCGCAGGCTGCACCCGGCTGAGCAAATTATGGATGCGACCCCAGAGAACCGGATCCTTAAAGAAATTGAACAACTGAAAGATGAAAACCTTCTGTTCAGGGTCAAGGAAAACTTTGTTTTTTGCGCTCCCCCGGTAAAAATTCCAAACATCCTGAAGGAGCTTGGAAGGAGGAGGGAGATGACTTACAGGGAGGTTGGGGAGGGTACAAATAAGAATATGGATATTGACCAGTATGATTCCTATTTCGAGCAGCTTTTTATCTGGGATGAAACTGAAAAACAACTGGTTGGGGGGTATAGGGTAGGGAAGGGGAATCAGATACTCACTGAGTTCGGGATGAAAGGATTTTATATAACAAGCCTGTTTAAAATTAACAGGAAATTCGCTCCCATCCTCAATGTTTCACTGGAACTCGGCCGTTCGTTCATCATCCGGGAATACCAGAAAAAACCGCTTCCTTTGTTCCTGCTCTGGAAAGGGATACTCTACCTTTTACTCAAAAACCCCAACTACAGATACCTGCTGGGGCCGGTAAGCATCAGCAATGAGTTCAAGCCAATTTCAAAAACACTTTGCGTGGAGTTCCTCAAGGCAAATTATTTCAATTCGGAATTTGCCGAATACATAAGAGCCAGGAATCCATATAAGCTAAATCCCCTGAGGATAATTGAAACTGACCTTTTCCATAAATATACCGAGAAAGATGTTGGCAGGCTTGACAGTTTTGTGCATGATTTTGACCCAATGTACAGAACTCCAGTACTTCTTAAGAAATACCTGAGTGTAAATGCAGAGGTCCTGGGATTCAACATAGACCCCTTGTTCAATAACTGTCTGGATGCACTGATGATACTTGACCTGTTTGAGGTTCCGTTCCCGACCATTGAAGGCCTTGCAAAGGAATTCCATGACCAGTCACTGCTGGAACGGTTCAGAAAATAGTTCAGGCAAGTTTGTTCTTCTCGATCAGGTCAAAAAAGTTCTTGCGGAAAGTTTCGCTTATAGGGATGTATTTATCGAGGATCTTGATACGGTTCCTTTCAATGGATTCAATCTTGTCGAGGGCTACGAAAAACGACTTATGGACCCGGCAAAACAAAGGTTCATGAAGCACTTCTTCAAGTTTTTTAGAATTCATAAGGGTCATAATCCTTCTTGTTCTTGTAACTATTCTCCAGTAATCCCCCATGCCTTCAACATACAGAACATCAGGGCATTCTATCCTTTCCATCCTGGTTTCTGTCTTGACAAAGAAATAGGAATGTATAGCGGCCCTGGGATCATTCGGAGCTGTTTTTTCGCGCAGGTTATTTTCTAGCTGCATGCGTTCATAAACCTTGTTAACCCCTTTTAAAAACCTTGCAAATGATATAGGTTTAAGCATATAATCAATGACATCCAGTTCAAATCCCTGGATGGCATAATTTTCATAAGCAGTGGTGAAAATCACAAAGGGAGGGTTCTGAAGGGAGTTGAGAAGTTGAATGCCCGTAAGTTCTTCCATCTGTATATCCAGGAATATCAGGGCGACCTTGCCTGAGCGGATAAATTCAATGGAATCCACCGCATTGTCAAACGTCTTTAAGAGATTGAGAAAAGACACTTTCGAGCAATAATCCCTTATGATATCAAGAGCCAGGGGTTCATCATCTATTGCAATACAATCGATCTGCATCAGTTTCGTATTATTAATTTGATGATAAATAATTCTTCAGAAGGTGTTATATCCAGGCTGAATTTCTGTGGATAAAGCAATTCGAGCCTCCGCTGGATATTGGTAAGCCCTATGCCTCCCTGCTGGTCTTTGGGTGAGTGCTGGTTTTTACGAATGTAATTTTTCACTTCAAAAACAATTTCCTTAGCGCTGATATCCAGGCGGACCATGATACCCGGCGCTGCCACGGTACGGCTGGCATGCTTGAATGCATTCTCAACGAAAGGAATCAGTATCATCGGGGCTATGGTCAGCCCATCGGACTGCCCGTTGATGGTAAGCGAAACAAAGTCTTTATTCCTTAACCTCAGTTTCTCAAGTTCTATAAAACTTTTAAGGTATTCGATCTCTTTTTCAAGCAGTACTTTGTCGGTGGTGGCATCATACAGCATATACCTCATGATCGACGACAATTTCATAACTGCTTCAGGGGCGTCATCCGATTTCTGGTAAACGAGTGAATAGATATTATTGAGTGTGTTGAAGAAGAAATGAGGATTTACCTGTGACCGCAGCAGGGCAAGTTCGCTTTTCTGTTTCTGGTTGACGAAATCGGCCTGGAATTTCTGGTTTTCATACCAGTTGATTGCCAGCCGGATCAGGAGGCTGTATATAAAAAATATGACGATCAGGCGGATATCATTAAAGACCCACTCCCTGTTAAAGGGCATTTTCGACATGTCATAATGGACAATATATTTCCAGAACGGATACTCCATACCCACCCTTCCGGCCATTACTAGACATGCAAGTGCAAGACCGATGAGGATGCCGAGAAATTTGTTCTTAAGCCTGAAAAGATATTTGAACGAGAAGTAAAACACATAAAAAGAAAGCATTCCCGTGAGCATATGGATGATGAGGTCAGGGACCAGATAGGGGACTTCCTTATTTAAAAAATAAGGGAATGCCGCCTGGTTAAAAATGTATAACCAGAAGACCAGATGGATTAGTATTTTATATTTAAGCTTCATCCGATACGATTGAAAATCAGCGCTAATATAGGGAAGAAATCAACCCCCTGTTAAGATATTCAGGCCTAATCTGCAATGGGGTTATTTCTGTCGATAAAGGAGCTTAAACCATCGCTGAAAATTCAGCTCAAAAGCAATAAAAAATCCCCGGTATTGAATGAAATATCATACCGGGGATCTGAGAAAAAATAAAAGTTTGCTCTACTGAACCAGGGTCAGTTCATTGATCAGGTTAGTAGCTCCGGCGAATTTATCAATGATGAAAAGGACATAACGGATATCCACATTGATAGTTCTCTGAAGATCGGGTTCGAATGAAATATCACCGCTCATGGCTTCCCAGTTCCCGTCAAAAGCAAGACCGATAAGTTGTCCGTCGGCATTGATTACAGGGCTTCCCGAATTGCCTCCCGTAATATCATTGGTAGTAAGGAAGCAAACCATCATTTCGCCGTTTTGCCCGTATTTCCCATAATCTTTAAGCTGGTACAGGTCTTTCAGCTTCTTTTCAACGATGAATTCTTCGTTTTCCGGATCTTCCTTCTGCATTACCCCGTAAAGAGTGGTATAATAGTCGTAATGAACTGCATCGGCAGGGTAGTAGTCAAGAACTTTCCCATAACTAAGGCGCATGGTTGAATTGGCATCGGGATAATACTTCCTGTCGGGGTCCATTTCGCGAAGGCCGGCAACAAACATACGGTTCCCTGCTGCAACATTGTTTCTCAGGGCTGTCATGGCATTCATATACTTAGCAGCGGTTTCACCAACAGACTTTGAAAGTTTCCATGCCGGGTCTTTTTCAAGTGTTTTGCGGTTTGGCTTGGCCAGGAACCTGTTCAGGCTTTCGGCGGAAGCGAAGATCGAAGTAGAATAAACATTTTCGGCATAAGCTTTATAATCCGTGCCGAATTCTTTCGTGATTTCTGCAAAGACCGAAGGCTGTTCGGCTGCCGAAACATTCTGGAAGTATAATTTCAGGATTTCGGCAAGCTTCTTTTTCTCGATAGCCTGGTCTTTATCCTTGAACATGGAAGGCACTGTTGTTTGAAAGGCTTCAATAGCTTTAGTCAGGGCAGCTTTGTCCTTTTTCTGGTAAGCATCCTCGATAGCTGAAGCCCTGCCGGCAGTCTGGATTATGTCAAGTCCTGATGCACCCGCATTGGAGTAAAACATAGGAACGGAAACTTTTGCCAGAGCAGCATAAGCCTGTCTAAGGTCGCCCAGAACATGCCCGTATTTCTTTTGCCTGGCAGCATCTTTGCTGCACCAGGCAGTGAATGCGGTTTCAATTTCCTGTTTCTTTTCTTCGACATGGTTGCGTTTCAGCATTTTGACCTGGCCGATATAATTTTTCCAGGTATTGGCTATACCTGCATAATTGCCCGCATAAGCGATCTTCACGGCCTTGTCAACATCCATTCTTTCCTTCATGACTTCAAGGTTCTTGCCATAAATGGTAATCAGCGCGGGATACTGAACATTGAGGTTGAATTCGAGACCGTAGGAAGTGAGGTAACGTGAAGTTCTGGCCGGATAACCCCAAATCATGGCAAAATCGTTTTTCTTGATCCCCTTCAGGCTGACAGGCAGGTGGTAGGCAGGTTTGAGGGGAACGTTCTTCTTAGAATATTTTGAGGGATTTCCTGCCGAATCGGCATAAATACGGAAAATGGTAAAGTCCCCGGTATGCCTTGGCCACATCCAGTTGTCGGTATCCCCGCCGAACTTCCCTATGGATGAGGGGGGAGCACCAACAAGACGAACATCACGGTAAGTCTTGTAAACGAAAAGATAGAATTCATTTCCAGAATAGAATGACTGGACCACTGCGTCATATTTGCCGTCTTCTTCAGCCCTTTTCCTGATCCTGTTGCTGATGCTCCGGATTTTCAGCTGCCGGTCAGCTTCTTTCAGGGTATCGGGAAGGAAAGGAATAATGGAATCGGTTTCGTTCTCAACTCTTATAAGAAAAGAAGCGCACATTCTTTCATTCGGCAGTTCTTCACTTTTGTTCATTGCCCAGAACCCGTTGGTAAGATAGTCATGTTCGACCGTGCTGTGGCTTTCAACTGCGTTAAAGCCGCAGTGGTGATTTGTGAAGATCAGGCCCTGGTCCGAAACCACTTCGGCAGTACAGAAAAAGCCTTGCCCCCCTCCGTTGGCCGAAAGACCAACGATTGCATCTTTCAGGCTTGAGTGATTAATGTTATACAGTTCATCGGCTGTGAGGTGAAGCCCCATTTTCTGCATATCAACATAATTAAGGCGGTTAAGCAGGAGAGGCAGCCACATTCCTTCGTCGGGAGGATTGTCGGCAAAGGATGGCTGTGAAACGATCACAATAAGCAGGGCAGCCGCGGCCAGCAATAATTTTTTAAAGATGTATTTCATAGAAAGAGATTAAATAGTGGATAATTAATTAAGGCATATGTATTGAAAATCCTTTGTAATATTCGACCAGGGACCCGGCAATGATGAATGAGCCAATGATCATAAACAATAAACCTACAATGCGGTTCAGCCATAGCTTAACCTGTGGGTTCCCGAGTATTTTTATCTTGTTGGCGAGAATGCACTTCAGGATATCGGTTGTGAGAACCATGAATAATGTCCCGCTGAAGAAAAGAGCTACGGCTCTCTGGTCGCCACCGTATGTTGCATTGATGGCAAGCATGGAAGTGATCCAGAATACCCAGAGAAAAGGATTGGCTATGTTAAGTACAAATCCTTTGAAAAAATATGGTATAAGACCGGGTTTCTTGACTTTTATTTCATTTATGGCCTCCACCTGCTCGGTCATCGGTACCCTTTTAAAGAAAGTGTAGATGCCGAAAATGGTCATAATAGCACCACCTATAATCCCAAGTACCAGGTGGTAAAACTTGTCATTGACGATCTGAGAAGCCCCAAAGTAAAAACCTATAACAAGGGCAAGGTCACTGAAAAAAATTCCGAGGGCAAGAGAGATACCGGTTTTAATACCATGTTTTACGCTGGTCTGTAAAAGGGCAAAGAGCGCCGGGCCCAGGGTAATGGCAATGGTAATACCCAGGATCATGCCCTCGAAAAGAGGGTGCAGAATAGTCAGGCTATTGACAACCATAATTTCTAAGATGCTCTTCCCAGGATTTCAGCTGCTGATTTTTAAGAACGCGGGGAAATTTATGAGCCCCTCCTTCTTTTCCCTGAGCCTTCATCCAGTCATAAAAAGCCTGCAAAGGTATAATTTCCGCCTGAATTTCCCTAATGGCTTCGAGTCTTTCCACGCGGTAATCGTCGTTCAGGGTTTTAAGGTAATCATCAAGCCTGCCGGCCAGGACCAGAGGGTCTGCAGGACTGTCGGTTCCCAGGTACCATTTGTGGCCAAACAGGCTTCCATGGCGAATGCCGCATACCGTAAACTCGCTGATCATAATATTCATCTCATCCTGCAGCATCTTTACAGCCCTGTTCATATTATCCTGGGAAAGATGTTCCCCGCAAAGGTTCAGGAAATGCTTGGTCCTCCCCGTTAGCTGGATCTCACAGGTTTTCGTATTGGTAAATTTTAAAGTATCGCCGATAAGATACCTCCAGGCCCCGGCACAGGTTGAAAGAAGGAGGGCATAATTGCGGCCTTCCTCCACTTCCTTTAAGCTCAGGGATTCTGAATTTTCTTTAAGATTGCCTTCTTCATCGAAATTCCTGCCGGTATAGGGAATAAATTCATAGTATATTCCATTATCGGTAATCAGGACCATGGAATTTTTATTATCGGGATACTGATAGGCAATATAACCTTCCGATGAAAGGTATGACTCATTGTAAACGATAGGCTTCCCTAAAAGTTGCTGAAAGCTGTTCACATATGGCTCAAACGAAACGCCGCTGTGCACATAAGCGCCGAAGTTCGGCCAGATCTCATGGATATGGCTTAGTTTATATTCCGAGATGATCCGTTCAAGGATGATCTGTATCCATGCGGGAACCCCTACAACAATCCCTATGTCCCATAACGGAGCATTACGCACGATCTCGTTAAGCTTGACCTGCCATTCCACCTCCCTTGAAATGCTTTTCCCCGGTTTGTAGAAATGCTGAAACCAAAAGGGGATGTTTTTAGCCGTTATACCCGACACATCACCCTGGTAATACGTGCCGTTATACTGCAAATGGGTGCTTCCGCCGATCATAAGTATGCCTTTCTCGTAAAACTCATCGGGGAAGTCGTATTTAGTAGTGCTTACAAGAAGGCGAATAGTTGCCTTCCTGATTGCCCATAGCATATCGCTGGTCACCGGGATCTGTTTTGAGGAAGCATCGGCAGTGCCGGAGGTCAGGGCAAAATATTTAACCCGGCCCGGCCATGTTACATAGGATTCACCGTTAAGGCTCCTGTACCACCAGGACCTGAACATGGAATTATAATCATGAATGGGGATGTTTGAGCGAAATGCATCAATGATATCGGGTGATTCAAGCAGGTCGGAAAAGCGGTAGTGTTCGCCAAAGGCAGTTCCCTGGGCCTTTACCATCAGCTTTTTAAGGACTCTTTTTTGTTCGCCAACAGGGTCGGTTGTTTTAATATCGATAGGGAACCGTCTCAGCTCATATGCCTTTTTAATTATAGACCCAAGTAGCGGCATCCCTTAAATATTATTAGAATCGTGTAAAATTACTAAAAAAAGATACTTACTTTCGAATCAGATTTAATCACTCCCGGTAAATTCCCAGCCCCTTTGGGGCGGAACCCGGGTCCAGGGCTCTGCCCTGGGGTTAATACCGGTTTATCAAGCAGCAACAAAGGGAATCAGCAAAACAAACAACCCATGAAGAAGAAAATCCTTTATACGGTGTTAACAGTAGCGGGACTATTGTTATTTGCAGCATGCGGGATTTTAGGTTATTTGCAGTTCACCGAGTACAAGCCTGCACCTGTTGAACAGGTCCAGGCATTCGGGAAAGGATCACCGCTCGCTGCAGATAAAACAGAGTTCTCGGTTATGACATGGAATATTGGTTATGCAGGTCTGGGCAGGGAAACAGACTATTTTTACGATGGAGGGACCATGGTGCAGCCCGAAAAAAAGGATATGGAATCTTTTTTGAAAGGAATATATTCGGAACTGAAATCAACTGACAGCCTTGACTTTGTTTTTTTGCAGGAAGTTGACATCAACAGCAAACGTTCATACCACGAAAATCAGCTTGAGGAGCTGAAGAAGGCGTTACCAGAGCACTGTTATGCCTTTGCCCTGAACTACAAGGTAGCTTACATCCCGATTCCTGTTTTGGAACCCATAGGACAGGTTAACGCAGGCATCTGCACTTTTTCAAAGAACCCTTCGGAGAGCAACGAACGGCATGCCTATGATGCTTTCTTTTCCTGGCCCAAGAGGCTGGCCTTCCTCAAAAGGTGTTTCCTTGCCTCATCTTTTGAAGTCTGTGGGGGGAAGCAGCTGATTATGGTTAACCTCCACAATTCAGCATATGATGTTACGGGGGAACTTCGCAGCAAAGAACTTGCCCAGCTCCAGGCATACCTTCAGATGGAATATCAGGAAGGAAGCTTTATTGTTGTAGGAGGCGACTGGAATATGAACCCCCGGGGGTTCCTTCCGCAAGGAATAAGTTCAGGAGACAAGGCATATTCAATAAAGCCTGCCATGGACAGTACATTCATGCCCGGCTGGCAGGTTGTTTATGACCCTGCATTACCTACCAACCGTAATACCGACGCACCTTATAAAAAAGGTGTAACAGGTACAACCGCGATTGATTTTTTCCTCGTTTCTCCCAATGTTACTGTATTAAAATGTTTTACCCTGGACAAGGGTTTCGAAAATACCGACCATAATCCTGTTTTTTTAAAATTCAGGCTTCAGGCTGAAGTCCCGGGTTTTTCTTTTTTATAAATTGTGCATTCATGCTGAACAAGCCCGAAAAACATACCGTACGTGAAGAAAGCCCGCTGCTTGATTTTCTGGCAGGACAATATCCGCAGTCATCGAAAACAAGCCTTAAAAAGATAATAAGCCATGGCAGTATCACGGTCAACGGGAGGACCGTTAAAAATCCTGCGGCTGTAATTAAGCCCGGTGATGAGATCGGTTACATTAAGCATACGGTGGTGGTAAGAGCGTATGCCCCGTTCAGGATCATTTTTGAAGACGAGCAGATAATTGTTATCGATAAACCTGCCGGGATGCTGACTTACGGTGAAAAAGGCAGCAGCGGAACTTCTGTCTATAAAGAACTTAAAGAATACCTGAGTGCGGCCTCAAAAAGCAGGGCGGAATTGTTCGTGGTTCATCGTCTCGACAGGGAAGTATCAGGTTTGCTGCTGTTTTCCAAAACCGAGAAAGTCCAGGAAAAGCTGAAGGAAAACTGGCATGAGTTTACCAAAAAATACCGTTCCATGGTTGAAGGCGTTCTGGAAGAAAAATCAGGAGTAGCAAAAAGCTGGTTATCTGATGGCCCGGAATTCAAAGTTCATTCAGGAAAGGAGAGGGAAGGGGCCAGGTATGCCGAGACAAACTGGCAGGTGCTGAAAGTGATGGAAAATCATACTCTTCTGGAATTACAGCTTGTAACCGGGCGAAAAAACCAGATCAGGGTCCAGCTTTCCGACATGGGTCATCCTGTTGTTGGCGACAGGAAATACGGGGCCGATGCATCATTTGAGAGAAGAATCAGGCTTCATGGTTGTTATTTGCACATCCGGCATCCTAAAACCGATGAATGGCTTGAATTCCACAGTGATCTGCCCAGGGGATTCCTGGTTTTAAAGCCTGAAAATGAGAAATACAAATAGCTGATCAGTTCCCGAAATTCCGCTGTCGCCTTGCCTCAAAAACCACGATGGCTGCGGATACAGACACATTCATTGAATCGATTTTGCCACTCATTGGAATTTTAATTGCCTGGTCTGCCATTGTAAGCCATTGTTCGCTGAGGCCTGTGGATTCAGTTCCCATTACAAAAGCGGCAGGACTGCGGAAGTCACAGTTGTGATAAAACAGATCGGCTCCAAGCGAAGTTGCATACGAGCTGATTTTTTTTGAACGAAGCCATTCCAGGGTTTCCCGGGTGGAACTGACCGCTACGGGAACAGTGAAGATGCAGCCTACGCTGGAACGTACGGCATTTGGGTTATAAATATCGGTGAGCGGATCGCAGATTATGACGGCATCAAGCCTGGCCGCATCCGCCGTGCGAAGCAAAGCCCCCAGGTTCCCCGGCTTTTCAACAGCCTCAAGTACCAGGATAAGGGGGTTGGAACTAAGGGTCAGATCACTTAATCCCTGGTGTTTCGGCCGTGCAAGTGCAATTATACCTTCGGCATCATTCCTGTACGCCATACGGTTATATACCTGAAGTGAAACCTCGACAAGCCCGGCCTTAAATGAAGTGCTGATGTTTGTTACTTCTTCAGGCAAGAGTAATTCGGGGCAGATGAATACCGATTGTATTGAGAATTTGCCCGAAACGGCCAGTTTGAATTCACGCAGGCCTTCAATTATAAACAGATCCTGTTTTTTCCGCTCCCGCGATTTCTCGCTGAGCAATAATACATTTTTTATTAGTGGATTTTGAAGGCTTGTGATTTGTTGTATCATAGGCCGAAGGTACAAAGAAATCAGAAATGATTTTTTTCGGCAGCTTTGAAAAAATCCTGATCAGTTCATGTGAGAAGGGAAATTTTTGTAAATTTGCGTATTCAAGTACCACAAATATTTTATGTCGAAAATTTTTGCATTATCAGAAGCTGCCTCGATTGCAATTCACAGTGTGGTTTTAATCGCACGTACCGAAGAAGGCATCAATGCCGTAAAAATCGCTGAATTTACAGGGTTTTCCAAAAATCATATTGCTAAAGTGCTGCAACGGCTTGTGAAGAGTGATTTGTTGAAATCGGTAAGAGGACCAGCAGGCGGGTTTACCATGAAAAGAAATCCGAAAGATCTCAGTTTGCTGGATATTTATCAGGCTATCGAAGGCCCGATAGAAATGACCGATTGCCCCCTGGCTTATGAGATTTGCAACTTCGACCGTTGTTTGATGGGTAATGTTATTAACAAATTAACTTCTGAATTCAGAAAATTTCTTGAAGACCAGACCCTGAGTGCATACTTGTAGCTAATTTTTTTTAAGCAAAAAAACGTAAATGAATACCTAAATGCATATATAAAGTTTATGTCAAGAAAGATCATACAGATAGATGATGAAAAATGCAATGGTTGCGGGTTATGTATCACAAACTGTCATGAAGGCGCGCTCAGGGTCATTGACGGTAAAGCTCGCCTGATCAGTGAGCTGTTCTGCGACGGGCTGGGAGCATGCATAGGGCATTGTCCTGAGGGAGCGATTGAAATCATTGAGCGGGAAGCTGAAGAATCGGCCATTACAGATCATTTCCCGCTTGTTGCCGGACTGGCAGAAGCCAGCTCGGAGCTGAGGCAGTGGCCTGTTCAGATGCATCTGCTGAACCCTTCCGCTTCTTATTTCAGGAACGCCGATTTAGTGCTGGCAGCAGATTGTGCAGCATTTGCAATGGGCAATTTCCATTCACGTTTTTTAAAAGGAAAATCACTGGCAATTGCCTGTCCGAAGTTAGACAGCAACAAGGAATCCTATATTGAGAAACTCAGTTCGATGATAGGCCAGGCGAAGATCAATTCATTGACTGTTGTTATGATGGAAGTTCCCTGCTGCGGAGGCTTGCTTCAATTTGCAAGGATTGCTGCTGAAAAAGCCGGGAGGAGCATCCCTGTAAAAAAAGCAATTATCAGCATACAGGGGGAAGTGCTTTCGGTGGAATCTGTATGGTTTCAGCATGAAAATAAGCAATGACATGATTTATCCGGACAACCTTATTGCAAGGATAATGTCTCTTTTAACCGGCAGGCTTGATAATAAAATGAACTTCTTTCATCTATGTAGTGTTTTTTCCCTAACATTTTTCATTATTTTTGCTAACTATTTTTCCAGAAAATTTTATTGTAGTATTAATTAATCAGGTAATCAGCGTGAAAAGATTTAAACTTATCAGTGCTCTGGCTATTATTGTCCTTATATCAGGATCGGTTTCGGGGCAGGAAATTACCACCAAATTAACCCGGATTCAGTGTCCTGATGGTGTTGAGACATATGTTTGCAAGGCCATGTACTTCGATGTTTCCCCTCCTTTGACTGAAATGGCCAAAACCGGAATTGCCCGGGTGAGGAAGAAGGAAAACGAAGAAATAAAAAATCCCAGGAACCCCATGTATGAGATTTACGGTCATCACCCGTTTTTACTTTCTGAAGACCCGGTATGGCAAAAACATGAAGGGACATATCAACCTCAGACATCAGGCCCCATTCAGAATTTTGAAGGCACCGGGAATCTTGACGGGGTTTTGCCTCCCGACACTCAGGGGGATGTTGGTCTTGACAAATATATTCAGGTGGTTAATTCGAGATATTCCATCTGGACTAAAACAGGAACGCCAATACTTTCGGGTATACAACTGGGTACAATCTGGGCCGGGATTCCGGCTCCATGGAGTACTCACCTGAACGACGGTGATCCGGTCGTGTTGTATGATAAGGTTGCACAACGCTGGCTGATTTCACAGTTTTCCCTGCCCAGTGCCAGCCAGAATGCTGAACTTGTTGCAATTTCAGCAACTTCAGACCCGACGGGTACATGGTACCGTTATGTATTCTCTTTTGGGAACCAGATGCCCGATTACCCAAAAATCGGGGTATGGCCCGATGCATATTATTTGTCGTTTAACCAGTTTGCAAACCAGGCCAATTTCAGCGGAACAGGAGCATGTGCATTGCAGCGCGATAAAATGCTTACAGGAGATCAATCGGCTGCTATGGTATATAAATCGCAGGGAACTGCCAGTTCCGACCCCTGGGCCATGCTGCCTTCGGACTGGGACGGCACTGTTACCCCGCCAACCGGAGAACCCAATTATTTTATGTATTATGATGACTGGAGTTCCACTACTACACAATATTTGAAAATATGGTCATTCCATGTTGACTGGACGACAACTTCAAACAGTACGTTTGTCAATACATACAGCCCTGCGACTGCAGCATTTAACTCGGTACTCTGTTCATCGGGGAATTGCATACCCCAGCCGAATACCAGCGTTAAAGTTGGAGATTTAGCCGACCGCCTGATGTACAGGAATCAATACAGGAATTTCGGCAGTTACCAGACCATGGTCACCAGCCATACGGTCAATGTTGGCGGAGGCCAGGCCGGTTGCCGCTGGTACGAATTACGTAACTATGGCACAGGATGGAGCATTTACCAGCAGGGGACCTATGCCCCGGATTCATATTACCGCTGGATGCCAAGTGTTGCAATGAACGGGAACGGGGATATTGCACTCGGGTTTTCAATTTCCTACAGCTCAACTGTCTTTCCCTCAATACATTACACAGGCCGCCGGGCATCTGATCCGGCCGGAACCATGACAGTTCAGGAACAAACCATTGTAACCGGGGGCGGAAGCCAGACATATTCCACTTACCCGCGCTGGGGTGATTATTCGATGATGTCAATCGACCCCTCGGATGACCAGACTTTCTGGTACACCGATGAATATATGCAAACAACAAGCGCTTCAAACTGGCAGACCCGGGTCGCATCCTTTAAATTCAGCAATCAGCCTACGGTTATTACAACCAGTGCAACGTCTGTGACAGGTACATCAGCCACGCTCAACGGAACCATCAACCCCAACGGGCTGGCATCCACCTATAATTTTGAATGGGGAACCACTACGGCTTATGGTAACACCACCACAACCTCTTCGGCGGGATCAGGGTCATCTGCCGTAGCCGAGAATGCGCCACTTACCGGGCTCATAGGAGGAACGACCTATCATTTTCGCATGAACGGGACCAACAGTGACGGAACCACGAACGGCAACGACATGACTTTTGCACCGGGGGCTGCTTCCGTCACGACCACGGCTGCAACTGCCATTACCATGACCACGGCAACTTCGGGGGGCAATGTTGTCTCCGACGGGGGCTCAACGGTTACCACCAGAGGTGTATGCTGGAGTACTTCTGCCAACCCGACAATTGCCGGAAGCCACACTACCGATGGTTCAGGCCTCGGTGCATTTACCAGTTCCCTCACAGGCCTTACATCCAATACCCTTTACCATATAAGGGCATACGGAACAAACAGTTTTGGCACCTGGTACGGTGCAGATCTTACTTTTACAACACTTTGCGCACTTTATCCCCTTCCTTTCACTGAATCTTTCAACAATACCTCCATACCTTCATGCTGGAGCCAGGTTGACCACCAGGGAAATGCCGAGATCTGGCTGTTCGGTACAATTACCGGGTATACGGGACTTCCGAACCTGACAGGGAATTACGCTTATTTATGCAGTCGTGCTTACGGCAGCGGGAATTCCCAGAATGCAGACCTTGTAACACCGGTATTGGACTGTTCGGCATACAATACAGTCACCCTTGGGTTCAACCATTATTTCAGGCAGGGGGGGGGAGCCACAGCAAGCCTTTCATACAGCAGTGACGGCGGAACTACATGGAATACTATACAGTCCTGGACCACCAGTACAACCAACCCTGCAGCATTCAGCCAGGTTATTGCAGGTGCAGCCGGTTCGGCCAATGTAAAATTCAGGTGGAATTATACAGGAACCTATGGTTACTGGTGGGCTGTTGACGATCTATCGGTAACAGGAACCACAACCAACACCCTGTCGGTTACTCCATCGAACCAGAATGTACCTGCTTCACCGGCCGGTTCGACTTCATTCAGTGTGACCTCCAATACTTCCTGGAATGCTTCAAGCAACCAAAGCTGGTGTACTGTGACTCCTTCGGGAACAGGAAACGGAACAATTACTGCCAATTATACCGTGAACACTCTTGTTGCTGGCAGGGTTGCCACAATTACGGTAACAGCCTCGGGGGCTCCTACAGTAACGGTTACCGTTACCCAGGCAGGAGTTACTCCAACACTTAGTGTAACCCCTTCAAACCAGAATGTGCCTGATTCTCCCGCCGGCACAACCCCTTTTACAGTAACTTCGAATACCGACTGGACTGCAGTTTCAAATCAGACCTGGTGCACGGTGACCCCTTCGGGAACCGGTAACGGAACAATAACGGCATCGTACTCGCAGAATACAACGGCCAGCAGCCGGGTGGCAAACATCACCGTGACCGTGGCAACTCTTAATCCTGTCGTCGTAACTGTGACCCAGGCTGCTGCCGCACCTAACCTCACCGTGGTTCCACCCAACCAGAATGTGGCCTATTCGCCTGCAGGCACTGCAATTTTTACAGTAACATCCAATACGTCCTGGTCGACCAGCAGCAATGCAAGCTGGTGCAGCGTAAGTCCGTCTTCCTCCTCGGGTAACGGATCTATCACCGCATCGTACTCGGTTAACCCTGATGCCACCTCCCGCGTTGCCACTATTACGGTTACCGCAAGCGGACTATCCCCTGTTACCGTTACCGTGACACAGGATGCATCCCCACTCACTCTGGATGTGCAGCCCCCGAACCAGAACGTACCTGCATCCCCGGCGGGTTCCACGAATTTCAGTGTAACTTCAAATGCCAGCTGGACCGTGGTTTCCGATCAGGCATGGTGTACTTTAAATTCATCAGGAACAGGCAACGGGACGATCACTGCAAATTATTCCCAGAACACCTCAACCAACGGCAGGACAGCTAATATAACAGTAACTGTTGCCGGCCTCTCACCCGTTGTGGTCACAGTGACCCAGAGCGGAATAAATCCGACCTTAACGGTTACTCCCCAAAACCGTAATGTAAACTATGTTTCGGGAAACACTACATTCTCTGTACTGTCCAATTCTGCCTGGACTGCCAGCAGTGACTCGGCCTGGCTTACAGTTACCCCTTCGGGAAACGGGAACGGCACGATAGACGCTGCCTTCCTGCAAAATCCATATTATATCCCAAGGGTTGCAACAATTACGGTGACTGTTGCCGGAATAAGCCCCCAGATGGTTACGGTAACCCAGGCTCAATCAACTGTTTCGGTGCAGGAACATACTTCAGGAGTCATCCGCATAATCCCCAATCCTTCAAAGGGAACTTTCCGTATTGATGCTGGAGAACTGAAACCCGGAACCCTGAATGTGATCATTATGGATCTCAGCGGACGTACCATTATATCGAGGGTATGCAGGAATAATGCTGATCTTCTGTTCGACCTTTCCGCATCGGCCGAAGGCTCCTATTTTATAAAAATTTCAGCAGACGGCCAGGAAATCAATCAGAAACTCATACTAACGCGTTAATTTTTTCAAATTCCCGGGCTGCTGCCGGCGATTGTTGTGTCACAGGAAAGCCTGTGACAAGGACATTCACCGGCAGCAGTTTTTTTTGGAAAATCAGAAGGATCTGAGTAGCTTTGTTAGCAGATTAACAACTGCCTGAAAAGATCCTGAATGAAAAATTTTCTTAGAAGGCTTATACCCCCGGATCAGTGGCTGAAACCTGTAATCGTTATGCTCGGGGTTTTTTGCGGGCTTGCGGCCTATGCAATCTATATTTCGAGGGCCCCTTCCTATCTTTCTGATAATCCAGAGACCTGCATTAACTGCCACGTAATGAATCCCCAGTTTTACGACTGGGCTCACAGTTCGCACAGGAATGTCGCGAGCTGCAACGATTGCCACGTACCCCATAATAATGTGTTTGCCAAATACCTGTTCAAGGCCAGTGACGGGTTAAGGCATGCCAGTATTTTCACATTGCGCGCCGAACCCCAGGTGATCTATATAAGGGATGCCGGAAAGAAAGTAGTCCAGGGCAACTGCATACGCTGCCATGAAAAAGTAGTGGGTACGGAGTTCGTATTTTCCGTCCAGCCGAACTTTCATAATTTCCTTAAGGAAAGGACCTGCCTCGACTGCCACAGGGAAACCCCGCACAAGCGGGTCAACGGACTTTCGTCAGCTCCCAATGCACTGGTAAAAACAAAGATCGGCAGCCGCACCGAAAGGGATGAAGACGAGGCGGAGGATAAACGGTAACAGGCCATCAGCCTGCATAAAAAAATAAAAATTGTCAGGAACATATGGAAACCATACAAAAAAGAAAACCCTGGAAAAACTGGCTGTTGTTTTTTGCCACCATGCTGGTTGTGTTTTTACTTGGTTTGCTCGCTTCGTCGATCACACAACGTAAAGCCGAATCGGAATACGTATACAAGCCCAGGGTTAAGCTCGACGAGTATGAGCCAAGAAATTCCCTGTGGGGAGAAAATTTTCCAAGGGAATACCAGAGCTATTTGCAGACTGCCGATACCAGCTTTGCAAGCAAATATAACGGGAGCGTATCTTTCGACATGCTGTCGAGGGATCCCCGTATGGTTGTGCTCTGGGCGGGGTATGCGTTTTCGAAGGATTACAGCCAAAGCCGGGGGCATTATTATGCCATCACTGATATCCGCAACACTCTGAGAACAGGTGCGCCTAAAGGCCCGGATGACGGACCTCAGCCTGCTACCTGCTGGACATGCAAGAGCCCTGATGTTCCGAGGATGATGGAAAAGACGGGACCAAAAGATTTTTACAAAGGGAAATGGTCTGCCAAAGGATCTGAAATTGTCAATTACATAGGCTGTGCCGACTGCCATGACCCGGGGACCATGGACCTGAGGATAACCAGGCCTGCGCTGGTGGAAGCGTTTAAGGCCATGGGCAAGGACATCAGCAAGGCAACACACCAGGAAATGCGCTCCCTCGTTTGTGCCCAGTGCCATATTGAATATTACTTCGACAAGCACCGGCCTGATGCGCCCGATGTGGCATACCTGGCTTTTCCCTGGAAATACGGTACTTCTGCCGATTCCGCTTTGAAATATTATGATGAAATCGGTTTTGCGGATTTCACCCACCAGCTGAGCCGGGCATCCATACTTAAGGCGCAACATCCCGATTATGAACTTTATCTTACGGGCATACATGCCGACCGCGGGGTTGCCTGTGCCGACTGCCATATGCCGTATATCAAAGAAGGCGGACAGAAGTTCACCAGCCATAAGATCACCAGCCCCCTTGCGAACATTTCAAACACCTGCCAGGTTTGCCACAGGGAAAGTGAAGCAGCTTTGAGGGAGAATGTGTATGAGAGGCAGGATAAAATAAAACAGATTAGGGACCTGGCCGAAACGGAGCTGGTAAAGGCCCATGTTGAAGCCAAAGCGGCCTGGGATGCAGGCGCCAGTGAAAAGGAAATGGGGCCGGGATTAAAACATATACGGAATGCGCAGTGGTACTGGGATTACTCTGCTGCCAGCCACGGGGCTTCTTTCCATTCACCGGTCGAGGTTTCGAGACTTATAGGATTGTCAATAAACGAAGCCCAGGAAGCCCGGGTAGAACTGGCCCGCATTTTGGTCAGGTACGGGAAAAACAATGAAATATCATATCCCGATATCGCCACTAAGGAGAAAGCACAAAAATTCATAGGTTTGCAAATGGAAAACCTGGTAAAAGAAAAACAGGAGTTCCTGAAAACTTTGGTGCCTGTATGGGAACTGCAGGCAAAAGAACGTGAAAACAAATGGGTCAAGCCCGAAAACGAAAAAGACTGATTATGAGCCTGGAAGAAAAGATCAACAATGACATTAAAGCAGCCATGCTTGCCAGGGAACAGGAAAAACTGGAAGCCATACGTGCCGTTAAGGCCGCCATACTGCTGGAAAAGTCAAAGGAAAGCGGAACCGGCGCTATAGATGAGGCTGCCGAACTGAAGATATTGCAGAAACTTGTAAAACAAAGAAAAGAGTCGGCCGAGGTTTATACAGCCGGTAAGCGGGAAGACCTTGCAAAAAAGGAGATGTTCGAAGCCTCCATTATCGAAGCCTACTTGCCTAAGCAGCTGAGCCCCACCGATGTCGAGGAAAAGATCAGGCAAATCATTGCCCAGACCGGTGCTGCATCCATGAAAGACATGGGCAAGGTAATGGGCATTGCGGCAAAGGAATTCGCAGGAAGGGCTGATAATAAAATGATCTCGGAGAATGTAAAACGCCTTCTTGGCGGATAAACCCTTAAAATACCCGATATTTACAAATACGGACCTATGGATTTTCTTACTCCTCAGCGCTGGAAGGATTATGAATTGATTGATACAGGCGGGCTTGAAAAGCTTGAGCGTTTCGGGCAATTCATATTGGCCCGTCCTGAGCCCCAGGCCGTTTGGAAGAAAGCGCTTAGCGAAAGCGAATGGGAGAAAATTGCCTATGCCAGGTACAGGAGGAATAAAGGAACGGATCCGGCAAAATCTGAAAATTTCGATAAGGGGGAATGGATCAGGATGAAAAAGATCCCTGATCAATGGAAGATCAGTTTTCAGTATAAAAACATGGACCTCAGGTTCCGCCTGGGGCTCACTGCATTCGGACATATCGGGGTTTTTCCCGAACAGGCGGTTAACTGGGAATTCATTTATGATTTCATCTCGGGCCGGAACGATAAACAAGGGAAGGATGGACAAGCTAAAGGATTCAGGGTGCTTAATCTCTTTGCCTATACCGGGGGAGCTTCCCTTGCGGCCAAAGCAGCAGGAGCCGAAGTTGTCCATGTCGACTCCTCAAAACCTACCTTGAACTGGGCCAGGGAGATGATGGAATTGTCAAATCTTGACGGGATCCGCTGGGTCGTCGAAGATGCCCTGAAATTTATCAGGAGGGAAGCTAAAAGGGGGAATAAATACAACGGGATAATCCTGGACCCGCCGGCATACGGACGGGGACCTGAAGGCGAAAAATGGATGCTGCAGGACAGCATAGACGAGATGATTTCGCATTGCAGCGAGATCCTGCTTCCCTCGGAAAGCTTTATGATCTTCAGCCTTTATTCCATGGGCTTTTCTTCCCTTATTGCCGAAAACCTGGTAAAAACACATTTTCAAACCGGGCGCCTGAACGAAACTGCCGAACTCTTTTTCCCCGACAGGAATGGCCGGAAACTTCCCCTCGGAACCCTGCTCAGGCTCACTGACTGAGGCAGCATCAGTCAGTATCAAGAAAAAGATCGGAACTTATCCGGTCGGCAAACAGCTTTCCTTTATCACTTAAGGTAAAGATACCATTCTGTTCGAGGATGTATGAATTCTCAAGGTATTGATGAGCCTGGGCCATGAAATGGGATGCCGCTTTTTCACCAAAAATTTTCCTGATATGATCAGGGTTCGTTCCCCAGATGGTTCTCAGTGAAGTCATGACATATTCATTGTATTTCTGGGAAGGGCTCAGGAATTCGGTTTCGAAATGAGGACTGCCCGACCCGATTAGGTCTGCATACCTGCTGATACTGCTCACATTCCATTGCCTTGTACTGCCGTTGTAGGAATGTGCCGATGGGCCGAGGCCCAGGTAATGATCTCCACTCCAGTATGAGGAATTATGTACGGAATGCATACCGGGAAGGCAGAAGTTTGAAATTTCGTAATGTTCGTAATTATGGGAACCAAGGTATTGCATTAAAAATCTGAATTGGGAAACCGATTTTTCCTCATCAGGCCCGGCAGTTTGTTGTTTCCTGATCTTCACATCCATTGCAGTTTTCGGTTCAATGGTAAGGGCATAGGCCGAAATGTGCGGAATGTGAAGGTCCACGGCCTTTTCGAGGTTGCTGCGAAATGCATCATACGAAAGCGTAGGCATGCCATAAATGAAATCAAGGCTGAGATTTGAAAAACCGGCATCCCTGGCAAGCTGGACCGATCTTTCGGCCTGTTCTCCGGTATGGATCCGGCCAAGGTACCTAAGGTCATCTTCTTCAAAGGACTGTATCCCTATGCTCAGCCTGTTGATGCCCGACTTTAGCCACTCGGAAAGGTTTTTCAAAGTGATGTCGTCTGGGTTAGCCTCCATGGTGATCTCAGCGTTTTGTTCAACCGGAAAAACAGAGCTGATCTTCTCAAGTATGCCGCTTAGTTGGGAAGGCCCGAGCAGTGATGGAGTCCCTCCGCCGAGATAGACCGTTTTTACTTTCTGGGCACCCAGGTAATCCTTCTGAATGCCTATTTCACGGTACAATGCCTCCAAAAAAACAAGCCCGGTTTTAAGGGAAGCAACTGAAAAGAAATTGCAATATGGGCATTTGCTTTTACAGAAAGGGATATGCAGGTAAATACCGGCCATCCCGCTATTTTTTCAGGATGATACGGAAAGTGGTTCCTTTTCCGAGGGTGGAGGTTTTGACAAAGATCTTCCCGGTATGATAGTTTTCGACTATCCTTTTAGACAGGGTGAGTCCCAGCCCCCATCCCCTGGATTTGCTGGTGAATCCCGGGTGAAAAATTGTCTTGAACCTTGATTTTGGGATTCCTTTGCCGGTATCGGTGACATCAATATGGATATGGTCGATGTCATCGCTTATTTCAATGGTGATCAGGCCGCTGCCTTCCATGGCATCCACAGCATTCTTGCAAAGATTTTCGATGACCCATTCAAAAAGATGGAGGTTGAGAGGGATTTCAATGACTTTCAGGGGAGGAGGGCTTACCTCGAATTTAACCTTTTGGGATGTGCGGGAACTGATATACCCGACAGCCTGGTGCACGACCTGAACGATGTTCAGTTTTTCAAGTTTTGCAGTAGAGCCTATTTTGGAAAACCGGTCGGTTATCGTTTCAAGACGCTGAACATCCTTTTCAATCTCGGTAACAGTTTCATTATCAAGCCCCTTGAGTTTAAGCAGCTCGATCCAGGCGATCATTGACGAAAGCGGGGTACCAAGCTGGTGGGCCGTTTCCTTGGCCATGCCAACCCACACCTGATTCTGTTCCGATTTCCTGGCATAACTGAATAAAAGGTAGGCAATGAACAGGAAAACAGCAATCACTGCCAGCTGAACATAAGGATAATACTGAAGCTGCCTTAAAAGGAAGGAGTCTTCAAAATAAATCAGGTGAATGCCGGTATTTGCAAGGTTAACCTGGATAGGGGGATTATGGGAAGCCATGGAATTGAGGGTTTGTTCAACAAACCTGGCATCCTCCATCTTTTTCTTCGGGATGTTGCCATAGCTGGTCCAGTTTTTTCCCGTGCTGTCGGTGATGATTACAGGGACCGAGGCTGAATTCAGGACAACTTCAGCAAAGAAGGAATCGATAAGATCGTCAATAACCTGTTTAAGTTCCGTGTAAATGTTGGAGTCCTTGTAATACAGGTAAATCTTCTTGTCCCTGTAATAATTAACAATAATGGGGGAATAAACAGTGAATTCCCTGAGCAGCTTCCCGTCGAGTTTTTTCCCCTCGAGCCGGGTAAGGGTATCCTTGCCCTGCTTTACATTTCGGGCGTAAATAATAGTGCCACGCTCATCGGTCTGGATAACGGGGATTGTTGTATTGTTTGCAACGATCTCGACTAAAAAAGTAAGTTCTTCGTTGGATGTGGCAGTAATGGTCCTTCGCTGGGCTTCGGCAAGAGTCACAACCCTTCGCCTTTCCTCATCCTTGATTTGTTCGAACAGTTTGTTGGTGATATTTACAAGATCTGCTTTATGGTGGATGGCATCGGCCCAGATCGCTACGTTTTTACGTTCATCTTTACGGATCTCGTTTACCAGGAGATTGGTATAATAAAGGGAGGCCGTCACGATCACCAGGGCAATGGCAAAAAGGATAAGCTTCCAGCGTCGTTTCCTGAGGTAGATATCCACTGCAAGTGTTTTATTTATAACGCAGGAAAAGCAATTTTATTTTTTCCGGGAGCCCGGACCCTAAACGTATTTTTCGCCTTTTTCCAGCCTGACGTCATTCACGAACTGACGTATCTGCTGTTCATCCGCCTTGCGGCAAACCAGAAGGACATTGTCGGATTCCACGACAATGTAATCAGTAAGCCCTTCCAAAACAACAACTTTATCGTTAGGCATGTTCACAATACAATTCGTGGAATCGTAAAGAATGACGTTCTTCCCCACAACAGCATTGGAATGCTTGTCCTTGTGCAGGTTCTCAAAGAGTGAGCCCCAGGTCCCGAGATCCGACCAGCCGAAATCAGCAGCGAGAACATAAACATTGCTTGCTTTTTCCATCACGCCATAGTCAATGGAAATGCTTTTACAAATCGTATAGGTATCCCTGATGAAAGCTTTTTCCTTCGGCGTTTTATAAATTTTTATCCCCTTTTTAAACAGGATGTCAACCTCGGGCAGATGTTCTTCAAAAGCTTTCATAATGCTTTTGACCGACCAGATAAAAATCCCTGAATTCCAGAGGAAATCACCGCATTTCAGGAAAGTTATGGCAAGTTCCATATCCGGCTTTTCGGTGAAAGTTTTCACCCTCCTGATATGGGGGTCTTTCGGGTAAACGGTTCCTTCGTTGTATTGTATATACCCGTAACCCGTATCCGGCCTGCTGGGCCTAATCCCCAGGGTCAGAAGCCAGTCATGCTCAGTTGCGGCATCAAGAGCCGACTTGATATTGTTAATAAAAATGTCTTCTTTAAGGATAATATGGTCGGAAGGGGCAACAACTATCCTGGCTTCAGGATCACGCCCGAGGATGCGGTAATTGGCATAAGCGACGCAGGGTGCAGTGTTCCTGCGCGAAGGTTCCAGGAGTATCTGCTCGGGCAGCATTTCGGGGACCTGCTGACGAACCAGGTTAAAATAGATATCGTTGGTCACGATATAAATGTTCTCCTGGGGGCATATTTTTTTGAAACGCCTGTAAGTCTGCTGAATCAGCGTTTCACCGGTTCCCAGGATATCGATAAACTGCTTGGGATGGCTGGTCCTGCTCATGGGCCAGAAGCGGGCGCCGATTCCACCGGCCATGATGACGCAAAAGTTATGCTTTGATTTTGTCATAATCCTATGAACTATTCACTTGCAAACATAATTATTATCCAGTAGAATTACAATATTTTTCATCCATTCCCGGTTTCACGGGCAGTATCATTGCTTCGGGACTGAAAAGATACATCCTCTGCGTTTTAACGCACATACAGCGGTAACGTTTTCTGAGCCTGTCCATTTTCACGAAGATTCTTCCCGAGCCTGTTACAAACAATTCCCCTTCGGGGATATCGGTGATCCTGATGTTCTCCCCGGGAGGGTCATAAACCTGCAAAAGCCTATGAAGCTGGCTGTCGGCCGAAGACGATGCTTTAGGGTCCTCAAAATAGGACAACATTGCACATTCAATTTCAGGAGGAAAAACATTCATACTGATAAACGGCTGCATCAGTCCTGTAAAACGTTTTTTCCATTCTTTCCCGTGAGGCCTGGGCCTGTGTTTGCGAATCAGGAAGACATTCGCCTTTTCGGTATCCAGGTAAACAAAGAAGTGGGCGACTTCATGAATCAGGGTAAGCAGGAAAGCGTAGGGGTTAAGATCGCCGTTGACCGTGAGCCTGGGCGGCCGCCCATCCCTGGCAGGACGGAAGTCGCCTGTCTTTGTCGAACGTTTCCGGGCGATCCTGCAATCCAGGCTGTGTCCCTGCAGGCATACGATGAGCATGTCCATGGCGCTTTCAGGTACGAAGCCCCTGAAAAGGTGTTCGATTTTTTCGGGGTTCAGCTGGTGGCGTTTGTCGGCGGTACGCTCAAATAGCCGAATGAAGGGCAGTTGCAATTTTTCGGATGTTTTGGTTTTGAACGGGATGGATATTGCTGTGACGAACAGGAGAATGTCACAGTCGCAACCATCGCTGCAAAGATCAGTAAAAACCACTTCCGAATTAAAAGCTTCTGCATAGTTTATCAACAGTAAAATTACCTGATATACCATTAAAACGGTAATTTTAATAAAATTGGTATCTTAGCCGTGGATTTATGTTAAGGCCCATCTCCACCATCGGAAGTTATGTGCTGCTGATGCGGCGCGTTTTCACAAGGCCCCAGAAAGGAAGGCTTTTCTGGCAGGCTTTATTATTCGAGATAGACCAGCTCGGCGTTGATTCCGTGGGCATCGTTGCTTTTATCTCCACTTTTATGGGGGCTGTTGTCGCAATCCAGACAGCCTATAATATCGACAACCCTTTTATTCCTATGTCAATGGTGGGCTGGACCACACGCCAGTCGATAATCCTTGAATTTTCACCTACTGTGATCAGCCTTATCCTGGCCGGGAAAGTCGGATCACGCATTGCTTCGCAGATTGGAACCATGAGGGTAACCGAACAGATCGACGCTCTCGAGATCATGGGAGTGAATTCGGCCAACTACCTCATACTTCCGAAGGTTGTAGCTTCAGTCCTGATCAACCCTGTACTGATCGTCTTCAGCATGTGGCTGGGCATCATCGGGGGATGGGGTGCGATGCTCTTTTCGAAACTGGTAAGCACACATGACTATATTCATGGAATACAGATTGATTTTCAGGCATATATAATTTTTTATGCCCTCACAAAAACCATCTTTTTTGCCTTTATCATTTCTACTGTTTCAGGATATTTCGGTTACCAGACCCAGGGAGGAGCTCTTGAAGTAGGGCAAGCCAGTACCAAGGCGGTCGTAGTCAGCAGTATTGTCGTCATTCTGTTCAACCTTGTATTAACTCAACTTTTACTGGGATGATAGAAGCAGGGCACATCGATAAATATTTTGGCGAGAACCACGTTCTGCGCGATGTTTCCTGTAAATTTTATCCGGGCAAAACTAACCTGATCATCGGTCAGAGCGGTTCGGGGAAGACCGTCCTGATGAAATGCCTTGTAGGTTTGTACGAGGTTGATAGCGGGCAGGTATCATACGACGGTAGGAACTTTTCGGTAATGAATATCGGGCAGCGGAAGGAAATCAGGCAGGAACTGGGAATGCTTTTCCAGGGCGCCGCTTTGTTTGACTCGATGAACGTTGAGGAAAATGTAATGTTTCCTTTGAATATGTTCACCAGAAAGCCGATGGATGAAAAACTGGAGCGTGTGAATTTCGTCCTGAAACGGGTGAATCTTGAAAACAGGAACAAACTCATGACCTCCGAACTCAGCGGGGGAATGAAAAAGCGTGTTGCGATCGCCAGGGCTATAGTGATGAACCCGAAATATTTATTTTGCGATGAGCCGAATTCAGGATTGGACCCGATTACCTCCAACCTGATAGACCTGTTGATTCAAGAACTTACATATGAGTACGGGATAACTACCATAGTCAATACCCATGATATGAATTCGGTCCTTTCAATAGGGGATTCCATCGAGTTTATCTACCAGGGGCAGATCTGGTGGTCGGGGAACAAGGAAGAGATACTGCATATGGGGAATAAAGAGTTGAATGATTTTGTATTTGGCACTGAATTAACCAAAAGACTGAGAAAATGAATTTTTTTGATGTCCTTATCCTGGGCTTTATAGCCCTTTTTATCATCAATGGTTTCAGGAAAGGGTTTATCATCAGCCTTGCCACCCTTGCCGCCCTTATTCTCGGGATTTACCTGGCAGTGCATTTCTCAAATTACGTCCAGGTTTTATTGCAGGACAATTTTCATCCTTCAAAAACATGGCTTCCCATCCTTTCTTTCTTAATCACTTTCCTGGTCGTGGTTATCCTTGTACTGATGGTGGCCAGGTTGATGGAAAAGATCGTTGATGTTGTTGGCATGGGGGTTTTTAACAAGCTGGCAGGGGCTTTGCTCGGGATGGTCAAGGGAGTGTTCCTGGCAAGCATCATACTGTTCATACTTTTCAGTATGGATAAAAAACAGAAATGGATCACCACTGAAGACCGCAAGGGGTCTTATTCGATGAACACTGTCGAGAACGTCTTTCCCAAAATTATGTCCCAACTGGGTACCAGCATTCATTTTCCCTTTCTGAACGATGAGCCTTCCAAGGGAAATCCCAAATAAACAATACGGATCAGAAAAAACAACTAGTCGAGGATAGCTTTGATGCCGGGAAGTTCCTTGCCTTCAATATATTCAAGCATAGCGCCGCCGCCGGTGGATACATAGCTGACTTTATCGGCCAGTTCGTATTTGTTGATGGCGGCTACAGAGTCCCCTCCGCCTATCAGTGAAAACGAACCCCGGGCAGTAGCCTCGGCAATAGCCAGGGCGATGCTTTTTGTGCCTTCCTCGTAGTTATTCATTTCAAACACACCCATAGGGCCGTTCCACAAAATAGTGGAGGATTTTTCGATAACATGTCTGAATTTCTGGATCGCCGACGGGCCGATGTCAAGACCCAGCCAGGGTAAAGGGATATCGTATGCGCTGGCCAGCTTTTTATTGGCATCATTGGAGAAGGCATCAGCGATAATGGCGTCAGGAGGGATGTAAAGGTTTACTCCAAGCGCTTTGGCCCCTTCGATGATATTCTTTGCAAGTTCAATGTATTCGTCTTCAACAAGAGAAGCTCCGGTTTCGCCTCCCAGGGCCCTTATAAAGGTGAACATCATCCCCCCGCCGATAATAAGGTTATCGACCTTGTCCATCAGGTGGTTGATTATCTCAATTTTAGTCGAGACTTTGGCCCCTCCAAGGATGGCCGTGAAAGGCCGCCTGGCTTCTTTAATGCATTTATCAAGATTAAGGATCTCGTTGGCCATCACATAGCCGAACATTTTGGTTTCAGGGAAGAATTCAGCGATGACGGCTGTGGAAGCATGGGCGCGATGCGCAGTTCCAAAAGCGTCGTTAACATACATATCGCCAAGCGATGCAAGCTTTTTGGCAAACGTTTCGTCCCCCTTTTCTTCTTCCTTGTAAAAACGGAGGTTTTCGAGAAGAAGGACCTCGCCGGGTTTCAGGGCTGATGACATGGTCGAGGCTGAAGATCCTATGCAATCATCGGCAAACTGAACCGGACGGTTCAGCTTCGATGACAGATAGCTTAGAAGGTGCCTGAGTGAAAACTTGTCCTCAGGTCCGCCTTTCGGCCTTCCAAGATGTGACATCAGTATGACCGAACCTCCCCCGGCCAATATCTTGTTTATAGTAGGGATAGTGGCATCAATCCTGTTTGTGTCGGTTATGTTGAACTGGGAATCCAGGGGCACATTGAAATCCACCCTGATCAGAGCCCGCTTTCCTTCAAAATTGAAATCATCAATAGTTTTCATGATACTATTTTTAAAACTCCGGCAAAATTAAAATTTTTATGCCGGACAATGCATATCTTTTTAATTTTACCCTGAAATTCAATTCACGGCATGCAGGATTTAAAAGTTGCTTTTATTCAAACGGATATTAGCTGGGAAGATAAAAAGAGGAATCTGAAACGTTTTGACGAGCATCTGGAAAAAATCAACAATCAAGTTGACCTTATCCTGTTGCCCGAAATGTACAATACCGGTTTTTCGATCAACCCTGAAGCCTTTGCAGAAGAAATGACAGGCCAGGGGGTAGTATATCTGCAGGAAACTTCGAAGGCTTTCGATGCCGTGGTCATGGGAAGCCTTCTCATCAGGACCGGCCTGGGATTCGTCAACAGGCTGGTTTGTGCTCATCCGGGAGGTAAGCTGGAAATATACGACAAAAGGCATCTGTTCCGTTTAAGCGAGGAATACAGGATCATTAACGGAGGAAACGCAAAGCTGGTCGTTGATGTTAAAGGATGGAAGATAAGGCCGCTGGTTTGTTATGACCTCAGGTTCCCGGTATGGAGTAAAAATTTGTATGCAGATAACATGTATGAGTATGATGTATTGGTGTATCTGGCAAACTGGCCGTCCAGCCGTTCAAATGTATGGAAGACCCTGCTGGCGGCACGTGGAATGGAGAACCAGGTGTATTGTATTGGAGTTAACAGGGTTGGTAAAGATGGTCATGGAATGTCCCATTCAGGGGATTCAATGGCGGTTGATGCCAAAGGGAACATCATTTCCTCTATACCGGAAGGAGAAGAGAGCGTTAATTTACTTACCCTTTCAAAACAGGACCTTGAGTTGTTCAGGGAGTCTTTCACTCTTGGCATGGACTGGGACAGGTTTAGAATAGAGATATAAGCATATGCCGCCGATATCAGCAGTCATTATAGTAAAGAATGAAGAGGATAAAATCCGGCATTGCCTTGATTCACTGAAATCATTTGCAGCCGAGATCGTGGTAGTGGATTCCGGCTCGGCCGACCGCACGGCTGAACTCTGCCGGGAGCAGGGATGCCGGGTCTTTCAAAGGGAATTTGACGGTTACGGCAGCCAGAAACAATTTGCAGTTGACCAGGCATTAAATACCTGGGTGTTTTCGGTGGATGCCGACGAGGTTGTCACTCCCGGCCTTCAGAAGGAACTGGACGAATTATCCTCGGCATCGGAGCCGGGCTTTGATGCCTATACCATCCCGTTTTCCCTGGTATACATGGGCAAGATACTCAAACACAGCGGGGTGGGCAATGAGACGCATCTGCGCCTGTTCAGAAGGGATAAAGGAAGGTTTACCAATTCGCCTGTTCATGAAGGAATCGTCAGCAGCGGGACAACCGGCAGGCTGAAGAACCGGATTCTTCATTATTCTTACAGGGATATCAGCCATCATATTGAAAAGATAAACATCTATACCTCCCAGGCTGCCGAAGGACTTTTAAAGAAGGGGAAACGGTATTCGCATTTTACGGTCGCATTAAAGTTCCCCGTCAGTTTCTTTACATTTTACATAATCAAAGGCGGCATCCTTGACGGTTACCCGGGCTTTATATGGTCGTATTTCGCAGCCTTTTATGCCAGCCTGAAAATTGCAAAAACAGCCGAACTCCGTGAGCATTCCTGAGATCATCATACCCGTTCTGTTTATCCTGGCTCTGATTTACCTGAACCTTGAATACAGCCTGCTGATCCCCAGCAGGAAAGGCCTTCCCGTACTGATGTATCATAATGTTACCAGCGGACCCTGCAACGGACTGAATATCCCGGTCGAAAAACTGGAGCTGCAATTCATGTACCTGAAGGAAAAAGGGTACAGGAGTTTATCGCTGAAACAGGTGTCGGAGCTGATGAATAATGGGGGCCGGCTGCCGAAAAAATCGCTCGTGCTAACTTTTGATGATGCCTTCGTGAGTATCGAAAACCTGCTTCTTCCACTTCTCGAACGCCATGATTTATGTGCCACTGTTTTCGTACCGGTAGCATTTATAGGGAAATCAAATTTATGGGATGAAGGTGGAATCCCATTAATGACGGCAGGATCGCTTCAGAAAATATCGCGCAACCCCCATATTGAAATCAGCCTGCATTCGTTTTTGCATCGTTCATACAATGAGATGGATCTTTCAGATATGCGGGAGGATCTTCAGAACTGCAGGCAAACCCTGGAATTTTACAAAATACCGTTCTTCAGCGCGCTTGCTTATCCTTACGGGGGGTATCCCAGAAAAGACCTGAAATTCAAGAAGGAGATGTTTGATATGTTCAGGGAGTGGGGTCTGGAATTTGCTTTCAGGATCGGAAACCGCATTAATCCTTTCCCTCTGAGGGACAGGTTTGAAGTACAGAGGATCGACATCAAGGGTACGGATTCTTTTTTCATTTTCAAGACCAAATTAAAAAAGGGGAGGGCCAAGGTCTTTGCCTGAAAGCATGAAGATAACATTTGCCTGTTTTTGCCGGTTCTGGTTCCTGTTGGCTCTTGCCGGGCTGATTTCCATGCTGCCGTTTTCGAAGATCGTGATCAGTATCTCCGAAATGGTTCTTTCTGCCGCATGGGCTCTGCAGAGGTTTGATGTGGCAGGTTTAGGGCAGCTGCTGAAAAGGGATTCCCGATTAAAGTCTGCCTTAATGATTTTGCCCTATGGGTTGTTTTTCGTTTTCAAAAGCATTGCCGCAGGTTTTCGAGACTTGTACCGGAATAAACCGGCCCTGGTGTTTCTTTCACTCTACCTGCTGCATATTGCGGGCCTGGTCTTTACCACCGATTTTGACTACGCCATGAAGGATCTCAGGACCAAGGCCCCGATTTTTCTTATCCCGCTTTTCCTGGGGACTTCTAAACCCCTGGGCAGGAAGTGGTTCGATGCCTACCTTTTTCTTTTCCTGCTGGCACTGATCATAGGTACTCTGATGTATTCCTGGAAAATATACAGTGTGAAATACATTGATATCAGGGATGTATCAAGAAACGTTTCGCATATAATACTTGGGCTGGAGCTGGCCCTGGGCCTTTTTATCATGGCCTGGTTCATATTCAGGAAGGAGTTCCCTGCATGGAGCAAGGTACTTTTCCTGCTGATCTCGTCCTGGTTCATCGTTTATATATTGTACAGCAGATCGTTTACCGGCCTGGCCGTTTTTGCCGTAACCGTAATGATACTGTTGCCCATCCTCGTATTCAGGCAAAAACGGCCAGGCCTGAAGGTCCTGCTGGCGATCGTGATGACCTTTGTTACAGCTTCTGCATTTTTATACACCCGCGGTATCATTAAAGAGTATTACACAGTTCATCCTGTGGACATGAACAGGCTCGACAGCCTTACTTCAAGGGGAAATCCATACATGCATATCAGGTCGGGTTATATGACCGAAAACGGGAACTACGTATACCTGTATTGCCAGTTCGGCGAACTTAAAGAGGAATGGAACAAGAGAAGCAGGATATCATTTGACAGCAACGGGATCAATGGCGAGAAAATCACTTATACCCTACTGCGTTTTCTAACTTCCAAAAACCTGAGAAAAGATGCCGACGGGGTGGATTCCCTGAGCCCTGCCGAAATCAGGGCCATTGAAAGAGGGGTCCCGAATTATCTTTTTCTTTATAATTTGGGAATGAAGTCAAGGATATATGAACTCCTCTGGGGTTATGAAATGTACAAACATACAGGCGATCCGACAGGCTATACACTTATGCAAAGACTAGAATTCTGGAAAGCTTCCCTCGGGATCATCAGAGGCAACTGGCTTACCGGGGTGGGTACCGGTGATATGAATGAAGCATTTCAGCAGCAATATGTCAAAATGAATTCCAAGCTTCCTCCCGGTCAGCGCTGGAGATCGCATAACCAGTTCCTCTCGATATTCGTCGGGTTCGGCTTGTTCGGGTTCCTGTGGTTCCTGTTTTCACTTTTTTACCCCGCTTTCAAACTCAGGGGATTTACCGATTATTTCTTTCTTGTTTTCATGATCATCGCCATCCTCTCGATGATGATGGAGGATACCCTTGAATCACAGATGGGCGTGACTTTCATTACATTTTTCTATTGCTTTTTCCTCTTCGGGCGAAAAGAATACGACAGGATCTGACCCGGCAGAAAATTTCAGGCAAATTCAATCGAATATATTACGGGAAGAAGACAGCAAGCTTGAAACCGGCAAAATGCTGGCCCAGTTTATAGTCAATGGTACTGGACTGAATCTTTGAAGTATCGCTCTTCTGATAAACATTATTGTAAGTGGAATTCAGAGCCTGGTATTTATAAAAGATTTCGTAACCGAATTTCACGTTTTTTGCAACCTTCATTTTGTATCCCACCCCTATCATCAGTGCAAATCCTCCGCTGCCTTGCGCAACATAAGATGTGTTAGTTTCACTGCCTCCACTAGCATACCTGGTACCAATCCCGTAACCCAGGTAAATGTTGGCAAAAAAAGTATTGTCGGTGCGTCTGAAATTATATCCCAGGTAACCGTAAACTGGCCAGAACAAACCCTCTTTCCATTTCTCAACTCCCACGCTCAATCCAAGCATCCAGCGGTTGTTATACATGATCCCGTTAACAGTCTGGAGGGTGGCGGCAATCTCAGTGTTTTTTAATTTGTAGGTCACTCCATTATAAATGTTATTAGGGTATGATCCTATCCCGAATGAAACTCCCAACTCGGTCTTATTGAAGTACTTCAGCGTGTTTG
Organism: uncultured Bacteroidales bacterium; assembly: GCA_903877385.1. Lineage (GTDB taxonomy): Bacteria > Bacteroidota > Bacteroidia > Bacteroidales > FEN-979 > CAIRDP01. The sequence goes on from CAIRDP010000006.1 coordinate 62,925, forward strand.
AGGCCGTATCGCTCTCCTGGGTAAAACCCCTGAAAAAAACAACAAGAAAAATTGCAGTCAATACGTAAACGCCCGTTTTTTTAATCATAGGAGTTCAATTATTTCATAAAGGTAAAATAAAAAATAATTAACTTGCCCGTCTCAATGATATTTTGATCTTTCGAACTCTATGCCAGACCTTTCCACAAAGTGGTTCTTTATCGTAAATCCGAATGCAGGAAGCAGGAAGGGAATAAGAGACTGGCCGAAAATTTCCAGGCTTATCAAGGAATCCGCAATTGACCATGAAACGGCTCTTACCACCCACAGGGGCCATGCCATTGAGCTGAGCCTTGACTGTATTAAACAGGGTTATCGAAGGATTGCCGTTGTGGGAGGAGACGGTACATTGAACGAGGTCCTTAACGGGGTATATCTGCAGCAGGAAATCGATAAAAAAGAGATTATGCTTGGGATGATACCGGTTGGCACAGGAAATGACTGGTGCAGGATGTTCAATATACCTTTTGATTATAAAAAAGCCCTGGATATCCTCATCCGGGAAAAGATCTTTGTACAGGATGTTGGCCGGGTAACTCATTATAAGCATGACAAACCGGAGATAAGATATTTTATGAACGTGGCCGGTATGGGCTATGATGCCCTTGTTGCAAAGAAGACAAACAACATGAAAGAAAAAGGCAGGGGAGGCCCTCTGACCTATTTCTATTTTGTTTTCGCCAGCCTGTTCCAGTACAGTTTCATTGAAGCCGTAATCGAAGTTGACGGGGAGACGGTTTTCAAAGGTGAAATTTTCTCGATGAACGTGGGGATCTGCAAATATAACGGGGGGGGGATGAAACAGGTGCCTTTTGCGGTTCCCGATGATGGACTGCTGGATGTGACACTGATAAAGAAAGCCCCGAAGTATATTGTAATACAGCATGCCCGGAAACTGTATGACGGCTCGCTTGTCGACCTGCCGATGGTTAAAACCTTCAGGGGGAAACAGATCAGGATACGCTCAACGGGCAGGCTTTTCCTGGAAACGGACGGGGAATCGCTGGGGCATACACCTTTTACTTTTGAAATTATCCCCTGCGGGATAAGGGCTGTTGTAGCCTGATCCTCAAGAACTCACAGGCTCGGTCCAGTCACCGTTTTCTTTTATCAGCGCTACCAGTTCATCCACTGCATTGCTTTCAGGAATGTTCTTCCTCACAACTTTCCGGCCTTTATACAGCAATACTTTTCCCCTTGCGCCGCCCACATAACCGTAATCGGCATCGGCCATCTCACCCGGTCCGTTTACAATGCATCCCATAACTGCGATCTTCAGGCCTATAAGATGGCCTGTCGCGGATTTCACTTTTTCTGCCGCTTCCTGTATGTTGAATAAGGTACGCGCACAGGAAGGACATGAAATAAATTCGGTACGGGTGATCCTTGCGCCTGTTGCCTGAAGTATCCCGTAAGCAACGGGGATTTCAAATTCGGGGTCTTCGGTAATTGAAACCCTGATCGTATCTCCAATGCCGTCGGCAAGCAGGCTGCCTATTCCTACAGCCGATTTAAGCCGCCCGTCTTCACCCGCCCCTGCTTCAGTTACGCCAAGATGTATAGGATAATCCATGCCTGCGGATTTCATTTCCTTTGCAAGCATGCGGTTCGACTGTATCATTACACGGGTGCTGCTGGCCTTGATTGAAAGGACCAGCTTGCCGAAACCATGGTGTTCACATATCCTGGCAAACTCCAGCGCCGATTCAACCATTCCTTTTGGAGTGTCGCCGTACCTGGTCCTGATCCGCTCCGATAAGGAACCATGGTTGACCCCTATCCTTAAAGCTGTTCCGTTCTCCCTGCAAATCTTCAGCAGGGGTGCAAGCCTTTTTGAAATGGTCTCCAATTCCATATTGTAATTGGCATCGTTCATCCACCAGGATGGATCGGGCTGCCTGCCTTTCTTGTCAATATAGTTGCCGGGATTGATCCTGACCTTTTCAACAAAATGTGCAGCGAGCTCAGCAATTGCCGGATTAAAATGCACGTCGGCAATGATTGGGGTGTCAAATCCTTCCTTCCTCAGCGCTTCCCGTATCAGCTTAAGGTTTTCGGTTTCCCTGATCCCCGGTATGGCAATGCGTACATATTCACATCCGGCTTCGATCATCCTGATCGACTGTCTCACCGTGGATTTTGTGTCGAGGGTGTTGGTATTGGTCATGGACTGGACCCTGATGGGATACCCGCCTCCCATCGGAACACCGCCGATGTCGACGATACGGGTCCTGAATCGCTTGTAAAGTGGAGCAGACATGATGCAAAGATAAGGAAAGGAAGATCGACTATTAAACATTGAATTTTGAATATCGATCGAATGATAATGTTAAATGGAATTATTCAAAATTCAACATTCGTTATTCAATGTTCGATATTCAATCTTTCAGCCCCTTCACCCTCGGCTTCCCTGCAATAAAATCCTTAAGATAATACGGTTCGAAATAGGCCAGGTTCTCAAATGCCCCCTCCCTGAATCTTTCAGTAGCAAGGGGATAAAGAAAATTTGCGGAGAGCCTGAAATCATCAAGGAAGACGGCATTTTTATGAATGCCAAGGAGAGGCTTGCATTTGAATGATCCTTCGCCGGCAAAAACTATCTTTCCCGATCGGAGGAGAGCGGCAAACGAATCACCGCTGATGATTTCTGCCGAAACAGGCTGGATCTCATCTAACATTTCGTCAAAAACAGCTGTATAGACTTCCATTCTCCTTGCGTCAAGCATCGGGCAAAGCATTGCCCCTGCGGTTCCTGCATTTTTGCGCATCCCGTATGCAAGGGATTTGAGGGTGGGGATTGCGATCAGCGGTTTTTCCAGGGCGTAACAAATCCCTTTTGCTGCGGCTACCCCTATTCTTAAGCCGGTGTAAGATCCGGGGCCCATGCTGACTGCAACGGCCGAAAGGTCCTGCAATTCCATGCCAGCATCCCCGAGGGTCTGTTCTATTAAATGGGTAAGTTTCGAAGAATGTGCGTTTTCCAGTTCCGATTCCCTGCAACTGAGGATTGCGCCATCTTTTCCAAGGGCAACAGAGCAGACCTTTGAGGAGGTTTCAAGGCAAAGGATGGAGCCCATTGGCTATTTGTCCTTTTCAAACAGATCCTTCTTGTCGACCTTTTTCACCTTGTCCCCGTCTTTAAGGGTTTTCGAAACAAGCGAATAAGGTGCAACAATAACTTCATCCCCTGCCTTAAGGCCTGCGAGGATCTGTATGTATGTATTATCCTGTATCCCTGTCTTTACATCGAGTTTCTTGGCGATGCCATCGGTAAACCTGAATACACATTCCTGGACTTCATCCGATTTTTTCTTGGTGCTCACAATAGTGACTTTGTTATTGTCATTGTCACTTTGGGTCTTTTGAGTCTTCTGGTTCAGCTTGTCCAGGCTGTCTTTTGCAATCCGGGTGGTTACGGCCTGTATAGGAACAGTAAGAACATCGATTGCCGTTTCGGTTTGAATTTCCACTGTACAGGACATCCCTGGGCGAAAAGGGGAATAATCAGGTCTCAAGGGATCCAGAAGGTCCTTGTATGCTTCTTTTATGAGATGGATTTTAACATTGAAATTTGTCACCTGGTCCACGCTTACCCCGGTGGTATTAGCCGATGTGGCAATTTCAGTGACAATACCTTTGAATTTTCTGTTCAGGTAAGCATCAACCTCTATCAGGGCCGTATCGCCCAGCCTGACCCTTACAATGTCATTTTCGTTGACTTCCACCTGGGCCTCCATTTCGTTCAGGTTGGCGATCCTCATAATCTCGGTTCCACTTGAAAACTGTGAAGCTCCGGTAACACGCTCACCTTTTAAAACGCTAAGCTTCGAAACGGTGCCGTCGTTTGGTGAGTATATCGCAGTGCGGGTAAGATCCTGCTGGGAATGTTTAAGTGCTGCCTCTGAATTTTTCACCATAAACTCCGATGCAATAATATCCTGTTCTCCGGCAGAAACCTGTGCCTGGGCCACCTGGAAAGCAGCTTTTGCCTGGTCGTATTCAGCTTTTGAAATGACGTTCTGCTGAAACAGTTTATCCTGGCGCTCGAAAGTCAGCCTTGAATTTTCGAAAGTTGCCTTTGACTGGGCAAGCCTTGCCCTTGCATTGGCCAGGTTTGCTTTCTGGGTATTGAGGGAAGCTTCGCTCTGGTCATAAGCGGAAAGATAAATTTCGGGATCAATTTTGGCAAGCAGGTCGCCTGTTTTTACCTGTACGCCTTCTTTAACGGTAAGTTCAACAACTTCTCCCGAGATGTAAGGACTTATCTTGATATCCTTTTCGGGTTGGATCTTCCCGTTTGAAGATACTGTTTGGATGATAGTCCGTTTTGTCACTTTCTCCACGGAGATTTTCTGGGCATCGGAGCCTTTCCCTTTTAATACGGCGAAAACTATTATAACTGCCACAACGGCAACCGCTGCGATGATGATCCATAACTTTTTCCTGGATTTTGTTGAGCTCATGCAAAGAATATTTATATGATTAATTTAGATCTCTTACTGCTGGATTTGAATTGGGTTCCCCATGTAGAATTCAAGAATGGTTGTCTTGAAAATAAAATCATATTTTGCCTGCAGCAGGTCAGACTGGGCTTTGGTAAGGTCCTTTTTACTGTTGTTATAGTCGAAGGAGGTGACAAGCCCAACATCGAATTTCTGTTGTGTATATTTAAAGGATTCGGCCTGGGCAGTGAGCTTATCCTGGGAAGAATTATATTTCTGAAGCGATGCAACTGCGTCGGCATATGCCTGTTCGATGATCTTGCGCAAGGTTCTTTTCTGGATGTCAAGGTCTAGTTCTGCCTGGTTTTTCGATATTTTAGCCTGTGTGATGTTGTTCCTGCCCTGCCAACCGTTGAAGATCGGGATATAGAGGCTGAACCCGACACTTTGGTTGTTATTCGTCTTAAGCTGGTCGCCAAACGATTTGAGCCGGGTGGCATAATTCAATTCGTATCCAAGTACAGTGTCTCTGGATAGCTGGGTTATACCCATTTTATAAGTGGAGATGGTGGGGTTTACATTAGGATCAATTTCCCTGGCTGCGCCGGAATACCCTGTTCCCCAGGAACCGCTGACCGAAAGAGTTGGAGTGATGACGCCCCTGGCAATTGCAAGACGTTTTACGGCAGCATCCACTCTCAATTCTGCCGCCCTGATCTCTGGCCGTGTCTTAATCGCATGATCGTAAATAACTTCGGGAGTTACAGGTTGTTTGGGGGCTTCCACCGCTTTAAGGTTCGGTTTTTCAACGCGGAAATCCTTTGTCACAGGCATATCGATAAGCTGCTCCAGCGAAAGATAGGATATGTTCAGTGTGTTTACGGTCTGAACCTGGGTGAGTTCCTCTGAAGCTTTCTGTGCCTGTATGTTTAAAAGATCCCCCCTGGCCGAAGAACCGGCGTCCACCATTTTCTGCATGCGCTCAACCTGCTGCTTGGTAATGGCAAGCTGCTGGTTTGCCACATCAAGCAGTTCGGAGTTGAACAATATATCAAGATAATATCCCGCGACTGAAAGAGAAATGCTGTTTTTGATTACGTCCAGGTCATACTGGCTGGCAAGCACCATGATCTTGTTTTGTTTCAAGGTGTTCAACTTTTGTAAACCGTTGAATAAAACCAGGTCGCTGGAAATATAAAAGTTGTTTGACCTTACGGTGGTTGTGGCGAAAGTATTTGTATACTGGTCGATGGTCTGACCGAAATTCCAGTAGTTTGTCCCATTTGCATTCAGGCTTGGAAGCAATCCAATGGCACTTTGGGTCAGATTGGCTTTATTGGATTCCACCGACTGGATCTGCTTCTGTATATCCAGGTTGTTTTCAAGAGCATAGTTAATACAATCTTCCAGCGTCCAGATCTTTTGCGACCTGGCTTCGATTGTAAACAACAAGAGAACAGCAAGAGCAATAACTCCCGATTTCAGAATTTTTCTTACCCGCATTGCGTTTGAGTTTATTTGGTTAAGCAAGGATTGGGAATCCTCAAAATTAGTCATTTTCCCGTGAATGGTACATTAAGACGAGGAATTCGGGTAAAGGTTACAGAAAAGGCTTGCTCCCGGTAAAAAAATTCATACCTTTGCAATAGCCTGAATGATCCTGGTTATTGTTATGGGATTCAATACTATAAATTGATTTATTTTTAGTAATTTGGTTTTATCTTAAAACATGGCGGATATGAATAAAGGGTTTTTTATTGTTTTAAGCGCAGTGGCCTTTTCATGGCTTATCCTGTTTTCAGGATGTAATTCCAAGAACGCCACAACAGGCACTTTGACAATTCAGGTCATAGATTATGCCACCGATACTCCGGTTACCAACCAATTGGTTTACATTGCAACCAGTTACGGGAATCTGAAGAATCATATCTGGGTCGGTTCACTCTATACCGATGGCAATGGAAAAGCATTCTTTCATGATCTGCCCCCGGTTTTGACCTTTTATGATACAGAGCGTTGGGAGAACTATGGCGCCAACCAGGTTTATGCAGGGATAGATGAAAATGCAATCCTGTTTGTTAACACTCCGGTTGTGCCAAAAAAATAGGATAATTGCTTCAGAAAATTTCTTAACATTGCAGTTTTGATTTTTTTCCAAAAGATGAGAAGACAATTCCCGGTACGTTCAAGGTTCTCTTTAAGGGCTGTTTTGCTTATTCCTTTCTTTTTGCTTTTTCACGGATTGCCCTCAGAGGCGGTTACCCAGGACAATGTAAACCTTGTAGCTGCGAACGACAGCGTTTTTGCAAAGAACGGGGAAACTGAGAAAAAATCCGAAGCATTCAACCCCGGCGACATGATCATGGAACATGTTACGGATAATCATGAATGGCATATCCTGGAAACAGGCAGTTTCAAACTCAGCATCCCCCTGCCTGTTATCCTGTATTCCGACGGAAAGGTTTACGCTTTCTGTTCGTCAAGATTTCATAACGGACTGTCTTACCAGGGATTCCGGCTTGCCGGCAAAGATAAAATTGTAAGGATGGATGCAATTCCCGGCAGCCCCAAAGTCTACGATTTTTCAATTACAAAAACAGTTCTTGCGATCATGATCAGCGCCTTGCTTATGCTGCTGATATTCATATCGGTAGCAAAGGCATATGCCCGTAATGTGAATAAAGCGCCCAAAGGGATGCAATCCATGCTTGAACCGCTGATTCTTTTTATCCGCGACGATATTGCAAAAAGTTCCATTGGGGAAAAGAAGTATGAAAAATACATGCCTTACCTGCTAACGATCTTTTTCTTTATTTTTCTTAATAATATCCTGGGGCTGGTCCCGATTTTCCCAGGGGGTGCGAATGTTACGGGTAACATTGCCGTGACCCTGGTAATGGCTGTCTTCACTTTCATCCTCACCAGTGTCAGCGGGAATAAGCATTACTGGATAGACATAGTGAATACTCCGGGGGTTCCCTGGTGGCTAAAACTGCCTATCCCTCTGATGCCTGTTGTTGAAATTATCGGGATCATTACCAAACCCTTTGTACTGATGGTTCGTCTTTTTGCCAACATTACGGCAGGTCATATCATTGCGCTTGGGTTTATAAGCCTTATCTTTATTTTCGGTGCGATGAACGCAGCCCTGGGATATGGAGTTTCGGTTGTTTCGGTGGCTTTCATGATCTTCATGAACCTGCTGGAACTCCTGGTTGCTTTCATCCAGGCATATGTTTTCACTTTGCTGTCGGCTCTTTATTTCGGGCTGGCAACAGCAGAACCGGAACACCATTAAACATGTACAAATTACCGTGTACAATGTACAAATATTAATTTTGAATTTTTAGTAGTAACCCTTAATACAAACATCATGACTCTATTAGCAATTATTCTTCAGGTCGCAGCCAATCTGGTTCCGATCGCAAAGATGGGAGCCGGTTTGGGCGCTGGGATCGCAGTTATCGGTGCCGGTATCGGTATCGGTAAGATCGGGGGAAGCGCTCTCGAATCCATTGCCCGCCAGCCGGAAGCTGTAGGCGATATCCGTTCGAACATGATCATCGCTGCCGCTCTCGTCGAAGGAGTAGCATTTTTTGCTATCGTCGTTTGTCTGCTTATTCTTTTCATCTAGCAGAGGCGGCAGGATTTTTACGGCATGACGGTTGGTCATGCCGTAAAAATCCTCATTCAAATTTAAAAAATAAGCTATGGAACTGATTACCCCCGGATTAGGCCTTATATTCTGGATGACCCTGGTCTTCCTGGCCCTGCTTTTCCTGTTAAAGAAATTTGCGTGGATCCCGATTCTCAAAGCCTTGAAAGACAGGGAAGATGCGATCACCGACGCTTTGTCATCCGCCGATAAGGCAAAAGAAGAAATGAAGCAATTGCAGTTCAGCAATGAACAGCTTCTTGCCGAAGCCAAGAACGAAAGGGATAATATCCTTAATGAGGCAAGGAAGATAAAGGAAAAGATCATCGAGGAAGCCCGTTTGAAAGCAAGTGAAGAAGCAGGTAATATAACAGCCAGTGCTCTTGAAAACATCAGGAATGAAAAAATGGCAGCGCTCACCGAACTGAAAAACGAGGTTGGCCAGCTTTCACTGGAAATTGCAAAAAGGATACTCCAGAGGGAACTCACCGATCCCAAAAAACAGGAAGAGTATGCACGCCAGCTTCTCAGTGAAATAAATTTTAATTAAGATTGCTTAGATGAATGTTCCCCTGATCGCCGAACGTTATGCCAAAGCCCTTTTCGAGATGGCTTTGGAGAGGAAAGCCCTTGAGGAAGTTCACGAGGATGTTCTCAGGCTTGATGGCCTTATCAGGGAAAGCAGGCCTCTTAAGTTGTTCCTTAGGGCCCCTGTTATCAACCCCGGGAAAAAGCGCTCCATCATGGACGAGATCCTGAAAGGTTTCAATCCTGTTACAATTGCCTTTGTGGACCTTCTTGTAAGAAAAAGGCGGGAATCGACCATCCCGGCAATAGTGGGTCAGTTCATAGAACAGTATAACATCTATAAGAATATTATTGTCCTCAGGGTAAAAACCGCTGTTCCCCTGGATAAGGAACTTCGCGGGCAGCTGAACGCCGTGATGGCCGGCTATACAAAGGCGAATATCGACCTCATTGAAGAAATTGATGAATCGGTGATCGGTGGTTTTGTGCTGAGCTGGGACGACAAGCAATATGATGCCAGTATCCAGAAACAGATTGACAGGATGAAAAAGGGACTGGCAAGGATTAATTTATATGTAAAAGGAATAGAACATGGCAGACATTAAACCCGCTGAAGTTACCGCGATATTGCGCAAAGAACTTGCAGGTTACGAGAATGTGACCGAACTCGAGGAGATTGGCACCATACTCACCGTGGGCGATGGCATCGCAAGAATTTACGGAATGAACAATGTTGGTTCCGGCGAGCTTATCGAGTTCGAGAAAAACGGGGTGATGGGCATAGCCCTTAACCTTGAAGAAGACAACGTTGGCGCAGTTATCCTGGGCGATTATTCAGATATCAAGGAAGGAGATAAGGTTAAACGTACGCGCAAGATCGCTTCCATTGATGTTGGAGAAGGATTGCTGGGGAGGGTCATTAACACGCTTGGCGAACCCATAGACGGCAAAGGAAACATCAAGGGTGAACTTTACCAGATGCCGCTTGAGCGCAAAGCTCCGGGCGTTATCTTCCGCCAGCCTGTAAACCAGCCGCTGCAGACGGGTCTGAAAGCTATTGATGCCATGATCCCTATCGGCCGCGGACAGCGCGAACTTATCATCGGCGACAGGCAGACCGGTAAAACTGCTATTGCCATTGACACCATCATCAACCAGAAACATTTTTACGAAAAAGGGGAACCTGTTTTTTGTATCTATGTTGCTGTTGGCCAAAAAGGCTCCACAGTTGCCAATATTGTAAAAATACTTGAGGACAAGGGCGCCCTTGCATATACGGTGATTGTCACCGCCACCGCTTCGGACCCTGCGGCCATGCAGTTCTACGCTCCTTTCGCCGGAGCCGCCATCGGGGAATTTTTCCGTGACACGGGACGGCCCGCCCTGGTAATTTATGATGACCTTTCGAAACAGGCCGTTTCTTACCGCGAAGTTTCCCTTCTGCTCCGCCGTCCGCCGGGACGCGAGGCATACCCCGGCGATGTGTTCTACCTGCATTCACGCCTTCTGGAACGTGCTGCAAGGATTATCTCTGCGGATGACATCGCAAAGAACATGAACGATCTGCCCGAATCAATCAGGCACCTGGTCAAAGGCGGGGGGTCGCTTACCGCCCTTCCCATTATCGAAACACAGGCTGGGGACGTTTCGGCATACATCCCTACCAACGTGATTTCCATCACCGACGGACAGATCTTCCTCGAAACCGGCTTATTCAACGCAGGGATTCGTCCTGCAATCAATGTGGGTATCTCCGTTTCCCGCGTAGGGGGTAATGCCCAGATCAAATCGATGAAGAAGATCGCCGGCACCCTGAAACTTGACCAGGCGGAATTCCGTGAACTGGAAGCTTTTGCAAAATTCGGTTCCGACCTTGATCCAGCAACCAAACAGGTTATTGAAAAAGGGGCAAGAAACGTCGAGATCCTGAAACAGGCACAATATTCGCCCATGCATGTGAGCAAGCAGATCGCAATCATTTACTGCGGGACTAAAAACCTGCTCAGGAACATTCCAGTAAGGAGCGTGGTGAATTTTGAAACAGAATTCCTGCACCATATGGAAACAATGCATAAGGAAGTACTGGACAATCTCGGGAAGGGACTGCTCGTGGATGCTGACCTGAAAGTGCTTGAACAGGCGGCAAAGGATGTCTCAAAGAAATACGAAGAAAAGAAATAAGCAAAGCCATGGCTGGACTTAAGGAAGTCAGAATACGCATTGCATCGGTTAAGTCGACCCAGCAGATCACCTCGGCCATGAAAATGGTTGCGGCATCCAAGCTGAGGAAGGCCCAGAATTCAATCATTAAACTCAGGCCCTACGCGGCAAAGCAAAGAGAAATGCTGCAAAACCTGAGCGGGAGCATTGAGAATTCAGGTGAAAGCGTGTACTCCGAACTGAGGGAACCCGAAAAGATCCTGCTTATTGTAATTGCATCAAACAGGGGGCTTTGCGGCGCTTTCAACTCAAACATCATGAAAGCCGCCCTGGCACTCATTGCCGAAAAATACCAGGCCCAGTCCGACAAAGGCAATGTAAGCCTGGTAACCATCGGAAAAAGGGCAACGGAATATTTTACCAAACGCAATTATAAGGTCATAGCGCATCATGATGATTTCTTTGATAATCTGACTTTTGCAAACATTTCACCCTTTGCCGAATCCCTGATGTCGTCTTTTGTAAAAAAGGAATTCGACAGGATCGAAATAATCTATAACCAGTTCAAAAATGCAGCGGTCCAAAAGCTTGTAGCCGAACAGTTCCTTCCCATCGCCGGGGAAACCCTTCCGGGGAAAGCCGTTAAAAGCCAGGCCTCCGCCGATTACCTGTTTGAGCCGGATAAGGAAACCGTGGTGAGGGAACTTATTCCAAAAACCCTGAGGATACAGGTGTTTAAGGCGGTTCTGGATTCCTTTGCCGCTGAAATGGGCGCCCGGATGACGGCAATGCAACAGGCCACCGATAATGCAAGAGAGTTGCTGAAAAACCTCAATATCACTTACAATAAAGCCAGGCAAAACCAGATCACGAACGAACTTATCGAGATCGTCTCCGGTGCCGAAGCCCTGAAAGGATAATCAATGTACAATGTACAAATCGGGAAGGGGGCTCAGGCTTTTTGTTCAATCAATTTCAATAATCTGTTGTACCATGACCGGCCGTATTTGCTGATCAGGGCCTGGTCAAGGAAGCGGTAAACCAGGATTTTTTCCCTGTATCCTTTTTCAATGGCTTTCCTGCAGATGGACCACTTATGATAGTTAAGGGCCTCATTTCCGCTGGCAAGTTGTTTGATGCGGATGGGATACAGGTAGCACGAAATGGGTTTTGGAAAGGGGATGGCATTCTCCTGGAATGCTTTCTCGATGGCACAACGGGCGATGCCATCCTCAAAATAAACAAAAGCGCATTCCCTGTCGTTTACAAGGGGTGTTACGAAATTCCCCTCACTGTCATAATCGAAAACCCCTGCTGATTCAACAATGAGTTTTCCTCCTTCAAGCATATAGGGGATGATTTCTTCGATGTAGTCTTCGATCAGCGAAATCTCCATTTCTTCAAGCGGTGCCCCTGCATCGCCTTCAATGCAACAGGCTCCTTTGCAATTCCGAAGATCACAGCAAAAAAAACTGTCACGGATATCGTTTGAAATTATGGTGTTATCCAGAATAATCATATGGTAGGGGTCTACACGGTTTTTGCGCCTTGATCTACAAAATCAGCGCAGAGGTGTCAGGTTCCAATGAACCCAGATCACTGGGGCAGAGGGGGTAAAATAGCTACAATTCGCAGTGGCGCGCCGCTTCCTCCTTTGATCTTCATGGGAAGAGCCACAATATAAGCACCTTCGGGAGGTAATTCGCCGAGATTGCAAAGGTTCTCATAAATGGTAAGCCCCGCTTCGGTAAGCAATCGATGTGTCTTAAAATCCTTCGACTGCCCGAAATCAATGCTAGGGGTATCCAGTCCTATGGCATTGACCTTCCTGTAATCTGTTATCCATTTCGATGCTTCGGGTGAAAGCCCTGGAAAATGAAGTTCAGCCACACCTTCGGGGCCTTTCTTCAGAGTACCTGTATACCTGAGGTGGTCATTCCAGAATTTCTCATACCCTGTGTAAAGCAGGATGACGGCGCCATCAGGGATTTTTCCGTGCTGGTGTTCCCAGTTATTTATATCATCTGTGAGGATGAGGTAATCCCTGTTTTTCGAACATTGTTCGCTAACATCGATCAATACGGCAGGTCCATGCAGCTGGGATACCGGTACATTGTCAACCGAATTGCCTCCCTTGCGAAAATGAACGGGGGCATCGAAATGGGTCCCTCCATGCTCTTCGGCTGAATATTTGAATGATGAATAAAAATAACCCTTATCAGTCATACCGTAAAAAACGGTATCGTGCCTGAAATTTACATCGGTGGGCCAGTACACGGTTGTTGAATCAAATTCGTGTGTGAGGTCAATCCATCTTGCATTCTGAAGTTCTTTAACCAGGTCGGGACGGCTGCATGCAAAGCCTATTATACATATGCTGACTAGAAATATTTTTTTCATTCCAAAAAAATTGGTGAATTCAAATATAGTGTATTTTTTCACAATGCCGCAGAAACCCCTGTCCAAAGGGATGGTTCCTCTGAAAACCTGACGTTGATAAATCTCAATACCCCTAATGATATTTTACAGCTCTTATAGTGTATTGATCTGTAAATAAAGAGGATACTATTTATATGCGTAGTTTCCTTCATTTCATTGGTTAGGTTAAGTCAGATAAATTTCTAAATTTGCGGTCAGATCTGTTAACATGTTAACATTATGAGTGCTGAAAGCCTGATTCTATTTTTTATAGTCGGGGCATTTTTGGTTGGTATCGCCCTGCTGTTTTCGAGCCTAGTCCCGCCTACGTCCACCAACCCCCAGAAAGCCGAAGCGTATGAGTGCGGCATCCCCACCGAAGGTATAACCTGGTTGCAGTTCAATGTCGGGTATTATCTTTTTGCCATAATCTTCCTGGTATTCGATGTGGAAACAGTCTTTATTTTCCCCTGGGCTGTCATGATGAAATCCATGGGAATGACTGCTTTTATCGAGATCATCATTTTCTTTTTCGTATTGGGTGTAGGACTTCTTTATGCCTGGAAGAAAGGAGCTTTGAAATGGGAATAAAAAGCATGAAGGAAAAGGATTTCCGGGACAACGAAACCCTTGAGTTGTTCAAGAGATCCGGTAGCAATGTGTTGATGACAACCATCGATGCCGTAATTGACTGGGGGCGTTCCAATTCGGTATGGCCCCTGACCTTTGCGACCAGCTGCTGCGGGATTGAAATGATGGCCACCGGAGCCGCGCGCCATGACTTTGCCCGTTTCGGGATTGAAGTTTACCGTGCCAGCCCCCGCCAGGCCGATGTGATCGTGGTTGCTGGAACCATCGTCAACAAAATGGCTCCTGTTCTCAAGCGCTTGTATGACCAGATGTCGGAACCGAGGTATGTTATAGCTATGGGCGCCTGCGCTGTTTCTGGCGGTCCTTTTTACTATAATTCCTATCATGTGGTCAGGGGTGTGGATCAGGTGATCCCCGTGGATGTATATATCCCCGGCTGCCCTCCGCGTCCTGAAGCCTTACTCTACGGGATCATGCAGCTCCAGAGGAAAATCAAACTGGAAACCATAACCCGCCCCGAAGAATCCATGATCATGGGACATAAATAAACAATTTTCGCTATTTCGCTATTTCACCATTTCGCTACTTTTACATATGGATAACGAAACCTTAAAAGCCAGGATCCTTGAGATTGTGCCTGAAGCACAGCTGGAGGAAAACAAGCAGTATCTCACACTGCTGGTTCCTGCAGCCAAACTTCATGACCTGGCAATTAAAATGAAGGATACACCGGAGCTTGCTTTCGATTACCTGATCTGTCTCAGCGGGGTGGATTATGGAAAGCAACTTGCTGTTGTATATCACATGAATTCCATCCTGCACAAACATATGGTTGTTCTAAAGGTTAAGACCGATGACCGTTCTGATCCGGCTTTCGACACTGTAAGCGATATTTGGCGCACTGCCGAGTTTCATGAACGCGAGACCTATGACATGTTTGGTATCAGGTTTAACAATCATCCCGACCTCCGCCGGATCTTCCTTGAGGAAGACTGGAAAGGGTATCCTCTTCGCAAGGATTATGTGGATGAAGTAAATATCGTTGAATTCTAGTCTATGAAAGAGATAGTAAACCTGCCCGTCAGCAAGATAGAGGAGGAGGAGTACCATATTAACATGGGGCCCCAGCATCCCTCGACGCACGGAGTTCTTCGGCTGCTGGTATCCCTCCAGGGAGAGATGGTTAAAAGCCTGAAGCCACATTGCGGCTATATTCATCGCGGCATTGAGAAAATGTGCGAAAAGGATACCTACCCCCAGGTGATTCACCTCACCGACAGGATGGATTATCTTTCGGCACATATTAACAACCATGCGGTATGCCTCCTTGTTGAGAAAGCATTGGAGATTGAGGTTCCTGAACGGGTAAAATACATCCGTACCATCATGGACGAGCTTACCCGCATCCAGTCGCACCAGCTCTGGTGGTCAAGTTTTGGTATGGACCTGGGAGGCCTGACCTGTTTCTTTTATGGCCTTCGCGACCGGGAAATGATACTCGACATCTGGGAAGAAACAACAGGAAGCAGGTTCCTTCAAAGTTACAATTGCCCGGGAGGTGTGATGCAGGACATCCATCCGAACTTCCAGAAGAAAGTTCATGCATTCATCAAGACATTTAAGAAAAAGATAAAGGATTACGACCGTCTCCTTTCAGGCAATGTTATTTTTGAAAACCGCAGCCAGGGAGTTGGCTTGCTTTCAAAGGAAGATGCAATCAGCTATGGAGTTACCGGCCCTTCGGGACGTGGTTCGGGCTGGTCATGCGACATCCGCAAGGTAGAGCCTTACAGTATGTACTCACAGGTTCATTTTAACGAAGTTTTAAGGTACGAATGCGATACCTATGCAAGATATATGGTCCGCATGCAGGAAATGCACGAATCGATGAACATCATAGAGCAGCTTATCGATAACATCCCTGAGGGCGATCATTCGGCCAAAATGAAAGCGGTGATCAAGTTGCCTGCCGGTGAATATTTTCAGCGTGTTGAATCGGCCCGTGGAGAACTAGGCGTTTATGTGGTGAGCGACGGCAATAAAACCCCGTACAGGATGAAGTTCCGCACCCCGAGTTTCACCAACCTGGGTGTACTTGACCATATCAGCCGCGGGATGAAGATTGCCGACCTCGTTGCCATCGGAGCTTCCCTCGATTTAGTAATTCCGGATATTGACAGATAAAAACAAGGTAATATGACCTTTAATATTTACGATTTTACATCGTTTAACAGGTGGATTGACGAGGGGCTGAACAGCATCATGTCGCCTACCTGGGCACTGATCACCGAAATGGCAATCATAGGGATAGTCTTCCTGCTTTTTTATGCAGTTGTCGGTCTTTTCCTGGTATATGCCGAAAGAAAGGTTTGTGCTTTCATGCAGAACCGTGTGGGCCCTAACCGTGTCGGGCCTTACGGGATCTTCCAGACCATTGCCGACTTTATCAAATTGCTGATGAAAGAGCTGGTGTACATCAAGGATTCCGATAAACTGCTGTTCAACCTTGCCCCGTTCATCGTGATCATTGCTTCTTTCATGGCCCTTTCAGCCGTACCGTTTGCCAAGGGGCTTCATGCCATTGATTTCGACATCGGCATACTATATGTGATCGCCGTTTCTTCGCTTGGGGTTGTCGGCATCCTGCTGGCTGGCTGGTCCTCAAACAATAAATATTCCCTCATCGGTGCAATGAGGAGCGGCGCCCAGATCGTCAGCTATGAACTCTCGGTTGGGCTGTCATTGCTTACAATCATCGTTTTAGCCGGGACCATGCAGTTTTCGGAGATCGTTGAAATGCAGAGGAACGGATGGTTCATTTTCAAAGGTCATATCCCGGCAGTTATCGCCTTTATTGTTTTCCTGATCGCCAGCACGGCCGAAACAAACCGTGGGCCTTTTGACCTGGCTGAAGCCGAATCGGAGCTTACGGCAGGCTTCCATACCGAATATTCGGGGATCAAGTTTGCATTTTTCTTCCTGGCCGAATATATGAACATGTTCCTGGTCGCATCAATCGGAGCAACCGTATTCTGGGGTGGCTGGATGCCTTTCCATGTGTCGGGATGGGCAGGGTTCAACACCATCATGGATTACATCCCGCCTTTTGTCTGGTATATCGGTAAAACCGCCTTTATCATCTGGCTGATGATGTTGTTCAAATGGACATTCCCGCGACTGCGTATCGACCAGCTCCTCACCCTGGAGTGGAAATATCTGCTCCCGATCAACCTGGTCAACATTCTCTTTATGGCATTTTTAGTATTAATGCATTGGCATTTTTAGCATACTATGAACAGCTTCTTTAAGTATTTTTCAGATATTTTCCACGGGGTGAAATCCCTGCTCATCGGGATGTCGGTCACAGGCCGGTACTTCTTCAGCCCCGGGCAGATCGTAACACAGCAGTATCCTGAAAACAGGAAAAACCTGCAGATGTTTGAACGTTTCAAGGGTGAGGTCATAATGCTTCACGATGAGAACAACCAGCATCGCTGCAATGGCTGCGGTATTTGCGAAAATAACTGCCCGAACGGTTCAATCGAGGTCATCCCGGTAAAGATCACAGGCGAAGACGGCAAACCGAAACGTATCATCGACAAGCACATCTATCATCTTGGAATGTGCACTTTCTGCGGATTATGCGTAAAAAGCTGCCCCTCCAATGCCCTTGGTTTCGGACAGGAGTTTGAGCATGCAGTTTTTGACCGTTCCAAACTGAATAAAGTGTTAAATCAACCCGGTTCATCCATTATTAAAGGTGTAGAGTAATGACGAACAATCAATTCATGTTTTTGCTATTTTCGGTGGTGATCGTAGTTTTTTCACTGCTTACAGTGACCAGCCGCCGCATCCTGAGGGCAGCCACTTTCCTGCTGTTTGTGCTGGTCTCGACGTCAGGATTGTATTTTCTGCTGAGGTTTAACTTCCTTGCGGCAATCCAGCTTACCTTGTATGCAGGAGGTATCGTGGTCCTGATCATTTTCTCGGTGCTGCTGACCAGCCATATCAGCGAAAAACTGGCGATTCCGCCGGTTACAAAGAGGATATTTGCCGCAATTGCCGCCATTGCAGGTGCGGTTTTATGCATACTCACTATTTTGCAGACCCAGTTTGTACAAAAGACATTCGACCCTGCAAGAACTAATATCAGGACTATAGGCGAAGGCATGCTGAGTACCGGTAAGTACGGCTACGCACTGCCTTTCGAAGTCATCAGCGTTTTACTGCTGGCAGCCATGATAGGCTCAATAATTCTGGCTAAGAAAAGAAAAGATTAATTAAAAAATACCCGTTATGTTTGAAGGTGTACCTATTCATTGGTTCCTGGTCCTGTCCACTTTGATGTTTTTCATTGGGATTTATGGCTTCCTGGTAAGGAAAAACCTGATTACCATGCTGATGTCAATCGAACTCATTTTGAATTCGGTTTGTATCAATTTTGTGGCATTCAATAAGATCCTTTACCCAGGACATCTCGAAGGGATGTTTTTCACACTTTTCATCATTGCGGTTGCCGCAGCCGAGGCTTCCGTAGCGATCGCAATCATCATCAACATATACCGCCGTCTGGTGAACATCGATGTGGAGAAGATGGATGAAATGAAATACTAGCCATGAGGCATAAGCCATGAGCCATGTGGGAGAATATCATGGCTCATGGCTCATCACTCATGGCTTTTAAAACAATAACTAACGCATAATATAACCAACATATGATCGATTTCAGTTACACTATCTGGATACTGCTGATACCTCTGATAGTATTCGTGGTCACAGGGCTTACGGGCAACAGGTTCAAACCCATTGTCACCGGGATTATAGGAACTGCGGGGCTGGGTGTTGTATTTTTGCTTTCAGTCATTACCGCGTATAAATTCTTTTTTGTGCTCGACAAGGTTGGCGGTGCCTTTCAGCGGCTGCTGGCATTCAATCATACATGGCTGCATCTGACCGACAAGCTGCATATCGACATCGGTGTTTTACTTGATCCCATCTCGGTAATGATGCTTATCGTCATTTCCACCGTATCCTTTATGGTGCATATCTATTCCCTGGGTTATATGAAAGGGGAAAAAGGCTTTGCCAGGTTTTTCTCTATCCTTTCGCTGTTCAGTTTCTCTATGCTCGGGCTTGTCATTGCCACCAACATTTTCCAGATGTATATTTTCTGGGAGCTTGTAGGGGTTTCATCCTTTCTGCTGATTGGCTTCTACTATGAAAAAGACTCGGCAGTGGCTGCAAGCAAGAAAGCTTTCATTGTCACCCGTTTTGCCGACCTGGGTTTCCTTATCGGGATCCTGCTTCTTTCTTATACGACGGGCACCTTTGATTTTATTACACTCACAGGCCCGAACAGCCCGGCTTTCACTTCCGGACAGGGGATCATGTTCCTGGGAATGTCGACCATGACCTGGTCTATGCTGTTTGTCTTCATGGGTGGCGCCGGAAAATCGGCCATGTTCCCCCTGCATATATGGCTTCCCGATGCCATGGAAGGCCCTACCCCGGTTTCGGCCCTCATCCATGCTGCCACCATGGTTGTTGCCGGTGTTTACCTTGTTGCACGTATGTTCCCGATTTTCCATCATGAACAGTCGGCCCTTGAGATCGTGGCATGGGTCGGAGGGTTCACTTCTTTATTTGCCGCGGTGATTGCATGTACGCAATATGATATTAAGCGCGTCCTGGCCTATTCGACCATGTCGCAGATTGGCTATATGATGCTGGCCCTCGGTGTTTCAGGTTACGGGGGCGAGGATGGCCTCGGGTATATGGCATCGATGTTCCACCTGTTCACCCATGCCTTCTTTAAAGCCTTGCTCTTCCTCGGTGCCGGCGCGATAATCCATGCCGTACATTCGAATTATATGAACGAGATGGGGGGGTTACGGAAGTACCTTCCAATCACGCATGCAACTTTCCTCATCGCCTGCCTTGCAATTTCAGGAATACCCCCGTTTGCAGGGTTCTTCAGCAAAGACGAGATCCTGGTTGCCGCCTTCCATCACAACAAAGCCTTGTTTGCCATGGAATACCTGGTTGCAGGCATGACTGCATTTTATATGTTCCGCCTTTATTTCAACGTGTTCTGGGGACAGGAACAGCATTATCATCATACTCCTCACGAAGCCCCGGTAACGATGACTATACCCCTGATCATCCTGGCTATCGGTTCGACCTTCGCAGGCTTTATTCCCTTTACAAAACTTGTAACATCCGACAGTCTTCCCTTTGAGAGCCACACAGAATGGGGAATTGCAATACCTTCAATTCTCATCGCGCTGGCGGGTATCGGCATAGCCACTATGCTGTATATGAAGAAGTCCGACACATCAAAGAAGATTGCGACGGCTCTCGGCGGGTTTTATACAGCCGCCTACGGCAAGTTCTACATTGACCAGGTTTATCTTTTCATTACCAAGAAAATATTGTTCAATTATGTTTCCAGGCCGGTTGCATGGTTCGACCGTCACATCGTCGACGGGACCATGAACCAGTTCGCTTATGTTACCAACGTGGTTTCCGACAGGATCAAAGGATTCCAGAGCGGCCAGCTGCAGCAGTATGCCCTCGTGTTCATCTCGGGGGTTATCGCCCTTGCTTTGTTATTCATCTATTTATGGACCAATTAAAACGATAAAATAATGAGCTTTCTGTTATTGTTCATCGTAATCCCTGTCCTCACTGTCATCGGGATATTTTTCAGCAGGACCCATATGCAGGTTAAATGGACCGCTGTTGTTGGCATGAGTTGTCAGCTGATCATGGCCGGGCTACTCATTTATTTTTTCTTAGCTGCAAGGGCTGCCGGGAATACTGCCGAGATCCTGTTTTCCCAGGATATGGTCTGGTACAAGAACCTGAACATTCATTTTTTCATAGGGGTTGACGGTGTATCGGTCGCCATGATCGGGCTTACCTCCATTGTGATTTTTGCCGGGATCTTTGCCTCCTGGGATGTTACTGACTTACCAAGGGAATTTTTCACCTCCCTGATCCTTCTTTCGGCAGGGGTATTCGGGTTTTTTATTTCACTGGACCTCTTCACCCTTTTCCTTTTCTATGAAATTGCCGTGATCCCGATGTACCTGCTTATCGGAATCTGGGGAAGCGGCCCCAGGCATTATTCGGCCATGAAGCTGACATTGATGCTTATGGGCGGTTCGGCCCTGATCATGCTTGGACTGCTTGGGCTGTACTTTAATTCGGCTCCCAACGGCGGCCCCCTGACATTTAACCTGATCCAGATCTCCAAGGTAGCAATTCCAATGCCTGCCCAGCGTTTCTTTTTCCCGTTCCTCTTTGTGGGATTCGGGGTGCTTGGCGCACTTTTCCCTTTCCACACATGGTCACCCGACGGTCATGCCTCTGCACCAACTGCAGTTTCGATGCTACATGCCGGTGTGCTGATGAAACTCGGAGGTTACGGCTGCTACCGCGTTGCAGTGTTCCTTCTTCCAGGCGCCGCTCATGAAATGGCATGGATTTTCCTGATCCTTACAACCATCGGCGTGATTTACGGAGCCTTCGGCGCCATCTGGCAGAAAGACCTGAAATACATCAATGCATATTCCTCGGTAAGCCATTGCGCCCTGGTGCTCTTTGCCGTGCTCATGATGAACCAGACGGCCATGAACGGAGCCATCATGCAGATGATCTCCCACGGCATCATGACAGCCCTCTTCTTTGCACTGATCGGGATGATTTACGGACGAACACACACCAGGTATATTAACGAGATGGGCGGACTGATGAAAGTCATGCCGTTTCTTGGCGTTGCCTATGTTATCGGCGGCCTTGCTTCATTAGGGCTTCCGGGTTTCAGCGGCTTCGTTGCCGAAATGACCATTTTCGTGGGTTCTTTCCAGCACAATGACGTGTTCCACAGGGTTTGCACCATCATTGCCGCCTCCTCTATCGTGGTTACAGCGGTATATATCCTCCGTGTTGTCGGTATCCTGCTGATGGGAAAGATCAGGAACCCCGAATTCAATCATATTATCGATGCAAAGTGGTTTGACCGTATAAGCGTGGTTACACTTATACTGGGTATTACTGCAATCGGGATGGCCCCGCTCTGGCTGAGTGATATGATCAATAACGGGCTTGTCCCGGTTATGCAAAGGATATTGCTGGCCGGTCCAATTATTCATTAAAACGAAAAAATTAAAAAACAAATAAACATCTGACCATGTTGATCATGAGACACGAATTACTGCTGATTGCCATCACGGTAATTCTTTTACTTGTTGAGATTTTTCTTCCTGCCGATAAAAAGCACAGTATCATTACTCCTGCCATATTGCTGATGGCAGTTGTTCTCATCCTGGGATTCATCCCCGGGCCCACGGGAATACTGTTCGGGGGGATGTACCAGACCACCGCACTGATCGTCATGCTTAAAAACATCCTGAATATAGGAGCATTTATAGTAATGGTGCAGAGTGCCGACTGGCTCAGGAAACCCGAGAACAAGGAAAAGATCAGCGAATATTACATCCTGCTTCTTTCAACACTGATCGGGATGCAGTATATGGTATCTTCGGGAGATTTCCTGATGTTCTACCTTGGACTTGAACTTGCAACCATTCCATTGGCAGCCTTAGCCGCCTTCGAACGCTTCAAGGAAAAATCAGCCGAAGCAGGGGTGAAACTTATTTTCTCCTCGGCATTGTCTTCAGGCATCCTGCTCTATGGACTTTCCATGGTATACGGAACAACCGGAACCCTTTATTTTGCAGAGGTAGGCCCGGCCTTTACAGGAACCCCCCTGCAGGTTCTCGGCTTCATCTTTTTCTTTGCCGGAATGGCATTCAAAATTTCACTGGTTCCATTCCATCTCTGGACAGCCGACGTTTACGAAGGAGCTCCGGTTAATATTTCTTCATATCTATCTGTTGTTTCCAAAGGAGCTGCTGCTTTTATTCTAACAATACTTCTGTATACCGTATTCAGCAAGATAGCACTGATGTGGAGTAACGTGCTCTATATTATTATCATTCTCACCATCACCCTGGGTAACCTCTTTGCCATCCGCCAGCAGAACCTGAAACGGTTCCTGGCCTTCTCTTCAATTGCCCAGGCTGGCTTTATACTGCTGGGTATCATAGGGCAAAGCCAGTATGGCATGGCAACGGTGATTTACTTTGTTCTTGTTTATATCTTCTCCAACCTTGGTGCCTTCGGCGTGGTTTCCATCATTTCAAACCGTACAGGCTGCGAAACCATTAATGATTATGACGGTTTGTACAGGACCAATCCGCGGCTGGCGATGACGATGATGCTGTCGCTCTTCTCACTGGCCGGAATTCCCCCGGTAGCAGGCTTTTTCGGCAAATTCTTCCTCTTTGCCGCCGCAGCCAATCACGGCCTTTACATCCTTGTCCTTATCGCCATTATCAATACTATCATTTCATTGTACTATTACCTGCTTGTTATCAAGGCTATGTTCCTGAACCGCAGTGACCGGCCGATTCCTAAGTTTAAAAGCGATTTCTACACAAGCCTGGGCCTGATCTTATGTCTTACCGGTATTTTTGCGATCGGTATTTTCAGCCTTGTATTTGAAGTGATTAACGGGCTCAGCTTCGGATTGTATTAAGATAGCGGGATAACCGGATAAATGGTTAGGGAATTAATAAAAATATTATGCTAAAAGGGAAACATACAGTTACAGAGATAGAAGGTGTCAGGTGCAGTATTGTTGAAACAGGCGCATCGGAAGCGAGAGTTAAATTCCTGAAAGAGATCCTTGAATTCAACGCTTGCGAGGTAAAAACCGAAAAGGAAAAGGCAAAAGACGGAACGCCGCTTGCCACTTCTGTTATCGGGGTAACAGATATCAGGTTCAATGCCATCATCAAGCTTTACGAAAGAAAGCTGCTAAGGAAAGACGGACATATCCTTAACCCGGCATACTGGAACCAATGGCCCGACCAGGATTGGGATATTCCGTATTACCAGGTAGTGAGATAAAAACGAAAATGAATTTCGAATATTGATCAACGAATTTCGAATGTTGAATTTGTATCAGTTCATACGTCAACATTCAATGTTCGATATTCGGTATTTAATTTCAAACAAAACACCTCTTTATCCAGGGGAATGAAGAAATATTACAAATACTTCGCCTACGCAGTTGCCGCCTTGTATTTTATCCTTGGCATATCTGTTTTTTTTAGTCCTTATTTCAAACACCTTCCCCAAACCATTAAAGTCAGCTTTGCCGTTTTTCTTTTCCTTTACGGAGGCTACCGCCTGGCCAGAATATGGTCCAAGTCAAGGGAAGAAGAGGATGAATGACCGATTTTTCTTGAATATTCTCATGATTCATGTTATTTTAGCCTATTAATTTTAATGGTACAATAATATTATTCATAAATTTGTGTTTCTGTTCTGATAAACTTGCTGATTTTAAGCATTTAATGACAGTATGAATACAAAAATTGCCACAAAATCTCTATTCGGGGCGGCAGGGTTAATAATCCTGCTGTTTTTGACTTCATGCGGAGGGGGAACCCCCGGCCAGCAAACCGACACTCCCACAGCCGGAAAGGTCAAAGTTGCCATAGACGATTCGTACCGTCTTCTGCTGGATACTGAGATATATACTTTCGAATCGTTTTATAAATATGCTAAAGTTGATACTATTTACAGGAATGAAGCCGACGTTATCGATCTTTTCATGAAGGATTCGGTGCCCCTGGCTATAGTAAACCGCAAACTCACAGCCGACGAGGAAAAATATCTTACTGCAAGGCAGTTCATCCCAAAGACAACCCTGATCGCTTATGACGGGATTGTTTTCATCGTCAATCCTGAGAACCCCGACACTAATTTTTTCTTTGATAAGATACAGGGCATTTTCAGGGGTGAGGTCAGGACATGGAAGGAGATAAACCCGAAATCTCGATCGGGGGAGATTAAAGTGGTATTTGACAATTATAAATCAAGCAACCCAAGGTATTTCCGTGAAAAATTCAACCTGAGCAAACTTCCTCCCTGTTGTTTTGCCGTGAATTCCAATGCAGAGGTCATTTCCTTTGTCGAAAAAAACAAGAATGCAATCGGTGTCATTAGCGTTAACTGGATCAGCGACAGGGAAGATACCGTGTCAAACAATTTTCTCAGGAGGGTAAAGGTGGTTGCTGTAAGCCAGGCCGGCACTAATGATCGCGGTTCCACTTTCTACAAACCATACCAGGCATATATTGCCCAGGGGGATTACCCCTTTACTCGCAATGTATACTGTATCAACAGGCAAACATACAGGGGGCTTGCCTACGGGCTTTCTTCATTCATTGCAGGTGAGAAAGGCCAGCTGATTGTGCTGAGATCAGGGATGGTACCTGCAGCAATGCCGGTGCGGATAGTTGAAATTAAACATTAACACTTAGTACAAATAACCTTATGATGAGCAATTCAAGAAAAACCGGGCTGGTTATAGTTTTAATGCTTGTATTTCCGTTTCTGCCAGCTATCCATGCACAGGATTTGAAAGCCACTATCCGTTTAATGCGGAGTGAACAATTCACAGCTGCGGCTTCTTCCTACAAAGCTTTGCTGAAGCAAAACCCTGCCAACGGGGATGTTTACTATTATTATGGCGAGAATTTTATAAACGAATATTTTTCCGACACTTCCAATAATTCCCTGAAGGAGATATCCGATTCTGCAAAAATCATTTTCCAGCTTGGAATGCAGAAGGATCCCGCCAACCCGCTTAACTTTGTCGGGATGGGAGAAATTGCCATGCTCAACAAGGACAGGAGCACGGCCCAGGACTTTTATTCCAAAGCGGCTGCTTTATTGCCCAGCAAGACCAATAAAAACCTTGTAATGGATCCGTCAAAACAGGCCAACGTGCTTATCAGGATGGCTAATGGTTATGTAAGGGCACTGATAAAAGATACAGGACAGATATTTTCTTTGTTAAAGGCTGCTGAAAAGCTTGATCCGAAAAACTATGAATTGTTCATCGTAAAGGGAGATGCATACATCATGCTGATGAACGACGGTTCCAATGCCATCACAAACTACAACATCGCACAGAGTCTCAATCCTCAGTCCCCGTTTGCCAAAGTACGCATCGGGCAGTTGTGGATGAGGGCAAAGCAATACAGAAGCGCCCTCACTTATTATGACGATGCCATCAAGATCGATTCCAATTTCGCTCCTGCATACAAAGAGAGGGGATTCCTCCTTGCAAAAGCGAACAGGAACGACGATGCCAAAAGGGATTTTGGGAAATTCCTGAAGCTTTCGGCCGGGAATACCACAGCCAGAATTCAGTTTGTGAATATTCTGTTCGATTTGCAGGATTATAAAGAAGCCATAAATCAACTGAACGAAGTTTACAAAGTAGATTCAAGCAACAACGACCTTAACAGGGCTCTTGCATATGCCTATTTTGAAACTGCCCAATACGACAAGGCGCTTTACTACAGCAGGAAATTCTTTGCCCATGAGAAGCCCGAAAAGATAAGGGCGGCAGATTATATCTATTACGGAAGGATACTGGCCAGGAATAAAATGGACGAGCAGGCCTCGGAACAACTTATGAAGGGGTTTGCCCTTGATTCAACCAAACCGGAACTTCTCTCTGAAGCTGCACTATGCCTTACCAAGGTTAAGAAATATGACAAAGCGATCGAAACCTACCAGAAGAAAATCGTAATAAGAAAAGCAGCCCCCATGGATTATTATAACCTGGGGAAGGTTTATTACAACATCAAGGATTTTCAGCAGGCCGATACCAACCTGGCAATTTTCAACCAGTTGCAGCCCGATCATGTTGCAGGCTTTGTATGGAGGGCAAGGACTAAATCTAACATCGACTCAACCAGTAAACAGGGCCTGGCCAAACCCATCTACGAGATCATTATTGTAAAGACCCAGAGCGATACTGCAAAGTATTCCAAGGAGCGCATAGAATCGTTTTATTATCTTGCTTATTATTACTTCCTGCAGTATGCCCAGACTAAAAACAAGGAATATGCCCTGGAAGCAATTGCTTACAGCAATAAAGTTTTGGCAATAGATCCAAAAGATGATAAAGCCGAAAAAGCCAAGCAGATCATTGATAACCTTAAAAAGTTTATGAATTAAAGGGAATTTGTATTCAATCAATATTTTTGTACTTTTGTGACCCTGCAAACAATCGCAAAAAACTAATAAATTCAAGTATTTTATAACTTAAATTCAATTAACGATGAGCAACAAAAGCAGCAAAGGCGGATTATTGGACGCCTTAAGATCGGTGTTTACGTTAGGAGCCATGATCATAGCCCTTATCGTATCAATTCTATTGTTCCACTACATAATGGGGAATCCTATCAACTTCGAAGGTGGAAACCATAATGGCACTCCGCTGCCGGGGAACTATCTCGGAATTATTTACAAAGGGGGAATGATCGTACCTCTTCTGATGACGGTCAACCTTATTCTGATTATTTTCTCAGTAGAGCGTCTGATCACACTGACCCGTGCAAGCGGTAAAGGCAGGATCAATGTATTTGTGAAGAACCTCCAGAGCCTTCTGGATAACAACAAGATCGAAGATGCGATCGTAGCTTGCGACAAGCAGAAAGGTTCACTGGCCAACGTTATGAAAGCCGGACTTGTACGTTATCGCGCTCTTCAGGATGACAAAACCCTGGTAAAAGACCAGAAGATTGTTGCCCTGCAGAAGGAATTTGAAGAAGCCTCAGCTCTTGAGCTTCCGATGCTTTCGAGAAACCTCGTCATCCTTTCAACCATTGCCTCGATCTCGGTGCTTATCGGTCTTCTTGGAACGGTACTCGGTATGATCCGCGCCTTTGGTGCTTTGGCCCAGGCCGGAAGCCCTGACGCACTTGCCCTGGCAACTGGTATTTCTGAAGCTCTTATCAACACTGCTTTCGGTATCACCGGTTCTTTGCTAGCCATTGTGCTTTACAATAGCTTCTCAACGCAGATCGACAGTTTTACCTATAAAATTGATGAGGCCGGATTCAGCCTTGTACAGTCATTTGCCGCTTCTTCCAAGTAATATTTTTGGCGTTACAGCAAATTATTTACATAATTTTTGTGTATTTATAATTTAAAACCAGAATTCCATGCCAAAGATAAAACCACCGGTTAGAACACCGCATATAGACATGACACCCATGGTGGATTTGTTTTCTGTGCTTCTGATCTTTTTGTTGCTTACTGCTTCATTCCGGCCACAGGAGGCTGCGGTGATCACTACGCCCCAGTCTATTTCAGAAAAACAGGCCCCGGATGCTGACCTGATGACCATTTTTATTGCAAAAGATGGTAAAGTCTTTTTCAACATCGACAACGGCAGGGATACTTCAACCCATTTCCGCAGCAAACTGCTGGAAAAAATCGGGGAGCAGTACAAAATCCAGTTTACCAAGGCAGAAATCAGCAAATTCGGCACCATGTCGTCATTTGGATTACCAATAAAGGATCTGAAAACATGGCTTAATTCAAAGGATTCCAAAGAGAAAGATAAGCTTCAGATTGGTATTCCCATGGATTCAACCGATAACCAGCTTGCCTGGTGGGTACGTGAAGCCCGACTGACGAATGTCGGGGCCGAAGTCGCCATTAAAGGAGATGCGGATACTGACTATAAAACGGTCAAGAAGATCATGGACCTGTTACAGGATAACAAGGTGAATAAATTTAATCTCGTTACGAATCTGCAGAAGCAGGAAGTCAACCTTAAAGACCTTCCTCCCTCAGCCAAGTAAGGAGAAACCAGAACTATAAAGAAAATCCTATATGGCCGAAATAATTCAAGAAGAAAAAGGCAAAAAAGGTGGTAAACGCAGGCCTAAGAAGCACGGCACACGTATCGACATGACCCCTATGGTCGACCTGATGTGTTTGCTGATCACCTTCTTCATGCTAACCACCGCTTTCAGTAAGGCGAAAGTGATGGTCATCACTATGCCCGACAAGGAGGACCATAATACGGACAAGAATACTCCGCAGATTTCTGCTTTCCGTACCCTTAATATTCTGCTTGCCGGCGACAACAAGGTGTATTATTACATCGGGATGATCAAACCTAAAGAGGCCCCACCTGCATTGGTTAAAACTGATTTCAGCAAGGACGGCATCCGTAAGGTTTTACTGGATAAAAACCGCGACCTGTTCACCAAAATTGCCGAATACCGCGATAAAAGGGTTACAGGTAAGATCGTTGTGTCGGATACCACACTCGAAAACGAGATCAAAAGGATGAAGAGGGATGATAAAAAAGGCCCCATCGTCCTGATCAAAGCTGATGAGAAAGCTAAATACAAGGACATTGTCAACATAATCGACGAGATGGCTATCTGCAATATTGCCAGTTACGCTATTGTGGACATCTCTCAGCCCGAAAAAGACCTGGTGAAGAATGCTCCGAAATAATTTTTTAATGACATTTAAACATAAACCGTATGGCAATTGAAAAACAGCGTGTAGAATCGCTGGAGGAAATCGTCTTCAAGAACCGTAATAAGGAATACGGCTCATATGTTCTTCGAAAGAAGTACCGCCGGTATCTTACGATTTCTTTAATCGTTGGCATCCTCGTCCTTCTCTCCGCCGCTGCCTATCCTTTGATTAATGCATACCTGAACAAGGAAAAATTGCTCAGGGAAAAGGAGAAATCAGTAACGGCAGAAATGCTGAACATGCCCAAAGAAGACCTGCCTCCCCCTCCGCCGCCGCCACCACCACCTGAGGCACTTGTTGAAAAGGTGAAGTTTACCGCACCCAAGGTTGTGGAAGACACCAACGTGGAATCCGATTTCGGTAAGCAGGACCTGCTGAACCAGAATAAAAATACGGAAGTCCCGACCGAAGAAGTCCAGGTGGAAGAAAAAGAGGTAAAAACCCAGGTAATAGAACAGAAAGTGGAAGCCGAAGTGTTCCTCATCGTTGAAGAACCTCCTACATTCCCCGGTGGGGAAGCTGCCCTTTATAAATGGCTTGGGGAAAACCTCAAATATCCCGAAGAAGCCAAGGAACTTGGTATACAGGGACGTGTTTTCGTTGCTTTCGTTGTTGAACCCGACGGATCGACCAGTAATGTGGTTGTGAAACGCGGTATCGGCGGCGGTTGCGACGAAGAAGCAATCCGTATCGTGAAAGCCATGCCCAAATGGGCTGCCGGCAAGCAACGCGGACAGCCAGTGCGTGTGCAGTTTAACTTACCCATCAAGTTTACATTGCAGTAAAACTGCGATAAACTAAACAGAAACCCTTAATTTTTCCTTTTGCCGGGTATCATCCGGAAGATTTGAAGGAAAGATTAGGGGTTTTTTACTTGAAAAGCATGAATGCCGCCACCCTTAGTCCTTTTGTAAGCAGCAAATTCAGGTTCTGGTCTTTTATATCTATGGTGCTGCTGGTGTTCGTGCATGGTTATAATATGCAGGAGCGTTACCTGCAACCCTGGACCATCCCGGGAGAGCCTTTTTCAATTTCAGGTTTTATTGAATATTTCCTTGCAAACGGGATCTTCCGGTTCAGGATACCCATGCTGTTCATCATATCGGGCTACCTTTTCGCAATGCATGATGACCGCCCGTATAAATCCCGTGCAAGGAAGCGGTTTCGCACCTTGTTCCTTCCTTACCTGATATGGAGCGCCCTGGGCCTTGTATTCACCTTTGGGCTTGAGATGTTTCCCTGGAGCCGTGCCCTGGTCTCTGGATCGCATGTGGTACAGATAGACAATACAAGGATGCTGCTTCATGATTATAAATTGTATGAGATGCTGGTGCGCTGGATACTACTCCCGGTACCCTACCAGCTCTGGTTCATCCGTGTGCTTTTCATATATAACCTTGCTTACCCCGGGATCCGGTGGTGTGTCATGAACAGGACAGGGAGATGGATCTTCTTTGCTTTTGCTTCCCTGCTGTGGTTAGCCACTATCAATGTTGGGATAATTGAAGGCGAAGGTCTGCTTTTCTTTTCACTAGGGATCTGGATGCAAAAGAACAGCTTCAATATTGAAAGTCCGTCATCCTGGCTGAAACCCTCACTGTGGGGCCTTTTGTTCGTTTCAATTGCATTCCTAAAAACCTTCCTGGCCTGGAAAGGGCAACAATTCCTTGGAGGTGCAGCCTTCCCCGTCCTTACTCTGATACATAAAGTGGTTGTACTGAGCGGGCTTATTGCATGCTGGTACGGCCTCGATCCAATCGTAAAATGGTTCATGAAGCGCCCCTGGTTCACCTGGCTGAGCGCATTCGCATTCATTATATATGCTATGCATACACCCCTGGTTGCATATGCCATCACTCCTTTCCTTTCCCTGCTTGAACCAATGCCTGCCTTCCACCTTGCAGCTTTTATTCTGCTACCCTTAATTGTCATCGGGTTTTGCATTATCACAGGATTTCTTCTCCGTATCCTGGTCCCGAAAATATATGGCGCCCTAACCGGCGGAAGAGGAATGTGAAGGCTTTGCCTTCAAAGGCATGTATATTCGAAAACAATTGAATATCAGCGAACTGCCCGGATTTATAATTCCTGCTAATTTAGATTCTGTCCAAAAGAAAACTTTAGTAACTTTGTACTGTTAAAATATTAACAGTACGAGTTTATTATATGATAACACTCTCATACAAAGGGAAAAACACCTTCCTGGAAGCCGTGAATAAAAAGAGCGGCTCAGACGTTCTGGAATGCTACCAGTGCGGCAAATGCGTGTCGACCTGCCCGGTCTCGAATTTCATGGATTTTCCACCCAGGGAGATCATGCAGATGATCAAGCTGGAACTCAAGGAGGAGGCCCAGATGGCCAACTCCACCTGGTTCTGTCTGACCTGTTCGGCCTGTTCAGGCCGCTGTCCCCGCGAGATCAATATTCCCGCGGTTATGGAAGCAGTGCGCCACATGGCCATAGAGGAAAACTTCCATCCCGACTCAAAGCGGGTAAAAAACATCAGGAAGTTCCACGAGATCTTCCTCGATATGATCAAGCGTTACGGGAGGAATTACGAATTAAGGATGATGGCCGAATTCAATATCCGTACCCGAAACCTCTTCAAGGATATGCACCTGGCCCCGACAGCGCTGCTTAAAGGCAAGATCCCATTAGGTGTGAAGCCACTGAAGAGTAAAAAAGCCATCAAAAAGATGTATGAGATGGCAGAAAAACTTGAAAAACAGAATAAATAAGCCTGTTTAAGATGAAAAAAGTAAGTTATTTCCCGGGATGTTCAGCCCACGGCACCAGTGAGGAGTTCGATGAAACGGTTAAGATGGTCATGAAGACAATGGATGTCGAAATGGAGGAGATCCCCGACTGGAACTGCTGCGGTGCCACCTCAGCCCATACCCTGAGCGAAAGCCTTGCCTACGCGCTTCCGCTGCGAAACCTGGTACTGGCCGAGAAACTGAGCAACGATACAATGACCATTCCCTGCGCTTCCTGCTACCAGAGAATGAAAGCGACCAAGGTGCATATGGATGAAGATCCTGAACTCGCAGCCAGGATAAATACTGCAGTTGTGGGTGAAGGAAAATATGAAGGAAAGGTTGCCATAAAATCGATGCTTCAATACTGCTACGAGGATATGGGCCTTGAAGCCATTAAGGCAAAGGTGACCAACCCGATCAGCGGGATGAAGCTGGCCTGTTATTATGGCTGTTTGCTTACCCGCCCCAAGGCAATCACCCAATTCGATTCACCCGAATATCCCATGTCGATGGACTACATCGTGGAAGCCCTGGGAGCGAAGGCTACGCCTTTCGATTTCAAGACCGAATGCTGCGGTGCTTCTTTTTCCATTTCCGATACTGATATTGTGCTCCAGCTGAGCGGAAAGATCCTGGAAATGGCAAAAGAAAGCGGTGCCCATGCAATCGTTGTTGCCTGCCCGCTCTGCCAGTCGAATCTCGACATGCGGCAGCACGATATCGAAAAGAAATACAATGTTAAATATGATCTCCCGGTTTTCTACCTGACCCAGCTGATGGCCATTGCTTTCGGGTTCCCGAAGGAAAAAATGATGTTCAGCAAACATATCATTCCTGTCGACTCAGCCCTGGCCCATATTGGAGAAGTTATTGAAGAACCGAAGAAACCCGTGAAAGGTAAAAAAGCCGTCCAGGCAGAAAGTGAGGTTGAATAATGGCAAGAGTAGGAGTATTCGTTTGTTTCTGCGGCGCCAACATCGCCGATTTTGTGGATGTCCCCACGGTAGTTGAGGAAGCCAAAAAAATCAGGGAGGTAAAGTTTGCCGTTGACTATAAGTACATGTGTTCCGATCCTGGTCAGCAGATGATCAGGGATGCCATTGTACAATACAGGCTCACTTCGATTGTGGTTGCCGCCTGTTCACCCCGCATGCATGAGAAAACCTTCCGCAAGGCCCTCAGCGATGCCGGGATGAACCCCTATCTCCTGGAAGTTGCCAACATCCGTGAGCATTCATCATGGGTGCACCAGAAAGATAAAAAAGCTGCCACTGAAAAAGCAGGCGACCTGGTGAGAATGGCCGTTGCAAAAAGCATTGCCAATGAACAGCTGCACGAGATCTCGGTACCGGTTACCAAGCGTGCCCTGGTCATAGGCGGAGGTATTGCTGGCATACAGGCGGCACTTGATATTGCCGATGCCCGCATCCCCGTGACCCTGGTTGAACGCAGCCCTTCGATAGGGGGCCGCATGGCTCAGCTTGACGAGACATTTCCTACCCTCGACTGTTCACAGTGCATCCTTACCCCGAAAATGGTTGATGTAGCTTCACATCCGTATATAGAGCTCATTCCTTATTCAGAAGTTATAGAACTCAACGGTTACGTTGGGAATTACAAGGCCAGGATCCGCAAAAAAGCCTCTTATGTGAATTTCAAGTCATGTACAGGCTGCGGAGCATGCTGGCAGAAGTGCCCGGTGAAGGTTCCGAATGAATACAATATGGGGATAGACAAGCGTAAAGCAATTTACACACCTTTCCCCCAGGCAGTACCCAACAAACCGGTTATTGATGCCGAACATTGCACAATGCTACTGAAAGGCAAATGCGGGATCTGTGCAAAGTTTTGTGAAAAGGGTGCCATCGATTTCAAGATGGTGGATGAGGTGATCGAAAGGGAAATAGGCGCTGTTGTTGTGGCAACCGGCTATGATCTTTGGGATGCAACACCCTATGAAGAGTATGGTGTGGGGCGTTACAAAGACATCATCAACTCACTGGAATTCGAAAGAATGGTTTCGGCCAACGGACCAACTGGCGGCCTTCCGATAAGGCCTTCCGACGGAAAAGTCCCGAAGTCCGTGGTCTTTATCAAATGCGTGGGATCCCGCGACAAGGCCAAGGGCATAGAGTTCTGCTCGAAGATATGCTGCATGTATACTGCCAAGCACGCCATCCTCCTGCATCATAAAGTGCATGATTCCAGGGCTTATATTTTTTACATGGACATACGCGCCGCAGGTAAGGGATATGAAGAGTTTGTAAACCGGGCTCAGGTGGAAACCGGTGCGGTTTACCTTCGGGGCCGTGTTTCAAAGATCTACCAGAAAGGCGATAAGCTCATGGTGCGCGGTGAAGATGGAAATCTGGGGCAGGAAGTGGAAGTTGAAGCCGACCTTGTAGTTCTTGCCACCGCAATTGTTCCTTACAAGGAGAACCCTGCCCTGGCCCGGCTGCTTGGTATTTCATACGACAAATACGGGTATCTCTCCGAAGCCCATCCTAAGCTGAGGCCGGTTGAAACAGCCAAAGCCGGTATTTTCCTGGCAGGCTGCACACAGGCTCCCAAGGATATTCCCGAAACAGTGGCCCAGGCATCGGCCTGCGCAGCCAAGGTTTGCGGGCTTTTCGCAGGCGATACCATGAAGAAAGACCCTATGGTTTCAACGGTAAACAAAGAATTCTGCAGTGGTTGCCAGAACTGTGTAACTGTATGCCCTTACCAGGCTATTGTCACCGAAGACATTCCCCTGGGTCATGGAGCAAAGGAAACCCGCACCGTGGCCAAGATCAACGAAGGCGTTTGCCAGGGTTGCGGCTCCTGCGTTGCAATCTGCCGTTCAATGGCCATCAACCTGGCCGGTTTTACAGATCCTCAAATCATTAACGAGATAGTTGCCATCTAATGGAAGCAGAAGTAAAAGACAAGATTGTAAGCATTGAAAAACCCGAAATCATCGCCCCTCCCGACTGGAAGCCGGTGATCGTTGGAATTCTCTGCAACTGGTGTTCCTATGCAGGCTCCGACCTTACCGGGACCTCGCGCATGCAGTATCCGCCGAATATACGGATCATCCGGGTTCCCTGTTCTTCACGCGTGGATCCCTGGTTTATAATAAAGGCTTTACAGACCACTGCGGATGGAGTGCTGATCTCGGGCTGTCACCCGGGCGATTGCCATTACATCAGCGGGAATTATTATGCACGCAGGCGTTTTCTGGTCACCAAGGAGCTGCTCAAGATGGTAGGTTTTCATGAGCACAGGGTCCAGTTCAGCTGGGTCTCGGCAGCCGAAGGCGCCAAATTCGCCCAGGTCGTGAAAAAAGTGACTGATGATGTCGTAAAACTCGGCCCTCTTCATTTGTATAAAAAAGAAAATTTCAACAAATAATGGACTATTCAAAAGAAATCCGGGACATTGCGGCAAAACTGTTTGCAGACGGGAAGATCGACGTATTCGTCGGCTACCGGATGAACGGTTTCGACGACAACCAGGTTCCTGTTGTGATCACCGATCCGAAGGAAGTGTCCACTCTTGTTTTTACCGAAAAATCGGTGTTCAACCTAACGAACTACCTGAAGACCGACCATACCCGCGGCAAACGGGTAGGCCTGATCGTAAAAGGATGTGACAGCCGTTCACTGAACCTTCTTCTTACCGAAAGCCAGGTGAAGCGCGACAGGCTTTACATCATCGGCATAGCCTGCGAAGGAGTTGTTGATGACAAGGGTGTGAAAATGCAGAATTGCACGGAATGCATTGTTCCCGATGCCGTTGTGTTTGACGAAATGCTGGGCAGTCCAAGGGGTAAGAAAGATTATATCGTGAATGCCGACATCAGGGCATTGGCCGAAAAAGGGCTTGTTGAACGCAGGGAATATTTCGAAGAGATATTCGAAAACTGCATCCGCTGCAATGCCTGCCGCCATTCCTGCCCGCTCTGTTATTGCGCCAAATGCTGCATCGACCAGGAAACTGCCTCGCTCTACAATGGGTCGAACACCGCCTCCAGCGCTTTCCATGCACTGATGACATGGTCGCTGCACCTGGCCGGACGTTGTGTCGATTGCCGCAATTGCGAGAAAGCCTGCCCAAGCCACCTGCCACTGCATCTTCTGCATAAACAGAACGAGAAAGTGATCTTCGAAAACTTTCAGAACCACCTGGCCGGTGTTGAAGAAGGCGAACGGGGAGCGTTCTACAAATACAGCCTAAAGGACCCCGACGATTTTATCATGTAATCAGAACACAGATTATGAGCTTTTCAACCTTTGTTACCGATACAGCTGGCTTGCAAAAAATGTTTGAAGCCATCATCAGCAAACATGAAACGTATGCTCCCGTTGAGAAATTCGGGAAATTCGACTATAAAAAAGTTTCATCGCTGAAGGAATGCAACCCCGATTCACCCATTGATGCAACTATGAGCGTGAAACCCTTGTTTTTCCCGCGAGCTTCAAAGATCATAAAATACGAAGCCAGCAGCGCAGGGACAAGCATCCATGAAACTGATGAAGATCCGATAGCAGGGAAACGTGTGATCCTGGGAGTGAAACATTGCGATGCCAGGGGATTACAGGTGCTGGAAGCCGTGAACAAATGGGATTACATTGACAGCGATTTCCTGAAACGCCGCGCCAACACGGTGATCTTTTCCACACGTTGCGACAAGGCCGACACGCAGTGTTTCTGCACCTCACTCGATTACGATGTGGAAAATCTTGATGCGATGGATGTGGCGATTATCAACGGGCCTGATGGAAGGATTTACCTCTGTGCCCGAACTGAAAAAGGCGAAAACTTTCTCACCCAGAACCCGGCTCCCGGCTCCCGGAACCCGGAACCCATTGCCCAGGAAGAAATGAAAAAGCAATACGAAACTTTCGCTGCATCCTTCCGCCTTAAAATGGACTACAAGGATGTGAATGAGAAGATGTCGAAACGCTTTGATTCGCCTGCATTTGAAGAAGCTTCACGCAATTGCGTAAGCTGCAACACCTGTGCATTCATCTGCCCGACCTGCCATTGTTTCAAGATCTCCGACGAGAAGATCAGGGATACAGGCCTGCGCTACAAGAGCTATGATTCCTGCAACAACGCGTATTTCACACTGGAAGCAGGGGGCCATAACCCCCGCCCGGCCAAGTACCGCCGCTGGAGGCAAAGATCCATGCATAAATTCGTTTACTACAAGGAGCGTTTTGGGGTAAATCTTTGCGTGGGATGCGGGCATTGCGCCATCTCCTGCCCCGTGAACATTTCCATCTTTGAGGTGGTGAACCATGTCGCAAACGCCCCTGTTGAATCATAATTTGGTGATGCAGGTTATTAATTGTGTTCGATATTCAACATTCGTAATTCAATATTCGATATTTTAAACAGATAATATGGAAGCCCTTTTAGTTCCCTCCCTTGCCAAAGTTGAAAGGATCATCCAGGAAACTCCTGACGTTCGCACCTACAGGCTGAAGTTTAAGGATGACAGCCTCATGGAAAAATTCAGCTGGCATCCGGGGCAGTTCGTGGAATTTTCCCTGCTGGGTTCCGGGGAGTGTACATTCTGCATTTCCTCATCGGTCACCCGCAAGGGGTATTTCGACTGCTCCATCAAGAAAGCAGGAATAGTAACAGCCGACATACATACCGATCTCGAGGAAGGCGATGACGTGGGAATACGTGGTCCTTACGGCAACTGGTTCCCGACCGACGACATCAAGGGGAAGAACCTGTTGTTTGTAGGAGGCGGAATAGGACTTGCCCCTTTGCGTTCACTGATACAATATGCGATAGACAACCGAAGTGATTACAAGGACTTCACGATATTATACGGGGCCCGCACATCCGCAGACCTTTGTTATAAAGAAGAGATCGAAGAATGGAAGAAAAACACCGGTATCAGGGTCGTTCTCACCATCGACAAGCCTGAAGATACCTGGAAAGAAAATGTAGGTGTTGTTCCAAAGATCCTCGAGGAAGTCGTGAAACCTGAGATCGCCAACACCAAGGTCATCACCTGCGGTCCGCCGATCATGATAAAATATACGCTTCAGTCGCTCGACCGCCTGGGATTCTCGCCCGAGCATGTTATAACCACTCTTGAAATGAAGATGCAGTGCGGCCTTGGCAAATGCGGCCGCTGCAATATCGGCAGTACCTATATCTGCAAAGACGGCCCGGTTTTCACTTATGCCCAGTTGAAGGCACTGCCTGACGAGTTTTAAGGAATTCTCACAGCCGGGATCTCCTCAGGCTCAGTTTCAGAACCATCGGAATATACTGCTTTTACAAAATAGTTATTCAATACGTTTCCTTTAAGAGGTGAAGGATCGGTGATTTGGCATTCACCGCATTTTGCCATGCCTATGAGAACGGGTTCTTCTGTTTCGGAGAACCTGAATACTTTAAAACCGGTTAACCCCTTATCGGCAACTATCGGCCACCTAACGATTACACTTTCGCCATTCCTGATCAGGGAAATTCTGTTTATCTGAATTTTTTCATTGAGCGGGAGTTCCACGGTCAGGGCCGCACTCTTCTGGCTTTCCACACCGTCGGGCCCTATCGAAGCAACGGAATATTCAGCGGTTTTACCCCCGAAAGTTACGGAGTCGGTATAGGTATTGGTGAAGGCGGATATGGGAGAGGGGGTGATCCTGGTGAACCCCTGTTCTGCGCCGGTCCTGCGGTAAACCGTATACGCTTTCACCTGCCCGTCGGTCAGCAGGAGGTTTTCCCAGAACAGGGTGATGTGGCTGTTGTCGCTCCTGTACCTGAGGTTATATGGAATGCTGATTTTTCCGTTAGCCGGGACCATGAGTGATACGGCATCGGAAAGTGGGCTGATGCCGTTGCCTTCACCCATGGCCGCAATTGCATACCTGTAGGCATTCCCGGGCCTGGCAGAGGTATCGGTATAGCTTACTGCAGCTGTTGGCTTGATCACATCCGAAAGCTGCTTTAACTCACCCCTGTATCCCTCACCCCTGTAAACATAATAGCCCCTGATGATCCCACCGGTATAAGTCCAGCTGAGCTCCACTCCATACGGTTTCGTTGACAGCAGCGGCTGGGGAGGTTTTAAAGGATTGGATGATTCCGTTACCATGTTGAAAACACGGGTGCTAGGCAACCCGTAACCGAACCTGTTGGCCACAACTGCAAAGTACCAGTAATTTTCATCGGCAAGTGGAACGATATCCACATAAGAGGTATCGGAAGAAGAAAGGGTGGCGATATTATAAAAATTGCCGTCATAGGAAGTTCCCCTGAAAATGAGGATCCCCCTCATGCCCTGTCCTTCTAATAACGGCCATGAAAGGCGTATGGCATGCTTTTCAGGAACCGGCTTCGTATGAAACATCCGTATTACCGGGGCTGAAAAAACTGACCAGGCCCGCAGGACTGCAGTGTCTGATACCGGGTATGGATTTCCGAGCCAGTCCCAGGCTTTTAAAACATACTTGTATATGATTCCAGGTTTTACCAGGCTGTCGCTGATCCTGAAAAAAACGCTGTCGCCTTTCGCACTGAATCCTCCGATCATGGCTAACTCCCCGAAACTTTTATCTCCTTCGCCAATCCTGAAAACCCGGGCAAATGTCGGGACTTTTCTGGGAACATATGCCCAGGATACGTTTATTACCTTGTCGTTCTCCTTGCCTCCAGTATAAAGAGGTTTTGGCAGGAAAGCCGTTCCCGTGAGCCGGACATCTCCCGTTAATCCTTCCTTCAACAGCAGGCCATCTGCAGATGTAATGCTGACTTTGTAGGTATAATGCTGAGCCTGTGCGGCGGTTTTATCGTAATACCCGGCAACGGCTGCAATCATACCTGCAGGATTCATCATAAAAACCTGCATCGGCCGGTCTGAATTCAATCCCTTCCACCACTTGGTTATCGCACTATCGCCGGCCGGGGGATTTTCTTTGAAATCGGCTCCGGCTTTTTTCACCAGCGATATAAAAGCCGATTCGTCGGGGGGAGAGCTGATTGTTGCAAGCAATTTGAACACACCTGAATTTTCGCTTCTCCATACCATCGTGGTAGCATTCTTATGCCATGTTGAATCAATGAGGATAAAAATACCGTCTGGAGCTGTGAACCCTGAAGGATATTGTGAAAATGCAGTCATGCAAAGCAGGGAAAGAAAAGCTGAAAGCAGGTAATTTGAAATCTTTTTCATAACCGGGTCTACTGTTTATATCAGATTTATCATTTGAGGGAAGCTGAAAAGTCGATTTTTTTCGGCTGGGTCGTGAGAGTTACGGTACAGTCCAGTGTTTTACGGAAATTTTTGGATATGCATCCATCACACAAGGGTCCGAAACACACTCCTGCCTCAAGGAATGATGTCACATAGTCCTCGCCTTTCAGATTAAGGGCGTGAGAAACGAAATTATAAGTGCCATCATTTATACCAAATCCGATCC
The DNA here is from genome assembly GCA_903877385.1 of uncultured Bacteroidales bacterium. Classification (GTDB taxonomy): domain Bacteria; phylum Bacteroidota; class Bacteroidia; order Bacteroidales; family FEN-979; genus CAIRDP01. The sequence goes on from CAIRDP010000006.1 coordinate 103,388, forward strand.
CCGCACCGCCGGATATATACGGGCAGATTGATCCGCCATAATCTCCCATATAAACCGATACACTGCCGTACATCATGATCCCGAATCCCATTTCCGTTGCACCTGAGGCGAAATTCATATAGAAACGGGCATCAAATCCTGCATTGGCGGTTAGTTTATACCCTACGAAGTACCCTCCGAGGTCGTAACCGTCATTTATTGAAAAGGGGGGGAAAATGCTTTTGTAACCTGTAATAAAAAACCCTGTCAGCGCTTTGCTGAAAGCATCGGGCCAGAGTTTATTTTCGGCATTCAGCAAAACGGTGTTTTCAAGGCTTTTGGGAACAGGGCTGATATTCCCGAAAGCAAGGCCTGCTGTGACCTTCTGAATGATAGGATCAGGTGTGACCAGGTTGACCGATGCCGCAAGGTACCATCCGTTTGAGCCGAATTCCATATCGGCTGCTCCGGCTGCTTCAAATCCGCATAAAGGATAGCCTTTAAGGATGAGAGAACCATGCATTACCTTGTTTTTCATATCATACGTCAGGCTTACATCACCCAATGGTGTTGTAAGGTTATCGGCGCTGATCGAATTCCCTTCTGAGGAAATTGACCCTTTTACGAAGAACTGGCTTGTTTCGCTCGTCTGAACTGCATTCCCGGCATTGGCAATCGTTCCTTTAAACCAGAAGAAATCCCAGTCGAAAGTGTTGGCTTGCATCCTTCCATTGAGGTTATCCAGCCGAATCGGTTTCGTCCCGCCCACCCCCAGGACGAAAGACTGGGTTTCGGGGTAAATCATTACAAATCCCGCTGCCGGCTGGCGAACCAGTATGGCATCCAGAGAATCCGTAGCACCCTGGTCGGTAAAAGCAAGTTTCCCTTTGCACTGAAAATAGTTTTGGAAGATGGTATCGGTATAAGGCATCTGGCTGGCTTTGAAACTGACATTGGCAGGCCCTGTAAACTGCAGTGGAAGGGGGTCGAAATTCAGTGTTAGCTGCGAAGTTTTCGGGTCTTTGTAGAAATTCAGATTGGCCCTGTTGTAAGCAGGTATCCTGGGAAGGTTCAGGTTATAGATACCAGTAAGCGTGAAAGCTCCGGGTTGGCTGGTGATCTGGTTAACTTTCAGGTGGAATACATCATAAAAAACAAGCTCGGAAGAATTCTCAACCCCTGAGTAGAGCTGTTCATTATCGTCGAGAACCTGTATGCTCCCTATATCGAGTGAAGCGGCTGCCTGCATACCCGGCAGGCCTTTGAGGGATGCAACTTTGTTTGCGGCATTCTGGCCTACGATCTTGATCACGTAATGCGGTTCAGCTTTGTTCCCGACATTGGGATCGTAATAAAACAGGCATTGTGCATCGGAATTTACATCGAGAGGTGAAATATTGCCCATCTCAAGATTATTTATGGTGAAACCGTCAAGAAGAATATCATCGGGTTTCAGCACCATTGTCTTCACGGGTATAGCAGCAAACCCGGTTTTCAGAGAAGCGTTCTTGGCGGTAAATCCGTTTTCTCCGCTGTTCCAGTCAAGCTTATCCATATGGACAGACCAGGTTTTACCCACAGCAATATCCGCCGGTTTGTTTATCGCTATAGGGCTGATCACCGAGGTAGTCATCTGTACTTTCCCCACGTCAACCGTTGCAGGGATACTGCCTTTAAGCTTCGCAGTGATGCTCAGGTTGAGCACTAAGCTGTCGTTTGTGAGGTAAGATCCCGAGGACCTGGCCGTGGATGAAAAACCCGTGAATTTCAGGCTAAGGTCTTTACCAGTTGAGCTGCATAAACCGAATTTTGAAGCAGGGATGGCTGAACCCTTACCGGCAACGCTCTCCACGTCAAGGCTGCCTGAACCAGGATCATACAGGAAAAATGAAACGGCTTCATCATAATCAAACATAGCCGAAGGGAACTGGAATGAATTTTTAAGGATATACGCATGGCCTTTGATAATGCCGTTGCCGTCACCTCCTTTTGTGATCTGTATCTTGCCGCTCTTTTCTAGTGAATGCAGGCCCGAAGGAAGCTGCATCAAATGATACCCGTAATGATATCTCAGGGCCATATCGTGGTTGTCGGTTTTGACCAGCCCGTCGACAGGCTCGGCATAAGGTATTCCATTGGGGTTCAGTTTTGCTGATTTTTTAATTTTCAGATTGGTGAAATCGAGACGGAAAGCGTAATCGGCGGGCATAAAATCAATATTTCCTCCGGGTAGTATATGGCCGCTGACCAGGGCAGTGCCATCGGTCTGCTTATTGTAATCGGAAAGTTCCAGGGGAAACCCCATGATTGTCGTGAGATCGATATCGTCTATCCTTTTAATGGTAAGGTTTGCCACAGGGTTAGCCTGGCTCATATCCACCTCCCTTGAATCGCCGGTATATGTTACCAGGGAATCGTATTTAGCGGCATTTAGCATGACTTTAGAGAGGTTTTCGGGGATACCGTGCAGGTTATAATTACCGTTTTCATCGGTGACGGTCGACAGGTCAGGGTCTGAACTTGACTCTGCTATAAATACCCTGGCTCCCTTCACAGGGTTCATGCCGGGTTCGGAGCGCACCAGTCCTGTAACGGATTTCCCCTGCTTGAGTTCGAAACTGTAGGTGATAAAATTTTTCGAAGGCTGGTTGCTTATCGTCCCTTGAACAGGGATAAACCAGGGCGAATGATCAGGGGGGATGATCTTTACATGAAATACCGTGGCAGGCGAAGTGACTTCAAAATCGATAAAGCCTCCATGGTCAACCTGTTTCTTGAAACCGTCGAGATCGGCCCAGCAGTCTGCAACTCCTTCCTTCTTACCCGGGCTCATTGAACCTGAGAAAACTGTCTGCCATACGTAGAGCCTGATCCTGTGAATGTTCTTCAACACTTTAAAAGTTCCCAGGCCCTGGGGAGGCTGGTCATCAGGTGTTTTATTCAGGCTTACGTTGAACACCGCATCGAGGTATTCAGGGGATACAGGGACAATATGCAGTTTCCTGCTTCCCGAAGGAGCCCTGAATTTGAATTGCTGGGGACTGGTTCCCATGATCGTGTAACCGGCAGTCGTTTCATTGAAAGGCAATGAGTCGACCTGCACTTCAGCTTCCAGAGGATGACCCTCCTGGTCTTCGACGGTTCCCGTGATATATCCCCATGGAGTTAGCTCAATGTCGGGATTCCAGTATTGCCCGCCTTTCTGAAACTTACCCAGGTTTTCTATGAGTTTATCTTCATAGCCATATTTGGTAACTGTAAGGTACGCCGTCTCATCGACTACCGGGAGGTTGTTGATCTCAAAATACCCGTCTTTATCGGAATAGACCTTTTGCTGCGAAATATTTGTTGAACATTCAGCACCCTGAACAGGGAAGTTCTTATACATGACCCTTCCGGCAATGCGGGGGAGATCAGGTGCAAGAACTACATTTTCAGAATATTCTGTCGGGGTGAACTGGCTGTTGAACCCTGGTTTCCCTTCGAAGTCAAAAGTCCTGATGTCGGGAATATAATTATAAACCCCGTTTCGTTTACCTGAACTGGTGGCCAGTTTATACGCATCGACATGCTGGCCTTTATTATGCACCAGGTTGGTGAAAATGATAGTCCCTTTGGGGTTCATCCCCGTTTCTCCTGTCGATATCAGGGGTGATTCAGGGACCAGCTCCATGGATTGCTTGCGTTGCATGTTTTGCCCTTCTTCAAAGGGTACGTCTTCAGGGATGGGGTTTATACGTCCTGCTTCAACCTGTAGATAAGGCAGTCCTGAATTGGGCCCTGCCACCTGGTCGGAAGCCCCTGAGGATTTTACGTTTACATTCAGGGTATACGTATTCACCATCCCTGCCAGGGGAGCCGGCAGGTTAAGGTTGTCGCCCGGTTTCAGGCTAATATCATCATCCGGACTGTTGAAATAATCATTATCCACGACCACTCTGAGATAACGGCAGAGGTCGCCCGAAAGAGTTCCCAGGTTTTGGGTATGGCCACTTAACGACATGACCTGGGTTTGGCTCCCTTTGCCGTTGGCCAGGCCTCCCAGCAGGCTTTCAAAATTTTCACCCAGCTCATTTTTAAGGTACGATTTGAATGCAGTTCCAAGGAATGAGTTGGAATAATTCATTCCGCTTCCCGAAAGACTTCCAAGTCCGCCTGCATTAAAACCAACAGGGCCCCCGTTATTAAGCAGCCCGTCGTACGTCAGTCCCTCGCTGCCTCCCAGGATGTTCTCAAGCCAAGCAAAACCCGGGTCCACACCCGGGTCTATATTCTGCAAAGAAGGAAGGAGGACAGGTGTGGGGGGGAAAGTGATGCTGTATGAAGTGTTGAATCCCTGCCTGACAAGGCCAAAGGTATCGGCAGGTTCAAGAGTGAGGTTAAACGTAAAATTGCCGGTGTTATCCGTAGTAGTGGTGGCCCTGAGGGCCATATTATCATGAAGGATGCCTTTGGCAGTTGAAAATCCCTGTGATACAGGGTCAAAGACCATTTCGTCAGATTTCTCTGTTTGCCCGTCCTGATATGAGCGGCTGGCATTTTTAACCACATAAACTACGCGCAGCGAAAGGTGAATGTTCTTCATGGGTTGTTCTATAGTAGTGCCCTGGAATTTGTAATCTATCCTTCCCGAAACTGAAGCGGCAAGAAAGTTATTAGTTATCTGGTGTTTGCCTCCATTGTCGACAACAATTCCGCTCCCATTGCGGGTTTTCCTGTAAACGAAATAGCAGATCTCGCTCCATCCGCTGTTCTTGAATACTGCGACCCCTTTGGTATCAAAAGCCTGAATCGCGAACGCATAAGTCCGGCCGTCGAACATAGGGGGATAGGCGCTGGTATAAATAAAGACCGGGGCAGGGGTGGTTGTTTCAAAGAATGGGTTTGGTGGTGTGGTTTTAAATGCGTCAGGTGGCAGTTGGTTACCCGAGAGCAGTTCCACTATCCTCAGCCGGTACATTGTAGTACCGGGTGTACCCGCAGGGGGGCTCCAGCTGAAATTGATCAACTGCTGGGGGGCCCATATAGTGTCACCGCATACTGGCTTTTGAACATAAGGAGCCTCCAGGTTCGACACCGGGAAACTCGCGCATCCCGAAGGGGCATCGTCGGAAAGCCTGGCGTGGGTCTGGTAATCATATGCGCTTACGCAGATGGTATAGTAACCTTCGGGAAATCCACCGTCACGAAGGATCTGCTGTGAACTGGTGCCGTGGTAAACGATGTGGTTGGCATCGTACAAAGCCTGTACATCGGCCTGGGTAAGCCTGTAAACCTGCCCCGGCAGAATGGTGACCGGCCTGGGTGGGATATAGCCGGGATCGGTATAAATGGAAACACCTGCATCGCAGGACATGGACCCGGAGAGGTAAAAATTACATGTCTTGCCTGTCGGGCCGACTGATGTGTTGATCACCGTGACATTGATCTTGTTCGGTGTGTTCACATAATCGGAGATCCTTGTCGAATAAGGCGGGATAACCACCACGCTCACTTTCAGCGGCCTGTTCTGGGCCCCCGCCGAAAAGTCATCCAAAAGGAACATCATGAAAAAACTGAGGATGACTAATATCATCCCCAAAAAATTCCGGGTCTCAGAATGTAAACACATAGCTCAAATCTCCTCTTGATTGATTATAAACATTTGCAGCCACCTTATCGGGAATCGAATTATCGACGAGGTATACCTGCAATATCAGCGTATGCTTCGGATGCGGCTGGTACCGTAAGGAGGCATTGGTGTTAAATACCCACCCCTGCTGCGAAGCAATTTCAGAATTCTGCACCGATTCACCCAGGCTGCAGAACAACTTGTTCTTAAAAAAGGTTTTACTTATACCTGCGTTCCCCCCGCTCATTTTGGTTGCAGTAAATGAATTCCTGCAATCGATGTAACTCAAGCCCATGTTCAGCCCCAGTTGAGATTTTATAATGGTAAGGCTGTAATTAAGCAATATCGTCGTAGCCCTGGTTGTGGCATCGCTCGTGGTCGCGTTCCTGTCGATATAATCATTCTGGTTGAAGCTCAGGATCACCGAATGCACCAGGCTGGTCTTAACAAATAATAAACGGGGATTGATACTCAGGCTGCGGTTCACATTATAGATTTTAAGCGAATCGACCAGCGGCACATTACCCGCTTTCTGGGTGGTGCTGAAATTTGAGAAGGTCGCATCGAACCCGAACCATGAAACCGGGTCATAACCTACAGTCAGGTTGCCAATCAGCCTCATTGAAGTGGCGGTTTTAGAACCATGAAGATTATCGTGCTGGTATCCCCCGCTTCCCGAAAACCTGAACTTCCTTTTGAAAAGGTAAAAAGAAGGATTAAAGGTAATGTTTTCAAGATCGTTGTTGAGGTAATAGATGCCCATGGTCTGGTACCCCGGATCAATACGGGTATACGTAAGACCAAGGGTATAAGACGGTTTTTTAAACAGAAGGGATGCTTTTACCGCGGTGTAATAGGCCGACGAGAGATTGACGGGGATGACCCTGTTCAGCCTTTTAAGCCAGGGATCACTGGATGAATCGGCCAGGCTTGTCAGCCTGGTATCGCTTGTAAAAAGGCTTACAGCCCCTTCAACATCCAGGGTCAGCGGTTTTATAATGGTGAAATGCATTTTGACCCCGGTGCAGATATTGGCCGATGGGGTAGCAAGTGAATCATTGGTCGTTTGCTTAAGAGTTGAACTGTCATCCTTCGCACTGAACCAGATCAGGTCGACATAGTTATTCGGCGAACCAACTCCCAGCTTCATTGCATATCCCTTCCTGCTCAAAGACGGGATCGTGAACAGCGACTGCTCTCCGTTCGATGTGGAAGAACGCACGAACCGTCCCCATATAAATCCGAACCTGAAGATCCCCGGAGTCAGCTCGAGGCCGACCCCAAGGAAAGTGTAGCCGGCAAGAGTATAATCTGAAAAAGTGACATTGCGATAGCCCAGGTGCAAAGTGATCCACTTATATTTGGGGCTTAGCCCGAACTGGTTAAAGGGCTGTGAATAATTTGCTTTCTTGTCGGAATATGAGAAAGAGATCGGGAGTTGTATCCCGTAAACCGAAAGCGTTGCATTACCGCTGACCGCCCATATCAGTTCAGGGCTTACACCCGCCTGACCGGAATTGTTATACAGGAAGGTGTTTGTGATCGAACCGTGAAAAGTCACAGGCTTCTGGTCTTTAAGCTGCTCCAGATCCTGGGAAACTCCTGTAAATACAGGGATAATTATTAAGATAGCCGGCAAAATTATCGAACGAAGTGACATTGACTTTACCACCAATTTCTTCAGAAACAGAACTCTGTCCTCTTGTTTTTACAAAGAAGATAAAAGTAGACGGAGTGACTTTCTGATACAATCCGATAAACATATGATTTTGAAGAATCAGATCAGCCTTTCGTTCAAGGCTTTGATGACGGCTTCGGACTTTGAATTGACGTGGAGTTTCTTGTAAATGTTGTTGATGTGGGTGCGGACTGTTCCAATTGAAATAGAACAGGAATCGGCAATCATTTTATAGCTGTCACCCCTTACTATGCATTTGAGGATATCGAATTCTCTTGCCGACAAGTCATATTCATTGTTATTCCGGACGGGAGTCTTAGAAAAAAATTGCAGCACCATACGGGCGATTTCTCCAGTCATTGGGGAACCACCATTATGAAGTTCAATGATCGCTTCGATGATCTGAACAGCCCCTGATTTCTTCAGCAGATAACCGGTTGCCCCTGCACAGAGTGCATCAAACACACGGTTCCGGTCTTCAAAAACAGTAAATATCAGTATATTTGATTCAGGAAAGGTATGCTTCACCAGTGCAGTAGCTTCAATACCGGAAATCCCGGGCAGGTCAATATCCATAAGAATAACATCGGGAGTCTTGTCCGTGCAGTTCTGAATAACAGTGGAGCAATCTGGCCATGCACCTGTTAATTCCATCGATTCTGTTCCCATGATAAGATGAGATAATGTTTTCCTCAGGGAATCATTGTCTTCATATATAGCCACTTTGATCATCATCAGACAGAATGGTTTTTTTTACAATAATATCTATTATCGCAGGAATATACAATCATATAATCATATGGTTCTTACTTTTAACATGATACTGCTGCCCTTTCCTGGCTGTGACCAGATATTTAAAATCCCATGTATCTGACTTGCTCTTTTCTGCATGTTTTTCAAACCGTTCCTCTTGGTTTGAAGACTGGGATCAAATCCCTTTCCGTCATCAGTTATTTCAAGAACGAGTTGGCCTGATTCTGTTCTGAACGTCAAACTGGCATTTTCAGCCTGAGCATACTTAACCAGGTTGTTTAAACCTTCCTTTGCAATCAGGTAAATGTTCCTTCTCACATCCATTTGCAGTTTCAGAGTGTCAAGGCTTTCAGGCATATCCGCAATAAAATGAATCTGCCGGGATTCGAATAAGGGAATGGCATATTCCCTTATTCTTAGTCCAAGGTCCTGAAATTTATCATTTGCCGGATTAACAGACCAAATTATATCATCGATACGTTCAAGCATTTCTTTTGCACTGCTTCCGATTTCGCCTATCAATAGACCTGTTTTCGGATTATCGGTATGACTCGCCACAATATCACTGAGTATGGAGATGCTGCTTAATGTGGAGCTGACATCATCATGAAGATCAGTTGCAATGCGTGTTCTCAACCTTTCCACCTGTAACAGATGCCTTACCCGGTACTTGTAGATGATAGCGAAGAGGCTGGTAATTAAAAGAAAGCATGATATGACAAACCACCATGTCTGCCAGAAAAAAGGATGTATTATAAAATGGACAGGCTTCTTGATATCAAACCATCCGGAGCCCTGGTTAACACTAACGATAAATGAAAAAGAACCCGGTGGAAGATTTGTATAGCGGGCTTCGCGTGACGTTTCAGCAATAACCCATTCCTTGTCATAACCCAGGAGTTTGTAGCGATAATGAATCTGGGCAGGATATTGAAAACAAATTGCTGTATAGCGAAAAGTCATATTGTTTTGATTGGCGTTCAGGTTAATTCCTGAACGGGTCCCGTCTGAAAATTCTTCAGAAGAAATTTTCCCATTAATCTCAACAGATTCGATGACTAATTTTACAGGAATCCTTTTGGCGTTTTCTGTTATGTAGATATTCCTGGTCTCAAACCCTACAGAATCAACCAGATAAATATTTCCGGCATTATCAATAAAGACCCTCGAAGGTCCGTTAGGATTATCATGAAGCCCGTTAGTATTGTCAATAATCTGAAAACGGTCGGTATACGGATTTACATAAAGCAAACCATTGTTTACGACCCATAAACTTCCGTCAGGGGCATTGGCAATCATACCTGTTCCGGGATCGTTCATTCCATTTCCTGAATGATACATCTTTATTCCAAAGGACCCGTTTGGGCGTAAATCCACTCTGACCAGTCCCAGAGCATCTATCGCAACCCACATCCTCCCTAATGTGTCCGTTTCAAGGCCATTTATCCATCGCTTGGTTATCCCATATTTTAGTAAAGTATCCATTAATGAATTGTCGAATTTCTTTGTTAAAGGATCATAGATGCTAATTCCATTTTTGCATCCAAACCAGGTTCTTTTAAATTTATCCGTTTTTATCGAAAGAAAATGTGTGCCATTGACAAGAGAAAAGGGATCAATAGGGTTGTTTGTAAATTGCTTGATTGTTTTCCTGTCCTTGTCAACTTGAAAAACCCCGTTAAACCTGGTGCCGATCCATAAATTCCCATCCGCATCTTCATTCAGCCCATACACAACCTTGTCATTAAGCTTAAGAGAATTACCATTTGGGGCAATGTATTTTACCAACAGGTTTTTTTCAGTGCTGTAATAATAAAGACCGTTACGGGTACTGACCCATAGTATGTCATGCGAATCATTGTAAAACTGGTTGACCGAAAGACCATCGGCAGGCAGCGGTGTATCCGTTTTAACCAGGCTCCAGGACATTTTTTTTGTATCGAACACCGGCAGCCCTTTGCATTGATATACCCCCATAAAAACTTTCCCTGTCTTCATTTCCTTGTAACAAGCGCTTACCCACCAAAACCTGTATGGTATTTTTACCTGTTGAAATGAAAAGAGCTCAGGATTTTCAATATCAACTCCCTCTCCCCAGATCCAGAAATCCTTATGGTTATTAAAATATGCTCCACCCTGGATAGCATCTGAAGAAATGGATTTTGGATCTCCGGGATCATGTTTATGGAAAGAGATTTTTCCCGATCTTTTATTGAAGATACCAAGGCCTATACCGTCAGTTGCAAGCCATATTTCGTTTTTGTTTTTATGGATCATAGAAAGGATGGTAATGTTGTTCGCTCCGCTTGAAAACACCTCCCAGCTTTCTTTACGCAGGTCGAAACAACTTATGCCCATTCCCCAGCCGTAAACCCATACCCTGAAGTTTGAATCGGGAAGCATCCCGCGTATTATGGTTCGTGTAGGCGAAGGACTGTGAAAATCGCGATCAACTTTCATCGCATCTTTATCGAAAAGAAGAAGTCCTCCCATCGTACCAATTAGTAATTTAGAAGTATTACCCGGGCAGGAACAGATACTCGTTACATGATTCAGGTTATATTCCCGTTTCTGGGGATTATCACAATTGCTGATCTGAACATGCTCGAACATCCTCCCATTGGCAGTTATTCTTTCCAGGCCATTGCCTGTGGCCACCCAAATCGCTCCCTTGTCATCCTCATAAAGAGAATAAATCATACTGACTGGAAAACTTCCGGGTTTTCGGTCATCAAAGGGAAAATTTGTTATTGTCTTTGTTTTGGGATTGTACCTGCTCAATCCGTTGGGAGTTCCTATCCATATTGTTGAATCTCCGGACTGGCACAGGGCGTAAATACTGTTATCTATCAATGTTGGACTTTCGCCTGGGACAGAGCGAAATACTTTCATATCATGTCCGTCATACCTAACCAAACCGTTTGTTGTTCCAAGCCATATATAGCCCTGGAAATCCTGTATGGCACAGTTTACAACATCTGAAGGCAAACCATTCTCACGCCGGATATGGGTAAAATAAAGAGAAGGATTTGAATCAAACGGAGAGCACTGACGGATTCCTCCACTAACCCCTGTTGCGGCAAGGATGAGAGTAAATAAGATCAATAGTTTGTTCAAGTCGTTTATAGTTTGCCGGACCTTCAGACAAAAATGCGATTTTTTTTATTATAAAAACCGGCTCCCGGGCGATTTAGCAGAATTTTACAAGATGTTAAATTAAATCAGACCAAATAAAATAAAATATTGTTGTACTTTTGATTTTATTTACAATAAATCCAATATTCATTTAACAAGATCGACATGAGAAAATATATGATAATGGTGCTGATATCGTTGTGTTTTGCACTGAATTCCAATGCACAGCAGGGTTCAGGCAGCGCCGCGATGGTTATTGAAAGCCAGATGATGCTTCCCAAAAGGGGGATGGAGGATAAATTTGAAGCAGCCATCCTTGCACATAACAAAAAGTTCCATCCCGACGGCCCTTATGTTGGGGGTTTAAGGAAGATTGAATACGGACCGAAGGCTGGATGGTATGTGTGGGTTATGGGGCCTGTGGCCTATAGTTCATTGGATTCGCGTCCTGCCAAAGGAAGCGGGCATGATGCAGACTGGAGCGCTACGGTTGAACCCCTTGTACAGGATTACGGAGGGACAGGCCTGTGGAATTACAATTCTGATCTGTCCTATGGATGGGAACTGTTTAAGAAGGCAAAACACTATGAGATCTGGGGGGTTGACTTAAAGCCGAAACAGTATTACAGGTTCAAGGCCTTGTGCGAGAAACTGAAAAAAGTCTATGAAACTTTAGGTACCACGGCCTTTATTGTCCTTGACAATAATCTGCATTCAAAGGACGGCCCTGATGTATCACTGATTTGGAGCTTCAACTCGTACGATGAATGGCAGAAAGATCCAGGCCCGAAAGCGGCATATGAAAAGCTTTACGGAGCAGGTAGCTGGCAAACGGCCATGGATGAATGGATGGACATGATCAACAGTTATGATTCAGAGATCAGGTCGATGGTAACAGATTAAACAGGAATAAACGATAAAAGGAACACGGCCGGACCGGAGATCTCTCCGGTCCGGCCGTGTTGTAACTTAAGAAATACTTACGTTTATTTATGAATCGGGAAAGAAGAACCCTTAGCGTGGTTCATCCTGGAAAAACAGCGGCTCCCCGGGATTCCCTCAGCAGCGGTTAAACATATCTAACATATGTCATTTTGTAACTCCGGCGAAATGTCGCAGCTTTGCAGCGCAAAACATAACACATTTATGGAAAAACACCTGGTACATATGGTGCGTAGCCGGGCGGCAAGTTATGGCAAACGCGAGGTCTTCCGTTTCAGGGAGCCCGGCGCTAAAACATACAGCAGCTATAACTGGCAGGAACTGGTAACCATCAGCGACCAGGTTGCAAAAGCATTGCTTTCACTGGGTTTCGGCCCGCTTTCCAATATCGGTATCTTCAGTGACAACAAGCCTCAATGGACCCTTGCTGATCTTGGGATCCTGTCCTTCAGGGGAGTGGTGGTCCCGTTTTTCGCCACTGCTTCAAAACATCAGCTGAAGTATATAGCCGATGAAACACTGATGGAGCTTATGTTCGTGGGGAATAGGGAACAGCTTGAGAAAGCCCGATGGTTGTTTGATCATTCCGATACATTAAAAACCGTTGTATGTTTTAATAATTGCCTGTCGGCAGATGAGGATGCCCGTTGCATGAACTGGAAAGACTTTCTGGAGCTGGGCCGGGACGGGTCGTTGCAGCCTGAGCTTGAACGGATATTGCAATCGGCACTCTACGACGACCTGGCAACCATCATTTATACCTCGGGAACTACCGGTGAACCCAAGGGCGTGATGCTTGGCCATGATAACTTTATCAGTTGCATCATGAACCATGATGAGCGGCTTGATGTCAACGACAAGGATGTATCGCTTTGTTTTTTACCACTAAGCCATATTTTTGAAAGGGCCTGGACCTTTTACATGCTTCACAAAGGAGCGGTAAACACTTACCTTGAAAATCCGAAGACAGTCATCGAAGAGCTTCCCCTGGCCCGGCCAAGCCTCATGTGCACAGTGCCCAGGTTCTTTGAGAAGACCTATGAGGCCATCCGTAGTGAAGAAGCACACTGGGCTCCGGGGAAAAGAAAAATATTTGAATGGGCTCTTTTTGCAGGACAGGAGTATTCGGCTTACCTGAAAAACAACAGTAAGCCTCCATTGGGAGTTAGGATCAGGCGGGGGATTGCCGACAAACTGGTCCTCAAAAAGTTAAGGTCAATATTCGGAGGGCACGTACGTTTCCTGCCCTGTGCAGGCGCAGCCATTCGTCCCGAGCTGCTCAGGTTTTTTCATGGTGCAGGTTTGTTCGTGAATTATGGTTACGGCGCAACTGAGACCACCGCTACGGTTTCCTGTTTCAGGGACGATGTGTACGAATTTGAAGCCAGCGGCACCGTCATGCCCGGGACTACGGTTAAAATCAGCGAAGACGGCGAGATACTGATCAAAGGGCCTGCGGTCTTCAAGGGGTATTATAACAAGCCCGGAGAGACCGAAAAAGTATTGAGTGAGGGATGGTACCACAGCGGTGACCTGGGAACGTTCAGTGAAGCCGGGAATCTCATTATGCTTGACAGGATCAATGACATCTTCAAGACTTCGGGAGGGAAATATGTGTCTCCCCAGAAGGTGGAACTGTTGATCAGTGAAGACCCGTTTGTTGAACAGCTTGTTGTGCTGGGCGACAACCGCAAGTATATTTCGGCCCTGATTGTTCCTTCCTTTGCAACTTTGAGATCGCAGTTTCCCGGGATCAGCTCAAAATTCAAAGAAGATTCCTCATTCATCACCGACAACTCGGTCCTTGAATTTTTCAAAAACAGGCTGGAAGTCATACAGGAAGACCTTATCCCTTATGAGAAGGTTGTAAAATTCACTTTGCTTCCCGAGCCTTTCAGCATAGAAAATGAGGTCCTCACCAGCACCCTGAAGGTTCGCCGGAAAGTGATCCACGATAAATTCTCGACACTGATCGATGCGATGTACCTATAGGGAAAGTTTCCACCTCTTGTGAGACCATAGCCAGCTTCCCGGGTTTTTCCTTATAGCCTCCTCCAGTTTTTTGGCATATCTAAGGGTAACTTCTCCTTCGGGAAGCGAGGCCGGATTTTCGGCAAGCTCAACCACATCGAGGGTATAATATCCCCTTTTCACCCGCTTTACATCCACGTAAACCACCGGGTAATTATGCATGCGAGCATACTTTTCAGGGCCATGAAGGAAGGCAGTTTCCCTGCCCAGAAATGTCACCCAGTAGGATTTTGAGGCATTGCTCGGGCTTTGATCGGCCGCCATGATATAAACCGAAGGAATTTGTGAGTTGCGTTCAAACACCAGGGAGGTTTCGTATATGGAAGCCAGGGTTGTCCCGAATTTTGAGCGGCTCCATTGCATGAAGCGGTTGATATATTTATTGCTAAGGGGTTTGTAGAAAGCAATAATGGGGTGTTGGGTAAACAGCCCGGGCGACATGCTGCCCCATTCAAAATTATTGAAATGGGCGGGAAGTGCAATAACACTTCTTCCCTGGGCAAGCCAGGGTTCAATCAGTTCAGGGTTGTTGATGAAATGCCGCTTTTTTACCGTGCGGGGAAACATGCTGAACCCTTTAATCCCTTCGGCAAGCACATCCGACAGGTTCTTATAAACGCTGCCTGTTATCACCTTAAGTTCTTTTTCGGTCAGTTGAGGGAAACAGCTTTTCAGGTTTGAGAAGATCACTTTCTTCCTGTATCCGGTAACGTATTGCAGTATAAACCTTGCGAAATCCGAAAACAGGTATAAGAGGGGAAAAGGAACCAGCCCGATCAGAAAAACAAAAAAAATGAAAATACCTGTCAGCAGGAGGTCCATGGAAAAGTTTAATAAATAGAAAAACAGAGATTTACTTCAGCAACTCCCTGAAGCCTTCGGTACAACTTTTAAGTTCAAACTCTATCATTTCATACCTGGCAATGCCATTGATTGCATAAGGGTCATTGGCCATGATCTTTAATGCTTCATCCTTATCCGTTGCGTTCAGAAGGATGAATCCTCCGTTACGAGGAACCCTGGGACCCGAACAGATTAGAATGTTTTCGGCGATCAGGGTTTTCAGGTAGGCCCTGTGTGCAACAAGATGTTTGTCAACCTCCTCCAGGGGAGCGAGGTAAGTGGAATGAAATGCGAACATGGGAAACGGTTTATTCAGCAAAGTTAAATTATTTATTATATTTACCTGTCCAACACCTGTCCTATGCCTGTTCAAAGACGATTGCTATTGGGATTCCTGAGTTGCTTCACCCTGGTTATCGTTTTTCTGCTTATCGACCATTATGCTGGCCTGAATCTGCCTGAAACCCTGTTGATGCCGCTGCGATGGCTGCCTGTAATACTTTTTTTGCTTTACAGCCTGAAAAAAAGGAGTCTTACGACCTGGATATTTTTTTCAATGCTTGCCGGTATTGAATTTGGCTATGATCTTCCGGTTGTTGCAAAAGAGATGAACCTGGTGAGCCAGATCTTCATACATCTTGTCAAGACCATTATTGCCCCTCTTCTTTTCGGGACTCTGGTCACGGGCATAGCCGGGCATGCCGATCTCAAACAGGTCGGAAGGATGGGATGGAAGTCCTTGCTGTATTTCGAAATCGTATCGACCATCGCACTGTTCATCGGGCTGTTTGCAATCAATATCAGCGGGGCCGGCCATGGAGTAGTTGTACCTGCTGCCATGACCCAGGGGAGCCTGCCCGAGGTTCAAAGCCAGAGCTGGCACGACATCATTCTGCATGTATTCCCCGAAAATATTGCCAAATCCATTGCCGAGGGGCAGGTACTCCAAATCGTGGTTTTCAGCATATTGTTCGGCATCGCAGTGGCCATGGTGAAAGAAAAGTACCGGGCGCCCATGCTTCGTTTCACGGAGTCGCTTACAGCAGTCATGTTCAAATTCACAAACATGATCATGCTTTTTGCACCTTTCGCTGTATTTTCAGCTATCGCATACAGCGTGGGGCATATGGGCCTGCAGGTTTTGCTGAACCTCTTCCAGCTTCTTGCAACCTTGTATGTATCGCTGATCGCTTTTATGATACTGGTTTTTTTCCCGATACTTCTTTTCCTTAAAATACCGGTGAAAAATTTTATCAGGGCCGTTTCCGAACCTGCAACAATTGCGTTTGCAACAACCAGCAGTGAATCAGCCCTGCCAAGGGCAATTGAAAATATGGAAAAATTCGGCGTGCCGGGGAAGATCGTAGCTTTTGTGATCCCGACAGGCTACAGTTTCAACCTTGATGGTACCACATTATACCTGGCTATGGCTTCGATCTTTGTAGCCAATATGGCTGGCATTCACCTGCCATTCTCTACCCAGATCATTATGATGGTCACGCTCATGCTTACCAGCAAAGGGGTGGCAGGGGTTCCCCGTGCATCACTGGTTATACTGCTTGGCACGGCGGCAAGTTTCGGTCTCCCGGTATGGCCTATATTCATTATTCTTGGAATTGATGAGCTTATGGACATGGCGCGGACTGCCACCAACGTTATCGGCAACTGCCTGGCCACAGTAGTGATAGCAAGATGGGAGGGGGAGTTTAACCTGGGAAAAGCTAAAAACCTGGACCTGGAAACAGAGGTGTGAAGCGGGCTGGAAGGAAAAATGAAACAAGCATGACTGAAAAAAGATCTTACACCCTCATCCTGATCAGTGCCTCCCTGGCCATGCTGATGGTTAAGCTCGATGCTTTCATCGTAAACATCTCCCTGCCTACAATAGCCCAGACTTTCGGCTGCTCCCGCGACATCGTTTCCCTTGTCCTCCTGGCCTACCTGGTGGCCAGCACAGCAACACTGCTGCTTTTCGGGATGCTGGGTGACCATATCGGGCTGAAGAAGATCTTCATCAGCGGCTTCATCCTGTTCACAGTGGGCTCCCTGCTTTGCGGGCTCTCACCCGGCATAGTCACCCTTATTATTGCCCGCTTCATACAGGGACTGGGAGGATCCATGCTTGTAGCAAACTGCCTGGCCATCATAGGCAGGTTCATGCCCCACGACAAGGTGGGTTCTTCGTACGGAATACTTACCACCATTTCGTCGATAGGAGTCAGCCTCGGTGCCCCCCTGGGAGGCTTCATCACCTTCTATGCAAGCTGGCACTGGATCTTCCTTATCAATGTCCCTATCGGGATTGCCGCAATCTGGCTGTCGGCAAAATATATCCCGGGGGAGAAAAAGGAGAAATTTTTATTCAGCGGGTTTGATATACAGGGAACCCTGCTCGCACTGTTTGCCTTCACCTTCCTTATCCTTGCGTTCAATTCCTTTGACAACAGGGGAGTGGAGGCAATAATGCCCTACGGGGCTCTCACCATAGCTGCTTTGCTGTTTTACTTTTTTATCAAAAGGGAAAAGAAAGCCCTCCATCCCATCCTTGACCTGGGCCTGTTCAGCATCAAACCCCTGACCTTCGCCCTCATCGCAAGCCTGCTGGCGAGCAGCGCCAACTTCGGCTACGCATACATCATGCCGTTTTACCTTGAAAAAGACCTGGGGCTTACTTCGAATATCGTTGGAATGCTTCTGCTGATCTCCTCGCTGGTAGTCATGGTACTGGCCCCTATGGCCGGTAAAATGGCGGATAAAATACACCCCGTGAAGATCTGCACCATTGCACTGATCGTAGGGTTGATAGACTATTCCTTCTTTTCAGTTGCTCTCGGAACGATGCAGGTATGGGTACCCATTGTATTCCTTTTATTCTCGGGCACCTTCCTGGGTCTCTTCCTCTCGCCCAACAATACCATGATCATGAGCATGGCCGCCGAAGGCAAGCAGGGTATCGTTTCCGCAACTTCAAACACTTTCACATCGGTGGCGGCAGTGATTGGTGTTTCAGTTTTCCAGATGGCCTTCTCGGTGACGACAGGAGGTGACAATGCACATCCTACAACTCTTGAAAATATAGGAGGGGTCAGGAACGCCTTCATCATCGGGGTTCTATTCCTCGTCCTTGCCCTTGTATTCACTCGTTTTTCCAGCCGGTCACAGGATAAAGCTGCGGCAGTTTAATTATAATTCTGACTGCGGATGAGGTTCCCGCAAATCCCATCCGCAGTCCATAATAAATAATAAAACACAGGGAACATGAGCTTCAAAGTTTCACATTACGGATGGCAACCCGATATACCCGACCAGAGGGACTACAGGTATGCTGCACCAGGGGCGGTCCTTAAAAAACTTCCGCCAAAAACCGATCTAAGACCCGGCTGCCCCGGGGTGTATGACCAGGGACAACTTGGGAGCTGCACCGCCAATGCCATAGGAGCGGCTTTTGAAATCGGCCTGATCAAACAAAAGGCCGCTGACTTCATGCCTTCGAGATTGTTCATCTATTACAACGAGAGGCTCATCGAAAATACGACCGGCAGCGACAGCGGGGCCATGATACGCGACGGCATGAAAACGGTAAGCAAGGATGGAAGCTGTTCCGAAAATTTCTGGCCTTACGATATAAAAAAATTTGCGGTAAGACCCACAGCCGACTGTTATAAAAAAGCACTTGACCACCAGGTTCTTTCGTATCACAGGGTGGAAAGGGTGCTTGACCAGATCAAAGGCTGCCTGGCCGATGGTTACCCCATGGTGTTCGGGTTTACAGTATATGAGAGCTTTGAAAGCTCGTCTGTTGCGAAGACGGGGGTACTTAATTTGCCTGGCCCGGCTGAACAGGTCATGGGAGGGCATGCAGTGCTTGCAGTAGGGTATGATGATAAAACACGCAGGTTCATTGTACGTAACAGCTGGAGCGCACAATGGGGCATGCACGGGTATTTCACCATGCCTTATGATTATTTGCTGAATGAGAACCTCAGTGACGACTTCTGGACCATCCGCCTGGTCGAAGAAAATCCGGCAATTAAAAAGAAATAAATTAGCAAACAGATAATGATTCAGTATTAACCAAAAACCAAAACCATGAAGAAGTACTTTGCAGAATTGATCGGGACTTTCAGCCTGGTCCTTTTCGGATGCGGCGCAGCAGTGATTGCCGGCATCTCACAAACCGGCCCGAGCGGGATCGGATTATTGGGTATTGCAATAGCTTTTGGCTTTGCTGTTGTTGCCATGGCTTATGCTATTGGCGGCATTTCAGGCTGCCATATTAACCCTGCTGTAACGATAGGGATTCTTACTGCTGGGAAAATGAGCGTGAAAGATGCCATCGGTTATATTATTTCGCAATGTGTAGGCGCCATTTTAGGAGCCTTTGTATTGTATGTCATCATGAGCGGAAAACCCGGTTGGCAGATGGGGGAATGGGGACTTGGATCCAACGGCTGGGGAGAAGGTTACCTTGGAGCTTTTGGAACAGGCAGCGCATTCGTTATCGAGACTGTGATGACTTTTTTGTTTGTTTTTGTGATCCTTGGTACAACTTCCAGGTATGGCAACGGTGCCATGGCCGGACTGGCGATAGGGGTAACCCTGATGCTGATCCACCTGGTTACAATACCGGTCACGGGAACTTCGGTCAACCCTGCACGCAGCCTGGGTCCTGCAGTTTTCGCAGGGGGTAAAGCCCTTGCCCAGCTCTGGCTTTTCATTGTCGCCCCTGTTGTCGGAGCAATTATTGCCGCCCTGGTCTGGAAATTAGGGTTTGACAAGGAATAGAATATTTAAAGGTTAAAGTAAAAGGCAAGGCCACGCAGGGACTTGCCTTTTTTTGTGCGCCCGGCATGGGCGATAACTTGGCGGTGAAAGTCCGCTATGAACTTGGCAGTAGGAATCATTAGCTCAAGGCAAGGGTGTCCTTCGCGAGAAGGAATCTGAAGGAAGCCGGCGGCAAAATCCCGGCCTGA
>CAIRDP010000007.1 GCA_903877385.1 uncultured Bacteroidales bacterium
GACTTTGGTTACTTCCGTGCGGTTATCCCTGGTCATTTTCCCTTTTTCATGACCCATGCCGTCAAAAGCGCTTTTCAGCGTCTGAATTCGTTTGGGATCAATATCATTGGAGTATTCATCCCACCAGCAAATGGCGTTCTTTATCCTGGATAACTTCCGGTGGAAACCGACCTGGGTTCCTGAGCTTAAATTGAATGCGGGCATATTGTTAAAGAATAGGTTTGACAAGGACCAGGCAAGCTGTGACTTGCCGGATTGTTTCTCACCGAAGAGAAAGAGGTGAGGGAATATTTTATATTTTTCATAGATCAGATCCCTGAAGACCGTCGCAATGGCAAAGGCAATCGCTATTCTGGCATTGGATCCATAGACATCCATCATGAGCTTGGTCCACTGTCCGAAGGTGATAGGGGACTGCTGCCAGATGAAATAGCGGTCGCTTTCATAATCATCGTCATCTTCGCGAACCTCATTATATACACGGGAGAATGCCGGGGAGAAATACTTTTGTTTTGCGTGTTCAGTAATTCCAAACTCATCCACCGGTTGCCAGGTACCATTAAAAATTCCATTGGCAAAGGCATAGAAACCTTCCCGCTGCCAACCCAGCGTTCTGAGTTCATTGCATACCGGGAATTTATTGGCAATGTGGTCCAGGATCTTAAGAAAATGAAATTTCGTGCCGAAAAACAGGAAATTCCCTTCATTGATCACGGCAGCTTGGAATTGTTCAATGCTGACAAAGCTCTTGGATGGTATGTCAATCGTTCTATGGTAATCGTCTTCATTGATGATCTCCACCAGGCGTTTATTATCGGTCTTTGAATAAATATGGAACAGGGGTCGGATAATGAAATTCGACACTCTGACAGGACCATCCTTGGTTAAAAAGTAAAAGCAATTGCGATGTTCGAAGAATCCCAGTTTCCGGGCCGACATTCTGTCAATGTCGCCGAAACCCTCAAATTCATCCTTGCTATCTTGCTTAATTACTGTGACCGAATCCTTCAAGGTCTTTATCCTGTCGGTGATTGCTTTTTTGGATATTTTATGGCGTTTTGAGATCTCCTCAACAAATATGCTTTGCCTTATAGGGTCATCCATTTTAAAGATCAGATCGCATATCTGATTGATTACCTCACCCCGACGGGTCAGGTTTTTACCGGCCTCTACCAGGGCTGTATCTGCATACAGTAGTACTTCTTCTTCATTGAGGATCTCAATATTTGGCAGCTCGATTCCCAGGTTATCGGGTAATTCATTCATCAGGTAGGGTTTGTTTGATAGGATTAGACTGTTGTTCTCTTTTAGAGAGCATTACATCAACACTTTTCACGATTTCTTCAAAACGACCATTCAGCTTCATCTCTCTTACCAGTTCATAGTATTCAAGGCGCTTTGACAACTCAATATTCCAATCCTTAAGCCACTTGTTTTCTGCTTCAAGGATTTGGTTTTTTCTTAAGATCCACTGAACATCCTTAATATAATCCCAGGCAAACTTCATCACATCGGCAACCTTGATCCAGAACCGGTAAGATTCGGTTTCGCCGGTCTTGGCCTTCTGCTTGATCAAAATGCTGTTGACCTCGGCAATTTTATCAAGCAGCATCTCTCCTGCTGATTCATAGCAGCTATGGTTTATCCTTTGAGAATCTTTGCTCATTGCCGGAATGGTTAGTCTGGATTTGGGAAACTCTCGAAGATTGAATTACTCAGATAATATTTCTATTTCCAAAGCATCCATCAATTGTTGCAAGCGTCGGGTTTGTTGTAATATTTTTTCCCTGATCTCTAAAGGCAGGTTACCAGGCTTTTCGGTAATTGTTCTATACATAGACCGTAGTTGTTCGTAAGCCTGCATGGTTAATCGTTTGTCCGGTAGGGACATGGCTGAAAATGTTCTCATAACCCTCCTTTCCTTAGACGTGAAACTCTTTCTTCTTCCTTTTTTATGCGCCTTGTTATCTCTTCACCAAGTTTAATGGCTTCATCAATGATGGTAGGATTGTAATCCTTCTTGTCCGGGTCCAGGCAACGGTAAATGTATTGCGGTGTATACGTTTTCTTTTTCTTTAATAGTCGCGACCCTATCTTTTTAGCGCTTCCACGGGGCAGTTTATTTCTGAGTCCTGCCAGTGATTCATTACTGATTCTCATAAATAGTAGTTTGGTTTAGTTGGATTGGTTAATTTGGGTTTATTGGTAATTCAAAGGCTCCCATTACAGGAGGTTAATCAATTGATTAATCAGCACTTTTTTAAGTCCTCCATTACTTCACTTTCAAAGTAAAAAAGTTTGCCCCCAAGTTTATGGTAGCGGACAATGCCTGCTTTGCTCCATCTATGGAGTGCAGGTCGGCTGACCCCGATCATTTTACAGATATAGTATGCTGTAACGGGTTTCTCGATTACTAACTTTTCTCTCATACGCTGTATAAAATTTTTATCAATTTTTACAAGCGGCAAAAGTATTAAACCGGAAATTACATGGATGATAAAGTTATGAACAACAGACTGATTATTAACGTATTAGTAAAGCAATAGTAACCCCACACTAAACAGTTATTAACCTTTTTGTCCGAAACAGATTATCCCATAGCAGATTAGAAAAGCTGAATTTTCTTGAAAACAATTCATAAAAAAATTAGCCGCGGCAAAATTAATTATGAACAGATTCCAGGTAAGAATTTAGCAAAATGGGGGTGAAACAAGGAGACACCAATAAAATTGCGGGGTCTATGTGAAATCCGGATAGAAAGGAGGGATTAAGTACTAAATCAGTTCTAAATTTGTAAAAGAAATTAACTAAATTTGACAAGGAAATACAGATAAGAACAGGAAGAGTATAATATTTACAATGAGTGGGTTGTAGGGCCAAAAATCGCCTAAATAAATGCCTGTATTTTTAATTGCTCTCTGGAAGCACCAGTAAAATAAGGTAGTCTGGAAAGCGGTTCGAATCCCTCACATCCCACCCGTTAATCCCTTTACTGCCTCCCTTTTTTAAAACAAGTATCTTTAAATCATTTTATGCCCCGGACCTTTGTGATCGGCGATATTCACGGGAACTACAAGCCCCTGATGGAACTGTTTCATAAAGTCGGTTTCAGCTACGATAATGATCAGCTTATCAGCCTGGGGGATGTCGTGGACCGTGGGCCCCGTGGGGTTAAGGTAGTGGACGAATTAATGAAGCTCCGGAATTTCATTTTCTTATTGGGGAATCATGATTACTGGTGTTGCGAATACCTGAAAACAGGTTTTATTTCACCTGACTGGATATACCAGGGAGGTCAGTCAACCATTCATGACTATGAGAAGCATCCGGGCGCCGGCAAACGGCATCTTGCTTTTTATGAGTCCGGCCGTTTATATCATATCGATACCTGCAACCGGCTTTTTGTACATGCGGGATTTGATCCGTACAGGGCATTCGGGGCCCAGAACAACGAAAGCCGCACCCTGCTTTGGGACCGTTCGCTTTACCAGTTCGCCCGGGAATTCCAGGAAAAAGGGAAGGTGTTTGAAGAATTTAAGGAAATCTATATCGGCCACTCTCCAACCCAGCTGGTAATGCGTGACCAGCCTGCCCGGATTGCAAACCTCTGGATGATGGATACAGGTGCGGGCCACAGGCGCTTATTAAGCATCATGGACATCGATACAAAAGAGTTCTGGCAGAGTAAATGTGATTTTTAATTCCTTACAGCCGGCAGGGTGAAAACAAATGTGCTGCCCTTTTCGGAAGTGGATTCCAAAGCGATGCTTCCCCCGTTTTTCTCGACCATATAACGGCATAAAAGCAGGCCCAGGCCATGTCCTTTTTCATTTTCGGTACCATTGGTTGAAACCATGCCATCCCCATCCTTAAACAGGTTTTCACTTATCTGGGGAATGATCCCTATCCCGTTATCCGAAATCCTCACCATCTGGTAATTGTCTTTCAATTCACTCCTGATCTCAATACTGCCCTCAGGTTTTGTGAATTTCACGGCATTAGCAATCAGGTTTCTAAGGATTGCCTGGAGCATATTGCCGTCGGCCTGAACTACTGCATCCGCGCTGACCAGGTTGCGGATGCGGATTGACTTCCTTGAAGCCGTGACCATCATTGTGTCAACGACAACCGAAACCTCATCGTAAAGCTGCAGCCTGGTAGGCATGAAAGGCATAGTCCCGATCTGCAACCTCGACCAGGCAAGAAGGTTCTCAAGAAGCTGGTAAGTACCCCTTGCTATCTGCTGCACCATTTTAGAGTAATGCCTGATTTCGGGGATATTCTTATCAGCAGTCTCCTCAACAAGAAGATCTGAAAAACCCATAAGGGCATTGAACGGGCTGCGGAGATCATGCGATAAGATGGAGATGAAACGGTCCTTGCCGGTATTGATCTC
Organism: uncultured Bacteroidales bacterium; assembly: GCA_903877385.1. Classification (GTDB taxonomy): domain Bacteria; phylum Bacteroidota; class Bacteroidia; order Bacteroidales; family FEN-979; genus CAIRDP01. The sequence goes on from CAIRDP010000007.1 coordinate 4,397, forward strand.
TTTCAGTTCCAGGTTAAGCTTTTCAAGATCCTGTTCTGCTTTTTTACGGGCATTGATTTCTTCTGCTGCAACCTTTGCGTTTTTCCTCTGTTTACGGATATGAAACAGGGATATTAAAATGAGAAGGAGCAAAAGCACGCCAATGGTAACCAAAAAAGTGATTGTAAGGGTGCTGTTTTTTTTCAGCTTATGAGTTTCATTTTCTGTTTCTCTTATCTTTATAGCCAGGCTGATTTCGTTAAACCTGCTTTTGATCATTTGCGCCTGTATGGTGTCGTTGATGAGGCGGTACTTTTCAAAATATAATGAAACCGAATCTTTAAGGGGATCCTGGATAAATACCTGGATTATGCTTTCATAACAGGTCTTTTTCATTTCAGGGATATTCGCTGAATCTGCAATTTTCAATGCGTTTCTGTATGAATGCAAGGCACGGGTTAAATCGCCGGTTTTAATATAGGAATGCCCCATGGCAATATATATATCGGGCATCTTGACCTTTTCATTGATCGTATCACAAATCGTGAGCGCAGTATTGAAATCCAAAAGTGCCTGGTTGTGTTCGTTTTCGGTATCGCTGAGTTTTCCAAGCTCAAACCAGGCATCGGCCATGGTTGAAACATAGTCATGCCTTAAAAAGATATTATCAGAAGATACATTCAGCAGGGGTATTGCCATCTCAAAATATTTCCTGGCCTCCTTCAGTTCACCCAGGTCGAAATAGGCTGATCCTATATAATAGTAAGAATGCCCGATATTGGCTATTTGCCTTGTTTTTCGTCTCCGGTCAAGCGCTCTCTTAAAATACCAGAGGGCTGAATCTTTCTGCTTGAGTTTTTGCTTGACCAGGCCTATATTGTTCAGTGCAACAGCTTGTCCGTGGAAGTCGCTGTTCTTTGTGAATAGTATCTCGGCCTGCCTGAAATATTCTTCGGCTTCAAGGTAATTCCCTGTCTGGAAGTAACAATTCCCGATACCAATCATAAAATAATTGGATTTTTCCTCAAGGTGATTATCGGCAAGTATCTGGTAGGCCCGCAATGAACATTCCATCGCCGGAAAATACAGGTGGCGGTCCATATATACCCTGCATATCTCGAATAATGCAGTGGCAGCAAAATAAGATTCATGCGCGGCAATGGATTTATCATAAAATTTCTGGTATAGCCGGATCGAAAGGTTCGGATGCATTTTTCGTTCATCACGGGCATCCTGGAATATCTTCAACAAATCCCTCTGAGCCTTTGTTGAGTGATGATAGTCTCGTGTTATTTCATCTCTCAGGCTGTCGGTCCTGGCCTGTGGCAAAGCAGTTACGGTGCAGTACAGGGTAAATAGAAGAATAAAAACCGGAAGCAGGAAAAGCCGGAATTTTCTGATCATGACAATAACTTTAAAAACTCAAAGACCTGCCCTGGCATTAAATGCTTGCAAGCAGGGCAGGCCTTTTTGGTAAGCTCAAATATTAAATTCCCGGATTTTTTTGTTTAATCAGGGTCTCTATTTTTGCACTAAGCTTTGGCTGTTTGTTTTGATCCGCAGCAGATTTGAGCCTGCTGAGGATTTCCATGCCTGTTTGTACGTCATCGTTGAAATTAGCTTTATCGGCAGCCGAAAAAGATGCGTAGTAGTCGAGGTTCTGCCCGATGATATCCGCCATCCTGTTACTCAGCTTTACTGCCGATTCAGTATCCCCTACTTTATAATACATGTCAACAAAAGGAAGGTCGTAAACATCATAAACGTATTTCGGATCAGGGAATTTGGAGAGGTACAGGTCAACCAGCGCCTTGCATTCTTTCTTCTTTCCCTTGTCGAGCAGCATCTGGCCAACAAACAGGGCAACCATCTTGGGCCGCATCGAACTGTTGTAGCTTTCGGGATCCACATAAACCTTAGGATCGCTGAGATTGCCCCATTTGCATTTATTCATGAAGATATCATACGATCCAAGTGCATCGATACTTCCAAGCGAAGGAATGTAATTGGTTGAATCGGGCATGACCGGGATGAACTTATACACCCAGCCTTCCATATAACAGTACTGTTCAATATCGAGGAAGTTGCGCACCGAGTTGGGAGCTGCAAAATAAATCGGTCTTTTCCAGTTACTGGTTGCGATCATGTCGAGGGTCATGATATCGTTCTTGTACAGCAGGTTCGATTTGATGTTAAAAGTGATAGAATCCACCATTTTATCTTTAAAATATTCAGGGACGATGCCGTATTTGAGGCAGTTCTCTTTATTTACAGTGATCTTGATCTTTTTGGTGGGGAAGAATTTGATCTTTTCGCCGCTGTTTGCCGTGACATAGGTCTGGGGGTCCTTGCTTTTCAGAAAATCCACCAGGTCTTTCAGTTCAACATAGCCTTTGATGCCAATATCATAATACATTGCGACATCATTAGTCCCGGGCTGGTATCCTTCTATGGGAATGCTCAGTGGAACAGGCTCTCCGTCATACATTTTTTTATACAGCTGTTCAATATACCAGGATCCTGAAGCAAGTTCCCTGTTGATAATTCGCAAATCGGTTCTCACTCCTTCCACTTCCTGGTTATACCAGAGAGGGAAGGTGTCGTTATCGCCGTTTGTCACAAGTATTGCATTTTTATCACAGGAATTCAGGTAGTTTGCAGCAAAATCCCTCGCTGCATATTTACCTGTACGGTCATGGTCCTTCCAGTTTTGCTGGGCTATGATAACCGGCACCAGCAGAGTTGTAAACACAGTAACCAGGATAACCGGGAGCAGGCCTTTCAGTTTTGTTTTCCTTTGGAGGAAATCAACCAGTGCAATCACCCCAAGGCCTATCCAGATTGAAAATGCCATGAACGAACCAGCGTAGGAATAATCCCTTTCCCTGGGTTCAAACGGTTTCTGGTTCAGGTAAAGGGTAATTGCCAGGCCGGTCATGAAGAAAAGTAAAATGATCACAAGGTTATTCCTGTAATCCTTTTTCAGCTGGAAGAAGAAGCCTATGAGCCCGAGTATCAGGGGCAGCATGAAATACTTATGCGAAGCCCTGGATTTTACGCTGTCGGGGAGGTTGGTGAGTGAATTTCCAATATGGTAGTTGTCTATGAACGGAATGCCGGTGATCCAGTTACCGTTCTTTATGCTCCCGAAGCTCTGGACATCATCCTGACGCCCCGAAAAATTCCAGAGAAAATAACGGAGGTACATCCAGTTGAGCTGGTATGAGATCATGAACTTCAGGTTTTCGCCGAATGTGGGTTTGTTTACAGTCTGGGTCTTCCCATCCTCGCCCGTGATCTCCACGGGATTGCCAGGGCCTCCCCAGTTCTTAAAAAACTCGGAGCTCCCGGGTCTTTCCTGGTTTGAACAATACATCCTGGGTAAAATGGTGGTGAAGCGGGGATCATATACGGGGATCGTTCCCTTACGGTCATCGATCACCTCATATTTCCCTGTAGTTGTATTTTTCTTGTAAATCGGGTTGCCGTCGGTATAATTGATTACCGGGGCGGTATAATACTGCCCGTAAAGAAAGGGCCAGGTGCCGTATTGTTCACGATTCAGGAATGAAACCAGTGAAAGGGCATCCTTGGGTTTATCTTCGTTGATGGGAGTATCGGCATTGGATCGGATCACAAGGGAAAGAAACGAGGAGTACCCGATAAGCATAAAACAGAGGGAAAGTAAAACCGTATTCAGAACAGTTTTACCCTTTGCCCTTGTATACCATAATCCCCATACCAGTAACCCGATAAAAAGCAGGAAATAAATGATAAGGCCCGAATTGAAAGGCAATCCGAATCCGTTCACGAAGGCTATCTCAAAATAGCTTGCCAGTTTGGGGATCCAGGGTATCACGAAATACATCAGCAATGCAACCAATACGAAGGAAACCGCCAGGGTAATGGTGATTCCCGATTTGGTGGGATTATATTTTCTGAAGTAATACACCATAGCGAGGGCAGGTATCGTAAGAAGGTTCAGCAGGTGAACACCAATGGAAAGCCCGATCATAAAGGCCACGAAGATCAGCCAGCGGTAGTGGTGCCTTTCATCGGCCACCTCGTCCCATTTAAAAATGGCCCATACAACTACCGAGGTGCAGAAATACGACATTGCAAACACATTCGCTTCAACCGCCGAGAACCAGAATGAATCAGTAAAGGTGAACGTCATGGCCCCGACAAACCCGGCCGCAAGTATGGTCCACATTTTCTCCCGGCTTATTTCCTCCCCCTTTTGAACAAGAAGCTTTTTCGCGATCATCGTAATAGTCCAGAACAGGAAAAGGATCACGAAAGCGCTGCTGAATACCGAAATCATATTGATCATTACAGCAACCTTGCTTGTGTCGCCGAAGGCAAACAGTGAAAGGAACCTGGCTGTCAGCTGGAAGGTCGGCGCCCCCGGGGGATGCCCGATCTGAAGCTTATACGAAGTGGCTATATGCTCACCCGGATCCCACCAGCTGACGGTGGGTTCTACAGTTTTGATATAAACAATGGCGGCAATGGCAAACACTACCCAGCCGGCAATTGTGTTAAGCTTTCGGTACTGGTTCATAAAATACCTGATGTTTTAATGAATTTTTCAAATGATTGGCAAAAGTACAAAAAGACTGCTGATTGCCAGATATTAATACGCTACAATTACAAGTAAATTATCCCAAATACCCTATTTTTGCCGAAATTTCCGGAATTAAACATTTGATGGCTGTTATAAAACCTGGCATCCGTATCCTGGTTAAGGCGGTTGTATTACTGTGGATGGCATTCTCCCCCCTGGCAGCGGGAGCCCAGTTTATCATTTCAGGTGATTTCGATGGTAGGCTCAGCTCCCTTAATCTCAGGCGGACTGTTCCTGATACTTTGAATAGCAGGCTGCTGAGTCTTTTAGGCACCGCCGAACTGGACTTTGCATATAACGGCAGGAGATGGAACGCCTATGCCTCCCTGTATGCATCCTACACCCAGGGATCCAACCTGTTCTCAACCAAGGTCCCCGCCACTTTTTCTTTAACATTAAGCCAGGCCTGGGTCAGGTATATTATCTCGAAATACTTCTCGGTCCAGGCAGGGAGGATTGAAATTGAATACGACGACCAGCGTTTTTTCCAGGCTCGGGACTGGAGCGGACTGGTAACAAGCCATAACGCCATCATCGCACGTTACTTCCGACCCGACACCACCGGAATGGTGGACGTGGGATTTGCCGCAAACCGTTTTCGTTCCAACGACTGGCTGTTTAATACCGATCCTTCGATAAACACTTACCGTTACCTTACCTATATCTATGCCTACAGAAGCCTGTTCGACCATCAGTTAAACCTGATCTTCAATGATATTTTCAATGCCGACGATAACGGGCTGGATCCGACTGTACTCTATGGAAGGAATACGATCGGAGGAAGTTCATGGTGGTCAAACGACGACTGGAACATCAACCTTGCCGGGTTTTACCAGTTCGGGCATGTGGACGACGGCCGTAAGCTGAGTGCATGGTATTATGCTGCCTATGTAAGTTACCAGCCGTGTGAATGGCTGACCCTGATGCCGGTCTTCGAACATATGAGCGGAGATAACCTTTCTGATTCCAATGAATGGAAAAAAGAGGTACACGGATTCAGCCTTCTTTATGGAAACATGAACCGATCATTCGGGACTTCGGGGATTTTCAACAGTTCTTACAGGAGTAATACGCATTCAGGCCTTAACAACCTTTACTTTGTGAACACTTTCGATATCACGCATAATTTTTCCATCGAAGCCTCCTACCACTGGTACAGCCTGCCCCATCCGTATCTCCGCGAATATGTCCCCGACAGCAACAAGATCATGATCGTCAAAGTACCTGCAAGTTTAATACACCAGGTTGAAGTGCTTTTTTCATATACCCCCATTCCCTCCCTTGAATTAAGCCTTGATTACCAGCTTTTGTTCCCGGGCAAGGGAATGGTAAATTACAATGGCTGGAACTTCAATCCCGGTTCACCGGTTTCATCCGCATACCTTGAAATCGAATGGACCCCTGTCTTCTATCCCCGTAAAAGGAAACATTCATCGGTAAAACCCTATAGCCCCGGTCATACCCCCGGGTAAAAACATTCTTTAAAGTCCAAAACCCCGGATCATTGTTAATAATACGATGATATCTTAGGGAAAAGACAGGTTTTTTTTAGATTAAAAGCATATATATTTGCCTCCCATGAAAAAGTGTCTTTCTATTGCAGCCGTACTGATTATCATTGCGATACCTCTGTTTTGCGGCGCCCAGAAAAAATCTTCTGCCAAGGCAAAAGCCAAAGATAATTCAGCATCCAATTCAAAGGACAAACAGGGGAAAGACCAGATCCCTCCTTTGAGGGAACTCTGCATCCTGAATTATAAAACGGATTTTTCAACCCTTGCCGACAAATACAAGGAAGACCTTTTTCCTAAGAGCAATACCAAAAGTGCCATCCATTTTTACCGGGGCATCAGCCTTCTGAAACAGGCTATGTACATGGAATCTATCCGGGATTTCAAGATTGCCCGGCTGGATACCAACATTAACCGCAATATGTGCAATTTCTTTATTGCCTTATCCTATATGCAGTTGCATATGAAGGACAGCATCCTCAGCATTTGCGGCACTACCCTGAATGTTCCCGGCCAGGAACTTATGAAACCTGATTACTGGAACAATGCCGAATTTACCAAGGAAAGGGTATTTATTTCATACATCCTGGGAACCAACCAGGTTCTGACCAAACCCACCGATACCCTGCTGATCGATGCACTTTACAGTTTCTGCTCCCGGGAAGAAAAATTCCTGGAAGCGTATTATAATTACGGAGCTTACAGTTACAACCTCGGCCGGTATAAAAAATCCATCGACATGCTGGTCAAAGTTCATGACCTCAAACCTCCTGAAGATACTCTGATCCTGCTCGACCTTGGGTATATGTACAGGCTGTCGGGCGATAATGTGCAGGCTATGAAATCCTACAACCTGCTTCTCGGTGCAAGCCGTTCATACATGGGTTACAACAACCGCGGCTGCCTGTACGCTTTCATGGAAAAATATAAGAAATCCCTTTCCGACCTCTCAACTGCAATCCGCAGAAATCCCCAGGGAATTGACGCATTATGCAACCGGGGACTGGTTTACCTGAAAATCCTGGAATATAAAAAATCAGTGGCCGATTTTACATCTTCAGTCCAGCTTAAACCTGATTTTTCTGATGGTTATTATTATCGCGGATTTGCCCTGAAAGCCATGGGAGACTATGCAAACTCAGTTGGTGATTTCTCCAGGGCGCTTCAACTTAAGAAGTAACAATGGGCTGTTGATAAAGTTCTTAAAACAGCTATTTTTCCCCTGACTTATGCATGTATCTTTACCCAGTTCTATATACCGGGCAATGCATGCATAAACCAACTACTTTCCTGATCTTACTCTTATTGCTGTTACTTGGCTCGAGGGTCGATTCTCAAACGAACGGAACCCTTGGGAACCGGTTTCTCAATAACTGGTCGATGAGCATTAGCGGCGGGCCTACTGTTTTTTTCGGAGACATCAAGGAATTTAAAGTCCTGCCGGCAACCAGCCCCATCAATGAAATCCGCTATGCAGGGACCTTTTCCCTGAACCGCCAGCTCAGCCATATTTTCATGCTCAGGGCGCAGTTCCTGTTCGGGCAGGTTGCCGGTGAAAAGGTAAAATACAAGGACGGAAGCCTGTGCAACCAGTATTTTGAAAGTACCCTGTTTGAACTCAATATAAATACAACAATAAATTTCAGCAACCTCATCGGCAGGGAAAACCCCAAACGTTTCTTCTTTGTTTACGGCACCATTGGAGCCGGAGCGGCAAACTGGATCACTAAAAAACGGGATATTACCACAAAAGCAATCATAGCAACCGACGGCAGCTGGTCTTCAATAAATCCCCAGCTGGTAATTCCCGCGGGCCTTGGCGCTTATTTCACAATTAAAAATAAAGTCAACCTGGGACTGGAATGGACCCTCAGGAGCCTGACCGTAGATAAACTTGACGCCACCGGGGGCGGTTATCCATATGATTCCTACAGCCTGCTGGCACTTAACCTCACCTATAATTTCGATAAACCCGCAAATGGCAAACTTAGCCAGGCTTCCCCCCAGAAGCAAATAGGCCCTCCTCCCCCTCAACCGCTGCTGGCAGCCGAAATAGCAGTTGAAAAACAAAAGGAGCAGGCAGCAAAAGCACAGCTTGCCAATTCAAAACTTCCTGCGGCCGTTCCGGTAAAAGATACTCTGATGCCCAAACAAAACGTGCTCGTGCCCGACACCACCATTGCAGGGGAAACCCTGGAAGTTGATACAGCTGCGGCAATTGCACCGAAAAAAGGCATTTCTTACCGGGTACAGGTCTTCGCATTCAAGGATAATACTTATTCCGCTGAGCAGATCAAAGAGAAACTCAGGCTGCGCCAGACCGTATCAAAAGAATACTCCGGAGGTTGGTACCGCTATACTATCGGTTCGTTCCAGGATCTCACCTCAGCTAAAAAGCTGATGACTCAGTTACGTTCTTCCAAAGAAATACCTGATGCTTTCATTGCAAAATATGTCAACGGCAAAAGGGCTACCCCTGCTCCTCCGCATACGATGAAACATACTAAGTATTCCAAGGGAAAGATATATTACCGCAAACCCTCGCATAAAAAATAGGGTATTTTTCCTTCATTGATCCTATCACTTTTTCGGTCTTCCCGGATTAAGCATAAAAATGCTTATGAAGGGAAAAATCTTTTCGGGGCTGGTGGCCTGCTGGCTTCTGCCCTGGGCTTCGCTTAACTGCGAAGCGGCTGATATCATTACCGCGCAATCCGGTTCATGGACAAGTACAAGTACATGGGCGGGCGGGGTCGTCCCCGGCCAGGGCGACAACGCAACTGTTAAAAACGGCCATACCGTTACCATTCCCAGCAGCGGGACAAAAACCTGTACAAACCTTATTGTCGAAAGCGGGGGGAAACTTTATGCCAATACCGGGGGTACCCAAAGGTATGTTGACGTTTATGGGAATATCACCTGCAATGGCACGATCGGGAACGGTTCCGTACCTGATGGGATCTCTTTCAACATTGAAGCTGCAAACTGCCTTATCAGCGGCAGCGGTGTATTCGACGCAGCCAGGATAAGAAAGAATACCGGGGCGAATTCCTCCACCACCCTCACCATTGCAATGAATGTGACCCTCAGGTATGGAGGTACAGCCATCTTTAACAATAAATCCGCTTCCAATTTCCATATTGTTATTAACCCGGGTTGCACCCTGAATTGCCCCGGTAATTCAGGGGTTTCGGGAAACGTATGCATCGACGGTTCAAATGCGTCGAATGGTTCAAGCTACGGGGGCTCAATCACAGTTAATGGGACACTTATTGTAAGCGGGATACTTTATCTGACCACCGATAATAATTCCACGACTTACTCGGTAGTATTTACGGTTAACGACGGAGGGGTGGTGAATACCGCCAGCGTTGTATGCACCAGCAGCGGCAATGCCTGCCATTTCACCAATATTTATGACGGGGCAAAACTGAACTTTACTTCAGGCGACTGGGGAACCATCGGTTTCACCAACAATTCCTATAATTTCGGCCAGGCGTCAACCATTGAATATTCTGCAACGGGGCCCCAGAACGTTGGCAACCCGGCAACATACGGGCACCTGGTCATCAGCGGATCGGGCGAAAAGACTGCCAGTCCTGCATATCTCGCTATAAACGGGAACCTGAACATTCAAAACACATGCACCCTTGTGATCCCCCAGTCAGGGTCTGTAAGCCTTGAAGGTGATTTATATCTTAATTCTGCGGATGGCCTCGTACTGAAAGCCGGCAGCATTGACGCTGCTCCTGGTTCTTTCATTTATAACGGCAGCCTCATCGGAAGCGGTACAGTGAAAGTTGAAAAGTTCATATCAAAGTACCTTTCCGAAAACGATGCCAATTATCACCTGATTTCATCCCCTGTCAACACTCAGAATATTCAACCTGAATTCGTAAGCGATCCTCCGGAACACAGCACCGATTTTTTCCGCTGGGATGAACCTCTTGCCTTATGGGTTAATTCAAAAACTGCCGGCGGCACATGGAATACTTCATTCCAGGCGGGCGACGACCGTACTTTCAGGAAAGGATGCGGTTATCTTGCAGCTTATGCATCGGACGTTACAAAACATTTCTCGGGGAACATCAGCAATGCCGACCTGGACCTGGCCCTGAGCTTCACTCCCGGGGGTTATGAAGGATACAACCTGGCAGGCAATCCGTATACATCGGCTTTAAATGCCGATATCCAGAACTGGGCAAAATCCAATGTTCAGAATGCCGTTTGGGTCTGGGACCCTTCCTCCGGAAATTATAAGACCTGGAACGGGCTCACAGGGACACTTCCTGCGGGCATAATTCCTTCCATGCAGGGATTCTTTGTAAAGGCTTCCGGTCCCTTGCCCGGCCTTACCATCCCTGCCGCTTCGAGAACCCATAGCTCACAGTCGGCCTTCAAGAGTCTTGCTTCCCTGGAGTTAAAAATTTCCCTATCCGGTGGTTTATATTATGACGAAAGCGTTTTGTTCATGCCCAGGCCGGGACTTGGTCTCCCCGATTCCTTGCTCAATGTAATAAAACTCATGGGCTTCCATGATGCGCCCCAGCTTTATTTCATGCAGGGATCGGCCATGTTTTCAATTTTACAGGCCGATCCATTGACAGGAAACTGGGTTATTCCCATTGGCATTCAGAAAGGGAACACTGATTCCCTGGAATTTGAATTCAGCGGAATTGAAACATTTTCGGGTGAGGATGCCTTTTACCTTGAGGACAGGCTTGAAGGCAAAAACATCAACCTGAGGGAAGAATCGTGTTATGATTTCGTAAGCCATCAAAACAGGGAGGATGCAAGGTTCTTCCTTCATTACAAGAATTCCACCGGTTTGTTCACTCCCTCCATCAATGAACAGGTGAAGATATACTCCGAAAAAGGAGATCTCAGGATAGAAGGAATTGAACCTGGCAACGGATATGAAATCCTGGTGGTATGGGATATGGCCGGACGGAGAGTGCTGGAGCAACATATCCCGGCAGGGACAGTGAAAGTGCCCCTGAACCTCCCCCCTGCCTGTTACATGGTGAGCCTGACGGTTGGTAAGGAATCGGTTTCGAAGAAACTTTTATTCATTAATTAATACAGGTTTTATGAAAACAAGGATAAAGCTAATGGTGCTGGGATGTGGTTTATTGGTGTGGACTGCTTTGCCGGCATACAGTGATGAACCCGGGCCCCCTCCTCCTCCTGCCGATCACGGTTCTCAGGGGAACCAGGGCCCGGCAGGCGCTCCGATAGACGGGGGACTGGGTATTCTTTTAACTATAGGCGCTGCTTACGGGGGCAGGAAATATCTGCAGTCAAAAAAGAAAACGAAGCAAAATACAGCTGAGGCGGGTCCCTTTTAACCCCAGCAGGCATTATAAGCAATAATGCTGCCTGATCTCTCGGATCTCTTCGTCGGTAAGGCCTTCGGGCTCATCTCCCGTTCGTGAACAACTCAGGTAAATGCCTGCAGCTTTCGCGGCAAGGTCAAGTTCATCAAAGGCTTCCGAAATGGTTTGTCCGATAGCCATAGCCCCGTGCTTTTCCCACACAACGACCGGGTTGTGCTCAAAGCAGCGGGCCGTCAGGTTTGCAATTTTCTCAGTTCCGGGAATGGTGTAAGGCACAAACCCGTATCCCCTGGGTTGCAGAATGACGGTTTCGGGATGCATCTTCCAGAGAATCCCCGTGAGGGATTCGGCCGAATTGAACCTTGTGTTATGGGTAAGGGCGATGAGCTCGGTAACATGGGCGTGTACAAGCACTTTCTCCTTTGCGCCGCTTCGGCAAAGCATCTCATGTATGGCCAGGTGGGTAGGCAATTCGGAAGTCGGCCTTAAATCCCTTGCGGATCTTTCCGGCTCAATAATATGGTAAGCAGTGGATGAGTCGCTGATATATACAAGGCAGATCTCTTCAAGCGGATCCCTTGCAATATCTCGCATCCTGGACCCTGCTGCGGTCACCAGCAGAAGCTGCCTTTTAAGCCCGGCATATTCCCTGGGCAGGGGCAGGAAGGGGTAAGCGGAAAATTTATCAAGTTCTTTTGCCGAAAAAAAAGATGTGATATTGACCGAGATATTGCCTGCATTCCTTTCGGCCCACCTTCTGTCCCAAAGATATCCCGCAACCCTGGTCAACTCCCCGGTGACCATCCTTATTTCTTTCTTCTGAAAAATATCCTGGGTAAAACTGATCCTGGGATCAAGGTTTACACTCAGGTCAACATTTAAAATTTTCTGTTTCATGGCAGATTATTTATCCCTTTTCAGGGCAAAAAAAGCTTTCAGCAGCTCCCGGCATTCCTCTTCGAGAATCCTGCCCTCAACCGTTGTTTTTGGATGCAAAAGCGGTTGAATGATAAGAGAATATCCCCTTTTTTCATCCTCTGTCCCGTAAACGATCCGGGCGACCCGGGTCCAGAATGATGCTCCCGCACACATTACGCAAGGTTCAAGAGTTACATACAAAGTGCATTCATCCAGGTATTTTCCTCCCAAATAACCGGAGGCTGCCGTGAATGCCTGCATTTCGGCATGGGCTGTCACATCGTTCAGGGTTTCGGTCAGATTATGGGCGCGGGCAATAATCCTCTTTTCACATACGACTACAGCCCCCACGGGCACTTCGTCCTTTTCAAAAGCCTTGCGGGCTTCCTTCAGAGCTTCATTCATGAAGTACTCATCGGTGAACAATGGATAAGATGCAGCTTTCATTTACCTGATGAGTATTTTTTTCTCTCCAAGTATATTTTTCCCGGATGTCATCCTCAGTATATAAACACCTTTGGGCGCAGTGCTAAGATCAAAGCTCTGCACCAGTTTTCCGGAGTTTGTAAAGGCTGTCCTTGAATCAACCTCCCGGCCTGAAAGATTTGATATCGTAATCCCCACATTCTGCATAACCAGCCCGGATGCCGTGATGGAAAAACGGCCGGTTGAAGGATTCGGGAAGACGCTGATATCAGTTTGTTGTATTTCTTGTGTCCCGACCGGGAAATCCCAGCTTGTCGTAAACAAGCCCCTGCCCTGGGTGGCGGCTAAAACTGTATGGTCCGAAGCCCGGTATTTCAACATATCGGTTCGCACATTGGCCATCCCCGTATTGTACGGGTTCCACGTGACTGTAGATGCGCCCAGGTTCCCTGTTCCCCAAACCCCGGTTTCAGTTGCGACCAGCGCAGAGTTTGAGTTTCCGGGGAAAAACATTCCCCAGCGGACAGGCATATCGGGAAGGTTTCCTTCCTTATCGGCCCATGTTACTCCCCCGTTATACGTGGTCCATACCGAAGAAACACCATAATTCGAGAAGATGGCCATCAGGGTGTCTTCCGACCCCCCCAGGGCAATGCATGCAATATTTCCTATGGGGAAATTACTGCCTGTTATCTCGGTTACCTGGGGATTTGCCGATTGTGCTTCAAGTACTTTATATAAATTGCCCGATACGGATCCAACAAATAAAGTGGATTTCCCGGAGGGTGAATAGGGAGAGTAAGTAACTGCAGAATAGTAAACATTGAGCCCTGTATTGAGGTTAATGAAGTTCTCGACAGGCGAAGCTGAGTAAATACCCGAGACCACAAGCAGCTGGTTGGGAAGGACAGTGCCGGTAAAGTCGGTGGCATTGGCATATAGGAGGTTCAGTTTGTAGTCGAGGTCGGCTGGGTTCAAAAAAATGCCCGATTGTCCGGTATTGGATCCCAGCCAGGAACCGTTATCAAAAAAACTGTAATGGTTATAATAGTAAGAAGCCATAAAGTACCGGGGTTCATTCTTGTCCCAGAAACAAAAAGCCCCGTCGCCCCCCACTACCATGGAATTTATGGTCAGGGGCGTTCCCGTATAATACAGTGAACCGTTGTCCTGCAGCCCGCCAATGAACTGGTTCTGCCCAGCTGAAGGGTTGAGGTCGCAGGTATAAAACTGCAGGGTGTTATAATTGTGGTTATGCTGTTCAAATTTAGGAGATGCGGCATTTCCGTTAGCCGTATAGAACACCCCTCCGTCACATCCGAAAATGAGCTCGCCCGAGGAACCCGGTTTGTAAACGATGGTATGCTGGTCGGCATGAATATACTGATCGCCTCCCCCGCCGTACATCAGCGACCAGTCGCTGAGCTTCGTCCAGTTGTTGCCGCCGTCGGTGGACCGGTGCATATCGAGCCCCCCGGCATAAACCAGGTTGGGATTGTTCGGGTCAACAGCTATATCAAGGGCATGCCAGGCGATATAGGCAAAATTCAGGGTGTCATTGTATAAAGGCATGCTTTTCTTGGTCCAGCTCACCCCCATGTCGGCAGACTTAAGTATGTCAATACAGTAAAACCTGTTAAAGTTTGTGGCGGGATCAATATTCCCCCCGGCAATGAGGGCATAAACCACATTCGCATCCGAAGGTGCAGTGGCCAGAACGACCCTGCCCGGAATGTTAAAATTTGGAAGCCCAAGGATCTCCTGTTCATACGAGTTGTTGATGGTCCAGCTCCCTGTGGTCCCTGCATCGGAATACAATATGGTTGCGCCCCCTTGCCCGTCGAGGTTGGGCCTTGTGCCTAGCAGGATCCTGCCGCCGGCACTGAGTGTTACATCTTCTACTGCATAGGGAACGGTTGTCCCGATGATGTTCGGTAATACCTGCTGCCATGAGCTCCCGCCATCGGTCGAACGGAAAAGCCCGTCGCTGGGCTGGCTCTGGTGGGTCCCATGGTACAAACCCGAGGCCACTCCAGCATAAATAACGGAATTCCCGCTTTCGTTCCTTACAACGATTTTCGTTATATAACAGAAAGCCTGGGATGAACTTAACTGGTTCCAGCTCTGACCGCCGTCAGTGGATTTCCAGATGCCGGTTCCAAGCCCTGAACTTTCCCTGTATGTCTGAAGAGCAGTCTCGGCTTCGCCCGTCCCAATGTAAAACACCTGGGTGTTGTTCGGGTCGTATGCCATGCAGCGAACCGAGAGGTTGCTCCAGAAATCACCCACCGGTATCCAGGAAGAGGAAACCGAAGTGATATCCGGGTTATACCATAAGCCTCCCGTTATTCCACCGGCCCAGACTTTCTTCTGTGTGCCGTCATTGGGGTCAAACATGAGCATGCGGGTGCGCCCGCCCATTTCCACTCCATAACCTTTCCACTGAAAATCGTTTGAATTTTTTAGTTGTGATAAAGCCCTGGTTTGGGTATAGGCTTTCAACAGTCTCTCCGTGGGAACGGTCCCCGTTTCAGGGTCCATGGTCATCAGGAACTCCTGCAATTCAGCCATATCGGGCTGATCAGCGTTAATTTCCTTTACCCCTGGCTTTATTCTGCAGCTTTCCCTGGTTATGGCACCAATGCGGCGTTCATACTCAATTCTTGAACGGCGAGGGTGAACGGCAGGATTACCGAAATACAGCAATCCGCCTACAAAAAGTAAAAATACGATTGAGGTGCTCAGTTTTTTATTCACTGTATTTTCTTTTATTATCATCGAACAAATGTTCGATATTTTCCATTTCCCAGGCATCCCTGAGATGATACTGTCCTATTCGTGTTCGGCAAAGTTCAGTCAGATGCGCGCCTGTGCCTAAAAGAACTCCCATGTCCCTTGCAATGGAACGAATGTATGTACCCTTGCTGCAGCTGATCCTGAAACAAAGATACGGCAAATCTATCCTGCTTATTTCAAACCCGCTTACAGTCACCGAACGGGGTTTGATCTCCACTTCCTGTTCCAGGCGGGCATATTTATAGGCCCTTTTTCCATCTATTTTTTTGGCAGAAAAGGAGGGCGGCAACTGTTCGTATGTACCGCTTAGCTTTGCCACAGCATCCATGATCTGCTCATTTTTAATATGTTCAAAAGGGAGCTCCCTGTCGATCTTTTTTTCCAGGTCAAAACAGGGGGTGGTTGCACCAATGCGGATTATCCCGGTATATTCTTTTTCAAGCCCCTGGAACTCATCGATACGTTTTGTGAATTTCCCTGTACATAGGATCAGGAGACCGGTAGCCAGGGGATCCAGGGTTCCTGCATGGCCTATTTTAATTTTTTTAATCTGGAGATGAGTACGGATGAGGCTGCGAAGTTTCGCCACCACATCAAAGGATGTCCATCGGTAAGGCTTGTTGATCAGGAGAATCTCGCCCTGTTCAAACTGAAGGC
Source organism: uncultured Bacteroidales bacterium (assembly GCA_903877385.1). Taxonomy (GTDB): domain Bacteria; phylum Bacteroidota; class Bacteroidia; order Bacteroidales; family FEN-979; genus CAIRDP01. Next base: position 20,647 of record CAIRDP010000007.1, read on the forward strand.
CCATAACTACAGGCTTAAACTGTGCCCCGTGAGAAGGAAAGCAAGAAGCAGAATGCCAACTATGATTCGGTACCAGCCGAACATCCTGAACCCGTGTTTTACCAGGAAGGCGATGAATCCCTTGATGGCCACAATGGCCACAATGAACGCAAAGACATTCCCCAGGATGATCATGTTTATGTTGTGATGGCTGAGGAGCTCAGGGTTATGCCTCCATGCGTCCCATAAACTTTTTGTAAACGCCCCTGCCAGGGTAGGCACTGCAAGGAAAAACGAAAATTCCGCAGCAACGGCCCGGCTGAGTTTCTGCTGCATGCCGCCCATGATGGTCGCCCCGGAGCGGCTGAAGCCGGGGAACACCACTGCCAGTAACTGGAAAAGCCCTATTATCAGGGAGTTCTTATAGGTGATCTTCTCCTCTTCATGTATTGTCGGGTTTTTGAACCAGCTGTCGATAAACAGCAGTATGAACCCGCCAAGGAACATAATTATCGTAATAAACAAAGGGCTTTGGATGGCCTCTTCGATCTTTTTCTTCAGCAGAATACCAACGATGGCTGCAGGGATGAATGCGACAAGGAGTTTAAGGTAAAAATCCAGCTTCTTGAAATTCAGGAACTTTCTCCAGTAAAGCACCAGTACCGAGATGATGGCCCCGAACTGAACGGTTTCAATGAAAAGGTTGGAGAAATCTTTATCTTTAATATCCAGGATTGCACTTGTGAGGGCCATATGCCCGGTACTCGAAATAGGAAGGAATTCGGTGATCCCTTCCACAATTGCCATGATAATGGCCTGTAAAACAGTCATTAATCCTTGGGTTTTTTCATAATGGCAAAGATTTCGATTACATACCCTGCGAGGATCAGGATCGGCGACAATGTAATGCGGCGGAAACTGAACAGTTCATAATTGAAAACCTTGGGATCATCGGACCCTCCTCCAATCATCAGCAGAAATCCGACTGCAATGAAAAACAGCCCGAGGAGCATCAGTCGGTAATTTTCTTTTCCGAAAGCAAATTCGCCAATTTTACCCGCAGGAGCAGATTTTATCGGTTCTGCCTGCTTTTTGGCAGCAGAAACCGGCTTTTTGTTTTTATCCATTATGATCAGTTTAAGGGCGACAAAATTATGAAATTTTCTGATACTCAGATATACAGAAGGTCTGTTTTAATGCGAAGATATTTTCTCACCGACAGGTAAGTTGAACTCCACGAAATCCCGATTCCCAAAGCGAGAATGAAAACAACAAGAATGGCAAGCCTCAGGGGATCCTGTAATTCCAGTAATTCGGGCAGCTGTTCAACGCTGAAGTAAAGCGTGATCACCAGCATTCCTATGGCCAGCAGGGAACTCAGCACCCCGTTGCCTATGGCTTTTTCAAGGAAAGGCCTACGGATGAATCCCTCGGTGGCCCCCACCAGTTGCATGCTGCGGATCAGGAAACGCTTGGAATAAATTGCCAGGCGAATGGTATTATTGATAAGCACTATGGCAATAAAAAACATGAAAGCCGAAAAAACAAACAGCACCATGCTCACCTTCTTAAGGTTTGTATTGATCAGGTCAATAAGTGATTTCTGGTAAAAAATCTCCTTAACTTCCGGTCTGGCCAATAACTTCCGTTCTATCCGGCTGATGCTGTCGGCATTTGTATAGGAAGCTTTCAAACGAAGATCTATGCTGTGAAGCAGGGGATTGTACCCCAGGAACCCAATGAAATCTTCGCCAAGCTCTTCCTGCAGCTGGTCGGCCGCCCTTTCCTTGGGAATATATTCTGATGACTTGACATAGGGTTCCAGGTCCAGCCTCTTTTTCAGTTCAAGTATCCCGGTCTCTTTTACGCTTTCCCTGATCATTATCGAAAACCCTATGTTTTCCTTTACATAATCGGAAAGCCTGCTGGCGTGAAGGAAGATCAGGCCGATGAGGCCGATGAGGAATAATACCAGGGTGGTGCTGATGATAGTGGTAACATAGGATGTTGCTATCCTTCTTTGAAAATACCGTTCGTCCTGAGGCAGGGTGACCATTTTGATCTTCGCTTGTTTCGCAATTCCGTTAGGCCCGGCGAATTTACTGAAAATTCATTTGGGCTTTTTTTTCAGGTTCATTTTTATTTGCAACTGCTCCTGTGAATTAAGAGTCTGTTTAAAAATCGATAGATAATTTGTTATTATGTTGATTAACAATCGAATGTGAATAAAAAGTAAAAAGGCCTTCGTAAACCGATGGATAGTTTTCATCAGTTTGTAATGTACCAAAAAACAAACAGTTATGAAA
>CAIRDP010000008.1 GCA_903877385.1 uncultured Bacteroidales bacterium
GACTTTGGTTACTTCCGTGCGGTTATCCCTGGTCATTTTCCCTTTTTCATGACCCATGCCGTCAAAAGCGCTTTTCAGCGTCTGAATTCGTTTGGGATCAATATCATTGGAGTATTCATCCCACCAGCAAATGGCGTTCTTAATCCTGGATAACTTCCGGTGGAAACCGACCTGGGTTCCCGAGCTTAAATTGAATGCGGGCATATTGTTAAAGAATAGGTTTGACAAGGACCAGGCAAGCTGTGATTTGCCGGATTGTTTCTCACCGAATAGAAAGAGGTGAGGGAATATTTTGTATTTCTCATAGATCAGATCCCTGAAGACTGTCGCTATGGCAAAGGCAATCGCTATTCTGGCATTGGATCCATAGACATCCATCATGAGTTTGGTCCACTGTCCGAAGGTGATCGGGGATTGCTGCCAGATGAAATAGCGGTCGCTTTCATAATCATCGTCATCTTCCCTGACCTCGTTATACACGCGTGAAAAGGCCGGGGAGAAGTACTTTTGCTTTGCATGTTCGGTGATCCCAAACTCATCCACCGGTTGCCAGGTGCCATTAAAAATTCCATTGGCAAAGGCATAGAAACCTTCCCTTTGCCAACCCAGCGTTCTCAGTTCATTGCATACCGGGAACTTATTGGCAATGTGATCCAGGATCTTAAGAAAATGAAATTTCGTGCCGAAGAAAAGGAAATTCCCTTCATTGATCACGGCGGCCTGGAATTGTTCTATGCTGACAAAGCTTTTTGATGGTATGTCAATCGTTCTATGGTAATCATCCTCATTGATGATCTCCACCAGACGTTTGTTATCGGTCTTTGAATAGATATGAAACAGGGGGCGAATAATGAAATTCGACACCCGTACAGGACCATCCTTCGTTAAAAAGTAAAAGCAATTGCGATGTTCGAAGAATCCCAGCTTTCGGGCCGACATTTTGTCAATGTCGCCAAAGCCTTCAAACTGGTCTTTCTCATCTCCCTTAATGACGGTAATAGAATCTTTCAAGGTTTTTATCTTGTCGGTAATTACCTTTTTGGAGATTTTATGGCGCTTTGAGATTTCCTCAACAAATATGCTTTGCCTGACAGGGTCATCCATTTTAAAGATCAGATCACATATCTGATTGATCACCTCACCCCGACGGGTCAGGTTTTTACCGGCCTCTACCAGGGCTGTATCTGCATACAGAAGTACTTCTTCTTCATTGAGGATCTCAATATTTGGCAGCTCGATTCCCTGGTTATCGGGTAATTCATTCATCAGGTAGGGTTTGTTTGACAGGATTAGACTGCTGTTCTCTTTTAGAGAGCATTACATCAACACTTTTCACGATTTCTTCAAAACGACCATTGAGCTTCATCTCTCTTACCAGTTCATAGTATTCAAGGCGCTTTGACAACTCAATATTCCAATCCTTAAGCCACTTATTTTCTGCTTCAAGGATTTGGTTTTTTCTTAAGATCCACTGAACATCGTGAATATAATCCCAGGCGAACTTCATCACATCGGCCACTCTGATCCAAAACCGGTAAGATTCAGTCTCACCGGTCTTGGCCTTCTGTTTTATCAAAATGGTATTGACCTCGGCAATCTTATCAAGCAGCATATCTCCTGCTGATTCATATAAACTATGAGTGATCCTTTGAGAATCTTTGCTCACTGCTGGAATGATTTGTCTGGATTTGGGAAACTCGGTATGGCTGAATTACTCGGATAATATTTCTATCTCTAAAGCATCCATCAATTGTTGCAAGCGTCGGGTTTGCTGTAATATTTTTTCCCTGATCTCTAAAGGCAGGTTACCAGGCTTTTCGGTAATTGTTCTATACATAGAGCGTAATTGTTCGTAAGCCTGCATGGTTAATCGTTTGTCCGGAATGGACATAGCTGAGAATGTTTTCATAACCCTCCTTTCCTTAGACGTGAAACTCTATCTTCTTTCTTTTTTATACGCTTTGTTATCTCTTCACCAAGTTTAATGGCTTCATCAATGATGGTAGGATTGTAATCCTTCTTGTCCGGGTCCAGGCAACGGTAAATGTATTGCGGTGTATACGTTTTCTTTTTCTTTAATAGCCGCGACCCTATCTTTTTAGCGCTTCCTCGGGGCAGCTTATCTCTGAGCTCTGCAGCTGCTTTTTTACTGATTCTCATAAGGATTAATTTGTTTAGTAGTGTGTGTGGTTATAGGTGAATTATATTCTCACATTTTAGGAGATCTTTTAAATGGTTTATCAGCACTTTTTTAAGTCCTCCATTACTTCGCTTTCGAAGTAAAAAAGCTTGCCCCCAAGTTTATGGTAGCGGACTTTGCCTGCTTTGCTCCATCTATGGAGTGCAGGTCGGCTGACCCCGATCATTTTACAGATATAATATGCTGTAACAGGTTTCTCGATTACTGACTTTTCGCTCATAGGCTGTATAAAGTTTTTATAAATTTTTACAAGCGGCAAATGTATTAAACGGGAAATTACAGGGATTATAAAGTTATTAACAATCGCCTGATTACTAACGTATTAGTAAAGCAATAGTAACCTCGGACTAAACAGTTTTTAACTTTTTGGCCCGAAAAAGATTATAGGATAGCAAATTAGGGAAGCTGAATTTTCTTGAAAAAAAATCATAAAAAAATTAGCCGGGGCAAAATTAATTATGAACAGATTCAGGTCATGAATTTGTAAAAACAAAAAGGAAGAAAGATGAAATACCAGAAAAATCGAAGGTGATAAATGAAATCAGGAAAAAAAGGTTGATGGGAGAACAATGCTATGCCAAGCCGGTCAATTTTATCAAAAAGAAATTTTAATGCAGCAGTGTATCGTTATAAGAACGTACTATTGTGGTATCATGAATTTACTTATGTTTACAGGCGAAAACAAATAAAAAACCCAAACAACAAAATCGCATGATTTTACCGTTTGGGTTTCCTGAGTTGACAGAAAAATTGACAGTTTTCAGCAACCACCTTCCTAAACATCAGTAAACACTGACACTTCAGAAACATTCAGTGACCCCGAAAGGACTCGAACCTTCAACCAACAGAACCGGAATCTGCCATTCTATCCAATTGAACTACGGGGCCGGAATGATGGCAAAGGTATGAAAAATTCGTGTTCCGTTCACAGCTCATGCCTCATGGCTCATGCCATATGGTTCATTCGAACTTCGAACGGATCGCTTCTATTTCACGGGCCAGGACGGTTTTGAGATCGTCTGTCTTTTTGTGGGCGGCTGTGATCTGGTCATCGAGTTTCTTGCCTGAATCTATCACTTTCTGCCCCAGATCATTGACTTTGGATGACATAAGGGAGTGCACCTCTTCCAGCTTTTTCACAAACTCCCTGCTCCCCTCTTCATGATCCTTCCTCAGCCTGCCAAGGCCTTCTTTTATCTGTTGTTCAAGTGTTAATGTTCGCTCACTCAGAAGGTTCTGGAGATTCCTGTCAATATGCGCCAGGTTGTCGCTCATTGCAACAAGCCTGTCGCCGGTTTCCTGCTTAAGGGCCGATATTTCATTCCCATATTGTTCAAGTAAAGCCCTTAGCTCGGCTATTCGTTTTTCACGTTCGTCCCTCTGGGCTGTCATCTTTTCAAATACTTCGTCCAGGTTTTTCCTGTGAGTTGCTTTGTGAGTGAGCCCGAATATGGCTACCAGGATGATCAAAACCAGGATGATAATGCCAAAACCAAGGCTCCTCAGCATTAAGGCATGTTCTATCTCGTTAATATCGTCTTTCATGTTAAGAATCCTGCCCGAATACGACCTTATCGTATCCTGGCGCGCCCTGGACAGGGAATCATGCTTTGCCAGGTCAAGATGCTCTTTAAGCTCCGCCTCATTCATTTTCGACAGGGTTTTCTGAATACCATTGAGCTGGGTTTTCAGCCGGGCATTTTCATTTTCAAGTTTACTGACCTTTTGACGGACCTGGTTCAGGTCCTGCGCTTCCTTTGCGGTTTGGGCAAACAGAAATAAGGGAATTACCAGCGCAATAATCCCTGAGAAAATTCTTTTCATTTGATTGCGGCGTTTATTTTACTGATTCTCAAAGATATAAAAATCTACCGTATATGTCAAGGAAATTCTGCCTTTTCTTTAATACCGGTTTTGAAAACGAGATGAACGTGATTGTACGATGAATGTGTGTTAATGATTTGCGTGATGATGGTGATCGGGTGATGATGTGACGGAATGATGATTAAGTGGGTGCTTTTGGGGTATGGGATCTTTTTTCGTAATTTTGGATTCCCGCTGCATCATAAAAAGATGCCAGGCTATATGCAAAACCATAAATATCAGATATATGTCAGAAAAAATCTTCGATAAAGTAAAACCCGGTGTTGCCACTGGCGATGCCGTTAAGGAAATTTTCCGTATTGCAAAAGCCAACCATTTCGCCATTCCTGCCGTGAATGTAGTTGGATCAGATTCGGTAAACGCTGTGCTTGAAGCAGCTAAAATCGTAAATTCCCCGGTGATCATACAGTTCTCAAACGGAGGAGGGGTGTTCTTTGCCGGCAAAGGGCTGAAGAACGAGCATGAGGCTGTGGCTATCAGAGGATCCATCTCCGGGGCACAGCATATTCATACGGTAGCCGACATGTACGGCATCCCGGTCATCATCCATACCGACCATGCAGCAAAGAAGCTTCTGCCATGGATAGACGGACTCCTTGATGCAGGGGAAACATATTTTGCCAAACATGGCAAACCCCTGTTCAGTTCACATATGCTTGACCTTTCGGAAGAACCCCTGCATGAGAACATCGATATCTGCAAACGATATCTTGAAAGGATGAATAAGATGGGCATGACCCTTGAAATCGAGCTCGGCGTTACCGGGGGCGAAGAAGACGGGGTGGACAATACTAGCATTGACAGTTCAAGGCTTTACACCCAGCCTGAGCATGTTGCCTATGCCTATGAACAGCTGAAGAGCATCAGCGACAACTTTACCATTGCCGCTTCTTTCGGGAATGTTCACGGTGTTTACAAACCCGGTAATGTAAAACTGGAACCCATCATCCTTTATAATTCCCAGAAATACATACAGGAGAAATTCAACACCGGGCCGAACCCGGTAAATTTTGTGTTCCACGGAGGTTCAGGTTCGGAACCTGAAAAGATCGCCGAAGCCATAGGTTACGGGGTTGTCAAGATGAATATCGACACCGACACCCAATGGGCTTTCTGGGAAGGAGTGCTTAAATTCTACAAGAAAAATGAAGGTTACCTGCAGGGGCAGATAGGCAATCCCGAAGGGGAAGACAAGCCTAATAAAAAATTCTATGACCCCAGGGTTTGGCTGAGGAGCGGGCAGGCCTCGATGGTAGAACGTTTGAAAGTTGCCTTCAAGGACCTGAATTGTATTGACAGGTGCTAGAATTCAAGCCCTGTATACACCTCCTTTGAATGCACGCTCAGTACGGGAATCGGTGACTGGTTCACAATCCTTTGAGCATAAGGCCCAAGCCAGAGTGCCGAAGTTGAGGATTCCTGCTCAGTCATGATGGAGATGAGGTTGGCATCAATTTTTTTGCCATAATTGATTATGGTCTCAGGGACATTCTCAGTTTCCTCGGTAACCGTGTTAAATTTAATTCCTTCCTGGGTGAAAAACCTTTCCACCTGTGAAGTATATAAGTCCACATTCTGCCTTATCGACTTAGTTTTAGTGGAATAAAGCTTTTGAATGTAGATCTCGGCATCATGAGGTTTGGCAAGCATGGCTGTGAACGTGGCTTTTTGCCTGGTTTCCTGGGTACTGTCAATCGACATGACTATTTTTTTCAATGGCCTTTGGATGTTTATCCCGCCCCTGATGGTGATAACAGGGCAGTTGCAGCCCGAAACAATACGGTTAGCATTGCTGCCGATCCAGAATTTCTCGAAACCCGAGGCTCCATGGGTTCCGCAAACCACCATTAAGGCCTTGCTTTCTTTCGCCTCGGCGGGTATCTCGGTGTAAACCTTACCGGTCCTGATCTTTGTAATGATTTTATTCCCGGGTAGTTCCGACTGATGTTTTTCCAGCAATTCCTGAAATTCCTTCTCAACCCTGGCCGTTGCGTCTTTGGTGCTTTCGCTGAACTTATCGACCTGGCCCGCATCCTTCTTCACCCAAACAAGGGTCAGATCACTTCGGGTATTTTGTGCTATGGAAACCGCATGCAGAAATGCATTGATTGAACAATCTGAAAAATCAATAGCAACAACTATCTTGCTCATAATCTCAGGTTTTAAGGTTCAGTTTGAGGTAAATTTATCTGGTCTGATATGATGAAAGCATTCTGAAATTCAGCTGATATCTGGTTAAGGTACCTGATTGCATCAAGCTTGCTTCGGAAATCTCCGACCTTAACCTTGTAATTCGGTGATTTGAAAGCAAGATAGGCCTTTACTTCCGGATGTTTTGAGAGGAAATCGTCCATGGCCGACTGAGCTTTCGTTTTAGAATTATTCCCGGAATCGGAGAAAATCTGTATCCTGTATCCTTCCTCGCTGTTACCTGCTTCGCTGAGCTTTACCTGTTTCTGCACAAGTTCGTCAACCCTCCTGTCCTGGTAAACTGTCACCGAACCGCTGTCCTTCCTTACTTCCTGGGCATACCCGCTCCGTAATCCGGCAATAATTAAAATTACTAAATAGATAACGTTAGGTTTCATGATATTATTTCAGGCAAAAGTGCTCCTGTGGATGTACGCTTAAAATTGGGATTGATGACTGGTTGATCAGTTGCTGAGCCTGGGCCCCCAAAAAAATATTGACCGGGGTTTCCTGCTCGGTCATTATAGCGATCAGGTCGGAACCTACATTCACGGCATACTGCAGAAGGGCTTTAGTGACATCGTTTGACACTATGCTGTCCTGTACGCAGATGATCTCGTTGGCCTGAAAATAGTTGGCCGAAATCTGCAGGTATTTTTCTGCAATTCTTTGTATTGAATTCAGATGACTGGAATGCGTTGCCACAACGTGCACCTCCGATTTGAACAGCTTGGCGAGGCGAAGAACAAAGGGAAGTTTCTGTATGGTTTCAGAGGAACCGTCGATTGGGACAATTATCCTGTCTATGCTTTTTTTGATGTCATCGTCATGCCTAACGGTTATTACAGGGCTGGAGGCATACGTCACGATGCGAAAAGCATTGCTCCCTATCCAGAATTCTTCAAACCCGCTCACTCCATGAGTCCCCGTGATCACAAGCAAGGCGCCGAGTGTCCTGGCAAGGGTGTCGACCTCGTGGAAGACTTTGCCTCTTCGGAGCTTAAATTCCATTTTGAGGCCTTTGCCCATTTTTTTCGCGAACTGCAGGATGATCTCTTCGAAGCGTTTTTTTGCTTCATTCCTGTTCTCGGTGGAGGTATCAGGGTAAAGTGATTCGTTGGAACTGATCTTGTCGACCCAAACCAGGATGATATCGCTTTTCAATTTATTTGCAAGCGGAATTGCATACTCAATGGCGTGAATTGAGGTTGTGGAGAAGTCGACCGCGACAACTATGGGCTGATTGGCCATGGGTTTAGGGATTAATCAGGTAAAAGTAATAAAAAAAATCCTGAATTGGAAGAGCTGTTTTTTTTTACTTTTGTGAGGATGAACGAAAATCTTGATCCCAGCGGATTTAACCTCAGCCCGATAGAGAAGGAAATCGAATCGGTGTTACGCCCATCGGGCTTCTTCGAATTTTCGGGGCAGGAAGCTATCGTTGAGAACCTGAAGGTATTTGTTCAGGCGGCAAAACAGAGAAAAGAAGCCCTTGATCATGTTTTGCTTCACGGACCCCCGGGCCTGGGGAAGACTACCCTGGCGTATATCATCGCAAACGAACTGGGCGTCAACATCAAAGTTACGTCGGGGCCGGTAATTGACAAGCCCGGTGACCTTGCCGGCCTGCTTACCAACCTCGAAGCACATGATGTGCTTTTTATAGATGAGATACACAGGCTTTCGCATGTGGTTGAAGAATACCTGTATTCGGCCATGGAGGATTTCAAGATCGATATTCTCATCGAGAGTGGCCCGAATGCCCGTTCGGTCCAGCTCAACCTGAATCCGTTTACCTTAATCGGGGCTACCACCCGTTCAGGCCTGCTTTCGGCCCCCATGCGCTCCCGCTTCGGGATACATTCCCGTTTGTCGTATTACAAAGCCGGCACTTTGGACATCATTGTGAACCGTTCGGCGGAGATTCTGAAAGTCCCGATAAATAAAGAAGCTTCGGTGGAAATTGCCCGCCGGAGCCGGGGAACACCCCGTATTGCAAACCTCCTTCTGCGCAGGGTCCGTGACTTTGCCCAAATCAAAGGCGACGGCAAGATAGATCTCGCTATCAGCCAGTATGCTTTAAAGGCATTGAATGTCGACAAGCACGGGCTTGACGAGATGGACAACAAAATACTCTCAACTATTATAGACAAGTTCAGGGGAGGTCCTGTCGGCCTGACTACCATCGCAACAGCGGTTTCTGAGGATTCAGGAACTATTGAAGAAGTTTATGAGCCATTCCTGATCCAGGAAGGCTATATCATGAGGACCCCCCGGGGGCGGGAAGCGACGGAGCTGGCATATAAGCACTTGGGAAAACTGAAGGGGCCGGCAAGCGGAACCTTGTTTTAACATTTGATATAACTCATGTATTTTCAGGAGATTCCTCGGTTACGGAACTATTACGACCCATCAACGGCTTGTTTCCTAATCCAGGCAAGCCGTTCGCAAGCTCACTTCTCTGCCTGGATTAACGGAACCTTCGCCGGATGGGGACCCCGTAATAGTTCCTGATACCTCGAAATTCTCCTGAAAATAAATTCCAATAACAAATTCCCGATGAAAGAGATAATCCGCAAACGTGCCCTGGAGCTTGGTTTTTCCGCCTGCGGGTTTGCTGCAGCCGGACCGCTGGACCGCTTGCGTGATTTTTACCGGCATTTCCTTGAAGAAGAGAGGCAGGCTACTATGGCATATCTTCAGCGTTATGCGCCCCAACGGCTGAACCCGGAATTGCTGTTGAAGGGTGTGAAAACAGTCATTGCAGTCCTCGTGAATTATTATCCCCCGGTTTTACTGCCAGAAGAAGATAATTTCATTCTCTCGAAATATGCCCCGGGAAAACGTTATCCACCGTATATAAAAAGAAAAATGGAACCCCTTCTCGGGATGATATCCGGACTGGGAGAGAATATTCATTCAAAAAGTTATGTAGACTCGGGGCCGGTACTGGAGAAGGCCTGGGCCCAGAGATGCGGCGTCGGATGGCAGGGCAAACATACCATCCTGATCAATCGCACAGGGGGCTCCTATTTTTATATCGGGATCATCCTTACATCCCTGGAACTTGAACCGGACCTTCCCGAAACTGATCATTGCGGAAGCTGTACCAGATGTATGGTGGCATGCCCGACGGGGGCTATCGACAGCCCTTACCAGTTAGACATCCGCAGGTGCATAACCTATTGCACAAATGTGAAAAATGCCCCAATGCCCGAAGAGGTAAGGCAAAATCTTAAAGGGAGGATCTACGGATGCGATATCTGCCAGGATGCCTGTCCGTATAACCGCTTTGCAAAGCCCACGGCCGATTCCCATTTTCATCACCATCCCGGGCTGTTGAATATGCGTAAGCCCGACTGGATCAGCCTTAGCAGGGAAAAATTTGATGAACTGTTTGCCGGGACTTCGGTTGAAGAAAACGGGTATGAGAGGCTGATGAGGAATATTAGTTTAGCCGTAGTTACGGAATAACTGAATATCGAATATTGAACATTGAATTATGAATATTGAACTGACTCATTCGAAATTCAACATTCGTTGATCAATATTCAAAATTCATTATGCTTTCGGTCCCCAGTGAAATCCTTCCACCTCCAGCCCGGCGAGCTTCAAAGCCCGGTCAACAACAGTCATCACAACTTCATTGATTGTGGAGGGTTTGGAATAAAACGATGGTGAAGCCGGACAGATGATGGCCCCGGCTTCGGTAAGCAGTTTCATATTGTTAAGGTGGATAAGGTTGTAAGGTGCCTCACGGGGGACAAGTACCAGCCTTCGTTTTTCCTTGAGGATGACATCCGCAGCGCGTGTCATCAGGTCGTCGGAAACGCCTGAGGCAATTCGGCCGAGGGTTCCCATGGAGCAGGGGCAGATGATCATGGCGGTATACCCGGCTGAACCCGAGGCCATGGGGGCAAAGAAATCGTCGGGTTTGAAAATAGTGAAAGGCATGGAGGCCACATCGATGGGGCCAAGTTCGTATTCCCATACAGCCCGGGCATTATTTGAAAAAACCACCGAAACATCTTTCAGCTGGCCACTCAGACCCACGAGTTTTTCCAGTAAAAGCTTGCCGTAAATCGAGCCTGAAGCCCCGGTAATCCCGATTATCAGTTTATTATTCAAATCTCCGGATCCTGAATTAGGGTTAAAATTCAAACTTCTTGAAGTCCCATGAAAGGGTCAAAGATAACACATTATTGTACTGACCCTTCTCAAAGAGTATATGCCTGTATGAGGAGGGCGGGGTTTCGCTTGGCTGCCGTATCGAAAGCAGGGAATAATTGAAGCGGAAACCGACTTTAAGGTTTGGGGTGATGTAACAGGCTATTCCAAGTATTCCCGATAAGGTAATCGGTCTGAAAGGGACTGTACTTGGAGAGACCTGCCCATCGCTTTCTTCCAGGGAACCCAGGTACACATCGGCAGCAGGTCCTATTTCGGCCTGCAGGCGTTTTGCAAATGTATACTGGTATAATAGCGGAATCTCAAGGTAATGTATCCTGATCAGGTAGGAATGATCTCCCGAACCGCTGTCGGGATTCGAAGCCTTGCGGCTGCCTTTCTGGAAATATTCCATTTCCATCTGGAAGGATGAATGTTTTGAAACCCTGAGGCTTACATATGCACCTGCCTGAAAACCGACTTTATGATAACCTTCCAGATCATCCCCGTCGACCTGGCTCACGTTCCCACCGGCCAGTATGCCTCCGTTGAACCTCTGCGAAAAACCTGCCAGCGGCAGTAAAAACAACAAACAAACCAATATCCTTTGCATGATCCTATTGTTTACCCTGATGTAACGTGAATTTCATAAATTTGTTGGATCATTGAAATTCCTTTATGGAAAATAAAGATACTATTATTTTGCTGGTGGATGACGAAGCCGATATACTTGAGTTTCTCGGCTATAACCTGGCCAAAGAGGGGTTTCAGATACTTAAGGCCCGAAACGGGCAGAAGGCGCTGGATCTGGCTAAAGAACACAAGCCTCACCTGGTCATACTGGATATTATGATGCCCGGCCTGGATGGGATTGAAACCTGCAATCAGCTCAGGAAGCTCCCCGGGATGCAGAATTCGCTCATCATTTTCCTTACTGCCCGGGGCGAGGATTATTCACAGATCGCAGGATTCGAAGCCGGGGCCGATGATTATATTACCAAACCCATCAAACCCAAGGTCCTGGTAAGCCGTATCCAGGCTCTTTTAAGGAGGTTCAGGTCAATCCCTGAAATATCGGGAAAGTCCATTTGCAGGGAATTCACGATCGATCTTGACCGGTACGTGGTGATAAAAGACAATGCTGAGATCATCCTGGCCCGTAAAGAATTTGAAATTCTGCAGCTACTGGTTTCAAGGCCAAATAAAGTGTTCACCCGGGAAGATATTTTTACAAGAATCTGGGGTGAAAATGTCATCGTGGGCGACCGTACCATCGATGTGCATATCCGCAGGATACGTGAGAAAGTCGGGACCGACAACATTAAAACGATAAAAGGTGTGGGTTATAAATATGAAGAGGAATGAAAGTCCATGATCCCCGTGCAATTGCCATACTGAATGCAACGGCCGTAACTGCCGCGTATATCATACTGTTTCTTTTCTCATCCTGCATCCTGCATCCTGAATCCCTGGGCGGGTTTGCTATCTATTGCATGCTTTTATTGACTGGCGGACTACTGTTTGCCGGGACTTATTTCTTTTTCAGGTTTACCGTCGACAAGTTCATCTATTCCAAAATTCGCCTGATCTATAAGTCGATATACAGTATCAAGGCACAGAAAATGGACAGGCACAGGTTTACTTCCAATCGTAACATCCTGGAAAATGTGGAACAGGAAGTGGCCCATTGGGGAGATGAGAAACAAAAGGAAATTGAAAGGCTGAAACAACTGGAGGAATACCGTAAGGATTTTATCGGCAATATATCCCATGAGCTGAAAACTCCATTGTTCAATGTTCAGGGATATGTTTCCACCCTGCTGGAAGGCGGATTGGATGATCCAAGCATCAACAAGGAATATCTTAGAAGAACAGAAGTGAGCGTTGAAAGGCTGATCCGAATCGTTGAGGATCTTGGCGAGATAACACAGCTTGAGTCGGGGCAGATGTACCTGAATAAAGTGCGCTTCGATATTGCGGTTGTGAGCCGCGAAGTAGTTGAGATGCTCGAAATGAAAGCCGGTGAGAAGAACATTCAGGTTCTGATCAACCAGCCCGACAAACCTTTATGGGTTCATGCCGATCGGGAAAAGGTAAGGCAGGTTCTTACCAACATCATTGATAATTCGATCCGCTACGGTCCTGAACAGGGTGGACGTACCAAGATCAGTTTCTTCGATATGGACGAGAACATCCTGGTTGAAGTCACAGATAACGGGATTGGAATTGACCAGGACGACCTCCCCAGGGTTTTTGAGCGTTTCTACCGCACTTCCCGTGGCCGCGAGACCAGCAGCAAGGGCAAGGGCCTTGGCCTGGCTATTGTGAAACATATCATCGAAGCCCACCAGCAGACCATCAATGTACGCAGTACGGTTGGCGTGGGTACAACCTTCGGGTTTACTTTGAGAAAAGCGTGATGAGGGGCTTCGCGCTGATGCGGGATGCGGGATGAGGGATGTATCAACTATCCAGAGGGAAGCAAACTTCAATCCTTGTTCCGGCTGCTTTTCCATCGTCATTGATCAGATCGCTGGTTTTTACAGAATATTCTCCGGCCCTGCCATTTTCATTCAGTAATCTCAATCGGGTATTGGTGATCTCCATGCCTTTAGATGTATGGGCCTTGCCTTCAGATTTCTTAAACTCATCAGCACTGGCGCGTCCAATCCCGTTATCTTCAATGATAAACTTATATTGATTGTCGTCGATCTTTTTCACAAAAAGTTTTAAGGTACCTACTTTATCGAGTCTAAGCAATCCGTGTTTAATGGCATTTTCAATAAATGGTTGAATGATCATGGGCGGGATCATGGTCGTTTCAAGGGGAAGCTCAGGATCAATTTCAAGTTTAGTGTTAAACTGCCCTTCAAACCTCATCTTTTCAAGTTCGAGATAATAATTCAGGTATTCCAGTTCTTCTCCCAATGGGATAAACTCTTTTGAGGCATTTTCCAGGGTTTTCCTTACCAGTCTGGAAAATAGCGACAGGTAATACAGGGCCTTGTCAACATTACTGCTTAAAATAAAACTCTGGATGGCATTTATAGCGTTGAATATAAAGTGGGGATTCATCTGGGCTTTCAGCGCTTTCAATTCAATATTATTGAGTTCAAGCCTTACATCTGCTTTTTGTTTTTCTTCTTTCCTGACCTGGAGCAGCCTCAGGTGGATAATAAACGCGGTAATACCAATAACAAGGATCAATGAAACCAGGATAAACCACCAGGTGAAGTAAACAGGGGGCCTGATAATAAAACCATAGGTTATACGACTATGCTTGCTTTGATCAAGCGGGTTTACAGCCTCGATCTCAAGCTGGTAATGGTTTGGCCTCAGGGTTGTAAAGACAGCCTTATGTTCCGTTGAGTAGGCACTCCATGCTTTAATTACCGGCAGCAACCTGTACCTGAATGTCTGGTGTTCGGCATCGAGATAATTCAGGGCATCGAAATAAAATACCAGGTTATTTTGCCAGTGTGACAAAGTAAGTAGTTTATCAGGAAAGCCAAACCATGCATCGGTAGAGCAAGCATCGAGTTTTTCAACAGGCATATTATTTATATCAAGGCCTGTGAGGATCAGTTTTACTGCATGGGCAGGATGGTTTTGAAGCCGGTTAAAATTAAGCCTGCAGAGGTTACGGTCTGTTGCAATCCAGATGTCGCCTGAAGGGTCAACAACAGCTTTCTTCCCGTTCAGGCTGGTAAACCCCGTTTCCTTTGAATAAAACCTCAAACTGGCTTTTCCTGTTGAGTCCAGTTCATTAAGGTTTATCAGGTTGAGACCAACATTTGTACCTATGAAGAGGTTCCTGTGCTTATCTGTCACCAGCCATCGGATACTTTTGCCGAGGATGCCGTCCTTCGTACCCAGGCGTGATAATACGTTAAGCCGTTCACCATCAACTCTTGCAATTATGATTTCCCCGTTGTTTGCCCCGGCTATAATGTTAAGAGGGCCGTCAAAACAAATATCATTGATACTCAGGGGAAGTGTTGAATCCTGCTTGCAAAAAGCATAGTTCCTCCCGTTCTCGGTAAGATTGATTCCGCTGAAGCGGCTTGCACACCATATCTCGTTGCCTCTTACAATCATTCTTACTGGGCTTTCTGGGGCGTTGTCTTTTTCAGGTGTATAAAAGGAATTATCGGGGTACATCAGCCCGGGATTCATCGCGATATGTGACAGGCCTTTATCCCAATAGGATGACCAGTATAGGGAATCATGGCTGTCGAAGCCCATTACCCATAAATTTCCTGTAACCGGAATTACTTCGGGAATTTTCATATCCCCGGAGAGGCTGAAAGAGCTTAACCCGAAACCTCCTGAAATATATATCTTACCTCGTGAATCTGCAGCGATAGCAGAATAAAAAACAGCAGTTGTATCGTCAAATCCTTTCAAACCTTTTTTGAAGTCATTACGGTATAAGTAAGGATTATACAAGCTTCCCGGACTCGTGATTTTAAGGGTACCGAAGTTTGTAAATACGGCAGTGTAAGGATTAGGAAAACGGAATTTGTATACGGACTTCAGTTTCTGGTATTTCTCGTAAGATCCTGATTTGTCCATACGATATCCATACATCTCGGGATAATATTTTGCATAGGCTTTCTTCTGTGCCGCCTTGATGACTTTTTGCGGATAACGGTAAAACGTTTTATCCTTGTTCATGCGGATGAGTTCACGGGTTGAAGCCATCCAAAGGTTATTATTATTGTCAAAATAGATGTCATTCAGGTTTATTGACGACAACCCGAAATATGAAGGCTCGAACCATTCAAACACCGGTATGGGTATCCTGTACAAGCCCTGGTGGAGGGTACCTGCCCATACGGAATGGAAAACCGAGTCATAGAACACAGTCCATACCGACACATCGGTGATCCCGGCTTTTTCACTTATACGATGAACTGTTTTGCCATCATAATAGTAAAGTCCTCCCGGCATCCCTGGCCCTGAGGGCATCTCGGCCCAGGCTGCGATCCACGCATGCCCCATATCATCAGGGTACATATGGAAAACCTGCCCCATGCTGTCGAAGGCTTTTTTAAGTCCACCGTTCCATACTTTTATTCCGCTTCTCGCCCAGCTCCATACCGTGTCGCCGTTTTTTAAACATTCAGGGGAAGTTGAAGAAGAGTTTAATGAATAGGGTCCTGCCCTGCCAAGGCTGAATTTATGTGAAGACGGATAATAATAATGAACATCACTATAACCGTAAGCCCACACATCAACATGATCGGCCCTCTCGACAAAACCAAGTACGAACCAGGTTCCCGAATTGCTGCCGATGTCTTTATCAGAATAAGAATAAAACTTTTTACCGTCAAATACACTGCAGCCCCTGTTGGTCCCTATAAATAAAAGATGAAATTTTTTCGACCACCATACCTTTCGTACATCATTGCATACCAACCCATCCCGTGTGGTATAATTAACAAACTTCTTCCCGTCGAATTTCGAAATACCCCCTGCCATTCCACCTATCCACAGGTTTCCTTCCCCGTCTTCGGTGATATCAAAGATGTTCTCAGCTCCTAATCCGTCAGCAGAGTTATAGACTTTAAACTCCCTGCCTGTATACCGGCAAAGTCCTGCTGAAGTACCTATCCACATGATATGCCTCGAATCCTTGAACACTGACCTTACTGTGTTTGACGGCAAGCCATCGTCCATGGTAAAATTCCTGGAATAGTAATTCTGGGCAAACAAATCCGAAGTAAAAAGAAGAATCATGCCGAGGTATGAAAATACTTTAAGGAACCGGTAGAGAAAACTCAGGCTCATAAATCAGTTTCTGGCTTTGGTAAGCGCTTTAACGAATTCCTCGTTCCTTCTTGTTGCAATTTCAAGTTCCGTTCCTGTTTCCAGGAGGATTTTATGCCCCTCGGTCCGGTTGTAACTTTTTACATAGTTCATGTTGACCAGGTATGATTTATGTATCCTGAAAAAATACTCCTGAGGCAACATTTCTTCCACCACCTTGAGGGTGCGTGATACCATAATTATTTCTCCCCTCACCGTATGGATCCGGGTATAATTCTCGTCGGCTTCACAGTAAACTATATGACTTATCTTTTCCATCATATATCCTGTAACGGTCGGTAACGCGATCTTGGCATTTATATCGGCTCCGATATTCAGGTTGCTGATCAATGCCTGTATCCTTGTATTATTGGATTCTGTTTTCTTTGTGGTTTCATACCTTGAAATCGCAGCAGACAGTTCATTATAATCCAGGGGTTTGAGCAGGTAGTCGAAAGCTGAAAACCTGATTGCCTCGATCGCATAGTTCCTGTATGCTGTCAGAAATATAACATCGAAATCCACATTATCGAAATAGTCGAACAACCTGAACCCGTTCTCACCGGGCATTTCTATATCAAGAAATACAAGTTCAGGATGAAATTTATTTATCTCAAACACTCCCCCTTTGACCGATGTGGCTGTAGAACAAACCTTCAGTTTTTCGGGGAGATACCTCTGAACTATCATTTCAAAGGTTTCCAGGGCCCTTTTTTCATCATCGATGATGATACAGGAAATCATTTTATCGTAGTGTAACTTTGTTTCTGTAAAATTAAAAAAGCCACGGCTGAAAAAATGACGTATAAGGTCATTAAACATAAAAACATCAGCCATGGCAAAAACACAAACGAAAGTTACAAAAGATTTTTTGGATGAGTTCCAAAAC
>CAIRDP010000009.1 GCA_903877385.1 uncultured Bacteroidales bacterium
CCAGAAAGCACTGGTTCTAAAACCTGATGAAATACTTCCGAAGAAACGTATAACCAGCATCGACAGCATTGCAGAATTGTTCGAGAAACAAAAGTCTCTGGATGAACAGTATGCAGGCCTGATAGGCAATGCCGATAAGCTACTGGCTGCCAAAACCTACGGGCAGGCTAAATCGGAATATGGAAAAGCATTGGCAATAAAACCTGCCGAGACCTACCCTAAAACGAAGATACAGGAAATTGACAAACAGCTGGCCGAGATTGCCCGTGCGAAAAAGATGGATGATGATTACAAACTGGCTGTAAAAAAAGGCGATTCCCTGCTGGGAATTACCCTGTATACCCAGGCGAAAACAGCATTCGCTGAAGCAGCAACTTTGAAACCGTCGGAAGCATATCCAAAAACGAAACTTGTCCAGATAGATAAAGCTTTGGAGGATTTGGCAAAACAGAAAGAACTCGACCGGCAGTACCTTGCTGCCATGACATCGGCCGACAAATTCCTGGAGGGCAAATCATACGGTGAAGCCAAAGCCCAGTATACTGCAGCCCTGGCTCTTAAGCCCGGGGAAGCTTATCCCACAAGCAAGATCAGCGATATCGATAAAACCCTAGCCGAGATTGCCAGGCAAAAAGCCAGGGATGATCAGTACAATGCAATACTTGCTTCAGGGGAGAAGCTGTTCAATGCCAAATCGCTGTCAGAAGCAAAAGCCGAATACCAAAAAGCCCTGGCCGTGAAACCCGGGGAAATGCTGCCGAAGAGCCGGATTTACAGTATTGACAGCATTAATAACTCCATCATTGCTGCACGAAAAGCCAGGGATAGCGCTTATACCGCACTTACTGCAAATGCCGATAAACTGTTTGCCGCACACTCCTATGAGGAAGCAAAAGCGGATTATCAGAAGGCATTGATCATCAAGGCGGATGACCTTTATGCAAAAACCAAAATAGGTGAGGCAGACAAGGCTCTGGCCGATGTTTCAAGACAAAAAGCCCTGATTGAAAGTAATTATAAAGCATCCATAGCAAAAGCGGATCAGCTACTGGCATCCAAATCGTATGAGCCGGCTAAAGCCGAATATACAAAAGCCCTGAGTATCAAACAGGGAGAACAATATCCGCAAGACAAAATAAAGGAAATTAATAATATCCTGGCTGAGCTGAAAGCGAAAGAGGAAGCCTATAAAGCTTCTCTGGCAAAGGCTGACCAGATGCTGCTTGAAAAAAAATACGAGGATGCCCGCACCGAGTATGAGAATGCGATGACCATACAACCGAACGAACAGTATCCCAAGAGCAAGGTGGATGAAATCAACAAGAAGCTGGCCGACATCCAGGGCAGAAAAAAGACTTTTGACGACCTTGTTCAGAACGGCGACAATGCATTCGGCAGCAAGGATTACGGTAAGGCCAGGGAATACCTGCAACAGGCAATAAACCTTTTCCCCGAGGATAAATATGCCAGGGACAGGCTTGGGCGTGTGACCAGCGTGATCGACAGCATTTACAGGGCAAACAGGGGGAAATATGATAAAGCAATTGCCGAAGCGGATAAATTCTACAACGGTTTTGAATTTGACAAGGCGATAGATGCGTATTCCGATGCTTCGGCTTTGCTGCCGATGGAAAACTACCCCAGGGAAATGATTGCCCGTATTCACAGGACTATTGCCGAGAATGCTATTGCCGATGTTTTAAACTCCGCGGTTACCGTAGCTTCCAACGAGGAGAAGCAGTTTAAATTCAGCCCGGTAAACATCGCTGCACGTAAAGACAATTTTATATACATCAAACTCAGGAACCTCTCGAATAAACCGTTCAATGTCCTGCTTCGTTATGGTAAGGACAAGACACCTTCGGGAGGGGTAGTGATCCGCAACCTGAGCACCGACGGTAAGGTTAACGAAAGGCTTATCAGTGTGAGGGAACAGGATGTATGGTACCGTATTGACAATGATTTTATCAGCCTTTATCCCCAGGGCGGTGATATCGAAGTTACCTTCATCCAGGTTTCCAAAGCGAGATAATAGAAATTCCTTATTTTTGCCGTAGTATTTTCGATCATTCTTTAGCATCTCTAAGCACTGCTTTATGGCAATAATGAATATTCATACCGACAACGAATTCCGCCTCAGGTTTAAGGACCTGTGGAGGCTGATCGGAAACTCTCCCTTACTGGTTATTAACTTCAGATATAAGGGACAGAATCGTACAATATATGCCAAAGCCGAGCACTACAACATCACCGGCAGCATCAAGGACAGGATGGCTCTTTATATCCTGGAGAAAGCCTATCATGATGGAAAGATCAAGGCAGAGGATACCATTGTTGAGGCGACAAGCGGGAATACCGGTATTGCTTTTGCGGCTATTGGCCGGGCATTGGGACATAATGTAAGGATTGTCATGCCCGACTGGATGAGCAAGGAACGTATTGATATAATTAAAAGCCTTGGGGCGAAAATCATCCCGATATCCAAAGAGCAAGGTGGTTTCCTTGGCAGTATCGAGCTTTCGGAGAAGATTGCTGCGGAAGAACCTGATATTTTCCTCCCCAGGCAATTCTCAAATGAAGCAAACGCCCTGGCCCATGAACGTACAACCGGTCCCGAGATCTGGTGCCAGCTGACCTACCACGGGATTATACCCGACGCCTTTGTTGCCGGAGTAGGAACAGGAGGAACTGTAATGGGTGTAGGCAGGTTTTTGAAACAGATGAAGCCCGGAATCAAGATTCACCCGCTTGAGCCTTCAGAATCTCCAACCATGTCGACGGGCCATAAAGTTGGATCCCACAGAATACAGGGGATCTCCGATGAATTTATTCCGGCCCTTATCAAGCTTGACGAGCTCGACAGCATTGTGGCCGTTCCTGACGGGGATTCAATCCTCATGGCCCAGAAGCTTGCAAAACAGCTTGGTCTTGCCGTAGGGATCTCATCGGGAGCAAACTTCCTGGGAGCCCTGCAGATACAGAATGCCATGGGAAGTGAATCAAATGTTGTGACGGTTTTCGCCGACTGTAATAAGAAGTATCTCAGTACCGACCTCATGCGCGAAGAGCCAGTGAAAGCCGGTTATGAAAGCACTGATGTTGAATTGATCAACTTCAGGGTTTATAAGCGTGTATGCGATAATTGCTGCGATATGTTCGGATGCGAACTCAAGCCTTATACAAGGGTAAAGTAATTCTGAACAGGCTTCCCTTATCGGGTTCACTTTCTACAAAAACACTGCCACCGTTTTTCTCAATAAACTCCTTGGTCAGGATCAATCCAAGCCCTGTCCCGGGTTCCTTATTGGTGCCTGGCCTGGAGAAAGAAACATCGATTCGGAACAGTTTAGCCACATCATCGTGGTTCATTCCGATCCCGCTGTCCTGAACACTGACTTCAATAGACGTTTCTTCGGTTTTTGTTTTTATGGTGATCAGGCCTTCGTTTGGGGTATATTTAACGGCATTGGTGAGGATGTTATGAATTGCCGACCTGATCATGTTTCTGTCGGCTTTAACAATTGCCTGGTCAAATGAGTCGGATTCAAACCTAATATTTTTTTGGTGTGCTGATGGCCTGATTGTTTCGCATCCCTGTTTCAGCTCTTTTGAAAAATCAAAAATTTCCATTTCAAAGTCGATCCTGCCGGTCTGGATCCTTGACCATTCGAGGAGGTTCTCCAGCAGGTTGTAAAGCCTCTGGGAATTGGAATGGATTATCGAAATGAATTTTTTCCTTTCCTCATCATTTAAGGTCGGATATTCGCTTTTTAATAATTCAGAATAGCCCAGAAGATAATGGAAAGGAGACTTAAGGTCATGGGCAAGTATTGAGAAAAATTTATCCTTGCTGACATTTGTTTCCTGGAGCTCTTCGGCAAACTTTGAGATCCTTTCTTCGGCATTCTTCCGCTCGGCAACTTCTTTCTCAAGGTTCTTCCTGTAACCGAATGAATCACTTACAAGTCTTGCAATCAAGTGGAACTCGGGGTTATCGGAACCGATCTGGCTCAAACCTTCATCATCCTGCCTGTCGAGGCTCTTTGTAATTTTCCTGACGGGTAAAGTGATCCATCTTCTGATCAGGATGTAAAAAAGGATAAGAACTACAAAGGCAAGGGCAAAAGGGATGAGCGTGAACAGGTAAAACAGGCGTATATCGGCTTTATACAACGACTTTGAATTGAAATCAAGCCTTACAATATTCTTGCCTGAGTAATCCTGCAGGAATACGGGGATTTCCTGGGAGTTATTATCCACCGCATGGGGTCTGGGTACACCGGTGACCTCAAGATTATGCATGTCGATGAATGAGTTTGATGAATTTTCAAGATCTGTGAAAACCTGTTTATCCCAGATCTTGCCGAAGAACATATAGCCTTTTGCAGTTGTCTTCCTTGCAATGTCAAGGGAAGGGACTATGATTGACCCATAGAGTTCCAGCAGGCCGGCATCTGAATATTCAAAGAAATGGCAGGTTGGATGCTCCCTGAATATGATCTGCAGTTTGTCTTTTGTGAGGGCCTTTTCAAGTTTTGAACGGTTTTCAGGGTCAAAAACGGCCCATGCCCGTTTATAACCCAGGTCATAGACCTGGATAAAATCAAGGTCTAAGGTCTTCCTTGTACTTCCGAGGTTATCAAGGGCCCAAAGGGTATCGGGTTTAATTATAAAGCTAACCATCATGTCCCAGGAGGCATTGTCTTCGAGGCTTTGATTCAATGAACGCTCCCTGCTGCGCAAAATGCTGTTTATACTGATGGAAGTATTCTGCCGGTATGCATAATTGAACAGGTTCTCCTCTTTCGACCGTCCGATATGATAAGCAAAGGTTGAGATGATCAGTATGCCTGTGACCATGATCACGAGGCTCATTATTTTTATATTGAGTTTCATCGAAACTTATAAGGAGTTCAAAAAGAAAGTGAATTTACAATATAAATACATAATGATGACAGCGGATGCCAGTTTATTCGTAAATGTAACTTTTTAAAATTAAATGTTCATCCCTGCAAACGGAAATGAACTTTTGAACCGCCGGTTTATGGCCTGATTTTTCTCTCAATATGAAGAGCCGAAATATTATTGCCCTAAGGAGATTCATGTTTAACGGAATGAAGGATGATCAGGGTGATCTCGGGCCTGATTCCTACTCTTCCCGAATAACCAACTGTCCCCAGCCCCCTGTTCACATACAATACAGATTTGAAACCGGCTTTGTTTTTGGTATACAGCCCGGCCCACAAAGGATTTGAAGCCGACAGTATGCTCCACCTTACCGATCCTGCTTCAATCCCGATCTGCCCGCCATGGGTATGGCCCGATAAGGTAAGGTCGATCTCGGGATGTTGCTTGCAGATTATACTGTCCCAGTAAGATGGATCGTGTGAGAGAAGCACAGTGAAGCATGAACGGTTGATCCCGTTTTCGGCTTTGGCAATATCGCCGTATCGTTGAAACCTTTTGGATGCTCCCCAGTTTTCAACCCCAATTATATTGATGCTGTCGCTTCCTGAGCGGACCACTGCCGATTGGTTCAGCAGAAGTTTCCATCCCAGCCCGGCATAAAATCTGAGGAAATCTTCCTGGTTTTGCTGTTTGGCTAAAACAGTTTCCCATTTCACATAATCCCCGTAATCATGATTTCCCATGATGGCATAGATGCCGTTTTTTGCATGCATTTTTTCAAGGTATGGGCCAAACCCTTTGCCTTCGGCAGTGGAGAATGTAAACATATCGCCTGTAAAGACAATCAGGTCGGGTTTCAGAGCATTGATCATATTGACTGCATCCATGATTTTTTTCCTGCATGTCCAGTTTCCCAGGTGAAGATCCGAGATCTGTACGATCCTGAAATTATTAAACGAAGGAGGGATTTTTGGGGAATTGAAATCCGCAGTCCTTACCTGAAAATCATAAACCCAGGTGATCATTCCCATTAGCAGCGTCAGCCATATCACTGCACCGATAAGCCAGGAACAGATATCAACCCATCGAAGCCAGGCGGTCCCTGCCTTAAACAGTCTTTTTAACAGGAATCCTGCGAGCCTGCTTACAGGTGTAATGGCTAAAGGGATTATCTTGGCAGCGATAGTCATCATGAGCAGGCTTAAAAGGATAGCCTTGGCAGTAACGTCCCAATATATGAAGGGAACGATAAAACCGAAAAGCACCAGGGCACAGAGGCTTGCAGCCGGAGTCCAGTACAAACCTGAGAGGGCAAACTTCATGAAGCGGCCCTGTTTGTTGATCCATCCGCGGACCGATAGCCATAGTGCAAGGTCTCCCAGGAGGAAAACAGCAAGAAATATCAGCATTCCCTGGAATTTCGGGAAGAAGGACATTAAAATAAAAATGAGCGTGAAAACGGCCGAGAAGAAAAATGCCAGTGAGATTGCCTTTTTCATTTATTCTTTACATAATTCACCAGGCCTTTTACTTTAAAGATCTCCATCAGCTTATCGGGAAGGGCTGAAAAGCTGAATTGCCGGGAGCCTACGAACACAAGTCCTTTCTCGAAATCGATCTTCACTTCATCTCCCTGTTTGAAAGCCTCGACGGCAGCCGGCACCAGGATGATCGGGAGCCCCTGGTTTACTGCAGAGCGGTAAAATATCCGGTTGACTGATTTGCAGATAACAGCTTTTACGCCTGCAAAAGCAAGGCCTACCGAAGGATGTTCCCTTGAGCTTCCGCATCCGAAATTGGTACCGGCCATAAGGATGTCGCCTGCTTTTACCCTTTCGGCAAAACTATTGTCGAATCCTTTGAACAGGTGAGGCATGATCTTGTCGGGTTCTGAACTCTGGACATTGTAAGTGAGGTTGCCTGCAAACATCTGGTCGGTATTCAGGTTATCCACATCGGAATAATTCCATACCCCTTTTGAAAAACGGTCTTCACCTTCCCTGATGTCAACCTTGGAGCTCTGGGGCGCATGGAAGGGGAACTTGTCGCTGGTTTTGGAAGACCGGGGGTCGGTGATCTCGCCTGCGATTGCCGACATGGCAACGGTGGCGGGGGAGGCCAGGTAAACGTTGGAGTTATTGTTGCCCATCCTTCCCTTAAAGTTCCTGTTGGCGGTGGAGATTACATTGTAATTGTCGGCCGGAATGCCTTGTCCCGTTCCCAAACAAGGCCCGCAGGAAGAAGACAGCACATTTCCTCCGGCATCCATGAAAATATCTATAAGGCCTTCCTTCATAGCCTGCTTAAAGATTTCCCTGGAAGCAGGAATGATGAGAAGTTGCATGAATTTTGCGACTTTCTTTCCTTTAAGAACTGCTGCGGCTTCGCGGAGATCTTCAAGACGGCCGTTGGTGCAGGTCCCTATGAGGGCTTCATGGATTTTAGTTCCCTGCACTTCTGAAACAGCTTTAACATTGTCGACATGGTGAGGGGCGGCAACTACAGGGAAAACGTCGTTAAGGTTAATGCTGATTTCCCTCAGGTAAGTGGCGTCAGCGTCGGCCCAAAGGCCTTCAGTTTTTTGACCGAACCAGGCTTCGAGTACTTTATCGGCAGGGAAGACGGCATTTTTGGCTCCCATTTCAGAGGCCAGGTTAGCAAGAACCATGCGGTCGGAGATGCTGAGGGTTTTAACTCCTTCGCCATGATATTCTATTGACATGTAATCGGCAACGCTTGAACCTATCATGCCAATGATCCAAAGGGCAAGGTCTTTTGCAAACACGCCCTGATCCAGTTTGCCTGAGAGGGTGATTTTAACGGATTCCGGCACCCTGAACCAGGTTTCTCCCTGTTTCCAGAGGCCTGCAGTTTCGGTGCGGTCAATACCTGCTGCAAATGCGTTAAAAGCTCCTGCAGTACTGGTGTGGCTGTCGCTGCCCACAATGATCATTTTGGGTTTTGCATACTGCGACATAAGCTGATGACATATCCCGTCACCTGCATCGTGAAATTTTTTGATGCCGAATTTGTCTACAAAGTCACGTATGACCTGGTAGTCATTGGCAAGTTTCGAATTGGTAGGAGGGGCATTGTGATCAAGTGTGATGAGAAGGGTGTCGGGGTTATGGAGTTTTTCGCCTCCCATTTTTTTAAAGGTACTGAAAATGCTTGAGGTGTTGTCGTGCGAGAGAATAATGTCGGGTTTGGCAAAGACGATTGCGCCTTTTTCGGCGTCAAAAATCTTTTCAGCAAAAGTTCTTCCTTTCATATTGAGTGTTTTATGAGTTTAAGACAAAGATATAAATTTTTTTTGCCGGGATGACAGGAATTTCTACCTTTGCAGCCCGTTTTCAGAGTAACCCGGAGAGGTGGGTGAGTGGCTGAAACCAACAGTTTGCTAAACTGTCGTACGGGAAACTGTACCGGGGGTTCGAATCCCCCCCTCTCCGCAGAAGCGTACAAAATTCGGGGTATAGCGCAGCCTGGCTAGCGCACCTGGTTTGGGACCAGGGGGTCGCAGGTTCGAATCCTGCTACCCCGACCAGTTAAACAAGAAACCACCAGTATTTACTGGTGGTTTCTTGTTTAAGGGCAAGAAAAGGTCAAATATTTCGTACCTTATTTTTTCTTTGGACAATTCAGTTTCGTTGGTTACAAGGCATTTTCTTTTATGAAATCCCAATATGAGAAATAAAAAAAGGTCTCAGTTTTTGCCTGCTGAGACCTTTTTCAATGCTGATGATTATGGCCCGGTGTCAGGAACCTGAATTATCAGTTGTGCTGACCACCCTGTTGCCTTTTTGCCCTCATATCGGCTACCATTTTCAGATACGCTTTAAACTGATCAACAGTCAGGATCTTTTTGAACTCATCATTTTTTTTCATGTTTATCGATTCTAATGATTTTCTTCTAGATGAGGTATCTGCAATCGCTCTGGCATCCTTTATCTGATCTGCATACTTGAAATTAACTGCATATACTTTTTTCTCCTGCTCCTGGTTCAACTTGAGCTCATCCCGCATCATTTCGGTCTGGCGTTTTGCGCGGTCTTCGGCACTAATCCCTCCACCTCCCGGTTGCTGGGCGAATGAAGGTGAATTCAACATCAGAATCCAAAGGAACCCAAAACTTATTTTTTGGATCAGGCGGGTCATTGTTGTTAATTGATTTTTCATGGTTTAAATGATTTAGATTCGGTTGATATGTTCATTTACATGAAAACATGAATATTTGAAAAATATTTCAGGAAGTGAAGTTTCCTTATTAATTATTTATACGAGAATAATGCCGGGCATTTTATTTCTTTGCCTGTTCAGGAATAAATTCCAGGTTAAGGTTTACTACTATATCTTTTCCTACAACAGCCCCACCGGCTTCGGTAAGTGTATTCCATTTCAGGTTGTAATCAAAACGGTTGATGGTTGTCGTGGCTTTGAAGGCGGCATGCGTATTGCCCCAGGGATCTTTGGCGGTACCGCCGTAGGTGACATCGAAGGTAACGGGTTTAGTAACATCGCGTATGGTCAATTCCCCTTTAAGCTGGTATTTCTTATCCTTGATCTTTTTGAAGGATATACTTTTAAATGTCATTTTCGGGTATTTTTCTGCATTGAAAAAATCATCAGACTTCAGGTGGGCGTCACGCTTGTCATTGTCGGTATTGATGCTTGCAATATCCACAGTGAAATTGATTTTGGCATCGGTGAAGTCGGGTTTAGTAGCTTCCATACTGCCATTGAAAGTCTTGAAATTGCCATCAACTTCTGATATCAGCAGATGCGTGGCTGTGAATTTAATACTGGAATGCGCATAATCGGGATTCCATTTGGTTTGAGCAAAAGAAACCTGGCTTAGCAGCAGGACAAAACCCGCGAGGGTCAATAATTTACTGATGTTTTTCATAGAAATAACGTTTAATTTGATTAATTAAAAATAAAAAATGACTACCCGATGATACACAAATATCATGCCAATTCTACGACTGACATTCTTTCGGGAGGGGAAGATTTCCGATCCGGAATTTTAATTTCGGATGCACCTTAATGAAAGAGCGCTTGAGTTATATTCCTCGTAAAGTTCAGCTTCCCCGCCTTTTCTTATAAGCTGGAGAGCGACCGTGGTTGTGTTTGAAATTGTTTCGGAGGACCAGAAGTACCCCCCGTTATGGACATCCACCCAAGCCTGGGTTACATAGTCGAAGTATCCGCCAGGGAAGGCAGTAAACTGGCTGCTGTTGGAAGCCCCTACATTAGGGACCCACCAATCCCTGTTGCCTGTTGATTTGAGCTTGCCTCCGGCCAGTTCATTTCCGCCCAGATAACGGATTATTGCTTTCCAGTCCTTGCTGTCAGGTACATGCCAGCCTGAAGGGCAAATGCCCTGAGCCCCGGCAGTGGTTTCGTAATGCATCAATTCGGCCCATTGGTATAAGCCGCCCCAAAGGTCACAATTCACAAAATCATTGCCGTAGCAATACTTTTCAACAATTTCATTTTTCGTCTGGACCTGGTTCTGGCTTTGATCGAGCCATTTTCCAAGGTTCATGTTTTCCTTCATCCAGCATTGAGTTCCAATTATCACCGTATGATACACCTGGCCTCCGTATTCAAAAGTTCCGCAGGAGGAGGAATCAGCACGCCGGGAGCTGTCGGAGGCTGCTGTATTTGACGGGATGTTATGAACAGGGGGATTGTTTTTGGGATTCTGTCCCATGATACTGAGGGTGATCGTACTGCATAATACAACCAAGCCCAATGCTTTCACAATTGTCATCATGCAGTAAATTTAAGCGAAAGGGGAGGGAAATCAAAATTTATTTTCTGATTCCCTGTTGTAGGCGTATTCACGGCGTCCCGAAAGATCACGGATGTCTTTTGCCAGGGAGGTCCCTGCTTTAAGAATATTTGACAGGTCATCAGTTTTTTCGGGGGATTTGCTGTACACATCATTCTCAAGTTCCGACAACTCTGCTTTTGCAACATCCCTGAATAAGTTCCTGTCGGCAATGGCCTGTTTGAATAATTCCCAATGTCTGTCGTTATACCCTTCCAGTACCCTTCGCTTCTCTTCTTCATTTTCCCTGGCCTGCCGTTCGTAAAAGCTCTTCATATCGGGAGAAAGCTTGAAGAAATCATAATCCTTTGATGTGATCTTATCAAGCAGCGTTTTTTCCCACGAAAGAGTTTTCTGGTAATTTTTCATGGTGTTTTCTACGAAATGATGCAGCTTGAGAGTGTCCATCATGGCTTCATAGCCTATCTTAACCAACTGTTCCGATTCGATTGTAAGCTGCATAATTGCAAAGCTGATATTGGCGTGGTTGTAATAGTCCTTAATATTGGTAATCCTTTTTGTGATCTCTTCGAAATTCACGTGATTGTAATCCTGAACGGTTAAATTAAGCCCGTCCCACATCCAGGTATTGAGGCTGGAAAAGTAAGCCAGGATGGCATTTTTTCTTTCGTTGAAAATATGGTTATTCTGCCCCGTATGTATGTTCAGATTCGATTTAAGAAGGTCATTCTCCTCCATGTTCCTGTCGTGGATCTGCCCAAGTATGTCGGTCAGAAGCCTGATGTCCGATTTGTCAGCATATTTCCTCCCCTGGGTATATGTCACATAAATTTCTCCTATTGTTAGCAGGATGGAGATGCAAACAAGTACCAATAATACAATGCTAACGGATATCATGATAGGTCGTTTTTTTAATGTTAGGGCGTCTGTTTATGTTCATTAATATTATCAATAATTGTGCCATATATTTAAGTACAACATAATCAACAACATAAGCATTTTGATGAATTTTTGAGTGTAAAATATTTTTACAGTTGTGTAAAAATATTTTACACTGGTGTCAATTTTTTTTACACTTTTGTTTATCTTAGTGTCAAAATTTTATACATATGTCTGTTAAAGGAAATTTACTGATCGTTGAAGACAACACCGAAATACTGGATTCTCTCACACTTTTCCTCGAAGATGAATTCAGTGTTGTGGTAGGTTTGAAAAATCCTGAACTTGTGCCGTCGACACTTCAAAGCAGCCCTTTTGACATTGTCCTTCTCGACATGAATTTTACGGTCGGCCTTAATACAGGGAACGAAGGGTTATACTGGCTGAAGGAGATCCTGAAAATAGATTCTACCTTATGCGTGATCATGATGACAGCCTATGGTGATGTTGAACTTGCAGTGAAAGCAATGAGGAACGGGGCAGTGGATTTCGTTTTGAAACCCTGGGACAATGAGAAGCTTCTTGCAACTCTACAGTCCGGCCTCAAACTTCGCCGTTCCAATATGGAGATTCAGAAACTCAGGGGAAGGCAGAACCATTTAAGTGAGGAACTGAACCAGAAATTTCCCGAGATTATCGGGGAATGCCCATCGATGAAGAGAGTCATGGATATTGTTGACAAAGTCTCAAACACCGATGCAAACATTTTACTCACAGGCGAAAACGGGACCGGCAAGGGGCTCATAGCCAGGGAAATCCATAAGCGTTCAGTACGGTCAAAAGAAGCCATGATTACCGTTGATATGGGATCAATACCGCTTTCACTTTTCGAGAGTGAAATGTTTGGTCATGTTAAAGGTGCATTCACCGATGCACGTCACGACAGGGTAGGGCGCTTCGAGACAGCCTCGGGAGGTTCGCTTTTTTTGGATGAGATCGGGAACCTTTCGTTGAACATGCAAACCAAGATACTGAATGTTTTACAGGAAAAATACATCATCCCCCTGGGTACAAATAAAATAATTCCCATTGATATCCGGCTGATCTGCGCTACAAATAAGAACCTCGAAAAAATGGTCATGGAAGGTCTTTTCAGGCAGGACCTTTTATTCAGGATCAACACCATACAGATCGACCTTCCGCCCCTGAGGGAAAGGGGCAACGACATTAACCTGATGGCTGGTTACTTCCTTGAAAAATTTGCTACCAAATATGAAAGAGGGAAGATGCACTTTTCGGCGGAGACCGTAAGTTCAATGCAGGAATATTTATGGCCCGGGAACATACGGGAGTTGGAGCATTCAATTGAAAAAGCCGTTATCCTGGCCGAAGGAGAAATCATAACACCCGACGATCTTTTCCTGAAAAGGACAGCTGCCAGGATACAGCAGAAAAAAGAGGTCAACCCGTCATTCAACGAGATCGAACGCGACATTATCAGGAGGGCATTACTGAGGA
The DNA here is from genome assembly GCA_903877385.1 of uncultured Bacteroidales bacterium. Taxonomy (GTDB): domain Bacteria; phylum Bacteroidota; class Bacteroidia; order Bacteroidales; family FEN-979; genus CAIRDP01. The sequence goes on from CAIRDP010000009.1 coordinate 13,103, forward strand.
ATAACGGGAATATGGTGACCACGGCAAGGGAACTTGGAGTGACCAGGCAAACAATCTATAATAAAATAAAGCGGTATGGTCTCTAGGCGGTTTTATATTAATATATCCGCCAGGATCATCCTGATGATGATAACCTGCATACTCTTCGGATTAGCAGTTTTCAGGCTGCCAAATCCTTCGGTTCTTGCTTTGCTGGGATTGCTCATACCAGTGGAGGCTTACCTTTTAATCAGGTACCTGAACGCCATAAACCGCAAACTCGAGCAGTTTTTTATTATGCATCTCAGCGGGGATGTTACAACCTCATTTACGGCTTCAGGTAAAACGGATGAGTTTGAGGGTCTTTACAGTTATTTCAGGAGAATCAATGATAAACTCGAATCCTCCCGGGTTGAGAGTGAGATCAGGAATAATTACTTTAAAACAATTGTTGACCATACCTCAACAGGGCTGATCTCCTTCACCAAGGAAGGCCGGGTGGAGCTCTTTAATGACGCTGCAAGAAAGATCTTCAGGATCAACGTACTGAGAACACTTGAGAAACTTGACCAATTCAAGGATGGTTTCAGCGATACCCTGAAAGCAATCAAGCCCGGAGAAAGCCAACTCATCAATCTTATTATTGACGATGATCTTGTACAGTTATCGACCCGTAAAGCCATTTTCAGGACCGGCAATATTGATCTTCACCTGGTATCTTTTCAGAATATCAAGAATGAACTGGAACAGCAGGAAATTGTATCCTGGCAAAAGCTGATCCGTGTGCTTACGCACGAGATAATGAATTCCATTACGCCTATAATAACCCTTGTGGCCACCCTCACGAGAATATTCAGGCATAAGGATTCAGGGAAGATAAAATCCATAAATGAACTGACTGAACATAATCTGGAGAAGACTATGCGGGGCCTCGACATCATCGAGAACAGGGGGAACGGACTAGTGCATTTTGTGCGAAACTTCCGTTCGGTTGCCATACTCCCGAAGCCTGAGTTCCAGATACTGAACCTGCAGGATATGTTTACCCGTATCAAGGACCTGCATGAAGAGATCCTCGCCGAAAAACACATTCAGGCGAAAATAGAATGTCCGCAGTCATTGCATATCCAGGCCGACGGCAAACTCATAGAACAAGTCCTTATCAACCTGTTCAAAAACGGGATAGAAGCGGTTAACGGGATCCCGGCCCCTGAAATCAGGATGAGTGCACAGAATATAGAAAATCAAACGGTTATAGAAGTTGAAGATAATGGGATAGGAATCACCGACTATGCAATGCAGCATATGTTTGTTCCCTTCTTTACGACAAAAGTCGGGGGATCAGGAATCGGGCTCAGTCTTTCAAAGCAAATAATACGTTTGCATGGAGGTTCAATAGGCGTTCAGTCATCTCCCGGCAAAACAGTTTTTACAATTAAGATCTGATCAGAACCTTTCATTTACTATTTTTCCGTCAAAAAGGTTGACGATCCGGTTGCTGAACTCGGCATCCCGCTGTGAATGAGTGACCATGATGATGGTTGTCCCTTTTTCATTCAGTGTTGTAAGCAGGTTCATGACATCTTCTCCTTTCGATGAATCAAGGTTCCCCGTAGGCTCGTCGGCCAGGATCATAGAGGGATTGGCGACAACGGCCCTCGAAATGGCAACCCTCTGCTGTTGTCCTCCCGAGAGTTGCAGGGGAAAATGATCCCTACGGTGAACCATTTCAAGCTGTTCGAGCACCTGCATCACTTTTAAATGCCGTTCTTTCTGGGTCTGTTTTAAATAAAGCAGGGGAAGCTCAACGTTTTCATATACCGTTAGCTCATCAATCAAATTAAAATTCTGGAATATAAAACCAATTTTTTGTTTGCGAAGATAGCTTCGCTTTTTTTCGTTGTACAGTGCAATATTCTCACCGGCAAAGAAATAATCTCCTCCCGAAGGCTGGTCAAGCATCCCCAGTATATTCAGAAGCGTGGATTTGCCGCATCCCGAGGGGCCCATAATGGCAACAAATTCCCCGTCTTCAACACTGAAATCCACTCCGTTCAGGGCATGGGTATCGACATCCCTGGTGCTGAAAGTTTTTATCAGATTTATGGTTTTGATCATAAGTTTATCATTTATTGTCCTATTTCCAGCTGGTCGCTCACTAGATCGAAGTATATGCCTTTTTTATTAATCAGCTCCTTATGATTTCCTGTTTCCATAACTTTCCCTTTTGATAGCACTATGATCTGGTCGGCGTTTTTAACTGTGCTTAGCCTGTGAGCAACTATAATAACGGTCCTGCCTTTATAGAAGTTATCAAGCCTCTCCATGATTATTTTCTCGTTTGAAGCATCGAGAGCGTTGGTTGCCTCATCAAAGAAAAGTATCCTGGGGTTCCTGTAAACAGCCCTGGCAATCAGTATGCGCTGTTTCTGCCCCTGGCTCAGTCCAACTCCTTCCTGGCCGACTTTGGTCTGCAAGCCCCTGGGCAATGAGTCCAGGAAATCCTCCAGGTTTGCCAGTTTTACTGCTTTCCCGAGTTTTTCTTTGTCGGGCGATTTATCCCCGAGGATGATATTCGAAGCAATAGTGTCGGAGAATATATACCCGTCCTGCATTACCGAGCCACATGTACTGCGCCAGTAACGGTTCGAAATATCAGTAAGGGGGATGTCATTTACCATAATACGGCCGTTGACGGGAAGGTAAAAGCTGAGAAGCAACTTGATCAGGGTCGTTTTACCGCTACCGCTCATCCCTACAATGGCTGTAACTTTATTTGCAGGAATAGTAAAACTGAGATTCTCCAAAACCATGGGCGAATGAGGGCCTTCGTATTGGAAGCAAAGACCATCCAAAGTCATACCTTTAAAATCAACAATGGAATTGTTCAGATGCACACTTTCCTTTTCTTCATCTTCAACCGAATTAACCTCCTGAATCCGGTCCATGCTTATCCCGGCATCCTGCATCTCACGGATAAAGTTGACAAATTGCTCAACGGGGCCATTAAGCTGACCCAGGATGAACTGTATTGCGAGCATCATTCCGAGTGTTAGCTGGCCTTTAATTACAAGCCAGGCCGTTATAAAGGTGATCAGGATATCCTTCGTCCTAAGAAAGAAAAATGAACCAAGGTCCTGGTACTGGGAAATTTTAAGGCTTTTTATCTGGATGTCAAACAACTGCTCTTGTATCTTTTCCCATTCATTCCTTTTCTGGTCTTCTGAATTTGTGAGTTTGATTTCAGGAATTCCATGAAATATCTGGAGAAGGGAATCCTGGTTATCACCCAGTTTGGAGAACCTTATATAATCCAGTTCTTTTCGTTTATTCATGAAAAAATAAACCCAGGCCGAATACAAAATGCTGCTGATGATAAATACCGATAACACCAGCGGGCTGTAAATCGCAAGCACGATCCCGAAAACAGTTAAAGTAAGTATTGAAAAAAGAATATTAAGCAGGCTTGTTGTGATAAAAGATTGTATTCTCTGGTGGTCTGATATCCTTTGGATGAGGTCGCCGGGCTGCTTGCTTGCGAAGAACCACATGGGAAGTTTAAGCAGCTTTTTCAGGAAATCAGAAACCATGCTGATATTGATCCTGTTCGATATATATACAAGAACCCGGCTGCGGAAGAATTCTATGCTTATTAGCCCAAGAAACAATGCTAGCTGTCCCAGTAAAATAAGGGTGATGTATCCAATGTCTTTATGGGCAATACCCTTATCCACTATCCTCTGGGTGAGCCAGGGAAACATGAATTGAAGGCCGCTCGCTAGCAGCATGACAAGAACAAGCCCAAGCATCCTTGACTTGTATGGCCGGAGGTATTGGCTGATGAAAGCCGGGATCCTTTTGTTTTTCGGATCTTCAGGCATAGCCTCGAATCCAGGGCCAGGTTCAAGCAAAAGGCAAATCCCTTTACTCTCATTATCCTGTTCGGTTTGCCAGGCTTTTATGAAGTCTGAGGCCTTGTAGGTTATAAGCCCATGTGCAGGATCTGCAACCTTGACCAAAAAAGAGTTTCGTTTTTTAAGGATCTCATAAATAACCACGAAATGGTTCTGCTGCCAGTGTGCAATGCAGGGTAGTGGTTTGGAATCGACAAGCTCTTTAAAAGTTACATTCACCCCCATGGTTTGCAGGCCGACCGATTCGGCGGCATCGCTGATACCCAGCATCGATACCCCTTCCCTTGTGATATGGGATGCTTCCCTAAGCCTTGATATGGAAAAGTGTTTGCCATGAAAACTGCAAACCATTTTCAGGCAGGCAGGGCCGCAATCCATTGAATCATGCTGCTTATAAAACGGGAATTTCATGAGCTATTCATATTTTAAGGCGTTAACCGGGTTGGCTCTTAAAACTTTCAGGGTCCTTACTAGCAATATGCCTGAAACAAACAGGGTGACTGTAACAACGCATAAAAGCATTACCCATAAACTGATGTTCACCCTGTAATAAAATTCCTTGAGCCAGAGGTCCATGAGCAGCCACGAAACCGGTATTGCCACTATGGTTGCGAGCAAAGTGTACACCAGGAATTCTTTCTGCATCTGGTAAATGATCTGGAAGTTCGAGGCCCCGAACACTTTCCTGACAGCCGTCTCCTTGGTCTTTCGTTCGGAGATCAGTAAAGCCAGGCCAAACAGGCCCATCCCGGTAATGATAAAGGCAAGGATTGTAAAGACAGCCACCGCAATCACGAAATTATTTCCCTTCTTATAAACATGGCCCAGCTCCTTCTGTAGAAAAGAGTATTTAAATGGGATTTTAGGGTAGATTGCTTCCCAGGCCGTCTGAACATTCTGAATTACTGATTGTTCACGACCCTGCTTATAATGGATTATCAGGGTGTTTATTGCATATGGATTGTAAAGGAAAGATGTGGCATTGATCCGGTTGTGAAGCGTATGGAAATTAAGGTCCCTGGCTACTCCAACAATTTCAGCCCCTTTAAGGACCATTCCCAATGGATTCTTTAAACCGCAAGCTCTTACGTTCTCCTCATTAAAAATACATTCTATTTCATTCTTGCGGATACTTGCCGTATCAAAATCTCTGCCCCTGACTATTGGGATCCCGAGGGTTTTAAAGAAATCCTTATCAACGCTTATCCATTCAATAATAACAGGTTTTTCAGAAGTTGGAACAGCAACCTTGACCGTGTTGATAGAAGTTGAGGGCAGAGATATAAGTCCCGTTCCCGAGCAGGAAATAACATCAGTATTCCCGGCAAGATTATTTTTAATGGATGAATATTTCCGGAAATCGGGAGCTTTTAATGGAACCAATAAGATATTCTGCCTCGAAATGGAAATATTACTGATATAACAAAGGCGGATCTGGGTATAAATTGTAATCATGCAGATGAGCAACGATAAGGTGATGAAAAGCTGGAAGGCAATGAAGACCTTGCTGAGATTGAATTTACCTGGGGTGAAATACCTGGCTTTCAGTGCATTGATTGGGTTGAGGCCGGCCAAGTAAATCGAAACATAAAGCCCTGAAAGAACGCCTATGATCAGTGTGATCCCTGCGAAAAATGCAATGTAGATAAGCATATTGCTGGCATGCATGGTAATAGTATAATCAGGCATGCGGGTGATCCTGGGATCTATGAGCCCAAGCAGGAACAAAGCCAGGGGCAGGGCCATAAGCGTTAAAAGGACTGACTCGATCAGGATTTGTATCCTTAGTTCCGTTTTTGTTGCCCCCAGTACCTTGCGTACACCTATTTCCTTGAATCTAAGGGCTGACCTTGCCGTGCTGAGAATGGCATAATTTATACCTGCTAGAAGCAGGATAAAGACTGCCAGCCATGAATAAGTATACACCGAAAGTTTATTCCCCTGTAGTTGAGAGTTATTCTGAAAATCGGCTGATTCAAGGTAAATATCTCTGAATGACTGAAATGAAATATTTATTTTAGCATCCTTCCAGTCTTTCTCATCCAGGATTGACGGGATCCTCCCGGCCAATCCCTTTACATCAGTGCCTTTTGAAAATTCACAAAGGGATTCTACTGAAAAATCATGGTAGGAGTTAAAGATAGGACTGAGTTCCGGTATAGCCTCGTTTAGAATTTTTTCATAAAAAGGAAAATCGGCTATAAAATCCGCCTTTAGGGTTGAATTCCAGGGAAGGTCTTTGTAGACTCCTGCCAAGGCCATATCGTAACTCTTTTTTCCTACAAGCAGCCTGATGGTCTGAAGCAATATTAAATCACCCCGAAAATATTTCTTCAGGGCGGTTTCCGAAATGAAGAGACGGTTGGGCTTCTCACTTGCTACATTATGGTCACCCCGCGTAAAGTTGATATCAAGCATGCCGAAGATCTCTTCGTCGGCACAAATAAAATCGGGACTTTCATAAATTTTATCGCTCCCAACCACCGATACCCTGGCTGGCATAAACATCGCATGCATTATCCTTGTAACTGCCTTACATTCATAAATATGCCTTATAAGTAAGGGTTTTACAAGTTTGGAGCCGCTAGGGGAAGCTTGTCCTTTCGAATCTTTAAAGATTGCCCTATAAAGCTGCTTTTGCTTTGGGAAACATTGGTTGTAACTGGTTTCATTGATGGCAAATACCAGGAGGACGAAAGCAGCAGTAAGCCCCAGTACCAGGCCTGTAAGGTTGATAACAGTATAGGTTTTATTGCTGACTATGGTGCGGTAAGAGGTGACGAGGGCGTTCCGTATCATGATCCGGGTTTATAAAACATCGCAAAAGTTAAACTTTTTCATAAAAAGTTCATAGTTCCCTACAGGCGGGCAGAAAAGCCTGTACAGGCAACCACTGCAGGGTTTGACTTTCATCCTGGTAAGGTTCCAGCTTTGGCCATCGTATAATTCATTTCTTACCAGGTCTGAAATACGTGCATCCCTGATGTTCCCAATGCTGTTGTGGTTGAGGTTGGCATAAGCATCCCCGTTGGTTTTGATGAATATTTTTCCGAAAAGATGTTCATTGATCAGGCTTCTTGAATAGATCTGCTGCTGGTTTGGTTTCAGGTTTAGGATGTCATTTTTTGCCAGGAATACATTCTCTTTAAAGAACCCTTGATTCAGTCCGTCAAAATAAGGGAAAATAAATGTTTTTTCACTCCCTCCTTCATTAATCAACCCGGTGAGGCTTTGATATTCCCCAATCGACCGGATGAGAAAATTGAGCTCAATTCTCTTTTGTTTTTTAATGAATTCCGGGTTCTTACGGATCTCCCTAAGGGCTGATGGCCCATCGGGGAAAGTTATATAGAACGAAACCCGGCTTCTGACTGTTCTCAAAGCATTCCAAACCAAATCCGGTTCATGGCATGGCAGGGGAATATGAAAGGTAAGAGGCAGAGAAAGCTTCCTGGCTTGTTTCAGCATATCGCTGAACCGGGAATACCTGGTAATATCTGAACCGCTCAGATCTAACCCGATCCCGCCTACGCCCGAGTGGGGGGAGCAGGCGTTGATTACCACTCCGAAGTCCATTTCGCTGTACCCCTGAGAATTGTATACCGGGCAGGAAAACTGTTCCGATGCAAACCTGTAATTGGTACAAAGCTTATCATTATCCTCATTCAGGAAAAAGTATATGTTACGCAGGTAGTCATCCGCAGAGAATGAAGGAAAATCTTTTGCAGGAGGATAGTTTTTAATCACAGGTTTAGGCCTGATAACCGAAGGTTTATTCCCCGGCTGAAGTGACACCAGGTCGCCGCTGAAACTCTCCTTCAGATCTGATAAGAGGGTTGAAATATCACTTTGGCCAGGCGGGACAATGATCTCAGCAAGGAATCCCTCAGATGCATCCTCGGTTTTACTGATGAGATCTGCAATGGCTGCCGCTCCCCTGTACTCGAGGATCTTCCTGTTAAGTGAATTATAGATCAATACATCATTCCTGCTCACTACCGAAAACGTGTAGGGCTCCAGGTAAAGGTACAGAGTATTGCTATTTTGCGAGGAATGCTTCATCCCGGATCCGTGCAAAGAGTGAATTGTCTTTTTCTAAATTATTGAATATTTCGCTTAGATGTTGAGTGAACTTGTTTTTATTCATGAAGAACTCACAGGAAGGAACTCCTGTCTCAACTCCTGTATTAAATATGCATTCCTTGCAATTGTCGGAAAGGTAACATTGATTGCAAAGCTTTTTGATCCTGCTAAAATAGCTATTATAGGTTTCGGTGATCCTGTTACTGTCAATATCAATTTTTGATCCTTTTACTGATCCGAGTTCAAAGATCCTGCTGATGTGTTCGCAGGGGTAGATCCCCCCGTCGGCACTCATATACAGCCTCAGGTCGAAGGGGGAGCATGTGGCAGTGGGTAGGTACTTTCGTGGATCTTTCTGTTTTTTAAGGGGGTTAAGCAGCTGTTTAGGGTGGCGGAACACAAAATTCCCAAAGCGTTCAAAGATCTCGGCTGTTTCGGCTACAAGGGGATGTTTTGTAAACATTTCTTGTACGTACCAGCTATTGTCAACCGAGGGGAGCTGCGATTCCAGGAATGTCTCCTTAAACTCCTCTCTGAATTCCCCAACCAAACCGGTAGTGGTAATACTTGAGAGTATGGGTGTTTTGCCGTATTTTGACGAGAAATGCTCGTAAATTGTTTTCAGGTTATTCCGGCTATGCCTTACAGTGAGGAAAATAACCCTGCGGTCAAAGTACAACGGATATTTTTCCCTGACCATGTCGATATTCCTGGTCACCAGTTCAAATGAAGGCTTTTTATTCGTTTTTAGTATCCTGAATGAGTTTGCAAACTCATCCCCGTCGAGGCTGATAGCCAGTTCAAAATCGTTTTCAACCAGGAAGTTGATGTACTTCCTGAGCAATAAACCATTGGTTGTAAGTGAGTATTTGATTTTTAAATAACGGTCCTTATGGGCCTTTATATAATTTACAATCTGCTCTATAAAGCTGAAGTTCTTAAAAGGCTCCCCCCCGTAAAAGCTGATGGCCAGTTCCTGGTCAGGATTGATGCGGCGTTTGCTTAGAATAAGATCCAGAAGCTGAATGGCATCCCCTGTATTGATTTTATTCCTTTCCCTCTCTTTGTTAAAATAGAACTTGCTGTAGGTACAATAAACGCAATCGAGATTGCAGTCTTCGGTTGTTTCAAAAATAATCTGTTTGGTCTGGGCCAGGTTCTGTTCAATCCTGTTTGGGGGGAACACCCCATCCCGGTTTTTCTGAACCCCAGGTTTGAAAAACCCATAATGCTTTAGAAAATAAAATTTTTTAAGGTAATACTGGTATTCGGAGAGGCAATAATTTCCCAGGCCGGGAATGCGTACAAGCTGGCTTTTGCCGGCTTTATTTTTGATTCTTTCAGGGGATTTAACAGCTCCCTGCAAACCGGCAAAATAATTTATAAGCGGGTGGGAGAGAAGGAATTGCTTGTTGTAGGAACTATATAAATATTGATGGCCTGTTGTAGTTGAAAAGGGGATAGCCGCTTTCATGGTTTTTTATTGCAGGGTAAAAACGATTCAACCCCGCAAAGATAAGGTTTTGCAAGCCGTAAATATGAAAGAAACCTGGTATCAGAGATTACCGGCTTTATTCTTGGTCGAATTGTAGTTGGGGCCGTCGGGGCATAAGCAAATGTCACCTGCCGGGGATTGCTGATATACAGTGACTGCAGGAGCAGTAGTTGAGCAAATACATTTTATATCAGCTCCACCGCGTACGTTTGAAAGGTTTGACTTCTTGATTTCGGCGTTGTACAGGTTGATGAGGTTGAAAGCTTTCATATGTTTGTTTTTTTGGGTTATTTCTTTGTTTTATATGACTATACAAGAGCAAATATCGTGCCAATAACGTAACAGCAATAATACCAAATAGATAGCAATTTTGATGATTTTTTAAGTGTAAAAATATTTGACATAAGTGTAAAAATATTTTACAGAAGTGTAAAAATATTTTACACTATTGGCCTTTTTAGAAACTGAAATTAAAGGAATTTAGGGAATCCTGAATTTACCTGGAGTGTTTTAGTTCCGGGGGGCATGATGTGAAAACCGGATGATCAGAATCTCTGCCGCAATGAATAAAAGGGCCAGAATAATAAACCATTTCCATAAAGGCACACCCATATTCAATTGTTCAACCTGCTTTGTAAAAGGAAGGCCTGATGGTTTAAGAACAAGCATGTTCCGGAGGTTGTATTTTTTCAGATTACCGTCTATCTCTTTGCTGCTGAAACAGTTGATGTTTGATTCCCTGCGGTCATAATTAAAGGCAAGGGAGGAGAGCTGTTTATTGCCACGGTAGACCAAATACCAGCCGGCTTCATTGATCTGTCCATGAATAAAAGCCTGTACCTGCTGCCCTGATGTTCTCATCTCAGGAATAAATTCAAACGAATTGCTCCAGTTTTTAATTTTAACCATATTCTTATCGTTTATGGTATCTGAAGGAAGAGTGAGAGGCTCATTCCGGCCAATTATATAATACAATGAAGACTGGTTCTCGCTTAAAAAGGTCATTCTGAACATGACAGGAACGAATAACAGGTGCTGCTGGAAATTTGAGCAGGATGGATCGAGAGGTGATGCGCACAAATACAGTTTTCCTTTGCCGATGTTCGTGCTGTTGAAAAAAGGAAGCCCGTCCTGCAGCCTCATAAGGACTGTTGCAGGATTAGTGGCACCGTTTATCAGGGGATAGTGTTTTGTTACCTGTGGAAAGTCCACATTATCAGGCATCCTGACCTTACCTGATGCGTCTTTTTCAAATACATCCGTAAACAGTTCGTTCTCCACATCAAGTGAAGCGACCCTTTGTTTTACCGTATCAATCTTACCCAAAGTGGATGTTCCTAGAGAAGTAAAAAAGGTATTATAGGTCTGGCTAACAGTAATTTCTGGTGGGAATATGCAGACTGAGCCACCTCTTTCAATAAATAATTTAAGCTCATTGGCCAAACCTGAGGCAAGTTCGTCCATGCCTGAGATCAGTATCAGGTTTTGTTTATTGAATGATCCATAGTCGACCTGGTTGGCAGGGTATGAACGGTAGATGAATATTGAATCGGAGGTAAACAGGGATTTAAGATAGGGGTTGGGAGACTTGCCGTAAATACAGAGAACCTTTACCTCGTCGGAAATATCATAGGCAAAATAAAACATGTCGTCGTAAACGATAGGATAATCTGTGATATCCAGCCTCCCAAGCTGAAAACCGCTTTTATCTTCGGTATATGGCAGGGAAACTTCGGTTGACTGATCGGGTCCGATATTAAAACTGGTTACCGATTTCTGAAGGCCGTTCAGCATAAGCCGAAGTGGGATTTCCTTAAGTTGGTCACTGCCGCAATTCCTTATACTTACTTTAAGTTTAACCGCCTGACCCAGGCTGTGAACAGGGGTTGTGAACCAGATTGAATCTATATAAAGATTATTTTGCTTGACAGATTCAACTGGAACCAGAATATAATGGGTGGTTGAGTCAGTATGCAGGTTCTCAAAATCTGCTGTGCTTTTCTGAAAGTCAGATATGAGGAATAATGAATGAGCCCCTGCTTGCCGGGCAAACAGATCGTTCTGCCTTCGAAAGATCTCATGCAGGCCAACTGAAGCATGAGTGATTTTCACTTCCTTGAGCATGCTTAGAAATTCTTCACGGCTTACAAATGGCATATGTTTCCCTTCGAAGTCGTTGGTCACTAACTGAAAAACGTCGGATGACTTGTAGGCAGTAACAATTTCTGAAGCCCGTTTTTTTGCCAGGTCAAGCAGCCGTCCTTCGGTCCCGATTGCCTCCATGGAGTATGAGTTGTCAATATAGATGCTGATGGCCTGGTATCCCGATTTATGGTTGCCTTGCAAGGGCGAAGGGATAAAAGGCTGTGCAAAAGCCAAGACAAGGGCAGCTATTGCCAGCAGTCTTGCTGCCAGTACCAGGAGTTGCTTCAGCCTTGAACGTTTACGGGTTTCGACTTGTATATTTAAAAGATAACGGACGTTGGTAAAATATTCTTTCCTGTAACGGCGCAAGTTGAATAAATGGATCAGGACAGGGATTGCAAGTACGCTGAGGCCATACAGGAAAGAGGGGTTTAAAAACTCCATTTAGAATGATTTGGTTTGGCAAAAGTACTAAAAGGAAAAGCGCAAAAAAAAGGCTGTCATGCCTGGTGCCGACAGCCTTTTTGCAAGAGACTGATTTTTAGATAACTCCCTGGTCAAGCATGGCGTTTGCCACTTTGAGGAAGCCGGCTACATTAGCGCCTTTGACATAATTTACAAAACCGTCTTTTCCTTTACCGTGTTTTACACACTGTTCGTGGATGCTGCACATAATATGGTGCAATCTTTCGTCAACTTCTTTAAGAGGCCAGCTTAATTTCATCGCATTCTGTGACATCTCAAGGCCTGAAGTGGCAACACCTCCTGCATTTACAGCCTTACCTGGAGCAAAGAGGATCTTGTTTTCAAGGAAGACCTCAACGGCTTCAGGGGTAGATGGCATATTTGCGCCTTCAGCAACACACCGAACCCCGTTTTTTACAAGCTGGAGTGCATCTTCCTTACTAAGTTCGTTTTGTGTAGCGCAGGGGAGTGCGATATCGCATTTGACTTCCCATGGACGTTTTCCCTGGTGGAACTGTGCTCCCGGGAATTCATAGGAATAGGGCTTTACAATATCCTGGTTGGATGCACGCAGTTCAAGCAGGTATTCGATCTTTTCGCCCGAGATACCATCCGGGTCATAGATATACCCGTCAGGGCCTGAGATGGTGACCACTTTTGCCCCCAATTCGGTTGCTTTCAGGCTTGCTCCCCATGCTACATTACCGAAACCGGAAATGCAAACCGTTTTGCCTTTGAAAGTTTCATTTTTGGTAGCCAGCATTTCCTTAGCAAAATAAACGGCTCCGAAGCCTGTTGCTTCAGGGCGTATAAGGCTTCCTCCCCAGCTAAGTCCTTTACCGGTTAACACTCCTGAGTTTTCACGGGCAAGTTTTTTATACATACCATAAAGAAACCCTATCTCGCGTCCGCCAACACCGATATCTCCGGCCGGAACGTCAGTTTCGGGACCTATAACTTTCCAGAGTTCGAGCATGAATGCCTGGCAGAACCTCATGATTTCGGCATTGGATTTACCTTTTGGGTCAAAATCGGAACCGCCTTTGGCTCCGCCCATAGGCAGGGTAGTAAGGCTGTTTTTGAAGATCTGTTCAAACCCAAGGAACTTTAATATGCTAAGGTTAACACTGGGGTGGAAACGCAATCCCCCTTTATAGGGGCCGATTGCATTGTTGAATTGAATCCTGTAGCCCCGGTTTACCTGTACTTTACCACTGTCGTCCACCCAGCTGACTTTGAACATCAGCACCCGGTCAGGTTCGATGATACGTTCAATGATGTTGGCAGATTCAAAATGAGGATTTTCGTTATAGACATCCTGAATGCTTTCAAGCACTTCGCGCACAGCCTGCAGGAATTCTACCTCACCCGGATTTTTTTTCTCCAGGTCGCTCATGATTTTTTCTAAGTTCATTGTGATTCAGTTTTAGATTATTAATAAGTTTTAAGCTTTACCAGATCAAAATTGTTAATAAAATAACAAAAGCAAAATTACGGCGATTTTCATGAACAACAAAACAAAACCATTATTTTCAAAGGCAAAACTACTTTTTCGGACTCCCCGGGGCGGTAGTATTTATGGCATTACCTCCTTTGTATACTATACTCTGGGTTATCTTCCCGTTTTCGGCATAGAAAATTTCCTCACCGTCTTTTATACTATTCTTATAATGAGTGAATTGCTTGATCTGCCCGTTTGAATAGTAAGCTTTCTGGCTGCCATTGCCGTTAGTAAACTCACCCTGCCCAGTCACTCTGCCGAATGAATCATAATACATCCAGATACCCTCGTACATCCCGTTCTTATAATGCCCGTCAACCTTCAATACACGGTTTGGATACCATTCCTGGAACAGTCCTTCGGGCTTACCGTTAACATAATTCATTTCCTGGATCATATGGGAATATCTGTCCCAGGTTCTTGCCGCCCCGTTTAATATCCCTTTCTGGTAAGTCTGAAGTTCTTTACGGTATCCCGATTGATAGTAACGGAGGAGGGAGCCTTCCAGCATATTATCTTTATAAGTACACGACATCATGGCTTTGCCGGTTTCATAATAATAAACAGCTTCGCCCTGGTATTTCCCGCTTTTTGTGGTGACCTCCGATTTGATCTGGCCTGAAGGATAATATTCCTTTTGGGTATGTGTGCAAGCTGTCAGCATTAGTACGAAGAAACTTAAAAGCAAGGGAAGAGAAATGGCTTTCATCAGGGAAAAATAAGGTGTGTAAATCAGATGTCTATAGAAGTGTACAATTTTACCGCCCCAATGATGCCCATGATGAGCATCTGGATTGCGATCACTGTGAGGATAAGGCCCATCACCCTGGTAATTATCTTAATTAATCCGTTCCCCAGCAGTGCTGCAATCTTTTTTGATGAGAGGAACAGCAGGTATGTAAGAAAAGCGATAATTGCGAATAACCCGATTACAATGACCACATTGGCGATGGATTTATCAGCTCCTACAAAGTTCATGGCCGTTGCGATCGTACCCGGGCCTGCGAGCAGCGGCATACCCAATGGAGTAACAGCGAAGTTCGAAAGGGCCTGTTTCATATCCTCGGCGTTCATTTCCTTCTGAACTTTGATCTTTGACTCCTCCCCGTTGAGCATATTATAACCGATAAAAAATACAATAATGCCGCCAGCGATCTGGAATGCAGGTATGGTTATCCCAAAAACACGGAAGATCAGGTGACCGAAAATGCAGAATGAAGCAATGATCAGAAAAGCTGAAAAAGAAGCTCTGAATGCCATCCACCTTGCCGTTTTATCGTCAAGGTCTTCTACCATACCAATAAATATCGGCAGGATACCCAGAGGGTTCAGCATAGCCAGAAAGCCAATGAAAACCGTTGTATAATGAAGAATATCGGAGTGGAATTTCATAAATGCTTCTTTGAGTTTAGAAATGTTTTACATTCACTTACGAACTTATCGGCAAGCTTACCCGACAAAGGATTGCCGGCATCCATTCGTTCGGGATGCCATTGTACCCCCATTAAAAAATTTTTACCTTCGGGATTCAGCCACTCAATGCCTTCAACAAGCCCATCAGCCGATCGGGCGCTTACTGTCAGCAGTGGTGACAGCAGGTCAACCGCCTGATGATGATTTGTTGTTACAAGGGCGGAATCGACACCGGTAAGCTGGTACAGTGAAGAGTTCCTCTGAACGTAGACTTCATGAGTGCAATGCAAATAATCCCTGCACATATGGGTAACCCTTTGTCCGTAATCTGTGGGAAGGTCTATAATGAGTTTGCCTCCCAGATAGACATTGATTAGCTGATGACCCCGGCAGATGCCGAATATGGGCATTTTCATCTCCAGGGCTTTGCTTATAACCGCTATTTCAAGGCTGTCGCGACGCAGGTTGCATCCGCTGCATCTGCCCGATTCAGTCTCCTTGCCGTACCAGCCCGGATAAACATCTTCTCCTCCTGTCAGTAACAGCCCGTCACAATTGCCAAGCACTTCTGTCGCAACATTCTTGTTCAGGGTATACAGGTTGATTATCTGTACCCCGGGGTCAGCTCTTTTAAGCCACTGTACATAATTTGGCGAAGATTTTGATAAAGCTATCCTCAGTTTGCTTTCCTTCAACCCGCATGAAAATAGAATCAACAGTATCAGGCTGAACGAAAGGCTTTGTTTTAAATGCCTGAAAATTCGGGACATAATCAGAAGAATTTTGTCAAAAGTATAAAACATCAGGTATTCTTCTGATTAAAAAGATGAAAATTTTGAGTCATGGAAAGGTATTTCTCACTGAAGCGGTTCTGATGGTCCAGTATTACCAGCTTATCCTCAAAGGGTTCAGATGGTATTTTGAACCTGAATTCGACCAGGATGCGGTGGGGATGTTTTGAGGGCGAAGGCTTTATTGTGAGTGTCCTGGCCGGATATAAGCCTTTATCCGAGGCCATTGCCGTGAACAGTTTTCCTTCATTTACAGGCAGAATAAGACAAAGTGAGGAGCCGGCATGCATTAAACTCAGGGAATGCTCCAGCAGGGATTCAAACGTAAGGGTGCATTCATGTTTTGCAATAAGCTTCCCCGGAGAAACAGGTTTAAGTGAGTTTATAAAAAAAGGAGGATTGGATATGATGATGTCATAAGGATGGACGGCAAGGCGGGCATGTTCCCCAAGTGAACGGTGGATGACATGGATGCGTGACGCCCATGGGCTTTGTAATACATTATGATCTGCTTCCTCTACAGATGGTCTGTGAATGTCGATTGCATCGATTTTTGCATCGGAAACCTGGGCCATCATCAGCGCCAGTACGCCGCATCCTGTTCCCAGGTCGAGTATCGATGATGCTGCAACGGGCCTAACCCACGACCCAAGCAGCATAGCGTCTGTACCAACCTTCATCGTGGAACGGGAGTCTTCAACCTGGAATTGGCGAAAACGGAAAGACATACTACAGGTATATCTCGATTAATCCTTCGGGTGCTTCAATATGAATGATCTTCCTTTCCCTGTCGATGTTCTTAATTATCTGGTCAACCACAGGGATGAGAATCTCTTTCTCACCATGACGTACCTGGAACAAGGCCTGCTGATGCAGATCCAAAATGCTTTCCACTATTCCCAGTTCACCTTGCCTGGAATCAATGACCGTATATCCTTCGACTTCGTGAAAATAAAACTGTTTGCCGCTGAGGGGGGGCAGGCTTGAAACAGGAAGGAACATTTCCCTTCCTGTATATTCTTCAGCTTCATCGGCCGAAGAAACGTCGGCAAAAGAAAATAATGCAGAATTCCTGTTTTTAAGTTCTACCCTTGTGATAAAAAACGGAATCCGTTCACCATATACATCCAGGTAAACGGATTCCAGTCTTTGATATTTCTCGGGTTCATCCACATCGAGGTGGACCATGAGCTGACCTTTATTGCCGAATGTTTTGAGAATTTTTCCCAGGTAATAAAAGTCATTGTTTGGCATGAGACAAGCTCAAATACAGCTTATTCCTGCTTTGGTTCTTCAGCCTGAACAGGTTCGGCGGCAACAACCGGGGCTTCTTCGGCAACAACTACGGAAGCATGCTCAGCGGCAGCGATTTCGGCACGTTTCTTTGCAACGGCCTGAGCTTTGGCTTCGTTGAGTTTAATTTCATTTTCGTGCAGCTTTTTGCGCGCATCCTTTACGCTGAGTTCGTAGTCTTTCTTCTTGCCTGCGATCTTGGCCTGTTTGTCCTGAAGCCATGCCTGAAATTTGATTTCAGCCTGTTCCTCGGTCATAGCGCCTTTTTGAACACCTTTAAGCAAGTGACTTTTGTAAAGGATTCCCTTGTACGATAAAATGGCCTTGACCGTATCGGTCGGCTGGGCCCCGTTATTCAGCCAGTTGATGGCTAAATTAAAATCGATATCAATTTCGGCTGGCCTTGTTAACGGGTTATAGGTGCCAATTTTTTCGATAAACTTCCCATCCCGTGGTGCACGACCATCCGCAATAACAATGTGGTAGAAAGGCTGGCCTCTCTTACCTCTTCTCTGTAACCTGATTTTGGTTGGCATACCTAATTGATTGATTAAATGAATAATTGATCTTAATACTACCTGTTAAATGAAACAGGGGTGCAAAGGTCGTAAAATAATATTAATCTGCCAAAAGGTGAACGAACTATTTATCAAACTTGATAAACTTGTCCCTGGAAGTATAGCAGAATGCGCATTTTTCTTCCGGTTTTGCCTGATCATAGGTATTCCCGCACTTAGGGCAAACCCAATAAACCCTTGGTAAAGATTTCACGTCATTCTTGTTCAGGGCATTTATGGCATTCGTGTAAATTAGGAAATGTTTTTTCTCTGTTTCCATGGCCCAGCGGAAAGACTTTAAGGCATCAGTTGCATTTTCATCCCTCGCTGCCTTGATGAATTCGGGGTACATGGTCATCATTTCATAGTTCTCGCCCTTAATGGCGTCGTCCAGGTTTTCCTTTGTTGTTTTTACAGTAAACTGCGGACTTTCGGATTCCACTTTCCCGCCAAGTTTTTCAATTACTGCCTTGTGATTTAATGCGTGTACAGCTTCGGATTTTGATGTGGCTGCAAACATTATGGCAAGAGGCAAAAGTCCTTCTTTCCTGGCCTGCTCTGAAAAAGCGGCATACTTTGCCGAGGCAGCAGATTCACCTTTGTAAGCAGCTTTCAGGTTCTCCATTGTTTTTTCGGTGCCGGCCCTGGCCGATAATCCTAATACAATCATAAAGATCAATGAAAGCATTCTTTTTTTTCTCATAGTCTCAGATTTTAATGTTAAACGTCCCCGGCTTATATCTTTGCGTATATTAAATCCCGATCATAAAATCCATGACCAGTTTCCCTCCCAGGAACCCCGTGATTGTAATAAAAATCACAGATACCAATGACAAACCGAAAGGGATATATTTGTAAAATGTATTTTCAGTTTTCTGGTAAACCAGTATGATCCTTGCAAGCGTGGCAACGATTACAGCCACCAGGGCCATGGTCGCGAATAACTCATGCGCATCTTTCACCTGCATGGCTTCACCTTCCATCTGGTTTACGCCGGCAATAAAATGCCCGGTTCCCCATGCAGCAATTGCCCCAAGCATACCAAGGACCTGCAAATAATATCCTGCCCTGGGTAAACAGGTTTCCTTTTTATACAGAAGTGATACAAGGTCAAACAAAAATGCGACTGTTATCAGTGCAATGGGAAAGTGGACCGATAAGGGATGAAAATGGGAAACAGGTATCATGACACCGAGTTTACAGCAAAAATAAGAAAAAGCGCAGAGGATTTCAAGATCGGAATGCCGTGACCGCTAATTTTTAGTTTTCAACAATCCTCCGGTGAAATCATTTATCAGGTATTTTTGAATTCCATTATCTCTCCCTTGTAATTTTTTCAAGATGCTGAATTTTACTCACTTGCATGTACATTCCCAATATTCCATCCTGGATGGAGCCTGTGATGTGAAAGGATTGGTTAAAAAAGCATCTTCACTTGGAATGAAAGGGGTTGCCATAACCGATCACGGCAACTTGTTCGGAGCCAAGGCTTTTCTTGAAGCCGCCTCCGGGATCAAGGACTTCAAACCGGTTATAGGTTGTGAAACATATGTAGCCAGGAGGTCGTGTCTCAACAAGATGGACCCGGCCGACCGCAAAGGCGAACATCTGATAGTTCTGGCCAAGAACCTCAGGGGCTATGAGAACCTGGTCAAACTGATCTCCTTCTCATGGACCGAAGGTTTTTATTACAAACCAAGGATAGATAAACAGCTGCTAAAGGAATATCACGAAGGGCTGATTATTTCGTCGGCCTGCCTGGCGGGAGAGATCCCAAGGGCTATACAGGCAGGGAATATAAATAAAGCAGAGGCCGCCATTGCCGAATTCAAGGAAGTATTCGGCGATGATTTTTACCTCGAGCTGATGAGGCATAAGGCTACCGATCCCACCCGCGATCACAGCGTTTATGAAAGGCAGGCCGAAGTTGACAAGGTGCTGATAAAGCTTTCAAAAAAATTCAATGTCAGGCTGATTGCCAGCAACGATGTGCATTTTCTTAATGAAGCTGACTCAGAGATGCACGACCGTTTACTTTGCGTGAACACGGGAAAATTCATGGACGACCCAGACCGGTTACGGTACACAGGGCAGGAGTGGCTTAAAAGCCAGGAGGAAATGGGAGAACTCTTTTCGGATATCCCTGAAGCCCTTGAAAACACCATGGAGGTCCTGGAAAAAATCGAGATGTTTGACCTGAACAGGGATCCTATAATGCCCGATTTTCCTCTCCCTGAGGACTTCCCCGATGCTGATGAATATCTCAGGCATCTCACCTATAAAGGAGCCGAAAAAAGATATCCTGCACTCACTTCCGAGCTGAGTGAGAGAATTGATTTTGAGCTTGCCACCATTAAAAAAATGGGGTATCCCGGGTATTTCCTCATAGTCCAGGATTTTCTTAACGCTGCCCGCGAAATGGGGGTTGCAGTGGGCCCCGGAAGGGGATCAGCAGCTGGATCGGTTGTCGCTTTCTGCATAAGGATTACCGATGTGGATCCCTTGAAATACAACCTTCTTTTTGAAAGGTTCCTCAACCCTGACCGCGTTTCCCTTCCTGATATCGATATTGATTTCGATGAGGACGGGAGGGATCGTGTGCTCAAATGGGTTGTAAACAAATACGGACGTGACAAGGTGGCCCAGGTCATTACCTTTGGAACGATGGCCGCAAAAGGGGCAATCAGGGATGTGGGAAGGGTTCACCGGATGCCGATAGACCAGGTCTCGGCCCTCACCAAACTGATCCCGGGCCGGCCAGGGATCACATTGAAAGCCGCTTATGAAGAAGTCCCGGAACTGAAAGCAGCCAGGACCTCATCAAACAAGCTGATTGCCGATACGCTTAAATATGCAGAGGAACTTGAAGGATCGATCCGACAGACCGGGTTGCATGCCTGCGGAATAATCATAGGAAGGGATGACCTTACAAAGTACATCCCCATTGCAACCAATAAGGAATCGGACCTGCTGGTAACCCAGTTTGACGGGGATTACATTGAGAAAGTGGGCATGCTCAAAATGGATTTCCTTGGGCTGAAAACATTAGCCATCATCAAGGATGCCGTTGACAATATAAAACTTTCGAAAGGGTTTGACCTGGATATTGAAACTATCCCCTTCGACGATCAAGTTACCTACGAGCTTTTCAGCCAGGGCAAGACAACAGGCATATTCCAGTTTGAATCGGATGGGATGAAGAAATACCTCAGGGAACTCAAGCCCAACCAGATCGAGGACCTCATTGCCATGAATGCCCTTTATCGCCCGGGGCCGATGGAGTATATTCCAAGGTTCATCAACCGTAAGCACGGGAGGGAAAAGATAGAATACGATATCCCGGTCATGGAAAAATACCTTAAGGACACTTATGGTATTACCGTTTACCAGGAACAGGTCATGCTTCTTTCGCAGGAGCTTGCAGGCTTCACCAAGGGCGAAGCCGATTCTCTTCGTAAGGCGATGGGAAAGAAGATCGAAGAAATAATGAACAAACTAAGGCCAAAGTTCTTCGAAGGCTGCAAAAGAAACGGGATTCATGAAGAAACTGTAAGCAAGATATGGAAGGACTGGGAGGCTTTTGCAAATTATGCATTCAATAAATCCCATTCAACCTGCTATGCCTATGTTGCATACCGTCAGGCATATCTTAAAGCCCATTATCCTGCCGAATTCATGGCTGCCGTCCTTAGCCGCAACCTCTCCGACCTTAAAGAGATCACCTTGTTCCTTGACGAATGTAAAAGGATGGCCCTGTTGGTCCTGGGGCCTGATGTCAATGAAAGCGAGCACAGGTTTACAGTAAACCGCAGGGGGGAGATCCGGTTCGGAATGGCAGGGATCAAAAATGTTGGGGAAGCCGCTGTTATGGCTATAACCGACGAAAGAAAAAAGCATGGCCCTTTCTTCAGTATTTTTGATTTTACAAGGCGGATATCATCTCACCATATAAACAAACGTTGCATGGAAGCTCTCGCAAAAGCCGGGGCTTTTGATGGTTTTGACGGAATGCACCGCGCACAGCTTTTTCATAAGGAAAACGGGGATGAGACTACCTTCCTGGAAAGCGTAATCAGACATGCCACCGATTACCATTCCAGGAAATCCAGTTCGCAACAGTCGCTGTTCGGTGAAGCTGAAGTAGTTGAAATGGTTGATCTGAGGCTTCCCGACTGTCCTCCCTGGTCAAGGCTTGAGCAGCTCAGGTACGAGAAGGAAATTACAGGGTTTTATATGAGCGGCCATCCTCTGGATGATTATAAGCTTGAGATCGATCAGTTTTGTGATGTTACCACGGAACAACTCAAAGCCGATCTGCGACCATACAAAGGCAAGGAAGTTTGTTTTGCGGGCACTGTGGTCAGTGCGACCCATAAGACCGGGAAAACAGGCAAACCCTTCGGCTCCTTTGCGATTGAAGATTATGTGGATTTTGTTTCAGTTTCCCTTTTTTCGGAGGATTACCTGCGTTTTAAACATTTCATGGAGGAAGGGCAGCATGTATTTATTAGAGTGAAAATCGAACCCCGGTACGACAATCCTGACCAGCTGACCCTCAAGGTGCTTCATGTTTCGCTGCTCGCCGAAGTCATAGAAAAGCATGCGAGGTCACTTACTCTTACCTTCCCGATTGAAGAGCTGAACGCTGAAACAGTCGATAAAATCCAGAAACTTGTAAAACATCATAAAGGAAAGTGCCAGCTAAGGATACGGGTGGCTGATCCAATGGAAACGTTCATTATAGAGCTTCCGTCAAAGCGGTTCAGGGTGAATGCAAAAGAACTGATACAGGCCATGGCTGATTTTCCCGGGATTGGCTTCCATCTTTCTGAATAATGTGGAAATGATTTATTAATTTTGTGTAAAATTTTGAAATATGTTTGAGACTTTCACTGATGCCGATTTTGCCGAAAAGGTTGAAAAATCCGATAAATTAGTTGTTGTAGATCTCTCCGCCGAATGGTGCGGTCCGTGCCGGATGGTAGGCCCGATCATTCATGAGCTTGCTGCAGAATATGAAGGAAGGATAGTGGCAGGCGAATTGAATGTGGATGAAAACCCTGTTACCACTGCAAAATACAAGGTACGAAATATTCCGACCGTTCTTTTCATCAAGAATGGCGAAGTTGTAGATAAACAGGTAGGAGCCGTTCCCAAGGCCAATTACAAGAACCTGGTAGAAAAACACATTTAACAAGTAGCGAAATAGCGAAATGGCGAAATAGCGAAATAATTTCGCTATTTCGCTAAAACGCTACTTCGCTATTTTCCCATGCCTGTCCTCGACCAAAGTCAGTTTGAACGTTACTCTCCCCTGGAATTTATTGCAAAACAGGTGGTTGAAGGATTTATTACAGGCCTTCATAAAAGCCCGTTTCATGGTTTTTCGGTAGAGTTTGCCGAACACAGGCTGTATAATCCCGGGGAGTCGATCAGGAATATCGACTGGAAGCTGTTCGGCCGCAGCGACAGGCTATATGTCAAACGTTTTGAAGAAGAAACGAACCTCCGCTGCCAGATTTTTATCGACAACTCTTCTTCGATGTATTACCCGGTTATCAACAAACCTGATATCGGGAATCCCAACAAAATTACTTTTTCAATTTACCTTACAGCGGCCCTGATGTTTCTCCTGAGAAAACAGCGTGATGCCGCAGGATTAAGCTTCTTTTCTGACAGCGTTGAACTTCATACGCAGTGTAAATCAAGTTCGGTTCATTATAAATACCTGTACCGGGAGCTTGAAAAGCTGCTGCATCCGGTCTCGCCCGAAACCAGGAAAAAGACAGCCCTGGCTCAGGTTATTCATGAACTGGCCGAAAGAATACACAGGAGATCACTGGTTTTGATCTTCAGCGATATGTTTGAAAACTCTGCAGAAACAGAGGAATTGTTCTCGGCCTTGCAGCATTTGAAGCATAATAAGCATGAAGTGGTTTTATTCCAGGTTGTGGATAAAAAGAAGGAAGTTGAATTTATTTATGAAAACCGCCCATACAAATTCATAGACCTGGAATCGGGCCAGGAAGTTAAGCTGTTTCCCGAGGAAGTGAGGCAGCAATACCTGAAAGGAATTGAAAAATTCAGGAAAGATCTTGTCCTTCGATGCGGGCAGTACAAGATCGACCTGGTTGAGGCCGATATCAATGCCTCGTTTAACCATGTGCTTATGCCTTACCTTGTGAAGCGAAGCATGTTATACTGATACCTGCGCTTCCTTATTTTTCCTACCTTTGCGCCCTGTTTGCAAAAAGTATCTCATGGAAATTGCCTCAAAATACGACCCCTCCAGTGTTGAAGAGAAATGGTATAGTTTCTGGATCAGGAATAAGATGTTCCGTTCGATTCCCGATAACAGGGAACCCTATTGCATAGTGATTCCACCGCCCAATGTTACCGGTGTGCTGCATATGGGGCATATGCTTAATAACACCATACAGGATATCCTGGTACGCCGTGCGCGGATGTTGGGAAAGAATGCCTGTTGGGTACCAGGGACCGACCATGCGTCCATTGCCACCGAAGCCAAGGTAGTGGGCAAGCTCAGGGAACAGGGCATCGACAAAGCAAGCCTTAGCCGGGAAGAATTCCTGAAGCATGCCTGGGAATGGAAGGAAAAGCATGGGGGTATCATTCTTGAGCAGTTGAAAAAACTCGGGGCTTCCTGTGACTGGGACCGTACCTGCTTTACAATGGATGAAGCCCGCTATGAGTCAGTGATAGAAGTCTTTATCGATCTTTATAATAAAGGGCTTATATACAGGGGAGCCCGTATGATAAACTGGGACCCCAAAGCGCTCACAGCAGTTTCGGACGAAGAGGTCATCTATAAGGAAGTACATTCCCGCTTGTTTTATGTAAGGTACAGGGTTGAAGGAACGAATGATGAGTGGATCACCATAGCAACAACAAGGCCCGAAACCATACTCGGCGACACTGCCATCTGTGTTCATCCTGAAGATGTTCGTTACAGCCATCTGAAAGGAAAAAAAATCCTTGTTCCTCTGATCAATCGGCCGATCCCGGTGATTTTCGACGAATATGTCGACAGGGAGTTCGGCACCGGGGCGCTTAAAGTGACCCCCGCCCACGACATAAACGACTACAAACTCGGGCTGAAATACAAGCTCGAAGTGATAGATACCTTTGATGCCGACGGAACCTTAAGCCCGGCCGCTCAGCTTTATGTAGGGGAGGACCGGTTCAAGGTAAGGACAAGGATAGTGAAGGACCTGGAAGCTGCAGGCCAGATCGTTAAAATTGAGGAATATACCAACAAGGTTGGATATTCGGAAAGAACCGATGAGGTTATCGAGCCCCGCATCTCGGTGCAGTGGTTCATGAAGATGAAGGAACTGGCCAAACCCGCTCTTGAGGTGGTGGAAAATGAAGAGGTGCGATTTCACCCGGCCAAGTACAAGAACATGTACAGGCATTGGCTTGAAAACATAAATGACTGGTGCCTCTCACGGCAGTTGCTGTGGGGGCACAGGATACCCGCCTGGTACCTGCCCGACGGCAGTTTTATCGTTGCCAGGACAAAGGAAGAAGCCTTCGAACTTGCCCAAGCACGGATCCCGGATCCCGGATCCCATATCACGATAAACGACCTGAGGCAGGATGAAGATGTGATGGATACCTGGTTCTCCTCCTGGTTATGGCCCATTTCGGTGTTTGACGGTATTAGGAAACCCGAAAATCCGGATATAAATTATTATTATCCCACGATAGACCTTGTAACAGCCCCCGAGATCATCTTTTTCTGGGTTGCCAGGATGATCATGGCAGGCCTTGAGTACCGTAAGGAGATCCCGTTTAAAAATGTTTATTTCACAGGCATAGTTCGTGACAAGCAGGGAAGAAAAATGTCGAAATCCCTGGGAAATTCACCGGAACCCATAGAACTGATCGGGAAGTACGGCGCCGATGCGGTACGTATGGGCATGTTGCTCTGTTCCCCGGCCGGGAATGATCTGCTGTATGATGACAACCTGGTTGAACAGGGAAGGAATTTCTGCAATAAGGTATGGAATGCCATGCGCCTTGTTAAGGGATGGTCGGTTGATCCTGCACTTGATCAGCCAAACTCAAACCACATATCGGTTGAATGGTTTACTTCGGTGCTGAACTCAGCCCTCACCGACATCAACGAGCAGTTCAACAGGTACAGGCTCTCTGAGGCATTGAGGGATGTATACAAGCTGGTTTGGGATGATTTTTGCGCCTGGTACCTCGAAATGATAAAACCTGCTTACCAGCAACCTATCGACCGTGTTACCTATGATGCGACCCTTGATTTTTTTGAGAAACTCATAAGGCTGATGCACCCGTTCATGCCCTTCCTTACCGAGGAGATATACCATGTATTGCATAATTCGGGAGAAGACTCCATTATGCAGGCAAGCCTGCCCCTGGCCGGAGCAACCAATGAAAGCCTGGTGAAAGAGTTCGAATTCATAAGGGAACTGGTAATTTCGGCCAGGTCGATAAGGTCCGAGAAAAATATCCCATTGAAAGAGCAAATAACGGTTGTCATCCGCAGTGAAAAAGACAAAGGAGCATCGAGCCATTTTGACGATGTTGTTGTAAAACTTTGCAACCTTAAAGAATTGCAGTACTCACCTGATAAACCAGAAGGTTCGGTTTCGTTCATTGTTGGGACAACCGAATGTTTCATTCCCCTGGTCCTGAGCATTAACGCCGAAGAGGAGATTGCCAGGCTTGAGGAAGAAATGAAATACCAGCAGGGGTTTCTTGTAATGGTTATGAAGAAGCTTGATAATGCAAGCTTTGTGAATAATGCCCCTGCCAAGGTGGTTGAAGCCGAGAAAAAGAAGCAGGCTGATGCCGAAGCCAGGATCTCGGTCCTTACCGAACAGATCAGGTCAATCGGCAAGTAAGCGGGCGGGTTCCTTTGCCGCAAGGGTTTTGCGGATAAGCCTGCCCGGTATGGCATCGTGAACCATTTCGGCAATATCCCTGACCTCTGTTCCCGAATGTTTTGAGAAAGTTTTTTTACACAGGGGGCAGGCTGTCACGAGGATATCAGGCCTGTCTTTAAGCAGGTATTCCAGCGCATTTTTCGTAAGCTCGTCTTTTTTCTTGACAGGGGTATTCAACAATCCCAGGCTTCCCCCGCAGCACAGGGCATCGGCGCATTCTTTTACAGCAGGCACAAGGTCCGAAATTTTACCAAGAAGTTCCCTGGGGGCTTCATAAATATTGCCTCCCCGGCCCAGGTCGCAGGGATCATGATAGACCACCCTGCGGTGCTGGCTCTGCAATGCGATCCTGCCATCCTTTACAAGTTCTAGCAGGTACTGTGAGTGGTGCTGTATCCTTATCGGCAGGTTATATTCCTCGCGGAACACCTTGTAGCAGATAGGGCAGGAGGTCACCAGGAGTTTAGCCCTGGTCTGGCGGATCAGGATCTTGTTGAATTCGATCAGCTCATTGGCCTGTTTGTCCTTACCGGCCAGCATTAAGGGCCTGCCGCAGCAAATGCTGCCGCTGCGGTCGAGGAAAAGGTAGTTCACACCGGCTTCTTTGAATATGCCTTCCATGGCAATGGGAATGGAGGGTGTGAGATGCGACATGCAACCGGCAAAATATACCACATCGGCAAAACCAGGGTGGCCGTTTTTCAGGTAGGAAAAATCGGAAACCTGGCCTGAACCTATTTCACGTCGTTTTATCAGACGTAAAGAATCCACTTTGATGCCCACGGGGCAGGCTTCCTGGCAACGGCCGCAAACCATGCAGGTGAGGGCTATATTTTCGGGAACACACTGCTCCCTTAGCCCCCTGATGAAATACACGGCCTGGATATTGGTTATCCCGGCAGCGAAATTCAGCTGGCAGGCATCGATGCAAACACCGCAGCGGGAGCATGAATGGGCTTCAAGGCTTGAAAAGCTCGAACCCCATTTTTTAGGCTGGATGCCACAATGCCTGAACACGATCAGCAGCATTTCAGAAGGTATATGCATATACCTTGAATTAGGCATCAGGATGAAGAAAAGACCCAGAACAAGTGAATAAGACCACCAGAAAAAATATGCTATCATCTCGGAGGAACCCGGTGTGATTGCGACGAGCAGTTTGCCCAGGTTCTGGGTGAGAAAGCCGCCCCCCCCTCCAAAGTAGCCTGCCGTATAACTTTCGGCCAGTAGCCGCATTGGAAAAATCAGCCAGAGACAGGATAAAGTTATGCGGTCGTAAAGGCTGTGATTGGTTGTTTTTGTCATCCCGAACCATTTCGACTTCTTCCTTTTGATGAACGCAAGAACTAGTCCGCTCAGAACAAACAGCAGGATAAAATCCATGATGAAACGGAAAAAAGCAGGGACCGTAAAGATTTCAAAAAATAACACCAGGCGGTCGTGAATGAAAAATTTTAGGAAAATAGGATAATACGGGGCATTAATATGTGAACCGTGGTAGATCCTCGATTCAAGGTTGCCAACGACGATCAGCAGGAACCACCCCAGAGCGAAGCTCATATGCATATATCCCAGCAGGGGATTACGTTTCCACAGGCTCCTGTGAAGCAGTCCTTCAAGGAAAATTTCTTTCAGTGAGGCGAGCACTTTTGAAGGGTTCCGGACCCCGCTTGCAAGTTTCACTTTATCGACTGCCGGCAGGGCTTTGATCCACCTGTAGTAATGGATCACGATACTGTAGACTATGAAGACAAGCCCAAAGCTGAACGGCAGAACGAATAAGTTGAATTTTATCATCCCAATTGTTCAATTGCCCGGTTCATGGCCAGTATCAGGTTCCTGAGGTTAACACCCCGGGGGCAGATCAGCTGGCATTTCCCGCAAAACATGCATTTCCTGAGTTCAGCTTTGATGGATTCAATATCACCCCTGCGGATCACTGTATGAAGTTTACGGATGTTGAAATCGGTAAACTGAGCGGCTGAACATGTTGCGCTGCAGCTGCCGCATCCGATGCAAAGGTCAATGGAAGGCTCCAGGGCCTTTACAAACCTGAAATACCTGAAATCACCGTGATCATAATCAAGTTGCCTGTCCTTTGTCAACGTATACCCGAAATCAATCATGGTTTGCCTGATTTAAGATAATCGGCCAGTAGTAAAGCGGTGGCCCTGGCATCGGCAATGGCTTCGCTTATGGAAATGGGCCCTTTCAGAGCCCCGGTAAGGAATACACCGGGTATCCCGCTCAGGTTATTCATTGAATGGCTGTCGGCTGAATTGACAAACCCGTCGGTCCCTCTTTGAAGGCCAAGCATCCCGGCGATCTTTGCAGTACCTGAAGCAGGCACAAAACCCGAAAGCAGGACCAGAAGGTCGACCGTCATTTTAAGAGGTTTTCCGGTAAGCGTGTCTTCGGTTTTAAGGATGATGGTGCCGTCGGGGTTTTCGGCACATTCCGCGAGGCGGCCACGGATAAAGCTGACCCCCCACTTTTGCTGGGCTTCATAATAAAGCTCTTCAAAATGCCGGTCGAACATCCTAAGATCCATGTAAAAATTAAAGACTTCGGCCGAAGGATACATCTCCTTCATTTCGATTGCCTGCTTCACTCCTGTGACACAGCATACCTTGGAACAGTATAGGTTCCCGACTTTCTCATCCCTGGATCCCACGCAATGAACAAAGCCGATCCTCGCCGGTATTTTGCCCTCGGAGGTGAGAATATCTTTGCCGGATTTAAATTTTTCTTCAAGGTCTGCGGATGTGATCACGTTGTTATAGATACCGTACCCGTATTCTTCTTTCTTCCTGGCTTCGAAAAGGTCGAAGCCCATGGCCAGGACCAGGGCCCGGGCCGTGTAATTTGACTCGCCGGCAGCAATTTCATTGATGAGGGATCCGGAATTAGCTATAAGAGATTCCGGGCCAGGCACTGAAGATGCAGGCTGCATGATGCCGGAAGTTACCGTGAAACCCTTGTCGTGCCAGCTGATTCCGGTAACTTCAGCCCCGGTGACAACGTTCACGTTTTTCATCCCTTCCCTGGCAAAATCCAGGACTTCCGCTGCCTTTTTACGGTCGGGAAACAACCTGTCCCAGCGGGCCACATGGCCTCCGGTTTCAGCTTCCTTCTCAAGGAGGGTGACTTTCATTCCCTGTAGAGCAAGCATACCCGATGCTGTCATTCCCGAGATCCCGCCTCCTATCACAATGACTGTGTTTTCCATATCAATAAAATTTCAGGAATGAGGGCGACTTTGGTTTGCCCATGGAATGTCCGTTTTTATCCAGGAATTTGGTTTCCGGATCATAAGGAATGCCCATCTTGTCCATTAGTGGTTCAACAGGAACCTGGTGGACCTGCAATCCCAGGTCCCAGGGGTTGTACCCAAGAATGAGCCCGGCCAGTTCTTCATAAGTGAGGACGGGAATGCCCTGTCCGTTTTCGCCGTATGTGGTGCCTTCCATTTCCGATAGGGTATATTGCCAGCGGTCAAGGAACATGGGGCATCCGGGGCAGTTGGTAAGGACCATCTCGGGTTTGTAGGGTTTCATTGAATCGAATTTCTTTTTTGATGCCGAAATCGAATACCCGCGGTTTGCTTTGACCAGGTACTGCCGGAAGCCAAACCCACAGCAATGCCTGCGTTCGGGATAATCTATCACTTGGCCTCCCCATTCTTCTATCATGCCTACAAGAACATAAGGATATTCAGCCCCGCCGACTCCCTTGCTGGGGAACATCCTGGAATAATGGCAGCCAATGTGTTCAACCACCCGTATGGGTTCGCCCGTATTCCGGTTTACAAGCCTGTATTTCCCGGCCCTGCTGATTTCTTTCCTGAGTTTATAGGTCACATCGCTGGCATGGGCAAGGTTTTTCGGTTTTTTAAATTCCCTCCCGGTAGCATTTCTCAGGTGAAGCCTTATCTTTTCTTCAAGCTCGGGGAAATGATGCCATGTCTCAAGCACCTCGGTATAAAGGCCGAAACTGGTGATACAGGAGGTGACGAAATTCTCATACCCCGACTCCGTCATAAGGGCAAACTGCCTGGCCACCATGGTCATCGCGGTTTCAAACGGAACTATGTCGGAGTGGTAGCCGATACCTGAACATGTGGTATGGGAAGGGTTTTCATAGACAGTCTTGCCCATTTCCTTCATGTAACGCAGGAAGGTCTTTTCGGCTCCGGGAAAAAAATTCTGCCTCACGCAGCTTCTGACATAAAAGTACTTGTCCCCGGCAATTTCTTTCTGGTATTCATCCCATATCCGGCGTTTTCCTTCGGCTTTCATATTCCGGTTGTATGGTCCTTGTTTACTGAAGTATAGATATGTTTGATGTAATCGTTTTGCATTCCCTCGTCAAGCTGCATCCCCATTTCCTCAGCCTTTAACCTGGAAAAGGATTCTATCTTTTCAAACCGTTCTGTACCCCCGGTTTCATCAAAAATCTTTTTAATCTCATCAAGGTCTGACTGTGGGATGGCCCTGAGTACGCCAGGGCCTGCTTTCTGGTAGTTGGCTCCAAGCCGTTCCATGATTTTTTCGATGTTCTGAAATTCCCATTCCCATACCGGGCCCTGTTCCGGGTGGTTTTCGGGGGTGATCTCCGAAGGGTAAAGGCAGTATCCGTATTGTAGTATCCAGTGGCCGACAGTCCGTTTGAGTGCCAGCTGCTGACGGCCTTTTTCCGATTCCACGAAATACCCCATTTCCTGCGAAAGGGAACGTAAGGCTGTGATGAGCAGGCCGGGTGCATTATTCCTGGGGCAGCGGGTAACACACGACATGCATTCACCGCAATACCAGATAGTATCGCTTTTCAGCAGATCTTCGATCTTTTCGTCATCCCGCGTTTGCAGTATGTCAACGAGTTTCCTGGGCTGGTAATTGTAAAATTCGGCCGCAGGACAGATTGCAGTGCAGGTTCCGCAATTAAGGCAGGCAGTGAGGCCTTCAACAAAACGGACATCCTGCCTCAGTTTTTCATATAATGCTCCCATCTGTAAGCAAAGGTAGTAAAAATGATTATTTAAGGGTAAAAGCGTAACTCAGCAGGTTGCATCCCATCTGGAGAGCCTTCAGCCTTGTGGGTTCGCTGTCGTGATGCACCTCGGGATCTTCCCATCCGTCGCCCAGGTCGCATTCATAGGAATAAAAAACCACCAGGCGGCCTTCCCAGATAAGGCCAAAACCCTGTGCGGGTTTCCCGTCATGCTCATGTATCTTGGGCAATCCCGTTGCAAAATCATATTTCTGATGATAAACAGGGTAGGAGAAAGGTAATTCCACAAGTTCAAGTTCGGGGAACAATTTTTTCAGCTGAGGCCTGATGAATTTGTCCATCCCATAATTGTCGTCAATATGCAGAAAGCCGCCTCCTATAAGGTATTTCCTGAGATTTTTGATGTCCTGCTCCGAGAAGACTACGTTGCCATGTCCCGTCATATGAACAAAAGGGTAATTCGTGATCTCGGGATTGCCGGCATCGACTGTCGCTACCTCTTCACTGATACTGGTCCCCATGTTTTTGTTTGCAAACTTAACCAGGTTTGGCAGTGAGGTGGGATTGGCATACCAGTCACCCCCGCCGCCGTATTTCAGAAGCGCAATCTGGTAGGAGGCCGGTGAAAAAGAGATGCAGGGCAAAGCAAGTATGCCCGGGATGAGAATCTTATAAAAATATTTTTTCAACAGGGTCATCATACAAAATCTTATATCCTGTTTACCAGGTTGATTGCAGCAGTAACATAAATCCCGGCCGTTTCCGTCCTCAGCCTGTCGGGGCCAAGGCTCACCGGGATAAAACCGGCATTGGCCGCCGCTTCAATTTCAGCTTCAGAGAAGTCACCTTCGGGTCCAATCAGAACGGTTGCATCATGCCCTTTGGTATAGACATGCTGAATTTCCGGTTCCCTGCCGCTTAAGCAACTCGCTATGAATTTCATGCCAGGCCGTGGCGCATTTAAGAAGTCAGTCAGGGCAACAGCCTCATTCAACCTTGGCAGTCTTGTTCTAAGCGATTGTTTGACTGCCGAAACAATTATTTTGTGCAGCCTTTCGGGCTTGATACTGTTCCTTTCGGAATGTGTGCAGAATACAGGAGTTATCTCGTCAATCCCTATTTCAGAAGATTTTTCAAGGAACCATTCAAACCGCTCTGAGTTTTTGGTCGGTGCAATTGCAATATGCAAACCGAAACCTTTTTCTTCAGGCTTGACAATGGTTTGTACTATCAGGGCAGTTACCTTCTGCAAAGCAGTATCCGTGATACGCGCTTCGTAAAGATTTCCTCTGCCGTCGGTGATATAAATAACATCGTTCCTGCCCAGCCTCAGTACCTTGAGGCAATGTCTGGATTCATCCTCATCCAGCCTGATGAGATCGCCTTCGATGGTATTGCTGAAAAAGAGTATCATTTTTCGGGCAGGAGCTTGTTCTTAACCCGGTTAATTCAATACGATTTTTCCGCCCCTGCTTCTTCCGTTGCCCGAAAGGCGTATAAAATAAATCCCTTTGGAAAGTCCGCTGAGGTCTATTGACTCTTTCAGTGAGGATTTTCTTTCGGGAATGTTCTTGCTGAATACTTCCACTCCTTCGGATGAAATTACGCTTAGCTGCTGGGCTTCCTTACATTGTTGACATTCCAGTGTAAACAGCCCGTGTGAAGGATTCGGGTAGATGCTTACACCGTCAAGGTCAAGAACCTGTTCACCGATGCCAACCTCGCCCTGAATGAGAATATCGGTTAAATAAAGGTTGTTCCCGTTATGGTTGTATGATTCGAACATCAGCTTGATATTCGACATCCCTACATAATTCTGAAGATTGATGGAATAGCAGTCGACTCCGTAAGTGCCGCTGCACCATTCATTGATGCTCTGAGGGACAAATGAATTGGGTGTGGAGGCTGCGGTCACAAAGGTCAATGGGGTGCCATCAGGACCCATGGCCCATATCCGGGTCCAGGTCTGTCCGCAATCGGTCGAAATTTTAATTACAAGTGAGTCTTTGATGCTGAATCTCTGTGCATATGCATGCCTGAAACTCAATTCTACAGGAAGAGTTGCAGGCATCATGAGAGGCGGACTGATCAACTGGTCGCGCCGGCCAATATAAGGATAATTATAAAGATTCATCCATGCAGCTTTTTCTCCGTTTGCAACTCCTGCAACAGATATTGTATCCCAGGTCAAATCGTTATCAGGGTTTCCCAGGGTCCAGTGGTGATCGCTGAATCCCCCGACGAAGGTTTCCTTGAATGCAGTGCCGTATCCGCCGTTAACGATATACGCAGACCGGGTGACGGAACTTTGACCGTTATTGTTCGAGGCTATCAGTTTTACGTCGTACGGGCCAACGAGGTTAAACAGGACCTCAGGGTTCTGAGATGTACTGCTTGTGCCGTTAATGTAAGTAACGGCGTCGGGTGTGAATTGCCATGACCATGCGTTGGGGCAGTTCAGTGACATATCTGTGAATTTCACGGTATCGCCTATACAAAGCAGCTGCTTATTGGAAACAAAGTTAACCGCAGGGAGCAGGGTCCCGCTCACAGTAATATAATTGGTTTTAATAATGCTGTCCTGGCCGAATTCATTGCCGCATTTGAGTTTGACAGGAAAAGAACCAATAGAGTTATAGGTGATACCCGAAGGATTCTGAAGGCTTGAGCTGGTCTGAGATGCACCCGTGAATGTCCAGGCCCAAGTGGTAGGCACGCCTGCCGAGAGATCCATGAAATTAATCGGGCAGCCCGGTGGGACAATTGTCTGGTTTGACGAGAAATTGGCGGTAAGCGGTGCGTGGTATAAATCGGATCCCCACAAGCCTCGTCCATAGGAGCTTGCTTTGATATTATCCTGTGAAACCGAGTCATTGTCATAATATATTTCAAGCTCGGTAATTCTGGCGCTGGCAGGCAGGCCTGAACTGAAGGATATCCATCCGTTCGTGAAGGAGTCCTTGTAATAAACCCCTGCATCTGTTCCTACATAAAGACCTTCGCTGGCATTTTTGTAATAAGCGATGGTACTGACGTGAACAGATGGGAGGTTCCCTGTAATTTCAGCCCAGGATATTCCCTTGTTTGTTGATTTGTAAACTTTAGTCCCCGAGGTCATATAAACAATGTTGGGATCTGAAGGATGAGCGGCAATGGATGTTGCCGTCATAGGAACGGGCAGGTACCCGCTTATGTCGAGCCAGACGGGACTTGCATCCAGGCAGTTGTCGGAACGGAATAGTTTGTTGTCGGAGCGTGCGGCATACAGGATGTTGGAGTCGGCAGCCGAATGTTCGAGTACTGCCATATCCACGCTGTTACTGCCTGCCAGGTTGTCGGAGATCTTGTTGAAATGTATGCTTCCTCCGGGCAGCACATTGCCGGCCCTCCAAATGTTTTTGTACCCGATAAACATGCTGCGGTGATTTGACCTGCTCAGGATGAAGGGTGTAACCCATGCCCCGGTTTCGGTGATCCCGTTTATGCCGTTGCCGGCAATGTGGGCCTCGCTGGCATTATTGTACCTGCGGTAGATGTCTCCGTAATATATTGTATAGTAGGTATAAGCGGCATTCGTATAATCGATTGCACATTCCATGCCGTCGCCACCTCCCGTTGCAAGCCAGTTTGCTCCGGTATAGGTATAGGTGCCGTTATCCTGGAAGCCGTTAATGACCTTGTTCCTGTCGGTCTGGGCAACGCCTAACTTATAGATCTGGCCAATGGTCATGGTTTCGGTATAATATTGCCATGATGTGCCGGTATTTGCCGTGCCCCAGAGACCCCCGTCGTTACAGGCATAAAGATTGCCGTTCACAGGTGAGAATGCCAGCATATGGCAGTCGGCATGAACAGCGGGTACGCCGCATCCGCCGTACCATTGGGAACAGATAGCCCAGGAAGTTCCCCCGTTTGCCGATTTCCACACATCCACACCTCCTACAAACACCATTTCGGCATTTGTGGGGTTCACTGCAAGCGCCAGGTCATACCAGCCCTGTCCTCCTGAATCGGTGCCCCCGCATGAGCCATCGAGGATATTAGGAGTAGTGGACCGGGTTGTGAATGTAAGACCTGAGTCGGTGGAACGGTATAATCCCTGGTATCCGCTTGAACCGTTTGAAAGAAGGATGTAGACATAACTGTCATTGGCTGCCGAGACGGCGATAACCCCGCGCTGGGCACTGGGCAATCCTGAGGTGATCTGGGTAAAACTCGTGCCATTGTCGGTGGAACGGTAAAAATGATAGTCTGCAACGGCATAAACAGTATTCGGATCACCGGGTTTAAATTTTATATCCTTGAAATTCCCGCTTTTTGAGTTTGTCCAGCTTGCTCCTCCGTCGACCGACTTATAAACACCGCTGCTTGTTGCGGCCAGAAATATCATCGGGTTCGTGGGATGTTGCAGCATGTTGCCCACGGTTGCATTCCCCATTCCTGTTTTAGAAGGAGCCCAGCTAAGACCACTGTCGGTGCTTTTGAACACTCCCATGCCCGGTGCATCACCTGCATCCCTGTCGCCTGTCCCGATCAAAATTGTACTTGTATTTGAATAATCGACTACGATAGCCGAAACTCCAAGAGTGGGTAATGTGTCGGTGGAAGTTGACCAGGTTTGTCCTCCGTCGGAACTGTACCAGAAACCTCCCGACGGGGCTGCTGCATAAAGTTTATTCGGATCCGTTGGATGAAAAGCAATATTATTTATTCGGCCGAGTCCTTCATACCCTGCCGGTCCTGGCAGCGGGATCATCGAAGGACCAAGGGATATCCAGTTTCCTGCCTGTGATTTAGTGGATTTTGTTGTCTTGTAGGAACTGTATGCATTATATGCAGCGTCAGGTGCAGGAATTGAGCCATCGGGGTTTATACGGCTCTGCATCATATATTCCCAGCGTTTAAAAACTTTCCAGCCGCAGCCCTTCGTGATCGGCCTTCCATTCCAATAGATGTTGAAAGCTCTCTGAGTCTGGAAGAAATTTGCATTCGGGTCCTGCATCATTTGAATCCAATAAGGATACTTTGCCGTATCGGATTGAAGATTCTGGGCCAGGATGGCAGCTGGTCTTCCTAAAGCGATAAAAAGAACAACAAGGAGGATGAATTTTTTCATAGGGAACAGAATAAGGTTTTTAACCTAGCAAAATTACTAAAAATTAGGGAGATGAAGCCAGGTGAAGCCAAAAAGAGTAAGCAAATGAGAAGTACGAAAATTCACCACATTGTTTATTTTTGCGCCATGACAAAAAACGAGGCTTCGGTAAGATGTTTTCATTGCGGTGAGGACTGCGGATCCAATATTATTCAGTTTGAGGAAAAGCCTTTTTGTTGCTCGGGATGCCAAACGGTATATGAGATCCTCAGTAAAAGCAACTCAGTTGAGTATTACAAGCTGGGTGAGCACCCGGGTTTGAAGAATAATTCCGCTGCACTTGGCCAGCGCTACGATTTCCTTGACAACGATGAGATTAAATCCGAGATCCTTGACTTTTCCGACAACGGAGTGTCGAGGGTGAAATTTTTTATCCCGAATATACACTGCAGCTCCTGTATATGGCTTCTTGAAAACCTCCACCGGCTTCAACCCGGGATAATGAATTCCGCAGTACATTTTACGAAGAAAGAGGCCACATTTACATTTCATGAATCGGGGATAACCCTGAGAGGCCTGGTGGAGCTGCTTGCTTCGATAAATTATGCCCCATACATATCACTTGAATCAGTTGATAAAAGACCCAAAAAGAGCATAAACAGGGGAGTATACTATCGTTTGGGAGTTGCCGGCTTTTGCTTCGGGAACATTATGCTATTCAGTTTTCCATCCTATCTGACCATCGATGATTCAGTAGAGCATTTCATACGGCAGAACTTCGGGATACTGAATATCCTGCTGGGAATACCTGTTGCATTTTATTCCGGATCCGGTTTTTTTATTTCAGCCTACAAGGGACTTAAAAAGCGCTTTATCAGCATCGATCTCCCGATCGCGATAGGAATACTGGCCCTGTTTTTCAGGTCGGCTTACGAGATTATTTCAGGCTCAGGGCCCGGCTTTATGGACTCATTAGCCGGTTTGCTTTTTTTTCTGCTGATAGGTAAATGGTACCAGGGATTGACGTACCAGGCACTTTCATTCGAAAGGGACTACCGTTCGTATTTCCCTGTGGCTGTTACCCTGATTTCAGATTCCGGGCAGGAAAGCGTGCTTCCTCTCAAACATCTCAAGACCGGGATGCGGATTCTCGTAAGGAATACTGAGCTCGTACCTGCCGATGCCATCCTGGTCAAGGGCGAAGGATACATTGATTACAGTTTCGTCAGCGGGGAGTCGGATGCTGTGAAGAAAGAGGAGGGGCAGAGAATTTTTGCCGGAGGCAAGCAGATGGGTCCGGCCATAGAGCTGTTGATTGAAAAAGAAGTTACCCAGAGCCGGCTCACCGAGCTGTGGAACCAGAAACAAAGCAATGATACCCGGCAAAACAACATGGAATCGCTTATTGATGT
Source organism: uncultured Bacteroidales bacterium (assembly GCA_903877385.1). GTDB lineage: Bacteria > Bacteroidota > Bacteroidia > Bacteroidales > FEN-979 > CAIRDP01. The sequence goes on from CAIRDP010000009.1 coordinate 51,198, forward strand.
GATAAGCAGGTATTTTACCGTGGTCATTTTGATCCTTGCCTTCGTATCAGGCCTGGTATGGTGGTTCATCAATCCTTCCCAGGCAGCGCTTGTCGTTACTTCCATACTCATCGTCGCATGTCCCTGCGCCCTGGCCATGACTCTCCCGTTCTCATTCGGAGGAGCAATGAGGGTTTTTGGCAGGAACGGCTTTTATGTCAAACGAAGTTCAGTGATAGAGTCACTTTCACGGATCAATACCATCGTGCTTGATAAGACCGGCACTCTTACCAAAACCCATGATCTTGATGCAAACCTGGAGAATCTTGAGCTGAAAGGAGATTCACTGAACCTGGTACGTTCGCTTGCCAGGCACTCAACACATCCCATGAGCGTAGCGGTTTACCAGGCGCTCCCTAATGCAAACCCGCTGCCCGTGACGGATTTCAAAGAACATACCTCCAAAGGCACGGAAGGAAAGGTAAACAACCTTCACATAAAACTGGGCTCCGAAGAATTTGTTCTTGGAAGCCGGTCGGCGGGCAAGCCTGCCGGCAGCCTGTTTGTTTCCATAGACGGGATGCCCTCAGGATACATTATATTAAAACATAAATACAGGGACGGAATGCGAGAAGTGCTTACAGCGCTTGGAGAAAAGTATGAACTCCACCTGCTTTCGGGCGACAATGATGCGGAACTCCCTGTTTTACTGGAATATTTCGCTTCACCTGAACACCTGAACTTCAACCAGGGCCCGCTTGAGAAACTAAGCTATGTGAGGAAACTGAAAGCTGAGGGTAAAAGGGTGATGATGATTGGCGACGGGCTGAATGATGCTGGGGCTTTGAATGAAAGCGATTGCGGGATTTCAATAGCCGATGACGTATATAATTTTTCTCCTTCCTGCGATGCCATTCTTGAATCCAGGCAGTTCGGAAAACTTGCCGACTTTCTTTCGTTCAGCAAGACCAGCAAAAGAATAGTCATTCTAAGCATGTTGTTTTCCTTCTTTTATAACCTTATAGGATTAAGTTTTGCAATCAGCGGCAACCTAACACCGATTGTTTCGGCAATACTTATGCCGCTCAGCTCAGTTTCAGTCATATTGCTTATTACTGTAGCAACTTACCTTGCTTCGGCCAGTGCAAAACTAAACATAGCATATTCAGTCTGAATATAAATTATTGGAATTTTGAGTATTTCGGTATTGTAATCTTGGAATTCTCATTTTGATCTTCTTACATTTGCTTCTTACATTATTTTTCGGTTATGAATGTTATCCTTGTCCTGGTCGGATTCAGTCTGGTGGTTGCGCTGGCGGGGCTAATTGCTTTTTTCTGGTCGGTAAGGACCGGGCAATATGATGATCCGTACGGCTCATCGGTAAGGATTTTATTTGATGATGAGAAGCCCAATGAGCCCGGGACTGTTGTTCCCTGTGAGAAAGAAGATCCAACAAACCAAATATAATATATGGAAAATCAAAACTTTTACTACGACAACAAAACTGTTAAGTTTTTTGCCTATGCCACCCTGTTCTGGGGGGTCATCGGGATGGTAGTCGGCCTTTTGCTGGCACTGCAGTTTATCTGGCCTCAGCTTACCTTTGGTATCCCGTATACAACCTTTGGAAGGATCCGTCCCATACACACCAATGCGGTGATCTTTGCATTTGTAGGGAACGGGATGTTTACAGGGATTTATTATTCGCTGCAGCGTCTTTGCAAGGCAAGGATGTTCAGTGATATTTTAAGCAAAATTCATTTCTGGGGCTGGCAGCTGATCATTGTGGCCGCAGCCCTCACATTCGCTTTCGGGTTTACTACAGGTAAGGAGTATGCCGAGCTTGAATGGCCCATCGATATCCTTGTGGCCGTGATCTGGATCGTTTTCGGATGGAATATGATAGGTACTATCATTAAGCGTCGTACAAGGCATATTTATGTAGCCATCTGGTTTTACCTGGCCACTTTTGTGACGGTGGCTGTACTGCATGTGGCAAACAGCATCGAGATCCCTGTGACTTTTTTCAAGTCATATATAGTTTATGCAGGTGTACAGGATGCGCTGGTGCAATGGTGGTACGGGCATAATGCCGTGGCATTTTTCCTTACGACTCCATTCCTGGGGCTGATGTATTATTATCTGCCGAAGGCAGCCAACAGGCCGATATACTCATACAGGCTATCGATAGTCCATTTCTGGGCTTTGATCTTTCTTTATATCTGGGCAGGCCCCCATCACCTGATCTATTCAGCCCTTCCAAACTGGGCACAATCACTCGGGGTGGTGTTTTCGGTCATGCTTATTGCTCCTTCCTGGGGCGGTATGGTCAACGGACTTCTGACACTTCGCGGTGCATGGGATAAAGTTCGCGAGGATCCCGTACTTAAATTCATGGTTGTTGCTGTAACTGCATATGGGATGTCAACATTTGAAGGACCCATGATGTCGACCAAGACAGTGAATGCGATATCCCATTTCACTGACTGGACGGTTGGGCACGCTCATATCGGCGCACTCGGATGGAACGGTTTTATGACCTTTGCGGTTCTTTACTGGCTGATCCCAAGGATATTCAGGACCAATCTTTATTCAAAGAAAATGGCCAACACTCATTTCTGGATCGGGACTCTTGGCATCATTTTCTATGCAGTACCTCTTTACTGGGGCGCAATCACCCAGTTCCTGATGTGGAAAGAATTCACAGCTGAAGGCTTCCTGAAATATCCCAATTTCCTTGAAACGGTCACCCAGCTTAGGCCCATGTATGCTGCCAGGGCTATTGGCGGTGGTTTATATATCGTGGGAGTTGTGATGGGTGTTTATAACCTGATCCTTACCATACGTCAGGGCGACTTCCTTGCCGAAGAAGCTGCTTCGGCACCTGCTCTTGAGCCTGTCTCGGGGAAAAGGGCTGCAGGCGAAGGCGCACACCGCTGGCTGGAACGCAGGCCGGTTCAGTTCACGATATTTGCTCTGCTGGCTATTCTTATAGGTGGTATCATTGAAATCGTGCCCTTGTACCTGATCAAAACAAATATCCCTACGATCGCAAGCGTGAAGCCGTATACTCCTCTTGAACTCCAGGGCCGAGACATTTATGTAAGGGAAGGATGCTATACCTGCCATTCACAGGAAGTCAGGCCTTTCCGTTCCGAAACCGAGCGTTACGGACAGTATTCAAAAGCCGGCGAATATGTTTACGACCATCCTTTCCAGTGGGGCTCAAAACGTAACGGACCTGACCTCTCGAGGGAAGGTGTTGTTAACGGGAAACAGTACAAGCCCAATTCATGGCATTACAACCATATGCTGAACCCGCAGAAGCTGAATGCACAATCCATCATGCCGGTCTATAAATGGCTGATCGCCGATGACCTGGATATGAGTACGACAGCCAAAAAGATACGAGTAATGCAGATGCTTGGCGTACCCTATCCTGCCGGCTTTGACAAGACAGCCAATGATGTCCTTTTACAGCAGGCCTCCCTGATTTCGGCCGATCTCAAGACGCAGGGGATAGATTGTGCCCCGAACAAAGAGATCATTGCCGTGATCGCTTATCTTCAGAGGCTTGGTGTTGATATACATTCAGCAGGATTGTCAGCTGCTTCCGCATCCGAAAATCCTGTTAAATAAAAACCGGAATTATGTTCAGCCAGGTTTTTCAGTCAGTCAGCGGCATCAATAATTACGGTCTGATCTCAACGGTCATATTTTTCGTTTTTTTTACCGTAATGGGATTGTATGCCTTTACCGTGAAGAAGGAAGACTTGTCGGAATTCAGCCGCATGCCGTTTGAGGACGAAACCAAAGATTCAAATGAAGTTTAAGATTTAAAAATATCACCATGGAAATCAACGATAAAAATCCAGTGGAAAAAGATGAACTGACCGGTGACAAACTGCTGTCGGGACATGATTATGACAACATCAGGGAGCTGGACAACAAGCTTCCGAAATGGTGGGTTTGGTTATTTATCATCACTATTGTTTATGCAGTAGTTTATTTACTCGTGTTTGATGTATTCAGGATTGCGCCTCACCAGGAAGCTGAATATGCCAATGAAATGGCTGCAGTGGCTTCACTTGCACCGGCACCACAGGCAATGGTATTTGATACATTGATGGTACCGCTAACCGACCAGCCTGCCCTGGATGCAGGCAAGGCCATTTTCGACAAGAACTGCGTGGTTTGCCATAAAACCCAGGGGCAGGGTCTTGTGGGGCCAAACCTTACCGATAATTATTCAATACATGGCTGCAGGTTCATCGATGCAGTCAATGTAATCGCAACCGGTGTGCCTGAAAAGGGAATGATCTCCTGGAAGACCCAGCTCACCAAGGAGCAGATAATCCAGGTAGCCAGTTATACAATGACCCTCAGGGGTACAAATCCACCTGATCCAAAAGCACCGCAGGGAGATCCCTGCAAGTGAAATGAACCCGAATGATACTCAGTCAAGCTTTCGCGACAGGCTATATACTATAGACGAAAGCGGAAAGCGCCTTTGGGTTTTTGCAAAGAAACCCAAAGGACGTTTAACACTCTGGAGAAATATCACAGGTATAGCTCTCCTGGTATTCTTTTTTACAGCCCCATTCATAAAAGTGAAGGGGGAACAGTTCCTGCTGTTCGACTTCCTGAACAGGAAGTTTGTGATCTTCGGGGCCCAGTTCTGGCCCCAGGATTTCAACCTGTTTTTTATTGCGATGATCGCTATGATGGTGTTCATCATCCTTTTTACGGCAACTTATGGCAGGATATGGTGCGGCTGGGCTTGTCCGCAGACGGTTTTCATGGAAGTGCTTTTCCGCAGGCTTGAATACTGGATCGACGGGGATATGCATAAGCAGAAGGAACTTGAGGCCATGCCCTGGACCCTGACCAAGATCTTTAAACGCAGTTTTAAACACCTGGTTTTTTATGCAATTTCCTTCATCATCGGGAATCTTTTCCTGGCGTACCTGATATCATCGGATGCCTGGTTCCGGCTGATCACCGACAAACCCTCAGAACACCTGGCCGGCCTGATCATCATGGTTGTATTTTCTTTTGTTTTTTATTTTATTTTCTCATGGTTCCGCGAACAGGTGTGTACCATCGTGTGCCCTTACGGCCGTTTACAGGGAGTCCTTCTTGACCCCGCCACCGTTCTGATCTCCTACGATTACAAGAGGGGAGAGGAGAGAGGTCCGCTGAGGAAATCCGAAAACAGGAAAGAAACAGCCAAAGGCGACTGTATTGACTGCAGGCAATGTGTATTGGTTTGCCCTACAGGTATTGATATCAGGAACGGCACCCAGCTGGAATGCATAAACTGCGCATGCTGCATCGACGCCTGCAATAATATGATGAAGGTAGTGGGCTTCAGGCCGGGCCTCATAAGGTATTCGTCGGAGAAAATGATAGCCGAAAGCAAACCCTGGAATTTCACGCTAAGGTCGGCCGGCTATACTGCTGTTTTAGTGGCCCTGCTGGCTGTTTTTACATTCTTCCTGCTTGGCCGTAACCCCGTGGAGGCCACTGTAATGCGTTCCCCGGGAACCCTGTTCCAGGATATGGGGAACGGTAAAATTGCAAACCTTTATGACATCAAGGTTGTAAACAAGACCACCAAAGACCTTACTGTTGAGCTTAAGCTTCTTTCATTAAAAGGAGAGGTAAAAATTATCGGCAGGGATCCCGTTATTAAAAGGCAGACCGTTGGGGAAGCTGTATTTTTTATCATTCTTGACAGGAATGATATCCCAAGCGGAAAGATGGAAGTAAAACTTGGGGTGTTCAGCGGAGGGAAAATGCTTGACGAAACAAAAGCAACTTTTTTTGGACCAGAAAAACAAACGAAATGAAATTTAGCTGGGGAACCGGGATTTTTATTTTCATAGTGCTTTTTATGGGAGCCTGTGTTGCATTTTTCATTTTTGCCAGCAGGCAGGATAATTCACTGGTTGAAAGCGATTATTATGCCAGGGGCTTGAAATATGAAGAAGTATTGCAGAAGATGCGCAATACTGCAACACTGAGCAGGAGCCCGGGTATTCAGGTTGACAGGGACCGGATCAGCATCAGGTATCCGGACGAGTTTAAAGGGATTTCTGTTATGGGAACAGTATGCCTGTACCGTCCATCCGATAAAAAATATGACCAGGTAATACCTGTGGCAATCGACACGGCCCTGTTGCAGCAAATCCCTGCATCGGGACTTCATAAAGGGAAATACATTGTGAAGCTGGACTGGACCATGAACAACCGGTCCTACTATTTTGAGAAAGAAATTTTCGTTGAATGATGATCCTTTTACAGGCATTCCTGCTTGGCTTACTTGGAAGCCTGCACTGTGCAGGCATGTGCGGCCCCGTTGCGCTGGCTCTCCCGCTTAGACAAAGCAGCTGGGGCACTCGGGTTGCAAGCAGCATGCTGTATAACTCGGGCAGGATACTTACTTATGCTTTTCTGGGTTTTGTTCTTGGGCTGCTTGGCCTGGGCCTCTTTCTTTGGGGTATACAGAGGTGGGTTTCGATAGTGCTGGGTGTTATCATGATTTCATTCGTTATACTGCCTTTGTTCATGGGCAGTATCAGGGTGAATACAGGCTTGAAGGGAATATCATTAGCGTATAAAAGGGTTTTTGGCGGACTGTTGGGCCGCCAGACCTACATATCGGTTTTTTTCATTGGCCTGCTCAATGGACTGTTACCCTGCGGACTTGTATATATTGCGCTTGCAGGGGCGGTTGTAAGCCAGGGGCCATACGGCGGAGCTTTGCATATGTTCTTTTTCGGGCTCGGGACCATACCTGTATTACTTGCTGTAAGCCTTGCAGGGAATGCGATAGGGCTGAAATTCAGGAACAGGGTGAGGATGTTTATTCCATATGCCATAGTACTTATTGGTATACTGTTTATACTCAGGGGCATGAATCTGGGGATACCCTATGTAAGCCCAAAAATGGAAGCAAAGAAAAACGTTCCTGAATGCTGTCATGGAGAATAATTGATAATATTTTCACAAATGAGCTTATTTTTGTAACAATAAACAATCAAAAACCTAAAAAAAATCTGAATTATGAAACGAATTGCTATTCTTTTTGTATCTGTTTTCTCAATGGGGATGATACTCACTTCATGCGGTGGAGGAAGCCAACCGGCCTCCGATTCAAAGACTGCCGCCGGCGGTATCCCGGCCGATATCCAGGCTATGATGCCTAAAGGCGAACAGATTTACAAGACTAAATGTGTTGTCTGCCACCAGGCTACAGGTATGGGAGTTGAAAATGTGTTTCCCCCATTGGCAAATTCCGACTATCTGTTAGCTGATAAGTCAAGGGCTGTTGCACAGACTCTTAACGGCTCCAAAATGGAAATGACGGTCAACGGGAAAAAGTTCACACAGGAGATGACTCCCCAGGTTGAAACCAAGGAGGATGCCGTTGCCGTGATCAATTATGTCCTTAACAATTTCGGGAACAAGGGCGGTTATGTAACTCTTGACGATGTAAAGAGCATTGAAATCAAGCCCCGTACTGCCTCACCCGCAAAGTAAAGGATGCTGAATCCAATAAAAAAAGCCCTGTTTTTACGGGCTTTTTTTTTATGTTGTTTACCAGCTGCCGCCGGCACCGCCTCCTCCGAAGCTTCCGCCCCCGAAGCCCCCGAACCCCCCGCCTCCGCTTCCTCCTCCGAAGAAGCCGGAGCCTGAAGAGAAGTCGTTGTAGTTACCGCTATGGCCGCGTCCCATGGAACCAAGCATCCATAAACCCATCCACCATGGCAATGCCTTACCCACCGAATGGGAACCGGCACGTCCTGCGCGGATCGCAAACAGCACCACCAGCAGGATGATTACAGGGACGATGAGCCCGACAGGGCCGGCATCATGTTTTTTATTGTATTGTTCGGCAGTATACCTGCCTTTGGCGAGGTCGATCATTACAGTTGTAGCGGCATCTATGCCTCCGTAATAGTCCCCGTTCCTGAAATGAGGTATCATCTCATTATCCACTATCCTCTTGCACAAAGCATCGGGGATAACATCTTCCAGACCATAACCCGGAGCAATAAAGGCATCGCCATTTTCCGTGGCGGTTTTAGGTTTCACCAGGATTACCGCACCATTGTTCTTGCCTTTTTGTCCGACCCCCCATTTCTGGCCGAGGCGGTAAGCATAATCGGCTTTATCATATCCGTTAAGCGATTTTACAAAAACAACTGCAATCTGGGTGGATGTAGAGTCGTTGAAAGCAACAAGCTTGCGTTCAAGGGCAGCAAGCTGGTCAGGAGCGAGGGTGGCTGTGAAATCGGTTACCAGCCGGGGGGGAGATGGTCTGTCGGGTATATCCTGGGCCTTAACAGGCAGTATAAGAGCCATCAGCAGTAATACAAAAATGAATTTCAGGGTTTTCATAAAAGCTGGCTTAGTTTTTTCCGAAAGAGATATCGTTGGAAAGTTCATTCTTGTCATTTGCCTGATGAGGGAAATTCTTTTTCAGATGTTCCCCCGTTTCGGCGATAGCCTGGATGAGCCCGGCTGTGAAGTCATTTTCACTGAAATGCACCAGCATACGGTGTTTTATATCGTCCCAGAAATTTTCAGGTACGACCCGGTGAATGCCTTTATCGCCCAGGATGGCAAATTGCCTGCTCTTAACAGCGAGGTAAATCAGCACACCATTCCTGAGTTCTGTTTTATTCATGCCAAGATGCCTGAATAGATAGGCCGCACGGTCAAGCACATCCCCGTTCAATGTATTTTCAATATGAACGCGGATCTCTCCGGAGGTTTGAAGCTCAGCTTCTGCAATAGCTTTGGTTATTGCATCCTGCTGCTCCTGGCTGAAAAAAGTTTTGGCTGAAGTCCCCATGGCGTTTGGTTTTATTTAAAACTGTACAGCGGGAGCTTTGTCGGCGCCCTGCACAGCGTGGAAAAATGCCTTTTCCTTAAATCCGAACATCCCGGCAAAAAGGTTAGCAGGGAAGCGTTTCACCTGGATGTTGTAATCCTGCACGACTTCGTTGAACTTCATGCGCTCAACGGTGATCCTGTTTTCGGTTCCTTCCAGCTGTGACTGCAACTCGGTGAAGTTCTGGGTTGCTTTGAGCTGGGGGTAATTTTCAACCACCACCATAAGCCTGGCCAGGCTTGAGCTCACATTATCCTGGGCCGACTGAAACTTCTGAAGTGAAGCCTCGTCAAGGTTCTTGGGGTTGATCTGTACACTTGTGGCTTTGGCACGCGCCTCGATCACGGCAGTAAGTGTTTTCTGCTCGAAATTGGCTACTCCCTTTACAGTATTTACAAGGTTTGGAATGAGGTCGGAACGCCGCTGGTAAACATTCTCAACCTGGGCCCACTGCTGCTGAACGACCTGGTCCTTTGTCACAAAATTGTTATATGTGCTCTTTCCCGATGAGTACAGCAGCAGCAATGCCAGTACAACTACGATCAGAATGATCCATCCCTTACTGAGTTTCATAATTCTATTTTTTTAATTTTTATTGATTTGCCCGGGCCGCATTATAAGGCCCGCAAATTGAATACTATCTTATTTGACGTAAATATACTGAGATTTACAGATTAAATGCTTTCAATATTGCGTTTTATAAACCCGGCCAGGTCTTTCCCCTTGAGCAGGTTCTGCGAAAGCATAGCCAGGTCGAAGAGCTGCCTGATGGTTTCGGACTGTTTGCCGCCGTCGGGTTCGATCAGCAACCTGCCGATCACCGGGTGGTTTGAATTCACCACGAGGTTGTATTTTTCGGGCATAGTACCCATGAAACTGTAACCCCCGCCCAGGGCGCTCATATCTTTCATCCTCCTCATGAACTCATCCTGGGTGATCATCAGGGGAGCTTCTTTCTCGCTGAGGCTTTCAAACATGATGGCAAACTTCTCCTTATCTATCTGTCTTTCCATCAATTCCTTCAGCGATTTCTGCTGGTCTTCGCTAAGCTTGGAAGGAAGGACATCCGCTTTTTCGATGAGTTTGTCCACCGTATTGGAATCAATACGAGTAAACCTGGATTTTTCAAATTTCTGCTCCAGGGTATTCACGAAATGGGTATCGATGATGCCATCCAGCAACAAAACATCATAACCCCTGTCCTTAACCGCATCGATAAAACTGAACTGCTCATCTGCATTGCTGGTATACAGGTAGATAAGGTTCCCGTTCTTGTCGGTCTGGGTATCCTTTATCTTCTTTTCATATTCCTCAAATGTGAAATACTTCCCTTCGCTGTTCTTGAAGAGGCAGAATTTCTTTGCCCTTTCAAAGAAGTCAGGCTCCGAAATGATGCCGTATTCGATAAACACTTTGATATCGTCCCATTTTGCTTCAAAGTCGGACCGGTTCTCCTTGAAAATAGCTTCCAGTTTATCAGCTACTTTTTTTGTTATATGATTGCTGATTTTCTTTACGTTAGGATCGCTCTGGAGGTAAGAACGGGAAACGTTCAGGGGAATATCCGGGGAGTCGAGCACTCCGTGGAGCAAGGTAAGAAACTCGGGGACAATACCTTCCACCGAATCAGTAACAAAAACCTGGTTACAATAGAGCTGGATTTTATTTTTCTGGACTTCCAGGGTTTTCTTGACCTTTGGGAAATAGAGGATTCCCGTGAGGTTGAAAGGGTAGTCAACATTCAGGTGGATATGGAAAAGAGGTTCTTCAAAAGTATACGGGTAGAGTTCCTTGTAAAAACTCTTATAATCCTCATCCTTGAGGTCAACGGGTTTTTTCTTCCACAAAGGATCCGTATTGTTGATGATCCTGGGCTTCTCGACTTCCACTTCCTTGTCATTGCCTTTCTCGTCTTTTTCACCGGGGACTTTTTCCCAGGTTTTTTCACTGCCAAAACGGATAGGCACAGGCAGGAACTTACAGTATTTTTTCAGGATCTCGAGGATCTTGTATTCTTCAAGATAGTCTTTAGAATCGTCAGAAACATGCAGTATGATCTCGGTGCCCCGGTCTTTCTTTTTGCTATCGTCCATGGTATAATCGGGGCTGCCGTCACATTCCCAGAGCACCGGTTTGGTATCGCCTTCGGTTTTATAGGTTTTCGTATGGAGCTCCACTTTGTCGGAAACCATAAAACTTGAATAAAAACCCAGGCCGAAATGGCCGATGATGGCATTCATCTCGGCTTCCGATTTGGTCTTGAACTGGGAAATAAACTCCTCGGCGCTTGATAAAGCGATCTGGTTGATATATTTGTCAACTTCCTCGGCATTCATGCCGATCCCCTTGTCCTTTACCGAAATAGTCTTCCTTTTCTGATTTACCTTAATCTCTATGGTGAGATCTCCCAGTTCGCCCGTGAACTTCCCGATCGAAGCCAGGGTTTTCAGTTTCTGGGTTGCATCCACAGCATTGGAAATCAGCTCGCGCAGGAAAATTTCATGCTCCGAATAAAGGAATTTCTTGATAATAGGAAAAATGTTCTCAGTTTGAACGTTGATCTTGCCTTTTTGCATAGTATTCTGTGTTTTGTTGTTATTGATTATCGGCTACGCCGGATGATAACGCTCCGTTTACAAAACGGGTCCCGGCTTGAGCACTCCTATACACAAAGCAAGTGCCATTGTGTACTTTCTGCCAAAATGACAATCTGCTTCCCGGGAGGCAGGAAATATTTTGTACATCCGGGACAGCGTTGGAAAGAAATTTCTAACTTTACATGGTCTTTGATGATGAAAAATAATACTTAAAACTTACTATATGAGCGCTATAGATTGGAAGAATTTGCCCTTCGGCTATTTCAAGACCGATTACAATGTAAGGGCGTACTGGAAAGACGGTAAGTGGAGCCCTCTTGAAGTCACCGACTCGGAGTACATTAACATGCATATGGCTGCCACCTGCCTTCATTATGGACAGGAAGCATTTGAAGGTATGAAAGCCTTTACGGGAGTTGACGGAAAGATCCGTATTTTCAGGCTTGACGAGAACTGCAAACGCCTGAATAATTCCTGTATCGGCCTTATCATGCCCGAGATATCCCAGGAGATGTTCAGGGAGGCTGTTCTGAAGGTGGTCAGCCTGAATAAGAAATACATCCCGCCATACGGTGAAGGAGCTTCGCTGTACATACGCCCCCTCCTGATCGGTACAGGTGCCGAAGTTGGCGTACGGCCTGCCCGTGAATATATGTTCCTGATCTTTGTAGGACCTGTTGGCCCATACTTCAAGGAAGGCTTCAACCCCGTGAAGATGCAGATCGTAAGGGATTATGACAGGGCAGCACCCCTGGGCACAGGCCATATCAAAGTCGGCGGAAATTATGCAGCCAGCCTTCGTGCCGGGGTTCGTGCCCATGACGAGGGATTTGCTTCCTGCATCTTCCTGGATGCAAAGGAGAAAAAGTATATTGACGAAGCCGGCCCTGCCAACTTTTTCGGAATTAAAGGAAATACCTATGTAACACCAAAATCCCATTCAATCCTGCCTTCAATCACCAATATGTCACTTCGGACGCTGGCAGAAGAGCTCGGAATGAAGGTTGACGTAAGGCCCGTGCCGGTTGAGGAACTTGCCGAATTTGAAGAAGTTGGAGCATGCGGCACTGCAGCAGTGATTTCTCCAATCTGTTCGATTTATGACAGGGATTCCGACAAGGTTTACCAGTATTGCAAGGAAGGCAAGGCTGGGGAGATGTCTTTAAAGCTTTATACTATGCTGCGCGACATACAGGATGGAAAGGCCCCCGATAAGTATGGGTGGATTACTTTCGTGGAGTAGAAGACAGTCGGCAGTCGGCAGAAAAGAGTTGGCAGTTGGCAGCCGGCATTTCGAAGGTTGATTATAAACTACCATGAGGTAGGAAACTTCTATATTTTGCGACTTTCGTTAATATCAGTTTTCGTAGTTTATTCCATTGCAGTTTTGGCTCAGTGGCCGGCAGGCCATAACCCTTTCAGACCGGGCGGACCAGGTCCGGAACATGCCATCTATCTCATCCCCGATAAAAATCCCCGACTTTACAAAATTGCCGAGGGCGAGAGGATAATTGCCTGGATTGATGGCAATGAGCAGGGTCTGAAAAAGGTTAACGAGGGAATCATAAAGATAAAAAAGGATTCGATCTTTTTATTGGATTCAAAACACCGCTTCAGCGATTTTTCAAAAGTTAATCTCAGGAATTTCCATTCGTATCTTGATTCAGATTCAGCGTCGTGGAAAGTCATTTATCCCCCCGATTCAGTATATAAGTCACGTAGTGAATACCGGTATTTCCTGCGTGCTCTGGCGTACCGGGTGAAAAGGGAACGCCAGGATTGGCTTAGCGCCCCTTTCCACCAGAATATGTTCAAACTGAACTTCGCGCTTTTCGCAAACCTGACTATTGCAATTTCATATGAACACAGGTTCAACAGGACCTATTCCCTGGATGTGGAGGCAGGATACCAGTTCCAGGGAATCCCGGGTAGCGTTATGGGGCCAATGAACACGAATGTGTTTCCGATCTGGAAACAAAGCGGAGTAATGACTGTTGCCGGGATGAAGTATTATTTTGATAAAAAAGGCTATATCGAACCTGTGATGATATACAGGTATCTTATAATGAGCCAGGCCCGTACGGGTTATCCCGGATCCCAGGAGGATTTGCTTCAGGATTCATACGCCAATCATTATGGCATTGCATTAAGGGTGGGTACTATGACCAGGCTGGGGAGGATGATACTTGATAGTTATTTCGGGCTGGGGGTAAAAGTGATGCTGATCCGCCAGCTTGCCTATGGCTACTATCCCTATGACGACGAAAACACGGTTAATTGGTACCATGCCGATCATTCACCTAATGTATATAACCTGGTTCAGTGGTGGCCGGTTGTCAACCTTGGAATTAAACTGGGATTCGGGTATTAATTTCTCCCGGTAAATTCAACGCAGTTTGCTGCGGAAGCCGGTTCCGGGGTTCGGCATGGTTTATACCGATTTATTGAAAAGATTTAATATATTAATTTGTACATGGTACATGGTACGTGGTACATTGTACATCATTTAAGCAGGGCTTCCATTTCTTTCTGCATCCTGACGGCTTCTTCCCTGGCTTTTTCTGCAAAGTCCAGGCCGTTTGAAGCGTAGATAATATTGCGGCTTGAATTCACAAGCAGTCCGCAATCTTTGGTAAGCCCATGTTTTGCGACTTCCTGCAGGCTCCCGCCCTGGGCTCCGACACCGGGCACAAGCAGGAAATGATTGGGAACGATTTTCCTGATACCCGCCAGCATCTCAGCTTTGGTGGCGCCTACAACATACATCATATTCTCATCGCTGCCCCATTGTTTCGAGAGTGTCAGTACCTGTTCAAACAATCTTGTGTTCTGTCTTGTGAAGAACTGGAAATCTTCGGCCCCCTTGTTTGAAGTAAGGGCGAGAACAATAATCCACTTTGATGGATAGGATAGAAAGGGCTTGACTGAATCTTCACCCATATACGGGGCAACGGTCACAGCATCGAATTCCATGCCTGAAGAAGCTTTGTCGAACATAGCCCTTGCATACTGCTGGGAGGTATTTCCTATGTCGCCCCTTTTGGCGTCGGCAATGGTAAAGGCCCGCCCGGGGTAAGTGTTATTAATATAGTTAATGGTTTTGTTGAGGCTTTGCCATCCTTTTACACCGTAACATTCGTAAAATGCCAGGTTGGGTTTGTAGGCCACTGCCAGGTCGATCGTTGAATCAATGATGGCTTTATTGAATTCAAAGACAGGATCTTCAAGGTCTTTCAGATGAGCCGGCATTTTGCTGATATCGGTATCCAGCCCTATACAGAGAAAAGATTTTTTATGCCGTATTAAATTGATAAGCTCCTGGCGGTTCATTTTGCTGTGATTTTATTATTCGTTGGGAATTCTATCATTGGACGCTTCCTAATTTGTACATTGTACATTGTTCATTGTACATAGTTTCAGCTCACCGCTTCCTTCAGTCTTTCTGCATTTTCAGCAAGCTGGAGGGCATCGATGAGGGGCTGTACATCCCCGTCAAGGACCACGGGCAGGTTATAAATGGTCATGTTGATACGGTGGTCGGTAACACGGCTCTGGGCGTAGTTATAAGTACGGATCTTGGCCGAACGGTCGCCGGTTGAAACCATGGTCTTGCGTTTTTTCGAGATCTCGTCGAGGTACTTTTGGTGCTCCCTCTCGTACAGCCTGGTCCTGAGAACTTTCATTGCTTTTTCGAAATTCTTGATCTGGGACTTTTCATCCTGGCAGCTTACCACGATGCCTGATGGTACGTGTGTAAGACGGATGGCCGAGTAAGTCGTATTAACACTCTGCCCGCCTGGACCTGAAGAGCAGAAGGTGTCTTTACGCACATCGCTTTGCTTGATTTCAACATCAAACTCATCTGCTTCAGGCAGTACCGCAACTGTGGCAGCCGAGGTATGCACGCGGCCCTGGGTTTCGGTTTGGGGAACTCTCTGAACTCGGTGGACGCCCGATTCATATTTCATCTGCCCGTAAGCTCCGTCGCCTATGACATTAAAGATAATTTCCTTGAACCCCCCCATGGTGCCTTCCGAAAAATCGATGAGTTCGACCTTCCATCGGCGGTTTTCACAATATTTCGAATACATCCTGTATAAGTCGCCGGCAAAAATACTGGCTTCATCACCCCCCGTCCCGGCACGTATTTCCACAACCGCATTCTTGCCGTCCTCGGGATCGGCAGGTACAAGCATCATCCTTACGTCCTCTTCTAGCTGATCCTTCTGCTGGTTCAGGGTTTCCATCTCTTCCTTCGCCATGGCGCGGAATTCCTCATCCTTTTCATTGTACAGGATGTCTTTGGCATGGTCATAATTGGCAAGAATATTCTTATACCTCTCGTAGGCTTCCATAATAGGCGTAAGCTCCTTAAAATCCTTATTCAGCTTGATAAAGCGTTTCATGTCACTGACCACGTCAGGATCGCTCATCTCTTTCTGGATCTCATCGAACTTCAGCTTTATCGCTTCAAGTTTATCTAGCATTCTTTAACTCCTCTTTTCGGACTGCAAAGGTAAGGAATTATTACAAAGCGCCGGCAGGATAGGCCTTAGCTTGTGCGCACAATAGTTCACCGTCAATGCCTTCGCAATTTGTACATTTTACATGGTACACGGTTCTTTAATAGGTGAATTCCCCGTATTCCGACCTGATGGTGAGTTTGGGAGAGTCTGAGTCTTCGACATGACCGATGATCCTGGCTTCGAGCTTGAAACCTGCAGCAATGTCAAACAGTTTTGAAGCAATAGCTTCGGGGACATATAGTTCCATGCGGTGCCCCATATTGAAGACCCTGTACATTTCTTTCCACTCAGTGCCTGACTGTTCCTGGATCAGGCGGAAAAGGGGAGGAGTTGTGAACAGCTTATCCTTTACAATATGCTGTTTCCCGGTAAAATGAAGCACTTTGGTTTGCCCGCCCCCGCTGCAATGGACCATCCCGTGGATCCCGTTCCTGAAACTTCTCAGAATTTCATTGATCACCGGGGCGTAAGTCCGGGTGGGTGATAAGATAAGTTTCCCGATGCTGATGCCGGGGATTTCCGAAGGTTCGGCAAGGCTTTTATTCCCTGAATACACAAGATCGGAAGCGATCCCTTGATCAAAACTTTCGGGGAATAATCCTGCATATTTGTTATGAAGAACATCATGCCTGGCGGATGTCAGTCCGTTGCTGCCCATTCCCCCGTTATATTCTCTTTCATAGGTTGTTTGCCCGCTTGAGGAGAGTCCAACAATCAGGTCACCGGCTTGTATGCGAGAATTGTCTATGACATCGTTGCGCCTCATCCGGCAGCTCACGGTGGAATCCACAATAATCGTACGGACCAGGTCCCCCACATCGGCGGTTTCGCCGCCGGTGGACCATATTCCGATACCATGGGAGCGCATTAAGGCAAGGAAATCTTCGGTGCCGGCGATGATCTCAGAAATCACATCCCCCGGGATCAGGTTTTTATTCCGCCCGATGGTTGAAGAAAGAAGGATGTTACCGGTGACGCCAACACAAAGCAGGTCGTCGAGGTTCATAACAACAGCATCCTGGGCAATCCCCCTCCACACACTAAGGTCGCCGGTTTCCTTCCAATACAAGTATGCAAGGGCTGATTTTGTGCCGGCTCCATCGGCATGCATGATGTTGCACCAGGCTTCATCACCCCCGAGAATATCGGGGATGATTTTACAAAAAGCTTTTGGGTAAAGCCCCTTATCAAGATTCTTTATGGCAGCATGAACATCTTCTTTCTGAGAAGAAACGCCTCTCCTGTCATATCTTGAGGGCTTGCTCATAGTTTAATCAAAGATCAACAGGCTCTTTAATTCATCAATACGGAAGTTGCCGAATTTCTTCAGGTTGTTGTCACCGAACACAAAAGTACCGTGGATCTTGCTGTTTACGATTACTTTAAGGTCTTTGACGGTATTCCTGGCAATACGCACTTCCTTCAGGGTGAACACGGCTTTTTCGCTGATGGTCTTTTCCTGGATCATCTTCGCGGCATCGCCTTCAAAGTCGTTTTTATCGATCACTCCATCCTTCAGAAGCTTAAATGCTTCGGAAGCGCTGATGAACATATCTTTCTGGGCCGGGTCGTAACTAAACGGGACGCTGATCCCGTTGATGAGGCAAACCCCGTTATATGTCCCGTCTTTAAGCTTTGACATGCCTGTACTGTTGAGTTCCGGAGCGACTACGACCTCTACTTTAGGTGCAGCCTGGGTTCCTGTTACATTGGCTTTGGGAATGTAATCGTTCCTGAGAATAATAAATTCGGTACGGCGGTTCAGCTGGTGAGCGGCTTCTTTAACAGCAGTGCTGGGCAGCAGGTTGATGACCGAGTCGGTAAGAACGGTCCCTGCTTTAAAAGTATATCCTTCGCGGGTGAAATCCCTGGCAAGTGTCCTTGGTACCCTTTCGCCATACCCCTTGGCGACCAGGCGGTCAGGATCAATTCCCCTTGAGATCAGGTAGTCAACAACGCTTTGGGCGCGTTTTTGTGAAAGTATGTCGTTGCGTTCTTCGCTGTCGCGGGAATCGGTAAAAGCGGCAAGCTCAACTACGACAGTTTCATTTGCATCAAGTGTTTCGATAAGTCCCTGTAAAGAATCCTGGTACTGGGGTTTGAGGTCCCATTTTGCCAGGTCGTAAAGGATGTCGGGAAGCACAACGGGCTTTTTAGGAATTGGTTTGAGAACGAAATTCCTGGTGAGGTCCTTGCCTTTTTCGAGCCCAACCGTAGTCTCCCTGCCTTTTTCGTTGAAATAATCTTTTTTGGTTACAAGAATATCGTAGGTGGTGTTTGCAGTGATCTGCATTTTATTAAAGCTGTAATGTCCTTTTTCGTCGGTTGAATATTTAAAGGTCCGTCCGTTTGTTCCCGTTGCCCTCACTTCAGCACCCTGGATTGGCAGCAGCGACCTGTCGTCGGTAACTATCCCTTCAAGAGTGTAATAAATGGGAGGGATGACAAAGGAGTAGATGTCATCTCTTCCCTTACCTCCCGGCCGGTTCGACGAGAACAGCCCTTCTTCTGATTCTTCGGCATTGAATACTATGGCAAAGTCGTCGGCAGGCGAGTTTATAGGTGGTTTCAGGTTCTCGGGTGTACTCCATTTACCCTTGGAATAAACAGAGCGGAAGATATCCAGTCCGCCCATCCCGGGAAGACCGTCGGAAGCAAAGTAAAGTATGCTGTCGTTGCGGATGAAAGGGAAAAGTTCATTTCCGCTGGTGTTGATAACAGGGCCCAGGTTTTCTTTAGCCCATTTGCCGTTTCTTTTTGTTGCTTTCCAGATGTCCTTCCCGCCTTGGCCCCCGATAAGTTCCGCAGAAAAATAAATAACATCTCCACTGGCTATTGATGGATGACCGTAAATGCTAGTACTGTCTCCTCCCAGGTCAACTTTTTCAGCTTCCCCCCAGTTATTTGTGCCTGTGCGGCTGGACATGAAAATCTGGCAACCGTTTTTCCTACGGGAATCATTATAGCAACGCGTGAAATAAAAATGTGCAAATCTCGCGTCAAACTGGCCCGCACCGTCGTTTGTCTTGGTGTTTAAAACCCCGGCCTGATCGGCAAGAACCGGCTTGCTCCATTCTCCCTTGCGGTCTTTCCTGGCAAAATATAAATCTGAAAATTTCAGGCCGGTCCAATTGTCTATATCTTTCCCGTTGGAAGCATCCCTGTCGGAAGTGAAGATGATGGAACCGAATTTCTTGTCGGCATAAGCAGGGGCAAAATCGTCTTCTTTAGAGTTAAGCGGCTTCTCCCATTTGACGGTATATTTAGAAGGGTTTGCAATCCATTCCCTGGCCATCTTGCAGGTCTCTATTCCCTGCTCGCCTTTGGGATCTTTTGGAACAAGATCCTTATAAGCCTGGTATTGTTTAACAGCCTCATCATAATTACCGTTGGCTTTCAGGGCATTTGCGTAATACAGAAGAACCCTGGGTTCGTCCTTGATGAATTTCACATTGTTCAGGAGCCGTTTGTAGGCCGTTTCGGCTTTCTTTGTGTTATTCATCATCCTGTAACATTCAGCAATACGGAAAGTGATCCTGTCACGTTCAGCTTTATTGTTCTTGACTTTTGACGATGCTTTCTGGTATTTCTGTAATGCGGTGAAATACAACTGATCGGTGAATGCATCATCGGCTGCTTTCGTGGCCCTGTTCTGGGCCACGGCAGGAAGTATGAAAAACAAAAGGAGGATTATATAAATAATACGGTTTTTCAGTTGCATTACAGGATTATTAGGAGCTGGAATAACGTACAAATATAAAGAAAAGTGTGATTCCACGCCTCTCAAAATAAAAAAGGCTGCCCCGGTCAGGGCAGCCTTTCAGGCTTTATGGAGCTTTATGAAATCTCAGATTATTTTGATTTTCCTTTGGCTTCCAGCTCTTTCCTTTCCTTGCGACGTTTCTGGGCCATCAGAATATCGTAGGCAACCGGGGTCGCATTGAATACCGATGAATAAGTCCCGGAAATAACCCCGATGAGAAGGGCGAAAGTAAATCCGCGGAGGACCTCACCGCCGAAGATAAAGATCACGACCAGTACAACAATGGTTACACCGGAAGTATTGATGGTTCGGCCAAGCGTTGAATTAATGGCGGCATTGATATTGTCGGCCAGTTCACGCTTGGGATACAAGGCCCTGTATTCACGGATCCTGTCGAAGATGATGACCGTATCCATGATGGAATACCCGATGATGGTAAGCAGTGCTGCAATGAAACTCTGGTCAACTTCCATGCTGAAAGGAAGGATGCCATGGAACAGGGTAAACATGGTGATGATGATGAGGGTGTCGTGGAACAGCGAAACGACGCCTCCTATACCAAACTGCCAGTTCTTGAACCTGAGGGCGATGTATATGAAGATGATGATCAGCGAGAAGAATACAGCGAGGAACGCCTGGCGGATCAGGGCATAACCGATGGTGGGGTCAACACGCTGGGAACTCATTTCGCCTATGGCTTTTTTAGGATCCGAAGATTTGAAGTCCTTCATGCTGACAGGGGTCTTGAAAAATCCCTTAACACCTTCGAAGAGTTTAGAATTAACAACAGAGTCGGCCTGCTGTGTACGGTCGTTGATCATGAATTTGGTTGTGATTTTAACCTGGTTGCTGGGGCCGAAGGTTTTTACTTCAGGATATTCCTTTAAGACTTTGCCCAAAGATTCACGAACATCGGAAGTATTGACCGGCTCATCAAAACGTACCACATAACTGCGGCCACCGGTAAAATCAAGACCCGGATCAAGACCGCGGATAAAAATCGAAATAATACCCGGGATGATGATAGCGATTGAAAGGAGATACATTTTGTACCTCAGACCGATGAAATTGATTTTAATGTTCTGGAAGGCATTCATCGTATACTTGTTCCCGGTTGTTATCGTCATGTTCCTGTCGAGCATCCATTCGAAGAGCAATCTTGCGATAAAGATGGACGAGAACAGTGAGAGTAACAGACCGATTACCAGGGTGGTTGCAAAACCCTGGATTGGACCGGAACCGAAGATATACAATACGATACCTGTAAGGATTGTCGTAACGTGGCCGTCGATGATAGCCGAGAGGGCATGCCTGAAGCCGTCTTTGACAACCAGCCTCATCCCTTTGCCGGCCCGCATTTCCTCCCGCATTCGTTCGTATATGATCACGTTCGAGTCGACCGCCATGGCAAGGGTAAGTACAATACCGGCGATGCCGGGGAGGGTGAGAACTGCGCCAATGGATGCCAGAACGCCAAACAGGAAGAATACGTTGGCGAACAGGGCGAAATCGGCAACATGGCCCGCACCGTTATAATACAATGACATGTACAGGAGAACACCGATAAATGCGATGATGAACGACAACAAGCCTTTGTCGATGGATTCTTTACCCAGTGAGGGGCCTACAACTTCTTCCTGAACGATACGTGCTGGAGCCGGGAGTTTACCGGCTTTGAGAATGTTTGCAAGGTCCTGTGCCTCTTCAACGGTCATACTTCCGCCGGTAATGGATGACATACCGTTGGGGATCTCGCCGTTAACATTGGGATAGCTGTAAACATAGCCATCAAGTACGATTGCGATCTGCTTGCCCACGTTATCTCCCGTGAGGCGTTTCCATATACGGGCTCCTTCGGAGTTCATCGACATGGAAACTTCAACCCTTCCGTTCTGGTCATAATCCTGGCGTGCACTAACAATAACATCACCACCCAATGCAGGGGAGCCGTCACGTGAAGTAACCTTGAGGGCAACAAGTTCCAAAACGTCTTTGGCTTCATCCCTGGGCTTCACAGTCCAAACGAGTTTCAGGTCCCTCGGGAACATATGTTTTACCATGCGGAGCATGTAGTTTACCTTTGACGTATCCTTGATCAGGGCTCTCCCAACCATTGCAGTTGAGCCGGCCTGATACTGTCCGTCCTTATTCTGGTAAATTGCCATGGCAAGAACTGCAAACAAGGGGTTGTTTTTCATCCATTGTTCGGTTTCGGCTTTCTTGTTCATTGCAGAAGCCTTGGAGGTATCCTTCCCAAGTTGTTTCAGCAGGGCATTTCCGCCTGCCGTATCTTTTTTGGCACTGTCTTTTTTGGCTGCAACAGCTTTAATCTTTGCAGATGCTTTCTTCTCGGCGAGAACAGGTTTATTGCTGATAGCCTTTGCTGTTCCTGCAGTATCCATTTTTGCGGAATCAGACTTAAGGGTGTCGGCTCCCGAACTTAAAATTGCAGCCATCTTTTTATTGGCTTCGGTGAAGTAAGGGTGAAGCTGTGTGAACTGGTAGGTTTCCCAGAATTCAAGCTGTGCGGTCCCCTGCAGAAGTTTACGAACACGCTCGGGATCTTTAATGCCCGGTAATTCGATCAGGATGCGGCCGGCAGTCTGCAGTTTCTGGATGTTAGGCTGAACAACGCCAAAACGGTCGATACGGGTTGTAAGAATATGGTATGTCCTGTCAATAGCTGCATTTGTTTCATCACGGATTACCTTGATGACTTCCGTATTTGAAGTGTTGAAGTTGATCCTGTCTTTTAATTCAACGGTGTTGAAGATGGCTGCGAGCTTTGCATTAGGGTCGGTCTGGGTGAAGGATTCTGCGAAAAGATCCACGAAATCGGCAGTACTGTTCTTCTCTTTCAGGATTGCCAACTGGAGAGCCTTGTTAAAAGTGGGGTCCTGGCTGTACCCCGAAAGGGCACGGATAACTTCAGGCACCGAAACGGCCATAGTTACGTTCATCCCGCCTTTAAGGTCAAGGCCGAGGTTGATTTCGCGTTCCCTTACATCCTTCAGGGTGTATTTCTTAAGCAGGATGTTGTAAACATCGACATTGGCCATGGAATCATTAAAATACTCGTTTCTGGACCTGATAACCGAATCGGTCACGAATTCCAGGCGGGCTTTATCTCCTTTGGCTAATTTAACTGCCAGTTCTTTTCCAACGGGGGCATTGGCGTAATCATCGGCTTTTACCGAATACCTGTAGCTGATAAAGGTAAACGACAACTGGAACAAACAAACTAAACCGAATATAATCGCAAATAGCTTGACGGCGCCTTTATTCTGCATGAGCTTTAAATTTAATTAAGATAATTATTTTCTAATTTTTTGAGGGTGCAAAATTAGAACTTTTCCGCGAAATATAAAAGATGTGGACGGAATTATATTTTACTTGAATTTGATAGTCCCTTTTGTAGCGCCCTGAGGAAGCCGGAGCAGTATAAATTTACGCCAGCTGTAATTCGGGTTTTTACCTGCCGTTTCTGGTTTGTCGGCATACCTGATAGTGAATTTTGAATCATCATTCACGATCAGGTTCTTACTGCCTTCAAATTTGTCTTCCGAAATGGTTGTCATCGCCCAATAACCAATGGTGTCCTTTGCCGATATTTTTTCGAAGACCAGGCGTTCGCCTCCCTGCCCTATGGTATACCATCCGGTGGTCATCCAGTATCCGCCTTCGGAGACATAACGGCACATTGCAACATAAATCTGGGCATTATGCTCATTCCTGAATATGATTTGCGAACTGCCCGACACACCGAAAAGGAGGAAAATAAAAATTGCAAAGGTTCTGTTCATAAGCCTGAATTAATCTTTCCCGGTTTATGCACCTGGCCGGGGGCGGAAAACGGGGACAGGGCCTGCCCGGGGTTCATGCCAAATTGATTTTTTCTTTAAAGGTAATAATTTTCAGAATATAAGAAAAAAAAGCTCTCAAACTTGCCGGTCATCTATCCTGACTATCCATGTCCATTGACAGTTTCCTGAGTATTTTAAGTGCGCGGTTCTTAAAGCCAGGAGTTTCTTCGCTGAGACGGAATTCAATGCAATCGGCAAGCTCTTTTCTCAATTCAGCCTCCTGGTTTGAAATGCGGTAAAGTAATTCCATGCAGCAAACTTTGATCGCTGCAGGGTAATGAGGTGCAAGTAACCAATCGAAACAGGTGCTTATAAGTATTCCCAGTTTGTCGGCAGGGAGTGGAAGACGGGACAGGATGTGCAGGGAATGCCTTCTTAAACCATCATGGCTGAACCGTGGCAACAGATCGGCGATTGTTTGAAGATATGGCAATACCAGATCCGGATTTCGTTCGGAATACAGGTCGATTGCCCAGACAATTTTACGACTGAATGGTTCTTCATTCGATAAGTATATGTTTATGAGCTCATTGTGCCATTCAGGATGCTTTTTTAGTAGTTCAACCAAACGGTCCGTATGTTTTCTTCCCTGGCCGGAAATAACGACCTTTTTGAGCTCGTTCCTCAGTCTTGATGTGTTGTTGTAGTCTGAAATATAGTCCATTGCGAAATTTTAAACTTTGCCGGCCTGTTGCGTCAAATTTATACAAAAATTAAAAAATATGAGAATGTTATTTTACTTTTGCAGTTTAATTGAAACTTAAGTGAGTCAGATTGAGTAAAAAATACTAAACTAAGTCAATTACATTAAAAATATTAACCATGAGAATTAAGTATAGTGACCTGATTGAACAAACTTTCGAGTTTCCGCAACCTGAATTTCAGGTCATTGACAATGAATTATACTTCCATAAAGTTCCCCTAATGGACATCATTAAACAGTATGGAACTCCTCTTCGAATTACATATCTTCCAAAAATAAGTCAGCAAATCCAAAAGGCAAAACGTCTTTTCAATGTGGCAATGGCAAAAGTTGATTACCAGGGCGATTACCATTATTGCTACTGTACAAAAAGCAGCCATTTCAGTTTTGTACTTGAAGAAGTTCTTAAAAATGAGGTACATATAGAAACATCATCAGCCTTTGACATGCCTATTATAGAAGACTTATACAAACGGGGCCTTGTTAAAAAGGAAAATTACATCATATGTAACGGCTTCAAAAGACCACAGTATATAGAGCATATAGTCAATCTTGTTCATGAAGGTTTTATCAATACAATCCCTGTTCTGGACAGCTTGCTTGAAATAGACAAGTACGAGCCTCATTTGAGAACAAAGATGAAAGTTGGCATCAGGATTGCGTCGGAGGAAGAACCCAAATTTGATTTTTATACTTCCCGGCTGGGAATCCGGTATAATGATATTGTGCCGTTTTACATGGACAAACTCAGGAACAACCCCAAGTTTGAACTCAAGATGCTGCATTTTTTCATCAACACAGGAATAAAGGACACGGCATATTACTGGAACGAATTAAATAAATCTGTTTCGGTTTACTGCGAGCTTAAAAAGGTTTGCCCTGAACTTACAGGACTCAATATCGGGGGTGGCTTCCCTATCAAGAATTCCCTTGAATTCACCTATGATTATGAATATATGGCCGAAGAGATTACTGCCCAGATTAAGAATATCTGTGAGAAGAATGAGGTTCCAGAGCCTGATATTTTCACCGAATTCGGTTCATTTACGGTTGGAGAGTCGGGTGCAATACTATTTTCGGTAGTTGACCAGAAAAAGCAGAACGACAGGGAGGCCTGGGACATGATCGACAGCTCCTTTATAACAACACTTCCCGATACATGGGCTATCAATCAGAAATTCATCCTTTTATCAATCAATAACTGGGATTCGGAATACGAGAGGGTTTTCCTGGGAGGACTTACCTGCGACAGCGAAGATTATTATAATGCCGAGGGACATACCAATGCGGTTTTCCTTCCAAAATTTTCAAGTGAACCCCCTTTATACATCGGGATGTTTCATACCGGAGCCTACCAGGAATCATTGGGAGGGTACGGAGGGATTCAGCACTGCCTGATCCCTGCGCCCAAACATGTGATCATCGACCTTAATGAAAATGATGAAACTTATACAAAACTATTTTCCAAAGAGCAGAGTTATAAATCGATGCTGAAAATACTAGGGTATTAATTACCTTTGCAAGCCTAAACCAGGAATAATTAAAATACCAATTTATGCCTAAGAAATCGAAACAGAAACAGGAATACCTGAAAAATGTCATAAAGCATATTGACATTAAAGCAATAGACTCAACCCCTATTATCGATTCAATGCGCGATATGTCGTTCACCTCCAGGGATACGGCAATTGCAGCGGATATTCTGAACAGGATGATCAGGGAAAAGGGCTGTACTGTTTTCCTGACCATTGCAGGAAGCACAAGCGCAGGAGGCTGCATGCAGGTTTATGTGGATATGGTAAAAAACAATATGGTGGACGCCATCATTGCCACAGGTGCCACCATTGTCGACATGGACTTCTTCGAAGCCCTTGGTTATAAGCATTATAAGGGAATCTCCACGGCCGATGACAAGGACCTGAGGAAGCATTATATCGACAGGATTTACGATACATATATTGACGAGGAAGAACTTCAGAATTGCGATATGACCATAAAGAAGATAGCCGACACACTTGAGAAGCGGCCTTATTCTTCAAGGGAGTTCATCCGCGAGATGGGAAAATGGCTGGTTAAAAACTCAAAGAAAAAAGACAGCCTGGTACAAGCTGCTTATGAGCATAATGTACCCATATTCTGTCCTGCTTTCAGCGATTCAAGTGCAGGCTTCGGTCTTGTGTCACACCAGTGGGAAAATCCCAAATCCCATGTTTCCATTGATTCGGTTAAAGATTTTCTTGAACTTACCAAAATAAAAATGGCATCGAAATCCTCAGGCTTGTTCATGATAGGAGGAGGGGTTCCTAAGAATTTTGTCCAGGATACGGTTATTTGCGCCGAAGTGCTTGGCAAAGAAGTTGGAATGCACAAATATGCCGTTCAGATCACAGTTGCAGATCCCCGCGACGGAGCATGTTCCAGCTCAACCCTCAAGGAAGCTTCTTCCTGGGGAAAGGTTGAGACTGCCTATGAGCAGATGGTCTATGCAGAGGCAACCAGCGTACTGCCTCTAATCATCAGCTATGTATATCATAAAAAGGATTGGAAAAAGCGCGCAAAGCAACAATTCGCGAAGATGCTCGATAAACAAAAGTGAAGTAGCGAAGTAGCGAAGTAGCGAAATAGCGAGAATAATTTAGCCTTTAGCTGTTTAGTACCTCAGCCACTTCCATAATTCTTTGTAATTCACTTTTTTACCATACATCAGGATGCCTGTGCGGTATATTTTTGCCGCCATCCAGGTGGTTCCAAGGAAAGTGAGAATAAGAAGGCTCATCGAAAGCGCAACCTGCCAGTAAGGAACCCCGAAAGGTATCCTGATCATCATGGCAACCGGGGATGTGAGAGGAAATACCGAAAACCAGAAAGCCACCTGCCCCGTAGGGTCCTGTATGAAAAACTGGGACATCACCATCGAAAGGATCAGGGGCACAGTAATAGGCAGCATGAATTGCTGGGTGTCGGATTCGCTGTCGACAGCCCCTCCGATAGCGGCAAACAGGGATCCGTACATCAGGTAGCCAAAAATAAAGAAAAACACGAAAGCGCCTATCATGACAGGGAAATTCACTGAGTTCAGAGCTTCGAAAACCTTGTTAACCCCTTCATCCTGGACTTTTTTGCCTGAAACCGCATCAGGCAAAGGCAGGTTATCGGGATTGTATTTTGCGGCATTCTGAACGATGCTCTGTTCAGCAGTCTGCCTGCCTGCAACTTTTCCTGTAAATGTAGAAGTTACCACGGTGACAATCGCAAAAGTAAGGACCACCCAAAGCAGGAACTGGGTCAGTCCAACCATGCCCACCCCTACGATCTTACCCATCATAAGCTGGAAAGGTTTAACCGAGGAAATAATAACCTCTATGATACGGTTTGACTTTTCCTCGATAACACCCCTCATGACCTGGGAGCCAAACATGAAAATAAAGAAATAGATCATGATCCCTGCAAACAAACCAAGTACCATATTGATCTCGGTATAACTCTTTTCTTCTTTCCCCTCATCGGTGATCTTGATCGTATTGACGTCTATGGTCGTTTTGACAGACCTCAGGATGTCTTCCACATTCAGGGGATTTTTTTTATCGGTCTGCAGGTCTTTGAGTTTAGCTTCCAGCTTCATATCCTCAACCTGCTTGGTCATCACATTACGGATGTAGCTTTGTATATTGATCGACACGCTGCCGTCGGCGTAAAGTATGGCATTCGTGGGAATACTCACCTCTGTCTTCGGGATGAACAGCAGCGCATAGTCCCCGGTTTTACGAAAACCCGACTTCGCCGATGCTATATCGCTGACCAGGTAATGGAACTTAATATTGTCTGTATCCTTGAATTTCTCAAAGAAGATGCCGGTCTGGTCAATAACCTCCACGGTTTTCATTTCATTCCCCCTGGTTGCCATGAATATTGGCACGATCACAATGGCCGCCATAAGCAGGGGGCCAAGAATGGTCATAACGAGGAAGGACTTTTTCCTGACCCGGGTCAGGTATTCGCGTTTGATGATCAGGATGATTTTATGCATATCACACTTGCAAAACAGGTTCGGAATTTTTTTCAGTAACAACCCTGATGAAAATATCGTTCATACTGGGGATGAGTTCGCTGAATGAATGCAGGCTTACATTCGGCAGCAAGGCTGAGATCAGCTGGTTAGGACCGGCCCCTTCAGGTATCCTGATACTCGCCATCCTCAGATCATGGTCAACCGATTCGGCTGTGATTTGATATTCGGACGGTAAAATCGTTTCAAGACTTCCCTCGTAACTGTTATAAGCTATTGTAAAAGTATTTGTCCTGTAGTTCCGTTTTATGCTTCTCACCGGGCCGTCCAAAACAACTTTTGCATTGTTGATCAGCGCGATATGATCGCATAATTCCTCCACTGAGGCCATATTGTGCGTTGAAAAGATCACGGTAGCCCCGTTTTCCCTCTGAGCAATGATCTCGTCCCTGAGCATGCTGGCATTGATGGGGTCAAAACCGCTGAAAGGTTCATCAAAAATCAGCAATTTGGGCTCATGGATGATGGTGATCAGGAACTGCACCTTTTGTTGCATGCCCTTGGAAAGTTCCTCAACTTTTTTATTCCACCACGACCTCATTTCAAATTTTTCAAACCAGAATAACAGCCTTTTCCTGGCTTCATGTTTATTAAGCCCTTTTAACTGGGCCAGGTACATGGATTGCTCTCCGACTGTCATTTTTTTGTATAGTCCGCGTTCTTCAGGCAGGTACCCGATGCTATAAATATCATTGGGATTGAGTTCCCTTCCGTTGAAGAAAAGCTGCCCTTCGTCGGGTGCGATAATCTGGTTGATAATGCGGATGAATGTTGTTTTCCCGGCTCCGTTGGGACCCAGCAAGCCGAAAATACTGCCTTCGGGAATTGAAATGTTTACTTTGTCGAGAGCTCTATGGCCGGAAAACTGTTTTGAGATATTCAGGGCCGAGAATAATTCCATAAAAATCGATTTGGGTTTGGGGTAGGAACTTAAAGATTAGACTGTGTTTCTGGCTTCAGGTTACGTCATGTAAAAAATCAATGAATTTGTACATTGTACATGTTCTATCATCCCGTCTATTCAAATATGTCCTTCATCCTGCTGAAAAACCCTTTTTCCTTCTCAGTAGGACTGGGATGAAAATTGTCTGATTTTGCCAGTTTTTCGAGAATGACTCGTTCTTCTTTGGTCAATGTTTTCGGGGTCCACACATGAATCGTAACCATAATGTCACCTTTGCCTTCATAGGAATTCACGCTTGGCAAACCCTTGCCTTTCAGGCGTATTACCCTGCCGCTTTGGGTCCCGGCTTCAACCTTGACTTTGATGTTCCCGTCAATACCGGGTATTTCGGCGTTTGAGCCTAAGGCAGCTTCGGGCACCGAGATGTAATGGTTAAATAAAAGGTTGTTCCCGTCCCTTAGAAGTTCAGGGTGTTTAACTTCTTCTATCTGGATAAGAAGATCACCTGCAAGACCTCCCCTGGCAGCG
Source organism: uncultured Bacteroidales bacterium (assembly GCA_903877385.1). Lineage (GTDB taxonomy): Bacteria > Bacteroidota > Bacteroidia > Bacteroidales > FEN-979 > CAIRDP01. Next base: position 81,032 of record CAIRDP010000009.1, read on the forward strand.
GCATTCCCTTTCCCGTTCATCGAAAGCTGCATGCCTTCGCCTACTCCTGAGGGGATTTTGATGGAAATGACTTCTTCCCCTTTAATTATTCCGTTACCCGAGCAATCCAGGCATTTATCGGTAATAACTTTTCCTTCCCCTCCGCAGTGAGGACAGGTGGAGGTGGTTTGCATTTGCCCGATAAAAGTGGAAGTAACCCTGGTCACCTGGCCAGAACCTTTGCATGTTGAACAGGTCTGGAACGCACTGCCGCTTTTTGCGCCGGTTCCCCGACAGGTAGAACAGGCAATATATTTATTGACCCTTATTTTTTTCTCGACTCCATGGGCAATTTCTTCAAGGGTAAGTTTGACACGAACCCTGAGGTTTGATCCCTTGTTTACGGTGCGCCCGCCCCGGCGATTCCCCCCACCGAAGAAGGACGAAAAAGGATCATCGTAACCGCCTCCGAAAATGTCACCAAAGTGGCGGAAAATATCCTCCATGTTCATGCTCCCGCTGTATCCGCCGAATCCACCTCCGTTTCCAAGACCGGCATGGCCGTATTGATCGTACCTCTGGCGTTTTTCAGGATCACTCAGCACTTCATAAGCCTCAGCTGCTTCCTTGAAATTTTCTTCAGACTGTTTGTCACCAGGATTCTTATCCGGATGAAAGCGGATAGCCTGCTTGCGGTAGGCTTTCTTAAGTTCTTCGGGAGTAGCGCTTTTGCTTACTTCAAGAATTTCGTAAAAATCTCGTTTTGTCGTCATGAGCCTACCACTACCTTAGCATACCTGATTACTTTCCCATTCAACAGATACCCTTTTTCAATTTCGTCGATTACTTTATTTTTCATTTTTTCTTCAGGTGCAGGGATATTCGTGATGGCTTCATGAAAATCGGTGTCGAATGTTTCACCCACTGTCTTCATCTGTTCCAGCCCCTGGTTGGTCAGGGTAGACATGAATTTATTGAATATCAGGATAATCCCTTCTTTCAAGGCCTGGGCGTTTTCGGTTGTATCAAAAGCCTTAATAGCCCTTTCAAAATCGTCGAGAACGGTTAATAATTTGACAACCAGGTCTTCGGAGGCATTTTTACGAATATCCCCTATATCTTTCAAAGTACGCCGGCGGTAATTGTCAAAATCAGAATACAGCCTGAGATATTTATCATTTAATTCATCCAGTTTATCTTGAAGGTCTTCAGTTTCCTGTTCCCCTGCAATCGCTCCTGAGACAGGGATCTCCTTGGAACTTTTCTCACCCGAAGGTTGAACCGATTCCTTTTCAGAGGGAGGAGAGTCCTGGGTTTTTTCTTTTTCTTCTTTGTGTTCTTTTTTAGACATAGTATTATTATATGCTTCGGAATTCCCGGAATAGTATCAAAAAATTTGCCAAAGGGATTTGTACGCCAAAATGTCAGGAATTCATACGTTTGATCTCCGCGCCCAGACTCTGAAGCCTGACATCTATGTTCTGGTAACCTCTGTCGATTTGTTCAATGTTATCGATAATGCTTTTCCCCTGGGCCGAGAGTGCTGCAATAAGCAAGGCGACGCCTGCCCTGATGTCGGGGGATGACATCCGTATACCCTTAAGAGGGTATTTATGATCAAGGCCTATGACCGTAGCGCGGTGAGGGTCACAAAGTATGATCTTTGCCCCCATATCGATCAGCTTATCAACGAAAAACAGCCTGCTTTCGAACATCTTCTGATGGATCAGAACGCTCCCCCTTGCCTGTGTTGCAACAACCAGTACAATACTGATAAGGTCGGGAGTGAAACCGGGCCAGGGCGCATCGGCAATGGTCATGATTGAGCCGTCCATGAAGGATTCAACCTCGTAATTTTCCTGGCCGGGTATGAAGATATCGTTTTCCCTGAATTCCAGGGCGATGCCAAGGCGACGGAAAACATCAGGAATAATGCCCAGGTGCCGGACCCCTGCATTTTTAATCGTGATCTCGGAACCTGTCATCGCTGCAAGGCCAATAAAACTGCCTATTTCGATCATGTCCGACAGCAGGGTGTGTTCGCAGCCCCCCAGTTGTTCCACACCGTCGATCATGAGCAGGTTTGAGCCTATTCCCCTTATCCTTGCACCCATGCTGCCCAGCATTGAACAGAGCTGGTAAATATAGGGTTCGCAGGCTGCATTGAAGATAGTGGTGCTTCCTTTTGCGAGTACCGAGGCCATGATTATATTTGCTGTTCCCGTAACAGAGGCCTCATCCAGCAGCATATAGGTTCCTTTAAGGTCAGGTGCTTCAACTCTGTAAAATCCTTCATCGGGATTGTAAGTGAATTTTGCCCCTAATTTACCAAGTCCTGCGAAATGTGTATCTAGACGCCTTCTGCCTATCTTATCCCCCCCGGGAAGATAAACAAAACCCTGTTTGTAGCGCCCCAGCATTGGGCCGAGTATCATAATTGAACCCCTGAGGCTGCCTACCTTTTCACGGAATTCCTTTGTCTTTAGAAAATCAAAGTTTATTTCACCTGCACAAAAAGTAACGGAGGAGCCTGACCGGGAGATGCTGACTCCAAGCGTGCCAAGCAGTTCAATGAGCTTGTTCACATCCCTTATGTCGGGGATGTTATGGATAGTGACTTTTTCGCTGGTAAGCAAACAGGCACAGATCACCTGAAGGGCTTCATTTTTTGCCCCCTGGGGAATGATCTCCCCATGAAGCCGCCTGCTTCCGGTTATCTCGAAAGAACTCATGGCTGGGGACGGTTCTTGTTTCTTGGATTATACTTGCCGTTTGGGCTCGGGCGGAAGGGTTTTCTTTTTTTATTGAGCCCGAGAATGTCATTGGTATGCTGGAATTTGAAATCCTGTTTGAGTTTGGCCTTCCCTTTTGACAACTTGTCAAGATGCATTTCGATGAGGGTGTCGTCAACCGATTCCCTGTTCCAGTTAAGATAAGATTTCTTCATATGCTGGGCGATGGCATGCACCAGGGAGTCCTTTTCGGGGCCGTCCTCATAATCGACTGCCTTCTCGAGCATAAGCGCAATATTTTTTCCGTAATGCCTGAATTCAATTTCCTTATCGTGGTACTGCAGTTTTTCAGGTTTAAGGCTTGTGGATAAGGGGGGAGGTGGGGGATAGGGAGCGTCAACATCAAGTTTAAAATCAGAAATGATGTACAGATGATCCCAGAGCTTATGTTTGAAGTCGGATGTTTCTTTCGCGGCAGGATAAAGCTGTCCCATTACATTGATAACGAATTTGGCGGCTTTTGTCCTGCGTTCCCGGTCATCAATTGTGCAAAGGTACTCTATCATCTTCTGCACGTTTCTTCCATATTCGGGAATGACCATCTGGTCACGGGTGGTATTATATTCCATTGTGTAAAATTTAAGCAAAGATACAACTTATTCGGCGATTCTCAGCCTGGCGAACTTAAGCAGAAGCTGTTTCTGACCTATACCAGGGAAAAACACGGTAGCTTTTTTATTTGGACCAATCCCTTCAATACCAACCACTTTCCCTTTACCGAAGCGTTCATGCTCAACTTCCATTCCTGCAATGATCGCCTCGGTATCGGCAGGGGGAATGGCTGAAATTGCAGGGTTTACAGGAGGGGCGACTTGTTTGGGCGGTGGAGTCTTGGCCTCTGGTCCTGAAACAGGACTGTCGGGTTTGCGGGGACTGAACTTTTTCGGCGGCAGGTTGAGGCCCTGCAGCATATTCGAGAAGTTATCGGAAGAATTAAAATTTTCTTTTTTGGTAAGCGGGCGTTTGGGGGAATCGATAAGCTTCGACGGGATCTCGCTGATAAACCGGCTTGGTTCGCACATGGTAAGGTTTCCCCAACGGTAGCGGTTTTCGGCATAAGCCAGCGTTAGCTTTATCTGGGCCCGGGTAATCGCTACATAGAACAACCTTCTTTCTTCTTCAAGGTCGGTTCTTGAATTCATTGACTGTATCGAGGGAAAAAGATTCTCTTCAAGCCCCACAACGAAAATGTATGGAAATTCAAGGCCTTTGGCCTGGTGCACCGTCATCAGTACGACCCTGTCGGTATCGTCCTTGTTGCCGAAATCTGCATCGGTGAGGAGGGCGACATCCTGAAGGAATTCATCCAGGGTACGAACCACATTCTCCTCAATTTCACCTGTTTCCAGGTCGGTCCTCGGTGTTTCGGTAAATTCTTTGATAGCATTCAGGAGCTCCTCCATGTTTTCAAGGTGGCTTACGCCTTCGGGAGTCTTGTCTTCGTTCATTTCCCTGATAAGCCCGGATGATGCGGCAATGTGCTTTGCCATTTCAAAGGCATTCCTTGTTTTAAGCAGGGACCCGAAGCTTTTGATCATGGTAATGAAACCTGTCACCTTTGCCCATGTATTTTCGGGGAACCTGAATGTTGCAGGCGGACTGTCGATAAGGTCAAACAGGCTTTTTTTGTGTTCATCGGCCAGGACGATAAGCTTTTCAACGGTGGTTTTACCGATTCCGCGGGCAGGGTAATTGATGACCCTCAGCAGGGCATCCTCATCCCTTGGATTGACCGAGAGCCTGAAGTAAGCCAGCATGTCCTTTATTTCCTTTCTCTGATAGAAGGAAAGGCCGCCGAAGATCCGGCAAGGGATATTCAGCTTGCGCAATGACTCTTCCATGATCCTCGACTGGGAGTTCGTGCGGTAGAGTATGGCAAATGAAGAATTGGGGAGCTGGTGGTTCATTTTATTCTCAAATATTGACTGGGCCACCAGGGTGCCTTCTTCATTGTCGGTAGAGGCATGCAATAGGGTAATCGGTAATCCCTCGTCATTATCGGTCCAGATCTCTTTGAATATCTGATTTTTATTGTTGAGAATAATGGTATTGGCTGCTTCCACGATAATTTTGGTCGAACGGTAGTTCTGTTCGAGCTTGAAAATTTTATGATCGGGGTAGTCGCTTCTGAAGTTCAGGATATTCTGGATATTCGCTCCGCGGAAAGCGTAAATGCTTTGTGCATCATCCCCTACAACACAGAGGTTCTCGTTATTTGCCGCAAGCTTTTTCACAATCAGGTACTGGGCATAGTTGGTGTCCTGGTATTCATCAACAAGGATATACCTGAATTTCTGCTGGTATTTGATAAGCACATCAGGGAAATCGCGAAGCAATAAGTTCATATTGAAAAGCAGGTCGTCGAAATCCATGGCCGAGGAGCGCATGAGCCGGTTCTGGTACTGGAGGTATATTTTACCCGTAAGAGGTTTCCCGGCCGAACTGTCATATTCCTGGATCTCGGGATTGGACTGGTATTCCTCAGATGAGATCAGGCTTGTCTTGGCAGCAGAGATCCTCTGTGCAATATAACCCGGCTGGTAAAGCTTTTCGTCGAGGTTGTTTTCCTTTATAAGGTTCTTTATAACCCTTTTTGAGTCGTCGGAATCGTAGATCGTATAATTGGAAGGATAACCCAGGCGGTGCCCTTCAATGCGCAGCACCCTCGCGAAAACCGAATGGAAAGTTCCCATCCATACGTTTTTAGCATCGTTGTTGCCTGCCAGCGACAGTATGCGTTCGGTCATTTCCCTTGCCGCCTTGTTCGTAAAAGTGAGGGCAAGGATGTGAAAAGGATCAACCCCGAGTTCCATAAGATAGGCGACCCTGAAGGTAAGCACCCTGGTCTTCCCGGAACCTGCTCCTGCAATGACCATCACAGGTCCTTCGGTCTCGACTACGGCTTGGCGTTGTTCTTCATTAAGTTTTTCAAGGATTCCCGACATGTTTTCTAAATCGGGGCAAAGGTAAAATATTAGCTCTTTGCCTTTGGGTATTGTGAAAAACTATTTAGACCAGCCGGATTAATTCCCAAGCTTCCGGGCTGTGAAACCCGGGTCCCGAACTGTTTTTCCAGGCTCAACTGGTTCTTTTCATCCCGATTACCTGAATTTCGGAAACAATTACCTTGATTTTAACCACACTTACCAGTCGATATTGTATGCATTTGCGTATTTACTATCAACACTTGCCTGCAATTTGTATACACTTACCAGTTTCAGCTTTTTCTAAGGCGTTGACGATCATAAATTTGCGATCGGATAAAGTGTAATTTAACATTTTTAGCGATGAAATCAAATGTCTATAAGCTGGGGTTTACATTATTAATCATAACGATAATAATGTTGAGTTGCAGGAAAGATATTTATGATGTGACTCCGGATCAATCCAGTCCGAAAATCAAATCGATGAGTGAGTTGAAAGCCTCATCCGACTTTAACTGGAAGACAACTCAGAACGTGGACCTGGAGCTGACTGCAGCTGTGAAATCATCTATGATCATTAAATCTTCAACAGGAGTAGTTTTTCACAAGGCTTTGCTTCAGGCCGGTGAATCCTATAAAACATCAATAACAATACCGAATTATCTTAAGGAACTGAGCTTCGTGGTAAACGGAGTTTCATACATCCTGAAAATTGAAAACAACAAGGTTTTATATTCCTTTTAAAACCGTAAAATGATGAAAAAGATCGCTTTACTCAAATCAATCAGGCTTGCAGCAGTATTGACATTATCCATGCTGACCCCCTTGTTAAACTTTGCCGACACCAAATCGGTATGTGATATTTACAAGAGCAACGGAGGAGGATATTCAACCACCCTCACATCAGTTGTATGCAACCAGGCAGATCTTTCCCATACAATCACATTACGCGTAGAACACAATGGTTGTGACGGGCCAAGTTGCCCGGCAATGTCAAGGTTTTGTGTTCAAGCCGCAGCAGGTACTTATTCAAATATAGTCGTAAACATCCAGTACGGAGGAATGACATTTACCGGTATCAACCCAGGCCCCGTCCTACCTGGAGATCCCTGGAACGGGTTCAGGATTGAAGGCATCAGCGGTATTGGTAATGGAAATGTCGGTGTTTTTACAATTTCATACAAGCTTACAGGTCCTCTGCAGGATCAGCAGGTTTCGGCCAGGGCCGGGGCTTTGCTTCAGCTTGCATCGTTTACTTCAGCAGAGTTTCAGAGTGTAATGAACTGTTACAGCAGCGATTGTTCAGGCGGAGGTTTGACAGGTCCGTCGGCAAACAATGACAATACCACAACGCCTCAGAACACCCCGATTACTCTTAATGTACTGGCCAATGACGTGGCAGGATCAGGTGCCCTGGTTCCCTCCAGTGTTTCATTCGTTTCGGGAACACAGCCAAATCCCGCAACCGTTGGAACTTTTACAATAAACCATGTTACAGGAGCAGTGACTTTTACACCGCTTGCCGGTTTTACAGGAATAGCATCAATCCAATATACCGTTTGCGATATAAATTCCCTTTGTAGTTCTGCCATTATAACCGTGACCGTGAGCAGCGGTGGTTCCGATACCGATGGGGACGGATGCACCGACGATGTGGATGATTATCCAAACGATCCCACAAGATGTTTCGATAATTACTTCCCGGCCTCCGGAAACGGAACCCTGGCTTATGAAGACCTCTGGCCAAGCAAGGGGGATTACGATATGAATGATGTGGTGGTTGATTACCGCTTTAAAACCGTCACCGACCATAATAACAAGGTTGTTGAGATATTTGGAACTTTTATCCTTAAAGCTTCCGGTGCCTCTTTTCATAATGGTTTTGGATTCCAGATCCCGACCAATAATGTGGATCCTGCAAACATGACGGTAAGCGGTTATAATTTGTCACATTCAATAGTATCGCTTAACAGCCATGGGCTTGAAAACAGCCAAACGAAGCCAACCATTATTATTTTCGATGATTTCTTCAGCCTGATGCCAAACCCGGGAGGTTGTACTGGTGTAAACACGACGGTGGGTTGTGAATATGTTGCGCCGGTAACTATTACTATTCACATAACCTTCAACAGTCCAATATATACGATGGCACAGACCAATATCGAGAATTTCAATCCTTTCATTTTTGTCGGGCTGGACAGAACGCGTGAAGTTCATTTACCTGATTATACTCCAACAAATCTTGCAAACCAGGCCCTTTTCGGCACCCATGACGACAACACAAACCCATCGGCAAACAAATATTATAAAACATCAAACAACCTTCCCTGGGCAATCAATATCTATGAAAGTTTCGCATATCCTAAGGAAAAAGTTGATATCATAAATACTTATAATCATTTTGTTGACTGGGTGACAAGCTCAGGATTGTTATACCAGGACTGGTACATGGACAAACCCGGTTATCGCAATACATCCAACATCTACACACACTAAGCGCATCAACTCAATTATATATAACCTTAAAAAAATCTATCATCAATTAAAAACAAAAAGCAATGAAAAAGTTAGTATTAAGTCTTGCAATTCTTGGGTTAATCCTGACGCTTGCAAGCTGTAACAAAAGCAAGAATGACGGAACAAACCCCCAACAAGCAGGGGTGAGCTTCTCCATCAAACCTGGTACAACCCCAGGGGGACTTAAATCAGATTGTTGGGCAACAACCGCAAGTTATGCAAAAGTATGGCTTAACGTAATGAACGGCAACCAGTCTGTACCATACAACAACGGCACCCCTATCAAGATTACCATTTTCTATCTTGCAGGAGTACCTTATACTAATTCTATACAGTTGAGCCCCGGAACATATACGGTAGAGGATTTTATCATTTATAATGACAATCAGACGCCAAATTCAGAAACTGACGACATCGTAATTGCTGCAACACCTCATACAAATCAAGTCTTTGCGCCCTATGTTACTCACCCGCTTACGTGGAACTTTACTGTTGCCGCATTCGAAAAGCTTCAGCAACCAATTGAAGCAGTTTGCTATCAGCAGAGTAATTATTCTGATTTCGGATTTGTTTTCTTCCTGATTGATCAGTTGAATATGAAGGATGCTGTGTTTTTTGGTGACCTCTGCGCAAAAGATTTCGCTAATTATACAGGTTCACATTATGCAAACCAGCACGCTGGTCTGCAACCTGATATGCCTGCAATATTTAAAATTGATGTTTTAAAGAACGGCAGTGCTTATAAATCATTTAATAATGATAGTATTAACTGGTATGGTGAAGGACGTCCAATGAGGGTATATTATGCTGACCAGCCTGGCGTTACTGAAAATTTTGAGTTCAGGTTGTCTGTTTTGGTTAAAACAGGAGCTTCATTCAGCTTTGTATATTTCAGTAGCTGGTACTCTACCGACGGTGGGCCTCTTTATACAACAAGCGGAACCCATGTTCAATCGGACCCGATTGCCGACAAAGATGGTAACGGTGTAATTGACTTTTCACTTGGTTATTGCAACCCCAATGCTGATCTGGTACTTCCTCCGTACATGAATCTTCCTTTAACCTGCAGTTATACCATTACCGGTGCAACCGCTCCAGGCTCACAGGGTGGATATGTTGATGCTTCTTTAGTCGTTGGCGGAGCTGCCGGTAATTATGAATTGCAAACCCAGACCTATCCTTCATATTGTGTCGAAACCGGTAACTTCATTAACATTGGTCAGACCTATACCATGAATGTCTATTCTTCTTTATATCCTGCTGCAATGCCTTCTTATGCACAGGCCCCGGCTAAACCATGGTATAAGATAAACTGGCTGATCAACCATCTTGACTGGTTCCCGGGATACCATTGGTATGACCTTCAGGGAGCCATTTGGACCGAATGCGGATGGACAGGTAACCCTTCAGAAACTGGTATTCCTTTCCCGGTTAGCGGTTCAATCGCGTATACTATGATCCAGGACATGGATCTCTACGGCACCGCCAGTTATCAGGTACCTACAGGCGGATGGGCATGCGTTGTTTTCATCGATGCAGCTAATCTCACCCCTCACACTCAAACCATGTTTGTAAAAGTTGATCCTTGATTTTAAAATGTTATTAATATAATGACGACGGAAGCAGCACCCTGAGGGGTGCTGCTTTTTCCCCAAATATTAACCTTATTACAGAATATAATACCAGGTAAGTGCAAGCTCCGGAGCTATCAGACAACACTATGAAAAAAACATTATCAATACTGTTTGTTCTTTCATTAGTCCTGGTTTTTTCAGGTTGTAAAAAGTTTCTAACCGATCAAATAAGCATACAGCAAGATACCCAGGGAGTTAGTTTCTCAATCGCTTCTGGTTCAAGCATAGGCGGATTGAAATCTGATTGTTTTTCTACAACCGCGAGCTATGCAAAACTGTGGCTTACTACTGGGAATGCCGCGTATAACAACGGAAACCCCGTACAGGTTGACATTTTTTACATCAGCGGGATCCCTTATACCAATTCCATTCAATTGACACCGGGGACCTATACACTTACAGATTTTATCATCTTCAATGATAATCAGACCCCGTCCAACACCGCAGACGACATCGTACTGGCGGCAACTCCCCACACAGGATCAACCATTGCCCCTTACGTTACACATCCCCTGAACATAACTTTTACGGTTACCAAGTTTGCCAAGCTTATGCAGCCAATAGAATGTGTGTGCTATCAGCAAAGTAACTATACTGATTTCGGATTTACATTCTTCCAGATACAGGAAGTAACGGTGAGGCAGCAGGCTTTCTTCGGTGACCTGTGCATCCTGCATATCTCCGATTATATAGGTTCTTTATACCAGCAACAGTCGGCAGGTTTGCAACCCGATATGCCTGCAATTTTTAAAATTGAGGTATGGAGGAACGGTACCATGATGAATACCTTTGATAACTCGGCCTGGAAGGGTGAAGGCCAGCCCCTTTTAGTTCAATATGCCGATCGTCAGGGTATCGTCGATAATTTTGAATTCAGGCTTAATGTACTGGTCAAACAGGGCACAGTGTTTAATTATACTTACGTCTGGAGCTGGTATGTGTCGGATGCAACACCGATCAATGACCCTGACCATAATGGCGTAATCGACTTTGCACTAGGTTATTGCAACCCCAGCGCGGATTACCAATTATCGCCCTGGATAAACCTTCCCCCAACATCTACCTATACCATCAGTGGGAACTACGGTCCGGGTTCAATGGGTACGTATATAAATGCAGCATTAACCAATGTTCCCTCAGGTTATTTCTTCGGCAACGGATCTTATTCATCCTGGTGCATTGACTATAATTTCTCACTGAATAAAAACACGGCCTATTACATGGTTGTATACTCATCCCTATATCCCAACCTGCTCCCTACCTTTGCCAAAACGAAACCATGGGATAAAATAAACTGGCTGCTGAACCACCTGGATTCCTATAACGGATACCGCTGGTATGATGTTCAGGGGGCCATATGGAACTTATGCGGATGGACCGGCCCGACTAAAACCGGCGTTCAATATCCCTTGAGAAGCCTGGGGAATCAGATGGTGACAGATGCCAACGCAAACGGGGGAGGTTACAAAGTCCCCTCCGGCGGAAATGCCTGCCTTATTTTTATTGCTTCTGGCACCCCCGATAACGCTTCCACGGCAAACGTGCAGGTAATCGTCATTAAACTGGATTCCTGATCTCAAGTTTGTCCTTCATTTACCTTCGACAAAACATTACATTGATAATCAATATCAATGTCAATCCTTACTTATAAGGCAATTTTATGGAGATTAGTGGTTAAACTAGCCTTCACATCTTACCTCGGTTTTAACACTCTTACTTATAAAAAGTGTACATTTACGTATTATTGGTTGATCAGACTCTTTTCTTGTTGTACTTTTGATGTTAAGCTGAAAAGCCAAAAACACATAAAACCATGAAACCAATTAAAAGTATTATCACAAGGGGCACTATCCTTTTGATCATTGTACTAATGATCTCAGGACTGTTTTCATCATGCATGAAAAATAATTCAGGCGGACAGGCTCCGTCGGATGCGCCAAAACATATGAATGATCTGAAAGTTGCTTCCGGCTTCAGCTGGAACACCGATCATGATGTGACCTTTGATATTTATGCAAAGGATAACCAGGACGGCCCTGTAAGCAAGGTCCGCTTTGACGTTTATACAAAGGACCCTGCACAGGGAGGAGAGTTGCTGTTCAGTGGCCTCACTGGCGATGACGGGCTTTTTCATTTCATACGCCCGATTCCAGGGACCCTTCAGCAGGTGACGGTAACCACAAAATTTCTGGGTATTGGCCGCATGCACACGGTTGATGTAACGGGTAGCAATGCCAGCTGCATTTTCGGAGGTAAATTCCCCAACCCAGGGCACGTAAAATCCAGCATGGGATATACACCGGTACCGGGCATGCCCAAGGTTTATTATATGGGTTCATACGATGGGGATGGTGTGCCGAATTACCTGGAATCAATTAATGATGTAATACCGGCTTCCCTGCTTTCCGATATTAATGCCACCCTCCCCGAAGGAGTTTCTGTTCCCGCACATCATCCTGAATATCTTACGAATACTGCTCCCACTCAGCTTGCCCTGTTGGAACTATGTGATGTATATGTGACCTTTGTTTCGGAAGGTGCAGGATTCAGAAACTGCATTGGTTTTTATGTATATAATACAGGAACACCACCGACAAGTGTAAGCCAGATAGACTCAATAAAAGTAGTCTTCCCGAATGCCTCATCGTCGGGTAGCGGAGGTAATATGCATGCCGGTAACAAAGTTAAAATAGGTCGTTATCCGGCAGGGAAAACCATTGGTTGGGTTGTATTCGCCAACGGATGGAATGGAAGCAATGTTACAGCAGGTAACTGGACCGTTTACTCAACCAACAGCCTGAATCCTGAAACTGATGTTAACCTGCAGCGCCATATCGTATTGTTGCGCAATCCAAGCCTGCATAATATCCTGTTTGGAGTAGAAGACTGGCGCCGTGATGACGGGGGTTGCGACAATGACTTCAATGATGTGGTTCTGAACCTGGTTTCGAATCCTGTGGAAGCTGTTGACCAGGGAAATTACCCACCAATGATACCCTCAAACCCGGATTCGGATGGGGATGGTGTTCCCGACAATCTTGACGATTACCCTAATGATGCAACAAGGGCATTTAATAACTATTATCCCAGTGCTACAACATACGGGTCCGTGGCTTTTGAGGATCTGTGGCCAGGCAAAGGAGATTATGATATGAATGACCTGGTTGTTAATTATAGGTTTAACCAGATCACAAATTCAGCTAACAAAGTAGCTGAGATCACGGCAAAACTCATCCCGGTGGCCCAGGGAGCCAGTTTAGAAAACGGATTTGCTTTCCAGATCGGAACCTCGCCTTCCAATATAACCAGTGTCAGCGGGTACGACCTTCGTCATTCCCTGTTTACACTTGCAGGAAACGGAACCGAAACAGGACAGTCCAAATCTGTCATCCCCGTGTTTGACAATGCCTATGATCAGCTCCCATACCCGGGAACAGGTATCGGTACCAATACTACCATAGGAGCAACTTATGTTACGCCTCCCCAGATCAATATCGATATTATCATGAAAGCAGGAGGAGTTTCAATACTTGAAACTGGCACACCGCCTTATAACCCTTTCATCGTGGTTAACCAGGCGCGTGGGGTGGAAGTGCATCTGCCCGATAATGCACCCACCGATAAAGCTGACCGCTCCTTATTCGGCACCGCAGATGACAACAGTAACCTTTCGACAGGAAGGTATTATAAAACATCAAATAACCTGCCCTGGGCGATTAATACCGGTGCAGTGTTTGCCTATCCTTCAGAAAAAAGTGAGATCACTATGGCATACCTCCATTTCGGAGACTGGGCCCAGTCATCAGGCACACTTTATCCCGACTGGTTTACCAATACCGGCAGCGGATACAGGAATAATGCATTGATATATACTCATTAATACCCGTTTGATTTTTTTTTGAAAAGCCGTGGAAACGCGGCTTTTCTTTTTTCCAAAAGCCTATTTTAATTAATTTTGGACTTCTTTAGCCTATTAAACACTCTTTTACAGCAAAAATATCCAGATGAAACTATCCTTTTTCCAGATCATTAATTACTCACTGATCATCCTGGCCCTGGCTATTTTTATGAGGTATATGTGGGATGTGATCTTCAATCCCGATTACCAGCCATCGGGTTGGAAGAATGCAAGGAAAGAGGGAAGGTTGTCGAAGGCTCTGCTTAAGCTCGAACGGAATTATGCCGAAAAAGTCAGGTTTTTCAATTTCTGGTTGCAGGTCGAGAACCTGAAAAAGGAACAGGTCCCCGGGGCTTTTGCCGAACTGGGGGTTTACAGGGGCGAGAGTGCGAGGGTATTGCATCATATGGATACTGCCCGGAGGTTCCACCTGTTTGATACATTCGAGGGATTTAAAAACCAGGATCTTGCTGTTGAGAAAGGGGAGGCGGCGAACTATAAGACGAGCAATTTCGCCGATACCAGCCCTGAAAAAGTACTGGCCGAAATAGGAGGCAACCAGAATATCATCCTGCATCCCGGTTCTTTTCCCTCATCAGCTGTCAAGGTTGTTCATGAAAAGTTCGCTCTGGTCAATATCGATGCCGATCTATACAACCCCACCAAAGCCGGGCTTGAGTTTTTTTACCCCCGTTTGAGCCCGGGAGGGGTGATCCTGGTCCATGATTATAACAGCAAATGGGAAGGTGTGATGAAAGCGGTCGATGATTTTTGCAAAACCATACCCGAATCCATGGTTCTTCTCCCCGACAGGGAGACCACTGTGATGATCATTAAGCGAAAATTCTGACAATTCCCTGCAATTTATCCTGTTTTTATGACTGAGGATGTCACCCACCTGAAAAATGTACAAAGTACAATGTACAATGTACAAATTCAATATCAGTTAATTATAGTTGGAAATCGAAACTTTTTGAAAAATCTCAGGACAGTTTGTAAAAAAACTCAGAAATATCTTGTTTGAAAGAAAATAAATTGTAATTTTGCACCCTCGAAAATCAGATTTGGTTTTTGAGGGGATACTAAGCCGAAATTAGTAAGGAAACCTGACAAAGCGAGACATCTATAGGTTTCAACAGCAGCCGGAACGTCGGTTGCAGTGAAAAAGTCTCTCTGAACAACAGCTCTCCTTTTATATTTCAAAGCCCATATCCTTCTTTACCAGGCGCAGGTTATAGCGCCAAAACAAATGAAAAGAATTTAAACATTTCAATATGCCTACAATTTCGCAATTGGTTCGTAAAGGAAGACACAAATTGACGGACAAGAGTAAAGCTCCTGCCCTTGATTCATGTCCCCAGCGCCGCGGTGTTTGCGTGAGGGTTTATACAACCACTCCCAAAAAGCCTAATTCAGCAATGCGTAAAGTTGCACGTGTTCGCCTGACCAATGGCAAGGAAGTGAATGCATACATTCCGGGTGAAGGCCATAACCTGCAGGAACACTCCATTGTGATGATTCGCGGAGGCCGTGTCAAGGATCTCCCGGGAGTTCGTTACCATATCATCCGCGGAGCTCTCGATACATCAGGTGTTGAAGGCCGTAAACAGCGCCGTTCAAAGTATGGCGCCAAGAAGCCTAAAGAAAAGAAAGCATAATCACAGCTGTTATTTAAGCGCATATGAGAAAATCAAGACCAAAGAAAAGGCTCATCATTCCCGACCCAAGGTTCAGCGATACCCTGGTAACCAAGTTCGTGAACAATATGATGTTCAGCGGCAAGAAGAACCAGTCGTACGACATCTTTTATGAAGCCATTGACATCGTAAGCGAAAAGACGAAGGAAGAAGGTTTGGAGGTTTTCAAGAAAGCCCTGGCCAACGTTACTCCTTCAGTTGAGGTTCGCAGCCGCCGTATCGGTGGTGCCACCTTCCAGATCCCTTCGGAGATCAGGCCCTCGCGCAAGAGTTCAATCGGCATGAAATCACTGGTTGGATATGCAAGGAAACGCCACGAGAAAAGCATGGCACAGAAACTTGCTTCAGAGATCCTGGCCGCATACAAGGAAGAAGGCGCCGCATTCAAAAGAAAAGAAGATACTCACAGGATGGCCGAAGCCAACAAAGCATTTTCACATTTCAGATTTTAATAATATTAACCTGAACCCTGTACAATACAATATAATATAATGCCCGAGCTTCTCGAAAATACGCGCAACATTGGCATTATGGCCCATATCGACGCCGGTAAAACGACGACGACTGAGCGTATACTGTATTATACGGGCATCAATTATAAGATGGGTGAGGTGCATGACGGCACTGCCACCATGGACTGGATGGTCCAGGAGCAGGAACGCGGAATCACCATCACCTCGGCCGCAACCACGGTCTATTGGGATTTTAAGGACCAGAAGTACCGTATCAATATTATAGACACCCCGGGACATGTTGATTTCACCGTTGAGGTGGAGAGGTCGCTGAGGGTGCTCGACGGAGCCGTTGCCTTGTTTTGTGCTGTTGGCGGGGTGGAACCCCAGAGCGAGACTGTATGGCACCAGGCCGACAAATACAAGGTTCCCCGTCTTAGTTACATAAATAAAATGGACCGTACAGGTGCCGATTTCTTTAAGGTCATTGACCAGATAAAGGAAAAACTCGGTGCGAAACCTGTACCAGTTCAGCTTCCGATAGGAGCCGAAGAAGATTTCAGGGGTATTGTTGACCTGATCTCAGGGAAAGCTTATTCATGGGATGATGTTTCCCTTGGCAAGGAATATTTCGAGATCCCTGTTCCTGATGATATGAAAGAGCAGGTTCGCGAATACCGCAGCAAGCTTATTGAAGGAGCTGCCGAGGAAAGCGAGGAACTGCTTCATAAATTTCTTGAAAATCCCGCTTCCATCACCGAGGAAGACATCATTGCCCAGATCCGCAAAGCTACAATACAGAACAGGATCACCCCGGTTATTTGCGGAGCATCATTTAAAAATAAAGGAGTTCAGACCCTGATAAACAGCATTATCAGCTTTCTCCCTTCACCATACGACATGCCTGCCATCAAAGGCATCAATCCCTTCACCGAAAAAGAGGAAGTGCGTCATCCCGATCCTGAAGAACCTTTCTCGGCCCTTGCCTTTAAGATCGCAACCGATCCTTTTGTAGGCAGGATTGCATTTTTTCGCGTTTATTCGGGCGCACTCGATGCCGGCAACGTGGTGCTGAATTCCAATACCGATAAAAAAGAAAGACTTCTGCGGATAATGCAGATGCATGCCAACAAACAGATCCCCATGAAGCGTATTGAAGCAGGGGAGATCGGTGCTGCAGTTGGTTTTAAAGAAATTCATACCGGAGATACCCTTTGCGATCTCAAGCACCCTATCGTACTGGAAACCATGACTTTTCCTGAACCTGTCATCAATATGGCCATAGAGCCTAAAACACAGGATGATGTTGAGAAATTGGTCAATGTGCTGAATAAGATGGTCGAGGAAGATCCTACGTTCAAGGTTAAGATCGACGAGGAAACCGGTCAGACTGTGATCAGCGGCATGGGGGAACTTCACCTGGATATCATTACTGACAGGATGAGGCGGGAATTCAATCTTGAAGTTAACCGCGGGAATCCTCAGGTTGCTTATAAAGAAGCTGTCGTCAATTCGGTGATGCACCATGAGGTGTATAAGAAGCAGACCGGGGGAAAAGGACGTTTTGCCGACCTCTCGATCGAAATCTCACCGGCCGACAAAGGTGTTAAAGGACTTCAGTTCATCAATGAAGTCAAGGGCGGAAGCATTCCTAAGGAGTTCATTCCTTCGATTGAAAAGGGATTGAAATCGGGTATGTCGAACGGCCCTATCATCGGTTTCCCGATGGAAAGCATTAAAGTACGCCTGCTCGACGGAGCTTTTCACAGTGTTGATTCCGATGCATTATCTTTCCAGATAGCTGCCGGGATTGCATTCAGGGAAGCCACCAAAAAAGCAAAAGCTGTTATTATGGAGCCCATCATGCGGTTTGAGATCATTACTCCGAATGAAAGCATGGGTGAAGTTACTAGCGATATACATAAACGCCGCGGACATGTTGAAAATGTTGAATCGCGCATAGGTAATGCAGTTATTCACGGCAAGGTGCCCCTGGCAGAAATGTTCGGGTACGTGACTACACTCCGAAGCATTACCAGCGGAAGAGCAACATGCATGCTGGAGTTTTCACAATATTCACCAGCTCCTCAGGAGGTTATGGATGAAGTGTTATTTAAAATCAGAGGCTACGTGCCTGTATATTAATCATTTATATGAGCCAAAGAATTAGAATAAAACTGAAGTCTTACGATTACAACCTTGTCGACAAGTCGGCCGAGAAGATCGTAAAAACAGTTAAAGCTACCGGCGCCGTAGTTAGCGGCCCGATTCCTTTGCCCACTGACAAGAAGATCTTCACTGTTTTACGCTCGACGTTTGTGAACAAGAAATCCAGGGAACAGTTCCAGCTTTGCACTTATAAACGCATGCTGGATATTTACAGCACGACATCGAAAACCATCGATGCGCTGATGAAACTGGAACTTCCTTCAGGTGTGGAAGTTGAGATCAAGGTTTGATCAAGGGGTAATTGTAATTGAAAAACGAAAAAAATCGTAAGAAATGTCTGGATTAATTGGAAAAAAAGTCGGGATGACCAGCATCTATGATGCAAACGGGAAGAATATTCCCTGTACAGTCATTGAAGCAGGTCCCTGCGTTGTTACGCAGATCCGATCCAAGGAAAAAGAAGGTTATGATGCCATCCAGCTAGCTTTTGAGGATAAAAAGGAAAAGCATACCACAAAAGCCGAGATGGGGCACTTCAGAAAAGCCGGGATCACGCCTAAGAAAGTTCTCGCTGAATTTACCCGTTTCGAAGCTGACCATCAGAAAGTTTTCGGGGATATAATAAAGGTTGACATCTTTCAGGAAGGCGAGTACATCGATGTTGTTGGTGTATCAAAAGGAAAGGGTTTTCAGGGTGTTGTTAAAAGGCATCATTTTCACGGTGTCGGGGAAGCAACCCACGGACAGCATGACCGTTTGCGTGCACCCGGTTCGGTTGGCGCATCATCTTGGCCTTCAAGAGTTTGGCCTGGTTTAAGAATGGCTGGCCGCATGGGTGGAAAACGTGTCAAGGTAGTTAACCTTCAGATTTTAAAGATAATCCTGGAAATGAACCTGGTTGTTGTTAAAGGTGCAATTCCGGGTCCCAATGGAGCATATGTAATTATTGAGCGATGGAAATAAAAGTATTTAATATTAAAGGAACGGAAACCGGCCGTATAGTCAATCTGGATGATACGGTTTTCGGGATTGAGCCCAACGACCATGCCATTTACCTGGATGTAAAACAGCATATGGCAAATGCGCGTCAGGGAACTCATGCTACACTCGAAAAATCCCTGGTTTCAGGCAGTACCAAGAAACTGCACCGCCAGAAAGGAACAGGCGGTTCCCGTAAGGGCAGCATCAAGAGTCCGTTATTCCGCGGCGGGGCACGCGTTTTTGGCCCCCAGCCCAGGGATTATAATTTCAAACTCAACAAGAAACTGAAGAAACTTGCCCGTATATCGGCCCTCAGCTATAAAGTAAAGGAAAGCAACCTGCTGGTTCTGGAAGACTTCACCTTCGATTCACCGAAGACAAAGAATTTCTCGGAACTTCTGAAGAGTTTCCAGCTCACCGGGAAAAAGACCCTGGTCGTTGTAAACAGTCCGGATGACAACCTCCTTCTCGCTGCCAGGAACCTGAAACGGGTGAAGATCGTGCGTACCGCCGACCTGAACACTTACGAAATTCTTGACGCAAAGCAGGTCTTGATGACCGAGAGTTCAATTCCTGAAATTGTAAAGATTCATCAGAATTAACAATTTATACAATAATCCGATGAGAATTATTATAAAGCCTATCATTACGGAGAAGATGACCCAACAGGGAGAAACCCTGAACAGGTTCGGGTTTTTTGTAGACCGCAAGGCAAACAAACTTCAGATCAAACAGGCCATCAAGGACCTGTACGGGGTAGAAGTTGAAGCGATCAGCACCATGGTCGTGTTTGGAAAGAAAAAGAGCCGTTACACCAAAGGAGGTGTCATCTCCGGAAGGGCTACCACAAGGAAGAAAGCCATTGTTACATTGGCAAAAGGCGAAACTATTGATTTTTACAGCAATATTTAAATAAATGGCGCTAAAGAAATACAAACCAACAACTCCCGGTCAGAGGTTTAAAGTTATCAGCTCGTATGATGACATCACCTCCATGACCCCCGAGAAGAGTCTGCTGGCTCCTACAAGGAAGACCGGTGGAAGAAATAACCAGGGAAGAATGACCATGCGTTACATGGGTGGTGGTCACAAACAGGTTTACCGTCTTATTGACTTTAAAAGGGACAAAGACGATATTCCTGGTTTGGTCAAGACTATTGAGTATGACCCGAACCGTACTGCCAGAATTGCCCTGATCAATTACAAGGACGGTGAAAAGCGTTATATCGTTGCACCTCATGGTTTAAAGGTTGGACAAACCATCATGTCGGGTAAAGGTGTCGCTCCGGAAATCGGAAATACCATGTTCCTCAGCGAGATCCCCTTTGGTACAGTAATCCACAACGTGGAGCTCCGCCCGGGACAGGGTGCCAAGATGGTTCGTTCGGCTGGCGCTTATGCACAGCTGATGTCGCGCGACGGTAAATTTGCCATCATCAAGATGCCATCCGGTGAAACCCGCATGATACTTCAGACCTGCAAAGCCACTATAGGCATGGTGTCGAATACTGACCACCAGCTTGAGAAGCATGGCAAAGCAGGGCGTAACCGCTGGTTAGGCCGCAGGCCGAGAAACCGCGGTGTTGCAATGAACCCGGTTGATCATCCCATGGGCGGTGGTGAAGGCCGTGCTTCAGGCGGACACCCGCGTTCACGCAAGGGTATGCCGGCTAAGGGCTATAAGACACGTTCGAAGAAGAAACAGTCGAACCAGTACATTATTGAAAAACGGAAAAAGTAACAGCTAATCATTAGATTATGAGCAGATCGCTTAAAAAAGGACCTTTTATCCACTACAAGCTCGAAAAGAAAGTTCAGGATGCTGTGGAAACCAAAAAGAAGACCGTCATCAAGACCTGGTCGAGGGGTTCCGTAATTTCTCCGGATTTTGTCGGACTGACAATAGCCGTCCATAACGGGAACAAATTCATCCCGGTTTATGTAACGGAAAACATGGTCGGCCATAAACTTGGTGAGTTTGCCCCTACCCGTATTTTCAGGGGGCATGCCGGAAATAAAGATAAAGCAAAGAAATAAAGGAAACATTATAGATTATGGGAGTCAAAAGTCGTACGAGAGCTGAGAACCGAAAGGAATCTAAGAAGAAGACAGCAGTTGCAAGTCTTCAGAATAATCCTACCTCCCCTCGTAAAGCAAGATTGGTTGCTGACCTGATCCGCGGCAAGAGAGTGGAACTGGCCCTGCATATCCTGAAAAACACAAGCAAACAGCCGGCCGAGAAAATGCGTAAGCTTCTGCTTTCGGCAATTTCAAACTGGCAATCCAAAAATGAGGGCTTGCGTATTGAAGATGCAGACCTGTTTGTGGATCAGATAAAAGTTGATGTAGGCCGCACTCTGAAACGCATTCATCCTGCTCCGCAGGGACGTGCACACAGGATACGCAAACGTTCCAACCATATCACAATCACCCTCGGATCAAAAAGCCTGCAGGCTGAAGAGACGGTTGAAAAAGAAACAAAAGAAAGTAACAAAGAATAATTTAAAGGGAATTATTAATGGGACAAAAGACCAATCCGATTGCTAACCGTTTAGGCATAATCCGCGGCTGGGATTCCAACTGGTTTGGCGGAAAGAACTTCGAGAGTAAACTTGTCGAAGATGATAAAATCCGCAAGTATCTGCATGCACGTCTTTCAAAGGCCGGCATTTCGAAGATTGTCATCGAACGCACTTTGAAACTTGTAACAGTAACAATCCACACTGCCAGGCCGGGTATCATTATCGGTAAAGGCGGACAGGAAGTGGACAAACTGAAGGAAGAGCTTAAAAAGATCACCAAGAAGGAGATACAGATAAATATCTCCGAGATTAAGCGTCCTGAACTGGATGCGGTAATCGTAGCCAATACGGTTGCAAGCCAGATCGAAGGCCGTATTTCATACCGCAGGGCGATCAAGACTTCCATTGCATCGGCAATCCGTATAGGTGCCGAAGGGATCAAGGTTATGATCTCGGGCCGACTGGGCGGAGCCGAAATGGCACGCAGGGAGCAGTATAAAGAAGGCCGCATCCCCCTGCATACTTTCCGCGCCGATATTGACTATGCAACCGCAGAAGCTCATACAACATACGGCCGTATTGGTATCAAGGTGTGGATTTGTAAAGGTGAGATCTACGGCAGGCCTGAACTGGTTCCGAGCACTTCCACTGCCAAGCTGAAACCTTCCCAGCAACATCCAAAGGGCGGCAGCCCGAGACCCGACAGGGACAGGGATCGCGACAGGGGCAGGGATCGTGACAGGAACAGGGATGACAAACCCCGTTTCAGAAAGTAAAAGATTGAAAAACAATAATATATCTGAATAATGTTACAGCCAAAGAAGACAAAATACAGGAAAATGCAGAAAGGAAAGATGAAAGGCAACGCAGGGCGTGGCTATACTCTTTCATTTGGCTCTTTCGGTATCAAAACTATGGAAGAAGCATGGATCACCGGCCGCCAGATCGAGGCAGCCCGTCAGGCAATCACCCGTCACATGAAACGTGAAGGGCAGATCTGGATCCGTATTTTCCCTGATAAACCTGTCACCAAAAAACCGGCAGAAGTCCGTATGGGTAAAGGAAAAGGAGCACCAGAGTATTTCGTAGCCAGGGTAACCCCGGGCCGCCTGATGTTCGAGATCGACGGTGTGCCGGCAACTGTTGCAAAAGAAGCTTTGCGTCTTGGCGCCCAGAAAATGCCCGTAGCCTGTAAGATTGTAATGCGCCGCGATTACGCAGAAGATCAAATATAATAAGGCCAGTAGCCTGAAGCTATCGCAGATAAAAAAGAAAGAAATGGAACAAAAAGTAGTCAGAGAGTTAACAACCGGTGAGATCGTTGAAAGACTGGACGAGGAAAAAAGGCAGCTTTCCAAGCTGAAACTCAACCATGCCGTTTCACCACTGGAAAATCCAAATAAAATCACGGCTTACCGCAAAACCATTGCACGCCTTGAAACCGAACTGCACCGCCGTGTACTTAGTGGTGAAAAAATCGTAAAGCCAGTAAAGCATTAATTTATGGAAACCAGAAAACTCAGAAAGGAAAAGATCGGGATCGTAATCAGCAATAAAATGGAAAAGTCCATTGTTGTTGAGGTTGAGCGTAAGATCAAGCACCCGAAATACGGAAAATTCGTAAAAAAGTCGTCCAGCTTTATGGCTCACGATGATAAGAAGGAATGCAGCGAAGGGGATAAAGTCCGTATTGCCGAAACCCGGCCTATAAGCAAAAACAAGTGTTGGAGACTTGTCGAAATCATTGAAAAGGTTAAATAGCCATGATACAGCAAGAGTCAAGATTAACAGTAGCAGATAACAGCGGCGCAAAAGAAGTGCTTTGTATAAAAGTACTCGGAGGAACCCGTAAACGTTATGCCTCGGTGGGCGACAGGATCATTGTGACCGTAAAAAATGCACTGCCTTCAGGCAACATTAAAAAAGGAACGGTATCCAAGGCTGTGGTTGTGCGCACTACCAAAGAGATCCGCAGGGCTGATGGATCATACATCAGCTTTGATGACAATGCAGTCGTACTGCTGAATAATGCCGGAGAACTTATCGGCACCCGCATCTTCGGACCGGTTGCACGTGAACTCCGTGAAAAACAGTTTATGAAAATAGTTTCATTGGCACCCGAAGTGCTGTAACAGAATTCAACCATGCAGAAGAGATTACATATCCGCAAAGGTGATACCGTGATGGTCATTGCAGGCGATTCCAGAGGCCAGCAAGGTAAAGTCCTGAACGTCAACATCGATAAGGAGAAAGCGATTGTCGAAGGCGTGAATATGGTTTCAAAACATACGAAACCCAACGCCAAGAGCCCCCAGGGCGGGATCGTTAAAAAGGAAGCGGCAGTTCATGTTTCAAACCTGAAAGTTATTGATAACACAGGGAAACCTGTACGTACAGGAAAGAAAATTGACAGCAAAACCGGAAAATTGGTTCGTTATTCTAAAAAGTCAGGGGAGGTTATAAAGTAATGGCTTACATACCGAGATTAAAGGAAAAATACCAGAAAGAAGTTGTACCTGCACTGATAAGTCAGTTCAGCTACAAGAACCATATGCAGGTTCCCAGGATCACTAAGATCTGCGTGAACCAGGGTTTGGGGATTGCCAACACCGACCGTAAATTCATGGAGAACGGTTTGAATGAAATGACTCTCATTACAGGTCAGAAAGCCGTTCCTACAAAATCAAGGAAGGATATTTCAAACTTCAAACTCAGAAAAGGCAATCCCATCGGAGCCAGGGTGACTTTACGCGGAGAGCGTATGTATGAGTTTCTTGACCGACTGGTTTCCGTTGCACTTCCGCGTGTACGCGATTTCCGCGGGGTGAACGACAAAGGCTTCGATGGCCGCGGTAACTACACTGTCGGGATAACCGAACAGATCATCTTTCCGGAGATCGATATCGACAAGGTTACAAAGATCAACGGCATGGATATCACCTTTGTGACCACTGCACGTACCGACCGTGAAGCAATGGCACTTTTAAAAGAATTCGGATTACCATTCAAAACAAGATCATAACATGGCAAAAGAATCCATTAAATCCAGGGAAGTTAAAAGAGAACGGCTTGTTCTGAAATTCGCTGAAAAGCGTAAAGCTCTGAAAGAAGCAGGCGACTATATCGCCATGCAGAAGCTCCCGAAGAATGCTTCCCCTGTACGCTTGCACAATCGTTGCAAACTCACCGGAAGACCCAAGGGCTATATGAGGCTTTTCGGAATTTCACGTATTAATTTTCGCGAAATGGCCAACAAAGGGTTAATCCCGGGAGTAAAGAAAGCCAGCTGGTAATTAGAACAGAATATTAACAAAAAGATACAGAGTAAAATGGTTACTGATCCCATTGCAGATTATTTGACAAGAATAAGGAATGCCGTCATGGCAAACCACCGGGTTGTTGAAATCCCGAAATCAAGAATTAAGGAAGATATCACCCGTATTCTTTTCGAAAAAGGATATATCCTGAATTTTAAGGTTGAAAATGAACCACGTCCGGGTATTATCAAGATAGCTTTGAAATACCATCCGGTTACAAAGCTTTCGGCCCTGAATTCACTGGTAAGGGTTTCCAAACCCGGTCTCAGGAAATATGTCGACAGCGACAGCCTTCCGCGTGTACTGAACGGGCTTGGAATTGCAATCCTGTCCACATCACAGGGAGTTATGACAGATAAGGAAGCACGCGTCAAGAGAGTTGGCGGCGAGGTTTTATGTTACATTAGTTAATCAGGAGGTTCTATATATGTCAAGAATTGGAAAACTTCCCATTGAAATACCAGCCGGTGTGCAGGTAAGCGTATCAGATACGAACCTGGTCACTGTCAAAGGTAAGCTTGGTGAACTCACCCAGCAGGTTGATCCTAAAATCACCATCAAGGTTGAAGGCAATACGATATTTGTACAGAGGGGTACCGATGAAAGGGATGACCGCTCAAAGCATGGCCTTTACAGAGCTTTGCTTGCTAACATGATCAAAGGAGTAAACGATGGATTCACCATTGTCCAGGAAATGGTTGGCGTAGGTTACAAAGCCCAGGCTACAGGACAGGTGGTTGAACTTTCACTTGGTTTTTCACACAACCTGATGATAGAACTTCCAAAAGAAATAGTGGTTCAGACCACGGCGGAAAAAGGTAAAAACCCGACCATCATACTGAAGTCTCATGACAAGCAGCTGTTGGGCCAGGTTGCATCCAAAATCCGTTCTTTCCGTAAACCTGAACCTTATAAAGGCAAGGGGATCCGCTTCCAGGGTGAAGAAATTAAGAAGAAAGCAGGAAAATCCGCTGCAGGAGCATAATTTTCAACAAAAGATAAAAATCATAACAGAATGGCTACCAGTAATAAAAAAGTATTTCGCAGGTTCAGGATCAAGCACAGGATACGTAAAATCGTACAAGGGACACCTGACAGGCCTCGCATGACGGTATTCAGAAGCAGTAAATCGATTTACGTGCAGCTCATTGATGACCTGGCGCAAAAGACATTGCTTTCTGCATCATCAGCCGAAAAGGAGTTGAAGGATGCCAAGGGTACCAAATCGGAGATTGCCAAATTGGTCGGTAAAAGTATTGCCGCAAAAGCCCAGCAGGCAGGGATCTCTTCGGTAGTTTTTGACAGGAACGGATATTTATATCATGGCAGGGTTAAAGCTTTGGCGGATTCAGCCAGAGAAGGCGGCCTTAAATTTTAATCAGGTATGACAAACGTTAACGTAAAAAGAGTAAAGTCAAGCGAAATTGAGTTCAAGGACCGCCTGGTCAGCATCCAAAGGGTGACAAAAGTGACCAAGGGCGGCCGTACATTCAGTTTTTCGGCCATCGTAGTGGTGGGTAATGAAAATGGAGTGGTCGGTTACGGGCTTGGGAAAGCAAAAGAAGTAACAGCAGCTATTGCCAAAGGTATCGACGATGCAAAGAAGAACCTGATTAAAGTTCCCATTCTTAAAAGTACGATTCCCCATGAACAGCTTGGAAAGTACAGCGGGGCACTGGTTTTTCTGAAACCTGCAGCTCCCGGTACCGGAGTAATCGCCGGTGGTGCCATGCGCGCTGTATTGGAAAGCGTTGGTGTTAAAGATGTATTGGCCAAGTCAAAAGGTTCATCGAACCCTCACAGTGTTGTGAAAGCCACCATCAATGCACTTATCAAGATGCGCGATCCATACACTATTGCACAGTTGCGCGGTATCGATATGGATAAAGTATTTAACGGTTAACCTAATTGCAAAGCATAACGGCAATGAAAAAGATAAAAATAACTCAGGTTCGCAGCGGTATCGGGCATCCGGAACGCCAGAAACGTACTCTGGAAGCTTTAGGGCTGAGGCGGATCCGCCACTCTGTGGAACATGAAGCAACTCCCCAGATTCTGGGTATGCTTGAAAAAGTGAAACATCTTGTAAAGTTTGAAGAAGTTTAATCTCTGATAAGTATAATAACATGGATTTAAGTAATCTTAAACCGGCAAAAGGTTCTATCAAGAAAGACAAACGTATCGGAAGAGGTACGGGCTCAGGCCATGGCGGAACATCTACCCGCGGTCATAAAGGGGCTAAGTCACGTTCCGGTTACTCAAAAAAACTAGGATATGAAGGTGGTCAGATGTCACTGGTGCGCCGCGTTCCCAAGTTTGGTTTTAAAAATTTCAACCGGGTAGAATATAAGGGAATCAACCTGGATACTCTCCAGCAGTTGAGCGAAAAGAAAAATATCCTGGCTATCGGTCAGGAAACCCTTATTGAAGCTGGTTTCATCTCCAAGCGTGATAAATTCAAAATTCTCGGACGCGGAGAACTGAAAGCCAAACTGGAAGTCACAGCACATGCTTTCTCGGCTACAGCCAGGAAGGCCATTGAGGATTTAGGCGGAATAGCAAACACAATTTAAACCTGTTTGAATGAAAAAACTAATTCAAACCATCAGGAACATCTGGAAGATTGACGATCTCAGGAAGAGGATTCTGTATACCATTGGTATCCTTCTGATCTATCGCTTCGGAGCCTACGTAGTACTTCCCGGTGTCGACCCAAGCATGCTACACAATCTTCAGAACCAGTCGAAGCAGGGTTTGCTCGGGCTTCTGAATATGTTTTCGGGCGGAGCTTTTGCAAATGCTTCGATCTTTGCCCTCGGTATCATGCCCTATATCTCGGCATCCATTGTGATGCAGCTGCTGGGTATGGCGATCCCATATTTCCAGAAACTCCAGAAAGAGGGTGAAAGCGGCCGAAAAAAAATCAACCAGATCACCCGTTACCTTACGGTTGTCATCCTGATCCTGCAGTCGCCTGCATACATCGCAAACCTCGTTTCACAGCTTCCCCCTGAAGCCGTATATCCTTTTAATCCTAACCTGGGCCATCATTCAATCATATCATTTTTCGGGATCATGTCGGTAGTGATCCTCACCGCAGGCTCGATGTTCATCATGTGGCTGGGCGAGAGAATCACCGATAAAGGAATCGGAAACGGTATTTCACTCATCATCATGATCGGTATCATCGCCAGGCTGCCTTTTGCACTTGTTGGCGAACTGGTATCGCGTATGGAACAAAAAGGAGGCGGGCTTGTATTCTTCGTAGTCGAATTGGCTTTCCTTATCCTTGTTATCCTGGTCACTATTCTCCTGGTACAGGGAACACGTAAAATTCCCGTACAGTATGCCAAGAGGATTGTAGGGAACAAACAGTACGGGGGCGTAAGGCAGTATATCCCATTAAAGGTTAATGCTGCGGGTGTTATGCCTATCATTTTCGCCCAGGCAATCATGTTCCTGCCTCTTACCATTGCCGGTTTTGCCAGCAATGATACACTTACAGGCTTTGCCCGGGTGTTTACCGATTACAACAGCCTTGCTTATAATGCCACGTTCTTTGTCCTGATCATTTTCTTTACATACTTCTACACTGCCATCACGATTAATCCGAACCAGATGGCCGAGGATATGAAAAAGAATGGAGGGTTTATCCCGGGAGTGAAACCCGGAAAGAGAACAGCCGAGTTTATCGACAATGTTATGTCGAGGATCACCCTGCCTGGTTCAATATTCCTTGGCTTTGTTGCCATCATGCCATTCTTTGTCAGGATGGTTGGTGTTACAAACCAGTTCGCCCAGTTTTATGGAGGAACATCCCTCCTTATTCTTGTAGGTGTTGTGCTGGATACCTTGCAGCAGATTGAAAGCCACCTCCTGATGCGCCATTATGACGGTCTTACTAAATCGGGACGTATCAAGGGCAGGTCTTCGTACGGCGTGGCAAGCTGATGAAACTAAATTGAAACTGAATGATAATCAGGACTGCGGAAGAAATAGAATTGTTAAGGGAGAATGCTCTGATTGTGAGCAGGACTCTGGCCGCAGTTGCAAAAGAAATAAAACCGGGTGTACAAACTAAGACACTCGATAAACTAGCCGAGGAGTTTATTCGGTCGGAAGGGGCGGTACCAGGGTTTAAAGGGTACCGGGGGTTTCCGGGAACCCTGTGCATATCCCTCAATGAAGAAGTGGTGCACGGAATACCGGGAGAGAGAGTTCTTTTAAATGGTGATATTGTTTCGATCGACTGCGGATGCGTAAAGCATGGTTACTATGGCGATTCAGCCTATACCTTCGAGGTAGGGGAGGTCAAGCCTGAAGTGAGGCTGTTACTGCAAAGGACGAAAGAATCCCTGTTCAGGGCAATAGAAACTGCTGTTACAGGGAAACGTACAGGTGATATCGGTGCCGCTGTCCAGGAATATGTGGAGGGCTTCGGATATTCGGTTGTGAGAGAACTGGTGGGGCATGGAATTGGGAAGACCCTGCACGAGAAACCCGATGTTCCCAATTACGGGAAAAGGGGAACCGGGCAAAAACTTCCTGAAGGCCTTTCCATATGTATTGAACCCATGATCAACCTGGGAACAAAAAGTGTGGTCCAGGCGAGTGATGGATGGACGATCAGGACAGCCGACCGTATGCCTTCAGCGCATTTTGAGCTGACGGTGGTTATACGGAAGGAAAAGGCGGATGTGCTTTCCACGTTCAGATATATCGAAGAAGTTCTAGGACCTCAACTAATATAAAATGTCAAAACAAGCGTCAATTCAGCAGGACGGCACTGTCGTCGAATCTCTGGGCAATGCAATGTTCAGGGTGGAACTTGAAAACGGGCATCAGATTACCGCGCATATTTCAGGTAAAATGAGGATGCACTATATCAAGATCCTTCCGGGAGATAAAGTCCGGATCGAAATGTCACCGTATGATTTGACCAAAGGAAGAATAACATTCCGCTATCAATAGAAATAAAGAAAAGTAAAATGAAAGTCAGAACATCCATTAAAAAAAGATCGGCCGACTGCAAGATCGTCCGCAGAAAAGGGGTCTTGTACGTGATCAACAAGAAGAACCCTAAATTCAAGCAAAGACAAGGATAATTAAAATTAAACAAAGCATATATGGCCAGAATTGCAGGTATTGATTTACCTAAACAAAAAAGGGGAGAAATAGGTCTAACCTATATTTATGGCATCGGCAGGAGTACTGCCCAGGACATCCTGACAGAAGCAGGGGTAGACTGGAATAAAAAGGTACAGGAATGGACTGATGAGGAACAAAATAAGATCCGTGCCATCATCAACGAGAAGTACAAGATCGAAGGTGCTCTGCGTTCGGAAGTTCAGATGAACATCAAGCGTTTGATGGATATCGGGAGTTACCGTGGTATCCGCCACCGTATCGGTTTGCCTGTAAGGGGACAAAGTACAAAGAACAATGCCCGTACACGTAAAGGCCGCAAAAAGACTGTAGCCAACAAGAAAAAGGCAACCAAGGGTTAAAAGAAGTAGCGAAATAGCGAAGTAGCGAAATAGCTTTGGGCAAAGCCCAAATGAGCACACAAATTAATTAAGCAATGGGTGCGAATAAATAAGAAGTAATAAATAATATGGCAAAGACTGAAAAAAGTTCAAAAAAAAGGGTTGTAAAGGTAGATGCAATAGGCAGGGCCTATGTTAATGCCTCTTTCAACAACCTGATCATTTCATTAACCAATAATGCAGGGCAGGTTATTTCCTGGTCCTCGGCTGGCAAAATGGGCTTCAAAGGCTCAAAAAAGAACACTCCTTACGCAGCCCAGATGGCTGCCACGGATGCTGCCAAGACCGCTTATGACCTGGGTCTGCGTAAAGTGAAGGTGTTCATTAAAGGACCCGGAGCCGGGCGCGAATCTGCCATGCGTACCATTCATGCCGCTGGCATTGAGGTTACGGAAATCATGGATATTACCCCTCTTCCTCATAACGGATGCCGCCCTCCGAAACGCAGGCGTGTATAATCTGAATTAATCATAAAAATATTCAATACCATGGCAAGATATATTGGGCCGAAATCGAGAATTGCAAGAAGATTCAGGGATCCTATCTACGGACCTGACAAAAGTTACGAAAAAAAGAATTATCCTCCGGGAATGCATGGTCAGACGAAGCGTCGCGCCAAAGCATCGGAATACGGCACCCAGCTGATGGAAAAACAGAAAGCCAAGTACACTTATGGAATTCTGGAGCGTCAGTTCAGGAATATCTTTAATAAAGCCTCTCATAAAGGCGGCATTACAGGTGAAGTATTGCTTCAGCTTATTGAGGCACGCCTCGACAATACCGTTTTCCGTCTTGGTATTGCCCCAACCCGCGATGGAGCCCGCCAGCTTATCGGGCACCGTCATATCACGGTTAATGGCAAGGTGGTGAACATTCCTTCTTTTGAACTGCGCCCCGGTGATATTATCTCGGTGCGCGAACGTTCCAAATCACTTGAAGTGATTGCCGACTCTCTGAGCGGCAGGGGAAACCAGTACTCATGGCTGGAATGGGATTCCAACATGCTGACCGGTAAATTCATGAACTATCCCGAACGTTCACAAATCCCTGAGAATATTAAAGAACAGCTGATCGTCGAATTGTATTCGAAATAACGGGAATTCATATTGATATAAACCCTTTAAACATCGTATTATGGCTATATTACCGTTCCAGAAACCTGACAAGGTTATCATGCTTGAATCGGATGATCGCCGCGGAATATTCGAATTTCGTCCGCTTGAGCCTGGTTTTGGTATTACCATCGGAAATGCACTGAGAAGAATTCTTCTGTCGTCGCTTGAAGGATTTGCAATCACTTCAGTCAAGATTGAAGGAGTGGACCAGGAGTTTTCAACCATCAAAGGTGTCATTGAAGATGTCACCGAAATCATTCTGAACCTTAAGCAGATCCGTTTCAAAAGACTTATTGAAACAGAGAATAACGAAAAGGTAACTGTAATCATCGCTCAGCAGAAAGAATTCAAAGCAGGCGATATCAATAAATTTTTATCGGTTTTCCAGGTATTGAACCCCGAGATAGTGGTTTGCCATATGGAGCCTTCGGTAAAACTTACTGTTGAACTTTCCATTGACAAGGGAAGGGGATATATCCCGGCCGATGAGAATAAGGCGCTGACCACTTCACTTGGACGGATAGCCATCGATTCAATTCACACGCCCATAAAAAATGTTACCTATAACATCGAAAATTACCGTGTGGAGCAGAAAACCGACTATGAAAAGCTTGTAATGGAAATCATCACCGATGGTTCGATAGCCCCGAAGAATGCCCTGAAGGAATCGGCCAAGATTCTGATCCATCATTTCATGCTGTTCTCCGATGAAAAGATCACCCTGGATACGGCAGAAAAAACTGTTACCGAAGAATTTGATGAGACTTCCCTGCACATCCGCCAGCTTCTAAAAACAAAGCTGGTCGACATGGATCTCTCGGTGAGGGCACTCAATTGTCTGAAAGCAGCCGATGTGGAAACCCTGGGAGACCTTGTGGCATTTAATAAGAACGACCTCCTGAAGTTCAGGAACTTCGGAAAGAAATCCCTCACCGAACTTGAAGAACTTGTAAAATCAAAAGGCCTTGAGTTTGGGATGAATACTTCAAAATATAAATTAGATAAGGATTAATTGCGATGAGACACCAAAAAAGAATCAATCATTTAGGCAGGACCAGTGCGCACAGGAAAGCTATGCTTTCAAACATGGCAGCTTCACTTATTCTGCATAAACGTATAACCACCACACTTGCCAAGGCCAAGGCCCTCAGATCTTATGTTGAGCCTTTGATTACCCGGGCAAAAGACGATTCAACACATTCACGCCGTATCGCATTCAGCTACCTTCAGAATAAGGAAGCCGTGTCGGAACTGTTCCGTGAGATCTCCAAGAAGATCATGGAGAGACCCGGAGGTTACACCCGTATCCTTAAAACCGGAATGCGTGCAGGAGATAATGCCGATATGTGTTTTATCGAACTTGTCGACTACAACGAATTATTACTGGGCAAGAAAGAAGATGCAAAGGCAAAGAGTACACGCAGAGGCCGCAGGGGTGTAAAGAAAGAAGAAGAAGCAGGAAAAAGCACTCCCGCACCCAAGGATGAAACTGTAGTAAAAAAGCCGAAGAAAGCTTCAAAAACAACCGAAGAAGAGAAAACTGAAACTGAGGTAAAACCGGAAGCAGCAGCAGAAGCAGAAGAGTAATCTGTAAAACTGAAAAGTAAATAAATCCATTAAAAAGGATAATGTACATTGTTGCATTATCCTTTTTTCGTTGTGCGCCCGGCATGGGCGATAACTTGGCGGTGAAAGTCCGCTATGAACTTGGCAGTAGGAATCATTAGCTCAAGGCAAGGGTGTCCTTCGCGAGAAGGAATCTGAAGGAAGCCGGCGGCAAAATCCCGGCCTGATGAAC
>CAIRDP010000010.1 GCA_903877385.1 uncultured Bacteroidales bacterium
ATAAGGCCTTTAAACTCATAGGCGGCTCCCTTGGTATTATCATCGGTGGCAGCGACAAGCATGACCCTGAAGGCATTCATCTTGTTATTCATCAGGATAATGTTATCTTCTTCGCCAACCACAAGCTCCAAAGGCCCATCATCTTCAGTAGCGGCCCGGGCAATGATGTTTGTATACTGGGCTTCGCCAATCTCGCCCGGGTTACTGAACCCGCAGGAAGCTTTGGCATGCTGGTAGATGTTGTAGGTTTTGGCATTGCAACCTTCGGCATGGGAATAATCGCCCGCACATTCGTTGAGGCTGCCTTCGGCATGAGAAGCATAGCCAGAAACAATATTTCCATCACCTTCGGCAAAGCCCGCTTCGGCAGAGACAACATGGCCTGTGCCAACTGCAGTTGCCCGGGCCCCACTTAGCTGATGCTGATCTCCAAAGGCAGAAGCATGATTGGCCGTGATTTCGTTATGCTCACCCGAGACCAGGCAGAACTGACCGCTGACTTCATTGTGTGAACCTGCTGCAGCCATTGAGTTTGCACCGGATACCTGGTTATGCTGTCCGCCGGCAATGAATGAACCGGCTCCACTGGCCACCCGGGTTTCGGATTCCCGGACAAACTGGAAATCCGTTGCATTGGCGCCCCGGGCATTTCCGCCCATGGCTGCGGCCGATAAGGAACCCTGAACTCCAAAAATAGCTTTCAAGGCAGGACCGGTGGATGCCAGGAAATTCAGAAAACCCAGGCTATCGAGCCATGTACGGATGATCCCGGCACGTGGACGGGCAGGGGCTGAAAGTTGCTGAGAAAAGTCCCGGTAGTTGGTGGTGCCCCGGTTTTGCTGACCCATTAGAAAATATTTAGAGCTGCCCATAATTGATAGTTTGAAGGAATGAAGGTCTGAAGGAATGAATGATAAAATGATTAGGTCATAATGACATAGAGTTTGTCGAGGATACCGGTTTTAGCTTCGCCGACGTTCATGGAAAACTGGATCCAGGTGGTGAGCAGGTCGGCAACGTTCATGGTCATGGAGGCGAAGTCTTTGTCGAGGGTGATGGTTACCGGGGCATCGTCTTCGTTGGTACAGATATCGAAGTTGGAGCCGTCGAGGCTCTGGAGCATGGTTAGGGTGATATCTTCATCCAATCCTGAATAGACGAACTGGGTGGTGAGTTTGGTGGCGCCATTTGGAATCTGAATGGATGGCGTGGTGGCGTTACCCCCGGAAATGGGTAAGGCGCATTGGATCATTCGGCGGGCTATTGACATATGAAGGGATTTACGAAGTGCGAATTACGATTTACGATTTTCGGGTATTTGTTTATGATGTTATTCTGAAGCCGGAGATTCTTTTGGAGAGTGGGGCGGTGTATAGGGGGTAGTTTTGGGCGATGACGTATTCCTGCAGCAGGGTTTGCTTGGATCGGGCAATGGAGAGTACTTCCTGCATAGTATCGCGGCGATGATCACGTGGGAGCAATACTGCAGTTGAGATTTCAACCAAGGCCGGTGAAAGTGATGGATCGGCTCCAGGTGTGTACTGGGCAGTTTCGAGCAGCTGCTGGTTGATCATTGCATATTTGACAAAGAACGCCAGGCAGGGCTTTATATACGATGTAATCAGAGTCGAGTAATCACCAGGGTTTGTAACGACATCGTCATACAAGGCAGATGTCAAAACGGGTTTCACGTACTTGAGCTCGGTGGTTTGGATGACTTCGGATTTGATCATCGTGGGGTCGAGCTCGGTGACGTAGGCGAGGGAGATTACTTCGGTGGAGGAGATCAGCGACATAAATGGTGAAATGGTGAGATGGTGAAATGGTGAAAAAAGAAAAGATGAGCCGTCATATATTTAAGGTATCTGATGATGGGTAGATGTTTTTTAATTGCAGTACCAGGAGTTTTTGGATGGGGTCGGTGTTGTCGTAGTCGAGGCCGGTGTCGCGGCGGATTTCCCATACGTATTTCAAGGGGTTGATACGGGAGATGGGCGGGGTGTTGATGAACTCCATGTCTTTGAGCAGCAAGCCGCATTCGGCCAGGGTGTTTTGCAGGGACTGGATGAAGAGTCCCTGGATGGGTTGGATTACGGTGGCCATGGCTACTTCGTACTCGTTGAGGATGCGGCCTGAGTCGAATCCGGTTTTTTCTTCGGAATACGGCGTGAGGGAGCGGAACCAGTTGTGGATGGTGATGAGGGAGATTTCGGACTGTTTATGCAGCTCGGTCCAGTTATCTTCCTTTTCGCGGTTGAAAGAAATGAATTTGGCTTCCTGGGAACTGATACCGGGACCAAGATCGGCAAGATACTGGATGATGATTTCGTTGGCCTTTGAGCTCAGAGCGCCTTTATATTCTTTAAACATGGCATCGAGCTGATCGGCCGCCTCGTCGGAGTTGACTCCAGGGATCACCAGTAAACCGGGCGTAGCAAAGGAAGATTCAAGCCGGGTCTGATTCCAGATATTCGTCAGGCCCGAGATAATGACATTACGGATACCTGCAAAATAGGACGGAATGCCGTAATAGGTGAACTCCGGTTCGTAGTCTTTGATATGAACCAGGGAGTGAAGCAATCCGTCGTCACCCGAAGAAAACTGAGGAAACAGGCTGATGGACTTGAGATTCTTGTCGTTACTTCCGCGAAACAAATCCCAGCAGGGATGGATCAGGGCCTGTTTGCCGTCGATATGCAAACGAACCCTGGAAGCATCCTGGTGATAGACGTACACGAAGGAGCGTTTCTTGTTAGTGACCAGCTCATAGTAGCAGTTGCCAAAGGTGAGGTAATCGAAGCAAAGCTTTTTAAGTGTTGCCGGGAAGAGTTCCTTGCGGTTGTTGGGAGAGGAGAGGAATGAAGCGGTAGCGGGATCGGAGGATTGAATGCCCTGCCCCAGGATGTAGTTGGTTTTGGAGTTGAGGATCGCCCTGTGAACGGGCACTTCACGGGCGAGTTTGATCAATTGGCGGGGCAGGGCATTATCAATCCCGAAGGGAACGAAGAGCTTTAACGTAGAAGGATCCAATATCACGTCGGTATCGACCAGGTCAAGGACGGGAGCATAGGAGAACTCGTAGAACCTTGTAATATTGGGACGTTTAGCACGCATTGAGTGATGAGTAATCAGAGATGCGAGATGCAAGATGCGAGATGAGTGAATTAATCTCCAAACCCTGCCAGCACCAATAATTCCGAGTGGAGGTAGGCGGTTTGGGCTTTGTACTGGACGCGGTAGCGGCGCATCTGGAGGTCGGTGTTGTACCAGGATTCGATGTCGTTAGTATCCATCAATCCGTCGGTGCCAAAGATGAGGTTGGGCTGGGTGGTTAACATGGCCCGGTGAGGCTGTACGCCGTTCTGGTAGCTTGAGATCCAGGTATCCCAGTCGGGACGCACCAGAACCGGATAACCTTCGTATGAAGGAACCGGCAATCCGCCAAGCATCATCGTAAGAGGAAGATCACCAGAAGTCTTGGCCTTGATAGTATGCACCAGGTTGCGCCAAAGAGAACGGGTGACCATGAATACCAGCGGAAACTCGAACATTTCGGGACGAGCCGCATCGATCATGGCTTCGAGGGTGTCGTCGGCTTCGTCGGTTGCCAATTTACCCTGCTTTATGGCGGCAACCACTCCGGAAGCTGCAACAGAACCACTGCCGGTAACACTGCCAGTGAAGGTAAAGTCCTGGCCTTTGAACCGGCTGACCACCTTGATGGCGCCGGCGGAAGGATTGGTTACAATGACACCACTAAAGGCTCCACCTCGGGCTTCGACGGTTGCTTTGTGGGTGGTGAGCCAGTTGTTGCAGGTAACCGTGGCACTTGAGGCATAAGCCTGGGAATAAGCCACACCGTTGATGGTAAGCACCAGAGCAGTATCGGTACCGGCGGTATAGGTGAGGATCTTCTCGGCCTTGACGGCAGCCGTGGCTGAAGCAACCACCACATGCTGGGCAGATGGTATGGCCCCGGATAAGACATCCTTTATAAAATGTGTCATAAACCCGGTATAGCCCGAGAAGTTGGTATCGATGACCCCGGTTGGGATACCCGATGAAAGGACTTCCTGCAAGGGATTGCCAAAGAACATCTGGCGGATAAGGTCCTGCTGCCCGGCCTGGGCAATGATAGGAAGCATGATCTTATTCCAGACATCGGGCTGTTTCATTTGCTCGATATCGTCTTCACGATACCCGGTAGCTAACAACTGCTCAACGATGGAACCCCAGAAGGCACGGGCGTTCTGCTCGAACTCAAGGGCCATTGGAGCCACGGTGATGCTCTGGGTGGAGAGGGCGAAGGACCCGGTGGGCGTAAAGCCTGCTGATGTTTTAGGCTTGGTGATGAAGGATGGGCGGGAGATCTTGTTTAAAAGCTCGGTGCCCTTGATGTCGGAACGGACCGTGACGGCCCCGCGGATATCTTCGCCCATGAAAAAGGGGGCGATGAAATAGTCGTGAATGGACTGCTTGGTGAAGGCGGGAGAGAGGCTGTGGGAGAAGATGTTGGACATTTGCTTAAGGATTGAAGGAATGAAGGATAGAAGGATTGAATGATAGAAGGGAATAATAGAATAATCGAATACTCGAATTAGGAATTATGAATTGAAGGGGATGCAGGATGCGGGATGCGGGATGCAGGATGAATTATTTTTTGAGTTTGTCTTTGAGGTATGCAGGCATTTCGCTGAGGAGTTCTTTGCCGAATTTGACTTCGGGGTGGCCGACGGTGATCTGGGGGTCGCCGGAGCTTACTTTGGTTGGGCTGGCGCTGAGTTTGTCGGTAAGTGTGGCGACCTGGGAGGTGAGGTCTGAGATCTGCTGCTGATTCAGGGTGGTTTGGGCCTGTTCTGTGGCGAGCTTTTCGGTGGTTGTTGAAAGCTGCTCCTTAACAACTACCAGCTCTGAGGCAGAAGCCTGGAGCTGAGATTCAAACGTGGCGATTCTTGTTTGAAATGAGGATTCCAGGTTCCGGATTTCTTCCCTGTGATCGGCTTCGAGCAATTCAACCGCCTGGTCGTAAGCTTTGGACTGCTGCAGCTCATCGGGCAGTGGGGCGAAGAGGTTTTTAAACTTTTGAAAGATTTCTGGTTTCATACGGTCGGTTTTAGAAAAGTATTTTAACATGAATTCAAGAATGGTATCGGGACGACGTGCTATAAAAGCAGCAATGGCCGGGTTCTCGTCGAGGAACCTAGTTGCCTCCCAGGCAAAGGAGTCCCGGGCAAACAGCGAGTTCGTAGCCGCAGGGTCATCCACCAGATCGGTAGCCAGAAGCTCCTCAATACGAACCAGAGGAAACTCACCGGGACCCTCAGCAGGTTCAGCCGGGATAAAAGCCATGGAGGCACCGAACATATCAGGATTCTTTTTGGCCATGGTGATAATGTAATCGTAGAGGTTACCACCGGGAGATGAGCGGCAAACCGTGTCGAGGTGCAGATCGCCTGTGACCTTTTCGCCATCAAGCGAGAAGTTCTTGAACCTACCGATATAGGTGCCCATGGCCGAGGAACACATGTTGGGATGGCCAAAGCGGGCCTTGACCCCGTTCTCCTTAGCGTTTCCAAGAGCCACGATCTGAGAAAGAGTTACGCCGTCGATCTCTTCAAAATACGACTTAACCTTGCCTGCCTGAGCCACGACAACCTTTTGAAGTATGCCGGAACCCTCGTTAATAAAGGCAACCGAGAAGGCAACAGCGGGAGTGGAAAAGGATTTCATACGGGTGAAAAAATGGTTCCGACAAAACTACATCCGCCCACAGCCAAATAGTTCGTAAGAAGTGGCAATATCTCGCTCAAATGCTTGATATTGGTGTGTTTATTAAATAATTTTGTACAAAATGGCAATTTATGAACCCGGAAACTGAAAAAGTAATCTCCGACCTCAAAGAACACTATGGAATCGATGTAGACTTTATCGTTAGAAAAGGATTGTTGCCTGCATCGGTTGCAACCAAATGGCTGGTGAGGGAACGCTATTTTGACAAGGCAAAAG
Organism: uncultured Bacteroidales bacterium; assembly: GCA_903877385.1. Classification (GTDB taxonomy): domain Bacteria; phylum Bacteroidota; class Bacteroidia; order Bacteroidales; family FEN-979; genus CAIRDP01. The sequence continues at coordinate 6,007 of CAIRDP010000010.1, forward strand.
ACGAAATGAACAAAGCCCAAAACGGGAAAACCTATGCCGAAATTAAATACGAATTGAGCGATTGCTACGGAGTGAGTGTAAGTACGATTGAGAAACTGATCTATCGGAAAAGGAGTAAACGCAGCGTTAATCAATTAGTTCCATAGTGAGGATGAGCTATATAAAGCAAGAAACGGAATGCCATAAAATATAGCAAATTATGGCAAAAGACAGCAATATGAGATCAAAGGCCAATCAAACATCGTTCAAACCCGGACAGGGTGGAAGGACCAAGGGATCGCCCAACAAAATCACCTCAGAGCAAAAAGAGCGCATCGAATGGGTACTTGAGCTGCTGGATGAAACCCTTGAAGACAGCATCAGGAAACTGAAACCAAAAGACCAGGTGGATTTGTGGATGAACCTGCAAGAATATATACGGCCCAAGCTCCAGAGGATGAACGTGGACCTGGGCCCGGCCGAGGACAAACTCACCAAGATCACCTTTGAAGTGATACAGAGCGGCATTCTTGCCGACGCAACTGTTAAACCCTTATCCCTTGGAGAAAACCATCAAGGTATCGACCGTATTCAGGAAAAACTATGAAGCCGGTACCAAGATCGTCGTGAACCAGGGCGGGAGCCGGTCGGGAAAGACCTTTTCCATCCTGCAGCTGCTCATCCTGGTTAAGGCCTTCGAAGGGACCGACATGGTATTTTCGATTGTCCGCCGGAGCATGCCGGCCTTAAAAGCATCGGCCATGCGGGATTTCTTCGAGATCCTCAGGATGGCCGACCTGTATGACGAACGAAGCCACAACAAGACTGAGAGCACTTACCAACTGAACGGAAACCTGTTCGAGTTCATGAGTCTGGATCAACCGCAGAAGAAACGAGGAGCCAAAAGGGCCTACCTGTTCATCAACGAAGCCAATGAACTCAGCCTGGAGGACTGGGTGCAGCTTTCTCTGCGCACAGAGAAGCAAATCTTCCTGGACTTCAATCCGTCGATGGACGAACACTGGATCTATGACATCGTCATACCACGGAAAGACTGCACTTTCATCCATTCCACCTATCTGGACAATATCCAGTTTTTACCTCCGGAACAGGTGAAGGAAATCGAGAACCTGAAACAAGTGGATGAGAATTACTGGAGGATTTATGGCCTGGGCGAGATAGGGCAGATCACCGGCCTGATCTTCACAAACTGGCGGACCATCGACCAATGGCCGGAATCCTGCAAGTGGATTACCTACGGAATGGATTTTGGATTCTCCAATGATCCGACCAGCCTGGTAAAGGTAGGATTAAGCGGAGGTGAGTTGTTTATAGACGAGCTGATTTACTCCCGGGGACTTACCAATACTGATATCTGCAAATGGATGAACCAGATCGGCATCACCAAGGCCGATGAGATCATTGCCGACAACCAGCCTAAATGTATTTACGAAATCCGGCAGGAAGGATTTAACATCAAGCCAACCTTCAAAGGTCCGGATTCGATCCTGGCCGGGATTGATATCCTGAAACGGTATCCCATGCGGATCACCAAACGGTCGGTCAACCTGATTCGTGAGCTGAAAAACTACAAATGGAAGGAAGATGTATCCGGCAAACCTTTGAATGTTCCAGTGGACCGGTTCAATCATGCCATTGATGGGATCCGGTATGCCTGTATGGGCCGGCTGTTCATGGGAAATCGGCTGATAAAGACAGCGAGGCATCTGAGGTGAGGCGGACTTAAGCCAGGTTTTCTTTCCGTCAAGCGAGTTTTACTGTCTGATTGAGCAATTCAACATTAAAGTTAACCTTAGCGTTCAATGCTTTAAACACTTTCATTATTGTTTCAAACCGAGCATCGGTAAGGCTATTTTCCAACTTAGAGATCTGAGCTTTCTTAACACCAACCAATTGCCCCAGTTCTTCCTGAGTGAGATGGCGTTCCTTTCGGGCTTGTTTGATGGCTTCACCAAGCAAGTCAATGCGTAATTCGCTTTCAAATGCCTCACGTTTTGGTGTTCCCAGTTTACCGATATGCTTGTCGACCATTTCATCTAAACTGTATATTTTCATGGCTTCCTTTTTCATAACACTTACCTTTTTTGTTCAAAATACAAACTTCTCAATCTCTCAGCTTTTTCCAAGTCGGCGACGGGATTTTTGTCTGTTTTCTTAATTAGTCCATGTGTCGAAATTACGACTGTTTCGACTTTTCCGGTCTTATCCCAAAAAGCAAAAAGCCGATAATGAGTCTTATTGTACAAAGTTCTAAACTCCCAAATTTCATTATTCAACTTTCTGAATAGCTCTTTATCATTGGTAACCTGAGCTTTTTTAATGTTTTAGTAAATCTTGTATCTCACCTTTTCTTCAAGGCTTTCAATAAATTCAGCAGCTTCTTCTAAAAACTGAACCTGAAATTTTACAACCATTTTGTAAAAGTTTACGCAAAGATAATAGTTTCTTTATTGGGAAACAAATAATATTTAATATCCTTTAAATATGGCGGTAGCTGGATACATCGGAGGGGAAAGCCGGGTAGCCAGGCCAGGAACACTTACCGGCTTCTGGTCATTTTTTACTTTAGAATGAGAGGTTCAAAAAAAAGGACTGCAACCAAAGGGCCATGGCCTTGTGATGAAAAATTATGGAGGTATTTTTGAGTAGGATTTGTATTTGATTCTGTGACTGACAAAAAACATTAAAAATCACATAGGTATGTATCAAGAGACATTATCAACCAGAGTTATTTTAAGCAACATCACATGTATGAGAACATCTTTAAAATCCCTTTTGAATAAAGGAAAGGGATATGATGGTCTTATTAATTACATAATTGACAATGAATTGGAATACAATCATTATTTGCCTACACCTCTTAAAAAACTTGCAAACATGATCGGTATAAAATCTGAGGTGTTGAGAAAACACATCCATCATATATATAAAGATATACTTGATGAGGATACCGAGTTTTATATTGACATTACTGAAGTTCAATATCGATTTACCTTGAGAGGGTATAAAAACACGGCATATTTTACTGTTAAATCGTTACCCGTTAAGCCCCAAATAGGTGAAAACATTTACGTCCCATATTTTTCAGAGTATGTTGGCAGTGAATATTTTAAAGTAAAAGACATCAAACATTATTTATATAATAATCAGCAGAATATAAGCATGGATGTAGAGAAGGCATTTTAAGTTTTAATACAAATTACCAACTGCCACGCTATGAAGTCCGAGGGACGAGGGCGAATAAGGTGGCAAGGCCTGCTGGCGGATTGATAAAAGTAAGCATACCAAGCGGCGTTTTTCACGCGGCTTGGTTGTGAAGTTTGCTGTGGTACCTGTTTAAATGAAGCTGAAGAGGTAATGCATTCACCGGTGCAGGCAAACCAGAGTTCGCATAGACTTTCTTTTTTAGGTCTACGTATTTCCCCGTTTTTGGTGGCATCAATTTATTTCAGGAAATGGCAACAGTTTGGATCAGGCCTGAAACTGTGCGAGTGCCGGTAGCGAGACCCGGAATAATTCGGTAGCTTTAATGGGTTATAATCAAGGTGAGAATGCGTTGCCGGTACTCGTGGTAGTGATGACCGAGTATTTCGGATGATGCTGGGCCAGGATTCCGGGCCATGGTGGGCCAACTATTTCGGCCTATGGTGGGCCAATGGGAGGCGCACTAATGGCATTGCGAAGGATGAGCATATGCCAAGGGTGCGCTGGTAATTTTGCGAACAGAGAAAAGTAAATAAACCAACCGGCGTTATTTTCAACACTGGTTGGTTATGGAGTTGGATGGGGGACCTGCTGGAATTGCGGAGAATGTTGGCTACGAAGGGCTCTCGTCCAGCTCGTCGAAGCCGGAGGCAGGGCATTTGCCGGTTTTTGATACCCGGGGATGTGATTTTAGGTGCGTTAAGCAATACCGGTGTTTACCGATATAAGTGAAGCGGGCGGTGAGGAGTTTGTGCGGCAGCCTTTTCTTGCTGCGGCACAAGCCCGAAGTGCCCGCTGGTGTGGGAGTGGAGGGCTTTCATGGTAGCGAAGTGGAGCGTCCAGCGCGAAGCGCTGGGTGTGAAACGGAGCGGACATTGAAGCCCGGAAACGACCGACTGGTATTGGCAGGTATTGCTTAATGCACTTTTACCGAGGCAAAAATGCGCTGCCGATATTCTTGTACTTCGAACTCAATTTTACTTGTATTGCTGGCCGGATGAGCACCCTCTCAATCTTCTCGTGAGGCTAACCGTGATATTTAACATAATGTGATTATAGGACTGACGCAGGTAAAGGCCAATGCCGATAAATGAAAAGGCAAACGCTGTGGGCAGGGATTCTCTAAAAAAACGGGGGTAAGCGTCAGCCCATTGCGGTTGCCGTACATTTGACGGCGTTGCTCAAAGCCGGGATAGGCCAGCAGCGGCAGTACTATAATAGCATGTTATGTTAAATAGCAAAGTACTCGTTGTACTGAGGGAAGTAGGATGCTTGTTTCCTGGACGGGCTGGCGTGCTATGCAGGCTGGGTAAATGGGCGCGTTGGTTGAAACCGTATGGATTGGCGAAAATTGCTTAATGGCCGTTGCTGGCCGGAACAGAGCCTGCAAATAGAAAATTCATACACCGGGTGCGAGGCACGAAGCACCGGGTGTATACAATATTGATGGGACCGGAGCAACGGCTAAGCCTGAACGAATGAGCGGTGAAGCCGTGAGGAGCTTGCGACGAAACGGAGCGGAACCGCCGAATGAGTGAATGGATTAGCGGTTGCGGAGGGGGGGGCATTTTAACGGTGGGGTTAAACACAACAAAGGTAGTCACTTCTCAAAGCAACAATACCCTGGATTTGTTGAGGTTAGCGGCATGTTATTAGGGCAAGGGTTGTCAATTTTTGTTATTAATTGTTTCCAGAACTTTTTCTTTATTTAAAATGTACATTCCTATCCTTTCATTCGTAACTCCATCTTTGATCTGATAATTATACTGAGGGTTTCCTTCGATCAGATTAGCTTCAAAGTATTTAAAGAAGATAAAGGAGTTTTCTTTTAGTTTTTCGGCTACTTCGATAATATGAGTTGAAAGTGCAAAAACGCTTCTGTTCAGGTTGGAGAATGCTTCAATAACAGCCAGAGACGCTTCATATGCATCTTTTATATTTGTGCCACGGAATAGTTCGTCAAACACTATAAAAAAATTTCCGCCTTTATTAATTTGTTCTGCGACATACTTGACTCTCAGAACTTCATTGTAATAATGACTATATCCATTACTTAAATTATCTGCCAGGTTAATTGTTGTAAACAAACCGTTGAATATTGAAGTCTTGAAGCTCTTAGCCGGGACAGGGAAGCCTAAGTGGGACAAGTATATTGATATGCCTAAAGTTTTTAAAAATGTTGATTTACCAGCCATGTTAGGGCCAGTTATAAAGCACACTCTCTTGTCGGACGTTAAGATAAAATCATTGGCAACGGGATTATCAATAAAAGGATGAAAGATTTCTTTTGTTTCCAAACAGTTCGGTTCTTTTGTGAAAGTTGGAAAGGTAAATCCCCGATTCTTTGAAGCATATGCTATTGATGTATAAACGTCAATTTCATAAACTGCTTGTAATAACTTCCTTACACCATTAATCTCATTTCTCCGAAAGATTGTATTAAGGTTGGTATATTCATGTGGATACAGTTTTTCTTTATTTTTCAGGTTTAAAACAATTTTTAGGGATGTATTTTCGATGGTTTCCAGAATTGTCCTGATGAAATTGTTTACTATGCCTGGTAACTGTTTAGAACTAACCGTTAAGGCAAACTCATGGAGTTCATTCAACGTTTTTATAAGATACTTAACACCTCTTTGCAGGATATAATATTCATTGCTTGGCCAAATCATATTCTTCAATGCTTTTGAATATGATTGAGAATATGAAAATGTAGATGAGTCTATTTTTCGGGATAAATAGTACTCTATCAGATTAAGAAAATTTTTATCTATCTCTATAATTGCCAATGAGTTTTGAAAGAAGCGAATTAGCTCAATTCGGTTTTCAATTTGGTCAATATCTGAAAAAGGCACAGAAAAAATTCTTTGTAATTCATCTTTCCCGCCAATTGACTTTGTTAAGTTGAATAACGAGAATATCGAATTATCACCTTTTGATTTCTCGAAAAGTTCTAAATCATTAGCAGTTTGTTTATCTATTTTAAAATTCATTTTAATGTGACTTTCATAGCATTGGCCCTAACGAATGGCTAAAATGATTAGCGGTTGCGGAGGGGGGAAGCTCGAAACAATTCGTACGTTTTATACCAATAAAAGAATGCTTCAGGATTGGATTTTTTTAAACGGTTCAGCTTTGTATTCAGGGGAGTTGAAATCGTCCAGTCTTTTATTTCCATGGGATTACTGAATTTGTCGATCTTTTCAGCGTTGAATTTTATCAACATTGCCAGATATGCTGCCTTTGAGGCATGTGTAATTGCTTTTTCAAGATGATAGTTTTCTGAAAAGATGAATCGATCTACCCGCTGGATCCCCAACTGTAATTGATCAAAAGCTCCTTTTCCATCGGCGCCTCTTGTTACGATGCATAAGGAGGTTTGATAAATATCTTCAATCACGTCATCAAGTGTCAGTGTGAGGTTATCAAAATATGAGAATTCTGTTTCAACAAATTTTATAAATGTTGACCTGATGTTAGTCATATTGTTTACTATATCGAATAAGCTACCGATATCATAGAGCTGCTTGATGATTTCCATACTCATACTGTCATTATTTTTGAAGTATGGAATACCTGTTGTGTTGGGAGCAAAGGCAGTTAATTTATCGCCAAGTATATCATCAAAACAGGGAACATTAACGAGCAATGGTTCAGATATTACCGGGACAAAATCAGATTGGACCGGTATTTCAATGATGTTTTGGTAGTGCAGATCTTCATAAAGAATATCGAGTAAGATACTTTCTTCATCTGCTTTTGACTTATGAGTAGGGGTGTAGAAAAATTTATAATGATTTTTTTTGATTTTTCCTGTTGTATTTCGTTGTTGCAACTCCTTTCTAATAAAACCCTGACTGGAAGCGACTTTATCTAATATTTCGTCAAGATGGTCAGGGGATTTTGGTAAAATAATATCTATATCGATGGAGAGGCGTTTGGTTGATTTCATCAATAGCATTAAAGCCGTTCCACCTTTAAACACAAATGAAACTTTAAATTTTACAAGCCCCTCGACCAATAACAATGCCCGAATTGCTTTTTCAACAAGAATCTTGTCTGCATTATGGTGTTCCTTGACGACTTTGTTAATCCAATCTGTTGAAATCTCAGGAATATTTATCATTTTCAAAACTATAAAACGGCAATAACTTTACTTTACTGCCGATATTTAGATACTTTACTCAAATAATCATCGAATGCATTCTTTTTATTTCTTCTTGCGGCATACCGAAGCATACGGTTCTCATTTACAGAATATTTTGCCAATGCTTCTTTGAAAATATGACTCATTTCAGATCCTTGCTGTGCAGCGAATATATTTTCGTCACAGTATATATCGACCAGCATCTTTTCGATGGTGACTGTTTTTACTCCCTGGATGTTCTGGTATGGAGATTCCGAAACTAACGACTTTACAATCAAGGCTTCTTTCTTATCGATTGCATACTTATTTATCAAGTCAATATCGGGATCAAGAAATGGCTGATATTTATTCTCTTTTAAAAAATAAAAAACTGATTCAACGGCAACACTATCAACTTCGATTAAAATGAAAAAGCTTCCAGGTTGATGAAGCATGAATTCATTTATTACAGAGGTGTTCCAGATGCAAATTTTCAGGTAAGGGTATTGCTTATGAAGTTTCCTGCTTAATATTTTTATTCCTGCGGACAATTCCGGAATAAAATGCTTTGTGCCATCCAAGGTGAATTTTCCCCGGCCAATTCGTTTTAAAATGCCTTTGTGAACCAAGTTATAAATTCGCCAGTTGATGGTTGTTGCAGTTACCTCTGGTTCTTGTTTACTGTAAAACTCAAATACATCATGGCTTCCAAAGAATTCTGTTTCTTTGAAATATGATTTTAAGTTGTCAATATTTAACTTTTCTGATGCGATGATTTGAGGATTATGTTGCAAATATACAAAAACTATAAAATGGCAGTAAAATTAATTTGCTGCCGAAAAATAGATATAGTCAGACAGCCCTTGTTACTTAAAATCTATCGCGGTATACCATTCATAAAACTCATCAAATGTATGGATGATGAGGTATATGCCTCCGGCTTTTTCGATTTCTGCCTGGTATTTTGCCTGGGCGGGGCTCTGGCGGTCTTTGCCCCACTTGATTTCAATTTTGATGGATTTGCCCTGGATGGTGGCGGATATATCGGCGGAGCCTTTGGTCATGGCGGAGGGGATGTATTTGACTGATCCGATCGTTTTGCGGTGGCCGAGGATGTCGGTATAGGTTTTGCGGGTGTTGATGGTGCGGCCGGTGACGGAGATGCGTTCGGCCTGGCCTCCGGATATGCGGATGAATTTGATAACGGCTTTGGTGAGTTCGTTGGCGGAGTTGGCTTTCATGGGTGTGAATGTGATATATTCTTGTGGCAGGTCGGGATAGCGGCGGATGAGATCGGCGCGGATCATAGCGTTGAGGGTTTGCAGGGATTGGGATGGTTTCATGGGGTTCTGTTTTAGAACGGGAATTCTTCTTCTTTTCCGGGGTAATCACGGCAGGGGTGATGGGATTCGGTGTAGTCACGGTAGGGATGCTGAACTATTGGAGGCACTTCTTCAGCCAAAGTATAATCGTAAATTCTGGTCATGGGTTCGTTGTGTTTGAACGGGATGGTTCCAACGCCTACGTTTCTTCCTTTGGCAATGATTTCGAAGCCTGTGCCGGGCTGATCGTCGGGATCGTAGTAGGAGGGGCGGTATGCGAAGATGACCAGGTCGGCGTCCTGTTCGATGGCTCCGGATTCGCGGAGGTCGCTGAGCAGGGGTGTTTTGTTACCTCTCTGCTCGCAACGGCGGCTCAGCTGTGCCAATACCATGACGGGAATGTTGAGTGTTTTTGCAATGATCTTTAATTCGCGGGTTGCCTGGGATACTTCCTGCTCACGGTTACGGCCTGACTGGTCGCTTCGCATGTCGACCAGTTGCAGGTAATCGACGAAAATGATGTCGCATTTACCCCGGTCTTTCATGAGTTTTGAATGGTATTTAATATAACGTGTGGTGACCACCGGGTTGTCATCGACATACACAGAAATTGATTTTAATTTCTCTTTAGCCTGGTAGAATTCATGCCAGTCAGCGGCTCCCATTGCACCGGCCTTAAACTTGCCGGCATCGAGGTCGCAGAGGAAGAGGATCATGCGGTTGACCAGGGAAATGCCGGGCATTTCGAGGGAGTAAATGCAGACGTTCGCTTTGGAGCTGATGGCGTGATGAAGCATCAGGGCTGTTTTGCCCATGGATGGACGGCCGGCCAGGATGATGAGTTCTCCTTTTTGCCAGCCGGCGGTGAGCTTGTCGAGCTGCTTAATGCCGGTAGGGATTCCGGTGCAATGGCCATTTTTAAAATGGTCTTCCCGTTTACGGGCTTCGGCCTCGGCTTCATCAACGATACGGTTTACCGGCAGCATGTTCCCGCCCGAGGCCATGATCTCATGGATGGATTGCAGGGAATGTTCAAGGGCTTCGACGCAATCGAATGGATCCATGACCTCATCGTACGCCATGTTGATACTTACTTGCGAGGAGTGAATGATCTCGCGTTTCATGTACCTCTCTAAAATGATGCGGCAATGGGTTTCGACGTTGAGGCCGGAAGTGATATCCCTGGTTAGTTTTGAAATATAATATGGTCCGCCAACAACATCCAAACATTCATTTTCCCTGAGTTTCTCAGTTACGGTAAGTATATCGACCGGCTGTGACAGATCGTAGAGTTGTTTACAGGCTGAGAAGATCCTCTGGTGCTGTTCTTTGTAAAACACGAACTCAGAGACCAGGCCCATGGCAACGGGCAGGCAGGCCGGTTCGATCATGATGGCGCCCAGGACGGCTTCCTCTAGTTCAATGGCCTGGGGAGGTATCTTGCCATCAATAGGGACGACTGTTGTTTTTCTTTGTGATTTCATCGGCGTTTAGTTTTATCGTGCTTTCTTCGGGAAAGGGTTCTTTCTTTTTGTCGGGCGGGTTGATGGATTTCCAGTTGCGGGCGATGCTGTGTTTGACCATTATTTCAGCTTTCTTAAGATCGCCCTGAGATAAATCGACCAGATTGTTAATTGCTTCGCTTTCGCTGATAGAGGTGTAATCGTCTAAATTCCGCTGCTTTTTATAATCAAGCCATTGATCCCAGATGCGGCCAAACTTTTCGGATTCGAATGGATATTGGATTTCGGGGCTCCAATGGTGGAAATTTTTAGCCCATGGTGGTTTGATGTTTTCCCCCGGACCCCCTTTCTTGTCATTGTCGTTGCCATTGCTATAGCCATAACAGTTAGGCAACTGTTGGCTAAGAGTACGTTTTACAGCTGAATTTGAAGAATATTTTTGAAGGATTTTCATGGCACTTTCCTGAGCTTTCGCTTTACTATCGGGGAATCCAGGATACTGAAACGTTATAAACTTTGGAATAAAGTATAACTGTTCACTAAGAGTTACCAAACGGTTACCCAACTGTTCGATAACTGTTGGCAAAGAGTTAATGTCGGTTTGTAATCTGACCATTTTAGGATTCAACTCAATAATTCCGGCATGATTACAACGGGTTATCATGTAAATCCATAAAATTTTTGCTTCTATTGACAGGTCCATGAACCAGGGATCATCAAACAACCCGGTGTCGATAAATCGCTTTGCCATGTTTCGTTAGATTTTATGTTTCTGAATTTACAAGGATTGATAGGCACTAGGCACTGGGCACTAGGCACTAGGGATTCAGAATGGCAGATCATCTTCAGGTGAATCGAATTGTACCGGTGCAGATGATTCAGGGCTCGCCTGGAATACTTTCATTTGAGGTGTCATCAGGAAATCATTGAGTTGGGCGTCGGTTGGTTTGTCCTGGTTCTGGACCTGTTTTTCCTCGATATATCCTGTGATCCTGATCTTTCCGGAATCGGTGAGGCGGGCCCAGGCGGATAATCGGAGTTCAACTCCTTTGAACTTTGCTTCGCCGAAGAAGTCGGGGGAGGTTTCTTTTTTCTTGTTTTCGGGATACACTTTGATGAGGCTGAAGGTGCCTTCTTTTGTTTCGAATTTGTCGGACATGGGTTGAGGGATTGAAGGTTTAATTGGTTAGGTTTAAAAGGGATATTTTGATAAATACACTTCAAGTCCTTTATCGGCGACCCATACGGATGCGTTGGGGGCTTTTGTCTGGACTGATTTTGAAAACATTATTGCATCGGAATTGGCACTACTGAGATGCAAAAGGACGATATTCCTGACCTGCCTCATATCATTTGCCTGCAGGAATTCCAGACAGGTAGCCAGGCTCATGTGTTTACCTACCGGGCGGTCGCTGGTTAAGATATCATCCTGATAATTGGCTTCGATGAGGATGTGGTTGAGGCTATTGAATTTATTGGGGATGCAGGCTGCATCGGTAACGAAGAGGATGGAGCCGGAGTAGGGATGGCTGATGAGAAAACCGAGGGTGGGCACGCCATGGGGAACCGGGAAGGGTATGATTTTAAATTCACCGATCCTGATCATGGAGTTGGCCTGGATGGGATGCACCCGATGGCCTGATAAGCCTGCTGCCTCAATGGTTTGGGCCGAGGTGTAGATATCGATACCAGCTTTGATGTAATCACCGACAAACTTGCAATGATCACCATGGGAATGGGTGATGAGACATGCAGTGACCTTTCGCAGATCATAATTAAGGGCTTTTTTGACTTCATGGAAGCTGATACCGGCCTCGAGGATGATAATCTCGAAAAAGGATTCGAAGAGATAGCAGTTGCCAGAGGATTCGCTGCCAAGGACTTTGAGTGTCATCAGAAACCGGGCTCTTTGGGTGTGACTTCTTTTTTCCACTCACGTTTAGCGTCGGGTTTGGTAGGTGTGGTTGGCGGAGGTGGATCAAGAGTCTCTATGATGACCTCGAAGGGTTCATCTTCAGGGATGTCGATAACGGCTCCCTGGTTGGCTTCGGCTTCGATCTCCGCTTTTACCCTTCCAATCCGACCGTTTTCACCCGGCTCCATAAGCACTGAATCATCACTGGATGCAATCAACAGTTTGCAGGCCCGGTTAATTACCGTCTTTTTGGCCATCTCCCCGGGGAAATTGGTATGGGCCGGGCTTTTGCCTTTGGTGGGACCCTGTTCCCATGACTTCTGAATCTGGGCCATGGTCATGATCTCGGTATTGACTGATCCGTCGTCAAAGGTTACCACGGCATAAGCACCAATGATCTTTGCATCATCGAGGTTTTCCATGCGCTGGGCATGAGAGGTGATCTTCTTCATACCGGTGGTGGTGTCGATGGCGAATTCAAACACATCACCTTTATATATAACACCGGCATAGATATTCTTCATGGAACTGTACCTGCGGGCCAGGGCTATACTTCCGGCATATTCGCGCTGCAGGGTCAATTTGTTGCCGTATACGATGAAACTGCACTGGCGTTTTGAAGGATTGAGGCCTTGCACAACCATATTGAACAATGAATTTGCAATGGAATCGGGGGTTGAGGACTGGAGGACCGGGAGGTTGGCCTTGTCTTTCATGTCCTGCAGGATGAGCCAGGCGGAACGGAGCGCATTTTCGGCGCTGTAATCGGGAGGAAGGGCGATTCCGCCGATTTCTTTGAGGCTGTTGACTTTGGTGAGAACCTTCTCTACCATAGGCTGTTCGAACTTTTTTACTGTTGTTTCGGTTGACATGGGATTGGGGTTTTTGAATATCGAATATTGAACATTGAATGTTGAATGTTATTTATTTGATAATTAAGGATTTATCCTTACTTACGATGAGATTAATAAGCTGAGATTCGGTATGTGGAATTTCATTCGTGGATTCGCGGTTGTCGATCCAGATGGGGGCGGTGATACCATAATGTTTGCTGAGGGTGTTGATGATGTCGATGCCGGCCTGGATCTTGCCGGCGCTGTTGACGTCGGTATAGGGTACGCCCTGGACCATGCAGTCGCAGGCTTCCTCAATGCCTCCATTGATCAGTGTATTGAACATCCTGAATTTAACCAGGCTGAATTTGCCGTTCACCCGGGCTTCAACCAGATCCATCCGGGAGCGGGTATAGGCATCCATGGCGAATTCCTGCTTTTCGAGGTTGCTGATTTGTGAGGCGAGGGATTTTTCGAGAGCCAGGAGTTCGTTGATACGGGTTTTTCCGCGGGTGATCACATCGAGATGGCCCAGGGTGACCTGAAGATTGTAGATTTCGGAATGGAGCTGTGATTTTTGCTGTTTGAGGGATTCGAGGTTGAGCTTCGGAGTTTCAAGGATCTGCAGCTCAAGTTTTGCAATCTGCTGGCGGATTTCGACAGCCAGTGGAGTAGAATCAAAGTCAGGTTCGGCAGGAGATATGGTGGATTCGAATTTGCCTGAAGTATGGCTGGATTTGGATTCGGTGTTAGCAGGGATGGATTCGAATTCTTTGAGCTGTTTGTCGAGTGTTTCCAGGGAGCCTGAAAGTTTATGGATCTCTGCTTTCGTAGTTTCGATATCGGCTGTGGTTTCGCAAAGAAGTACAGAAAGCCGGCGGCCACGGGAGGTGATATCCGCCAGCCGTTTTGAATTATTTTCAGTGAAGGCCTGAATCAATTGTGCCGATTTTTCGGTTATGGATTCAGGATCAAGGGCACGTTTGCAGGTTGGACAGATAAATTCATTTTCGCTGAAGATGAGTTCGGCGGTACTGACCAGGTTCCATTCGGCCCGGAGTTCTGAGATTTCGGCATCAAGGGCCGTTTTGGATTGTGCCAATACATCGAGGGCATGCTGTTCATCTTTAAGCTGCCGGGTGAGCAGAGACTGTTTCTGACGGAGATCGTTGATCTTAAGCGTTTGCTCATTCAGAACTTTCTGTGTTTTGGTTTTCGCTTCAAACCGCAATGAATTCAAGGTTTCACGGAGTTCGAATATCTGGTTCTGGACCGCCTGAATGGCTTCTCCTTTTTCTTTGTAAGCCGAGACCTGGTCGTTGATGGTGTTCTCGACATCGAGCAAATCAGACTGCTTTTGGGAGATATCGGCTTTGATCGCCTCGAAATCGACCGGCTCGGGTAAACCCTTGGTGACTTCATCGATGCGGGAGGGGACGGTCTTTAGATCGTCGGAGAGTTTCTTTTTGCGAACTGCAATTTCCTTGCTCAGTTCAGAGAGGTCTTTACCGGAATTGAGAATAGCGGTAATTTCTTTTACCTGGAGATTGTTCATCTTGCCAAGTATTTCGGTATTGGTGATTTTACCTGCAATCAGGATCAATACCTGGCGGCGATCCTGCCACTTCATGGAGTTGAAATAAAGGGTAGAGGTGAGTAGTTTGAACAAACCCTCATTGATGAGGCCATCGATCTTCGTTTTGTATTCTCCTGCCTGTAGCGGAACCCCATTCCAATAAAAAAGGGTTTCGTGACCTGTAAGTTCCGATTGTTCGGCACCACGCCGGCGAGTCCACTTTTCCTGGTACACCCGTTTAAGGGTAGTCGCGATGCCATCCGCAGACAATATTCCTTCGACAGAATGTTCAAGCATGGGGGTTGCATTGCCGGTTTGGTCAAGAGTTTTGATGTTGAAGTCCTTGGCTTCATGGGAATCCTTGCCGAAAAGCAACCAGGCAAACGCATCGAAAATGGTGGATTTGCCGGTACCATTTTCGCCGTGGATGTTGGTAACTGAGCCGAATTCAATGGCAAGTTTCTTGATACCTTTGAAGTTCGTGAGGATTAGTTTATGGAGTTGGATGTTCATGGTATTAGGGATTGGGTGTTGGGGATTAGGGGTTGGGGGGATTACCGGACCAGGCTGGCGAGGGCGTTCGCTTTGATTTCATCGACCGTGGAACGCCTTGCCGATTTGACCCAGGCAAGGAGCTCCAGTTTTGAAAAATACAAACGGCCCCTGCGTTTCATACAGGGGATGGCCCGCTGGTGGACATATCCATAAACTGTGGGAACAGTGACTGATAACAATTCGGCAGCCCGATCGATAGTAAGGAGTTCATCTTTGACCGGGTCATTGGTGACCTCGTGGATTTCGGTTAATGCCTTGCGAACCTGGTTAAAGATCAGGATTTCAAGGTCTTTTAAGGAAAGCGGGGAGAGGATGAAGTCGTGCATTGCTGATTTGATTTAAAACCAGCAGCAAATAAAATACAAAAAAAGGCGAATAATCCAAATTGCCGTCGCCAAAATTGCCGAACGGCAAATTAGGCAATTTAGGCAATTCAGGCAAAATCAGCTAATGCCTATGCATCAGCTAATTAGGTAAAAGAGATAGGCCAGGGAAGAGATATAAGGGAATTCAGGAAATCGGCAATTCAGGCAATTTAGGCAAAATTGGCAAGAAGGCTAAGTCAGCCAATGAGGCAAGCGAGGCAAACGAGGTAAACAATGGAGAAAAGGGAATCGAGGCATTCCAGGCAATCGGCAATCGAGGCAAAATCGCTCAAAAAGGCCAATATTAAAAGAAGTGAACCGGACATGGTGTTTTTTAATTCGTCGAACAGGTGGGAGAATTCAACAGGAGATGGGTGGACATGAGTAATTGTAGAAAAGCTTATTTTTTCGGTGTTGAATGTGTTCATGCAAATAGACTGGATTTCGGTGGTCGTGAATTTTGTTTTCCTGCAATAGCCTTGTATGGCCAGCCACTTTATTAAGGCAATAATAATCAGTTTCCATCCGGATTTGTAATCCTGCCAGGTGCCATTGGCTGTGCAATAGTTTTTATTTTGAAGCTGGCCCATTACCTGCTGATACTCTGAGAGGTTATTAAACGCTTCGAGAAGGGTGTTAAAGGCAGGCTTCTTTTTCCTGATCGCATACGAGCTTAAGGATTTGGGATTGAGAAAACCAGTGGAAGGAGCCGTAGAAGGGAAAGTCAGATTGTGCATCATTTTCACAAGGTAACCTTCTACAATGCGTCGTAATTCGGGGCTGAAATGCTGAGGATGTTCATGAAAGCGTTGAAATGTAGCTGAAAGCCAGGTTAAGGAATCACCGCCCCGTTGAATGTATGCATCGAGAAGGTTCTGTAAAATCGCAATAATAATTTCCTCGTTTACAAAGATGTGATTAAGCCCGGTATATAATGAAGACAGGTCAATGGTGTCAAGCTGTTCAACATGATCGTCGGTCAACTCAAGGTCGGGATAGTTTTTCAACAGCTCCTTTACCGGCAGTTTTTTATCCTGGACCGATATGGTATGATCAAGATTCATCAGTAACCCATACCTGGGTACATATTCAGCGACCTTCATAACAAGAATGGATTTGTTTATTCCGGCCAAGGTGACCAACCCCATGAAAAGGGGAAACAAACAAAATTATAATGAAAGATCGAGGACTATCTGTTGATAAAAATTATTCTTCTTTATGTTTTCAACAATATAGCACCCTAAAAAATAATCATTACCCGGCTGGTAATAACCACTTTGGTAGGGTTATTAACATATGAAAGATTGTTAATCGCCGGAAGACGGATGGAAGATTTTTACCGAGAATTCTTAAACCTCCGTTTCGGGCAACAACATATTCGCCCACTTCGTTTTTTCGTCATCCTCGAAATTGGCCAGGTAGTTTTGGGTAGTTTGCTTGCCTTTAGGGATGGAAGCCAGTCCTTGCTTGGTTTTGCCAAAAGGGTAGGGGACTCCGGCAGGTTTTACCTCATTGAATATCGTGCGAACATTCTTAAGACAGATGCTGACCGTGGTGCGGCCAGACTTACTTTTTTTGCAGTTTTTTCAAATGTCGTGTCACTTCACGTTCAACTTGTTCAAAATCGGGCAGATTATCTATTTGTTCACTGAGGGTAGTCTTCCAGCGGCTCTTATATTGCGGCATACGCTCTTCGAGTTTTGAATGAAAAGCATCAGCTGAAAACCCTTTCCTGATGCACTTATTCGAGAATTCATTGATCACGAAATCAACGTCCATGCCATGCGCTTCGAGCAGAAACCAAATGTCATAAAAATCCCGTGCCTGCATACGCTGCATTACCGATCGCAGCTTTTCAACGAGTACTTCTTCCAATTGATAACACAAAAGGTCATGAGGTTCAAGGTCTGAATAATTGAGAAAAGCAGATTTTTTGACAGGCTTGAATTCCAGTTTTTCGCTTTTCGAAATATCGACCTTCACTTTTTTATTGCTGCCAAGGCCTCCTAATGGGCCGATATACCCAATATAGAAATTGATGCCTCCATCCTCGTGTTCATTGTTGTCAATGATTTCGAGCGGGATATTGGCTTCATTCCTGATAAATTCAAAGGTCTCCCTGAACCATGAAAATATCTGATCGTTGCTCACCTGGTCGTCAAGCAATGTAAAGTCGAGGTCCTCTGAATATCTGTAATCCTCAAAATAGAATTTTTTCAGAACTGTTCCACCCTTGAATGCCATGATACCGGAAAGCTGGTCATGCCGAGCAACTCCATTCAAAATCCACGAAAGAACGTAATCTTTTTCGATCTGCTGGTCCCGTACTCCCGCTCCGCGGGCAATGCGTTGTATTTCTCCGGGTCGTATCATGTGAAAATAGCTGATTTAATGGTCTCTGATTCTACATTTTGCCTGATACTCCATTTGCTTCTCATCCTACCTGACTCAGGTAATCCGGGATCCAGCAAAATATATGAGGCCGTTTTTTCTTTCTGCAAATCGTTTATGATGCTTGTATTGATTTCAAACAGTTCCAAAAGAAAACCAAGACGCTTAATAACAGCTTTCGATTTGAACCGGGTGGCGTAGGTAAGAAGTTTATTAAAATCTATTGTATTTTTAGAAGCTTCAAGCGCTTTTGCAATTTCGACAATACCTCCAGCATATTCGGGTCGAAACAGGCAATCAATAAGCGTTTTCTCCAGATCGGAACACTGAACTTGCGTAAAATTGTCAATCCACTTTTTCTGTGCGCCGAAAAAATGGTTCTCATTGTGATAGATGAACTGGAATGTGACTTTCCTGATCGAAATTGAAGATGGCCTGATTTGCCTTGAAACAACGATTTGCTCTTTTAGCGACGGTTGTGTGATCAGACTGTGAATTTGCAAGGCCGAATAATACCCGATGTAATGACCTGCATCACCAGTCAGGTACCCGGCGACCAGGTGCCAGTCGGGCATGAAGGTTTCAGCATCCTGATCGTATGGAATCAAGTAATAAATTCCCTCTTTCAGACGCATCAGCAGACCTCTTTTGGTCATATCACTGAGCAATTCCTTAACTGCGCTTTCGTTCGCATGCGGAAACACTTTAAAAGCTTCGGCATAGTGAAAGCAAACCCGGTTCAATCCGTAAAAATAGGAGAGAAGATCGTTCGATTGTGTGGAGATATTTTTACGTCTCATAGTAATTCAGTCAGGTTAAACCTGACTACAATGATACAAATAATAATTGAGCTAATATACAAATGGACGAAAATATATTATATTTCATATTTGATTAGTCAGGCTTTACCTATAGGCAAAGCAGATCAAATCTCAGGTTCCGGTAACAACATATTCGCCCACTTCGTTTTTTCGTCATCCTCGAAGTTGGCCAGGTAGTTTTGGGTAGTTTGCTTGCTTTTATGGCCGAGTGATTCGCTGATAAACTCAATGGATGCGCCTGAACGCTTTAATACTGTGGCAAAGCTATGCCGGGCTGTGTAGGTGGTAGCCCGGGCGATCTCAAGCTCGCTACAGATACGTGTCATGTTATCATTGATATTACGCACCGTTTGCTGGATTAAGCGGTATTCGTCGTTGGGAGTGAGCCCCTTACTTAGAATAGGGAAGATATATTGATCGTTGCTGCCCGGTTTATTGCCGTGAAGGTCGATGATGCGACGGATTTGCCGGGTGATCATAATATCAATCGTTGTTTCCTCCTCGACTGTATCGGCTGTTTTTGCGCGGATGAGAGTAATTTTATCACCATGGATGTTCTCGTACTTGAGGCGGGCCAGGTCTTTTATATTGATTCCGTTGCAGAGATAACTGAACAGCCAGTAATCGCGGCATTGTTGCTCAAGTGTTCCGGTGGCAGCATTATATGATGCGATCTTAGCCACATCGGCCTGGGTTAATGCCTTTTTGGTGTTCTTGCCTTTGGGGACTGCATACAATCCGTTCTTCGATTTTCCAAAGGGATATTCTACTCCTTTGGGATTTACTTTATTGAATATTGTGCGAACATTTCGCAAATACATGCTTACCGTGGTACGGCCGTTTACTTTTGTACGGGATTTTGTCTTACCGGATTTTGTTTTCCATTCAATGGTTCTCGGGGTAAGCATCCACTTTTCATAATTTTTCAGAAATGTGACAGTGACCGACTCAAATGGGAGTTGTTCTTTGCCGGTAAACTCTTTAAGGGATTTGAGGGAACATTCATAGGTAACGGCTGTGCTGATTTTGCCGGCATCGCGGAATTGTTTGGCCGTGGCTTCGAGATTAGAAAAGAGGTCGTTGGCGTCTTTATGTTTTGAGAAGTATGCGGCTTCGAAGGCTTCGAAGGAAAAAACGGTCATCTCTTCAATAACCTTCATGGCTTTTTTTTCAATTTCGCCGAGATGGATCTTAAGTGGTTTTAATTTAGTGGACGTTGAAATTCTATCAAAGTCATCGGAGGACATGTATAAAGTCTTTTTATCAAGGCCTTTCAACGTGTAATATTTACGATTACCTTTATAGGTCACTCTTAATTTGACAGGATGCAATTCATCGGCATTGCTTTTACGGGTTTCGAGTATTATACCTGTTACCGGGGTGTTATCTGTTTTCATAATGTTTTATTAAAAAGTACACATAAAAGTACACATGAAACAGCGAAAAATTACAAAATTTACAAAAATAATTATCAACAAAGAGGCGTGTAAATAATTGATAATGAGTCGAATGATGAACTTTTACAAAAAAGTACAAAAGCCCAATTTTTTGCCTTACAAGCAGAGGGTCACAGGTTCGAATCCTGTTGCTCCCACTAGTAAAATCAAGGGTTTCGGAAGGTCAGCTTCCGGAACCTTTTTGTATTTCTACCAAATTTGCAGAGCAATTAAAGTTGGACTGGATTTTTCAGGGCGCCACCACCAGGCTGATATCCACGTTACTCCCGCTGTACGAAATGACGCATTTATAAACCCCGGGTAACATGCCATCTCCCCTGATTTCTATGCTGTTCTTTCCGGCAGGATAAAAATTGCTGTAATTCTTCAGTTGACGGCCGAACTGGTCGTAAACGATTATTAAGGCTTGCCGGGCTTCGGGAAGATTAAATAAAAGGGTTGTTGCTGATGTAAAGGGATTTGGATAATTCAAGGCCCGCTCGTCTGATGCTATGAGCCCGGGGTCTCCTGCAGGATTCGGCATGTGCAAAACGATGTGGTTGATGTTGGGGATCGCATCGAAATTCAGATAATTAAGCCCGTTCTCACTGGACAGATAGTACGGAAGTTTCTTGTTGCCCTGGGTTATAGAACGCACCCTCGTAAGATCGAGGCCCAACCTGAGTTTCAGAGAAATGGGAACCTGGGAATGAAACATTGAGTCGGGAAGGGGATTGGTCAGGGAATAGGATATCAGTGTTTGTGTCGAATCAACCATGGCAAGCACAGAAGTTTCCCTTTCTTTAATATACCTGAACACAGTATCCAGAGTGGTAATCCACAGGACGTCTTCATTCAATGCCATATGATCGAGGTGGGAGGCGAATTCTTCAATGGGAACAGGTTCATAGCCATTGGTGTCATTACCTACACGAAATCCATGCCAGCGTTCCACAAGCCAGCCTCCCAGAGCCATAATGCTATCGGTAAAACCGTTAACTGCCTGAAGTGGCGTATCATGATAAATATGCTGGCTGGAAATGTTATAATAATCCAGGGGTTCCTGCCCGTTAAAACCATTGTCGGATCCCCTGATCGCCAGATAGAATTTCCGGCCAATCTCGATTGTCGTAGCATTCACTTCACCGTTGGGCCAGGCAAATGTTTCACACTTCTGAAGAGGGATCCGTGAATTGATAATGTCCCTCGAATCCCTGAATTCGTGTATCATGCTGTCGGCCCATTCAGGATGCATTGACAATTCAACAAAATCGGGATGATTCTTGGAATGGCTCGCTATCTCATGACCCTCGGAAGCCAGGATGTTCAGGGTGTCCCAGCCCGGAGCCCATCCTTTCCCAACCCGGTTAGTTACTATGAAAAATGTTGCTTTATAATTATGCTGATTAAGCAAGGGGGTGGCATAAGTTACCTGGAAACGGTAATTGTCATCAAAACTCAGTGTAACGGCGGCTTTTTTAAAACCACGCCATCTGCCGATCTGATAATCAGGACCAGGGGAATGGTTATTCTCATTTCCGGTTTTATGTGCCGAAAGATGGAATGGGAAAACAATGCTTAAAAACAGTGAGAGAAAACCAATATTTATATATCTTGCAACATTCTTTAATCTCGCCGGGTAAATTCCCTGCAGCTTGCTGCAGCATCGGGGACCGGGGCAGGCCCCGGCCTTCATACCATTGATTTTGGAATGAGAGGGTAAAGAATATGCCATAAGCATCAGTTTTAGTGGATGTTATTTTGTTGTAAATATATATATAATTCCATATCATGATATCCGGATTATGTTAAAATACCTTAAAAACAGATCTGACTATTTTAAAAATATCTCAAAACTTGTTGCAGGGACTTCCATTGCCCAGTTGATCTCTTTTCTTGCAGCCCCTGTTATAACACGCTTGTTTACACCTTCCGACGTAGGGTCTTTTACCTTCCTTCTATCAATCGCTGGCGGTATCGGCTTAGTGGCGACTCTCCGTTACGAGTTGGCCATTATACTTCCAAAAGAGAATAGTGATTCGGCTAACCTGGCTTTTCTTTCAATGATCATTGCCTTCTTTATTTCCATCTTATCGGTTTTGGTTTTGTTTTTCATCGATCTGTTCATACTCCCCGGAATTATCAGGAGCCCGGTGTATAAACAATGGATATACCTCTTGCCGGTACTGATCTTTTTGATGGCCGCGAGCAATGTTTTCCAGCAGTGGCATAATCATAAAAGGGAATACAAGACATTGGCATACTCCAAGATCATTACTTCCCTGGCCAATAACCTTTCAACCTTGCTCATGGGGTTTGCCGGGATGGGTGCATTGGGATTGTGGCTTGGAAATTTTGCGGGATTTCTTTTCGTTGTGCTGTTTTTTACCATCATCTTTTATTTCCGTCACCGTGGAGATCTTAGCTATTTTAATTTTTCATCACAGAAAAAACTTGCCGGGAAATACAAATTCCTCCCTTTGGCCAATACTCCCCAGGTGATCGTTGAAATGGTTCAGTCGTATGGGATCATTTACCTTTTGAAGATATTCTTCTCATCTTCAGTATTGGGATTATATTCCTTATCCCTGCGCCTGTTGCAGGCTCCTCTGTGGCTTGTGGGCATTTCCATAGGCCAGGTTTTTTATAAAGAAGCCTCAGAGCAATACCAGAAGGACGGGAATCTTATACTACCGGTTATGAAAACGATAAGGACCTCGACTGCGATTGCATTCCCGATACTGATTATCCTTTTAACAATCGGTCCCTGGCTGATTGGTTTTATTTTCGGCAATACCTGGACCGAAGCCGGCAGGTATGCACGAATACTAGCACCCTGGATGTTTTTTGATTTTATCCGCTCAACAATCAGCCAGGCTCCGCTCATCATAGGAAAAGCAAGATCCATGTTTTACCTTTCGCTGATCGGATCAATCCTGATCATTGTATCCATTGTGACAGGAGGATTTATCTTCAGGGATCCTGTGGTTGCTTTTATTATGCTGTCGGTGCTTCAGAGTGTATATTGCCTGGTTATCATCATCTGGATCCTGGCATTCTCGAAGAAGGCTTCAAAGATCGACCGGTAAACAAATCCAGATAGCTTGTTTCAAGCAGGGTCTTCCTTGTTTCCAACATCTGCTGAATCCTGATTTTTATTGTTGCCGGATCCTGATAAACTGAACCTCTCGGGATGCTTTGCTTTCTTGCCCCGGTAAAAGTGCTGGATAACGGCCAGGTCTTTGTCATAATCCCCGCTTGGTGAAATTACAGGGCCAATCCCTCCTGTTTTTTTTTCATAATCGATAAATGAGCAGGCGATAGGGACTCCGGCTTCCATTGCGATCATGTAAAACCCCTTTTTCCACTGTGCAACCTTCTTTCGTGTTCCCTCGGGAGTTATCACTACATAAAAAGATTCTGAGCTGTCAAACATTTCCTTCAGCTGGTCTACCATAAAATTCTTCTTTCCCCTGGCCACGGGAATTCCCCCGAGTTTCCTCAGCAGCCATCCCAGGGGCCATTTAAAGACTTCTTCCTTGATGAGGAATCGTATGTTCACATCAGCAATATGAAAGGTCATCCATCCAATGACAAAATCCCAATAGCTTGTATGTGGGGCCGAAATAATCACGGCTTTTTTTACACCTTCAGGCACCTGG
This sequence comes from uncultured Bacteroidales bacterium, assembly GCA_903877385.1. Classification (GTDB taxonomy): domain Bacteria; phylum Bacteroidota; class Bacteroidia; order Bacteroidales; family FEN-979; genus CAIRDP01. The sequence goes on from CAIRDP010000010.1 coordinate 29,676, forward strand.
CCATCGGTATGCCATCCCATGGTCTTCAAAACGGATATTGCAAACCAATGGCTCATGACGTTAAGCTTTTACCGAAGCCTGGAGAAATATAATTTTCGAGAGATTTACAAACTTCCGCAGAAAAAGCGATCCCAGACAGGATTACTGCTTGTATGAGTCTCTTCGGCATGCTCCTCATATCTTCGGCGGTGAGTTTGCTGCTGACCAGGGAATAAATGATGCCGGCATTGAAATTATCACCTGCACCTACGGTACTTACCAAGGACTTCAGGGGAGGAATTTTGATCTCGGATTTACTATCGCCGAACCAGGCAATAACGCTTTTGCTGTTCCTTGTAATGATGACATTATTGCAGCCTGATAAGCTTAGTTTCGTCTTTATTTCTTCAGGTTTTTCCAGGCCGAAAATATTTAGAAAATCCTCATCGGAACCCCTGACGATATCAGCCAGGGCAATGTTCTGAATGATCCAGGGCCTTACTTTGTCAAGCATACCTGCATGGGATTTCCTGAAATTCGGGTCATAGATGATCAGGGTTCCTGCAGATTTTGCCTGTTTTACCCATTTCTTGATTTTACTGTGGATACCCGCTGTGATGGAATAAATCGAGCCGAAAAGAATCACATCCTCTTTTTTCGTTTCCGGCAGGGGATCTTTCATCCTCAAAGCAGGATACTGTGTATAGAAAGTATATGATGCATTGAGTTCCCTGTCAAGGAAGGCAAGAGCGAGAGCTGTCTTCCCATCCCCGTAACGGTTGATAAAGCCCGAACCTACATGATTCTCCTGTAAAAAAGAGTCTATCATCTTCCCCGTATGGTCATTCCCGTATTCGCTGATGAATTCCACTCTCAGGCCAGCCCTCCCGAGCGACACGGAAGTATTCAGCATTGATCCTCCCGGGATTGCCGATACGGGCACTCCATCCCTGAAGATGATATCCAGGACTGTTTCGCCTATGCAGTAAACAACAGTCTCCATATCAGTATTCTATCTCAAGATCAAGTTCTTCTTTCAGTTTAAGGAGTGAGGGATTTTTTTCAACCATTTTATCAAACTTATCCTTATCGGTATATGGCCTTGACCCCTTGCTGTTTTCAGCTACTTTCGCAGCCAGGTTCAGTTTAAAGTTATCAAGCCTCTGTCGCAGGAACCCCAGCATTTCAGCTTTTTTCTGAAAGATTTCGTCTTCGAGCAGCTTATTTTCAATGGTAATTTCAATATTGAAATCATCTTTAAGTTCCGGCATGGATTGCAGAAGGCTATTGTAGAGGTGAGGCAAACCGGACTTAAGAGAGCCAATATATTCATTCCATGCGGCATTCAGGTCTTCCTGTGTAAAGGGATTTGCCTTGTCATAGACTGCAGAATCTTCGAGAACTTCTGAATGGCCATCAGGCTTTTTTGCGGTTTGTTTGATGGAAAAAGTTCCGGAAATATTTTCCTTGAGGTCTTTCAGTTTGACCGGGGTCACCGGGGAAGGCTTAGCTGGGTTTGGCTGTTTTTCGGACGTTAAGATTTTCTTTTCAGGGGCAGGGGAGGCTGGCACGGGCTGAACACCTGCCCGATGCGGCTGGGACTGCTGTTGCGGCTGCGACAGTGGTTGTGATTGCTGTTGTGCCGGCTGTTGAGTCGGTGTTTGCTGGACAGGGTGGGGGCCCGCTTGTTTTATTGCTGACTGCTGATGAGAGGAGGCAGAGCACATCAGCATAAGCGCAAGTTCAAGGTGGATACGTTTATTGTTGCTGGTTTTATAAGCAAGGTCGCAGCGGTTGGTAGTATCCAGGAGGTTTAAAAGGTAAGCGGTCTGGAAACGGCCCGACTGCGCGGTATAACGGGCCCTGATCGATGGGGCGGTCTCCATGAGCTTCACCGTAGCCGGGTCTTTACAAACCAGAAGGTTCCTGAGATGTTCCCCGAAACCAATAAGGAAATGCTGGCCGTCAAAGCCTTTTCCTATGATATCGTCCAGGGTAAGAAGGGAGCCGGCGATATCAGAATTCAATATCTGGTCACAGATGCGGAAATAATATTCATAATCCAGAACATTCAGGTTCTCGATAACGGTAGAGTATTGCAGGGTATTCCCCGCAAAACTTACAAGCTGGTCAAAAATCGAAAGAGCGTCACGCATTGCCCCGTCGGCTTTCTGGGCGATGATATGCAATGCATTTTCATCAACGCTGATGTTTTCCTTGCCGGCCACGAACTTCAGGTGGCTTACCATGTCATCCGCAGTGATCCTTCTGAAATCAAAGATCTGGCAGCGTGAAAGAATGGTAGGAAGTATTTTGTGTTTTTCGGTTGTGGCCAGGATGAATTTCGCGTAAGGGGGAGGTTCTTCCAGTGTTTTAAGGAAAGCATTGAAAGCCGAAGCCGAGAGCATGTGAACTTCGTCGATTATATATACCTTGTATTTCCCCATCTGGGGCGGTATTCTCACCTGTTCGACCAGCGTACGGATATCATCCACCGAATTATTCGAGGCCCCGTCAAGTTCGTAAATATTAAAGGAAGCGTTTTCGTTGAACGAGGTGCAACTCTGGCATTGATCGCAGGCTTCGCCCGAATCGGAAAGGTTCTCGCAATTGATGGTTTTTGCCAGGATTCTTGCGCAGGTGGTTTTACCCACTCCCCTGGGGCCGCAGAACAGGAATGCCTGTGCAAGCTGGTTATGCAGGATTGCATTCTTTAAGGTGTTGGTGATAGTTGCCTGGCCTACAACTGTGTCGAAAGTCTGTGGCCTGTATTTCCTTGCCGAAACGATGAAATTATCCATAAATTCCCTTCAGATCTGTTCAGTTTAAACTCCCCCTGATCCTCCTCCAATACCCGGTGTAAACCGTTGCGGGATTTACCCGTGAAGGCATTCCAATGAATTATAATTCAAAAGTACGAAAGTTTTCGTTTTTTCCTTAATTTGGCTACATCAAAACCCTGAACAATGATCCTGATCTATACTTCTTCTGTTACCAACCGCTTACGGTATATCAGCAGCCTGTTATTAGGTGACTTGCTGGGGATTGAATGCGCTTTTACCACTTACCGGGATGATTTCAACTCATTCCAGGGCGCCAAATTCACCTATGCCAGGGCTACTGACGGAGATGAACTTTTCATTGAGTCGGCCAAGCTTTTATTTGAAGATACCGTATATCCCCAGGAGCCGGTGATCAGCGACGAAGACCACATCCCAGTTATATTTCCTTCGGAGAACACAAAATCTGCACTTCCTTTTGATCCGTTTGCCGCCTCTTTTTACATGGTAAGCCGTTACGAGGAATATGAAAGGCATAAGCATGATAAATATGGCCGTTTCCCAGCCCTTGCCTCGATAGCTATACAGGGTAAATTCCTTGACATCCCCGTGGTGCATTTCTGGGCTGACAGGCTTGCCGAAGTGATTGTAAGGAAGTTCCCGGGAATCGTGATCAAACGCCCGGCGTATAAATTCATTCCCACGATCGACATCGATCATGCCTATGCGTTTAAATGCCGGAGTTTATCGAGAACCGGGGGAGGGATAGCCCGTTCACTCCTGAATTTTAATTTTTATGATGTTTTACTCAGGTTCAAGGTACTTTCAGGAGCAGAGCACGACCCTTACGACACTTACGAATACATGCGTAAGGCACATGCAAACTACGGACTCAGTCCTTATTATTTTGTTTTGTTTGCCGATTACGGAGGGGATGACAATAACATCCCTGTTTCAAACAAGGCTTTTCATAAACTTTTGCTGAACCTTGACGCGGATCATAAAGTTGGCATACATCCTTCGCTGTCCTCAAACAAACACCTTAAAAAGCTTGACCAGGAAGTCTCGGGACTTGGCCTTATTCTGGACCGTGACATCACCATCAGCCGCCAGCATTTCATGAAAATTTCCTTTCCAAGGACCTACAGGAACCTTTTCAACCTGGGGGTCACCGATGATTTTTCGATGGGATATGCTTCCCACCCGGGCTTCAGGAGCGGCATGGCCAGGTCATACTGGTTTTTCGATCTTTCGAAAAATGAAGTCATGCCCCTGAAAATACATCCGGTTACCCTCATGGATGTAACAATGAAAGATTACTTACGTCTAACACCGGAACAAAGTATTGAAACCATTCACCGGATGATCTCAATGGTAAGATCGGTGGGGGGCGAATTCATAAGCCTTTGTCATAACGAGACTTTTTCGGAGCATGGCAGATGGCTTGGTTGGCGTAACATTTATGAGGAATTGCTGCGGTTTGCAGCACAATAAGGATATGATCAGCTATTTAAGGCATGATGAAATCGACAGGCTCAGTTGGGATGAATCTGTCAGGAACTCTTTGAACCGCAGGGTTTATGCCTTCTCATGGTATCTAGATGTTGTTGCACCCGGCTGGGAGGCCCTGGTTTCGGACGATTATACCTCGGTTTTTCCCCTTACCAGGGGGCGGAAAGCGGGAGTCTCATATTTGTTCCAGCCTTTTTTTGCGCAGCAGCTTGGTCTGATCTCATCAGTACCTGTTGATACGGTGGTTGCCGACTCGTTCCTGAGCGCAATCCCGGCCTGTTTCAGATATATTGATATCCAGGTCATGCCTGATTTTATTCCGGGTAGCGGCGACATTGAACTCGTTCAAAGGTTCAACCATGAACTGAATTTAATGAAGCCATATAACGAAATCAGTTCGGCTTATTCCCAGAATGCAAGAAGGAATATCCGTAAGGCTGAGGAATCGGGCTTAAATACCGGCAGCAATATTCCCCCGGCCGAGCTTGTGGATTTATTCCGCCGGAATTTCGGGAAAAAAGAGGGGAAACTCAATGCCGTCCATTATAAGCGGATGGAAGAACTAATGAACATAAGCCTTGAAAAAGGAATTGGAAATGTTCGTGCCGCATATGGTGAGGATGGCCTTTTGTCATCGGCAGCATTTTTTCTTTCCGACGGGAACAGGGTCTATTTCCTTTTTGCCGCATCTGCTCCTTCGGCCAGGGAAAACGGCGCCATGTTCCGGCTGATAGACGGGTTTATCAGGGGAAATGCAGGGAAACCCCTGATCCTTGATTTTGAAGGGGGGAACGACCCCGGCCTGGGCAGGTTTTATAAAAGTTTCGGAGCCTCGGAAACACCCTATTACAGGCTTCTAAGGAACCACCTTCCTGCCTTGATAAATACGGGATTAAAGCTGGGCCGGGCGCTCGGTGAGAAGTTAAAATAGGTACATTTGTCAAATTCACGAAACGAAACATTATGGTCCATATTTTATCAAACACCCCTTCGATACTGAATGTATTCATTTCGGAGATCAGGGACGCCGAAGTTCAGAAAGACCGTTTAAGGTTCAGGTTCAATCTTGTCAGGATAGGCGAGATCTTTGCTTATGAGATAAGCCGCCAAATGGAATATGTTGAAAAGGAAGTAGCCACCCAGCTTGGATTTGCCATGGTGCCTGTTCTGAAAGAATACCCTGTGCTGGCGGTTATCATGAGGGCCGGATTGCCGTTTCACCAGGGGTTCCTTAATGTTTTCGACCGGTCCGACAATGCATTCATTTCGGCCTACCGCAGAACACAAAAGGACGGCTCCTTTACCATTAACGTTGAGTATTCGCAGGTACCTGATATCAACAATAAGGTTTTAATCATCTGTGATGCCATGCTTGCTTCAGGCACTTCCATGGTCAACACATACAGGGACCTGATGCTTAAAGGAAAGCCGAAACATATCCACCTTGTTTCGGTGCTTGCCAGCGAGGAAGGACTTGACTATATACGCAAACACATCCCCCAACAGGATATCAGCATCTGGGTAGGGGTGGTTGATGAGGAACTTACGGCTCATTCACTCATTGTACCGGGACTTGGCGATGCCGGGGACCTTGCCTACGGGAAAAAAGAAATCAACTCATGAAAAATTCACTTGCCCTTGAAAATGTAAGGATCTCGCTGGATGCTATTACAAGCCATCTGCTGAGGACCATCCTCACGATCCTTATAATTGCCTTCGGGATTATGGCCCTTGTGGGGATACTTACGGCCACCGACTCAATCAAATACTACCTTACTCAGAATTTTTCGATGATGGGGGCAAATACTTTTACCATCAGGAACCGAAGCATGAATGTGCATATTGGCAACGACAACCAGGTTCAGAAAAGGTATGATCCAATAACCTATGCCCAGGCTGAGGAATTCAAAAGGCGGTTTGATTTTCCTGCCAATACTTCGGTCTTTATGTTTGCTTCGTTCGGGGTGACCTTGAAATACGGTTCTAATAAGACCAATCCGAATACGAGGGTAATGGGTACGGATGATGATTATATCACCACTTCGGGAGATGAGGTGGAGAAGGGAAGGAATTTTTCGGCCAATGAGGTTGATGAGGGACTTTCGGTATGCATCATCGGATCGGAAGTTATAAAAAGCCTTTTTAAGAACAATGAAGATCCCCTTGGGAAACTGATTTCAATAGGCCCCGGGAAATACAGGATCATAGGGATATTGAAATCCAAGGGATCCAGCATGGGGTTCAGCGGCGACCGTAACGTAATGATCCCCCTGAACAACTGCCGTAAGGAATTCCCCCGGCCGAACCTTTCGTTCAACATCAATGTCATGGCCAAAAAAACAGAGCTGGTCGACCCGGCAGTAGGTGAAGCCAGCGGGGTATTCCGCAGCATCCGCAAAGACCCTGTTGGAATTGATAACACTTTTGAGATCACCAAAAGCGACAACATTGCCAAAATGCTCATCGAAAATATCAAGTATGTGACCTATGCTGCCACTCTGATCGGACTGATCACGCTGATGGGAGCAGCCATAGGGCTGATGAACATCATGCTGGTTTCGGTTACCGAACGAACGCGTGAAATTGGGATACGAAAAGCCATTGGCGCAACACGAAGGGTTATCCGCAACCAGTTCCTTGTTGAAGCTGTTGTTATTGGCCAGTTGGGAGGTGCCCTGGGAATTACACTTGGCATCCTGATCGGGAATGTGATCTCACTGCTGATCGGAAGTGCTTTTATCATTCCCTGGATTTGGATCTTAACAGGGGTCGTTCTTTGCTTTTTTGTAGCCCTGTTGAGTGGTATCATTCCTGCGAGGAAAGCCGCTAACCTTGACCCCATTGAATCTCTTCGTTACGAATAATTAATTTATGGATGTGAAGTCTGTCATATCCACCCTGGTGGAGGAGTTCCCATATGAACCGACCAACTGCCAGAGGAGGCTGATGGGCAACCTGGCCGTCTTTCTTACCCTGGGCTGGAGAAAATCCAATGCCATTTTTGTCCTTAAAGGATATGCAGGGACTGGTAAAACCACGGTAGTTAAAGCCCTGGTGAATGTTTTACCAAAACTGGGCAAGCGAACTGTGCTGATGGCGCCAACGGGTAGGGCGGCGAAAGTGCTTTCCAGCTATACGGGCCTCCCCGCCCATACCATCCACCGTAAAATATATTTTGCCTGGACTTCCAAGGAAGGGAATATTGTAATGAGGCTTCAGAAGAACCATCATAAGCATACCCTTTTTATTATAGATGAGGCCTCGATGATCCCGCACTATACCAGGGCTGAAGGCCAGCTGTTTTCGACACACAACCTGCTCGACGATCTTTTTTCGTTCGTTCAGTCGGGTGAGAATTGCCGGATATTATTTATCGGCGACACAGCACAGCTGCCTCCGGTGGGCCTGGATGAGAGCCCCGCCCTCGATCCTGAATTCCTGAAACAGGCGTACAGCCTTGAAATAGATACCGATGAACTGACAGAGGTTGTTAGGCAGAGCAAGGAATCGGGGATACTTGAAAATGCAACCCTGATCAGGAACGAAATTCCCGAAAAGAAGGTGACTTTCCCCCTTTTCAGCCTGAAAAATTTCACGGATGTCATCAGGATAAACAGTTCCGAACTGGAAGAAATGCTTAACCTGACATACTCCGGTGCCGGTAAGGATAACAATGTAGTGATCTGCCGATCAAACAAAAGGGCCAATATCTTCAACCGTGAGATCAGGAACCGGATCCTTTTCCTTGATGGGGAGATCTCAACGGGGGATTACCTGATGGTGGTCAAAAATAATTATTTCTGGCTCCCGCCGGGTTCATCGGCAGGCTTTATTGCGAACGGGGATATAATGGAGCTGACCCGGATACGAAAGACGGAAGACCTTTATGGATTCCGCTTTGCCGATGTGACTATCCGTTTCCTGGATTATCCTGAAGAAAAGGAGCTGGATGTGAAGATCATCCTTGATACGCTTATGGCCGATTCCCCTGCACTTCCCCAGCCTGAAAACAACAGGTTGTTCCAGGCCGTTATGGAGGATTATACCGATCTGCCCACACGGAAGGAAAAGGTGGAAAAAGTTAAACTGAATCCCTTTTTCAATGCATTGCAGGTGAAATTCGCCTATGCCCTTACCTGCCATAAAACCCAGGGAGGACAGTGGGACACGGTTTTCATTGACCAGGGTTACCTGAGCGACCGTATGCTTAACACCGAATTTTTGCGATGGCTTTACACGGCTGTGACCAGGGCAACAAAGAAATTGTACCTGGTGAACTTTGAGGGCAGGTTTTTTAAGGGTAAGGATTGAATATCGAATATCGATCAACGAATATCGAATGTCGAAATATTATTACCTTATAGCTTATGGCTCTTTATAAGTTGTAACATATTCAAATGCCCCTCGTCTATTTCACATTAAAAGAATATAAATCATTCTAAATTTTACGATATGAAAAGAACATGTACTTTTTTATTAGTCCTGCTGATAGCTGGATTCATATCAATTCAGGGATTTTCACAGGACAAGAAAGAACATAAGCACCACTCCTGCAGCGATTCCTCAAAGTTCGAGATGCAGGGTGTGACCATTAAGAAAATCGGGAAAGATTCGATGGTTGTTTATGTAAGGACCAAAGAGATGAAAAAATGGAGTGAATTCCCTCCATGCCCGTTTGCGCGCAAAGGAAAGTATAACGGACACTGGGCAGGGGTTGAGCTTGGTATCAATGGCTATGTGAACGGCAATTTCAATATGAATTTCGATCCGCAGTATCCCTACATGAATATGAATACTGCCCGCTCCATGGTCGTGAACCTTAACCCTTTCGAATTCAACCTGAACCTTGTGAAAAATAAATTTGGTTTCACTTCGGGGCTGGGGTTTCAGCTGAGCAATTATTACTTCACGGGGAGTTACGTGTTGATTGCCGACAGTGCGCAGCTGATGGGCTTCAAAGTGAAAGACGCCAATAATAATTATGTGAGCCTGAAGCAGGACAAGTTGTTTGTAAGTTACCTGAATATTCCCCTTCTGTTCGAGTTTCAGACAAATCCAAAGCGGAACCTGAAAAGTTTCCACGTTTCCCTGGGAGTGATAGGGGGAGTGCGTTTATGTTCCTATTCAAAGCAGAAGTATAACAGCATCGATCAAACCTATTATCTTGTTGACGACAAGGGTAACCGGGTGGCATCCTATAGCGTGAATGACAATGTTGTAAGGTCTTACGGAGCCTACCATCTCAGCCCTTTCAAACTTGATGCTTCATTCAGGATCGGCTGGTCATTCCTGAATTTATTCTCAACCTATGAGCTGACCCCGATGTTTCAGAACAACCAGGGGCCGAAGCTATACCCATGGACTGTGGGGATCACCTTGCTGGGGTTTTAAACGGGATTTCAGGAATCGAGCTTGAGTACAGCCAGGAAGGCTTTCTGCGGAACTTCCACGTTCCCGATTTGCCGCATTCGTTTCTTGCCCTTTTTCTGTTTCTCGAGAAGCTTGCGTTTACGGGTGATATCGCCACCGTAACACTTGGCAGTAACGTCTTTCCTGACTGCCTTCACTGTTTCGCGGGCAATGATCTTTGCGCCGATTGCCGCCTGTATTGCCACATCATATTGCTGGCGGGGGATGAATTCCTTGAGCTTCTCACAGAATTTCCGGCCGAAATCATAGGCATTGTTACGTGTAATGAGGGCCGACAATGCATCCACTATTTCCCCGTTAAGCAGGATGTCGAGTTTGACAAGGTCGGCATTCTGGTAACCGATAGGGTGGTAATCAAATGAAGCGTACCCTTTGGAAATGCTTTTCAGCTTGTCGTAGAAATCGAATACGATCTCACCCAGGGGCAGGTCGGCAGTGAGTTCGATCCTGTCGGTGGTCAGGTATACCTGGTTCCGGAGGGTTCCCCGCTTATCCATGCAGAGCTTGATGATAGGACCAATATATTCGGCTTTGGTAATTATGTTTGCCGTGATATACGGTTCCTCCATATGCTCGATATAATTCGGTTCGGGTAGACCTGAAGGATTGTAAACATCCAGCATCTCTCCCTTGTTGGTGTATACTTTATAGGAAACGTTGGGTACGGTGTTGATCACATCCATGTCGAATTCCCTGTCAAGACGTTCCTGCACGATTTCCATATGAAGCAGGCCCAGGAAGCCGCAACGGAATCCAAAACCCAGTGCAGCCGATGCTTCCGGCTCAAACGAAAGGGAGGCATCGTTAAGCTTGAGTCTTTCAAGGGAACTCCTTAATTCTTCATAATCGTCGGCATCGGTTGGATAGATGCCGGCAAAGACCATGGGTTTTACGGGGCGGAACCCTTCAATAGCCTCTTTGCAGGGGTCGCCTACATGGGTGATGGTATCACCCACCTGGACTTCCTTGCTGGATTTTATACCCGAAATAATATACCCGACATCGCCTGTAAACACCTCGTTCCTGGGTTCCTGTTTCAAACGTAATATCCCAACCTCATCAGCATGGTATTCCATGCCTGTGGCATTAAACTTAACATGGTCCCCTTTTCGGATGCTGCCGTTGAAGATCCTGAAATATGCTATGATCCCGCGGAAGGAATTATACAGAGAATCGAAGATCAGGGCCTGGAGGGGGGCATCAGGATCGCCTTTGGGGGCGGGGATCTTGCTCACAATTTCTTCTAGTATACGGTCGATGCCCAAGCCGGTTTTGGCGCTTGCTTCCAGTATTTCTTCACGTTCGCAGCCAAGAAGGTCAACGATCTGGTCCTTCACTTCCTCAATCATGGCAGCTTCCATATCAATCTTGTTCAGGACAGGGATGATGGTAAGGTTATGATCGATGGCCAGGTAAAGATTTGAGATCGTCTGGGCCTGTATCCCCTGGGTGGCGTCAACTACAAGCAATGCACCTTCACAGGCGGCTATGGCACGGGATACCTCATAGGAAAAGTCAACATGCCCCGGGGTGTCGATAAGGTTCAGAACATAGTTCTCTCCCTCATGTTTGTAATTCATCTGGATGGCATGGCTTTTAATCGTGATTCCGCGTTCGCGTTCAAGATCCATATCATCCAGAACCTGGTTCTGGTAATCACGTTCGGAGATCGCACCGGTCGTTTCAAGAAGGCGGTCGGCCAGTGTGGATTTCCCATGATCAATATGGGCTATAATACAGAAGTTACGGATGTTTTTCACGGGTGCAAAGGTAGGGAAATTTCGTGATACTTTAGCTTGCTTCAGTATCAGGTTCAGGATTTAAGACAGGTGAACACTATCATCTCGCATCAGCGCGAAGTGCTTTCATCCCGCATCGGCAACGCATTGCGTTGCCCATCCTGCATCGGCGCGAAGCGCCCTCATTCCTAAATTACCTGAGAATAGTAAGACTTCCCTGCAAGGTCCTTTCCTGCAAGCCTGCAAGGGTGATCTCATAAATATCGCAGACAACGAAGTAAGTGCCATCGGAACAGGCCGATTTTGAATTCATATCATTGCCGTCCCAGTTTATTGCAGGATCGGAGGTTTTAAACACCAGCCTTCCCCAGCGGTCAAAGATTCTAAGATCGACATGATCCACCGAGGAATTGGTGATGGGCACGAAGAAATCGTTAATGCCATCACCGTTGGGCGAGAAAAAATTCGGGAGGGTGTAAACAGGGCAGGCAGTATAATCAACACAAAGCGTGTTGCTGTAATCGCTGCGGTTCCCTGCCGAGTCAACTGCAATAATGCTGTAGCAGCCAACTACTGAATTCGGTTGTTTGTGAACATACACTGTGTCGAACGGATTCATTATGGAATCAATAAGAGCCGGTTTGGAGCCTGTTGAAGGGCTGAAATAAATATAATACCTGGCAATATCGGTTCCGCAGGTATCACCAGGGTTTTTCCAGTGAAGGTAATTTGTAAACTCCTTGCAAATGACCGAATCGCCGAGTACCTGGGGGCAAGGGGGCACGTTGTCGACAGGGATTCCTCCCTTTTTCTGGGAAAAATTAATAATGGGGTCAATAAAGCCTCCCGAGGAATAACTGCCCCGGCTTTTTATCTTATAGTAATAGGCTTTCCCGTTCACAAGCTTGGGGTCGATATAGGTTGGCTGAACCGAAAACCCCACAGAATCATAAATGCCGTCAAAGGCATCACTCCTGAAGATTGTAAAAATATGGTTGTTCCAGGGTACATCGTTGGTCCAGTAAAGCCTCATTTTTTTATCGGAAGGGGAGAGGGTCAGGTACATGGAGGAAGCCGGTTGGGAAGAGCCGATAAAGAAATAATTGCCCGGGGTAAGGTTGTAAATATCGATCCTGTACCTGAAAGAATAGTCAAGGGTGTTCAGCAACGTGTCGGGCCGTATCGTATCGTTCAGGTTGAAAAGGGAATCGATGAGGGTGTATTGTGAAGGCTGGTCGGATCTTGAACGGTTGACCATGTATTTATAGGGGCCGGGGGCCTGCACGGTATCCAGCTGGGTTGGTTTTGACCAGGCCAGGTATAGGGATCCGAGTGTAAGGTTGGTAGTCTTGATGCTTACATTGGTGATTATAGGGACATCCTTTTTCAATTCGGCACAGGCTTCGTTTGAAGCATAACTTTCGGCTCCATCATGGAAAAAAGCGGTGACCAGGTAACAGTATTTAAGCCCGCGGTTCAACCCTGCCCCGTTATTGTCGTCAAGATAGGAGGTGGCGGTAATATTGTTCACGGTGGCGATCTTTGAATAACCCAGGTAGGCAGGTACCCCGGTTTGGCAGTAAGCCGGGACGTACCCGGTAGAATCCGATTTGCGGTATATGTAAAATCCCGTGGCATTGGTACAGGTGTAAGGGTTCCAGCTGAGGTTTATTGTATTTGCAACAGGAGATGTTGCCAGATTCTGGGGCCGGGGGCCGATCACCAGGATTTTCATTGACCTGATATCGACAAGCCTTACAGGTGTTCCGTTGTCCTGGGCTTTAAAAAATACCTCGTAAGGATTTCTTTTAACGTGCTCGCAAACCGTAGGCCAGTGAAAAATACTTGTTACATGCCCTTGCCCCTGGGCTGTGTCCGGTTCCATATAGGCGGGGCTGGGCGTGAGAATGAAAGGACCGCCCAATGCCGTTAAGGTGACCATATCAGTGGTGTCAGGATCATGGGCGCTGACCGGAAATCTCATGATATGGCCTGCTTCCACGCAGGTATCGCTTAAAGAATCGATAACAGGCGGCCGGTTATTACAGGCTACCACATTGATCTGCATATCCCTTTCAACACAACCTATCCTGAGCCCGTTCCTCCATTCCACTATCAGGATGGCAATATTATACTCACCCTGCTGAGGAGGGCTTATCCAGGAGAAATCACCGGTTACCGGGTTGATGTGGCAGGAGTTGACAGGGGGGGGCAGGGTATAACCCGGAATGGGCATGCCTTGTATGCCAAGACATGTCACCAGCTTGTACGAAAGGCTGTCCCCATCAGGGTCGTAAGCCCCCGGATTATGATAGAAAGGTTCATTCACACAGGCGTTATCCACAGGCGGGACCAGCAGGATCGGTGAGTTGTCATAAGTAATGTACGGGCTGATCGTAAGTTCGGAATAAATATACATGGGGATGTTCACCGAATTGGGAATATTCATAATCCCCAGGTTCCTGTTCGGATCTTCACAGGAAATTACATAAGGTGAAGAAGAGGGACCCGGAAAAGTATGCTGACCCACATATTTATTATAGCGAATGGTATCGGGAAGAAAGATGGATTGCACCCTGGGGATAAGGTCGGAAGTGCCGTCACCCCAGTTAATTGTAAGGTAGTTCCTGGCATTGTTTACCGGGCTTAATGTGTTGGTATAAGAGGTAAGGGTAATCTCATAGGTAAGCCCGCTGAGATGCCTGAAAGTTATTTCAGCCGCACGCTGATGTGTGGCAAAGACGTATGCAGGAAGAGTGAGCAAGGCCAGTAAGAACAATCTACGGCATATGTGGGTGAGACTTCGCTGCATGAGTTGAATTGAATGCGATTTCAAAAGTAATGATTTTACTGCAAAGGCTCTTTTTTTCGGGCTAAATCTTATTCAGTATCATTCTGGATTTTAACTTATTTTTGCAGAACTAATGACTGCACTGCATATGATGGCTACAGCTGTATTGGAATCGGAGAACCAGGAAATATTGAAACGTTACAGAAACCTGCTCAGGTTATGGAAACCAAGAAACCCTGATGACCGGAAGATTGTAAGGAAGGCTTTCAGGCTGGCCCTGGAGGCCCATCGCGATATGCGCAGAAAAAGCGGGGAGCCCTATATTTTTCATCCCCTTGGCGTTGCCACCATCTGCGTGGAAGAGATAGGTCTTGGGGCGACTTCCATTGTGTGCGCTCTTTTACATGATGTAGTGGAGGATACAGAATACACTCTTGAGGATATCAGGGGATTGTTCGGCGAAAAGGTTGCTTCGATCATCGACGCACTTACCAAGATCAAGGATATTTTCGACCGCAGCACCACCTCGATACATGCCGAAAATTTCAAGAGGCTGCTGCTTACACTTTCGGATGATGTAAGAGTGATCCTCATCAAACTTGCCGACCGTTTGCATAACATGAGAACCCTTGACGCGCTTCCGGTTGAGAAACAGCTTAAAATATCATCTGAAACCATTATACTTTATTCTCCTCTTGCACATCGTCTGGGGCTTCATGCAATTAAAAGCGAACTTGAAGACCTTGCCCTGAAGTATACCGAGCCCGATGTTTATGAATCCCTCGTGGGCAAACTAAGGTCTTCGGCCCGGGAACGCAGCAGGTTCGTAAGCAAATTCATACATCCTATAAGGAAAGATCTTATCCAGCAAGGGTTCCGGTTTTCAATTAAGGCAAGGGAGAAATCAGTTGCTGCAATCTGGCAGAAGATGAAGAAAAAAGAGGTCCCCTTCGAGGAGATCTATGATATTTTTGCCATCCGTATTGTTATTGACACTCCGATTGAAAGCGAAAAATCGGATGCCTGGAAAGTCTATTCAATAGTCACAGACCATTATTTGCCGAACATGGACCGACTGCGTGACTGGATCTCCATTCCCAAAGCGAATGGATATGAAGCCCTGCATACTACAGTCATGGGGCATACAGGTCACTGGGTCGAGATCCAGATCAGGACGAAAAGAATGGACGAGGTTGCCGAAAGGGGGTATGCTGCCCACTGGAAGTACAAGGAGTCGTTCAACATCAGTAGCAAGCTTGATAACTGGCTCGACCGGATAAAAGAAATGATCGAGTCACCCGATGCCGATGCAATTTCATTTATCGACGATGTCAAGGGATTCTTTTTCCTGGACGAAATTTCGGTTTTCACCCCTTCGGGTGAAATGAGGATACTTCCTGCCAGTTCTACCGTACTGGATTTTGCCTATGCCATACATTCGGAACTCGGTAACACCTGTATTGGCGCCAAGGTTGATAAAAAGCTGGTCCCGATAAACCATCCTTTGAAAAATGGGCAGCAGGTTGAAGTGATCACTTCGAGCAAGCAGACCCCCCGTGAGGAATGGCTTACCTATGTTGTTACAACGCGTGCCAAAACAAACATCAAACAGGCGGTTAAGGACGAGAAAAAAGTATTCAGCAAGCAGGGAAGGGAAAAGCTCGAGAAATGGTTCAGGCAATTCAGCGTGGATTTTAGGCCTGAACAGATAAAACAGTTTCAGACCGTGAATAATTTCCCCACGCTGGTCGACCTGTACTATTCGGCGGCTACGGACAAGATCGGCATCAAGGATGTGAAGATTTTTGCAGCTTCCAATTACAGGAACGGATGGATCAACTATGTGTCGAGGACTTCAAAAAGGAATAAGGATATCCTGCCTCCTGATACAGACGCCAAGGTCGAAATTCGTTCTGACTCTAAAACCAATACCCTGGAAGAGGATGTGCAGGGTGATGTTACCAGCTACGGCTACCAGATTTCAACATGCTGCAACCCTATCCCGGGTGATGAAGTGATAGGATTGATCACATCAGAAAAGGACCCGATGATGATCCATCGGACCATATGCACCCAGGCAATGGAAATGATCTCGCAATACGGCACCCGTTTTGTAAAACTCAACTGGAGCAATAACGAATTCATTTCATTCCTTACCTGCATCAGGATACACGGGATCGATAAGAAAGGCCTTATCAATGAGATAACCTGGATCATTTCAAATGAACTTAACCTGAACATACAGGCCTTTAACATTCAGGCCGAAAACGGGGTAACCGAAGGACAGATCAGGCTTTTTGTGAGGGATGCCAATACCCTCAATAATGTATTGGAGAAATTAAAGGATATTGAAGGAGTAACTTCTGTAAGGAGGGTGGATTAATTTTTTAATTTTTATTTGTTCTAAATAATTTTAATTATATACCTTTACTCAAAATTTCCAAGAATGAAGAAGCCATCCGAAGATACTTTTGAAAATGTTCGTAAGCTTTTTACGGAATATCTTGAAAAACATGGCCACCGGAAGACACCCGAGAGGTATACAATCCTAAAGGAGATCTATGCTACCGACGGGCATTTTGACATAGAAACCCTGTATATCCGGATGAAGAACCACAAATACAGGGTAAGCCGCGCCACTTTGTATAATACCATTGAATTGCTGCTGGATTGCGGTTTGGTGACCAGGCACCAGTTTGGTACAAATTACGCGCAATTTGAAAAGTCCAACCTTTTCAAACAGCATGATCATTTCATTTTTAACGACAGCGGTGAAGTAATTGAATTCTACGACCCCCGTGTTGAAGAGATCAGGGAACATGTTGAAAAGCTTTTCAATGTTGAAATTAACAGTTATTCCCTTACTTTTTACGGTCAGGCCAGGTCCAAAAAATAAACTCATTTCAGATGAAGGTTGATGTAATCCTGGGACTCCAGTGGGGGGACGAAGGAAAAGGAAAGATTGTGGATGTGTTTTCTCCACGATACGATGTCGTTGCACGTTTCCAGGGCGGACCGAATGCGGGGCACACCATTGAGTTCGACGGAAAGAAATTCGTACTGCATACGATCCCCTCGGGTATTTTTCACAGGTATTCGATGAATGTTATAGGTAACGGGGTTATCATCGACCCGGTTATCATGTTCAGGGAGATAGACAAGCTGAGGGAAGCAGGAATGAAACCCGAAGAAAACCTGCTGATTGCAAACCGAGCCCATCTTATCCTGCCTACACACCGGATTCTTGATGCAGCCTATGAAAGCGCCAAGAAAGAGGCTAAGATAGGATCCACCCTCAAGGGGATAGGTCCCACATATACCGATAAATATGCCAGAAACGGGATCAGGGTCGGGAATATTTGCTATCCCGGTTTCAGGAAAATGTATGATGGCCTTAAGGAATTACATATGAAGACGGTAAATTCCTATGGCTTTGACCTGGCCACTTTCACCCTCGACGGTATCCCATATAACGAATACGAAGCAATGTGGTTCGAAGCTATCGAAAAGATGAAGGACCTCAAGGTTGTCGATGCAGAAGTGTTCATTAATAAAAGCCTGGCCGAAGGCCGTTCGGTGCTGGCGGAAGGCGCACAAGGCACTATGCTGGATGTGGATTTCGGATCCTATCCTTTTGTTACTTCTTCAAGTACTGTTGCCGCCGGGGTTTGCACCGGGCTTGGGGTTTCACCCCATAATATCGGGAAAGTCTTCGGCGTATTCAAAGCATACTGCACCCGGGTCGGAAGCGGTCCTTTCCCTACGGAACTGCACAATGAGACGGGGAATAAACTCAGGGAAGGCGGTCGGGAATTCGGTTCTACTACCGGAAGGCCCAGGCGCTGTGGCTGGCTTGACCTCCCTGCCCTCAGGTATGCCATAATGCTTAACGGGGTCGACAGTCTCATTATGATGAAGGCTGATGTGCTTAATCCTTTTGAAAAAATTAGTGTATGCACCTCCTATAAGGAATCAGGAAAGCTGCTTGGCTCATATCCGTTCGAACTTTCTTTGGAAGGGTTGGAGCCCCAGTATACCGAGATGGAAGGCTGGAACACTGCACTCGGCTCAAATACATCCATGGAAAGCCTTCCGGCTCCTCTCAAGGACTATATAAAATTCATTGAAAAATTTGTAGAGCTGCCGGTGGATACCCTATCCTTTGGCCCCGACCGGCTTCAGACCCTTCAGACCTGATCTTACAGTTTTCTCTTGATCTCTATCTGTTCGTATCCTTCGATGATATCGCCGACTTTGATGTCGTTGAAATTCTCCAGGTTCAGTCCGCATTCGAAGCCCGAACTGACGTCCCTCACATCATCCTTAAACCGCTTGAGCGAACCGAGTTTCCCCGAGTGAACTACAATACCGTCACGGATAACGCGGATCGGCGTTTGGCGGGTAATCTTCCCGTCGAGCACCATGCAACCGGCAACAGTGCCAACCTTGGTGATCCTGAACACTTCCCTGATCTCGATGTTGGAGGTGATCTTTTCCTCGATCTCGGGAGCAAGCATGCCTTCAATAGCCGATTTTATCTCTTCGATAGCCTGGTAAATGATGGAATAGAGCCTTATGTCGATCTGTTCAGCTTCGGCAAGTTTGCGTGCGCTCACCGACGGGCGGACCTGGAAACCTACTATGACAGCATTTGAAGCCGATGCCAGCAATACGTCCGATTCGGTTATCTGTCCTACAGATTTGTGAATTACATTAACAGCGACTTCCTCGTTGGTGAGTTTCAGCAGGGAGTCGGAAAGGGCTTCCACGGATCCATCCACATCGCCTTTGACGATGATGTTGAGCTCCTTGAATTCCCCGATCGCAATTCGGCGCCCGATTTCATCGAGGGTGATATGCTTCTGTGTCCTGAGCCCCTGTTCACGCTGGAGCTGCAGTCGTTTCGTCGCGATATTCTTGGTCTCTTTTTCGTCCATCATAACATTGAACCCGTCGCCTGCCTGGGGAGCCCCGTTCAGTCCGAGCATGAGCAATGGAGCCGAAGGGCCGGCTTCGTAGACAGGCAGGTTACGTTCGTTATACATGGCTTTCACCCTGCCGTATGTAGCACCGGCAAGAACAATATCACCAACCTTCAGGGTGCCGTTCAGGACAAGCAGTTTGGCAACATAACCCCGGCCTTTATCAAGCGAGGATTCTATGACCGTTCCAATAGCCAGGCGTGAAGGATTGGCTTTCAGGTTTTGCATTTCAGCTTCGAGCAGCACCTTATCGAGCAAAATGCCAACATTCATCCCTGTCTTGGCCGAAATTTCCTGGGTCTGGTATTTCCCGCCCCATTCCTCCACCAGGATATTCATCTTCGAAAGCTCTTCGCGTATCTTCTCGGGATTCGCATTCGGCTTATCAATTTTATTTATAGCAAACACTATGGGAACCCCTGCTGCCATGGCATGGTTTATAGCTTCCTTGGTCTGGGGCATCACGGTTTCGTCGGCTGCAATTACAATAATGATAACGTCGGTGACCTTTGCTCCCCTGGCACGCATGGCCGTGAAGGCTTCGTGGCCGGGAGTGTCGAGGAAGGTAATAGCTTTCCCGTTCTCCAAAACAACCTCGTAGGCTCCGATATGCTGGGTTATACCGCCTGCTTCTCCTGCAACCACATTGGTTGAACGGATAAAGTCAAGCAGTTTGGTCTTCCCGTGGTCAACGTGGCCCATTACAGTGACAATGGGTGCTCGCTCGCGGATGTCTTCGGGTTTATCTTCAACATTATGGCCGTCGATGGCTTCCTGCACATCAACGCTTACAAATTCAAGTTTATAACCGAATTCGTCGGCGACAAGAGTAAGGGTTTCGGCATCAAGCCTCTGGTTGATAGAAACAAAGAGACCCAGCGACATGCAGGTTGAGATGATGTCGGTTACAGGAACATGCATCATGTTGGCAAGTTCGTTTGCAGTTACAAATTCGGTAACCTTGATAACTTTCTTGCCTTCTTCAATCCTTTCCTGTTCCTGCAAAAGCTTCTGGCTTACCTCTTCCCTTTTCTGGCGACGGTATTTCGATGCTTTGGACTTGCCGCTTGGGCCAAGCCTTGCCAGTGTTTCCTTGATCTGGCGCTCTATATCTTCCTGGGTTACTTCTGGTTTCTGTATCTCCCTGGAGAATTTTTTATCCTTGACAAAATGAGGCTTTTCGGCAGGTTTTGCCTGTTCAACATTTTCCTCGCCACCGGTGCGTTTAATGCGTTTCCGCTTTTTCTTTTTCGATTTGATTGAATCATCCGATGAAGAAGCCACCAGGGTCTTCTTCTTTTCAAACTTTTTCGGTTCGGGTAAAATCATCGAACCAAGGATGGTAGGCCCTTCCAGCTTAATCCTCTCGGTGGGAAGAAAATTAAGGTCAACGGCTTCAACAACAGGTTCGGGTATGATTACTTCAGGCTCCTCAGGAATGATTACTTCAGGTTCGGGAAGTATTTCAACGGGTTCGGCAACAACAGGTTCTTCAGCAACAGGTTCGGGAACTTCTTCCTTTTTGGGTTTGCCTTTTGTCTTTTTTGACGGTTTCTTTTCAAAGGATTCAAGGTCCATCTTACCCAGGATCTTCAGTTCCCCAACACCCTTTTCGGCTTTTTCTTCCTTTATCTCTTCTGCCTGTTCTTCGGCTGTTGGTTTGGATTTACGGGAAGCCTTTTTTGCTTCTGTTTCGGCTGTTTCAGGCTGGACCGCTTCAGCCGGTTCAGGGGCTTTCTCCCCGGCAACAGCTTTTTTCGCCGGGTTCTTACTTTCCTTTTCAGCCTCTTTGGCCTCTTTTACATTTTCTTCGGGCTGTACTACAGGTTCGGCAGGCTTTGGCTCGGGCCGGGGAGTTTCTTTTACTGTTTCCTTTGCCGGAGTTTCCCTGACCTTCCTTGGCGGCTCCATCTGCCTTTTGTCATACTCCAGCGACACATTCTTTATGAAGAGGTCTTCGCGTTCCTTTTCTCTTTCCTTGGTCGCAGATTTCTTGTCTTCAATAGTAATGGTCTGATGAGAAGCAAAAGCCAGCTCTATCTTCTGGGCTTCCTCTTTCACCTGTTTTTCTGTGGCAAACTCTTTCTTCAGGAGATTATACATCTCCACTGTGAGTTTGCCATTGGGGTCACGGTCTACAGTAAACCCTTTCTTGTAAAGGTATTCCACGACGGTAGTGATACCGATATTAAATTCTCTCGCGGCTTTGCTTAACCTGACCGTTGCTGTGCCTTCACTCATGCGGCAAAATTATGAATTATTATTCGAACTCAGCTTTTAATATGCGAATGACCTCATTGATCGTCTCTTCTTCGAGGTCTGTACGTTTTACAAGTTCTGATACATCAAGATCGAGAACGCTTTTAGCTGTATCACATCCAATGGTCTTGAGCTCGTCGATGATCCACTGATCGATCTCATCAGAAAATTCCATGAGATCCACATCCTCGTTATCAACATCAGTATCGCGGTAAACATCGATCTCATAGCCTGTGAGCCTTCCGGCGAGCCGGATATTAAACCCTCCCTTACCGATCGCCAGTGAAACCTGGTCGGGTTTCATATATACATCGGCTTTTTTTTCTTCTTCATTTATGATGATGGAAGTGACCTTTGCCGGGCTCAATGCACGTTGTATGTAAAGCGACGGATTGGTCGTATAGTTGATCACGTCGATATTTTCATTTTTCAGCTCCCTCACGATGCCGTGGATGCGCGAGCCCTTCATCCCTACGCAGGCACCAACCGGGTCGATGCGGTCATCATAGGATTCCACGGCGATTTTGGCTCTTTCACCGGGCACCCTCACGATTTTTTTGATCTGGATAAGCCCGTCGAAGACCTCGGGAACTTCAGCTTCGAAAAGCCTTTCAAGGAAAGCTTCAGAAGTGCGCGAGAGAATGATGACAGGATTGTTTGATTTCATTTCGACCTTCGAAACGACCGCCCTTATGGTATCGCCTTTACGGTAAAAATCGGTAGGAATCTGTTCCGATTTCGGAAGGATGATCTCTATCCCTTCGTCGTCGAGCACCAGGATCTCTTTCTTCCATACCTGGTACACTTCACCCGCGATGATCTCGCCGATCTTGTCTTTGTATTTAAGGTAAATGTTGTTCTTTTCATATTCCTGGATCTTGGAGATCAGGTTCTGACGGATAGCAAGGATCTCGCGCCTGCCGAAATCGATCAGCTTGATTTCTTCCGAAAGTTCTTCCCCAACTTCAAAATCGGGTTCGATCTTGATAGCATCGGAATAGGGAACCTGGGTGTTTTCGTCTTCAACCATCCCGTCTTCGACAATAATGCGGTTCCTCCAGATTTCAAGGTCGCCTTTGTCGATATTCACAATGATGTCGAAATTATCGGCTGATCCGAACCTTTTGGAAAGCATATGTTTGAAAACTTCCTCGAGGATACGCATCATGGTCTCGCGGTCGATGTTTTTGAATTCTTTGAATTCCGAAAAGGTTTCGACTAAGTTTAACTGTTCCATTGGTGATATTAATTTGTATTTAAATTCTGTAATTCAATGTAGCGAGATAGCGAAATAGCGAAATCAGGCTTTTTTAAAGCTGATAACGGCTTTCGCAGATTTTATTTCAACGTAACTCATCGCTATAATGTTTTTCACAATTTCCTTTTTTGATTTCTTTATTTCAACTTCAAGTTTAATGCCTTCATCATTTGCTTCCACAACCAGGCCTTCGGCTTTGGTCCCGTTCACCGTGGCCACCTCGAGTTTTTTCCCGATGTACCTCTGGTACTGCCTGGGTACTTTCAGGGGGCGGTCGGCACCTGCAGAAGAAACCACCATGTCAAAATCCTCGGTTTCACGGTCAAGATTCTGCTCCAGGTACCTGCTAAGCCCCTTGCAGTCATCAATTGTGACCCCATGGTCACCGTCGATGAATACCATGATATGGTTCGAAGCCTTAATCACGACCTCAATCAGGAACTTATCCGAACCCCGGAGAAAATTCTGAATTAAACCAATGAGCTGCTTTTCAGTTATCATGTATTTATAACGTAAGCGGATGAGGTAGCCGGAAAGCCCGGCAAAACTCCGTTTAAGCGAAAAAACCGACCGGAGTTTATTTCAGCAAACGAGGGGACTCTCGTCCCCTCGTCACTGAATCAACCTAAATCCGCAGCAAAGATAAGCGGATTTATTGTAAAACCAAAATTATACAGTATTCTTTATGCGAAATTGAAATTTACGCTCTCTTCTTTTTCTTCGGTTTGAGAAGCCATGTTGAATTCCTCCATCCATTCTTCGGTGCGGTTCGACAGGCTCTTGATGTCAGTCGCAGAAACCAGTTCATACAGCAGGTACTTGAGTTTTGATGAAAGCATGAAATACCTTAATGGAACGTTAGGTTCATAAGGCTGGAAATGCTTGAGTACGGCTTCCCGAAGATTTTCGGTGAAACCTACGTACCTGCAACGTTTGTGATCTGAACCTGCCTGGCCATCGGAAAGGATTGCGTAAACTGCCGGCATACTGGGGACCATCTCAAGTGTAAGCTCGCTAAGGATCAGTCCGGGATTTTTCTTGGTATTCATGGTTCTGTAATGGTAAAGTTGGAAGCAGATTTATTATAACATATAAAAGACATAACAAAGATACTACAAAAAATCCCCCGATGCAACAGCAAAGGGGGATTTTTTTTTAATTATTTATTGAAACTTCCGCAATGGTCATACATATAGTTAATTACGAGAGTTCCTGAACTGTTAATAAAGCCCCATTTTAAGCCCTTGCGAACCTGGGCAAATCCATGGCTGTAATCCTCAACGGCATCAAACTGGGGATTGGTGAGATACCTGCCGGTTTGGTCGATGAAACCCCATTTGGTAACTTTTTTAATCCTGGCCGAACCTCCGCAGAAGTCTTCAGCACCCTCGAATTGCAGGTTTATTGCAAAAGATCCCGAGGGTTCAATAAAGCCCCAGGATTTACCTTTTCGCACCCTGGCAAGACCTTCAACAAAGTCGCCGGCCTCATCGAACTGGGGATTGATCTTCCAGCTACCTTTATCATCTATATATCCCCACTGGTGCATCTTTTTAGCCCTGGCAAGGCCGCTGTTGAAATCACCCAAGTCTTCAAACTGCAGGTTGACAACATAGGCCCCTGTTTTATCGATAAATCCCCATTGGGTCCCTTTTCTTACCCTCGCATAGCCTTCATGAAAATCTTCCTCATCGCTGAACTGGGGATTGATCACCCAGCGGCCAGTTTGATCCACATATCCCCAGTCCTTGCCAAAATGTGCCCTTGCAAGACCATCGGAAAACTCTCCCAGGGAGCTGAACTGAGGGTTAATTACAAATTTACCCCTGGTGTCGATATAACCCCAGGCGATTCCCTGTTTCACCCTGGCCAGGCCATCGTGAAAATCGTCGGCTTCGGCAAACTGGTAATCAATCACTATCATTCCCTTATTGTCGATGAACCCCCATTTTTTAAATTTATAAACCCTCGCGAGGCCTTCACTGAAATCCTGGGCCACGTCAAACTGGGGATTGATCACATAGCTTCCTTTGCTGTCGACATAACCCCAGTCACCCATTTTTCTGACCCTTGCAAGGCCATCAGAAAAATTTTCGGCATCATCAAACTGGAGATTGATCTGGTAAACTCCATTCGTATCAATATAGCCCCAGTTCTTATAAACCTTTACTGCAGCCATCCATTTGCAGCATTTCTCCCTTTTTGGAGGCGGCTCCTGGGGCTTCTGTTGGGTGGTTAGGGCAGGGCCGGCGGTATTATCCTTGTTTTTATCCTTGCTCTTTTTCCCTGCCTGACCCTGTGCGATAAAAGCCATCAGCACAAAGACGATGATAAACATGTTTTTCATACTGTCCGGTTTTAATTTCTCGGGCCAAACTACAAAAAAAAATCAAATAATAAAAAAAAACAGCTTACCAGTCGACCATGATGCCGACGGCAGGGAGGATTGTGCCTGTATTATTCGGAATGGTCCTGAGCACATACCTCAGGTTCCCTTCGGGATCAACATATGTTTTGATGCTGCCATCTGCCTGGGTGTTTACTAGGGCATCGGGCTGCTGTGCTTTCATGTTCAAGACATTCTGAATATCGAGGTAAAACATCAGTGACCATTTTTTAAAATAAAAGGCCTTGTCAACACGGATATCGAGCTGGTTGAAGTCGTTAAGCCGCAGGGTGTTATACTGGCTGTAATCGAGGTAACCCCGTCCCTGGGCATTCCATGCTGCCACCAGGCTTGATTTGTTATAGTCCCATGGGGTATACGGGGCCCCCTCCTGCATACCTGTATTTAAGGCCAACCTGCCAGTTGTATTTGAACGTCCTGCTTACGGTAAAGTTCAGCAGGTTGCGGTTATCCCAGGAAGAAGGAATATACGTTCCGTAAAAATTCGTGAATTCACTCCTGACAAATGTGTACGACAGTATGACATTGAACCCAAACAGCTTGATATCCCTGAACAAAACCTCAAATCCATAAGCTCTTCCTTTTGAGACTGACAATACCGGTTCATCCCCGCTTATCCCGAAATCACTCCCTTTGCTGGCAAGGGAAACAGAATCATACAACGACATGGGATAATGCCTGTAATATTTGTAAAAGCCTTCAAGCGAGACCTTGGCATTGGCCCTGTACTGGTATTCAAGCCCCAGGACAATGTGGTCACATGAAATATAACGGATGCCCAGGGAATCATTAACCAGGGTCCCCTTGTTATCCCTGAATCCAAGGGTTGTGTAGGCAGGCAACTGGTAATATCTCCCGGTATTGAAATTCAGGTACCAGGCCTTTGCAAACCGGTAGGATGCAGAGAATCTCGGGGAGGCCTGTGAAAGGGGATTGCTCATCAGGCCGGAATAAGTGTTTCCGTCGAATCTCAGCCCAAGGGAAAGCTGCAGCTTTTCGTCGAAAAGGCCCCTGCCGACCTGGCCAAAGGCAGAGTATTTCCAAAGGTCAAGAAAAGAACTGTAATCGAGCAGCCTTACTGAATCCCTGAGAAAGACTTTCTGGTAGGTATGGTTGGTATAAACAGCATATTCAAGTCCTGCGCCGTAACTTATCTTCCAGTTATGGAGGTCGGTTACTCCTTCGTACCTGAACTTGTTTTCGATTTCCTGGGATTTCAGTTTTAAAATCAGGCTGTCGGGAACTTCTATATTGCCCGAATATTTGGTTTCCTCGTTATCAAGCATATTGCGGCTTAATACCCAGGTGTCGTTTCCTTTCTTGCGAAAATGCCTGTAAACCAGGCCGATGGTATAGCTCCACTGGTAATAATCGGGAAGGTACCCAAGTATGTACCTTTGTGATTCATCAGGATTCTTAATCCCCGTATTCAGCTTTGAATTGTCAAGCGAACCAATTGAGATAAGAGAGAGCTGGTCTTTTGGTGTTATATTCCACTTGTATTTCAGCTGGTAATCATTATAGGTAGGAAGGAAGGGCAGTTTCAGTGCACTGAAAAGGAACTGAAGGTATGAACGGCGGACCGAAAAAATCAGTGTTGAATTTTTGGAAACAGGGCCGTTCAGTGTAAGCCCAACATCACTTGAACCGATAGTGAACCTACCTCCCCATTTATCCTTGCTGCCATCTATCTGAGTCATTTCAAGAACCGAACTGAGAGTGTTCCCCCGCCTTGCCTGGAACGAGCTTGAATAAAGATCGATCTGCCGTATGAAATCCACGTTGATAATGCCTGCCGATCCCCCGGAAGAACCCTGGGTGGCAAAGTGATTTATATTCGGGATCTCAACCCCGTCAAGGTAAAACCTGTTCTCGCCCGGACCACCTCCCCTGACTACGATATCGTTCCTGAATGAAACGGTTTGTGCAACACCGGGCAGCGACTGAATAACCTTGGAAATATCCCGGTTGGCTCCCGGACTTTTTTCGATCTCCTGGATACTGAGAGACTGGACCGACAATGGGCTTTCTTCTTTTTTTTCATTCAGTGACGGACGAACTTCCACAGTTTGCAGATTAACTGCCGATTCATCCAGGGCAATATCAAAAAAAACAGTATGGGATTTTGTGACGAGGAAATCTGCAGTGACTTTTTTTTCATAGCCGAGAACAGAAACTACAAGCCGGACATAGCCGGGGTCAATTTTCCGGAGAATAAAATTCCCGGCCGAATCGGATGTCGTACCATGGGTGGGCTGCCCGTCGATGATGATATTTGCATAGGGAATTGCCTGGTTGTTCTTATGGTCGTATAGTCTTCCGCGAACTTCCCCCGACTGGGCCAGGGCCTTATTCACCGTAAGCTGTAGCATAAGAAACAGGAAGAGGAACAGGGCGGTACATAGGTGTTTCATCAGATCAGATTATATTAAATCGGACTAATTAACGACAATTTTCGTGCCAGCACAAATCATGCATGAATTTTTGTCATGTTAGGCCGGCAATAATAGAGCTTTTTGTATGGAGGGTTGCGGCCGTATAATTGATTTTTGTATTTTTAAGGCTGGATAATTCTGAAAGGAATCCCATGAACCCCAAAAGAATACTTGTATTTCTTGTCCTGTTTCTGTTCATTGTCCGCCCCGGCCTTTCGCAGCAGCCCGACTCGCTGCTGAGCAAAGTGGAACAGTGGAAGCTGAAGCACCTTATCAAAGGGCTGGATATCCAGGTATACGCCGATGCTTACTATGTTGGTAACATAGGCGGCTCGATTCCCACCTCCCACACTTATGAATTTCAGTCAAACAGCCCTTACATCAATGAAGCCAGGGTGAATATGTTCGACGTCATGATGAATTACAATACACGCTGGACAAGGATGACAGCAGAGTTCAGGCTCGGCGACCAGCCTTTGCTCTTATCCAATTCAACGGCCCAATGGACAAATTACCTGAACCAGGTATCGCTTGGGTTTACTTTTGGGAAAGGCTTATGGATTGATTTCGGGTTCATCGAAAGCCAGCTTGGGGTAGAGTCATCCATGCCCATAAATAATCTGTTAAGCACCTGTACTGTCGGGTCATACTTCGAACCCAGTTCAGTACTCGGAGGATTTTTATCCTATACAACCAATGACGAGATTTGGACGATGGGTGTATGGGCGGGCAACCAGTTTTCACTTCCCGATGGCAAAAACATACATGTCACGTATGGCTTGGATGTTGCATATAACCCATCGGACAAATTAACTTTGAGCTTTAACAATTACATGGGAAACATCGCAAAAAGCGGGGTGACTTATTATAAATACCTTGCCTTTAATAATTTTTATGTAACCTACAACCCGCTTCCGAAGTGGTATTTTACCTGCCAGGCAGATGTTGCATTCCAAAAGGTTTCAAGTACTGAAAAGGATTCAGTAAGAATGGGGACCATGGTATCGGGATTGCTGGGGGCAAAGTATTATTTCCTGCCGAAGTTTGCCATAGCCCTTAGATCAGAAGTTTTTTATGATCCCCGCAGAATTTTTATCGGGGACAAGTTCAGCGGGAAGACTTCAGATTTCATCATTTACGGCTTAAGTGCGGGTTTGGAATTCAACCCGGTAAAGGATGCTTATTTCAGGGTTCAATATACTTACCTCACAACGGGCGATCCGGGTGTAAAGCCATTCAACGAGGTTTTATCGGCTCAGCCGGTATCACATTACTGGCCCGATTACCTGAGGCAATGCTATACCATCACGACCGGGCTGAGATTTTAATCGCTTCCTGTAAATTCCCCTCAGCTCGCTGCGGAATCCGGGTCCGGGGATTGCCGGGGTGAAACCATTGATTCTTTCCCTGTAAATTCCCCGTATGCTTCGGAAACTTGTGCCGCAGTTGATTTTCAGGCTAAGCTCCTTCCTTGCATAAGTTTATTAGGCGGGCTCCCATAATATTGTTTGTAAAAATTAGTTATTTACAAGGCAACCTATGTTATCAACTGATTGTCATATACACTGCCTATTCTACCTTGATGAAAAAGATGTCTAAACCTGCCCCTTCTCGCCTTAGTCCTCCCGCTAACATACCAGGCCCGGTTAAGCGGAAGAGATCCTGGCTGAGCATTCATATAATTATTATGAGCTCCCTGGTTGTACTGTCAATAGCACTGAATATATACTACTTAACCAGGAAAGCATCAGCACAGAAATCCGCAGTCAGTTCCGCTGAACCTAAAACTCCGTCATCCTTACATTTTTTAAGGGAACAGGAGAACTCCAGCAAGCTTATCCGCCCACTTTTGCTTGTTGACGGAAGTCCCGAGTCGCCCAGGATGGCCCCTTTAAAATGGGCGCTTACAAGGACCATAAAAGAATGGCAGAAGGACGGGCGTGTCAGCGCGGTATCGGTTTATTTAGCCGCCCTGAATGATATGAGCTGGATGGGGATCGGAAGCGAAGAGCAGTATCTCCCCGGCAGCCTGATGAAAGTCCCCATCATGCTGTATTACCTCAAACAGGAGCAGGAACATCCCGGGGCAATAAACAAGGAGTTCGTTTACGAACGCCCCAAAGTTAGTTTTCCCCAGCAAAATTATGTCGGGGATTCAATTATTGCCGGCCGCAAATACAAGATATCAGAGCTTCTGAGGTACATGATAGCCGAATCGGATAACAATGCAACCTTTGTTCTTTCGATGCATATCCAGCAGGATGAATACCGACAGATGTTTGTTGACCTGGATATTACGCCTTACGAGGTAAGCAATACTCTTTACTCCATCTCTCCGAAGCAGTACTCGAAATTTTTCAGGGTACTTTACAGCGCCACCTACCTTAATGAGCAATTGTCGGAATATGCCCTGGAACTGCTTTCAAAATGTAACTTCAGGGAAGGTCTCGTAAGGGATATTCCAAAGCAGACCATCGTGGCCCATAAATTCGGCGAAAGAAGCATAGATTATGACATGAATTTCTCGGAATCGGCCATAGTGTTTTATCATTCAAGTCCTTACCTGCTCATTGTAATGACCAAGGGCAGGGATATCAAGCTCCAGACTGACCTTGTTTCAGAACTTTCGCATGAGATATACCTGAAATACGGTAATATCTGAAAGCTCCGTATCCCCGGGTTTCAATTTACCAGGTTTATAATTTAAGAGAGACCATGAACTGGTCGGCGGGAAGTATAGGGCCGTAAGCCCTGGAATATCCGAATGAAAGATTGGATTTGATCAGCGAAAACAATACCAGTTCCAGGTCCAGCTGTGCTCCTGTTGAAAAATAGTTCATGTTTGTAAGGTTGTTGGCCAGGTTAGAGAAGAGACCCATTCCGAAAGCAGAAAACCTTGCATACGTTGAATAGAAACCAAGGAGGCCGACTTTACGGAAGCGGATAGGGGGGAAGTTGATCTCGGTTGTGAGCTTGGCATAGTTCATGGCACTAAGCTGGTCGATCTGTACTCCCGGGAAACTCTGCATTTCACGGTATTGCTGGGGCGACCTGTAATCTACCCAGTTGTTCCCGAATCCCCCGAAATAAAAGTAACTGTTGGTTTTACTTGTCTCCCCGAATGACTGCCCGAGAGAAGTCCTGAACCACAGTGCTGAATTTTTCATGGGCAAAAGAAATCCGAAGTCAAAATTATTGATCAGCTGGGGATAAAATGTTTGTTTTGCCAGGCTGCTGAAGGCATAAACCGACCAGTCATATCCCTGTTCCGGCTCGATAGCCCCCAGTGATTTCCGGAGGTAGGAACGGTGAAAATTAAGGGTCCCGATATACATTTCCTTATACGAGGACTCTATATTCTGGTATCCCGGCAATGTCTCCAGGTCGCCGTAGGCCGCGAGTTTGACGTACAACTCGGTCCTTGAAGGGCTCATCCGCATAAACACATGATTGTATTTGCCCGAGAACATATAACCGGCACGGCTGAATTTGGTGGGGCCGAAGATGTCATAAAAGTCGGCATAGTTGTACTGTGCCTGGAACGTCCAGTTCCAGTAGGTGTAATCAACAGCCAGGTGGATGGTCTGTTTCAGCGGCAGGTTGCTGTAAGGGGTAAAGCTCAGCTTGATCGTGAGGTTGTTCAGCATCATGGGATCCATGAAATTCAGACGGTAGCCGAAGCCTATATAATTTTTATAGCCCTGGAATATAGGGTAGGCCCCTGCGAGTTTCAGTTCTTTGATCGGGCTGTATTTGGTTTCACTCACTTTAATCGTATCGAGATTCACCTTTGAGGGCGGAGGCAGCATCCAGGTCTTCACAACAGGATTCTGCTTGTAAACCTTCTGGCCGAGGTAACTGATGGCATTCACATCGGCCAGGGTGTCGATTTTCATCATCCCCGGGATCATACCTTTATAGGTGTATTCGAAGACCAGCATGGAATCTGCTGAAACGGGAAGCGGCCTGAAAAAACCGCTGCCGGCATTGGTCAGAATCTGTGCTTTGCGGGTTTGAAGGTCTATCCTGTAAACATTTGAAACCCCCGTATAATATGAAGTTCCGTAAAGATATTTGCCGTCGGGTGAAAACACGAAATTCATGGCCGGGTTATCTTCAAATTCATAGATCTCCTTGTATTCCTTCTTCCCCAGCAGTAGATCCGCGGTGTTGAACAGTACTATTTTCTGCCTCCCCCTCACGTCGGAGATCACCCCCGAGAGAAAACGGCCATCGGGCGATATGTCCAGGTCGCAAATGTCTTTCCCGAAGGGCAGTGAATACAGCTCCTCCCATTTTTTATACGGAGGGATGAACCTCACCAGCGAAGTCCTTCCGCTCATGGTCTGAACTCCCCAGAGTGAATGATCATGGCTGTTGAATGCAAGGTTCCCTGTACGATCATATTTTATCAGGTCTTTGATTTCGCCTGTTTCAACGTTGACCGACCTCAGCCCTCTCCAGTCGTTGTTATGGGTTGAGACAAAGATGGTTTTCGAGGAATCATCATATGCCATTGCAGTCACATAGTATAATGAAGGGCTTGGGACTGCGGATATCTTTTTCTCATGGCCCGTGCTTAGGTCGATGGATGCGATATGGGCCAGTTTGCCGGGGTAGTTCACCGCCACAAACATCTTACCCGCTTTCAGGTCGACATGCTGAGCCGATACTGATCCCAGGGGTTTGTTCCCGATGGGCCTGTACAGGGTAAGAGGGTGCATTGAGATTTCTGCAATATTTGCTTTCTGAAAACTGTGCTCCCAGCCAATCCACTGATTCCAGGCATCCTGGACCCTGAGTCCGTAAACCTGCCTGAATTGGGAAGCATAGAAGCGACGGCTGGTATCGGTACGGGCATAGAATTCTTTCAGTTTGTCAACTCCGTAGGTATAGGCCAGCCAGCTGTCGAACCTTGTACCGTAAAGGTAAGAGTTCACGCCAACCTGGAAATCGATGGTAGTCCCCTCAGTCTCCAGTCCGATCACATTATAAAAAAACGCCGAATCGCGAACCATGGTCCTGAACACCATCTCGTCGTAACCGCCCATAACCCTGCCAATGCCGCCCGAAAGCCAGGTTTCCATGAATACGGCAATGCCTTCATGGTACCACCTGGGCGAATACCATCTTGGGGTCGTGAAATAGCTGAAAAGCATGGATTCAGGGTCTCGGTCATCCACATACACTTTTCCCCCGAAGATGCTTCTTACTACCCGGTCGGTGGTAGAGGCTTTATCGCACATCACCTGGTGGGTCAGCTCATGGCTCATCAGCCATTGCATACGTTCATTCGCAGGAACGACCGAAAAGGTATAATCAAAGGGGGCAACGGCAATGTTCAGGAAGTTTTTTGGGATTACGCTGGTGCCGCCGTTACCCACATCTGTAAAGTCATTGAACAGTATATTGGTTTCCTGGGAAGGAATGTAATCCCAGAAATGTTTATGAAACAAAAGTGCGTTCTCGAAGGAACGCACGGTATGGGGGACTAAGTATGATGTATTTTTATCGAGGTAAACCAGCCTGACCCGGCCTGTCTGGTATTGTGTGACCGTGATATGATTCTGGCTGAAGGTCGGAGGAGTTTGAATCAGGAGTAGAATGGCTGCCAGGCATCCGTAAAGGTGTTTCATCGACTGGTTTTTAGGTCATAATCGGCTGGTAGATGAACAATTACCTGACATTCAATTGAGAATTCAGGGAAGTTGCCTGCAGGGAGCTGAAGCCTGAGAATACTGAATTTGAATTTAGCAAGCCGCTCAGTGAAGTATTTGCGGCATACATGCCGATGAGCGACTGGCTTCCGCAGTATCCCATCTGGAGCGGGGCATTGCTTCCAATCGCGTTGAAGTTGGCGTTGACTGCGGAAAGTTCTTTTGCAGGGATGATTACATTCAGGGTTGCTGCCGAAAGTGCTGCACAGAGTGTGGGCGAACTGCTCAGGTTAGCCAGCAGGCCGGCATTCAAAGTGACGGATAGATTTTTCCCGTAAATAACGCAAAGTGCGCCAAGACTGGGGTCGGTTCCGCAGAGGATGCCGTTCATTTTTTCCATTCCCAGTATCCCGATAAGTTTTTCGGATGACCCGACTACAAAACTCAGGCTTGGTTTATCATATAAAACAACACTCAGGTTCTCCTTGCTGCAGACGTAAACCAGGTTCATTTTCGCTGAGACTGCTGAACCTCCGTTATTGCCCAGGTTGTCTTTGGCATTTGCCATGCTTCCCTGTAAAGAAGTTGAAGCGTTGAAACCGGCACACAGGGTTGAAGAATTGATTCTTGAAAGATTTTCCTCCATCCCGAGATTCGACTGAACTAATTTACCTCCATCCACAACTATGTTGAGGGCACCGATTCCTGAAAACTGCAACTGGGACTGCATTGCACAATTCAGCATGGCCCCTATGCCCTGTTTGTTCCCTGTGAGCGCCATAAACTGGGTCGATTTAATCACCAGCTGGTCACGGATCGCCTTCAGGTTCCTGATCTCGGCATCTTTTTTCTGTAGCGTTTTGTTCCCGATCAGATAGCTGTCTATCCTTGCCAGGGCAATAGTGAGAACCGAATCCTTCTCGTTCACCTTGCTAACATAAATGGAGAAATCCTTAAGGTTTTTCTCGATATCCATCGATTGAGCAATGGTATCCCTCAGCAGGAATGCAGCCAGCATGCGGGTAGTGTTTGCTACCGTTGTATTGTTGTTTTTGATAAAAGAACTATAATCAGTCAACAGGTGGATAGCCTCGGCATTGGCCGGATTTTTGTCAAAACCCTGTAAGTTGAAACTCGTAAGACAGGTATCGATGGTCATTGAAAGGTTTTCGGTAAATAAAGCATAATAAATAAGGCCGGTGATCATCTGCCTGAGTTTGGCAGTGTCCTGTACGAATTCGCTCCTGAGGTGGATGTCGCTTTCACTCATTTGTTCCTGCCTGTATTTATCTGCTTTGCCAAACGATCCGGAAGTCAGCCCTTTGTAGACCGAAGGGAACAGGAAAGAGATGAGAATTATAACCACTGCTATGCCCAGGATTATACCGATGATAATTTTATTTTGCTTTTTCATGGCTTCAATTATTTTGTATGGTATACAAATGAATTTTTTCTTGTTATGATTGATTATTCCTTATTCACCATCACGGCATTCTGGTATATAGGAACTTCGTTCTGCATGATTTTTATGCTGATCTGGTGGGGCAGGCTGTTTTTATTCAGAAGCTGGACGACATACTGGTTGTTCCCCGAGTTATTGATCTGGACAAAGTTTGATGAGGCTGAGATGCTCGACTGGTCATTCACGCTCACATTCAGAACATTCATTACCTGCAGGCTGTTGTAGTCGAAAAGAATTACCCCCTGGACCGGATAAAGGGATGAGAATGTGATCCTGGCTTCAACAATGCTTTTGGAATATCTCACATCGAAGGATGCTTTGACCATGGCATTTTCAAAGACCAGGTTATCGGCGGTGGTCATCTGGTCATAGTTCCTTGAATCGTACATTGCTCCTTTGAGCTGGATTGCAGGGGCCTTGGATGTCCTGTTGCCCGGGACAAGGAAGCTGAATGCCAGGAAACCGAGAAAAATCCCGGCTATGAAAACGATAGAATACCTGAATGCAGGCATGTTCCAGATATTAGGCCTTATCAGGGGCTCAGGTTTTTTTGAAGCTGTTGGTTCCATGGGTAAACGGTTTAATATTTCCTTTTCAAGCTGTATTTCGGGAGTTTGCTCCCTTGTTTTTAAAATGGTATTCCCGATCTTTTGCCAGTCGCGGTAATAGGCGGCCGCTTCAGGATCAAGCGCAAGTTGCTCTTTCAGCTGCTGTTTCATGGCGGCATCGAGATTCCCTTCAAGGCCCTCATGAATGCGTTCTATGAGTTTTTTGTCAATCATTGCCGAAAAACCTTTTTTCATTCAGTTTATCCCTTAACGCAAGCCGGGCATTAAAAAGCCTGTCTTTAACCCTGGCGGGGCTGATTTCCAGGGTTTCAGCGATCTCCCCGTACGAAAGACCGAAGTAATATTTCAATAGAATCACAGAACGGTAAGAGTCTTTAAGATCCCTCAAAGCGGCTTTAATCCTGAGGTCCGGCTCTGTCACCTCATTCTGTCCCTGATTTTCATCAGGCAGGTCCCCGGCCTTGTCGAGGCTGATAAAATGCCGGCGGTTTTTCAGCCGGTTGATGGTTTCGTTTAAAGCAATGCGGTAGAGCCAGCTGAAGAACCTGTATTTAAAATTGAACCGGGCGAGGCTTGTGTAAGCTTTGATAAACACATCCTGTGTGAGGTCTTTTGCCATTTCGCGGTCGTCTGTCATCTGCAGTATCATCCCGTATATTTTTTTCTGATACCTTTCTATCAATACTTCGAAAGATGACCTGCTGCCCTGCAGCACTTCATAAACCAGTTCATTATCATCCTTCGGTATCATAATTACAATGACATAGTTTAAAAGTTGGAAAATTTACGAAAAAAAGCCGAAAAAAAATCTTTTACTTCATTTTTGAGGTTTTTCAGATGCAAGCATCGACAGCTTCCAGAGGTCTTTTCTATTCATTCTCAAGACCGGGGCAATAGCCAGGTATCCCGAAGGACCTATCTGTTTCCTGAGGCTTTTCAGTTCCTTCAGTTTTGAAGGTATTTCGGGATCGGGGGAGATGGCAAAATCATTCTCCCTGAGCATCATCAGGCTTTTGGCTTTAACAGATAGTTCGGTATACAGGCTGATAAAACAGTAAATGTCGAATACGACCTCGGCCGGGAAATGATTGCGTATGGATACCAGGTACTGCCCTGTCCTGGTTTCCGAAAATTTTCCTTTCCTGATCATGGTAAGCATTGAGACTTCGGTGTCAAATTCCATTTCGAGCCATTTGCGGATGGCATTTTCGTTGAACTGAAAGCTGATGACAAGGGCAAGGGGGATTGATACCAGGATGAAAACCGTTGCAATGACAGGCCAGGCGGTAAGTGCATTGAAACTCGCATGGATAATGATTGCTGAAGCAGCCCCGGCGAGCATTGCGATTCCAAAAAAAGCCTGGCGGTTCAGGCTGCTGATGACAAGAATGGCGAAAACGGCAGTTGTGCCTCCATGCATCACCGCGGTACCGAAGCCCCTGGTGATCCATACCATAAGGTTGGGTTCGCCCGAAGCGTAGTTCATGAGGTAGAAAATGTTTTCGGCGAAAGAAAAAGCCGCGCCAATGCTGAAGCCATATATGGCGCCGTCGATCATAAAGCCTATTTTATTGGTTTTTATCAGAAGCAGGATCAACAGCATTTTCAGGATCTCCTCTACAACCGGTGCAATGTACCCTGAAAATAACTCAAAGCTCATCTGGTATTGGTGGATCAGAAAAGTGTTTGCATAAAAACTCAGGGCGGCGCTGAATATTCCCCATGCAAGGCAGATAAGCAGGATGGTTTTATTGACCAGCCTTAGGCTGTCGAGGAACAGCAAGAGCAGCAGAAAGAGAAAAACAGGGATCAGGCAGATAACTATCTTGAGGATCATGCAGGCAGGAATTAAGCTGCAAGTTAAGTAAAATTCTCCTGAGCGGGCCTGGCAGGAACTAAGGAATACCTGAGGCAGGTGCTTGAAAATTTAATCTCATTCAGAGCTTAGTTCCCCGATTGAAGCGAAAAGAAATAATTCCTGCGACACTTCTAAGCTTGCCGCGAGGTAGTTCATTTGATATAGGTTTGTTTGTGAAGCCTGGTTTCGTCCCCATCCTCGGCCCGTTCTTCAATAAGTTCTGAAACTTCGGCTGTGTGGAACGACAGAACAATCCAGTTTTTATCGCTGACTACTCCCTGGTGCCATACATTAACCGGGATTGAAAGCCATCTTTTCCCTATAGCCTCCTTATCAGAATTACTGTCAAGGAAATTGGATTCCCATGTTGAACCTGGTTTTGTCTGGAAATCGCCGGATCCCTGGTAGGACATCATTCTTTGAATGCTGTTGGGATGCCGTTCGGCCCCTGTCGTTTTGTTTTTTCTTAAGTTAAACACCCAGCAGGATTTTATTTCGGCAGGCAATTCCTGTTTATAAAGTGTCAAAGGAATGGGTTCCCACGACATCATTGCCTGGGGATTATCTTCCAGGGTTTGTTGAACCCTTTGGATAACGCCGGCCATATGTTGTTTAATGGCATCTTCCCTTACCGCCTTGTCGAGTGATGCAAGTAGCCTTAGTTCATCAGCATCCATAACCATTCACTAATGCCGGCATTACAGAAAGGAAGTTCTCCGGCAGAAGAAATTTATTTTTAGTTGGTGAATTTTACAAGGTTTTCCTTTTTCCAGTCGGCCAGGATCGTTCCGCCGACCATTTGCCCGGCCTGGTCGATATACCTGGGATCAGTAACGTTGATATAACCTGTCCAGAGCGGGTCTTTTGAACCCTTGACATAAAGGTTGGCAGTGAGTTTTATTACTGAACTGGATTCCCAGTAACCGCCGGTTGTCACCCCTGCACCGTAAAAACCGCCGCCCCAGTAACCGCCGCCCCAGTAACCGCCGTAACCACCGTAGTAGCCGGAATAGTAGGTAGTTGGGGCAACATAGCTTTGGGTTTTTTCAGTTCCATTGTAAATAAATACAAGGATCCCGTCAGCCCCAAGGCTGTCGCATTTCTTTTTGATCTCGTTGATTTCATATTTTTTTCCCGGGTTCAGGAATTCAAGCGAACCGATAGATTTCAGTCCTTTGTTCCTGAACATGGCAACTACATTCTGTTCGAAAGGTTTCAGGTACTCGAGCTTTTCGAACAACGGCATGACCACAACCTTGGATACCTGTGAATGCAGGTCGGGGTTCTTCCATGTTGTCAGGTTCAAAGGAGTCTGGCATCGGGTAAGGAAAAAGACCGCTCCTACACAGAGCAATCCATAAATGAAAATCTTTTTCATGTTATCTTATTTGTGACAAAGGTATTCGAATTTCATTATGGACTCACGGATAATTTTGAGTGTACTTTCACGAAGACTGAGGTTTTGCCCTTAATCCCGGTTTATTCATCTTTCAGAGCCTTACTGCGAAGACCGCATTTATCGACATCATATAATCGTTAGTCAGGCCGATATAAAAGAAACGTGCTTCGCCCCCGACTTCAAAATGCCTGTTCAGGGGATACAGGTATGAAGCGGTGCCTTCAAAATTTGCAAGTGAGAACTGGGTGGCTTTGATTTTATCTCCCAACCCGCTGAGACTCGAAAATTCCATAGCCAGCCCGGGTGCAATCGAGAGATAAAAATGATCCACAATTCTCATCCTGATCACCAGCAGCAGGGGAACCACGTACATCCGGGCATCCATGGTGTATTCGGCCGTGAGAACCGAATCGACCCTGAAAATGCGGTATATGCCGGTCTCGAGACCAAGGCTGAGCCTGTATTCAGGTTCCCACATGAACCTGAACGAGGCGCCAATAAAGTCCTTCTGGACATTGCGGGCAGGAACAAGTTCCATGTTCGAAAAATAGTGAGACCAACCTGCACCTATCGCAAGGGTGTAATGGCTGCGCGTTTTCGGGATGCTGTCGTTATTCTGGGCCGATATCATCCCGAAGGCCATAAGGCACAGCAGGCCTAGTAAAAGAGTTCTTTTCATAGTTTAATTCTCCCGGGTATAATGATAATAACCGACAATAAACGGGTAGTTGGTAAGTATGCCGTCGAAGTGCCCGTTATTGATGAATTCCTGAATCCAGTTTACATTGTCGAGGGTCCAGGTCCAGGCAATCCTGCCCTGGCTGTGGATGAGAGCAACCTGGTCGTCCTGGGTCCCGAGGGTCCAGCGGGGTGCCCACACCATGGAATTGACTTTTGCCACATCGTCGGTTGATAATTCACAGAGTGAAGGGATATTAAGATAATCGGGCTGGTTCATGAAATCGTCAATGGCATCCTGGGATGGCAGTCCAATGTATATATGGAGGTCCCTGCCTTTGTCTTTGGCCCTTTGCAGAATTTCCTTCTGAATTGGGACTACAGCCGACACAGAAGGGACCTTTTCCTTCATATCCAGATATACGTCGGTAAGCAGGGTGCTGTCAACAACGAACATGAGCGCATCCTTAAGCCTTGGAATATGTTCACCGTGGATGAGGCGTACCAAGTAATACAGCTGGATGTATGTGAAATCATTGATAGGTCCCGAAATGGGTCCTTTCTGTGTGAGGCGGATATTGATATCCCCGTCATGGTATAGCACCGGGATGCCATCACTCGTAAGCTGCACATCGATCTCGATACCTGTGGACCCCAGTCCCTCGGTGAAGTTTATCATTTCAATGCTGTTTTCCGATACCGGCAGGTGGTCGGAGGTCCTTCCTCCCGAACGGTGGGCAAGCATCGAAAAATGCTTGCTGAGGACAGCAGGCGCAATAGGCCTCTGGTAAACAAACAACAGGCTGTTATTGATTTCATTGCCCGAAGAACCGTAACCCCCGCGGATGATGATTGAACCGGTTTGCTGATCTGCTTTCATGATATCCCTGCCGCCCTCTTCCCTCGCGATGTAAGCGCTTACTGCCCCGGTATTGTCGTTATAACAATACCTCCAGTAGCCCTGTATCATGATCACCGAATCAAGCTGCCCCACGTCGAGAACGAAATAATGCCCGTCGGAGCAAAAGACCGACATCTTTTTACGGGACCATTTGATGACTACCTGGTCGCCAAACAGGTCGCTCCCGGCTTTAACCGTATAAATGCCATCCATCATTTTACGGGAGGTATCAGGCAAAGGATACGTTTCCTTCAGAAGCGAGTTGGGGCCTGCCGAGGGTACCAGGACTTCCTTCGCTTTATTGCAGCCTGCCATCAGCAAGGCAATAAAAATCAGACTAAACAGATATCTTTTCATAAAACCCATAACAGATGAAGTTCTGGAATATAATAAAAGCGGTCGAAGGTGGAGAAGACCATCCATGCAGGCCAGTAATATTTGACGTAATTTTCCTTGAGGCCGATAACCAGGACTTTTTTCCTGAAGATCCTTTGTTCCATGTAAATCGCGCAGCTCACCCCGTCGAAGATGTTGGCGGTGCTGCTCATCAGGTCTTCGCCGGTTTTCATTTGGCCCCAGGCAATGATCAGGGCTTCCCCTTTGAGGGTAAATGCCAGGGTCCTGGTCTTAAATCCTACCGAGAGGTTAGGGTAATGGGTAAGCACCATCCCGGTATTTTTGAACCCTGCTATATTCATGATCCCCAATGAATAACCGAGGTCATATCCCAGGTTGAACGAGAAATTCCTGTGGATGAAATTCCAGCGGGCTCCCAGGGTCACCTGGTTAGATACAACCAGGGTGTTAAGGCTTCCTGCAAGCGAAAATCCGGCAGGCAGGCCAAAGCTCAGCTGAAGGTCTATGAGGGGGGCCTGCAGGGCCGTCTCTACCCAGTCCAAAGGCAAATGTGCAAAATAAAAGCCCAGCCCGTACTGAAGTTTGTACTTCTGGTAATAGTGAGGGAAATACATGCTTTCCTTGCCTATGTCAATAGGCGGGGATTTCTCCTGGGCATTCAATAATCCCGGTAATCCAAGTAGCCCTATCAGTAAAAAACGGTAAAATAAATTCATGGACTGTCGCTGATAAAATGTGTATACCAATTATAAAGGGATGATCTTAGAATAATATTTTAAAGCCTGATGTTTGTCCTGTAAAAGTAATATTTTATTGTACTGTGCTGAATGTTAATCAATACTCAGTAATAAATATTTGAATTTGTACACTTCGCCGGTTTAAAGAAATATATTTGTAATGGTTTTGTATATGAATGGACAAAAAAAAATATGAGACAATTTTTTACTCTGCTGTTTTTTTTTCTGTCTGCTTTCTTCATGGGAGTTCAGGCTCAGAATAAGGACGGGGCCATACATGTTCCTGATACCCTGCTTTCGCCCTATATTAAAATTACCGGTATTGAGATCAGCGGTAACAAACTTACAAAGCCCGGTATCCTGCTAAGGGAACTTGATTTCAGGAAAGGCGACAGCCTTGCGACTTTCCAGAAAGGGAAGAAGGTGGATTTTTCAGACCGTAATTTTTACCCCGGGGATTCCAGTGAATTGAGGCTGCGCATGAATTACAGCCGTGAAAATCTCATCAATACCAAGCTTTTTCTCACGGTTGACCTGTCGCTGAAAAAGATAAGCAATACGCAGTACATATTGCTGATCGATGTGAATGAAAGGCATTTCTGGTGGCTGTTCCCTGTAGCAAAGCTGAATGCACCCAATTTCAACGAATGGCTGCGCGATATTCAATGGTCTGACCTGAGCATGGGATTGTTCTTCAGCGATAACAACCTCTTTGGGCTCAACCACCAGACGTCAATCGTTGCCCTTGCCGGTAAATCTTGGGCTGTTGCTTTAGGTTACAAGATCCCCTGGATAGGAAAAGGCCAGAAGGTAGGACTTACCATGACGGCAGGATATTCCAATATGTATACCGTGGAATACTCCTCGGTGGATAATAAAAGACAGATGCTGTATGCTCCCAGCAGCTCGCAGGATTTCAAGCTGGGAGCGAAGCTCACCTTAAGGCCCGGCCTCTACCATTACGGCACCATCCATCTTACAGGCGATTACATCATGGTCTCCGACTCGATGTTCAGGCTCGACTCAAATTACCTGGCGAAGTTTAAGAAGAAAAACATTTCACTTAGTTTGTATGTCGATTATTATTATGACTCACGGAATTGCCAGAACTACCCTCTGAAAGGAAACCTGCTCAGGGTTTTCATTAACAAGGTAGGGCTGGGGCTTGTTTCCAAGGATGTGGACCTGTTTTATTACGGGATCGACTTTCATTTTTACCAGACCCTCAGCCGTAAATGGTATGTGGCCGAGATGGTCAAGGCCGAAAATTCGGCAGGAGAAGATGCCCCGTATTATTACCAGCTTAACATGACCCATGGAAAGGATTTTATTCGCGGATTTGATTTGTATACCCTAAAAGGCGACCAGATGTATTATTCCCGGAACAACATCAAATACGAGCTTATCAAACCAAATGTAAAAAAAGTGAAGGAGGGTCAGGAAAAGAACAAGTTCAAATCGATTCAATACGCGTTTTACCTGAATGCTTTTGCTGATGCCGGCTATGTGGTCAATAAATTCACTACTGCCAACCCTTACGATAATAAATTCCTGATGAGCTGGGGCCTGGGGATTGATTTCGTGACCTATTACGACCTGGTGATCCGTTTTGAATATGCCTTTACTTCCATAGGGACGAATGGCTTTTTCTTCGGATTTGGAATGCCGATATAATTTCTGCCTGGTTTTTATGCCAGGCTTTGTTTGCACAAGCCAATGGTTTTTCCCAATTAATAAATTTATTAGTTTTGTATACAGAATAAATAAATCGCAAGATGAAACGCTTCGTATTATTGACCTGGCTCATTTTCTCTGGCATTACTTTTAATACCTTAACAGCACAGCATTGGGAATGGGTTAATCCTTTGCCATGCAATAACGTCGTTCGCGACATTTTCATGGCCGATTCACAAAACGGGATCATATGTGGTAATAGTGGTATCATCCTTAAAACTACTGATGGCGGTATCACCTGGCATCAGAAATATTCAGGGGTGTCAAATGATCTGTATAAGACGTGAAAGACTCCCTATCTTTGCATAAAACGCATGAACCGCTATGATAAAAAACATCTTCCCCTTCATCTTAGCATGGGTCTGCCTGTTCGCTACAGTTGAAGCCCAGGATTACAGGTATGTCAATACGGTATTTCCGGGCAGCGTGAAAACTGCAGGGATCGTATACGGAACAGCCCCCTTCCTGAATTCGCCTTATATGAATGAATCCCAGACCAGCACTCAGAACCTGGTGATGGACCTTTACCAGCCTCAGAACGATACCCTGACGAAACGGCCGGCCATCATTTTTGCGCATCCCGGGGGCTTTATTACCGGGAATCGTACGGTCGACGACATGGTGGCCTTCTGCGATACTTTCGCCCGGAAAGGCTATGTTACTGTAACCATCGATTACCGTCAGGGGCTCGAAATAGCCGATAATGCCAACATGCATTACGAACGGGCAGCCTACAGGGGAATACAGGACGGGCATACAGCCATCAGGTTTCTGAGAGCCAATGCCGCGGCTTACGGCATCGATCCCAACAAAGTGTATTTCGGGGGAAGCAGCGCCGGTTCATTCATCGGGCTGAATGCGATTTACCTTGATACCAACGAATTGCCTTCCTATGTCGGCTCCGTTAGTTATACCGCATTTTCTGTCCAGTACACCGGTCCCTCCCTCGGGAATCCCGATATCGGCGCTAACCTGGGGTTTAACGGCATCCCCGACGGCTTGCTGGCCTGCTGGGGAGGCGTTGGGGATACACTGACCATAGGGACTAACAACACTTCCCCCGTGTTCCTAGTCCACGGTACCGCTGACCAGACCGTACCGTTTAATTCCGGTCCTCCCTTCGGATTCAGCTCCCTTTCAAACGTTTACGGTAGCCATTCCATCAGCATCCGCCTCAATACCATAGGTATACCTGCAAAGGAAACCTATTTTGTAGAAGGCCAGGGCCATGAATTTTATGGGACATCGAACGGGATGTGGGCCAACGGTATTGGCGGGAATGCATACTGGGACACTATCGTACAGAAATCCACACGCTTTTTCTGGCAACTTCACAAGCCTGACGCAGCCTTTACATACCAGGCCAACGGAATGAGCGTCATCTTCAACGATCAGAGCCAGGGCGCCGTGGCATGGCAGTGGAGCTTCGGCGACGGGGCCTACAGTGCTCTCCGAAACCCTGTCCATACCTATGCTGCGGCCGGCGTATATGCCGTTAGCCTGTACATAAGCAACGACATCCAAAGCTGGGATACACTAACCCAGCAGATCACGATCCCGTCATACACTGGTCTGCAGGAATTGGCGGGTAAAACTTTGCGAATCTACCCTGTCCCTGCATCAGGGCATGTGAATCTCATTGCAGACCCCCTGGCCGATCCCGCTGAAATCAAGGTGGCCGACCTGTACGGCAAAGTTTTGCATGTAAGCTCCAGCCGGGAAGGGAACCTGATCGTTTTAGATCTTTCAGGCCTTGCAAGCGGTGTATATATTGTCACTATCCCCTCGTCCGCCGGCCCCTTGACCATGAAAATGATAGTTGAATAAGGACTGGCAAATGCCATTCCAATAGGGTTGCAACACTTGATTATATCTTGAATAAATTACTTGAGATAGCAAATTTGAATTTTCAGATGAATTATATTTGTTGAACAATATTTTAAACCTGATAATATGAAAAAGACCATTTATCTGCTGATCGCATTATTTTTAATCAATTC
Organism: uncultured Bacteroidales bacterium; assembly: GCA_903877385.1. GTDB lineage: Bacteria > Bacteroidota > Bacteroidia > Bacteroidales > FEN-979 > CAIRDP01. The sequence goes on from CAIRDP010000010.1 coordinate 74,600, forward strand.
AGTAAGTTTCACACAAACCATATCTAAAGGAAAAGTTCCGAAGGAAGTAAAAAAAACTTTTGCGGCAGATTATTCCAAAGCTGTAAAACCCGCATGGTCAATGTCTGATGAAAATTATCAAGTCGAATTCTTAGTTAACGGGGTTAAGAACTCTGTGACCTATGATAAGAGCGGTAAATGGCTTGAGAAGAAAATGTCCATTTCCTCCGTCAAAGTTCCTAAAGAAATCAAGGCAACCGTTTCAAAGGAGTTCGCAGGTTTCAGATCATCGGATGCTGAACAGATCACAAAACCCGACAATGTTCTGCAATATCATCTTGTGATAAAAAAAGGGAAAGAAGCATATGATGTTTATTTATCAGCTGCCGGGGAAATCCTTAAGAAAGAGCCCAAATCGGAAAGTCAGACTTCAAATAAGAAGTGAGATTTTTTCTCTTCCTTTTCCAATTTTTCTCCTGTAAAGAGCTTCTGGTAATTTCAAACCTTCACCTGAGCAGAGTAAGGGTTCCCCTGGCTTTGTTCTTGCTGCCGAATGCATCGGGCAATTCGTAAGTGACCTCGTAAGCAGATACTCCCGCCGGGCACAATTTACCTTTGTATGTGCCGTCCCACCCGGTTTCCTGGTTGTCGGTGGTAAAAAGCTGTTGTCCCCAGCGGTCGAAGATGGTCATTGAGAATTTCGTCATCGACGGTCCGATAGCGTGGAATAAATTGTTGCCGACCACGCTTCCGGGGGCGAAAGCCGTCGGGAAATATACCCCGCTCACGCAGTAAATGACAGTCGAAGTGTCGATAACAGCACAGCTGTCGTGGCTTATGCGGACCCAGTAAGTGCCCGGATCGGTGACGGTGAGAAGGGAATCTTTGGAACCGTCCTGCCAAACATAGGATCCGCCCGGAACAGTGGCGTGCAGCACAAGGATGGAACCTGAACAAAGTGAAGTGTCCCTTGCCAGGTTTGGATTAATCGCAGGTTTCAGCGCAATCCTTACCGTGTCGGCGCCCACGCATTTGTTCGGATCTACGGTATGCACCCAGTAATGGCCCGCAGTTGTGATTGTTATGGTTTTTGAAGTGTCGCCGGTACTCCACACAACAGAAGTGAAATTGGTTCCCGGATTAAGTATGTAAGACTGCCCTTCGCAGATCGCAGTATCGGGTTTGAGTTTTGTCGGGAATAAAGGAAGTACCAGGAGGTTAACAGAATCGCTGGCAAGGCAGCCTTTTTGTCCAACCAGAACCCAGTATTCTCCTGATTGTTTGGCGATGATGGTGCGGGTAGTTTCGTTGGTGGACCAATAGTAGGCAACATACCCGGCTCCTGCATCCAGCGTTGCCTGTGGGCCGGGGCAAACCGTGCGGTCGGGCCCCAGGTCGGGAGGGACCGTGGGGGCTGCAATAGTTACAGGAAGGCTGATTACAGGGCTTGAAGAACTGCTGCAATTGGTATTGGTCCCGTAAACAGTAAGGTCGCCTGATGTAGCTGTGAGTGAAAAATCAAGGGTTATTGAAGGAACAGTAGTGATTTGAGAAGGTCTGAACGTAACCCCGGTCCCGGTGTATCCCCAATGATACGCTTCAGTGTTGGGATCTGCCGTAACACTGATGACAACGCCCTGGTTGCCGGCACAAGCAGTAAGAGGCGCATCAACAAATACGAGGGGTTTGGGACTCCTCCATTCGGTAATCGACGGATATGAAGCACTTGTTGTAACGGTATACCACCATGAATTAACGGTATTCAGATTGCCCCAGCCCCTGTCTGTTAGTGGCCATTTATGACATCCCGGCGGGTAGATGGAAGGTGCTGCACAACCTCCCGTGAGGATGTTGGTTTTTACATCGTCGGGGTTTGTTCCCCTTCCTGCCTGGCACCCCAGGCATGTACCGTTCCAGATGTTCGAATCGTCCCAGTATACTTTGACCGGGTTACCGGGAGGGGCGACAAGTGAAACAAAAAAACCTGAATCGCTGCTTTCCACATCATACAGGGGGAGGTTCGTGAGCCCATTGATGTAAGTGACCGTAAGCGCTACTGTTACATTATTCGGGACTTCAACACCTGTCCCATCCTTGCCGTCCCAGTGGATGGTGTTGGATCCGGAGCTCACGACCTGATTCAGCACACGGGAAATAAAAGTCGATGGTGTGAAATCCAGCTGGATCTGCACATTTCCGGCTTTATCAACATTAACAATAAAATCAACCGTCCCATCGCAATTCCTGGTACCGGAGGGATCAGGAGGAATGATCTGTCCGAGGCTTGTAGCGATAGGGAATACGTCAGGGTCAGGAGAATTCAGGAATATTTTATACTGGGGAAACAAAGCCTGCTGGTTGAACAGGGATTTACGGTCGTCAACCCAATTCGTGTTGCCGCATCCTGTCTGGTTTGCATACTGTATCCAGCCGCCCCCGTTCATCTGGTCAAACTCGGCCGAAGTAACAATGCCATCGTCCGACAAGATATAATTGATTCCCGTAAAAGCAGTCGACGCAAACTGCCAGGCTTTTGAGAATAACCTGCCGGGTTTGACCGATGATGTAATCGGGTTATAAATGGTTATATCCAGTAAATAAAGCCAAAACCTGCCGGTATTATAGGATACGTTATATTTTTCAGAAAACTCAATATCATACGTACCGGGTTTCGGAGGCGTCCATTCAATCGCATCATAACCGTTTCCTGTTCCTGAAACCTGGTTAGGCCCGTCACATGCCTCGTTCAACCCGGGAATGTACCCCGTTTGACCTGTGACTGTCGGCAGGAAATCCTCGGAATATACAACCGCTCCCGTACTGTCACAGATCCGGTACACTATTTCCAGTCCCGGTGTTGTATCAGCAGGAGACCCGTTAAACCCTAAATATACAACCTCACCGGCACGGCTTACAAAGTAAAGCTTTGAATTGCCGGGTGCACTGTGGGTGGCATCATAAGTGGCAAACTGGGAACGTACACCGTTTGTATCGGTGCAGTGATTGGTGAAGTCATTGCATAAATAGAGATATGTTGACCAGAACTGGCAGCCTTTATTCAGTTCCTTCGAGCCTTCTCCATAACCGAAAACTGTGACAAAGCCCAGGAAAATTGTGAACCCTGTTATGAGACGGAACCGTTTCATGGATAAAAGCAAAAGCAGAAACTTTTAAAACTTTGTCGGTAATCTGAAATTATTGCTCATTCTGTTAACCTATACAAAATTATTATAATTTTATATTATTACTGATTTTTAGTTGATGGATGGGTAAATTGGACAGGCCGGACACACCGACCAACATTAGCCGGTTTTGGCTCATCCCTTCAACCTTTTAACAATCAATGAACAGGGGTTTTCCCATTCACATCGGACTGAGATGTTCAAAACCATCGGTTTGCCAAGCCTAAGTCGAAATTTTTGTTGAAGAAAAAGTTTCTCATGAATTAATCAGAATAAATAGTTTTTTATAAAAGTGTGATTTTTCAAACCATGTTGCGAATAATTATTAAAAGAACTGTATTTGACAATAATGGATAACCAAAATAATAAAAAAGAGTTAGTAAAGCTCATTCAGGAGAATAAGGGAATTGTATTTAAGATATGCAATTCATATTGTCATAATAAGGGAGATAGGGAAGATTTAGCACAGGAAATTATTTATCAGCTATGGAAATCTGGTAAAACTTTTCATGCTGATCAAAAATTTTCCACATGGATGTATAAGGTTGCCTTGAATGTAGCAATATCTTTTTACAGAAAGAGTAAACGTGCAAACGAATTAGTCTCTTTCAAGGAAAATTTGAAAGATATTGAAGATGATGACTTTGAAAATGCTGATTATGAAAATGAATATGAAAAAACCAGGAAGTCATTGCAAAAAAGCATCAATGAATTGAAAGAACTTGATAGGGCGTTGATGATCCTCTTTTTAGAAGCAAAAAGCTATAAGGAAATAGCAGAAATTTTAGGAATAACAGAAACGAATGTTGCTACTAAGATTAGTCGTATAAAAGATAAATTAAAACAAAAGATACTAAATTTTAATAATTAGAAAAATGGAAGACGAATATTTAAAAGGAGTATGGAATTCTCCTAATAATGAGATAGGGATTTTATTTAATATAGATGATCAATTTTTTGAAACAATACAAATAAAAAAGGCAAAATCAAAACTTAAATCCTTATTGTTTCCTAAAACAATTGGGATTCTGTTGGGTTTGGGATGGATTTCATTTGTATTCATGCTTATTTATTTTTGTGTTCTTTTTACTCCCATGTCTGTTGGGAAATTTTTTTTAGTGGGTTCTTTTAGTATGATATTGATCAGTACAGTTCTTGCAGTATTTTTATATATAAAAGACATTTTCACTATTAAGCAGATAGATAACTGCGAAAGTGTTACAATTACACAACGGAAACTGGCTACATTGCAATTCTCTATCATGAAATCTGTCCGCATACTATGGATACAGCTTCCGTTTTATACAATATGGTATCTCAATTATGAACTGATTATGCATGGCAGCATTATTTTTTGGGTCGTTCAATTTTTTTGTACAGGATTAACTACTTGGTTAGCAGTATGGTTGTTTAAAAATATAAATTATGAGAATTTAAACAATAAACGGGTTCGTAATTTCATGCGCGGTTACGGTTTTTATTCAGTCATTCAATCCTTGGATTTTGTTAAGGAAATAGATAGCTTTAAAAATGACAGGTAATACGATTAGAAATTAAGAAATAAAACGGCGCTACATTTTCACAGTGAGAATATCTCGTAGTACGCATGCATATTGGAAAAACCAGTCTAATTGACCAGTCTCTGCCGATCCAAATTTACCACATTATCTTCTTAACATTCAACAATTGGAGAGTGTCAGGTAATTCTGGCAAAGGCTGGTCAAAGCCGGCGTTTCTTGCAAAAACAGCATGGCGTTCCAGCAATGGGAATCAGCCTCAGTGAATGCGCCATCTTTGTGCTTCTTGGGGAGACCAAGAAGTGTTGATAATTTTTGGGAGCAGTAAATTGTTGCCATGGAATAAACCTTGAAAAAGTTAAAATCAATCCCCTGTCGGTTTTATATTGGCAGTCTCAACCATCAACATAACTATCTTTAGAGGTGCTCTTGGTCGATGCATCAATTACACGCTGGTGTCATGCTGAAGGCGTGTTATGCCCAATGTTATAAATTTTGATAAATGGCAAGTAGTTTGTGCCTGCCAGTATCTCAATATAGGCTCTACTATTAACAACTTGCTTTCATCCAATGCTCCAGTATAAGGAGTAATTTCAGGATCATCCTAATTTGTTCTTATAAAGCAGTTAACAATACTTATAGATAAAGTTTTCCAAAACTCACTTTTGCACCTCCTCCAATATTTTTTCTCCTGTTAATTTCACGATATAAACTCCACTTAAGAATATAGCCTGGGCTTCGGATTATCTATGTGTTTTACACTACTTGTACCCATCAATAAAAAAAGACAGCCAATACATTGATTAACTGTCTTTTGTAGTTTGTGTTTGTTGTCCCGCCAGGATTCGAACCTAGACCAAGAGAACCAAAATCTCTAGTGCTGCCATTACACCACGGGACAGAGGAATACCGGACACTGAACATTGAAACCTCAATGTTAAATGCCCGGCGTTCAAAGGCGGCTGCAAAAGTAGCATATTTTTCGCATAAGCGCAATTTTTGTACCTTCGCTGACTGTTCAAGGCCTATCAATGAATAATTACCAGAGACTTAACACCATCATCGGCTGGCTTACTTTTGCCTTGTCGGCCGTGGTGTTTTTACTCACCATCGAACCTACCGCCAGCTGGTGGGATCCTGGTGAATTTATTTCGACTACCTATAAACTCCAGATCGGCCATCCTCCCGGGGCGCCTACCATGCAGCTCATCGGCAGGGTGTTTTCGTTGTTCGCTTTCGGGAACACTGCGAAGGTTGCCATGATGATCAATGCCATGAGCGCCATCTGCAGCGCACTTGCCGTACTGTTCCTCTTCTGGGTCATTACCATGTTTGCCCGTAAAATAGTTGCCCCCGACGGCGAAATGACCAGGAGCCGCATGTGGACCATCTTCGCTGCCGGGTTCATTGGCGCAATGACTTTCGCCTTTACCGATTCCTTCTGGTTCTCGGCTGTGGAAGGCGAAGTGTATGCCATGTCGGCCATGTTCACTTCCCTGGTTTTCCGGGCCATCATGAAATGGGAATCGGTTGCCGATGAGAAACATTCCTCCCGCTGGCTTATCTTCATCGCCCTGATGATAGGTTTTGCCATAGGAGTCCACCTGCTGAACCTTCTTACCATACCCGCCATCGGGTTTGTCATCTATTTCAGGAAATTCAAACCCAGCCGCAAGGGAATGCTGCTTACGCTTCTGATATCAATACTGGTGCTGGCTTTCATCATGTACTTTGTCATTCCCTGGATACCAAACCTTGCCGGCAAATTCGAGATATTGTTCGTGAATTCGTTTCACCTGCCCTTCCAGAGCGGGACCGTCTTCTATTTCGCCCTGCTTGTCGGCCTTATTGTATGGGGACTTTGGTATACCCACAGGACCAAACGCCCGATGCTCAATTCCATAATCCTTGCTTTTGCCTTCCTGCTGATGGGGTACTCGACTTTTCTTGTGCTTGTGATCCGTGCAAATGCCGATACCCCCATCAATGAAAATGACCCCAAAGACATAGTCGGGCTGGTTTCATACCTGAACCGTGAACAATACGGTACCTGGCCCATTTTCTACGGCCAGTATTATAATGCCCCTGTTGTTGGTTATGAGGATGGCAGCCCGGTTTATGCCCATGATTCTGCAACCCGAAGGTATGTTGTCGTGGACGACCGTAAAGGAACAATCCCGGTTTATGATTCCAGGTTCATGACGATCTTCCCCAGGATATGGAGCAGGGAGGGTGACCGACAGGGGACCCTTGACTTTTATAAGAAATGGGGAGGCGAGGGCGTTCCCATTACAATCACCGATGAGGACGGTAAAACCCAGGTCGTCAACAAACCAACCTTCGCCGAAAACCTTAAATATTTCCTTACTTACCAGGTTGGCTGGATGTACCTGAGGTATTTTCTCTGGAATTACTCGGGAAGGCAGAATGATGTGCAGGGCTTCGGGGGAATTGAAAACGGGAACTGGATAACCGGCATACCGTTTATCGACAAGCTGCGGCTTGGCCACGACCAGCTGAACCTGCCCGACAATAAGAAGAACTGGGGAACAAACAGGTATTATATGCTGCCGCTGATCCTTGGGCTCATCGGCTTTTTCTTCCAGGCAAAAAAGGAATCCCGCGGAACCATTGTCATTACCATGCTTTTTATCATGACAGGCCTGGCCATAGTGGTCTATCTTAACCAGAAACCTTTCGAGCCCCGCGAAAGGGACTATTCGTACTGCGGTTCAACCTATGCATTTGCAATCTGGATCGGGCTCGGGGTGGTTTACCTTGTGAACCTTGCAAAAAAATACCTGAAAAGAGAGTACCTGCCGCTTATCCTCGTGTTTGCCTTCTGCCTGCTGCTTGTCCCTGCCAACATGGCCAAAGAGAACTGGGACGACCATGACCGCAGCGGGAAATTCTCCTGCCGCGATTTTGCGGCAAATTACCTGAACTCCTGCGATAAACAGGCCATATTGATAACCAATGGCGACAATGACACTTTCCCCTTATGGTACGACCAGGAAGTTGAAGGGATAAGAACCGATGTGAGGGTGGTTAATTTTATGCTCGCCTCCGGCGGATGGTATATCGACCAGCTCTATCAGAAGATGTACGATTCGAACCCCCTTCCTTTCACCCTGAAGCGGAGCATGTACGGTACCGGGAAGAATGAGATCATCCCTTTCTATGACATAGGAGTAAAGGGATACACCAATCTGAAAGACATCATTGATTTCATTAACAGCGATGACCCCGAGACTTTCCTGACCCTTCAGAACGGCGAGAAGATCAAGTACATCCCTACCAGGAATGTAAAACTTGCGGTGGATAAGGATGCCTGTATTAAAAACGGGATTGTACCCCTGCATCTGAAAGATAAGATGGTGGATACCATTTACTGGACCATACGCGGGAACCAGTTGTACAAGAATGATATCATGCTGCTCGACTTCGTAGCCTCGAATAACTGGACGAGGCCTCTTTATTTCGCATCTCCCGGCAGCGTAAACCATGTATTCAACCTCGAGAAATTCTGCAGCGTCACCGGATGGGTCTATAAATTCATGCCTGTCCCCGCCGACTCGGTCGACTATATCAAAGGCATGGGCGGAGTTGACGCACTTACCTCCTATGATATCCTGATGAACAGGTGCAAGTGGGGGAACCTGAGCGATCCCCATGTTTATATCGACCCCGAAAGCCTGAACAATTCGGTGCGCCCGAAGACCAATGTCATGAGGGTAGCCCAGTCGCTGGTGAGCACGGGTAAAAAGAAAGAGGCGGTAAGGCTGCTTAATTCCTATCTCAACAATTTCCCCGATGCCAAGATCACCTACGATATGTATATGCTGCCGTATGCCGATGTGTACTTTAAAGCAGGGGATACGGCTAAAGCCATTTTCCTGATGAGGAGGGTGGCCCAGGTATTTGCACAGAACCTCGATTATTATATGTCGTACGATCCGGCTTACCGTCAGTATTTCCAGAACGATGTCAACACGAATATGGGCATGCTGCGCAGGATCTCTGTGATGGCAACCGAAAACAAGCAGGCAAAGCTGGCGGCGGAGATGGATTCCCTGTTTAAAAAACGACTTAAATCAAACCAATGACCTCCATACTCACATTCATTCACTGGAACCCGAACCCCGAGCTTTTCCATTTTGGAAGCCTGGCGATCCGCTGGTACGGACTCCTTTTCGCTTCTTCTTTTTTCTTCGGCTACCTGATCATGATACAGTTCTTCAAAAAAGAAGGCATCGAAGTAACCAAACTGGATACCCTTACAACGTATATGGTTATAGGGACAGTAGTCGGCGCAAGGCTGGGACACTGCCTTTTTTATGAACCGGGGTATTACCTGACCCACCCCGTAAAGATACTTGAAGTGTGGGAAGGCGGCCTGGCCAGCCACGGTGCGGCAATCGGTATTATCCTTTCGATCTGGATTTTCGGCATGAGGAATAAACTGACCTTTTTATGGGTCATCGACAGGATTGTGATCGTTGTTGCCTTGTCGGGATTGTTCATAAGGACAGGGAACCTGATGAACTCCGAAATATTCGGGCATGTCACCAGCCTCCCCTGGGGCTTTTATTTCCTGAGAGCTTCAAATCCGGCCGAAGCCCTGGATCCAAGGCATCCAACCCAGATCTATGAAGGGCTTTGTTATTTTATCATTTTTATATCGCTCTGGAGGCTGTATTATGTTAAAAAAGGGAAACCCGAACCAGGACTGCTGTTCGGGCTGTTCCTCATCTTTGTTTTCGGAGTAAGGTTTTTCGTTGAATTCCTGAAAGAGCCCCAGGTGGGATTTGAACAGGGTATGCCGCTGAACATGGGGCAGCTTCTGAGTATTCCGTTTGTGCTTCTCGGGATATACCTGGTTTACCGCTCCCGAAAACTTCCCGCCTGAACCTTCAGCCTGCTTATTCTTTGTTTTAAAAGTCTCAGATCATTCTGGAGGCTTATCCCCGTGTACCCTTTAATGTTTTCCATTGCCTCCTTCAGGCGGAAGTCCTGCTGTGCTGTTGAATAATAGATGTTCATTTCCGAAAGTCGTTTGGCAAGATATTCCTGTTCGGTTTGCCCGGGAGTTGGGATGAGGATTGCCGGCTTACCCGTGGCCGACAGGTCCATAAGGGTGGAATACCCGCTCCTGCAGATCACATAACCGGAATTTTCAATATAGTGTTTCATCAGTATTGATGGCAGGTGTGGGAAAAGGCTGATTCGCCCTTCAATAACTTTGGTTTCCTTTGATTCGTTTTTGCCTCCCGCTATGATGGCGCTGAATGAGGTTTCCTTTAACTGCCCGATGATGAGGGATTCGAGTATGGTCCTCTGGGGTTCCGGGCCTGAGAGAATTACAAAGATCCCGGCAGGAGGGCAGGGGAGTTGGGGCAGGATTCCGTTGAGCCCCGAAAAACGAGTGAGCGGGCCTATAAAATGACAGTTGCCGGGCAGTTTTATGCAATGGGAAAGACGGCCGCTCAGCCCGCCTTCGTCTTCCAGGTCGGGTACCCAGCATTCATGATATCTTTGGATGAATGAGTAATTGATCTTCCTGAGCACTGTTGAAAGCCCGCACATCCACTTAGGGAGCTGTATATTCAGCTGATGGGTCATGAAAACCGATTTCACCCCTTTGTTCCAGCATCCGTAACGGTTGTCGGAAATCACAAGGCTGGCCCCTGTTTCGCTGATCAGTTTTTTAAGGAACTGATGTTCCTGCCTGAAACCAATAAGAAAGCGGGGGATTTTTACTGCCATCGCTAAAACCATCCCCGGGCCGGATGGATACCGGACCTGGGTCCCGGGAAACCTTACAAGCTCCAATTCGGGGTATTCGCTTTGGTAAAATTCATAAGGTCTTCCGTCGGCGGCAACAATAACTTTCCAGCCCTGTTCTTTCAGGGCCCCGATCACAGGGACGCAGCGTGTAGCGTGGCCTATCCCCCAGTCGAGCGGGCATACAAGGGCGATGGGATCGGAGGTCTGCAATCAAAAAGTTTTAAACAAATATATCACTTTCAGGATCATGGCGGATAAAGATAAGGTAAAAAACAGATGGATCAAAATTCATTAAAATACACCCTTGCCTTGTCGCAGGTCCCTGGCGTAGGAAGTGTTACCGGTAAAAAGCTGATCAGGCAGTTTCAAACCGCCGAAAATGTGTTTGCCCACTGGCAGGACCTTGAGGGCAATAACCTTGCACTCTCAACTGCCATAAGGCAGGGATATAAGGACAGGGAGCTCTGGAGAAGGACCGAGGCCGAGATGAAGTTCATCGAGAAGTACAGGCTGAAGGTGCTTTATTTCCAGGATGAGGATTATCCCCGCCGCCTCACCGACTGTTACGATTCCCCTGTATATCTCTTTTATAAAGGGACTGCGGATCTCGATGCCGAAAAGGTCGTCGGGGTGGTGGGTACAAGGAGCGCTACGGATTATGGCCGTAAGGTAACCAGGGACCTGGTTGAAGGGCTGAAGTTTGAAAACCCTCTGATCGTAAGCGGGCTTGCATACGGCATCGACAGCCAGGCGCATAGGGCTGCCCTTGATTATGGTATGAATACGGTAGGTGTTTTAGGCCACGGACTTGACCGTATTTATCCTGATAACAATAAAGCCATTGCCGAAAAAATGCTGGGGCAGGGCGGGCTGATCACTGAATTTTTCAGCGGCACGAAACCCGACAGGGAAAACTTTCCCATGAGGAACAGGATCATCGCCGGGCTTTGCGATGCCATTGTTGTGATTGAAGCGGCAGAGGAGGGGGGAGCCCTCATCACTGCCGACCTGGCGCATTCGTATGACCGTGAGGTGTTTGCAGTGCCGGGGAGGACCAGTGACAGGTATTCGGGAGGATGCAACCTGCTGTTGAAGCTGAAAAAAGCCGATGTAGTCAGAAATGCTGAGGACCTCATCTTTGAGATGCGATGGGGTGAACCTGTATTGAAACACCCTGCAGTGCAACCGAAACTATTCATCCCCCTAACCCAGGATGAAGAGAAGGTCGTCGAAATTTTATTTGCCGAAGGTGATCTGAGTGTTGATGAAATAAGCAGGAAAAGCACCTTGCCCGTAAACCGGGTTGTTGTAGCCCTGCTTAACCTGGAACTGGAGAATGCAGTAAGGTGTAAGCCAGGGAAACTGTATTCGCTCAGTCAAGTTCAGGTTCAGTAACTGCAGCTTTAATGCCAAGGATGAATACGATTATGGTTGAGCCGAAGGCAAACAGGCTGAGAAGCTTGAAATCCTGGGTCACCAGGGTGAAAATGAACAACCCCTGGAAAAATGTTGCCCCGAACAAGCCTGTAAGCGTGAACATAAAATACGTTTTGATGAACTTACCCATGCCTACAAAGAAACCCATCACTACCGAAAACATGATGTTGGCCGGTACAAAAATGAAAGCATACAGGGTTACCGGGAACGAGGGCTGGGTAGGAAACCAGTTGATAAGGAACCCTGGAAGGGCAATGGCACAGAAACCCAGGGCGGTCATTATCGAAAAGGTGATGCCGTGAATCGGTTTGTCGACTGCTTTCTTGGGGATGATGTAGTAACGGTAAAGGATGAATTTACCCAGTTCGGAAGCGAAGCCCACGGTGATGAATGAATAAAAAAGCAAACGTTTAAGGCTTCTCAGGTCGTTGAGCCCGAGTAAAGTCGAAAGGATCTTAGCCGCAGCAAGGACAGCCACCCCCAAAATACCTGCCAGGAAGCTCTGGATCAATACTTTCTTGAAGGCCTTCCCGTATTTACGCCCGAAGTAGAAATACATCGCAATGGCCACAACAGGGGCAAAGGCCAGGGTGAAATAAACAATTGGTCTCATAGCTAGAGGCTTTTAATTCGTTCAAAAATAACTAATTTTTATAATTTTACAAGAAAAATTATACGGTGCCCTATTTTCAAAACCATTTACACTGAACAAACACTCTAATTCCCACTGATTCTTGGAAGGCCTGGTTATAAAATCGACAGGAAGCTGGATAAGGGTGCGCCTTGAAGACGGCAGCAAACTGAATTGCAGGCTTAAAGGGCAGTTCAGGATACAGGACATCAAGCACACTAACCCGGTGGCCATAGGCGACAGGGTGGTCCTGGAACCTGATATTCAGCACGGGAATGCCGTAATCACCACCATCCACCCGCGTGACAATTATATCATACGCAAAGCGACCAAGCTTTCGAAGGTTTCGCATATTATCGCCGCCAACCTGGATCATGCATACCTCATCGTGACCCTGGCCGAGCCCCGCACTTCGACAGGGTTCATCGACCGTTTCCTTGTTACCGCCGAAGGCTATTACATCCCGGCCAGCCTGGTATTCAATAAAACAGACCTTTACACAGCTGAACTCACGAACCTCTACGAAGAGCTGAAAAATATTTATAAGGGTGCAGGTTATACCTGTTATGCTGTTTCGGCCCTGAAAGGAACCAACCTTGAGGCCCTGAAATCGGTACTGAAGGGGAGGATCAACCTGTTTGCCGGGCATTCGGGAGCAGGGAAATCGGCCCTCATCAATGCCATACAACCCGGGCTTGACATCAGGACAGGCGAAATTTCGGAGGTCCACCTTAAAGGCATGCATACCACAACTTTTGCCGAAATGCATGAATTGTACGGCGGAGGGTTCATCGTCGACACCCCCGGTATCAGGGAATTCGGCCTGATCGATTTCGAACCGCAGGAGATCCCGAGATGTTTCCCCGAGATGGACAGGCTGCTGCAATATTGCCAGTATAAAAACTGCACCCATACGCATGAGCCGGGCTGTGCGGTCAAAAATGCCCTGGACAGGGGGGAGGTCAGCCATTTGAGATATAATAGTTATCTTAGCATCCTCAATGATAGCGCGGGACCTTATAAATGACACAATAATAGCCCTGAGACCTAACGACATAGGTTCGGATGCCCTTGGGCTGATGGATGAGCTCAGGGTTTCCCACCTTCCGGTGGTTGAAGAACTGGAATTAATCGGGCTGATCTCCGATTCCGAAATTTATAACCGGGGAGAGTTTGACCTGGCTGTGTGGGACGGGAAAGTTGCCCTGAAAAGGCCTTATGTTTATGAGCATCAGCATGTATATGATGTTTTGCTGATGATCTCCGACCAGAAACTTACTCTTTTGCCGGTTCTGAATACAAAAAACCAGTACATGGGTGTGATTTCCCTCACCGACCTGGTTCAGAAACTTTCGGCCATCACATCCACGAAAAATCCCGGCGGGATCATTGTCCTTGAAGTCAACCAGAAAGATTACCTCCTGACCGAAATTGCGGGAATTGTTGAATCGAACGACTCCAAGATATTAAGCCTGTACGTTACTTCACATCCTGATTCCACAAAACTTGAAATAACCATCAAGGTCAACCGTGTCGATATCGGCGCATTGCTGCAGACCTTCTCCCGCTACAATTACCTGGTAAAGGCCAGCTGGTCCAAAGAGGATTCCTTTTCAGATGGATTGCAGGACCGCTTCGATTCCCTGATGAACTACTTAAATATCTGATTTATGAGAGGGCCGGCAGCAGCTGTCACCCGCTTGCTGAAACAGGCCCTGGCCCTGCTTTTTCTTGTTTTCATCCTGAACTCCAGGGCCCAGGACCCTTATGTGATAGCGGGAACTGTGAGCATTTCGGGGAACCGCCTCACACACCCCAACATCATCCTCCGTGAATTAAAATTCAGGGAAGGCGACAGTCTCATGGTAGCACGACTTCCGCAGATACTTGCACATGCGAAAGAGAACATTTTCAACACCAGGCTATTCAATTTCGTGACCCTCGACACGGTCATCGACCCGCAGACAAACAGGATGAACCTGAACATAGCGGTGATCGAACGATGGTATGCCTGGCCGATACCGTATTTCCAGCTTTCAGACCAGGACATCAACGCATGGCTGCAGACCTGGGACTGGACCAAGCTCACGTATGGCATAGACTTTACATTTTTTAATGTGAGGGGAAGGAATGAGACCCTGAAGATAATCACTCACCTGGGATTCAACCAGAAATACGGCTTCAACTATAAGATCCCTTATATCAACAGTAAGCAAACCCTGGGTATAAGCTTTGGGGCTGATATGGATCTCAACCACCAGGTGGCTGTAAATACCCGGAATAACAAGCCTGATTATTACAACGGATCCGGGGCTTATCCGAAGGAACTTACCTATGCGTTCGGGGATTTGCTGCTGAGGCCGAATATCTATGTTATTCATACATTCAGGCTTTCTTACAGCCATTATTATTTGCAGGATACCGTATTGCACCAGCCGGGTTTTTCGCTGACTTATAACAACAACCAGGATTTTATGACATTCTGGTACCAGTATAAGAACGATCACAGGGATGTGCAGTTTTACCCTCTCAGGGGATGGTATTTCGACCTGGAATTCAGCCATTCGATGCCATACTGGTTTACACATAATACCTATATCAAGTCACTCTTCCGCAAATATTTCCAGTTCAGCGGGCGATGGTATTACGCATTGTCCCTTCTGGGGAAGTTAAGCCTGGAATCACAGCAGCCGTATTATCTCCAGAGGGGCCTGGGTTATAACCGGGATTTTGTAAGGGGTTACGAGTATTATGTTGTTGACGGACAGCATTACCTGTTGTTCAAAGACAACATCAAATTTGCTATTCTTCCTGAAAGGGTTGAGAAGATCAACTTTATCAATACCTCCAAATTCAATACCATTCCCCTTGCATTATATGCCAACCTATTCGTCGACATGGGCTATGTGTATGCATACAGGCAGAAAGCCTACGGTTTGGATGATGTTTATATTCCCTTCAACACCCTTCAAAACACCTTTATGATGGGTTACGGACTGGGCCTGGATTTTACCACCTATTATGACATCGTGATCAGTCTTGAAGGATCGTTGAACCTGATGGGCAAACCGGGAATTTACATCCATTTCATAGCTCCCATCTAAGGGTTTTTTGTATCCTTTTTTCCCGTATCTTTGCAAACTATTTTAAAATCAGCCTTTCTGATGAAATTTGCCGTTTACGGAAAACAGCTGGCTGAAGCGGTTCTACCGCTTTTGCAGACCCTCGTTGAGAAGCTTGAACCTGCCGGCGGGCCTTTGTATTTTTATGAACCTTTTTTCAAATCCATTGGGGGAAGACTCAGGTTCAATTCCCTGCCCCTGGTTTTTACCAACCAGGATGACATCCGTGGCAAGGTGGATATTTTATTTTCGATAGGGGGTGACGGGACTATGCTTGATGCATTGACCCTGGTGGGGGACTCAGGCATTTTACTTACGGGGATCAATATGGGAAGGCTTGGATTTCTTTCCAGTATTTCCAGGGAAAAGATAGTGCCGGCCCTGGATGCAATCCTGCAATCCGATTATAAGCTGGATCAGAGGACCCTGCTTAATCTTGAAACTTCCAACGGTTTGTTTCTCCCTTTTAATTTTGCACTGAATGAAATCACCGTTTACAAGGCAAAGCCCATGTCGATGCTCACCATACAGACCTGGGTCAACGGCGACTTTCTTAATTCATATTGGGCTGATGGCCTTATTGTTTCCACGCCAACAGGTTCCACAGCCTATTCCCTTAGCTGTACGGGCCCTATTATTGCACCGGATGCAGGATCTTTCGTAATTACTCCCATTGCAAGTCATAACCTCACCGTACGGCCTGTGGTCATGAGGGATGACGTCGAGATCAGGATACTTGTAGGCAGCCAGAATGCCTCTTTCTTCGTGAGCATGGATTCAAGGATCAGGGAGGTTGAAAACCCGCTTGAACTCCTGATCAGGAAAGCAGGGTTCAGGATCAGTCTTTTAAGGCTGCGGGATGCCTCATTTTTCAATACATTAAGGGATAAGTTGAACTGGGGCCTGGATGTTCGGAATTAGTTATAATTCTTAACATAAGCCCATCCAATAAAGTCAGGAATTCAGCGTTAAGATACATTGTTGAAACTCTATATCATTTATGTATAAACTGATGCAAACGGGAAAAAGCAGGTCACCTCTTTCACAGGGGTGGGTACAGGCTGTTGCCGTAAGCATCTTCTGGCTCTATGGAAGCTGTCTTTCGGCTCAGGACCTGGAGGTAGGTTTATTCGGAGGTGGAAGCTACTACCTTGGTGACCTCAACCCGGGGAAACAGTTTCAGAATTACCAGCTTGCCTATGGGGTTTTGGCAAGGTACGACATCGACGACCGGTGGGCAGTCAAGCTGAGCGCATACAGGGGAACGGTGAAAGGTAACTCGGAGCAATCGAAATTCCTGCCCGAGAGAGACCTCTCATTTTCAAGTCCTGTGACCGATTTTTCGGCTGTCGCTGAATTTAATTTCTTTGATTTTTATGTTGGAAGCCGCAAGAACTGGATAACTCCCTATATTTACGCCGGATTTTCGTTTTTCCTTTTTAATCCTAAAAATGGCAGTGTCGCCTTGAGGGACCTGGGGACTGAAGGGCAGAACGTAGGTTATGAAGGAAGGAAACCTTACAAGACGTATTCTTTCGGGATACCTTTCGGGCTGGGGGTTAAAATAAGTCTTGCCCGCAGGCTTGGTCTTGCAGTTTTCTGGGAAATGCACAAGACATTCACCGATTATCTTGATGACGTGAGCAAGACCTATTACCTGGACGGGCGTGCGATCAACAAAGACGACCCTTCCCAGTTACTTTCAGATCCGACCATGAGTTACACACCGGGGATGCAGAGAGGAAATTCGAGAAGCAACGACTGGTATTCGTTCAGCGGGGTCACACTGACCTATAAATTTAACCTGGTATCGCGCAGGCGTTGCAGGGATTTAGAACATTAAGGGATTCATGACCGAAAAAAATTTACAGGAACAGATTGACCGCAAAAAGCTGCCCGCTCATGTAGCTATTATTATGGACGGGAACGGGCGTTGGGCCAAAAAGCAGGGCTTTGCCCGCACCCTGGGTCATGAGAGGGGAGTGGATTCGGTAAGAAACACTGTAGAAGCTGCAGCAGAGCTTGGCTTAGGTTATCTAACCCTTTACGCTTTTTCCACCGAAAACTGGAACCGGCCCAAATATGAAATAGACGCACTGATGCGCATCTTGGTTAAATCCCTGCATAAGGAGATGAAAACCCTGATGAAGAATAATATCCGCCTTGAGGCTATTGGCGACCTGGAGAGCCTTCCTTTGGGCAGCCAGAAAGAACTCACCAAATCCATGCAGGCTACTTCAGGCAATACAGGGCTCACCCTTGTGCTTGCATTGAGTTACAGCTCCAGGTGGGAGATCATCGAGGCAGTTAAATCAATTATAAATGAAGTTAAAGACGGCAAACTCGAGGTCGATAATATAGACGCCGACTGTTTTAACCGTTTTCTTACCACACGTAATATTCCCGAACCTGAATTGCTTATCAGGACAAGCGGTGAATACAGGATCAGCAATTTTCTGCTTTGGCAGATTGCATATGCCGAGCTGTATTTTACCCCTGTTTTATGGCCCGATTTTAACAAAGAGGATTTTTATACGGCCATTATTGATTTCCAGCACAGGGAACGAAGGTTCGGATTGACCAGCGAACAGATCAATAAACTTGAACAAAAAATGCATAGGCGATAGGATGGATAAACGATTTCTGATACTCTTCCTGCTTCTTGTTCTTCTCGTGCCTGTGTCAAAGGCCCAGATCACTATCGGCCAGCAGGCCGGATTGGATTACTCCAACCCGAAAGAATACATTATTGGCGGGATCACCGTAAGCGGTGTTAAATACCTTGATGCGAATGTCCTGATCATGCTTTCGGGTTTGACGGTCGGTGAAAAGGTCAAGATTCCCAGTGACAGGATTACCGGCTCGGTGAGGAAACTCTGGGACCAGGGCCTGTTCGAGGATATCCAGATATCCGTAACTAAAATTATCGATAACCAGGTTTTCCTGGATATCTGGCTTAAAGAAAGGCCGAGGTTGTCGAAATTCCAGTTCAGCGGAATTAAAAAGTCCGATGCTGATGATATCCGCGACAAGATCAGGCTGGTAAAGGGTGAATATGTTACTGATAACATGATCCTGAAGACCAAGAATATAATCAGGAAGTTTTATACCGATAAGGGCTTTCTCAATGTCCAGATCAACATACAGCAAAAAAAGGACACCTCTGCGGCCAACGACGTGGTGCTTTATATCAACATCAACAAAAACGAAAGGGTTAAGGTTTACTCCATCAATATCCATGGCAACACCCAGCTAAATCACGAAATGGTGATGGCTGCCATGAAAAAGACCAAGGAAAAAAGCGTGTTCAACCCCATGGACGGGATGAGCGGTATGATCGTTGATGCCACTACTCACGCAGCTATCCTGGATTTTGATGAAATTGCCAATGACATGGAAAAACAGGGGATGAGCACCATCCGTCTCAGGATATTCAAATCGTCGAAATTCATCCCTGAAGATTACGAGGAAGATAAACAGACGTTTATCAAAAAATATAACGCCCTGGGTTACAGGGATGCCAGGATAATAAGGGATTCCATATCGAAATTTGATGAAAGCAGCATCAATATTGATATCTGGGTCGATGAAGGACCGAAATACTATATCCGCAAAATTTCCTGGGTTGGCAATACCAAGTACCCATCGGATGTGCTGAGCCACTTCCTGAAACTCAAAAAAGGAGACGTTTACGACCAGGAAACCCTGGAAACAGCTTTGTCATATAACCCTAACGGGGCTGATATCCGTTCACTCTATATGGATGACGGGTACCTGTTCTTCGACGTGGTACCGGTTGAAACAAGGGTTGAAAATGATTCTATTGACCTGGAGATCAGGATGCATGAAGGTCCCCAGGCGACCATCAGCAAGGTTACCATCAAGGGAAATACAAAAACAAACGACCATGTTGCGCTTCGCGAAGTTCAGACCAGGCCGGGCCAGCTCTTCAGCCGCGACAACCTGATCCGTTCGCAACGGCAGCTGGCACAGTTAAAATATTTTGACGCTGAGAAACTGACACCCAATGTAAACCCCAAACCTGAACTGGGCCAGGTTGATATTGAATACGGGGTGGAGGAAACTTCTGCCGACCAGATCGAACTTTCGGGAGGTTGGGGTTATGGCAGGATCATAGGTACCCTTGGTTTGTCGTTCAATAATTTTTCACTCAGGAATATCACCAACTTTAAGGCATGGAGGCCGATCCCTGCCGGGGACGGACAAAAGCTGAGCGTCAGGTTCCAAACTTACGGGGCGGGGTATTACAGTTATTCATTCTCGTTTACTGAACCCTGGGTCGGAGGTAAAAAGCCACTTGCCCTGAGCCTTTCGTATGTCCATTCGAGGTATACAAACGGGCTTGCCACAAGCGATCCCCTTTTCGGTTATTTCAAGATCGACGGGATTAGTGTTGGTTTAGGTTCCCAGCTGAAATGGCCTGACAATTACTTTACTTTATACCAATCCTTTAATTATAATAAATATACCACCCTGAATTACTCCTCAATATTTACTTTCGGTGGCGGCAACGGTACTTACAATGCTTTAAGCTATTCCCTTGTGCTTTCAAGGAATTCAGTGGACGCACCCATTTTCCCAAGGAATGGTTCCGAGTTTTCCATTACCGGTGAATTTACACCTCCCTATTCCTTGTTCCGGGGGAAGGTGGATTACAGTACCATGAGTACGAATGAAAAGTACAAATGGGTTGAGTTCTGGAAATTCAAGTTCAAGGGAGCATGGTACATCAACCTGATCCAGAAACTGGTGCTTACTCCAAGAATCCAGTTCGGTGTTCTGGGTGCATACAACTATAACCTGGGAATAACACCTTTCCAGAGGTATTACCTGGGTGGTGACGGCTTAACAGGATATAATAACATGGACGGAAGGGAACTCATAGGGATGAGAGGCTATGTGAACAATTCTCTCACCCCGGGATATCCGAATACTATTCTCGGAGGCGTCACCTATACCAAATATACCCTTGAGCTGCGTTATCCCATTTCGCTGAATCCTTCGGCCACGATTTACGGATTGGCATTCCTGGAAGCCGGGAATGACTGGCCTTCGTGGAGGGAATTCAATCCATTTGACGTATACCGTTCGGTGGGTGTCGGGATCAGGGTATTTTTGCCGATGTTCGGATTGCTGGGACTCGACTGGGGATATGGCCTGGATCCTGTTCCGAATGCACCGGGATCAAATGGCAGCCAGTTCCATTTCTCTATCAATTCATCAATTGATTAATTTTTCAGATGGTGAGATTAAGAAAATGTTATTTAAAAATCAGATCATCAAATATTTAACATATGAAAAGGTTAGCGTTAATTGCAGTTGCATTTTTCATGTTGGTTTCTCTCTCCACCCGGGCGCAGAAATTCGCTTATGTCGACAGCCAGTACATACTGGATAACATTCCTGAATTTGCCGAAGCCCAGGCCCAGCTTGACGAATTAAGCCTGCAATGGCAAAAGGAGATAGATGCGAAATTTTCGGAAGTGGATAAAATGTACAAGGAATTCCAGGCCCAGGCCGTCCTTCTTCCCGAAGATATGAAAAAGAAAAAGGAACAGGAGATTGTTGATACCGAGAAAGAAGCTAAAAACCTTCAGAAAACCAGGTTCGGAAAAGACGGCGACCTGTTTAAAAAAAGACTGGAGTTTGTGAAGCCTATCCAGGAGAAAATATACAACGCCATACAGGATATTGCCACAAGCAACAATTACGCAGTAGTCTTTGATAAGGGCGGAAGCCTGTCGATTTTATTTGCAAATCCAAAATACGACATCAGTGATGAAGTCCTTGATAAACTTGGAGCCAGCCTTTCGGGCCGAAAGGGTAAAGGAAGCAAGGCTAGTGATAACAGCGGAGCCAAGCCATCCGATACCGGCGGAGGCAAGTCAACGGATACCGGAGGAAGCGGTACAGACAAGAGCGGAAAAAAATAAGCAGCCGCCCTATAGTTTGGCATTCAGGAAATTTTAATAATTTTGCAGTCCCAATAAGAGTATAAACCATTTAATAGCACAAAATGAAAAAGTTAGCAAAGATTTTTGCCGTAATTGCACTTGTTTTCTGTATGTCAGCATTAACTCAGGCGCAGAATCCTGTTAAAATCGGCCATGTTGAATTCAATACCTTACTTCAGGCAATGCCCGGTATTGATTCGGTTAAAATTAAACTTCAGACTTATCAAAAGACCCTTACCGACCAGCTCGATGCCATGAAGGCTGAATTCGAGAATAAATATGGAGAATACCAGGCTCAGTCGGCAACCATGTCGGATCTTATCAAACAGACCAAAGAAAAAGAATTGCAGGACCTTCAGGCCCGTATCGATGCTTTCCAGCAGAAAGCCCAGACTGATATGCAGACCAAGCAGCAGGAACTTGTACAGCCTTTCATTGACAAAGCGAAAGCTGCCGTCAAGGAAGTTGCAAAAGAGAACAAGTACACTTATATCATCAACTCCATTGAAGATGTCGTACTTTACAGTGAGGCTTCAGATGACGTGATGCCCCTTGTAAAGAAGAAACTTGGAATAGGTAACTAATCAAAAAAACCGGCTCGCAAGGGCCGGTTTTTTTTGTCATGGCAGAGGCTCATCCCCATACCATGAAGCGTATCTGTTATAATTGCGCGATATCCTGTTCACCTGTCCTTCAAGCAATGCCTGGTCAATATCCTTAACCTTCCTGGCAGGGATCCCGGCCCATACTGAACCGGATTCAACCCTGCTGCCTTCTGTAACCACGGCTCCCGCCCCGATTATCGAATTGCTGCTGATCACCGCCCCGTCCATGACGATTGCACCCATGCCGACGAGCACATTGTCATTGATGGTGCAACCGTGAATAATGGCGTTATGGGCAATAGAAACATTGTTCCCGATATCAACCGGCCATTTCTGGTAAGTGCAGTGGATTATGGCTCCGTCCTGGATGTTCACGTTATTGCCGATTCGTATATAATGAACATCGCCCCTGATAACGGCATTGAACCATACACTGCAGTCATCCCCCATTACAACATCACCGGTTATTGTCGCATTATCGGCCAGAAAGCAATTCTTTCCGAATTTCGGAACCACCCCTTTGACAGCTTTTATCAGTGCCATTTGCAGCTTGGTTTGAATTAAAGAATATAGTTTGGCTGGCTTATTTTCTTTTCGAAACGCTGGGATAATCAAGGGAATAATGCAGCCCCCTGCTTTCATGCCTGGCCCTCGCAGCCTTGATGATCAGGTAACCTATATTGATCAGGTTGCGCACCTCGCAAATCTTCTTCGTAAGGATTGAGCGGTCGTACAGTTCCTCTGTTTCCCTGTATAAAAGTTCCAGCCGGTCCTGGGCCCTCTGCAGGCGCAGGTTTGACCTCACTATGCCCACATAATTGCTCATGATGCTCTGAACTTCTTTCAGGGTCTGGGTGATCAGCACCATCTCCTCGTTCAGGACAGTACCTTCGGCATTCCAGTCGGGGATCTCATCATGTATCCTTATCGAACTGATCTTGCTGATGGCATCGACGCTGGAACGATGTGAGAATACCAGTGATTCGAGCAGTGAATTCGAGGCAAGCCGGTTGGCGCCATGAAGGCCGGTACAGGCACATTCGCCTGAAGCATAGAGGTTCAGGATGTTGCTTCTTCCGAACTCATCCGTGCGGATCCCCCCGCAGGTGTAATGGGCTGCAGGTACGACAGGGATCAGGTCCCTGGTGATGTCGATCCCTACACTCAGGCATTTTGCATAGATGGTCGGAAAATGATTGATCACTTCATTCTTCGGAAGATGGCGGCAGTCGAGACATACATAATCATCCCCGCTGATCTTCATCTCGTTGTCGATGGCACGTGTTACGATATCCCTGGGTGCGAGTGCAAGCCTGGAGTCGTACTTAAACATGAATTCCTTGCCTTCGCGCGTTTTAAGCTGTCCCCCGAAACCCCTCACCGCTTCAGATATCAGGAAGGCCGGCTTTTCTTCAGGATGGTAAAGTGAAGTAGGATGGAACTGGATAAATTCCATATTGTCAACGGCCCCCTTCGCCCTGTAAACCATGGCGATCCCGTCGCCGGTGGAGATCAGAGGGTTGGTGGTATTCGTATACACATTGCCCGCTCCGCCTGTGGCAACCAGGGTTATTTTCGAAAGTATAGTATCGACCAGCCTTGTACGCGGATTGATAACATATACCCCATAGCATGTGATATCCCTGGTTTTTTTATTAACTTCAATGCCCAGGTGGTGCTGGGTTATAAGGTCCACGGTAAAATAATCTTCAAGGATTTCAATGTTGGGATGGCGTTTCACCTGGTCCAGGAGGGTATCTTCTATCTCCCGGCCTGTTTTATCCTTATGGTGCATCACCCTGTATTCAGAATGCCCGCCTTCCTTGGCCAGGTCAAATTTTCCCGACTTTGTTTTGTCGAATTTGGCTCCCCAGCGGATCAGCTCCCTGATCCGGTCGGTTGATTCGGTAATGGTAAGCCTTACAATATGTTCATCACAAAGGCCGTCACCCGCAATGATGGTGTCCTGGATATGTTTCTCAAACGTATCGGGCGTATGCATTACGGCAGCAATCCCGCCCTGGGCCCAGCTTGTGGCGGTATCATCCATTTTTGATTTGGTCACAATGCAAACCTTACCGTGCTTTGCCACCTTAAGCGCAAAGGATAATCCGGCTATGCCCGAACCAATTACCAGGAAATCGACTATTTTTCGCATGATCAATGAGTTTTACAGGTCGAGAAGAAGGGTAATGGGGTCTTCGCCCATGGTAAGCATTTTTAAAGGATCCTCAACCAGTTCCTTCACTTTGATCAGGAAGCTCACACTCTCGCGCCCGTCAATAACCCTGTGGTCATACGAAAGGGCAACATACATCATGGGTGCCACCACAACCTGCCTGTCCACCGCGATGGGCCTGTCCATGATCTTGTGCATTCCAAGGATGGCGCTTTGAGGAGGGTTCAGGATTGGAGTCGACATGAGCGAGCCAAACACTCCCCCGTTCGTGATCGTGAAAGTGCCTCCTTTCATGTCATCGATAGTGATCCTTCCTTCCCTGGCTTTGACGGCATATTCCTTGATCTTTATCTCAAGCCCTGCAAGGCTGAGCGATTCGGCGTTCCTGATCACCGGGACTACCAGTCCCTTGGGTGCGCTTACGGCAATGCCGATATCCACGTATTTCGGGCTTACCAGTTCGTCCCCGTCTATCATGCTGTTTACCTGGGGAAAATCCTGGAGAGCAATGGTCACTGCCTTTGAAAACAGCGACATCAGCCCTATGCCCACTCCGTACTTGACTTTGAAAACATCGCTGTACTTATCTTTAAGCTTAAGGGCGGCAGTCATGTTGATCTCGTTGAAAGTCGTCAGCATGGCTGTCTGGTTCTTCACTGCAACCAGTCTTTCGGCAAGTTTGACCCTGAGGGTCGTAAGTTTCTTCCTTTCTTCTTTTCTAATGCTGCTGAACGCGGATGGAGGAGCGTCGGCTTTGCGGCCCCGGATAAAGTCTTCAACATCATTCCGGTTAATTTTCTTCCCGGGATAAGCCCTTGCCAGCTCCGTTGCTTTAACTCCTTTATCCTCGATGATCCTTTTTGCCAGGGGAGATGCATGCAGGCTGGCCGGGCTTCCATCTGCAACATCTGACTTAACTTCAGCAGGACCTGGTCCGGAACCCTCAGCCGGGTCGTTTTTGTCGGGACTTGAGGCCTTAGGCGAAGCCTGTGGCTTTTTACCCCCCGAAGGGGCGGCCGAAAGTTCAATAACGGCAATTACAGAGCCTACGGCAATGGTGTCGCCTTCGGCAGCTTTGAAGCTGATGATCCCATCTTCGGGGGATGCTACCGGGAAAGATGCCTTGTCGGAATCGATCTCGACAATCTCCTGGTCTTTTTCAACCTGTTCCCCATCGCTGACAAGCCATTTTGCAAGCTGCACCTGTGTAATAGATTCACCCGGACTGGGCACTTTTATTTCAATAGCCATATCTGTTATTTCCTTTTCTGCCTGGCGTTCTTTAATGAATCAACGGTTTTTTGATCCGCCGAATTGTGTATGACCCTCTGATTATATTCTTTTACTGATGTTTTGTTTACAGTGTCGGTCCTGATCTCTCCCGTCTTTTCTGCCTTCCCTGAATGCTGTGCGTTTTTGGGACTGCAGAAAAGAAGGAAGGGGACCAGCAGTAATATGTTAACCCTCAACAATGATCTTTTCATTTTTCAGAACAGTGTTATTTGATTTCAGGATGATAAAATAAACCCCCGGTTTAAGGTTTGCCTTATTGAAGCTGAGTATGTTCTTACCCGAATACCCCTTGCCTTCGAATAAATTCTTTACAAGCTGCCCATTGGCATCCATAATGCTGACGGAAACGGGCGCGGCTTCGTTCAGTGAGAATTCAAGGGAAAAGATGGAGACTACGGGATTAGGGTAAACATTCATAGCCAGTAATTGTCCTGAGCCTTCGGCAATGCCGTTGGTGTTGTCAAAAATTTCGGCAATCCAGGTATCCCATTTATTGTCGGATCCGCCGAAAGCCCCGCTCATCCAGCAGGTAGCAGGACTGCTGGCATTGTATTTCCTGTAAATGCCTGAATAATCCCCCATCCTTTCGGGGCTGCCTGTATAATAAACATAGTTGTCGCCAGGATGTACTTCAACCGAGCCCGACCAGTTCATTAAATTATCGCATTCCACAACCCGCATCGAGGGAAACACCGAGGTGCTTACCTTTTGAAATCCGATCATAACGGCCTGGTCTGAGCTGTTCACACCGCTAGAAGCCACTGAAGGATAACAGTAATCGGCTCCGTCAAGACCGAAAGTCATGGAAGTATTGGTGCTGGTCCCCAGGTCAAAGCGATTATAGTTAATGCCGCAAGAGCCGCTGGGACGCATTGAATTGAATACGAAATGGACCTTGCCGTTAAGGTAAAAACCGCCAAGCGTGCGGGAATCATTGGTGTTCAGGAGTACCGATGTGTTTGGCTGGGGTGCATCCGGGGCAACCTTGTAATCCAAGGTGTTGATGGTGTAATGATTTAATTGGGCATTTCCCGTTGAACGGTCATCGGTGAGGTCGTAAAAATTGAATTGGTTGGCGTCGGAGGATGAGGTGGCTATGAGGTAGCAGCCCGGCCCGTAACTCCCACCTTGTCCGTTCGACAATGGGCAGATTGTAAACGGGTTGCCGTCAATGCCATACCAGACTGTATGGTATAAATCCTGTCCGGCAAATGCGGGCCCTTTTGTAAACTGGTAGATCACAGCCTGGCTGAAATGGCCGTCGGAATCCCTGAACAGGTTCCCCGTGATATAAAGCTCATTATTGGAATATGCAAGTTTGGGATAGTCAAAGGCACATCCGTCGTTCAGAGGATTTCCTGTGATTTTATAGTACCACCATCCGTCAATGGGATCGTTTGATTTTGAAAAGAAAATAAGCAGGTTGGAAGTGCTTGAGCTCAGGGGGGAAACCTGGCAGAAGAACACGAAGCGGTCGACCCCTGCATCGTAGATCACAACAGGGTCGCAAACTCCTTTAACCGAAGCGTCGCCTATGAATGTGAGCAGGTCGTTATAATACCGGTTGGAGCCCTGGGTGTCGGTATAATAAATGATAGTATTGGTTACGCTTACGACCAAACCACCGTTTGAAACAGCCACGCAGTTATCCAGTGGAGAACTGCCGTTACAATGGTTGCCCGCGAAACTTGCCCCCACCGAAGGAGCCATGGCAGAGCCTGAGTTTTCGGAAGAAACAGATTTTTGTTTTAAGAATTCCATTTTCATTTTAAGCCGTTCGGCTTTCAGTTTTTCAACTTTTTCGTCATTCTCTGAAGAATGGATGATGGGAGCCGGGTTTACGATGGCCCTCCATTGGAGGTCTGCACCGGGATAATTGACAAGTCCCTTGCAGGGGGCGGAAAAATTAATGGATCTGGATCCGTTTGTGGGATGGTACTGCCGGTTAAGGGCCGACAAATCTGCTTTACCTTGCTGTGCAAGTGTTAAACCAGCCGGCAGCAGAAAAACAATCAAAAACAGGTACATTTTTTTCATGGCTGAAGGTTTTGGAAATGCTAAGATAATGAAAATTAATCCCGGTTAAAAACAAGCGGGCTCATTTTTCAGCGCAATGCAGCCTGCATGAACCGTATGCCAATTCGCAGCTGCATTTGCCCAAAGCTTTTTCAACCAGCAGGTTTTGCTGTACTTTATGGAGTTGGGAGGAACCGGTGGCCGGGCTTCCGCTTGGCGGCCTGGCTACGTAGGTAAGCTCCAGCTTAAGGAAATTATGGACAATGTAATTGAGGGAGCCCATATTGGCAGGTTCTTCCTGAACCCATTCAAAGTGTTTCGCAGCAGGGTAGCCTGCAACAATTTCGGCCAGCCTTTTTTCGGGAAGGGGGTATAGCTGTTCAAGCCTGATCACAGCCACGTTCCGGATACCCAGCTGGGCCCTCTTTTCAATGATATCGTAATACACTTTGCCTGAACAGAAGACCAGTTTTGTGACTTTGCTTTTATCGGCAAGGCTGTCGTCAATGACTTCCATGAATCCGCCCCTGGTGAATTCGCTGAGTTTAGAAACACATAAAGGGTGCCTGAGAAGGCTTTTGGGGGTGAAAATAACAAGGGGCTTACGAAATTCACGGCTTAGCTGCCTTCGTAGCACATGGAAGAAGTTTGCCGGTGTTGTACAGTTTGTGATCTGCCAGTTATAATGCCCCGAAAGTGTAAGGAAACGCTCCAGCCTGGCGCTTGAATGTTCGGGACCCTGTCCTTCATACCCATGAGGCAGGAACAGGACCAGGCCGTTCATGACTTTCCACTTGTCTTCGGCGCTGCTGAGGTACTGGTCGATGATCACCTGTGTGCCGTTATTGAAATCACCGAACTGGGCTTCCCATATCGTCAGCCCGTTTGGGGCTGCAAACGCAAACCCGTATTCGAATCCAAGTACCCCGTATTCCGAAAGCAGGGAATTATAAATCCTGAACGGGGCCTGCCCATCGCTGACATTTGCCAAGGGAATGAATTTATCCTCCGAGTCTTCAACCGTGAGGACTGCATGCCTGTGTGAAAAAGTCCCCCGCTGCGAATCCTGGCCGCTGATCCTCACAGGATGGCCTTCCTTAACCAGGCTGCCATAGGCAAGGAGCTCTCCCATAGCCCAGTCGAGGCGGCCTTCCCCTTCAAGCATGGCCCTGCGGTCTTCCTGCAGCTTAACTATCTTGCGGAAGAATTTGAGGTCTTCGGGCAGAAAAGTAAGTTTGTTGCCTATCTCCCTCAAGGTCGGTTCAGGAATGGCTGTCACCGGAGAACCAGTGAAATCGGCTGGCACAGCCCGGCGGAGGCCTTTCCACAGGGGGCCAAGGAAAGAAGCGATATCGGCTTTTTCTATGGTTTTGGATGCCTGGAATGCCTGTTCAAGTGAGTCGTTTATTTCCTTCCTGATGTCATCAATGTTCAGTTTATCAGCTATCCCTTCTTCTTCAAGTTTTTTGATATAGATCTCCAGTGGATCGGGGTGCTGCTCGATTATCTTATACAGTACAGGCTGGGTGAAACGGGGCTCATCGCTCTCATTATGACCATATTTGCGGTAACCGAGAAGGTCGATGAAAACATCCTTGTGGAAATGCATACGGTATTCCATGGCAAGCTGTACAGTATATACCACGGCTTCCACATCATCGGAATTCACATGGAACACAGGCGACTGAATGGCTTTGGCTACATCGGTGCAATAAACGCTCGATCGCCCGTCAAGGTAATTCGTGGTAAACCCGATCTGGTTGTTTGTGACCAGGTGGATCGTTCCCCCGGTTTTATAGGCTTCAAGGTCGGCCATCTGTGTAGTTTCATACACAATGCCCTGTCCCGAGATGGATGCATCACCATGGATCAAAACAGGTACAAGCCGGGTGTTGTCGCCCTCATAGGCATACACGATGCGTCCGCGGGCAAGCCCTTCCACCACCGGGTCCACAGCTTCAAGGTGAGATGGATTGGGGCAAAGGGTGAGGTGGATCTGCTCACCGCTCCCGTTATCGACCGTAGTGGAATAGCCAAGATGGTATTTGACATCACCCAGCAATTCATCATCGCTGTATTCTTTTCCTTCAAATTCAGAGAAGATCTGTTCAAAAGGCTTTTGCATGATATTCCCTAGTACGTTCAGCCTTCCCCTGTGGGCCATTCCAAGGATGAATTCCTTGACCCCCAGTTCAGCGCCTTTCATGATTACCGATGCCAGTGCAGGGATCAGGGATTCAACGCCTTCAAGCGAAAAACTTTTATGCCCGGGGAATTTTTTATGGATGAATTTCTCCATCAGCACGGCCTGGGCCAGTTTCCTGAGAATATGCTCTTTTTCACCGATTGAAAAGGAGGCTGCGTTCTTTACAGGCTCCATCTTCGAAATGAACCACTCAACCACTTCCGGCCGGCGGATATAAAAATATTCTATCCCTATCGATTCACAATAGGTTTTCTGAAGATGGGCAATGATGTCGCTGAGTTTTGCGTTACCGAGCCCGAGTTCCTTACCTGCCTGGAAATGTTTTGCCAGGTCCTCTTTGCCAAGGCCGAAATTCTCGATGTCGAGGGTAGGGGAATACTTGCGCCTGGTTCTTACAGGATTTGTTTTTGTGAACAAATGGCCTCTCTGGCGGTAGGCAATGATCAGGTTCATGACCTTGAATTCATTGGGATATAAAAATGCATCGCCTTCTTCGGCCTTGTAATTTTTCTGGCAGAATTCGAAGCCTTCGAAGAACTTCCGCCAGGATTCATCTACCGAGGCAGGATCTTTGCGGTATTTCTCAAGGAGATCCTCCATCACGGCATTATCCAACGTATTGAGATATGAAAATTGATCCATAAGTATTTGCTAAATGATAAAACACAAAGATAGATAAATAGCGAAGTTCGATATTCAATATTCAATATTCGCTATTCCCTACTTCTTCTGTCCTTTCTGGAAATTATCCAGTCCGCCGTCCATCCACTTTATGAATTCATCTACATTGAGGTTGTATGCCCTTGGCATCGCCAGGAGGTTCCCCGCTGTATCCAGGAGGACGTAGTACGGTTGTGAATTTACATTATACCTCGAAATCTGGAGGTCGGCATAGATCTTGCCTATAGTTTTCTTCACCTTGCCGTCGTATTTGCTTGTGATCCATTCAGCCTCGGGGACTTCGGTTTTGTCATCCACATACAGGGCAGTGACGATAAATTTTTCACGCAACCTTTGAAGCACCTGGGGAGCCGACCATACGTTGGCCTCCATTTCGCGGCAGTTTACGCAGCCATGCCCGGTGAAGTCGATGAAGAGCGGTTTGTTCATTTTTTTAGCACAGCCCAGAGCCTGTTTGTAATCGAAGTAACCTTCAAGGCTGTGGGGAAGCTTCAGAAAATCCCCGTATCTAGGTTTTTCACAGAGGGAGGATGGCGTTGCGGCGGCTCCTCCTGCGGCCTTGACCTCTTCGTGTATCATCCTGCCGAGATCGAAATCCAGGGAGGTTTCCGGGGGGAGGTATCCCGATAATGCTTTAAGCGGTGCGCCAAACATTCCCGGCACCATATAGACCACGAACGAAAAGGTGATGATGGCCAGCAGAACCCTGGGGACACTGATGTAAGGAAGGTCAGAATCATGATTGAATTTGAGTTTTCCAAGCAGGTAAAAGCCCATAAGGGTGAAAGTGATAATCCAAAGGGACAGGTAAACTTCTCTGTCGAGGATGTGCCAGTGGTAAGTCTGGTCGGCGATGCTCAGGAATTTAAGGCCAAGTGCAATTTCAATAAAGCCAAGCACGACCTTGACCGAGTTGAGCCATCCGCCTGATTTGGGGAGGCCGGCCAGCCATGATGGGAAGAAAGCAAAAAGGGCAAAGGGAAGGGCAAAGGCCAGTGAAAAGCCAAGCATCCCGATGATTGGCTGAAGTATCTGTCCGCTGGCCGATTTAACCAGTAAGGCTCCGACAATGGGCCCTGTGCATGAAAAGGAAACCAGGACCAGGGTGAAAGCCATGAAGAATGCGCCGGTGTATCCACCTTTATCGGCCTGTTTGTCGGCTTTATTGACGAGCCAGCCCGGGAGGGTGATTTCAAACATGCCCAGGAAGGATGCCGCAAAGAACATAAAGATCAGGAAGAAGAACACATTGGGGATCCAGTGGGTGCTGAGGAAATTGGCGAAGTTGGCGCCAAGTGTGACGGCAACGATAGTTCCGATAACAGTATAAATAACTATGATCGAAAGCCCGTAAACAATAGCCTGCATGCGCCCCTTGCGCTTGTTTTCACTTCCTTTCATGAAGAAAGTGACGGTCATGGGGATCATGGGGAAAACGCAGGGAGTGATGATGGCGGCAAGGCCGGCCAGGAAGCTGATCAAAAAGAAGATTAGCAGAGATTTGTCCTTTTCGGTGCCGGCAGGGCCCGAACTGTACTGAGTTAACCGGGCGCTGTCGGTTTTTGTATTGCAGCAGGCTTTAGCAGTCCCGGTTTTAGCAGTGTCTTTTACTGAAGCAGCCTGGCCTTGGCTGGCTGCGGCATTGGCGGCAGCCGTTGCATTCCCCTGGGCGGCTGTGGTCTTAACGCCCTGATCATGCGATTTTGCAGTAGCATTCCCTTCAGGATTTCCCTTGATGGCAAGTTCAAAGGCAACATCGGTGGGAGCAATGCACGAACGGTCGTTACAGCACATGAAATAAATACTGCCCCTGACCGTGAAATCATTTTTTGAAAGGACCTTGATTTTTTGTTTGAAGATAGCTTTATCCGGGAAAAAGGTTAGCACCATATTTTGCATTTGCGGATCTTTTTCCTTTACCCCCTTGGGTTCGACAACTTTTCCCATAAGTTCATAATCAGCGCTTTTGGTGAAAGTGAACTCGGTTGGCACAGGCCCGTCGGGAATGACCTCCTGGGAGTAGGTATGCCATCCCCTGTCGGAATTGGAAATCAGCAGAAGTGTGGCTTCACCGGGCTTTGTTTGATCAACTTTGAAGGTCCATTTTACCGGTTCCAGTATCTGTGCGAACAGGAACAATGGCATCAAGGCAAATGCCATGAGAAAAAGACGGGATTTTTTCATAAGCTCCGGATTCAAGTTGTTAGGGCGCAAAGGTAGGGAAAATGGTGCAATACTAAGCGTTTGGCAAAGCCAAAATGAGCACACAAAAGAAATAAAGATTGGTGCGAATAAATAGCGAAATAGCGAAAACTGATGAAATCACGGTCACCTGATTGAAAACAACAATTGGCAAGAATAAAAAGCGTTTGTTATTAAACGTATCCCATGAGAACCCATTCAATCCTGATCAGCCTTGGTTTTTTGTTTTCTTTTACTCATCAGGCCATCGGCCAGAACGACCTTAAAGACCATATAGACAGGTATGTGCAAGCCAAGACGGATTTCTATAACTTCAGCGGCGCTGTGCTTGTGGCAAGGAAAGACAGCATCATTTTGCAAAAAGGCTACGGTCTTGCCGACAGGGAATGGGATATTGCCAACACTGCCGATACCAAATTCAGGATAGCTTCCAACACCAAACAATTTACTGCTGCCGCCATTCTTCAGTTAGAGGCCCTGGGCAAACTGAACCTGGATGACAAGCTGGGCAAATATTTTTCAGGGTTTCCTTATGGGGATACCGTGACTATTCACATGCTGCTGACCCACTCGTCGGGGATCCAGGATTATTATGAACTTGAGCAATTCAGGAATATTCAGCCGCTTTCCATATCAAAGGATTCAATGGTTGCACTGATGAGGAGACAGCTTTTTTATTTCCTGCCGGGCAAGGATATAGGGTACAGCAATACTGGGTATTTCCTCTTAGGACTTATAATAGAGAAATGCTCAGGAATGAGCTATGAGAATTATCTGACTGAACATATTTTTAAGGTTGCGGGAATGGAAAATACCGGGATTGACAGGTACGACACCATACTTCAAAGACGGGCAAAGGGTTACCTGGGCTCATCAAACGGTACAGTGAATGCTTTCGATGAGAATTACCGGACTGGGACACTGTTTGCAGTCGGTTCCATATATTCAACAGTTGAAGACCTGTATAAGTTTGAAAAGGCCCTGGATGGAAATTCGATTTTGAACCTTGCTTCGAAGAAAAAAATGTTCAGCCAATATGGTTATGCGATCGCAGAGGAGAAAAAAAAGGAAGACCCGGCAAATACCTTTCCCGGGGAGATGGATCCCTATTGGTTTCATGAAGGTTATGGTGTTCAGGTAGATACATTCCTTACTCATAAGCGGTATTACACCCGTGGTTATACTGCGGGGTTTAAATCAACCGTTTACCGCTTCGTTGATGATAAAGTATGCATTATAGTGCTGCAGAACAATGAAGAAGTTCCTGATGCAGTAGCCGAGCCTGTATCTGCAATGGTCTTCGGCAAAGATCTGCAAATGCCGTACAAACATGTACCGGTTAAAACAGACCTGGGATCATTTCATAAATACCTCGGAACCTGGGTTGGAAAGGTCTATGACTATGATATGACCTTTACTGTTTTTATAAGGGACGGAAAGCTTTACCGGGGGTTTGAAGGCCATCCCGATATTGAATTAATACCTGAATCCGGGACCAGGTTCTTTTACGGTGACGGGCAGGACAAACAGTTTGAATTTGTGCAGGATGCGAAGGCTGAAGTAACTCAGGCCTGGTTTATCAGCAGCGGCGCCAGGTTTCGATGGAATAAAATCAAATAAGTTGGTTTTACGGATCAGGCTCCGGCCGGCATTAAATGATTTTTAAACACAGGATTTTTGTTGTTTTTGATGTGATCCTGAACCTCTGGTCGATCCGCCGGCCGACAACCCAGACGATCTTGCCGGAACTGCAAAGAACATAGGTTTGTTCTTTGTCGGGCACGGCAACCTTCTCATTAATAAGCAGGTCGCTCACTTTTTTCTTTCCTTTCATCCCGAAAGGATGAAAGCTATCGCCAGCTTTCCATTTCCTGATTTCCAGGGGAAAATCCAGTTTGTCAAAATCGAGGCTGGCATATTCTTTTCCTGCCGGTATGGTATCGTCTTTATGATAATCCTTAACAGATACTTTAAGTTTAAGGGGGTGCGAAATGCTTTTTGTTTTTTCAGATATCATCTTTACCGGTTCATCATCCCTGCCCGGAAGCGGCTGTATGATCAGTGAATTCCTGCCGGTTATAGCCCTGTGTGTGGGGGATAAGAACTTTCTGCCGCTTCCCCCTTTAAGATTTGCCAGGATACCGGCAACTACGCTGGAATTAAATCCGTATTCAGAAAGAATTTCCCAGGCATAAAGTTCGATGGGGGAAGAATTTTCCAAAGCATCGATATCGATTATTGTTTTACCTTTTTGCTTTTTAACCAGTCCTGATATTTTTCTTTCAATTTCCTTTTTGCCGATCTCTTCCCATCCCCTGAGGATATTTATTTCGGAAGTCAGGGTCCTTCGGAAGTCAGGATTTAGAGTTTCAATCAGTGGAATTACTTTCAAGCGGATCTTGTTACGGATGTATTTGTCTTCCAGGTTCGAGCTGTCCTCCCTGTAACTTATCCCATGGGCCTCTGCATAAGCTGCTATGTCTTTGCGGAAAGCAAAAAGCATGGGTCTTACAATTACAGACTGTTTAGGAAGAATACCGTGCAAACCCGGGATCCCGGTTCCCCTTATCATGTTGATCAAAAAAGTTTCGGCCTGGTCGTCAAGGTG
This sequence comes from uncultured Bacteroidales bacterium, assembly GCA_903877385.1. Classification (GTDB taxonomy): domain Bacteria; phylum Bacteroidota; class Bacteroidia; order Bacteroidales; family FEN-979; genus CAIRDP01. The sequence continues at coordinate 110,020 of CAIRDP010000010.1, forward strand.
GTGGGCTGTTGCAATGCAATCAAACTTTTCAGAGGATCTGATCTCTTCAAACCACAGGTACCTGAGCTCTCTTGCCGCCATCTGCACCGATATCCCGTTAAGCACGGCATATTCAGCAGTTTTAAACCGCTTAGTAAAAAAAGGGACCTTGTATCCGGAGGCAAGATCTCTCGTGAATTTCTCCTCCGAATCGCTTTCTTTTCCCCTCAGGCCAAAATTGCAATGGGCTATACCGAAAGTATAGCCTGCCCTGTAAAACAGCCTGGACATAACCACCGAGTCGATCCCTCCCGAAACGGCAAGCAAAATGCGGTCGGTTTTCAGGAACAGGCTGTTAGTCTTAATAAACGATGTAAAATGACGGATCATCGGAAGCCGTAATAATCTGTCGGATAAAGATAAGGCAAATTTACGATTCCTTATTCCCTGATAAACTTAGCTGAACCGGAAGTCCCGCCGGAGTATACCTTCAGCATATAAAGGCCCGAGGGCAAGGAATTGATATCTATTTCGGTTTTATTGCTGTTCAGCAGATGGCTTAGCATCTGCTGTCCCATGAGGTTATAAATAACCACTGATCCGTTTTGAGGCTCAGACTGAAAACCCGCCGGTAGTTCAATCGTTATTTGATCGCGGGCCGGATCAGGATAGACGATGAAACTGATTGATGGGCTCTTTTCTTCAATGCCAACACCTCCATCGATGGTCTTTAACACAGAACCTTTGTTTCCGACCAGGTATCCTGTTTTAGGGTCACTGAAATAAACATAGTGAATATCAGTGCTTGTCCCGGTAAACAGGTTAAACCAGCTTACCCCTCCATCAAGTGATTTCAGGAGGGTCCCGTTGATTCCGGTAGCATATGCCGTATTGACGGCAGGGAAACACATTGAAAAAAGGTCTTCGGTGGTATTAGAGACTACCAGGACCCAGGTAGTCCCTGCATCTGCCGTGCTGATGATTGTCCCGTTAACACCTATGGCAAATCCTGTATCTGCAGTCTTGAACATGACTGAGAGAAGGGCGTTATCGGTAGGTGATACTTTGCCCTCCCAGTTTAAGCCTCCATCGGTACTTTCCATAATGGCCCCGAAAGCTCCAACCAGGTAACCTGTATTAGGATCGGTAAAATAGCAGGACCTGTATTCAGTGGTATAACCCCCTGCATATGCCGCTATCCAGGTTGCGCCGGCATCCGTTGTTTTGAGTATAGTTCCCTGGCTTCCCACGACAAAGCCTGTATTGGCGTCGAGGAAATAAACATAGTTCAGGTTATTGCTTGTACCCGAGCTAAGGGTGTCCCATGAAACTCCCCCGTCGATCGTTTTTATAATCCTCCCTTTCATGCCCACGGCATAGCCTACATCGGGGCTGGTAAAGAGAATTGACTTAAGATCAGTGCTGGTGTTTGAATTCAACAATGCCCATGTGGCTCCGGCATCGGCTGATGCTATGATAGTTCCCGACGAACCGGCAAGAAAGATGTTCCCGTTTGAAGTAAAAGCACCTGAAAAAAGATCCTGGGTTGTGATTGAAGTCTGGCAGTTCCAGGTGGCGCCGGCATCGGTGGTCTTAATAACGGTTCCAGTATTACCAACGGCGTACAGTACGTCGGGGTTCGTGGATGTTGCAGAAACGAGGAGGTTTGAGGAGCCGGTATTTAAGAGGCTCCAGCTGTTACCGGCATCGGTTGTTTTAAGTATTCCGCCGAAACCGGTGATATAACCGATGTTGTCGTCGGTAAAGAAGACCGACATGGGCAAAAAGCTTAAGGCCCGGGTTTGAAGTTCCCAGCTTGTTCCCCCGTTCACGGTCTTCAGCACAACTCCATCAGAAGCCAGCGGATAGCTACCGCCCACAATATAACCCGTGTTCGCATCGGTAAAGTAAACCGATTTGAGGTTTACAACATAGCCTGTGAGCTGCCTCACCCAGCTTTGCCCTCCATTGTCGGTCCTGAGGATAGCTCCACTGTCGCCTGCCGCAATAGCAACAGAAGGGTTGATGAAAAAAATGGATCTGAGGTTAAGGGTAAGCCCTGTTGCAAGCACCTGCCAGTTTGCTCCGGCGTCGGTTGTTTTGGCGATCAAACCCTGGTCCCCGGCAATATAACCTGTATCGGCATTAAGAAAATGAACGGAATTAAGATTGTTATGAATGTCGGTGGAAAGAACCGACCAGCTGGCGCCGCCGTTGCTTGTCTTTAGAATCCTTCCGTACAAACCTACTGCAAACCCCTCGACAGGATCGGGAAAATCAACAGACAGGAGGTTATAATCACTCACCGGTTCAATGGCCGACCAGGTATCTCCTCCGTTGGTCGTTTTTACGATGGCCCCGCTGTTCCCGACAGCAAAACCTGTATTCGGATCTGTGAAAATAATGGAATTCAGGGTGCTTACCTGGGGTTTAGGATTAAGCCATTGCCAATCCTGTGATTCTGCCAGGTTCCAGAAAAGGAGCAGGGACAGAAGAATCAAAAATTGTTTCATTTCTTGGATTATTTTATATCCCAGACGTCTCCGCTGTTCAGCAGATCATCTACGTTCCTGATCTTGCTGTTTTCCTTTGCGTATTTGATCTGTTCTTCCACCATATCGTCGTATGTGGGAAACATAGCTGAACGGATCACTCCGAATACCATTGGGAAATGAGGAGGCGCAAGCTTAGCCAGCATCAGGTGAATGCCTGGATCCTGGTTGTATGCGTCATGAATGAGGATGTCATCCGCAGTCACTCCATTAATACCGATTTCAACGACTTCAAGCATGGTATCCTTAAGGATGAGTCCTTTTTCATTATTCTTTCCCCAGGTCATGGGCTGGCCGTTCTTTACCAGAAGCATATTCTCATCCTTATGTTCCTTGCCTATCACATCATTATGAGCTTTATCGGCGAAGATGATGCAGTTTTGCATGATCTCGATGATGGAAGTACCGTCATGCTTGGCTGCTTCGAACATGGCTTCGGTCATCATGGTGATGTTGTTGTCGGGGACGCGGGCGTAGAATGTGCCCTGGGCGCCCATCACAAGTTCACCCACATTGAAAGGATGTTCTATGGTACCCTGGGGAGAGGTTTTGGTTACCTTGCCCATGGGGGTGGTTGGGGAATACTGCCCCTTGGTCAGTCCATAGATCTGGTTATTAAAGAGAAGAATATTGATATCTACGTTTCGGCGGATGACGTGAATGAAATGGTTCCCGCCGATTGCCAGCGAGTCCCCGTCACCGGTAGCCATCCAGACACTGAGTCTTGGATTTGCAATTTTAACGCCCGTGGAAATGGCTGCGGCTCGACCGTGGATGCCATGAATACCGTAGGTGTTGACATAGTATGGGAAGCGCGATGAGCATCCGATACCGGATATCATGCAGAAGTTTTCCTTGCGGTACCCGATTTTCGGGAAAACCCTTTCAACTGCTGCAAGTATGGCATGTGCTCCGCAACCGGGGCACCATTTTACCATCTGGTCGCTTTCAAAATCGGCTTTGGACAACTGAACGGTGGTACGTTCAATGGTTGTATTTACGAAATCCATATTATTTCTCCTCCAGGATTTGATTGAATTTATCGTTTAACTCATTGATCATGAACGGCAGTCCCTGAACCTTGTTGAACTGGTGAAAGTTCGGAAGGGGGAATTTCATCTTCAGGTAGTTCACAAACTGCCCGCTGTTGAGCTCGCATACCAGGATCTTTTTAAAACCTTTCAGGACTTTTTCGGTATTTTTGGGGAGCGGACTGATGTAATGGAAATGGGCATGGCTGATGCTTTTGCCTTCAGACTGGGCTTTTTTCACTGCAGAATGCACAGCGCCATAGGTTCCTCCCCAGCTAACAACGAGAAGATCTCCTTTTTTATTGCCGTCGATTTCCTGGTCGGGGATGACATCGGCAATCTTTTCAACTTTTGCGGCACGCAGGTCAACCATGACCTGGTGGTTCATGGGATCCATGGAAACCACGCCGGTGATATTTTCTTTTTCAAGTCCGCCGATGCGGTGGCGGAGGCCGTCGGTTCCCGGGAGAGCCCACTGGCGGACGAGGGTTTCGGCATCCCGTTTATAGGGTTTGTAATCCTTGTCGTTGGCTTTGGCGATAGGCGGGTTGATCGGCGGCATTTCGGACATTTTGGGTATACGGAAGAGAGCTGATCCGAACCCGAGATAGCCATCGGTAAGAAGGATGGCCGGGGTCATATGTTCCATCGACAGTTTGGCTGTCATATAAGCATAGTTAAAGCAATTGTCGGCAGTGGAAGCAGCGATGACAATAACCGGGCCGTCGCCGTTTCTTCCGAAGAGGGCCTGCATGAGGTCCGATTGTTCCGATTTGGTGGGAAGCCCGGTAGAGGGGCCTCCGCGCTGTACGTCGACAATGATTAGCGGAAGCTCTGTCATTACTGCAAGGCCGATGGCTTCGCTCTTTAATGAAAGGCCGGGGCCCGAGGTGGTAGTACAAGCCATGGATCCGGTATAGGCTGCTCCAATGGACGAGCATATCCCAGCGATCTCATCTTCGGCCTGGAAAACTTTTGCACCCAGTGATTTATGCTTTGCAAGTTCCATGAGGATCTCGGTGGCAGGGGTGATGGGGTAGGAGCCAAGGAATAAAGGCCTGCCCGATTTCTCGGAAGCTGCAAGCAAACCCCAGGCTGTTGCAGTGTTGCCGGTGATATTGCGATAACGGCCTTTGGGCATTTTGGCTGCACCGACCTGGATAACCGATTCCAGGGCTTCAACGGTATCTGCATAATTGTACCCGGCCTGGATCGCAACTTTATTGATCTCAACCAGCTTCGGGTTCTTTTTGAAACGTTCCTCGAAATAATTAAAGGCCATTTTCAGGTCACGGTTGAAAATAAAATACAGGATGCCGAGGGCGAACATGTTCTTGGAGCGTTCGGCTGTTTTGTTGTCAATGCCAAGTTCCTTCAGGCTTTCCTTTGTCATGGCTGTGATGGGAGCCTTGATCATATGATAGGCTTCGAGGCTGTGATCTTCGAGGGGGTTTTGTTTATACCCTGCTTTTTCGATGGATTTTTCATCAAAAGCATCGGTGTCGACCAGGATGGTTGCGCCTTTTTTGGCCCATTTAAGGTTCGCTCTGAGTGAGGCGGGGTTCATGGAGACAAGGACGTCGACCATGTCACCAGTGGTAAAGATCTTCTCGGAGCCCATATGGACCTGGAAACCGGAAACCCCTGCCACGGTGTTTTGAGGAGCCCTGATTTCGGCTGGAAAATCGGGGAAAGTGGCGAGGTCATTCCCGGCCAGGGCAGCTGAGTCGGAGAATACGGAACCTGAAAGTTGCATCCCGTCGCCGGAATCGCCGACGAACTTCACAACTACGCTTTCCTTCTCTACAATTTGTCTTTTAGTGTGCGGCATCGTTATGTGTTTTTTAGAGCCGACAAAGGTAAGAAAAAATCATGATGTATGAATATCGGATGCGAGATGAGCAACGCAAAGCGTTGCTGATGATAGCGCTTCGCGCTGATGTTGGCGCTTCGCGCGGATGCGGGATGAGGGCGCTTCGCGCCCGATATCTTGATAATTGGTATCCAGTAACCCAGTATCCAGTAACCCAGTACCCAGTACCCAGTACCCAGTACCCATCCTTCCTTTCTGTTAAAAATTTCACATTACTTGTCTTTTGGGTTTGGTAAAAATGTTTATCTTTGCAGAGGAAACAGAATTAATAACCAAGCCTGTTATTAAACAGGCATAAACTCAATAAGTCATGGCTTACAAGATTAATGAAGATTGCACTGCTTGTGGAACCTGCATCGATGAGTGCCCCGTTGAAGCAATTTCCGAAGGTGATATCTATAAGATTAACCCCGAAACTTGCACCGATTGCGGAGCATGCGCTGATGTATGCCCTGTAGAAGCAATTCATCCGGAATAAAAGTGCAGAAAGCAAACATAAGGGGCGGCTCAATTCATTGAGCCGCCCCTTATGTTTTTTAGCTGAATTCTTTCAGATCGAGGGTGTTCCCGTCGAACACTGCATAGGTGAAATGAGTGATCCAGTCACCCAGAACTACTTGCGTGGCTTTTTGTGAAATGCTTGCCGCCACGGGAAAATGATAATGCCCATAAACCAGGTAATCGAGATCGGGATGCTGTTTGATAAGATCGCGGGAATAGGTTACCAGCCTTTCATTGATCTGCCGCAGGTTCCTTTCTTCTTCCTTTTTTTCTTTTTGAAGGGCGGCATTCCGGCTCTTCCTCGACCAGAACAAGGCCATACTGATGCCCAGGTCGGGATGGATCAGCCTGAAAAGCCATTGGTTAAACCGGCTGGCAAATACTTTTTTGATAAACTTATACCCCTGGTCACCGGGGCCAAGCCCGTCGCCATGAGCCAGGTAAAAATTTTTTCCGTTCAATGTCCTGAATTCCGGGTCCCGGTGAAGTTGTAAGCCCACCTCTTCCTGCAAATAGGAAAATGCCCACATGTCGTGGTTCCCCCTGAAAAGATGAACAGGGATGCCCGAGTCGGTAATCTCGGCAAGCATGCCCAGCAGCCTTGTATATCCCCTGGGAACCGCAGTCCTGTATTCAAACCAGAAATCAAAAAGATCACCCATCAGGAATATTTCCGAAGCATCCTTCCTGGCCATTGCTAGCCAGCGAACAAGCTTTTTTTCCCTTTCAAGGCTTTGTTTTTTATCGGGTATCCCGAGATGAAAATCCGATGCAAAATATATCTTTCCGTTCATAGTACGCCGGCAAATATCGGAAATTTTATTTGGAATGTTGTTTCATGGTTTCTATGGCCCTTTCCTGTATTATCCTCTGATGATGGAATGCTGCATGCTTATTGCCCGGAAAAGCCTTGTTGAGTAAACTGTCGAGCCTGAGAAAATAAACCGAGTCGGTGTTAAACGTCAATACCGGGTTTACACCCAGGCCCTGGTTCAATACGAGCAGGGAAGTGAGACTGTTCAAATGGCGGCTCAGGTATTCGATTTCAAGCGCCCTCTGCTTTTCCCATAAGGGTTTGAGCGATTCATCCAGCTTCAGCGACAGCAAGGCAAAATCAGGATCATCCTGGTGGCTCAGGAGCACATTCTCCAGCGAATCATATATTTTCCTGCCGGCATTGGTCGAATTGAAAAATTCAAGGAGGTCGCTGCTGGCTGCTGATCCTTTTAAAACGGCGCCATAAGGAAAGGATGTTGTTTCCGCAGTTACTGCAACCGAATCCCCGGGTTTAAGCTCAATCACGAGGGGCGGCCGTTCCGGCAGGCTCAGGAGGTACAGCCCTGCATCCTTTGACAAAATCCTGAACGAAAAAGTTCCCGCTGAAGCCAGGATAAGGGAATCGACTGTGGTAGAGTACTGCATCCCCAGTTCCTGCAGCTTCAGCAACTGCCCGGTGGAGCCCTCGATTTTTCCGCTAACAAGGGTGTTCCCCTGTTTGGTCCGGATACAGGAAACAGCCATCAGCAAACATATAAGAATAAAAAAAACTGCAAGCCTTCTCATTTCAATTCTGCTTTGATCTTCTTCACGATGAACTTATCAATAGGAAACGTAAAATCCTCTTCTTTTAGTGAGTATATCTTCATCCACCTGAAACTCTGGGCCCCGTCAATGGCCGGGATGTCGTTTTTGACTTCGGTGGATTGAAAATGGTACGGCTTTTCAATCTGCACCCTGTAATATACATTGAACAGTTGCATGTGGGAAGGCAGCAAAGTGGTGGGCTGGTAAAAATCGGTCGTATAAAAATGGGAAATGACGCTGATTTCAGAGTTCAGTTCTTCCATAAATTCCCTTTTCAGGCAATCTATGGTTCCTTCGCCGAATTCCAGAGCACCTCCCGGGAACTTCGTCATGTAAATGCCCAGCCGGAATTCGTCGGTGAGCAGTATGCTGCCATCCGCAGTAAACAAGCCATAGATCCTTATGTTAAATTTATTTTCAGGCATGATTTTTTCTCCCTTTAAGGTAGGTTTCCGGACTCATGACAGCCATTCTGCTGTGTTTGAAATCCCTGGTATTACGTGTTATGATAATGGATATCAACGGATGACTTTCTGCCGAATAATTCTGGAGCGCGTCTTCAAAATCAGTGAACTCTGAATAAATAGCCGAGTTTACTATCCCTGGCGGCATAGAGAGTGTCTTTACTATACTCTCAAGTTTTATAAACTGTGCAATGATTTTTTTATGAGAGGCTGATTTATACAGGATGTAATATGCATTGCTGTATGTCAGTGCAGAAGTGTACGCAATGACTTTACCTTTCTGAGCAAGCATAAAGATATCTGCAGACTGTTCTGAAAATGGCAGCCGGCCAGTCAGCAGGTCAAGTATCACATCGGTATCAAGGAACAGATGATCCATTTACCTGTATTTTTTTGTTAAGGCAGATTTCAGTTCATTTTTGTAATCAATTCCTTCTGGCAATGGGATTGATCCTTTCAAAGATGAAATCAGGGGGGAGTATGCTGATTGTTGTTCGGCCTCCTCTTTGCTTATCTGTGTCTTCAAATAGGTCTCAACCATGTTTGACAGGCTTCGTCCCGATTTACGTGCTGCAATTTTTGCTTTCATTATAACACCCTCATCTATGGTCAGAGTAAGTTTAATATTCATTACACGTGTATTTATAAATACAAAGATACGTGTATTGATTTTAAAATACAAATAATTTACTCTCTTAATCCGGGAATGTTCAAAAAGTGATATTTAAGGCAGATTATTTCACCGCCCTTGTGATCTGTCTTTTCCCCGGGGGACCGGGAATTTTTTCCGTGATGAATCCCGCGGCTTTCAGAGACCTGACCACATCGCCTTTAACAGAATAAGTAGTCAGGACCGCCCCGGGTTTCATAGCCCTGATAAGTTTCATGAAGATTTCGGTAGTCCATAATTCGGGCTGTGATGCAGGCGAAAAAGCATCAAAATACACGAGATCGAACTGGCCAGGTTCCGGTGAGTAATCCTCAAGTTTTATGTGAATTTTATGTATGCGGAAGAAGTTGCTGATTCCCTCGGTCTTACCCCAAACCGCAAGGTGCAGCTTTCCGAAAATATTTGAATAATCTAAGGAAGACAGCATGGGTGGATAATTGAGCTCCGACCATACCTCTTCAGCCAGGGGAAAGGCTTCAACAGCGGTGTACCAAACATGCTTTCCCAAAGTTTCCGCCTCGACCAGGGTAAGCAATGCATTCAGGCCGGTGCCGAAGCCTATTTCAAGGACCTTGATCGTTTCGGCAGTCGCTTTGACATGCCGAAAGCCAGTATCAATAAAAACATGACGTGATTCCTGAATAGCGCCGTGAGTCGAATGGTACGCTTCGTTCAGGTCAGTATTAAGAATGGTATGGGAAGAATCCCCTGTGACTATAAGTTGCAATTACCTTTTAAATTCCTTATTCCGAAAATGTTCTCTTTATTTGTACATGGTACATTGTACATGGTACATTGTACATGGTACATTGTACATGGTACATTGTACATGGTACATTGTACATGGTACATTGTACATTGTATATTGTATATTGTACATCTTACCGCAGTCTCACATACTTGTTCGGCTTGTATTCATGCATGATCCCGTAAATGGTTTCGAATACATTCTCGGCATTGGGGTTCGAAAAATAATCCCCGTCGTTGCTGTATGCCGGGCGATGGTCTTTGGACGTAATCGTGCGGGGCTCTATATCAAGGAACCTGTAACCTTTCTGGTCCTCCAGGACTTTCTGCATCATAAAGGCAGTGGCGCCGCCGGGAACGTCTTCGTCGAAGAAAACGATCTTGTTGGTCTTCCTGAGCGAGTTGACAATGGTACCATTCAGGTCGAAGGGGATGAGCGACTGCACGTCGATAAGCTCAACAGAAATATTAAAATCCTTAAGCTGGTTCACTGCTTCCTGGGCAATGCGAACGCATGAGCCGTAAGTGACCAGGGTGATGTCGCTGCCTTCGTTCAGGATCTCGGGAATACCTAAAGGAACCCTGAACCTGCCTATGTTTGCCGGCATTTTCTCCTTGAGGCGGTACCCGTTCAGAGGTTCGATAATGAGGGCGGGATCATCCGAGGCAATCATGGTATTGTAAAATCCCGCAGCCTGGGTCATGTTCCTGGGGACGAGCACATACACCCCTCGAATGGAGTTGATGACCATGCTCAGGGGGGATCCCGAATGCCAGATGCCAACAAGCCTGTGCCCCCGGGTGGAGATTATCATAGGAACTTTTTGCCCTCCTTTGGTACGGTAATGTGTAGTGGCAATATCATCGCTCAGGACCTGCAAACCGTAAAGGAGGTAATCAAAATACTGTATTTCGGTAACGGGCCTGAGGCCCCTTAAGGCAAGCCCCAGACCCTGGCCAAGAATGGTCAGTTCGCGTATGCCTGTGTCGAACACCCTTTCTTCCCCGTATCTGGCCTGAAGGCCTTCGAGGGTCTGGTTCACCCCTCCGATCTTGCCGACATCCTCACCGAAATAGACCATAAGGGGGTTGTTTTTCAGCAGGTAGTCATTGTTTGCAACGAGGATTTCACGGCCAGTCACAACAGGGGAATCTTCGTTAAAGGCGGGGAGTATGCCTTCAACTTTAACAGCAGCCTGTGCCGACTGGCTGTATAGATGGGAGCTGTAACGTTCGGTATTCAGCTTCGCCTGTTCTGCCATCCATACTTCAAGGTCGGCTTTCATAGGCTTTTTCATGCTGCAGTTTGTGCAAACATCCCGCAGTATCTTCTTTGCCGATGAGATGACATCTTTACGGATAGGCTCGGCAACCATCTGAAGGTCAGCGATAATTTTGTCGATGCGGTCCTGCTTTTTGCAGGGGCAATGGGTGGTCTGGACCACTTTAACCAGGTGTTCCCTTTCGGCTTTGATAGGCGCCTGGTAAGCTTTCCATGCCGAGTCCCGGGCCGACCTGGCTGACTTTACGGCCTCCGCTTCGAGCTGGTCAAGTTCGGGAGCTGTTGCAATGCCTGTTGATATGATCCATTCACGCATTTTGAGATTGCAGTCAAACTCCTTCTCCCAGGCCAGGCGCTCAGGCGATTTATAACGTTCATGGGATCCTGAAGTGGAATGCCCCTGGGGCTGGGTGAGTTCAGTAACATGGAACACCACAGGCACATGATCTTTCCTGCATACCGAGATCCCTTCGTCAAACATATCGAGCAGGGCGGGGTAATCCCATCCCCTGCAAGAATAAAGCAGAATGCCTCCCGGTTTATCCTTGTCTTTTACAAATCCTTTCAGTACCTCCGAAATGCTTTCTTTGGTGGTCTGGTACTTTTTAGGAACGCTTATGCCGTATCCGTCGTCCCAGATGGCGAGGGCCATGGGAACCTGCTGTACCCCTGCTGCATTAATGGTTTCCCAGAAATGACCTTCGGAAGTTGAGGCATCGCCTATCATCCCGAAAGCAACTTCATCACCGTTCATAGTAAATTTTTTCCCTGCTTCCTGCATTGCCTTATTGCTCCTGAATGTTTTTGAAGCCAGGGCAAGGCCGAGAAGGCGGGGCATCTGGGCTGCAGTGGGTGATATGTCGCCCGAGGAATTTTTTTGTTTCGTAAGGTCTTTCCATTCCCCTTTTTCGTCAAGGCTGCGAGTGGCGAAATGGTTGTTCATCAGCCTCCCGGCATTATCGGGGTTCCTCGTGAGATCCGTGTCGCCGTATAGGTGGGCAAAGAAACGTTCCTTGTCGGACAGCCCGGCCGCCATCATGAATGTTTGTTCACGGTAATACCCCGCTCTCCAGTCACCCTGCCTGAAAAATTTGGCCATGGTGATCTGTGGCACTTCCTTCCCGTCACCGAAAATCCCGAAATTGGCTCTTCCGCCCAGGGCTTCGCGACGCCCGAGCAGGCTGATCTGCCTGGATTCACATGCCAGCCGGTAGTCGGCAAGGACCTCTTCCTTTTTGAATTGTCGTTTCCTGCTCATACTTTTCATAGAGAATTTGAAAATTGAATACTTGAGTAATCGAATAACCGAATTTTGAATTCAGAATTCAGAATATTCCAACTGTTAATAATTTTCGCCCAACAACTCAAAATATGCCTGTGGATGCTGGCAGGCGGGACAGTTCTGGAGCGCCTTGCTGCCGAAGTGGATGTACCCGCATTTCCTGCAAATCCAGTAAACCTTTTCTTCTTTTTCGAAGATCCTGTTCTTTTCCATATTGTCGAGGAGTTTCCTGTACCTTTTCTCATGATGCTCTTCAACCTGGGAGATCAGTTTGTAAGCGATGGCGACTTTAGGAAAACCTTCCTCGGCAGCCATTTTCGCAAATGCAGGGTATAGCTCAGTCCATTCCTCATGCTCTCCGTCTGCCGCAGCTTTCAGGTTCTCGGCCGTAGTCCCGATAACCCCTGCAGGATAAGTGGCCGTGATCTCAAGCGGGCCTCCCTCGAGGAAACGGAAGAATGTTTTAGCATGGGACTCTTCGTTGAGCGCGGTCTCCATAAACAAAGCGGAAATTTGCTCATACCCTTCTTTTTTCGCCTGCTTTGAATAGTATGTGTAGCGGTTTTTAGCCTGGGATTCGCCTGCAAATGATTTCAGAAGATTCTTTTCGGTGCTGGTACCTTTGATCGATTTTTCCATAATGAGTTCTTTTTCTCAAAGATAAGGCAAAGAAAGCAATTGTGATTGGGGCCTTACGATTACGAATTCAATCTCTCCCGGCAAAATCCCCTGTGTATTGCAATCTGAAATCAGCCATTTCCCCTAATCCATAGGGATGTAGTCTTCCTTGCCAACCCCGCAGATAGGGCATACCCAGTCGCCGGGTATGTTATCAAAATTTGTCCCCGGGGCTATGCCTGAATCGGGATCCCCTTCGGCCGGATCATACACATGGCCGCAAATGGTACATTTGAACTTTTTCATTTTTTATTTTCTATCCAGTTAATGATTTTATCACAGTCGGGAACATCCGTGGGAGGAACCATTCCAATCAGTTTCCCGTTTTCATCGATCATGAACTTCTGGAAATTCCATTTTACAGGGGCATCCATGACCCCGTTCTCGTCTTTGTTCGTGAGCCAGGAGTACAAAGGATCAATGTTCTTCCCTTTCACCGAGATCTTCGACATCATGGGAAAAGTCACCCCGAATTTCGTACTGCAGAATTCCCTGATCTCGCCATTAGTGCCGGGTTCCTGCGACATGAAGTTGTTGGCAGGGAACCCGATGATCACAAAATCCTTCCCGGAATATTTTTTATAAAGCGCTTCCAGTTGCGCATACTGGGGGGTGTAGCCGCATTTTGATGCGGTGTTTACAACAAGCACCTTTTTCCCCTTCAGGCTTGAAAGATCGAAAGGTTTGCCTTCAAGAGTTGTTGCCTTGAAATCATAAAATGATTTACTTGTCTGGGAATTAGCTATATTTATCATGGCTGTAAATGCGATTATCAAACTTAAAAACTTCATACCTTTGAATTTACTTTAAAATTTACTTTGGTTCATTACGTATGCAAATGTACAAAAAAATATTTCTATTTATAATAATTCTAAATTATTCATTACTTTCGTGCCGCGAAAGTCCGGATGCAAGTTCAAATACCTCCCCCGGTTTAAAATCTGAAAATATGACAAAAATTGAAATAAAAGAAGGGGCAATGGCTCCAGGTTTCACCCTGCCTTCACAGGATGGAAGCATGGTAAGCCTATCGCAGTTTTTAGGAAAAAAAACGATCGTATTGTTTTTTTATCCCAAGGATGAATCCTACGGCTGTACAAAGGAAGCCTGCAGTTTCAGGGATAATTACGAGGTTTTCCAGGAAGCCGGGGCCGAGCTTATCGGGATCAGCGCCGACGACCAGGCTTCCCACAAATCATTTGCCTCACATCATAAGTTGCCGTTCATTCTCCTTTCCGACCCTGAGCGCAAGGTGGCCGGGCTTTACAATGTTGGCAAAACCATGGGTCTGATCCCAGGCAGGGCGACTTATGTGATCGATAAAAAGGGTGTGATACGGAAGATATTTTCTTCACAGTTCAATTTTCAGAAACACATCGAGGAAGCCATTAAAATTGTGAAGGAAATTTAATCTTTTTTGTAAGTTTCTTCAGAATTTTTCGAAGACCCCTAGCCCGAACAGGGCGAAATCATACTTCACGGGGTCTAAATTATCGAATTGCCGTAACACTTTATCAAGTTCCTGAACTGCTTTAGCATCATTTTGCTTCCTTTTAAGCAACCCCAGTTTTCGTGCAACGTTCCCAGAATGAACATCAAGAGGACAAGACAAGATTGATGGAGAGATTTTATCCCAGATGCCAAAATCTACACCCGCATCGTCTTTACGAACCATCCACCTTAAGTACATATTTACCTTTTTTGCAGCCGAACCATTGTATGGATCTGGAATATGTTTTCGGGTTCTTGTAGGATTTTGAAGAGAAAAGAACTCCTTTTTTAAATAATGAATAGCAGGCTGAGTGGATTTGTCGGTATGGTATGTATTAAAAACACCTTCTAAGCCATTTTTACTAATATATAATGATTGTAAGGCTTTGATAAATACGATTAAGTCGGTTGAATTGAATGTACGGTGAACGAAGCCATCTAGTTTATCCAAATGTCTTTCCCTATGATTCAATATAAAATCATAGGGCGATTGACTCATCAACATCATCAAGCGTTTTGCACTGTTTATAATAGAAACTCTGTTGCCCCAAGAGATGGTAGCAGTTAAAAAACCAGAGATTTCTACGTCTTCCTTGAGAGAAAACATGTGTGGAATCTGCACTGGGTCAACTTCAATAAAATTGGTTGTATTGTATTGCCTAACCTTTTCATCAAGAAATTCCCGCAGTTCTATAATACCTAAAGCCATGCTGCACATTTGGAGCAAGCAAAAATACTAATAAGGACGTAGATTATTACACCTTCTTAAATATCCGAAACAACATGTTGATCCTCTTGCAGGATGCTCCTTTGAATGGGTCGGCAATATGTTTTTCCTGTCTCGGCTGATGAGGGAGCTCCAGGAATATCCTGCGGAAGGCGTTGATGCACGGCTTGATGCCGGCAAGGGGTTGGGGAACGAAGCAGCTCTCCAATCCGCCGTAATTAACATAGATTTTTTGCAGGGAGCGTAAGAAATAGATGCAGTCGTTACCGTTGAATGTGCGGTGGACAAACCTGCTGAAGGGCCTCAGGTCCGAAGGGGAAAAGGACTTGATGAACCCGTAAGGAGCCATATCCATCATTTCAAGCAGGGCCCTGGCATTTTTAAGGATGCTTTTACGTAAGCCCCAGGAAATGGTTGCTGTAAGGAAACCAGAGATCTCGATGTCTTCCCTGGACGAAAAAAGATGGGGAATTGAAACCGGGTCGGTTGTGATGAAGCCGGGCCCGTTGTACTGCCCGTACTTAAAGTCGAGAAAAGACCTGAGTTCCTTTTGGGATAATCGCTGCAAGCATCAATTGATCAGGTGGACGGCTTTGATGAGGCTTTTCCCGATGTCGATGGCTTTTTCATTTTCGGGGATGAGTTTGTGATGGCGGGCAGGAAGTGATTTTTCGAGCCCTTTATGTATGTATTCGGGCTGGACCAGCGGTTTCAGTTTAAGGAAGCCCCCGAGGACGATCATGTTGAAAATCTTGGAAAGGCCAAGTTTACTGGCTTCGTCTGCAGCAGCAATCGAATAAATGTTGATATCCTTCCTTTCGGGAAGCCTTGTGAGGCCATTGGGGTCGTATATCAGCAAACCGCCGGGTTTAACGGCTTTCTCGAATTTGTCGAGAGACTGCTGGTTCAGGATAATGGCGGTATCGAATGAATTCAGGATGGGGGAGCTGATACGTTCATCGCTTACGATGACAGTAACATTCGCCGTGCCTCCGCGCATTTCAGGGCCGTACGACGGCATCCAGCTTACTTCCTTGTTCTGCATCACGCCTGAGTAGGCGAGGATCTTACCCATGGAGAGGACTCCTTGTCCGCCAAAGCCGGCGATAATAATTTCTTCTGTCATAATATGAATATCGAATATTGATCAACGAATTTTGAACTATGAATTTTCGCCACCTCGCTACTTCGCTATTTCGCTACTTCGCTACTTTGCACTAATTTTCCGTCGACTTTGATGTCGCCCAGGGGGTAGAAGGGGAACATATTCTCTTCCATCCATTTGTTCGATTGAACGGGTGTCATTTTCCATCCTGAATTGCAGTTTGAAACCACTTCGATAAAAGCAATGCCTTTGTTTTCTTTCTGTTGTTCAAGTGCTTTGCGGATGGCTTTCTTTGTTTTGCGAACGTGGTTCGGAGTGTGTACAGCCTGGCGGGTTACATAATTCACGCCCGGGAGGTTGGCAATAAGTTCGGTGATCTTGAGGGGATGCCCCATGGTGAGTACGTTGCGGCCGTAAGGAGAAGTCGAAGACCTCATACCCGGAAGGGTAGTGGGAGCCATCTGCCCGCCCGTCATGCCGTAAATACCGTTATTGATGAAGATGATAGTGAAATTTTCACCGCGGTTGCAGGCATGGATGGTTTCGGCTGTGCCTATGGCAGCAAGGTCGCCGTCGCCCTGGTAGGTAAATACGAATTTATCGGGCCAGAGGCGTTTGATTGCGGTTGCTAAGGCAGGGGCGCGGCCGTGGGCAGCGCCTATCATGTCGATATTCATGAAATCATAAGCAAGAACTGAACATCCGACCGGGGAGACCCCGATGGTTTTATCCTGTATGCCCATCTCTTCCAGGGTTTCCATCAGCATGCGGTGCACAACGCCGTGTCCGCAGCCGGGGCAATAGCTTAAGGGTCTGTCGACAAGGAGACTTGTACGTTTATAAACGATGTTCTCATCCTTGCGTATCTGGGTTTTTACAAATGGTTCCTCCATAATCAACCTCCGATAATTTGAGTTTCCAACGCCTTTACAACTTCATCCGGTGTTGGGATAATACCGCCGAAACGTCCGAAATGTTCAATTTTAATACTGCAGCCAACGCTCAGTTTAACGTCTTCTATCATCTGGCCTGCATTCATTTCAACAACCAGCATGCCTTTGACTTTTTTACCAATGGCGTTCATCTGTTTTTCAGGGAAAGGGAAGAGGGTAATAGGTCTGAACAGTCCAACCTTGATACCTTTTGCTCTTGCGAGGTCCATTGACTTCTGGCAGATGCGGGCCGAGAGACCGAAGGCAACGAAAAGATATTCGGCATCATCAACGCCGAGGGTTTCGTAAAGGACTTCGTTTTCCTGGATTTTCCTGTATTTTGCCTGGAGTTTCAGGTTCACTCTTTCCTGCCCGGCCGGGTCAAGGTCAAGGGAGGTAATGATGATATGTTCCCGGGTTTTTGGTTTGCCTGTGGCTGCCCAGGGGTTCTGACTGATCAGTTCCGCTTCGGTGCGCCTTGGTATGGGATCAAAGAGAACGACTTTCTCCATCATCTGGCCAATAGCACCGTCGGAGAGTATCATGGCCGGGGTACGGTATTTGAAGGCCAGTTCGAAGGCCAGCTTAACATGGTCGCACATTTCCTGCACAGAGGCCGGTGCCAGGACGATCATTTTATAATCGCCATGCCCGCCTCCCTTGACGGCCTGGAAGTAATCGGCCTGGGAGGGCTGGATGGTTCCAAGCCCGGGGCCGCCGCGGACGACGTTTACTATTACGGCGGGAAGCTCAGCTCCGGCCATGTACGAGATCCCCTCCTGCATAAGGCTGATGCCGGGGCTGGACGAGGATGTCATCACCATTTTTCCTGTACCTGCAGCTCCGTAAAGCATGTTGATCGAAGCCGTTTCACTTTCGGCCTGAAGTACAACCATACCGGTGCGCTCATGCGGTTTTTCCGCCATGAGGTACTCCATCACTTCAGACTGAGGGGTTATAGGGTAACCGAAATACCCGTCGCAACCGGCCCTGATGGCAGCTTCTGCAACAGCTTCGTTACCCTTCATCAATCGTAATTCTCCCATGAGATATGTAGTTTAAATTGTTATTCGATCTTGCCGCGGAATACTGTGATCACACCGTCGGGGCAGACAATTGCACAGTTCATACAGCCCGTGCATTCGTCGTTTACTTTCATGGCAAAATGGTAACCTTTGCCGTTGACTTCTTTCGACATCGCAATAGTTGAAGAAGGGCAGGCGGTAATGCATACTTCGCATCCCTTGCAGCGTTCCACGTTTACCAGGATATCACCTTTGATCTTAGCCATACTGAGAAAAATTAATGGACAGGTAATTAATACCAGGGCGAAATTAGGTAAATTTATCTGAACGGAGAATGGGTTTTGTTAAATTTAGAACAAGTATAATTAGCCAGGGCACCTGGTGCCTAGTACCTAGTGCCTGGTACATGGCTCATCTCTGGGCGGTGCTGTTGTAATAGAAACTCCGGAAATGGGATTCGGTGAAAACGGGGTCGATTTTATGATAAAAATTGATGAGGATACTGGTCTTCTCACGTATCCTGTCGTTCAGCTCCACAACCCTCCAGAACTCACGGCTGCCGGTAAAAAGATACTGGGCAACCACGTTGATGTCTTCTTCAACTGAAGCGGTGGAATACTGTGATAAAAATCCCTGTTCAATGAGGGAGGGATCCAGGGCCATGCTGGACATCCCATGGGAAATGGCTTCTGCTCCTCCCTTTCCGTACCGGAAAGACGGAGGATTAACCTCAAGCCACCTGGCTTTATCGAAATATGACGGAAAATCCCTGAGCAGTATGCTGGAAAATTCATGATGGAACACCTGCTCAATATATTCGTCGGAGAACCAGGGGTTATCGGTATCGTCGCTCAGGTAAACCGTATGCTGGTAATTCGTGCCTCCGTATGGCAAGCCGTAAAACTTCATGGACTTCATAACGCACACCCTGTCGAGGTACAGGTTCATCATTGCCGGAGGATACTTCGAAAAGGCGTGTGAAAGCACCTCCTCAAGCCTGGTCGTCTCTTCAGGGGACAAGGGCCTGATATCCGGGTTTATTTTTTTTCCTGTCCACTGATGAGGGAAAACAGTAAGATTGGAAGGGAAGAGGATTTCGACCCCGTTGCTCTGGTCATAATAGGTTTCCTGGGCCCCAAGTTTGGGCGAAAGGGATAGAATAAATACAAAACAAAGCCAAATCTTGTAAGGAAGAGCCATTTACGATTTTTTCAACGCGCAAAGAAAGGCAGGGCAAACTAAGGTACGGAGGTAAAAACGCTGAAAATATCAACCTAGTCTTGTTAATAACTCGTATTATTTTGTTGATAAGTTTGCCTCTCAGGCACTTGCTCTGGCATGAGGGAATGAAAATTTCGATAAATCTCTCCCAGGCTATACCGGGTGATTTTCGTGGAATTTTTTCAAACGTTCCTCCAATGCCGGGAACTGGGCTCTTTGGACCAGGGAAACGCAGGCACGCAGTCCTTCAAGTCGTTCGCTTCCGCAAATGCTCAGTGAAATGGCACTGATCCCGTAATAGAGAAGTTCCAGGAGCAGCTCGTCACTGGTAAAACCGGGATAGGATACTGTGAAGTAAAACCCGTCGGCAATAGGGTTACCTTCGTCTTTATCATAAACGATTTTAAAACCATGATCGATAAACAGCTTCTTCATGATCCTGGCTTTCTCCCCATATTCCTTAACCACTTCGCGGAAATTAAAAGTTCCGTCATTTGCAGCTTTCAGCATGGCGGCCATGGCATATTGCGTGGAATGTGCGGTGCCGGCACTCAAAGCATACAGGGTCCCGTAAATCAATGCCCTGCCGAAAATATTGGAGGAATAAGACCAGAGAAGGTTCTCCGATACCTGGTTGAAGAGGTGGTTTGAAACAAGCATGAGGCCGATCCTCTGTCCTGCATAACTGAATGCTTTTGAACTTGAAATAAGCAGGATATAGTTTTCGGTGTATTTTGCAACGGTAGGCTGGTACGGAGCTTGCCCCGGATGCCCGTAATCTTTCCTGAAATCCATGCCAAAGTAGGCGAGGTCTTCAATAATGACAACATTATATTTAGTGGCCAGCTCTCCTATGATCCTGAGTTCATGGTCGGTAAAGCAGATCCATGAAGGGTTGTTCGGATTTGAGTACAGTACCGAATGTATTTTCCCGGTCGAGAAGTAGGATTCAAGTTTTTCCCTGAGTTTTTCTCCCCTGAAATCATACACATCAAAGCTCTGGTATTTGAGCCCAAGCACGATTTGCTGCTGATGGTGGACAGGGAATCCCGGGTCGATGAACAGGGTGGTATCGCGTTCTTTTGACAGTTTTGAAAGTGTTAGGAAGGCTGCGAACCCGCCCTGCATGGATCCTACCGTGGGAACGCAGTTTGCTTCATCAACATCAATGTCGAGGAAGAGTTTTGCAAAACGAGAAGCCTCTGCTTTCAGGATGGGCGTACCTTCAATATCGGGATAAATCGCCGCTACCCCTCTTTTCAGGGCTTCAATTTCGGCCTGCACGCCGATCTCTGAAGGCGGGAGCCCGGGAACCCCCATTTCCATCCGGACAAACTTTTCTCCGGTCTCCTTCTCAATCCCGTTGATCAGCCTCTTTATCTCACGGATAGAGGCAGTGCCGATATTGCGGATTTTACTTTCCTGTATATGCCGGCTTACTATTTCAAATTTCATTGGAGTATCTTTCATCGTCTCCTCGTATTTCAAGAATTAATTCAAATTCTGAATGGCAAAAGTCCTAAAATATTTTCATTCCGGCAATGATATTAATCATAGCAGAATAACTATTTTCATAAATTATTTACAGATCAGAATGGGGTTTCGCTTCCGAGGTAACATTTAAGCCCCAGTTCCGTGAACCGGTTGCGCACTTCCAAAAGCTTTTCCCTAGGGGTCATTTCGAAGCCGGGGAGCTTGTATGTATAACCGGAAAGAAGATATTTTTCACGTCCGAGATGATGAACCGGGAGAATATTAAGCTCATCACGCCCGAGTGAAAGAATAAAAGCAGCCGTTGCCTGAATGTTTTCATCAGAATCATTCAGTCCGGGTACAAGCGGCATCCTGAATACCAGCCTCCCTTCAAAAATCCCTGCAAGCCGCCTTGCATTTTCAAGTATCCTTCGGTTGGATGAAGATGTAAGCTGATGATGCGTGGCATCGTCCATATGTTTCAGGTCGAAAAATATCCATTCAAGCCAGGGAAGCGAAGGTTCTATGTTGGCCCAGGGAACTTCGCCGCAGGTTTCCACGGCTGTGTGTATGAATGCCTCAAAGCATTTCTCAAGCAAAGCCGCAGTGAACAAAGCCTGTGCAAAAGGTTCCCCCCCGGTAAGAGTGATCCCCCCGTTTTCGCCCCAGTACTGCCTGTCGCGCACTATCCTGGTATAAAGTTCAGGTATGCTGATGTAATATCCGCCTTGCGCCAGGGCCCCCGTAAGACAAGCCTTTACGCAATCGTAGGTGCTGCACTTGCTGCATTTCTTCCTGTCAAATACCAGCTCCGGGTTCTCCTTCCCCCCGGGGAAAGTGATGGCTTTGTGGGGACAGGCTTCAAGGCAAAAAAGATCATAAACGCATTTGGATTCTTTGTACAAGGGTTCAGGGAACGCTTTGATCCCTTCGGGGTTGGAACACCAGAGGCATCTGAGGGGACAGCCTTTTAAAAATATCAATGTACGGCAACCGGGGCCGTCATGGACTGAGAAGCCCTGGATATCGAAGAGGTAACCCCCTGTTAATTCTGACTGATCCATTTGAAATCAACGCATGATGCGGCATTCATATCAGGATATGCCAGGGTGGATGACATGCATTTGCCCAGGAATTCCTTATCGGGAGTGTAATTGCTGCAAAACTTGCATTTGGCAGTTTTCTCGGCCTTATTGCAGAATGCATCATCAGGCAGAATGTCTTTCCTGCTTAGCTTGCATATGCCCTTGAAAACATCGACGGGGAGGTAGAATTTGCAATCGGAACAAGTACTCATAACTATTGGATTATGCAATTAATTCATTTGTATATGGTACATTGTACATTCTTTAAAGTTCTTCATATTCAGTCCTGGCAATAACTTCATCCTGGATCTGTTTGCCTAGCTCGACCCAGTATTGGGTGAAGCCGGCAACGCGGACCAGCAGGCTGCGGAATTTATCAGGATCGGACTGGGCCTGTTTCAGCATCCTGGAATCAACGATATTGAACTGGACGTGGAACCCGCCTTTTCGCATATAGGAGCGGATCAGCTCCAGGAATTTACGGGAACCTTCGCGACCTTTCACAACCGAAGGATGTATCTTCATGTTGAGCTGTGAATTCTGCGACTGTGAATGGTTCCAGCAGGTAGCCGAACTGAAGAGGGCGTACGGACCGTGTTTGTCAGTACCGGGGTAAGCCGAAACCGAACCGTCAGAAAAAGTTGTGCCTGACAAGCGCCCGTCGGTGGAAGCCATGGTAACGGCTCCCATAGGGCCATGGGTCGAAACGCTGATCTGGCAGGCATACATTGGCTGGTCATACAGCGAACGGTAATTATGCGTCATTTCACAGAACCAGTCCTCCCACTGCTTGAAAATGGCATCCACATAAGGATCATCGTTCCCGAACTTGGGGGCATCGAGGCTCTGGCGGTGTATCTTCCTGTAAAGGCTGTGATTCTCGTTAGGCTTCTGGTCTACCAGCGAATAAGACCCGGTTTCCTGGGCAGTATGATATCCGAAGTTATCGAGTATGGCTTTACGGTAATCGTCGAGCCCGAAATTCTTTTCGTCATAAACATTCTTTTTCAGGGATGCCAGGGAATTCACGAGGGTCGTATTCCCGCAGGATTCAACGTTGAACGTGGTGTTGAACCTTGAGCCCATCTGGCCTATGTCGCGGCCTTTTTCAAGACAGTCGGGCTTGAGCATGGAGTTGATGAGCGAGGGGCTTATCTTCCTCCAGGCGTCATGCTGGATGTTGTTTGTAAGCGTCAGCACGTGAACGGCCCGGCTGAAATAATCACGGAACCCCTGCCACAATTCATCGTAGGTTTCAAGCTTATACCCGTGGCTGGGGAATATCCTTTCGCCGGTACGCATGTCAACCCCATCAAAGATCACTGTTTCAAGGATCTTAGGCAGGGAAAGAAAATGAACCCCAACGCTTGTTGCAGGAGCGGAACCACCGGGGATCCAGTGGATCTCTCCGTCGAGGTTCAGCGGCATCCAGCTGCCGGGGCTTGATTCAAGACAGCCCCCTATGGCCCAGGCACGGGCTTCTTCCATCTGCATCCCTTCATGACCGTAATTGTTCAGAAGGAACTCCATGGCAACCTGGTTGTTGACCCAGGCCGGGTAACCTGCCCCTGCCTTGGTACATTCAATGCCTTTAAGCAGGAACTCTTCGGGCAGCTTCTCGTCGTAAAGCAAGGACAAAGTGGGCTGGGGAGTTTCGCAGCTGATGCCGGTTTCGAGAATGAGCATCTCCAGATCATTGGCCGCTGAAGTCCCGTCTTTATTCAGTCCGCCGACAGCCAGGTTGTTGAAGGTATTCCCCGACAATACACCTCCGACCACGCCCATGGAAGCAAAACAATCGATCTCGGTGAACTTTATGCGCATGCATTCGAGCAATTCAATGGTCTTTGCCCGGTCGATCAGTCCCCGGTCCATATCCCTTTTCCACCAGGGGTAAAGTACCTGGCCCACCCGGCCCGGCGATAGACCCGAGATGGCGTCTTCGTTGAGCACGGCAGCATGGAATATCCACAGCATCTGCAAGGCATCGTGGAAGTTGCGGGGAGGATTCGACGAGATATGTTCCAGCCTTTCGGCCATTTCAAGATATTCGGTTTTCTGCTTTCCTTCCTTTTCAAGCGAAGCAAGGAAACCGGCTTCTTTGGCGTAATTCCTGATCCAGGACCTGATTCCCTGGAGCATGGTGATCACGGCCTGGTAAAAATACAAACGGTCCATTTCGGGATAGCCTGCAACTTCGTTTATGCCATCCTCGCACATCCTGATGATCCCGTCGATGCCGTACTGAAGAGGGTAGTAGTAGTTGATTACCTCCCGGCCCTGGGGAAGGGTATAACCCGAATCGAACATACAGATGACCGAACGCATGATGGCTTCCTTCTCTTTGTAGGCCGGGACCATCTGTTCGTATTTATGACCGATATCGTCGACCGAGCGGTCTTTCCATTTTTTAGCCACTTCAAGCATGACAGGCATTTCCTCAAGCCTCAGGCCGAATTTACCGGCTATGGAGATGACTTTGCCCACCGATGCCGTGACATTCCCTCCGCCTTTGCCGACCGTTGTAAATGTATCGGCGGTAAGTTTGCCCGATTCCAGGGCTTCCTTATACAGTTTGTCTTCGGCAGCCATGAAAAAGGCTTCCGAAAGCCAGGGCATGGGGTAGGAACCCCTAAGGTATGCGGCCTTACCCATTGAAAGAAGTTCACCGGGGTAGATCACCGGGCTTAAGTGCTCAAACCCTGCTTTCAGGCTTTCGGCACGGCGTATGATCGGGATCTCCCCGTCAAGTTCCTCCCAGCGCCGGGTATACCAGTAGGGAAATTCCATTGAAACTGAGGACTTGGCCCAGAAATACATATCGCGTGCCTTATCGGCCCTTTCGGTCGGGCGCAGCTTTTTCTCACGGTCTTCAACCTGTTCCGTTGGTTTGTTCCCGTAATAATTGATGGATTCTGACGAACATTGCATGAAATCCCCGGGGGTCTTGTCCACTGCACTCATATTCTCATAATTAGATATGCAAAAGTAAAAAAAAATGGCGAAAAGCGAAAAGCGAAAAGCGCAAGACTGCGCTTTCCGGTTTTAGTTCAGCGTGGGATCCGAGGGATAATTTGCCCAGATCGCGTAGTCATGGCCCATATGCTTCAGGTAGTTGCTCCAGAGTGCTTCCGGACGATTATTGATCACCTCTTTGGCCGTTGTATGCGATAAAACCCAGGAATTTTCGCCGATCTCACGCTCGAGCTGCTGAGGGTGCCATCCGGCGTAGCCGACAAAAAAGCGGATATGGTTTTCGTTTATAAGGCCTTTGCGGATGCACGATTTAACCGTATTCAGGTCGCCTCCCCAATACAAACCTTCCATGATCTTTAAGCTGCCGCTCACATCGCCGAGGGTATGAATGAAAAACACACTGTCGTTCTTTACCGGGCCACCCAGGAAAACCCTGAAATCAAATTCCTGCATATCTTCGAAAATCTCGGGTAAACGCATTTCAACAGGCTTGTTGATGATAACCCCGAAAGTCCCCTCCCTGCTGTGCTCGGCAAGCAATACCACCGACTGCTTGAAGTAATAATCCTGCAACGAGGGCTCTGAGATCAGGATGATCCCCTGGCTGGGTTCTATGATCGGTTTATCCATCCTTTTCCGGATCAGTTTACGTGACAAACGTACACGAATTTGATTACTTTTGCAAGTAGTAAAAAAAAATTACTTTTACTTAATAACCTTACTCTTGAACCGTTAATTACAGGGTAAAGATAATACCAATTAATGCCAAAATCCAGCAATCAGGGCAAACTGTCTCAATTGTCGGCCGAATTCCCGGTTTTCATCTACGAGGAATTCAGCTATTCACTTTCGCCCGAAGGACTGAACGCAAAATTTCATTTCAAGCTTGGAGGGAGTTTCAACTTTTTCCCCGGCCTGTTTATCCCCAGGAACAAATGGGCCTTCCCCGACCATGTGCTGGAACCCCTGCTGCCATCCCTTATTTTTAATATCGGGATGATTGAATTGATCAGCTACTGGAAGTTGGCCTGCCCCCCTAAAGTCATCATCAAACCTGCCGCACTCAGCCCCGAACAGGTGCTCTGGTGGAAGAAACTGTACTTTTTGGGCCTGGGCGAATTCTTTTACCTGAATTCAATCAAGGCCGATGAAAACTCGTTCATGGATATAGAATCTACCGGCAGTTTTTTTTCTTATACGGCTACGCCGGATGTGAACGAGGGTGTGATCATTCCTGTTGGAGGAGGCAAGGATTCGGCTGTCACCCTGGACCTGCTCAAAGGATCATTCGATACGATGCCCCTGGTCCTGAATTCCAGGAGCGCGACATCCGCAGTCATTGAAGCTTCATCCATTACTTTAAAAGAGGCCCTGCTCATCAGCCGCAGCATTGATCCCCTCCTGCTTGAACTCAACGCCCGGGGCTTCCTTAACGGGCATACGCCTTTCTCGGCCCTGCTTGCATTCATAACGCTTACCGCTGCCGTTCTTACAGGAAGAAAATATATTGTTCTTTCCAACGAATCCAGTGCCAATGAAGTTACTATCCCCGGGACTAAAATCAACCACCAGTATTCGAAATCCCTGGAATTTGAAAATGATTTCAGGGATTATGTGAGTAAATATATTACTCGTGATGTGGAATATTTCAGTTTTCTCCGTCCCCTGAATGAGTTGCAGATTGCCAGACTGTTTTCGCGTTTGCCGGTTTACCATAAGGTATTCCGTTCGTGCAATGCAGGCAGTAAGAGCGGTACCTGGTGCGGACGCTGCCCCAAATGCCTTTTCACTTTTATCATACTTTCGCCTTTTTCGGGTATTGAGGCCCTGGCGGATATTTTCGGGAAGAACCTGCTTGACGAAGCTTCACTTTCGCCAATACTGCATCAGCTTACAGGAGCAGCCGATGAAAAGCCGTTCGATTGCATCGGAACTATCGGCGAGGTCAACCTGGCCTTATGCAGGATAATACTGGAAAACGAAGGGAAGGAATTACCGGACCTGCTCAGGATTTACAAGGATTCTTCTGAATATGCCGTTTACAAAGACCGTGATTTTAACGAATCCCTGGTTCCGTACTTTCCCGGCAATCTTCCCGGACCATTTGCTGATATATTAAAAACCGCCCTGTATGCTTGAGCTGCTGCGACAGAGGCTGGGCGGTAAGACCACCGCTATCCTTGGTTTCGGGAGGGAAGGGCAGTCGTCGTATTCCCTGATACGGCAGGCCCTGCCTGGCAAGTATTTGCTGATAGCCGACCTCAACGCGGAAATCCGCCAACATCCGCTGCTGGTGAATGATAAAAATATTGAGTTTTATACAGGCCCCGGCTACCTGGATGTGACCGGGCATTGCGAGCTGCTGTTGAAAAGCCCGGGAGTCCGCATCAACCACCTGCAACCTCCGGTCCCGGCAGTTAAAGTCATCTCCCAGACCTCCCTGTTCCTTGAACGATATGGTAAACAGGTCATCGGCATTACAGGGACCAAAGGGAAGAGCACTACTTCCAGCCTGATCCACCAAATCCTGCAAATTTCGGGAAAAGATTCCTGCCTGGTCGGGAACATTGGTTCCCCGGCTTTTCATTTTACCAGAAGAATAAAAGAAGACAGCATTGTTGTTTTCGAACTATCGTCACACCAGCTTGAATATACGGCTGCCTCACCTCACATGGCTGTTCTTCTCAATTTATTCCAGGAACACCTCGACGCTTATCCTTCGTATGAGGCCTACCAGCAGGCCAAAATGAACATCGCCGCCTTCCAGGGCAGGGATGATTTCCTGATCTACCATGCCTCGGACGAGCTGCTTTCGGCTCATGTTCAAATGCTGAAAAGCAAGGCCGGTTTATTCCCTTTTTCCCTTTCAACCCCAAACAGGCCGGGGATCTTCAGCAAGGACGATACGATTTTTTTCAGCGACGGGCATACCGACACGGCCGTATGGCAGCTTGAACAAAAGCGTTACTTAAGGGGGGAGCATAACCTTAAAAACATAATGGCGGCTATAGGGGCCTGCATCCTGAGCGGAATTCCGGATGAAGCTATCAGGGAAGGCATTCTCACTTTCAAAGGGCTGGAGCATCGTCTTGAATACGTTGGAGAATACCGGCTGATCCATTTTTACAACGACAGTATAGCCACCATACCCGAAGCCACGATTGAAGCGGTGAGGTCCCTGCCGAATGTAGATACTCTGATCCTGGGAGGTTTTGACCGGGGGATAGATTACAGCAGCCTGGCTGCATTCCTGGCCAAATCGTCGGTAAGGACCCTTGTGCTTGCAGGGGCAGCCGGCAAGAGGATAGGGGAGTGCATGCAGGCCCATTCACCTCATCCGCAGAAAATACTTTATATTAACCGCTTCGATTCTCTAAAGGAAATTGCCTTTCGTCAAACGCGGCCGGGATATGCCTGCCTGCTTTCTCCGGCTGCCGCAAGCTACGACGAATTCGCGAATTTCGAAGAGAGGGGCAAACGATTCAGGGAACTGGTAAAGTCATGAGACAGAGAACAAGCCGGATTCGCGTTATACGTTTCATTCTGCAGCTTCCCGCATCGGTGCTAAGCGCTCTTCTCCCGCATCCTGCATCCCGCATCGGCGTGAAGCGCTCTTATCCCGCATCCCGCATCCTGTATCCCGCATCCTGCATCCTCCTTGCCTGCCTTACCGGATTTCAAGCCTGGTCCCAGAGTTCCTCCTACGACCTGCAGGTTGGTCTGTACATCAAGGCATACAGCAATATCGCGGTGGAGGAGATGAATCAATACCATATCCCTGCCAGCATAACCCTGGCCCAGGGTATCATAGAATCTGCGGCAGGCCAGAGCAAAATAGCCAAAGAAGCCAACAACCATTTCGGGATCAAATGCCATAATGACTGGGCCGGGCCTACTTTTTACCGCAGCGATGACCATGCGAATGAATGTTTCAGAAAATACAGCCATCCCGAAGAATCCTTCCGTGACCATTCCTATTTTCTCACACAGAGGGATCGTTACAAGAGCCTGTTCAGCCTGCCCGTAACCGATTACCGCCGCTGGGCCGAAGGTCTTGAAGCCGCGGGATATGCTACCAACAAGCAATACGCTTCAATGCTGATCCGCACTATAGAGCAGTACCAGCTCTATCTTTTTGACAAACAGGCTTTCATTGCCCCGGATAACGGGCTGACAATGGAGACTGACTTCGCACGTTACCCATGGATAGCGACATTCATTGCATCAGGTTATACTGATGACGGAAGGAGGATATACGAAAACAACGGTTTGAAGTGCGTGGTTTCAAACCCTGCCGATAATCTTTCCAAGCTCTCGGGCCTGCTTGGTTTTTCGGAGAAAAGGCTGATGAAATTCAACGACCTGAAATACCCCGGGGCACTTGAAGCAGGACAGATTGTTTACATGCAGGCAAAAAAAAGGAAGTCATTGGTCGCCTCGCATATTGTGCAGAATGGAGAATCCCTTTACGAGATATCCCAGAGGTACGGAATTAAAATGAAACTGCTGTTAAGGCGGAGCGGGATGAAAGAAGGGATGGAACCTTATCCCGGCCAGGTCTTGCCATTGAAGTAAAGTCCCTGTTATAAGCCTGGACCCTTATCTTAAATCCTGGAGGAATGAGGACAGCGAAAAAGCTTCGGCTTTATTGATTTACCTTGCCGGTATACGGTAATTCCTCAGGTAAGAGCGGTCGCCCACAAGCACGTTCAGGGAATTATCATCATCCATATGGCCGATATCGAAGGGGGTTGTCCCGTAGACCCCCGGCTCCATGGGATAATAACCTTTTGAGTCGAACAGGAACAACTCCCCGGTTTCAGGGATGGTCACTCCTATCAGTGAAACCTTGTTCAGCAGGTCGTGCAGCACGAAAGGAGCCCTGGTGATTTCCCTGCGGAATACATAGGAATAGACCAGTTTGTTGGAACGGTTGTAATAAGAAATTTTATTTTTATCGATAAAGATGTATTCGGGAACCACGCTGCCCATCACATTCTCGTTAAAGAACCAGTGGTGGCTCGAAAACTGTCCCAGGCTGATTTCAACGGTTTTCCCATTTTCCTGGATAAAGATCAGTCTCCCGCTGGGGCCGGTTGTTACAAAAATGCCTTTCTGGGCCATGTTTACAGGGTAAAAAGTGGAGTTATCGGCCGGCCTGAACAACGGTCCCACTTTTATCCTCGGCCGGCCCTGCCGGTCGGTGATCATCAGGTTGTTTTCCATGTCGCGGATAAAGAAGAAATCCTTGTGGTTTGAAACCATGTATTCAACAGGGTTGCGTATGGCTGTTTTCATTAGGGGCCTTTCCCAGCGGGTGACAGAATGTCCCCCGAAATCAAACTGGTATACCCGTTTATCGTTAAAAGCGATAAAGATCCTGTAGTCCGCTTTATGGTCAAAATTGACTATGGTGAGGGCGTTGGTGGCCGGGATGGGGAAACGCATGGGATAGTTTTGTGCAGGCAGGCCATCGCTCCTTAAAAGGTAGAGATGGGAATCTGTATTGAAGAAATAGAACATGGTATCGCAGCCTGGTAACTGCACGGGCCTGATCTTCGACAGCATCTTGCCCATAAAGTGCAGTTTCCACCTGAGGATGCCATCGGCATCGTACTCATACAAATTGTTCAGGGTGTCCCTTACAAGGATAACCGGGTCGTCCTTGGCCATTGCATTGAGGATCTGAGGACTGCCGGTTATCGTGGTATCAAGCTTGGCCTTCCAGCAAAGGGGCCCCTCTTTGTGCAGGTTCGGGGTATACCCGATATAAAGGCTGGTATAAAACAGGTTTTCACGTGAAGTATATTGTATTCCCACCGGCTGGAACTTTTTCAGACTGTCGAGCCAAAGGTGAAGCGTCGATTGCAGGGGGTCATTCAACATGCAGTCCAGGGCCCGGGAGGCATGCGGTGTGTTGAAATACAGGAAGATATTTGACCTGGCCGGCATCTTGCCCGCAAAGTCCGTATAATCCTGGTTTTTCCTGAGGGTGTAACCCGAAATATTTTCATCAATAAGGAACTTAAGGGAGGATGCGTCCCTGCCAAAAACCAGGGCATGATTGATAAAGGCAATATAAGCCTGCCCGGCAGGTTCAAAAAGAGAGCCGAAGAGATCCTGCAAAATATCGTTAAAATGCAAACCGATGATCCTGAAACCTTTATACTTAAGCGAATCTTTTTTCAAACCCATCCTTATCCTCAGGCTGTCGAGCAATGAAACGGCCAGTACCGAATCCCTGACCTGGAATGCGGCATAAACCCTGTCGCTGCCATGGCCCGAATCGGTTTCCAGGGCAAATACCATGGCCTGCTTCCCCATCCATGGCAGGAAAAAGTCGGAAAGGTTCAGGCGGTATTTCCTGTTCATCAGGCTGAGCGCATTCTCGTTACCGGCTTCCAGTTCATCCTGCCGGTCCCTCAGTTCAAGGCGTTCAAAATAAGTCGTGAGATCGCCCCATCCGAAGAAAGCAAAATAAGCAATATCCTGGGGCGCCAGCCCGCTCAGTTCATTAGGCTGGGGTTCCTGGCCGGTAAAGAGATTAAGATAGTGGAAGGTCGTATCATCGGCCAGGGTGTAACCGTTAAGGAAAAGCTCGTCTTTTTTTATGATCACGTCCAGCCCGCTCCACGATGCCAGTCGTGCAAGCTGTATCAGCGCCATATGGTTCTCGGTCCTCGAGACTTTTGACAATGCCAGCGCAAGCATGCGGTAGTTGACGTAAATATTCGCATCGGACTTTTTTCCCGAAGGAGCCTCAACCTTCTGAAATCCCGATGACTGGAATGCGGGGGTATTGAATGTAATGCGGTCAATTGATTTTTTAACCAGGTCGGCAAGAAAACTCCCGATAAATACGCCTTTGATCGTTGAATAATAAAAAGGGGGAGATTTATCGTTAAGCTGCAAACGGTGGATGGTAGTCGAAGCATAAGGCGTTTGGTTAATCTTTGCCGAATCGCCGAACAGTTCCTTTGCAAAATCATCGGCTGCACCTATGGGATCCCGGCCCGGGGCCGTAGTAAGGAACACCAGCCCGAATTTGGTCCGCCCGCTTAAAGTCAGGGTCACGATAAGATTATAACGCTGAAGTACTGCATTGATCTTTTCATTCTTGCGGCTGATGGAATCAAAAAGATGAAGTTCATTCCTTATCTGCCTGATCACCGGGTAGTGGCTGAGCGATGTCCAGATCAGGTTTGAGCGGTTAAGCTCCTCCCAGAGGTTGCCGGGCTTGTTGATCTTAATGATAAGGGCTGTATTGTCGGGCACAGCATTCAGAGGTGACTCGGCAGGCTGGCTGGCATACCGGGCCAAACTATAAATGCCCCATGCGAGACTGGCAAGCAGCAAAGCAACCCCAAGGGGCAGCAGCCACAACTTAGTGCTTCTCATAAGGCCAGTTTTAGCTGTTCATATAACCTGAAACTCATCCTGTGATGATCGCAGGGCCCTATGCTGTATATTGCTTCCCTGTGTTTCCTGCAGGGATATCCCTTGTTGTTTTCCCAGTCGTAAAACGGGAAATCTTTCCCGATCCGGCACATGTATTCATCCCGGTACGTCTTTGCCAGTATGGAAGCTGCAGCAATGGACATGAATTTCGCATCTCCTTTTATAATACATTGATGGCGGATGTTACCCAGCGGTTTGAAACGGTTCCCGTCGACAAGTATGAACTCCGGGGCGGGGTTCAGCTTCAGGATGGCTTTATGCATGGCCATAATGGATGCATTGAGTATGTTGATCTCATCGATGATGCTTGCCGAAACGCTTTCAACAGCCCATGCAATGGCCTCTTCCTCAATTTTTTTCCTGAGACGTTCCCTTTTTTTTGCCGAAAGCTGTTTTGAATCATTCAGTTCGTTGTCCTTATAATCATGGGACAGGATGACCGCAGCCGCATAGACCGGACCGGCAAGGCATCCCCTCCCTGCTTCATCAACTCCCGCTTCGACCAATCCCCCGGTAAATGAGGTCTGCAGCATAAGGCAAATTATTGTGGGTTGTAAAAGTACGAATTGACAAGGATAAGCAGGAAATATATCAGGAAAATGATTTCGGCCCAGCGTTTCTTTTTAATCCCTAAAAAGGCTGATGTTAGCAGGAGAGTGAGGGTGGGAAACAGCATGACCAGGTGGTATACGACCAGGGTTGTTGAATAAGCGACAGATAAGAGGGAAACCAGGATGAGCCATACGACCAGGTAGGTTTTTGCGCGGATCTCGGCAGTTTTCTCCATAGGGCCTCTCATCAGGTAATACAAGCCCCATAATGCAAGAACCAGTGAGAATATCCCTATAAGCCAGTCATCGGTATGCAGTTGTATGGGGAAAAAGAGAAAGGAGGAGAGCATTTTTTCATACATCGCTATCTGGTTTGCCAGCTGGTCGGTAAGGAAATAAAAAACGGCGAGAAACACATAAGGGGTCAGGAACCCGAAAAAGGCAGCGGCATATTCCCTCCATTTGCTTGAACGGAACAGTATGAAACTCACGGGTATTATGAACAGCATCAGCAGGTAAGGAAAATAGAAGAGGGAGCCCAGGGCCGAAAAGAAACCTGCTCCGTAAACCAGGTCGAGATCGTCGGCCTTGCTGTATGATCTCATCAGGTTGTTCAGGATGATGATGGATATGAGTGTGATGAAGTTCAGGGGATGGATTGTAAGGTAAAGCGGGGAGGAGCTCATGATGATCATGAACACCAGTGATGCAAGGGATGAATTCTTCAGAACGAGTTCATGTTTGTTGAACAGTACGTTCAGGAGCCAGGCTTCAGCTAAAACCAAAATAAAACCGATGATTACCGAGAGGCGTGGAAGCCCGCTTAGAAAGTTGTAGAAGAGTTCATACAAGGGGACCGGGCCTTCGGGAACTGGCATGGGAGGCGGCTGTATGAACGATTTGCCCCAGAGCATCATCCCTATCAGGCCTATCACTAGGTATTGAATGGGAAAACTGGAACGGAAGAAGCGGATAAACATATGGACTGTTTCGCTATTTATAAATCAAACCCGATATCCCTTCTGAAGTACTTTCCTTCAAACTCAATCTTTTCGGCATTACGGTATGTTACGGCAAGCGCTTCTTTCATGCTGTTCCCCAGGGTGGTTACTGCTATAACCCGTCCCCCGTTGCTTACCAGTTCACCCTGTTTCATGGCAGTTCCGGCATGAAACAACAGGGATCCCCCTGCTTTTTGTTCACCTTTTATGGGTATTCCCTTTTCATAGGCTTCGGGATAGCCTTTTGAAACCAGCATGACCGTTGTGCAAACCCTTGGGTCTATCTGTATGGCCTGTTCGGCCAGTTTTCGTTCAGCCACAGCATTCAGCAGGACTAAAAAATCATTTTTGATCCTTGGTATTACCGATTCGGTTTCAGGGTCTCCCAGGCGGCAGTTATACTCGATCACGAATGGATCCCCCTTCACATTCATCAGCCCGAAAAAAATAAACCCGGTATAATCCAGCCCTTCCTGCTTTAATCCTTCAACAGTGGGCCGTATAATACGGTCTTCGACCTTCTTCAGGAAAGCCTGGTCGGCAAACGAAACCGGTGAAACAGAGCCCATCCCGCCTGTATTGGGCCCCCTGTCGCCTTCGCCTATCCTCTTATAATCCTTGGCCTCGGGAAGCACCAGGTAGGAATTGCCATCGGTGATAACAAAGGAAGAGCATTCGATGCCTGTAAGAAATGCTTCGACCACAACCCTGTCCGATGCCTGTCCGAATTTGGCATCCCTAAGCATTGCTGTAAACTCATGCCCGGCTTCTTCGGCCGACTGGCAGATCAAAACTCCCTTGCCTGCAGCAAGGCCGTCGGCTTTCAGCACATACGGCGGCTCCAGGGAGCTGATAAAGGCAAGTCCTTCTTCCAGCCTGGATGCATCGAAAGTCTGGTATGCGGCCGTGGGTATCCCGTGCCTTACCATGAACTGCTTTGCAAAATCTTTGCTGCCTTCAAGCCTGGCTGCAGCTGCAAGAGGTCCTATTACAGGTATTTTACATACTGACTTATCGGTAAGAAAAAAGTCATGGATCCCGTTCACCAGGGGGTCTTCGGGCCCTACAACAAGCATGTCGATGCCGTTTGCCAGGACGAATTGCCTGATACCGGTAAAATCATTTACCCCCAGCGCAACATTCTCACCGAAAAAAGAAGTCCCGGCATTGCCGGGGGCGATAAACAGTTTGTCGAGCAGGGGGCTTTGCGCTATTTTCCAGGCAAGGGCATGTTCCCTGCCTCCCGAGCCAAGCAGAAGTATTTTCATAGGTGATCAGGATTTAAGAGCCTTTTCAATAGATTCCCAAAGGCGGTCGGCAGTCTTCTGCCAGTTAAAGATGTCCTTTCTCTTCCTCCCTCGGAGGATGAGGTCCTGCCGGATGCTTTCGTAGTTTGCAACCTTGTACAAGGCGTCGGAGATGCTTTCAGGACTGAAAGGATCCACAAAAAGGGCAGCATCACCGGCCACTTCAGGCATGGATGTAACGGAAGATGTGATCACCGGTACATCGCAGCGGAAAGCTTCGATGATGGGGATGCCGAAACCTTCGAAATAAGAAACATAGGTCAGGGCCAGGGCTGAACCAAGAACGTTTACAAGCTCTTCAATTTCAAGCCGGCCGATGAATATTACATCGTCAGAAAAAACCATTTCCTGGAAGGCAAGGTCAATCTCGCTGGTCCACCATTTCTTGGCGCCGACAATGAGCAGCTTCACATCCGAAGGATTGAATTTTTTATAGAGATCGAAAGCCCGGAACAGGTTAGCCAGGTTTTTCCTGGGATGAAGTGAACCGATGAACACAAAATACCTGCAGCCGTCAGAGTACTCTTCCCTCGTTTTCAGCTTCTCGGCCTCGCTCAGGGGATGATAGGCCTCATTATAGCCATCGTAAACCACATCGATCTTCGAAGGATCAACATGATACTGTTTAACGATATCCTCTTTAGAATATTCAGAAACGGTGGCAATGCGGGTAGCCCTGCTGGCATATTTCGGGAAATAGTACCGGTAATATTTCCTGGTCCAAAATGGAAGATCCTGGGGATAATGCTCGAAATTCAGGTCATGGAAAACTGCCATTGACTTGACATCGGTACGCAATGAAAGATAACCGTCGGGAGAAAGGAAAAGGTCGGGCTTTAATTTTTTAAACAGGGCCGGCAGGGTAAGTTCAAACCACCAGTAATAAAGGAATGGATGACGGGCATGGGGGTATTGAATTACGGGAGTGACATTATCGGAGAATAAAAATTCCTCGTTATACTCGCGGTCGAAAATGAAATAGAAACGATGCTCCGGGTGCTGGCTGGTAATACGCTTTAGAGATTCGAATGTGAACCAGCCTATCCCTTCGAGCCTGTTCCTGATCAGAAGGCGGGTATTGACAGCAATATTCATTGAATTGTTTAACTTTGTCACAAATATCTTAATATTTTTTAATGATTGTTCGGGAAATTTCTCCCGCAGGATCAGGAAAATTGAAATCGAATGCAAAAGAAGTTCCTGACAAACCTTAGTTTGCTGCTGTTCCTGAATCTGCTTATCAAGCCTTTTTGGGTGTTTGGGATTGACAGGACTGTACAAAACCTCGTGGGAGTAGAGTCTTTCGGTTTTTATTATATCGTCTTCAACTTTTCATTTCTTTTCAACATTTTACTTGATCTTGGAATAACCAATTTCAATAACAGGAATATCGCCCAGAACCATCACCTCCTCAGCAAGCATTTTTCGGGCATATTATTGATGAAACTGCTGCTTGCTTTCCTGTACCTTGCCGTGACTTTTTTAGTTGCCATCTGGAGATACAATCCCGATCAGTTGAAAATGCTTGGAATACTGGCATTTAACCAGTTCCTTATTTCGTTTATCCTGTATCTCAGGTCAAATATCTCGGGACTTTTAATGTTTAAGACCGACAGTTTCCTGTCGGTTCTTGACCGCATGATGATGATCATCTTCTGCGGGATATTGCTATGGGGGCATGTCACCTCAACTCCCTTCAGAATAGAATGGTTTGTTTACTCTCAAACGGCAGCCTATGTCTTTACCGCCGTCACGGCCCTGCTCATCGTTGTCAAAAAGGCCAGGTTCAAACGGCTGAACTGGAACTGGCCGTTTTTCCTGATGATTATGAAGCAAAGCGCCCCATTTGCCTTGCTGGTGTTGTTTATGACTTCATATAACAGGCTTGACACTGTAATGCTTGGTTACCTCCTCGACAAATCAAAGGGAAACGAGCAGGCCGGAATTTATGCTTCCGGTTTCCGTTTGTTTGATGCGGTGAACATGATAGCTTACCTGTTCTCGGTACTTCTTATTCCTGTTTTTTCAAAGATGATCAAGCACAAGGAAAACATCGAGCATATGGTGAAGCTCTCATTCACCATGATTATTACACCTGCCATCCTTATAGCTCTGGGTTCGTTTTTCTATAGCGAGGAACTGATGGCTATGCTTTACAACGCCCATCTTCATGCCTCAGCCAGCGTTTTCCAGGTGCTCATGGGTGGCTTCATAGCAGTATCCACAACCTATATTTTCGGCACCCTGCTTACAGCCAACGGGAACCTGAAAGAGCTGAACATAATAGCTTGCTGCGGTTTGATCATCAGTTTCTCATGCAACTTCTTTTTTATCCCGAAATACCTTGCTGTGGGGTCGGCTTACGCCAGCCTGATCACGCAGTTCACTACCGCACTGGTACAGGTTATTGTGGCTGTTAGGGTGTTTAAGATGAAACCGAATTACCGTTATCTTTTAACCCTCTTCCTGTACATCATTGGGGTGGTTTTATTCAACATGCTCTCACGTGAATTCCCGGTTCATATCCCGTTTATTCCTCAGCACCTGGTATGGATGGGCGGTTTCATGATCATGGTCCTTGCCTCCGTTTTACTGGCGGTGTTGCTAAGGCTGCTGAGTGTGAGCGCATTGATCAGGATTTTGAAAAGTGAGCGGTAAGCGCTTCCCCATGATCCCCTGCCTATTGTTGTTTTGGTAATTTTACCTACCTTTGAAACAAATTTCATCTCCCATCCCTATGGACGGTAACGAAAAAAAAATGGAAGAATTCAATTCTTCCAACCTGGTGATTTTTCTCTACAAGTGGAGAAAACCACTGCTCATTGTTATGCTCTGCGCTTTGTTTGCTTCCTGGTTTTTCTCCCTGCCGTGGTTCATCACCCCAAAATTCAAGTCAACGGTAATCATGTTCCCGGCAAGTACCAGTTCAATTTCAAAGGCCTTGCTGAGCACTCAGTATTCCAAAGGTCAGGACCTTGTGGAAATAGGTGAGCAGGAACAGGCTGAGCAGCTCCTGCAGATCCTGAACTCAAGCCGTATCCGCGACAGGATCATCAAAAAATTCAACCTGATGAAGCATTACGGTGTGGATACATCCTCACATTACAAATTTGCCAAGCTTTTCAAGGAATATGAGGATAACATCAGTTTCAGAAGAACTGAATTCATGGCCGTTCAGATCACTGTATTTGATGAAGATCCCCAGCTGGCCGCCGATATAGCAAACGGGATATCATCCCTGCTTGATACCGTGAAAAACGAGATGCAGAAGCAGCGTTCGGTTAAAGGACTGCATATCGTTGAGCAGGAGTATAACGATTTGCAGAAAGAATTGAACAATATAGTTGATTCGCTGGTCAGGATAGGCGAGCTTGGCATCAATGATGTTGAATACCAGTCGGAAGTGCTGAACCAGCAACTGGCAATTAACATTACCAGCGGAAACAGGACGGCACAGGCCCTTATTCAGAAAAAGCTGGATGTGCTTGGAAAATACGGAGGCGTTTACATGTCGCTGAAAAACGCCCTGGAGTTCAAAACAGAACAGCTCACTTTGCTGCAGGCAAAATATAAACAGGCAAAAGTGGATGCCGAGGAGAGCCTGCCTGTGAAATTTGTTGTGAGCGATGCGTATAAAGCCGAAGAGAAATCTTATCCTATCCGCTGGCTGATCATGCTGGTTTCAACAGTCTCTGCCTTGTTCCTGGCGGTGATTGTGATCATGGTCATGGAAAGGATCAATGCTTACAATACTCAGAAAAATTTTCAATTGGGACAGTCGTAAAATAAAGCTTAATAGATAAATTTCAGATTTATGGATAACTTCTTCAATAATGTAAAGCTGCTTGATATCATTATCAAATGGAAGTACCACCTCCTTGCTGTGATAGTGGCGGCAATCCTGCTTTCGGTTCTGTTCTCAAGCGCGATCTTCATCACGCCTTTATATAAATCCTATGCGGTAGTATACCCTTCGAATATCTCTCCGTACTCAACTGAAAACGAGACTGAGCAGATGATGCAGATGTTCCAGTCAAGAGATATCCGCGATAGCGTGATCCATAAGTTTAATCTTTCAAAACACTGGCGTTTAGACTCAACCTATGAGTATTTCATGAGCACCATGGTTTTTTTATGGGAACAAAGAGTGAAGATAGGGAAGACCCCGAATGAAGCTGTCGAGATCGAGGTTTTGGATCCGGACCCGCAGATTGCCTCTGATATGGCCGCCTCCATCGTAGATTATTACAATATTAAAGTGAGGGGACTGCACAGGGAAAAATTCGGTGAAGTTGTAGAGAACTATAATTTTATTATTGCAAAAAAACAGCAGTATATGGATTCTCTGAGCAAGGAGGCTATGGCTCTCGGAACCAAATACGGCATCCTTGAATATGGAGGTCAGACCAGGGAAGTAATGCGCGCCTATTTTCAGAACAAGGGGAACAGCGAGGTTCAGAAGTATAAGCGAAACATGGAAGAGCATGGGGGCGAGATCATGAAGCTTGACGACATGATGCGTTCCGAATCGGGGACATTTGCCCAGCTTAAACTTGATGCCGACAGGGCGTTGATGGATTACAACAGGAAGTATACCCATGCCAATGTGCTAAGCAAACCTTTCCCTGCCGATAAAAAATCTTTCCCGGTACGATGGCTCATCGTAGTCATGTCGACACTCGCAGCCTTGTTTTTTGCCGTGATTGTTGCCGGAATTATTGAAAACAGGAAACAACGACCTCTTAATGCAGCTCATCAGGGATAAAATAGAAGAGATCAAAAGTTACCTGGCAGGAGAGAATGTCAGGTTTACCTTTTTCTACGTCATCAGCGGTTTGTTTATACTGCTGAATGCCTTCATGGTATACCGTAACGTTTACTACACCCTGCTGATCCCTTTCGGACTTGTTATCCTTTACATTTTCTTTTACCGTGTTGATTATGTTCTGCTGCTGATAACATTCTGTACACCATTAGCGGTGAATATAACCCAGTTTGAGTTCAATGTTGGCGTTTCACTGCCAACCGAACCCCTTATGTTCGGGGTTTTACTGCTGTTCATCCTGAAACTGGCCTACGAGAATAATTTTGATCCCAAGGTATGGAGGCACCCGATGACCATCCTCATCGGCATTCAGTTCCTGTGGATATTGATAACCAGTATTACAAGCCAGATCCCCCTGGTTTCGTTCAAGTTTATGCTTGCCAGGCTGTGGTTTGTGATTCCTTTTTATATTTTCACTATCCACCTGTTCAAGAAGAGACAAAATATCAGGCTGTTTCTCTGGCTTTATGCCATTCCCCTGGTGATCGTTATAATTTACACTACTTACCAGCATTCACTGTGGGCGTTTGAAGAGAATGCAGGTCACTGGGTGATGACTCCTTTTTATAATGACCATACGGCCTACGGGGCAATCCTGGCTATGTACGTACCTGTATTTGTCGGCCTCACATTTTCAAGATCGTATTCGCGCCTGGTACGTTTCTTTGCCATCATCATTTTGCTCTTCCTGTTTATGGGGCTTTACCTTTCATATTGCCGTGCTGCCTGGATCAGCCTAGTGATAGCGCTTGCTTTCTACATGATAATCCTGTTCAGGATTAAATTCAAGTATATCGTATTTACCCTGCTTCTCGGCGGGCTAATTTTTTATGTTTTCCGTTTCGAGATACTGGATTCCCTGTCGAAGAACAAACAGGGGACTTCAGGTAATTTCATGGAACATGTGCAATCCATGTCAAATATCTCAACCGATGCAAGTAACCTTGAGAGGTTAAACCGCTGGGCTTCTGCGTTCAGGATGTTTGGCGAAAGACCGGTATTCGGATATGGGCCAGGAACCTACCAGTTTGAATATGCCCCTTACCAGAGCTCTGAAGAAAAAACGCTCATCAGTACCAATGCGGGTGACAGGGGCAATGCCCATAGTGAATATATCGGGCCTCTTGCTGAAGAAGGCCTGCCGGGCACACTCATCGTCATAACTCTTTTTATCTATTCCATGGTTGTGGCTATGAGGGTATACCGAAAGTCAAAGGACAGGGAAGTAAGGATGCTGACCCTTGCGACCATGCTGGGCCTCCTGACATATTATTTTCATGGGCTGATGAATAATTTCCTGGATACCGACAAGGCCTCGGTGCCTGTATGGGGGTTTATGGCGATCCTGGTGGCCTTTGACCTCTTTTACGTTCCCGGGAAGGAAGCACAGGAATAATTTCCCTGATTCTGTTTACCTGAGTTTTCTCAAAAGATCGGGCAGCATTTTTACAGCGGCAATCTCTTTCCATTTTTTACGCGGGTCATCTGCAGGCACGCCCCAGTATGTTTTTCCGCCTTCAAGTGATTTGTCGACACCCGACATAGCCAGAACCACAGCTTTTTTACCGATTACCAGGTCTTTGTTGACCGAAACCCTGGCCCAGAGGATGACGTCGTCTTCGATGCGTGTAACCCCTGCTATCGCGCAATGAGCCCCTATGAGGCAGTGGCGGCCAACAAAAGTGTCGTGACCGATCTGTACATGGTTGTCGAGTTTGCTGCCGAAAGAGATCATGGTGTTTCCCGAAACGCCTTTGTCGACGGTTGTTGCAGCGCCGATCTCAACATTATCTTCAATTACAACTTTGCCGCATGACTCCAGCTTTTTCCAGCCTTCGGGCCTGCGCTGGAAATAATAGGCATCGGCTCCCAGGACGGCTCCTGAATGTATGATCACATTATTGCCGATTTGGGTATGGTCGTAAATGCTTGCATTGGCATGAATGAGGCAGTTGCTGCCGATAATGACATGATTGCCTATAAAAGCTCCGGGCTGAATTACAGTCCCCTCACCTATGATGGCCGAAGGGCTGACCATGGCCAGGGCTTTTTCAAAGGGACGGAAATGGGTGGCCAGGGAAACATAGGCATCGAAAGGCTTGTCATGTATCAGCAAAGCTTTCCCCTGGGGGCATTCCACTTCCTTATTGATAAGGATGGTGGTTGCATCGGAGTTCAGGGCCTTATTGTAATATTTGGGATGGTCCACGAAGGTGAGATCACCGGCTTCGACCATATGGATCTCGTTGATGCCGCTTACGATGAATGACGGATCGCCTATCATCCTGGCACCGGTAAGTTCAGCTACTTCAGAAAGGGTCAGGGCTTGAGTGAATCTCATAGAATTGAGTGTTTAATCTTAGCGATCAATTTGAATACTCGAATACCCGAATTTTGAATTACGAATGCTTTTATAATATTTTCAATTCAAAATTCTTCATTCGTTATTCGATTATTCTGTTTTCTTTATCCTTTCACACGTTCGGCATATTCCCCAATCCTTGTATCGACCTTGATGATCTCATCGGTATCGATGAACAACGGAATGCGAACCTTGGCACCGGTTTCAACGGTGGCGTCTTTCAGGGTATTGGTGGCCGTATTGCCGCGGAGACCGGGTTC
Source organism: uncultured Bacteroidales bacterium (assembly GCA_903877385.1). GTDB lineage: Bacteria > Bacteroidota > Bacteroidia > Bacteroidales > FEN-979 > CAIRDP01. The sequence continues at coordinate 152,462 of CAIRDP010000010.1, forward strand.
GGTATAAGTGACTTTAAGGATCACAAAAGGAGGAAGCTCACATGAAAGCGGAGTTTCGGTATCGGCATGGAACACTATTTCAACTTCCTGTCCTTCCTTGAGGTACTGGGGAGCGTTGATGATGTCTTCGGTGATATAGATCTGTTCATACGTTTCCATATGCATGAAATGATATCCCGAAGGATCCTTAAAGAGATACTGGTATTTGCGGCGTTCAACCCTTGCAATATCAATTTTCACACCTGAATCAAAAGTGTTTGATATAGTACGGCCGTTCTTGAGACTCTTAAGCTTTGTACGTATGAAGGCCGGGCCTTTACCAGGCTTAACGTGCTGGAATTCAACTACCGTATAAAGATCATTGTTGAAATTGATGACCAGGCCATTCCTGATATCTGCTGTTGTCGCCATAAATATGTAATGAATTGATTTATTATAAAATAAGCGTGCAAAGGTAATAAAAAATCAAATAGCGAAAAGCGAAAAGCGAAATTATAGAAAGCGAGGCATCTCACACAGGCAGTATTGTAATAAGCGAAGCATTTTGCATGAGCGGCATCAGGTGCCAGGAGCGAACCAATACTGATATGCTTAATGGATTAAGCCAATGTGAGCGACGCAGCAACCGTAGCCGCGATGCAAACATGCGAGCTATTCGCTAATCGCTATTTGTAATCCTCAATACTGATGACCTTTGCCGCGAACCCCGACTCATGGTCGTGCTGGTTTGAACAGATGATGAGGGTTCGTTTGCCTGTATATTCCTTTACAAGCCCAAGGTACCAGTCCATCCCCGCCTTGTCGAGGTTCATCACAGGTTCGTCAAGCAGCAGCATGGGAACATCGCTGAAAAAAGCCAGGGCCAGTTTTACCCTTTGCTTCATACCCGAAGAGTATTGACGAATGGTTTTGGATTTCCTTACCTTGAGATCGAGTATCTCTCTCACCCTTGAAGCATTAAAACCCGGCAGGTAAGGCTTGAACGAAAAATGGAAGTCGAGCATCTCATCCAGAGTGAAATCTTCGATGATCTCCAGGTAAGGCGCAACCATGGCAAGCTGCCTGAAAATAAGGTCGTCAGTAATCTCCCTGCCGCCCAACTCATACCTGATATTTCCGGCCGTGGGGTGGATGCTTCCCGCAATGATCTGGAGCAGAGTTGATTTGCCGGAACCGTTACGGCCCAGGATCGCACAGGTTTCCCCCGAACGGAGTTCCAGGGAAACATTACGGAATATCCATTCGGTATTGAATTTTTTCCCTATGCCATCCAGGTAAATATTCATGAAGTCATACAGGGATCAGTCGGATTTGCGCCTTGAAAGTCCTTTCATAATACCCCTTGAGGAATTGGCAATGAACGAAAGAATCTCGTCACGCTCGGGCGTGGCCGGCATTTCGGCTTCAATGGTCCTCACGGCATTCGAAACATTGAGCCCCTTGACGAAGATAATGCGGTAAATGTCCTGGATATAGTTGATCATTTCGGAACTGAAGCCCCTGCGGCGAAGGCCGATGGAATTCACACCTACATACGACAAAGGATCCCTTGCTGCCTTGGTGTAAGGCGGAACGTCCTTGCTCACCCCCGAGCCGCCGCCAATGAAAGCATGCGCCCCGATATGGACGAACTGGTGAACTGCCACCACGCCTCCCAGTATGGCCCAGTCATCGATGGTGATGTGCCCGGCCAGGGCTGAGTACCCGCCCATGATGACGTTATTCCCGACCACGCAGTCGTGCGCAATGTGAACATAACCCATCAGCAGGCAATTATCGCCAATGACCGTCTCGTAACTGGCTTTGGTGCCGCGGTTCACGGTTACATACTCTCGTATGGTCACGTTGTTGCCTATCCTCACAATGGTTTCTTCACCGCCGAATTTCAGATCCTGGGGAATGGCCGAAATAACGGCACCGGGAAATATCCTGCAGTTCTTGCCAATCCTGGCGCCTTCCATGATAGTTACATTGGGCCCTATCCAGGTGCCTTCTTCAATGATCACATTCTTGTCTATGGTTACAAATGGCTCGATCACTACATTGTTAGCGACTTTTGCCTGAGGATTTACGTATGCAAGTGGTTGGTTCATGAGGATTTATTTTCGGATTACCTGTGCCATCATTTCAGCTTCCATCACAATTTTATTGCCCACATAGGCCACACCTTTCATGGAAATTAATCCACGGCGGATGGGGGCCGACAACTGGTTGAAGAATACAAGGGTGTCGCCTGGCACAACTTTACTTCTGAACTTTACGTTTTCGATCTTAACGAATAAGGTAGTATAATTATGGGGATCGTCAACAGTGCTTAACGAAAGTATGCCTCCTGTTTGTGCCATAGCTTCGATCTGTAAAACGCCCGGCATCACCGGTTCCTGTGGAAAATGCCCTGTGAAGAAAGGTTCGTTGATGGTTACATTCTTAAGCCCCACAACATAATCGCTTCCCATCTCAATGATGCGGTCGATAAGCAGGAAAGGAAACCTGTGGGGAAGCATCTTCTGGATCTGGTTGGTGTCGTAAAGCGTCTTTGTGAGATCGAATTTATGGCCTTCGTGGTGCTTCTTCTCCTTTTTGATGTGTTTCTTGATCAGCTTGGCAAACTGCACATTTGAATAATGTCCCGGCCGGGTCGCGATGATATGCGCCTTAATGGGCATGCCCACCAAGGTGAGGTCCCCGATAATATCCAGCAGCTTATGCCTGGCCGGTTCATTCGGGTACTGCAGGTCAAGGGTGTTCAGTATGCCTTCGCTGGGAAGCACTTCAACCTTGGGCTTATGGAATATCCCTGCAAGGTGGTCCAGCTCCTCCTTCGAAACAGCGCGGTTCACGAACACAATGGCGTTGCTGAGGTCGCCTCCCTTGATCAGGTTGTTGTTGAGGAGGTATTCCAGTTCATGCAGGAAAACAAAAGTCCTGCATCTTGCTATATCATCTTTAAATCTGCGGATGTCGTTCAGGGTTGCATTCTGGGAGTGCAGCACTTTTGATTCATAGTCTATCATGACCGACAAACGGTAATCCTTCGATGGCATGGCGATCATTTCAACCTTCTTCTCGGGGTTGGTGTAGGTGATGATCTGGTTAAGTTCGAAATATTTCCTGGGGGCGTTCTGTTCAACAGTGCCTGCACTTAACAAAGCCTCAACATAGAACCTTGCACTCCCGTCAAGAATGGGAGTCTCGCTCTGGTTCATCTCGATGAGCACATTGTCGATTTCGAGCCCGGTAAGGGCTGCCATCACATGCTCGATGGTGTCGAACCTCGATCCTTCATGCTCTATGCTGGTGCCCCGGGAAGTGTCGACCACAAGGTCCACATCGGCATCAACAATAACATTGGAGCTGAGGTCGGTGCGTTTGAATTTTATCCCGTGGTTGGGGGGAGCCGGGTTAAAGGTCAGGGTTATTTCAAGCCCTGTATGCAGGCCCACTCCCGACACGCTTACCGGTGATTTTATCGTTTTCTGTTTCTCACTCATGAATTCTGCTTCGGTTTTACTCTTTATGGTCTTTCAGAACCTTCTCAATATGGTTGATCCTTTTCACGATCTCGTCGAAGTTCGAAAGATGGATATAATTTCTTCGTGTTTTATTTGCAGCTATTGCGGGAGATCCCAATACCATGGCGCCATCCTCGGTGATCGATCCGCCTATGCCCGACTGGGCGCCGATCTTCACGTTATCGGCAATGGTAATATGGCCTATGATGCCTACCTGCCCGGCTATCATGCAGTTCTTCCCGATTTTAGTCGAACCTGAAATGCCGGTTTGTGCGGCAATAACCGTGTTTTCGCCTATTTCGACATTGTGGGCGACCTGGATCAGGTTATCCAGCTTCACCCCCCTGCGGATAATAGTCGAGCCAAGTGTGGCACGGTCAACCGTTGTGTTTGACCCGATCTCAACATGATCTTCCAGTACCACATTCCCTATCTGGGGGATCTTCTGGTAGTTGTTGTCGGTTTGGGGTGCAAAACCAAAACCGTCGCTGCCTATGATCACTCCCGAATGCAGGGTGCATTCGTTGCCAAGCCGGCAGTCACGGTAAATTTTAACACCGGGATACAGGGTGCAGTTGTTCCCTATATTAACATTATCGCCAATATATACCTGGGGATAAATGTTCACATTGTCGCCCAGAACAACGTTTTCGCCTATGTAGCTGAAAGCGCCGATTGAAAGATCCCTGCCTGTTACGGCAGAGCCTGAAATGAAAGCCAGGGATGAAACTTCCTTCTTAACGGCAGTCATGCTGTTGAACATTTCGAGAAGCTTCGCAAAGCTCCGGTAAGGATCATCAACACGGATAAGGGTGGCCTCAACCTTCTGGGAAGGAGTAAAATCTTTACTCACAACCACTATCGAAGCCAGGGTGGTGTAAATGAATTGTGTATACTTGGGATTGGCCAGGAAAGTCATTGTCCCAACTTTGCCTTCTTCTATCTTTGACAGGTTTGATACCTTTGTCTCGGGATTACCCTCAACGGTTCCGCTGAGAAATCCGGCTATTTGCTGGGCACTGAACTCCATTGTTTTGCGTTAATGGGGGGCAAATTTATCACTTTTTTTTGAATAAGCTCTTCTGAATTTACTATTGGGCAGTGGATCAGAATTTTAAATCCTTCGGATAGCTTAGCAGGTGTTTGCTTACCGTGGTCGACAATACAGCAATGTCAAGCTGTTCCGAAGCAGCGGCAACATCGGTAAGTTTGCCGTTGGAGGTGCGGATGAGGATCTTGTCGTGCCTGGGGTTGTAGGCATGGTTTGTAACCACGTCGGTATTTACGAAGTAAGCGGTTTCTTCGGCAGTAAGCCCGAATTTCAGGCTCGTGGCATCTTTTATCCTGCCGATATATTCCGGGTCAAAGGCCTGGTTCTGGATTTCCATCCTGAACAGGTTCCTGTTAATGAGCCTGCGGCAGAGTGTTGACAAGACCATATCGGGATGGTCCATCCAGAGTTTGATGGAAGTCACCACATCAAAATCGTCGAGCAGCGCAAAGCGCTCAAGGATGGAAGGATCGCTGAGGAAATCCTCACGGCCTGTATCATGGGTAAGGAAATACCTTAAGGCAGGGGTTGCAGGGATGTCTTTTTCGGTTTCACCCAGCATTTTGGCTCTTTTAAGAATGCTAACCAGCATCTGGTCAGCGGCAAGTACGGCATGGTGGAGGTAAACCTGCCAGTACATCAGCCTGCGGGCAATGATGAATTTTTCAATGGAATAGATTCCTTTGGCCTCAACCACAAGCTCATCATTGCAAACCGTAAGCATATTGATGATGCGGTCGGTATTGATAGTACCTTCGGCCACTCCTGTAAAGAAGCTGTCGCGTGAAAGGTAATCGAGGCGGTCCATGTCAAGCTGGCTGGATACCAGCTGGTGAAGGAACCTCTTTTCATATCCTCCCCTGAAGATCTTTCCGGCCAGGCTCAGCCTGCCGTCGAACATACGGTTGAGCCCGGCGATGAAAAGATCCGAGATATCCTCGTGCGAAAGTCCTTTAACTATCGATTGTTCAAGGGTGTGTGAGAAGGGGCCGTGGCCTATGTCGTGGAGAAGAATAGCCAGGCTGAGCCCTTCGGCTTCTTCGGGGCTGATATGGATTCCCTTGGACCTGATAACTCCCACGGCCTGCCGCATGAGGTGCATGGCTCCCAAGGCATGCTGGAAACGGGTATGGTGAGCCGAGGGGTAGACATAATTTGTAAGCCCCAGCTGTTTTATCCTGCGCAGTCGCTGGAACCATGGATGCTCCATGATGTCATACACCAGTTCGGAGGGAATGGTTATGAACCCGTAAACCGGGTCGTTGATTGTTTTTATCTTATTGATTGTCCGGAAATTCATGTAAATTTGTTAAAAGAATGTTAATTACGGACAGGGCCACAATAAAAGCAAACTTACGACATTTATACATAATAGAAAAGAGCAAAGCGGCAGAGCTTCATCACAGGAGAATGCCATCGGCATACAAATAAGAAGAAAACATGGATAATGTAAGCATATTGTGGGTTGACGATGAAATTGACCTTTTAAAACCTCATATAATATTTTTAAAGGATAAGGGCTACGATGTTTCAACGGTTAACAGCGGTTATGATGCCCTTGACATGATCAAAACAAAGGCATTTAATATTGTTTTCCTGGATGAGCAGATGCCGGGTTTATCGGGCATCGAGACCCTGATGAAGCTGAAAGAGCTGCAGCCCGGGCTTCCGGTGGTCATGATCACCAAAAGCGAGGAAGAAGCCATCATGGAGGATGCCATCGGCTCAAATATTGCCGATTACCTCATCAAGCCGGTGAAGCCAAACCAGATCCTGCTTTGCCTGAAGAAGAACCTTGAGAATAAAAAACTGGTAAGCGAGAAGACCAATTTCCAGTACCAGCAGGAATTCCGTAATATCGGGATGGAGATCAGCAACCGCCTGAATTTCGAAGAGTGGACCGAGATCTATAAGAAGATCATCTTTTGGGAACTGAAGCTTGAAAAGTCGATGGACGATGGGATGCAGCAAGTGCTTCAGCTTCAGAAGAACGAGGCGAACCAGGTTTTCAGCCGTTTTGTCGAAAGAAATTATATTGACTGGCTGCATGGCAAAGTGAATCCCAGGCCGGTACAGTCCCATAATCTCATCAAGGAAAAGGTATTCCCGGCCATGGACGAAAACAAACCGGTTTTTGTGATCCTGGTCGACAATCTCCGTTATGACCAGTGGAAGATCCTCCAGCCTTTTTTTGAAGAATATTTCAGGGTTGAAAAGGAGGAGATCTATTACAGCATTTTGCCTACTGTGACGCAGTATGCCCGCAATTCATTGTTTGCAGGGCTTTTGCCCACCGAGATTGAGCGGAAATACCCCAAATACTGGGTTAATGAAGACGAGGAGGGGACCAAGAACAACTTTGAATCGGAGCTGCTGGGCGAGTTGCTCAAGCGTTATGGAAGGGATGTCAAATATTCCTATTACAAGGTTCTGAACCAGACATACGGGCGTAAACTGGTCGAATTGCTGCCGAACCTGATGGTGAACAAGCTGAATTTCATTGTGTATAATTTTGTGGACATGCTTTCGCATGCCCGCACCGAGATGGAGATTATACGGGAGCTTGCCGATGATGAAAAAGCTTACCGTTCCATTACTCTCAGCTGGTTCCAGCATTCGCCCCTGTATGATATCATCAAATGGCTGGGCGAAAAAGATGTTACATTGATGATTACTACCGACCATGGTTCCATCCGTGTCACCAACCCGGTGAAAGTGCTTGGCGACAGGAATACCAATACCAATCTGAGGTATAAGACTGGCAAGGCCCTGAAGTTTGAAAAGAATGAAGCATTTGAAGTGAGAAATCCGGCCGATGCCTTTTTGCCCAGAGGCAATGTAAGCTCATCCTTTGTTTTCTGCCGCAATTACGATTTCTTTGCCTATCCCAATAACTTCAATTACTATGTAAACTACTACCGTGACACCTTCCAACATGGTGGGATATCGATGGAGGAGATGCTGGTGCCGTTTATACATATGAAGAGAAAATGAATTTCGAATTCAGAACTCTATGACTCTGACCTCTACCCTGCAATCCCTTCCTTCAATTGCAAAGCAGGTACTGGATGCATTTCCCGATTCCCGGATTTTTGCTCTTTACGGCAGGATGGGGGCGGGGAAGACCACCCTCATTAAAGAACTTTGCCGTGCACTGGATGTGGCGGACGAAGTGCAGAGTCCCACGTTTTCAATAGTCAATGAGTATAAAACTGCGGATAACGATTCGGTTTACCACTTTGATTTTTACCGCATCAACAAGATAGACGAGGTGTTCGATATAGGCTACGAGGACTATGTTTACTCGGGTTCCTATTGTTTTATCGAATGGCCCGAACTGGCCGAGGATCTCCTGCCTGAAGGGACTGTTCGGCTGGAGATATCCGGGGAAAACGCAAGGGTGATCAGGTTCTGATCTTTTACAGGTTTTCCTTCATGTTGATTTTTCGTCACCCTGCAACGAGTCGGAATTTGACTAATGTTCTTTAACTTTGCCTATAATCTAAGCAACAACTTGAACGATGCCATATGTTTCTATGTTTTTCGGGATTATTATCAGGATGTTCTTTAGCGAGCATAACCCACCACATTTTCATGCTGAATATCAAGGCACTGAAGGAATATTCAATTTCGATGGTCATATGTTACAAGGAAATATTAAATCCGGCAATGCCTTAAGGCTGATAAAGGAGTGGGCAATTTTAAGGAAAACAGAATTGGAAGAGAACTGGAAAAACATCTCGGAACAAACGAACATTAATAAAATTGAGCCATTACATTAAAAAGAATTTTTATGAAAACATCATATATGCCCCGAGTAATCGATGCTAAATATCTGAATGATTACCGTATACATATTGCTTTCAGCAATGGGAAAGAAGGAAATATTGATTTGAGCCCTTATATCGGGTCAGGTATTTTTGAACAGTTAAAAAACAAGGATTACTTTAAAAAACTATTTGTTGACGGCTGGACCATTTCCTGGCCTAATGGCGCTGACATAGCTCCGGAAACACTGTATGAACTGACCGAACAAGCCGGGGATACAGTAAATGAGTCATATAATAAAGGTTCCCAATAACATTGTCAACTCAAAGGTCAATCCTTTATACACCTCACCGCAAAAGCATTCGACCTATTTGAGTAGTAATCCGACACCGAGAAGTTCTGCAGATTCATCCCCTGGGAAAGGGCTTTTATAGCGCCATAAGGATTTGAAGTCCAATAGAGGGTGGCAAATCCCTGGAACTTCCATGTGATGTTGCTGTAAACGATGCCGCTTTCTTTAGCTCTGAACCCGTTGAATATTGAATCCTGAAGGGGTTTACCGGCCAGGGCCTGCTCCTGGTAAAATGTGAACAGGGTGTTCCATTCGCTTTGTGTGGGAATATGCCATCCCGGCGGACAAAGTCCTTGGGAGCCGGGCGTATTGGTATATGCCATCAATTCATCCCATTGATACAAGCCTCCGTAAAGATTGCAATTTGCCGCAGCATCGTTGTAACAGTATTTTTCATTGATGCAGTTGTCGGTCTGTTCTGTCGTACCTTGCATAGAAGTTCCGTAATTGAGGTTCTTCTGCATCCAGCATTGTGTGCCGATCTGAACTGTAGGATAGACTTTATTATCCCTGATATCGGTCAGATTCTGGCCGCAGTTGAACGAAGGAGCTGCCTGCACGATAATCGTCTTTGTTTTTGAATTTACGCAGGAGAAAGAGTTCTGATAGTAATACATGATGGTTTTTGTTCCAATGCCGGCTGATGAAGGTGTAAATACCCCAGCGGATGAATTTACCCCCGGACCTGAATACACACCACCTAACGGTACTCCACCTTTAAGTTTGAAAGCTGCAGCATTGATAGTTGTGATGCTGTCAAAGCAAAGGGTAAAGGAAACTATTGGAGCAGGTAATGTACTCATCACAATCTTATTGGATGAAGCTGGGTTATTTGTCACACAGGACAGATTGGAAGTGATCACGCAGCGGATGCTGTCCCCAGCCAATGGTACATAGGAATAATTGGGAGAATTAGTTCCCTGGTTAGTCCCGTTAACCTTCCATAGATAAGAAGGAGCCGGGCCTCCGTTAATGGGCGTGGCTGTATAGTTGACAACAGTTCCCGGGCAGAAGGGATTGGGAGTGGCAGTAATTGTAACTCCTGCAGGAAGAGCAGTATTGACAATCATTGTCACTGTATTACTTGTTGCCGGATTGTTCTGGGTGCAGGGCAAATTTGAAGTAAGGCTGCAGCTTACCTGATCTCCGTTGGAAGGATTATAAGTATATGTTGGAATACTGGTCCCGGCATTGGTACCGTTGACTTTCCACTGGTATTGGGGTGATGTTCCTTCATTAGCAAGTGTTGCTGTAAACGTTACTGAACTTCCTGAACAGAATGGATTTGCTGATGCAACTATGGAAATACTGACCAGCAGGTTTGGATTGACGGTCATGGTAATGCTGTTACTGGTAGCTGGATTTCCTGTGGGACAAATGGCATTTGAAGTAAGAACACAGGTAACAATATCGCCATTGGCAGGTATATAGGAATAGGTTGTGCTGTTGATCCCGGCATTAGTACAATTGACTTTCCACTGGTAAACTGGCGATGTTCCTTGGTTTGCCGGATATGCAGTGAAGACCACTGTGGCCCCAGCGCAGACCGGGTTTGCAGTTGGTGAAACAGTAATGCTCACAGGTAAATTGGGGCTAACGGTCATGGCCACTGCATTTGAGGTGGCAGGATTCCCGCTTGCACAGGGAGCATTTGAGGTAAGAATGCAAATAACCACATCACCGTTTAATGGAACATAAGAATATGCGATATTGTTCGTCCCTGCATTAACTCCATTGACTTTCCACTGGTATACCGGGGCGCTTCCTTCATTGACAGGAGCTGCAGTAAAAGTAACATTGGTCCCGGCACAGACCGGGTTCTGGGAAGGAGAGACCGTAACATTAACCGGAAGGATAGGATTTACCACCATGGTTATGGCATTGGAGGTGTCCGGGTTGTTCATAATGCAGGGGGTGATCGAGGAGGTAAGGATGCACCTTACAATATCATTGTTTGCAGGTGCATAGGTATAATTATCGGCATTTGTACCTGCATTGATTCCGTTAACCTGCCATTGAAAGACTGGATTGCCTCCACCGTTCAAAGGATTTGCCGTATATGTAACCTGAGTTTGCTCGCAAACATTGGTTGAAGTACTGCCTATTGTAACATTAACCGCCGGGCTTGAAGTGACCAGGACCGGAAAATCCGATGGATTTTGAGCGTAACAACCGTTTACATCGGTGTAGTTAACATAAACGTGCTGGTTACCGGTAGCATTCCAGGTAATCGTTACAGTATTTGTAGTACCTCCTGATGTGATTATTCCCCCCGAAGATGTGCTCCACTGATAGTTTGTTTTTCCGGGATCTGTAATATAAACCTTACCGGGTCCTGCACAGGTATTATTCGACCCTGTAATAACAGGTAAGGGTACCGGGTTTACTGTGAGATACAGAAATGCCGAATCTCCCGAATCGCCACATTTATTCAATCCTTTAACCCAAATATTTCCCGACGCTGCTGAAGATCCAATATTTACCGTAATACTTGCTGTACCTGAACCTCCTATTATCGAAAACCCAAATGGTAATGTCCAACTATAGGTTACAGCATGGGTGAGGGTTGGAATCGCATAAATTAGTCCGCTTGAAGATTTGCACACATTAGCGGGTCCTACTATTGGCCCGGCAGTATCTATGGGCCAGCAATCGAGAAACTTTATTAACATAGCATCCTGGATACCTCCATAAACTGTTTGCCATGCGCCTGCACTAGCTATATTATTTGTTGACTGTGCTCCACCAACCAGGTACAAAGTATCACCAGGAACATAACGGCAACTCTGGAATCCGTCATTATTATTTCCTCCATAATAGGTCCCCCATTGACGTTGTCCGGCTGTATTGAATTTAGCAAGGTAACCATTACCAACACCGTTTAAAACCGTCTGATAGGAATCAGGAGTTGAAATATTACCAGATGATTCAGTCCAACCTGCTACAAATATTTCATTATTCCAACCGATTGAACAACCATAAGTTACGTCATAATTATTACCACCATAATAAGTACCCCATAATCGTTGTTGGCCTGAGCTGTCAAATTTTACAATATAGCCGTCAGTAGGTCCTCCTCCATATACCGGTTGTTGGCATCCCGGACTTGCTATTCCGTTTGAAGAAGTTGTTCTGCCTACCATAATTATATTTCCTGTACTGTCGGAAGTACAATCAAACGCATTATCCGAATTTGACCCCCCGTAATAGGTGGCCCATATTCGTTGGCCCCCGTTGGTGAATTTTACTAAAAAAGCATCATCTCCTCCTCCTCCATAGTTTGTCTGAAAAGCTCCCGGACTTGCAATATTATTATGTGATGGTGTTCCCCCAGGGATATATATATTTCCGGAATTATCGACTGTACACTGACCGGGTCCATCATTACCTTCACCCCCAAAATAAGTCCCCCATTGCCTTACTCCATTGCTATCAAACTTGGCAAGAAAAATATCAGTGCTAGTGTTATATCGATTAGGTTGATAAGACCCTGTTGTGGAAATGCCTGTATCGGAAGCGGTTTGTCCTGTTAAAAATACATATCCGTTCTTATCGATAGTGATATAAGGGATATTGTCGGTCTGTGCTCCACCGTAATATGTTCCCCAAGTCCTGTAACCGGTCTCGTTGAACTTTTCAAGATAACAATCTGAAATTCCTCCGCCATAAACAGTCTGATGTGCTCCCGGAGAGGCAATTCCGGAAATTGAGTGAGTTTCGCCAGAAAAATATATGTTACCGCTGTTATCAACGATGCATGAAGACACACTTTCCGTGCCTTGTCCAAAGTAAGTTCCCCATAATCGCTGTCCGGCAGAATTGAACTTTGCCAGGAAGCCATTAGAATTACCAGCTAATGTATCCTGAAATGCTCCGGTACTTGCAATATTGTTAGTTGACTGTGTTAATCCTACTAGAAAAACATTTCCGTTTTTATCTACTGAACATTGACCTCCAACATCATTACCCGTGCCACCATAATAGGTACCCCAAAGCCTGATTGAAGTAGGATCTATGACCAACACTGATTGTTTCGGAATGGATTTGTCAACTAAAAAACCATAAATCTCTTCTGCTTTTTTCTAAATTCTGCCTTTATTTCAATTCTTGAATTATTATAGATGTAATAGCTTTCCGGGATTAGTTCCTCAACATCCCCGAATCTTGTACCGAATTTCAAGGTATCATGTATTAAAGAAATATGATCAGGCCCCTCTATCTTTAATCGGATATCATTGATATCGGCACCCGGGTGGATGATAAAATTATATTTATAGTTATGAGACTTATCCGTGAAGAAGTCCAGATCAATTCCCGGATAAATGTTCTGGTAAGTTATTTTGCAGAATTGCCTGACATTTTTAATTCCTTCAGGCGGGGCAACCGATGTGAAATAATTTAAATAATCCGGCAATGGTTCAGATGGAACGATTGTGCAAGCGGGATCTGCTCCTTCCAAAGTGATATCAATTCTTTGAAAATTTAATACCGGGATTAGGGAATCTGAATGATGTACACGACTATAAGGATGAGTATTCTGCGATATCATGTGATTTTGATTCAGCTTGTATTCAACGGTATACACATCATAACTGAATCCAGTCTTGCGCAATTGCACATTCAACCCAGGATTATTCAGCAAAAACAAGACATCCGGATTAGGTTTATAAAGCAAATCGACGATCTGACCTTTGTTTTCGATGAATCCATGACCCGCTCCAGAAAAGGCAAAAGATTTCAATGCCGGAAACATACCGGTGATCAGAATGAGGAAAACGCTTAGTATATTAAACCTCATAATGTTAAGACAATCCCAAGTATCCTCTCAATAAATGAGGGTAATTCTTTTACCAAAAAAGATGATGGTATGCCCTATATATGGGGACTCAATGTTGATGGCTTGCCTGGATTCTTTCTCTGACTAATTCGGGCAGATAGAATTCAGCATCACCGTTAAT
>CAIRDP010000011.1 GCA_903877385.1 uncultured Bacteroidales bacterium
ATATGGCCCCCCTCTGGGAGTTGGAAAAAGAAAACGATTCGAAGGCAGCGGATCATGATCCGCTGCCTTCGAACACTCCCCGGAGTGTCAAACAGTTAACCGTGGCTTAATTATTTTACAGAAAAAAAGTTGCACATCTCATTTTATACTGGATTTACTTCAGTTTAAACAAAGATAGGGTATAAATCCGATTAATGAAACCCGTTTACTTATCGCGGGAAAATTCTCATGAACGGGCGAGGCAGCCGAGGGAACGCATTGCTGCCATCGTTTATTGACGATAATATTGCGTTTATCCGGGAAAAGGTTACGGAGAATAAATCGGGTTGAATTTTTCGATTTCTATCACCATATTTGTTATCAAAAGAGAGTCATGAGAAAGCTCAGAAACATCATTAACGAATAAGCTTTATGAACAGCAGATGCATCCAGATTGAAATCAGGAAAGACAATACCGAAACGGATCAGGCATTGATAGTAAGTCCTGGAAAAAACTTGGAGATCCTGAAAATCAAATCCGAAAGCATCATTAAGAAAGTCAATATTCAAAATCTGATCGGAAAAGAGGAAATTGAAAAGCCGGTTAATGATCATGTTATCACCCTTGATTTTTCTTCCAATGGGAGCGATATGCATCTTATAACAATAACACTTGAACAGGATGAACAGACCCGTTCGATTTTAATTTTATAAGTTTATGAATACGACACAAGTCCTGATTGACCCCGATATCATGGCCCTGCCTGAAACTGCGGCAGTATTCGCGATCTTTTCCTCCTCCATCTGTCGTTTTGTAGGGGAAACCGAAAATTTAAAGCATGCCATGATGGACCTGCAAAAACCTGATTTGCCAAATATCCCTTTACGGCACCTGATGTTATCTAATAAAGTCAAGATCCTTCAGTACCTTCTGCTTGAGGGTTCTACCAAAACGTTCAGGATAGTCAGGAAAGAAGAATGGATCAGTATATACGAGCCATCCGACAGCCTGCATTCATTATCCAAGAGTAACAATCTGTCGCAGATTGCGGGATGAGGGCGCTTCGCGCCGATGCGGGATGCGGATTATTTTTCTCTTTCGGTAGTATAGATCACCAGTTCATGCAATGCCCGGCGATAATCATTTTCGTGAAAACCCAAAAGGATCTCAAGAGCTTTGGAGCGGTAGTCCAGCATTTTTTCGCGGGCATACTGCAATCCACCAGCTTTACTCACCTGTTCAATCAGTTCAGCGACCCTTGCATGATCGTTATGATGATTTTTAACTGTGCTGATGATATGCCGTTTTTCGGTCCGTCCTGATTTATTCAGCAGGTAAATCAGGGGAAGGGTCATTTTTTGTTCCCTGATATCTGCAGCTCCGGGCTTGCCTGTGGCATTATGCTTCTGGTAATCGAAAAGGTCGTCCTTGATCTGAAATGCGGTACCGGCAAACTCTCCGAATTGCCACATCTTATCCTGAATTTCGCGGTCATCGGTGGTGCTCGCACAGCCGGTAGCGCAGCAGGAAGCTATGAGCGAGGCCGTCTTCTTACGTATAATCTCAAAATAAACGTTTTCTTCAATATCCAGCCTGCGGGCCTTTTCAATCTGAAGGAGCTCGCCTTCGCTCATTTCCCTAACGGCATTCGAAACGATTTTCAGGAGGCGGAATTCATCTTTTTCAAGGGAGACCAGCAGTCCCTTCGAAAGCAGGTAATCGCCCACCAGCACTGCTATTTTATTTTTCCACAGGGCATTGATGGAAAAGAAGCCCCGGCGAAGATTTGAATCGTCCACCACATCGTCGTGTACCAGGGTGGCGGTATGCAGCAGCTCGATCATGGAAGCGGCAGTATAGGTGCTTTCATTGATCTGCCCATGAAGCCCGGCCGAAAGGAAGACAAACATCGGGCGCATCTGTTTGCCTTTACGTTTCAAAATATATCTCGTGACCGTATCGAGCAGGGGCACCGAGCTCTTCATCGAAGCCATAAAGCTCTTCTCAAAGCTATCAAGCTCCTCCTTTATCGGTTTTTTTATTTCACTTAATCCGGTCAATTTTCATGTTTTTTCATACTGCATCCTGCATCTGGCGCGAAGCGCCATCATCGGCGCGAAGCGCTTCATCCGGCCAATAAAAGTAATCATTTTCTGTGTTGCGTGGAATGTCGATAGAAAATACGAATTTTGCAATTCGAACCACATACCATGCCATTCCTGTTTCATGACGTTATTTTCGGGCCTTTACGCAGCCGCCGTCTTGGCCTCTCCCTGGGGATCAACCTTCTTCCCCTTAACAATAAATACTGCTCGTTCAATTGTATTTATTGTGAATGCGGATGGACCCCTGCCAAAGCCCGGGAAGGTATGGAGTTGCCCACACGTGAGGAGGTTGCCTCATTTCTGGAACAAAAACTCAAAGAACTTGTGCTGGAGGACTACCTGCCCGATGCGATCACCTTTGCAGGGAACGGGGAACCAACCCTTCATCCTGAGTTCGGCGGGATCGTGGACGACACCATTAGGCTTCGAAACCAATATTCGCCCCATTCCAGGGTGACGGTGCTCAGCAATGCCAGCCGTATTCATGATCCCCTGGTATTTAAGGCCCTCCTGAAACTCGATAATAATATCCTGAAGCTGGATGCGGGCACCGAAGAGACTTTCACTGCCATGAACAATCCTGTTGAGGACCTTGATTTTAACAAGATGATCAGCGGCCTTATGCAATTCAAAGGGAACCTGATCATTCAGACCATGTTCCTCAAAGGTTATGTGAACGGCAGGCTGATCGACAACACCACCGATCTTGAAGTTTCGGCCTGGATAGAGCAACTGCTGAAAATCCGACCCAAAGCAACCATGATTTACCCTATCGCAAGACATACCCCGGCTAAGGACCTGGAAAAGATCAGCAGGAGCACCCTGGAAGAAATTGCATTGGAGGCCGGGAAGGAAGGGATAGAGGTGAAAGTCTATGAATGAAAGATGTACATGATAATCTATCCTCCAAAAATATGGCTGGCCTTTGGCGAAACGATCAGGGGAAACAAAGAAATCCTTGAATGGCTGCTTAAAAACGGGTATCCCGAACTGGCGGTTTTATCGAGCGCGGTAAAGGGAAGCGAAGAAGCCACTGGATGGCTGATCAAAAACGGGTATCCCCAGATTGCCGCCCTTGACGCTGCCATTGATGAAGACGATAAAGCTTACCAGTGGCTTCACGCGAACAATTATGACTTTTTTATAGTTTTTGCAGATGCCTGTCACGGAGCAACCGCTGCAATACAGTGGTTCCGGCAGAACAAGCTCGAAGCCATCCTGGTGATTGCCTTAAAGATCAAGGAACTCAGGGATAATACCACCTACGATTACCATAAGATGCATTTTTAATTGTAATAAGCGAAGCACATCGCTAATAGGTAATTCCTGTAATCCTGAATTCCGTGCGGCGGTTGGCCTGGTGTTCGGCTTCGGTACAACCAATACCGGCTTCGCAGTTGCAGTGATTGATCAACTGTGATTTGCCGTAACCTCTGGCTGTCAGCCTTGAAGGATCTATGCCCTGTTTTATCAAATAATTCACCACCGATTCGGCCCTTCTCTGCGAAAGAAGTTCATTGTATTCAACAGAGCCCCGGCAGTCGGTATGGGATCCGATCTCAACACTTACAGGGTATTCCTTAAGGATGCTGATGAGGCTGTCGAGGGAATGCTCAGCGTCCTTGCGGATGTTCCATTTGTCGAAATCATAATAGATATTTTCAATGCGGTAGGTTTTCCCGACAGCCAGGGAAGGGGGAATGGGTTTTGGCAATTCGGCAGCGATGGGAGGAGGCTTTGGGGGTTCAGCTTCAGGCGGCTTTACCACGAAACAATAAATATCATCACTGCCTGAACCTCCCGGCCGGTTTGAGCTGAAGGTCCCTGAAAGCCCTCCGGGCCATTGCATGAATGCAAAATCATCGCAGGATGAATTCAGTGGCTGCCCCAGGTTAACAGGCGGCTCCCATTTTCCCCCGGTCTTTTTTGCCAAAAAAATATCCAGCCCGCCAAAACCGGGATGACCGTCGGAGGCAAAATAAAGATCCCCGTTCTCAGCTAAAAAAGGGAACATCTCATTGCCTTCGGTATTTACCGGTTTCCCAAGGTTAACAGGTGAACTCCAGCCATTCGCCACGCGGGTGCATGAACAGATATCGGTGCCCCCGCATCCGCCTTCCATATCAGAAACAAAATAAAGTGTATTGCCATCAGCCGAAAGTGCAGGGTGCCCAACAGAATATTTATCGCTGTTGAGGAAAAAGGGTTCCGGCCTTGTCCATTTCCCGTCTTTTTTCACAGCATGATAGATTTTGAGCAGGTGGGTGCGGATAAGCCCTGAATCGTGACGACCTATGTCGTTCATTTCGATGGTCCTGTTTATAAAGACTTCATCCATTGTTTTATTAAAGCAGAGAGGCCCGTCGTGGTACGACTGGTTAAAAACCTGAGGGCCTTCGGAAGCTTTGCCGAATTCAAAGGAGTTGCTGCCGGATTGAAGAACCGGGGCAGTGTAAATCCTCAGGTAACTGTTGCCCGTCCAGCCGTAAGCCTGTTCCACGGTTCCGGCAATCCTGTCGCTTGCAAAAAACAACTGTCCCCCGGCAAGCGTGGCTGCAAAATCCGACTGGGGCGAATTGAGTTCCCCTGCATTCCTGATTTCAAAACCAGGTTTCCGTTTTTGCCAGGCCGTGGCCGAATCGCAAAAAGCCGCATTGATCCTGCCGCGGGGGTTCAGAGGTTCGAGTGAATCGAATTTTAAAAATGCTGCCTTAGCCCGGGTATAATCCCCGCAGGATCTCCGGCAGCAGGCCAGGTAAAACCAATCCATGGGGTCTTTGCTGCCGAGGCTGATGGTTTTCAAATACCAGTCCATGGCTTCTTCCAGCCGATTCTGCCTGCGGTAACATTCGGCCAGCAACTGGGATGCCTCCCTGCGGCTGGAGGAATCAGCTTTTGCAAAAGATTTATCAAGCAGGATAATGGCATGGGCGTAATTATACAACAGCATCTCCTGCCGGGCCTGCCTGATCTGGCCTGAGAGATCGAGGCAGATCATAAGAGATAATATGGCAAGAAGAATATTTTTCATACTAATATTTAAAAATATCTCGGGCTCAGCATCCGTGTTTTAAACAGTCCAATATCGTACCCGATCCGGATTTCATGCGAGCCCCGGTTATTTCCCCTGAGGGCATTGAACCATATGTCGTAGCTGTAGCCCAGCGACAGGCCTTTGTAAACCACCAGTTCCATCAGCAGGCAAAAGGCATTATCGGTGCGGTATGAAGCGCCTAAAGTGATTATGTCGATGAAACGGATACGGGCGCTGAAGTCGGCCTGAAGGGGGGAATTTTTAACATATTTCAGAAGCACCGAGGGCATTAATTGTACATTCCCCGAAAGCGGGATCATCCCTCCCCCTATAAAATAATAGGTTCTCAGCAGTCGGGTGAAGCTGTCCTGCCCGCCGGGGGCTGAACTTGAAACAAGCATCTGGTTTTGCAGAAGATGTTTTGCCGACACCCCTGCATAATAGTTTTTTGCATAATAATAGATCCCGAAATCAGCATCGGGGACGACCTTATTTACCGCCTGGCCCGAAAGTGCGGGATCTGCTGCATCCTTGGGATTAAGGGCATTCCAGTTGACATCGTAATACTTGATCCCGGCCGAGATGCCAAACGAGAGTTTTGAAGCCGGGAAAAGGATACGATAGGCAAAGGTACCCATCAGGTTGTAATCGACCGTAGGCCCAAGTTGGTCCATATACACATACATCCCCAGCCCGAGGTGCTGGTTCGGCAAAGGAGTATGGGCGGTAAGACAAAGTGTTTTGGGCGCTCCCTGCACTCCCACCCACTGAAACCTGCCAAGCATGTCAATGGAAAGTCCATCATGGCTGCCGGCGTAAGCGGGGTTAAACTCAAGCTTGGTATACATATACTGTGTGAACAGCGCATCCTGCTGGGCGAACAGAAGCGCCGGGAAAAAAACAAGAAACAGTATGAGCGCTTTTTTCAAGATTCCGTTATTATTAATTGCATTCAGCTTCATTTTGAACTGTCGCGGATAAACACCCATCCGCTGCGGCTGCCAAGGTCTTTAATGTTGAGTATATAATAGTAAGTGCCTTCGGGCAGGTGCTCGCCTTTATCGTTGGTCCCGTCCCAGGATACTGCTGCATTATCGTACCGTTCAAAACTTCTCACCCTCACCCCCCATCGTGTGAAGATCTGAACCGAGTTATCAGGATAATTCTCTATGCAATCAATGATGAATTTATCGTTAAGCCCGTCACCATTGGGTGTTATGACATTATGCACGAGGATGCACTCTTCGGTCGGAGGAGGTGGTGGTGGCGGGGGTGGAGGCGGAGGCGGAGACTTTTTCACCCTGACCCTCACACTGTCGGTACCTTTGCATATTGTTTTGTTGTCGCTTATCCTCAAAATAAAAACAGTATCGGCTGTAAGCATGGTTGTTTCGGGGCTGATCACTGCCGGATTAACAAGCAGGGTCGAAGGTTCCCAGCTGTAGGAATAGTCTCCTGAGCCGCCCAGGGCCGTTCCCGTAAGGGTGGTGGATGTGCTGTCGGGGATCAGCTGGTCGGGGCCGGCATCAACACTTATTCCGGTATAAACATTGATGGTAAGGCTGCTCACAATCGTTGAGTCCTGGCAGGGAGGATTACCTTTGACCTCAAGGCTCAGTATCACATTGCCGCTCTCGTCGGGGGCGGGGGTATAGGTGGGATTAAGGCCTGTTTCCCCTGTAAGAATGCCTTTCCCGTTGCCGGTCCAAAAGATTTGTGAATAATTAAGTGCACTGGCATCACTTACCGTGAAAGGGGTTCCGCCACAAATGACTCCTCCTGTTCCCGCCGAAGCCGAAGGTCCTTTGCCCAGGGTCAGTACCATTGAATCTTCAGCAGCTTCGCAGGGAGCCAGCGGTGATGCAAACAGGAACAGCACGACCTGCCCATTCAGGATGTCATCCGCCGAAGGCGAATATACAGGATGCAATACATAGCTATCGCTGAAAGTGCCGCTGCCGCTGGTAGTCCATTGCAATCCATTATAATTGACTGCGGATGAGGTGCTGAGAAGATAGCTGGCTCCCCCGCAAATACTACCGTTGTTCCCTGCATCGGCTCGGGGTTTTGCATTATATACCAGGGTGAGCTCAGAGCTGTCGTCGGCACAGGGAGAAAAAGCATGTGCCACAAGAGTTAAGCGCAGCAAGCCCGTATCTGCTGCAGCCGGATAATAAACAGGGTCCAGGGCAGCAGGATCCGAGAAAGTTCCCTGCCCTCCTGAATGCCATTGCAGGCTGCTGTAATTCACCGCGGTCGTTCCTTTTATTGTAAATGGAGAACCCTCGCAAAGTGTATCGCCAGGTCCGGCATTAACGCTTACAGCCTGATGCAGAGTAAGGAGAAAAGGCGGTGAGGACGCTCCCGGGCCGCAACCGTTTTCAGTGTAAACGCTGAATGTTCCGGAAGATGTGCCAGGGGGGATGTCAACAATAATTGCATGGGTCCCAAGACCTGTTTCAACAAGTATTCCCGGCGGAATTCTCCAGGTATAGGTATCAGCTCCGCTCACCGGGGCAATGCTGTACTGAACCCCGTATATTCCGCTGCATAAAGGTGAAGGTCCGGCAATCGGCCCTGCAGGACCGGGAGTACCTGTAACATTGACATCGATGGTACCGTAGCCCCCCGGTAAACAGCCGTCCTCGTTTGTGAATGTAACACTAACCGTATTATTGCCAAGGGCGATCCAGTTTATAAAAACCGAGCTGCTGCCCTGGCCCGAGATGATAAGGCCCCCGGGGCTCACAACCCAATGGTAATTGAGCATTCCCGGCTGAGTAGTATAATTATGCAAACCCGAATTCTCACATACGTAGGCAGGACCGCTCACTTCGGGAAGCACCACAGGCTTGATCGTAGCGACTACCGGCGTGCGGGAGGGGCTGTAGCAGGCTCCCGAACTGTCCCTGGCCTGGGCATAATAGGTCTTTGTTGCGTAAAGGAAAGGGGTAATAAAGCTTGTGCTGCCGCTGAGCAGAAGAGTACCTCCGCTTATGGAGTCGTACCAGTCGGCAGTGCCTCCTGCCTGAACTATGGCACGCAATAAAACTTCCCCGGGGCCGCAACGGCTTGAATCAATCCCTACGGCATCGGGGATTCCTGTATGAAATACCGCGGTGAACAAGGCCGAACTGGTACTGCTGTACCACCAGGTGTTGATCATTTTATCGTGACAGTCGGCCTGGTTATATCCCCAGGGATGACAGCCCGGGTAGCCGGGCATAGTTCCGGGAGTGCAGCCGCTGAGGTTCACCGACTGGGGGGCAACAGGACACAAGCCCGAGATTAAAAGCTGCGAATCATCCCAGTAGGTATCGGGGACCATGGTGGAGCTGCCGGCCGGCCTTATCAGAGAAATAACGTAACCGTCGGGGTTTCTTTCCTGGTCCCAGATGGGCAGGTTGGTAAGCCCGTTCACGTAATTCAGGGTAACGGTGACCATTGTAAGATCAGGCACCTGGTTTCCCTGTCCGTCGAGTCCGCTCCAGGGTATATCATTGGTTCCGGCCGCAACCGGGACATAGAAATCAAGCGTGGTTGCGGGCGCCCCGTAAGGAAGGGAGATGGTTACTTCAAGAGTTCCTGCCTTGTTTACGTTTACCACGATCTGTTTCTCAGGACTGCATGGAGGATAGGCAGGATCTTCGATCATATAGGGTGAACCTGTGATCTGCCCGTAAACTCCGTTGGGATATACCGGGATGTCGGGGTTATTAAGGAACACCTTGTACTTTGCAATACCCGGAAATGTAGTATACGTATTCAGGTTGACGGACCTCCTGTCGTTGATGAAATTCCCTGTATTGAAACATCCCCAGGGGTTACAGAAGATCGTGACAGCGCCCACATGGGCATTGCTGAAAGCCAGTTTCGTCACTATCCCGTCATCGGAATACACAAAAAACTTCCCGTTGAAAGGCTGAAAAACGATATTGCCAAGATCAGCATAGAGCTGCCAGGCCGAAGACCATACCCTTCCGTTCAAAGTATCGGACGGCAGGGCAGGCGTATGTGCACCTGTTACTACCTGGAAATCCCAGAGATTGATTGTAAGATCTGAGTAGGGAAAAGAAAACTCAAAATAATAATCCCCGGTATCGGCTGCATTTAGTATCCTGTACGAAAGAGGCGAATACCCGCTGGACATGGGGAAAGGGCCCTGTACCGCCTGTTTGTAATACCTTATAAAACCTGTCTGACCCACGGCATAGGGGCATGTTCCGGTCATAACAATATCGCCATTGGGTTTTCTCAGGTTATAAGTAACGCCTGAATAAGGCGTCTCCAGCCCGAAAAGAATAGTCTCACCGGCATTCTGGATATGAATATTCAGCCTGTAATTAGAGGCACAGTTGACCTTTGCGAAATCGGTATAAGCGCTTCCCGAGTTATAAATATATAATCCTGAAGCTGACACATTGGAATCGGGCATTAACTGTTTAATGCCTTCTGAGAATCCCTTCAAACCCGGGAACAGGAAAAGAAAAAGTAAGAGGAACGGCAGTTTATGCCTGGTCCTAATAAAATTCGGGACATTCCAGATGATCATACCCTTTTTTACCGCCATAGCTGGATGAGGTGTTGCTCCTTCCGAAAAGTTGGATGTTGTTGAATTCCAAGGCAATGCTTATTTCATGGGCCCCACCCGTCCCCATCATTGCCCCTGAGATCGGAATATCATAACTGTACATGAAGCGAACGCTCATACCTTCGGCAAATTTATAGTTATATCCTGCAAGTAAGGCAAAAACATTGGAAACCGCGCCGGTCATAGTGGTTTTATACCATCCGCCCAGATAGACATTAAATTTCATCGCGTTAAGTCCGACTTCAAGGGTATTAAAACGCCCCTGGCTGATAAACATCACCCCCGGATTTAACTTTAAGGCGTCGCTAAACCCGGCGGAACTCAAACTTGAGGTTGAGCCGCTCTCTCCGATTTGAAAAACGCCGTCAACATTCACAATCCACTTTCGTGGCAGTGGTGAACTGGATGTTTGTAAAAATGATTCATCCGGTTGAAATAAATGATCCACAGCAAACCCAAAGTTCCCTGTGAAGGAACCTGATTCATTCGAGGTTTTCAAAATACCACCGGCAGCAAAATCTGGAAAGGTTTTTTTATTCGCATCGGGGTGAATTAACGCAGTCTGATAAATGTTGCCGTATTTTTCATTAAGCTGGTCGGTAACGACGAAATCATTCCAGTTGATGGTCTTCTGCATAAGGCTTGCCTTGACTCCTACCTGTGCGACCATGAACTCGGTAATCGGCACCCTCACTGCAATATCCAATGCCAGTTCCAGGTCATGAATAAAACCCACACCTTCATTGTCCGAATTAACCATCAGCCCGATACCTCCGGCTCCCGGCAGGTTCCTGTCGCCAAGATCTGCCGAGAAATAATACGATTTGTAATTGACTGGCAGGTTTGGCCATTGATCCCTGTAATCAAACCTCGCCCTCAGTCCTGGCGAACTCCCGGTATTTGCCGGATTGTAATAAATCGGCGTACTGAAATACTGAGTATATAACGGGTCCTGTGCCAAAACACGATCAGCGGCGCAAATGCAGATACCCCCGATAATCATGTACAAAACAATCTTTCTTTTCATTTTGTCAAGAATATGATTTATCTCACCAAAGTTACCGTTCCCATTGTCGAAGTTGATCCTTTACCTGTATTGGAACCTTCCCAGACCTTGCCGTCCTTGAACATGGCGGAGATCTTCCAAGTATAAGTTCCCTGTGGCATCAGGTTCCCGTTTACAGTTCCGTCCCATCCTTCAAGTGGTCTGCCAAAATCATCAAGTGCCGATGATTCCCATAATTTATGACCTGCAATATCATATACCGCGATATTATAGCTGGCAAGGTTAATGCCTGCAGGTTTAAAGAACCTCACCTGGTAAACCATATCGGTCGGGGCAAAAAGGTTAGGAACATACAGTCCATGGAATATAAACTCGTATTTCAAACTGGTTGAGTCCTCGCAGGAATTCGTGCTTGTAACGGCCAGTGTGATAACATAGCTTCCATCCTGATCATATGCGACCTCAGGATTCTCTTCCACGGAAGTCTTCCCATTCCCAAAATCCCAGTTATAAGTGATGGCATTCTGGGATTTATTGGTGAACTGTAACTTCCCTGAAATACCGTCAACATTATCCCTGTATGTAAATGCACTCAGAGGTGATTGCAGCACATTGACTGAATCTCTTAGCGTGTCCTTGCAACCATAGTAATCTTTAACCATCAGGGAAGTAAAATATTTACCGGCCTGATGATACTTATGGGAAGGATTCCGCTGAGTCGAGGAGTCCTGATTATTAACAGGGTCCCCAAACGCCCAGTTCCAGTTAGTGATTATCGTATCTCCTGCTTTACTTTTATCGGTAAAGAAGACCTCTTGCCGTGAACATGAAACAGGGCTCAGGAATAATGCCTGAGGAAGCTTGTAAACCTTCACATCCCGCTTCAGAGTATCCCGGCAGCCAAGGCTGTTCTGCACAACAAGCATGGAATGATATTTACCATACCTGGGATACTTGTATGCAGGATTGACAAGGTTGCTTGTGTCGGTAATCCCGGGACCGGAATCACCGAATTTCCAATAATTCCTTACTATAGAATAGCCATTGCTGTCGGAAAGATTGATGAATTTCGTGGAATCGCCGAGACAAACAGCAGGGGCAGTAAACGCAGCGATTGGTGTGGATTTTACATGGATGGTCAGGCGGTTCGTATCGGTGATCGTTATATTGTTATTCGTCATTGAAACGACCAGTGTTACCGTGTAGGTTCCCACAGTGTCGAACTGGTGCCTGATAGTCCTTGTAAACTTGGTGTAATTGGTATCAAGCCCGTCTCCAAAATTCCAGTACCATCGTTTTATTAAACTAACGGGACCTGAACTGTCATTGAACATCACCTTTTCGCGTTCACACTTCAAGGTGTCAATTTCGGTAATTAATGCAGTGAGGCATGAAACGAGCACGGTCTTGGAGCTCACATCGCTGCATCCGTTTGAATTAATCGTTTTAAGTTGTACTGTAAATGACCCGTAATCAAGGTACTTGTGAATAACAGTAAGCGGAACCGGCTTGGTTTGAATTGTAGTATCTCCGTCTCCAAAGATCCAGATAAGCGAATCAATTGCAGCAGCATTCCCAACCGACAGGTTATGGAAGGTAACCGTGCTGTCGCAGTATGGAATGGTATCGAATGAGAAATGAGAGACCGGGTGCTGAAATACAATAACCGGGTTATAAATGCTGTCCCTGCAATTATCAGAATTATAGGCATTTAAAGTCACTGTGTAAATACCCGGGCTTGTAAACAGGTGGGTGGGGTTGTAGGATGTGGATTGATTATTAACACCGCTGTTTGGATCCCCGAAGTTCCAGTGCAGGTCATGCAGGGTATCACCCTGGGCAAGGTTAACTGCATGAAACTGTGTAATCTTCCCAAAACAAACAGAGTCGGAGGTAAATGTGAAGTCGAGGCTGGGAACAACATTAACAGACTGGTTTATAGTATCCATGCACCCGTTTGAGTCGGTAATGACAAGTCTTACAAGATAGGTTGTATCAGTAACTGGAAAGATATAGGTCGGATCCTGGGATGAAGAGTTGGCCCCCGGTTCAAAAGTCCAGAGCCATGAAACTATGGGTGCACCTGTAGTCGTTGAATGGTCGAAGAAAGCCACTTTACCCTTCGGGCAGTGTTTGCTGAAGTAGGTAAAACTGGCAGACGGTCTCACAAAAACACTTACCGACATCGAGAAATCCGCCGAGCAGTTCTGGGTGTTCGTTACTGTCAGCACAACAATATATATTCCAAAGTTCGTATACACATGCGAAGGGTTCTGAAGGTTTGAAGTGTCGCCGTCTCCAAAATCCCAATGCCATCTGTTGATCGCACCGAACTGGGTCGAAGAAAGGTCATGGAACTGGGTGGCTGAACCGCTGCAGGCATTATCATAGTTAAATAAAGCTACCGGCGGAGTTTTCACAAGGACCTGACCCGTGGTATCACTCTGACAGTTATACGAATTCTGCACAACCAATGAAACATTATACACTCCTTCGGAGGAATAAGTATGCGTGGGATTTTGCATGGCCGAGGTAGTTCCGTCCCCGAAGTCCCAGTTCCATGAAATCAGTGTTCCTGAATGCGCCACAGACTGGTCGGTAAAATGGGTTAACTCTCCCCTGCATACAGTATCGGCCTTGTAATGTGCCGATGGTTTCTTGTTTATATCTACAGATTTGGAGACAGTATCGTTACAGTTATTAATGTTCGTAACGCTAAGAACAACCTGGTAAGTTCCGCCCGCTGAATAAATATGCGAGGGATTTGGCAAGGCAGAGTAGTTATTAACTCCCGAACCGGGATCCCCAAAATTCCAATACCAGCTGATGATCGGCCCTCCACCGTTCAGCTGTGAAAGATCCTGGAAGCTCACAGGTGATGACTGGCAGCGTGTTGCAGCAAAGGTAAAATTTGCTACAGGGCTTGCCCCGACAGAGACCTGGTGTGTAACCGAATTGGCACAGCTGTCGCTTGTTTTGATAGCCAGGACAACATTATAACTGCCCCCGTTCAGATAAATATGAGAAACATTTTGATTACCCGGGAAGTGTATAATGGTATCGTGGCCGTCACCAAAGGTCCAATGCCAGGTCACAATGTATCCCTGGGGAGTGAAACTCAGATCATTATATGTAACCGGAGCCCCTGCACAATTAACAGCTGCATATGAGAATGCAGCAACAGGCAGGGCGTTTACCTTAACCTGTTTGGAAACCGAATTTGTGCAACCGCTTATATTGGTTACCGTAAGGCTTGCATTCAAAGTTCCCGAAGTCAAATACAGATGCTGGGCGTTCTGGGTATGTACATGAGGTGAACCATCTCCGAAATCCCAATCCCAGGTGGTAATTGTTCCGGTGGATGTCGACTGGTCGGTAAAACTGGTCGCCGAACCAAAACAAGCAGTATCGGCATGGAAGTTCGCGACCGGCTTTTGTCCGATTACAATAGGTTTTATCACTGTATCCCGGCAGGATACTGCATTTATCACAATCAGTTGAACATTGAAGTTCCCTGATGAAGTAAACGAATGAACCGGATTTTGAAGACTTGAAAGGTTTGCTGTCCCTGAAAGAGGATCTCCGAAATTCCATAGCCACTGATCAATAATTGCTCCCCCGTTAGTCTGGCTCTGGTCGTTGAATTGAACCGGGCTTCCTTCGCATTGGACTGCAGAATGACCGAAATCGGCAATCGGCGATGAGCCTATCACAATCGTATGAACTATGGTTTTTTGACAGCTATCCGAAGTTTTAACAGTTAAGCTCACCGAATAAACTCCTCCTGAAGAATATGAATGAGGTACGAGATTGCTTGAAGGATTCGTAATTATGGTATCATGTCCATCGCCGAATAGCCACGTCCGCCTTACAATAAACCCATGTAAAGCGTGCGATTCGTCGGTGAATTCAACCGGAGTGTTTGAGCAATTCTGGGTTGAAGCGGTAAATTCCGCAACAGGAGGTGGATATACAACAACCGTTTTAGTAACCGATTGGCTGCATCCGTTACTGTTTATTACAGTCAGAACTACCTGGTAAGAACCGGCATATGAATAAGGATGCGTTACCGTAGGCGGAGCGGGAGAGTATAGGATGATCTGGTTACCATCTCCGAAATCCCATTCCCAGGAAACAATTGATGGGGCATTGGGCAGCGAAAGGTCAGTAAACGTTGTTGCAGCGCCCTCACAGGCATTGTCGTTCGAAAAGTTTGTCACCGGGGAATCATTGATTGTAACGGTCTGAATAACAGTATCCTTGCAATTCAGATCATTTGTGATAATAAGCCGTACGCTAAATGGTCCTGCAGCTGTAAAACTATGGGTCGGGTTCTGCAAAGCTGAAGTGTTTGAGGATCCTGAAGTCGGATCTCCAAAATTCCAGCTCCAGGCAACGATGTTTACGCCTCCTGTAGCTTGCGAGAGATCAGTAAATGCAATATCCTGGCCTTTGCAAAGCAGTGAAGGATAACTAAAGTTTGCAAGCGGTTTCGGATTGCTGATCACGGTATGCTCCTTAAAAGAAGTACAACCATGGTCTGTTATCACTGTCAGGCGAACCACATGCTGCAGGCTGGTGCCTGTAAAGATGTGGGAAACATCCGGCGAATTTGGGAATAATATAGTTTGGGTTGTACCGTCCCCGAAATCCCATATATATGTTGTTATGATCCCGAACTGGTTAGTGGACAGGTCGGTGTAGTATACCGGGGATCCGAAGCAGTTAGGGGCATTGGATGAAAAATCGGCCAGGGGAGGTATAACTACCTGTATTGGTTTGGTTAAGGAATGAGTGCACCCATGGCTGTTTGTTACCGTCAATGACACCTGGAATGTCCCGCTGGAACCATATGTATGAGTCGGATTCTGCAGGCTTGAATGTGTGCTTCCATCGCCAAAATCCCAGTTCCAGCTAATAATTGTTCCGGTGGGTGTAGAATTGTCCGTAAATGTTGTAACGGATCCCAGGCAGGCTGAATCGGCCGTAAAGTTTGCTACCGGCAGGCTGAAGATCTCTATTACCTTACTGGTTGTATTTGTGCAGCTGTTGATGTTTGTAACAGTCAGCAGCACCGTATGGAACCCGGCAGTAGTAAAACTATGGGAGGGGTTCGGCTGTGATGAAGTATTGCTGGCCCCGGAACCTGGATCGCCAAAATTCCATTGCCATAAGGATATCGGTCCTGCCCCATTGGTCTGACTCTGGTCGGTAAACTGAACCGGCAGGCCCACACATAGAGTTGTTCCATAGGTATAATCAGCTATTGGTCCTGAAGTGACAGTAACTGTATGAGTAACACTTGACGAGCAGTTTTCAGATGTCAAAACTGTAAGTTTTACAATATATGTGCCCAGCAGGGTGTATGAATGAAGTATATTAGCCGGGCCCGGATAATTAATTGTGACAGGCGTGGTGCCATCGCCAAAATCCCAGGTCCATGTTAATATGTAGCCGAATGAGGTTGAGGACTGATCGGTGAAATCAACCGGGGCTCCAACGCAATTCTGGACACTCGAAATAAATGCGGCATTTGGCAAAGAACTCACCTGGACCGATTTCACAACGGTATCAGTACATCCGTTACTGTTTATAATGATAAGTGTAGCGTTAAAGATGCCGGCCCCCGGGTATGTATGGCTTGGATTCTGAAGTGCCGAATGCGTACTTCCATCCCCAAAATCCCAATCCCAGCTGGCTATGGCATTAGCATTGGCAACTGATTGATCAGTAAATTGGGTGGGGCTTCCTGAACAGGAAGGTGTTGCAGTAAAATCAGCAAGCGGAAGTGCATAACTTTGGACTACATGCGTTATTGTACTTGAACAGTTGTTGACATTAGTAATAGTCAGTGCTACTGTATGGGCTCCTGAAGAAACAAAGATATGAACAGGGCTTGGGAGAGTGGAAGTATTTCCCGATCCTGAAGCCGGATCCCCGAAACTCCACTGCCATGAATTAATAGCTCCTCCCCCTTTTTGCAGGCTCTGATCAATAAACTGGACTGATTGTCCCACACAGAGATTGTTTGAGAACTGGAATTCCGCATCAGGACTTATATCAACTGTAACCAGGTAAGGATTTGAAACTGTACCTGAGCCACAGGAATTTGTTCCCTGAACTGTTATAAAACCACTGGAGGCCCCTGAA
Source organism: uncultured Bacteroidales bacterium (assembly GCA_903877385.1). Classification (GTDB taxonomy): domain Bacteria; phylum Bacteroidota; class Bacteroidia; order Bacteroidales; family FEN-979; genus CAIRDP01. Next base: position 16,867 of record CAIRDP010000011.1, read on the forward strand.
GAATAAGCAACCAGGATACTGCTGGTATTTGAGCCTGCAAGAATACTCGCACCTGCAGGTAAGGTCCAGTTATAGCCTGTTGCCCCGGCAATAGTTTGTACCGAATAGGAAAGCCCAGACTGGCCCTGGCAAACGACAGGTGTACCGGTAATCTGACCGGCTGGTGTAGGAAGCAAGTTTACTGTAACCGGGAAAGGTGTGGATGACAATCCATTCCCGCATAAGTTCGTCCCGGCGACTGTAATGTTCCCATCGATTGAACCAATGGCAAAATCCACGGTTATGACATTTGAATTTGCCCCTGCAACAATGGTTGCACCTACGGGTAATGTCCATGTATAGGAAGTGGCATTTAAAATCGGCGATACTGAATATACAACTCCTGTTTCTCCTTCACAAACCACAGATTGACCGGATATCAGACCTGCCCCCGAAGGAAGAATATTCACCGTAACGGCAAAGGAAGCAGAAGGGGTCCCTGTGCCGCAGGCATTGGTTCCCTGTACAGTGATAGTTCCTGATGTTGCTGTTGCCGAAAAATCCACTGTTATACTGTTCGTGTTTGCGCCTGAGGCAATGGTGGCCCCAATGGGTAAACTCCAGTTGTATCCGCTTGCATTTGGGATGACTGCAATGGTATAACTCACCCCGGTTTGGCCCTGGCATACTGAAGCCAGGCCTGTGATGGTTCCCGCTGGGAACGGGAGGGTATTTACAGTGACTGTAAACGGCGCTGAAGCCGGACCCGATCCGCAGGTATTGGTTCCCTGCACTGTTATTGCGCCACCTGAGGCCGATGCAGAGAAATCAACCGTTATAACATTCGTATTGGCCCCTGCCACTATACTTGCTCCAACAGGCAAGGTCCAGTCATAACCAATGGCATTGCTGATCACAGGCACCATGTACGTAAGCCCGGTCTGACCCTGGCATACTAAAGACGAGCCTACTATGCTCCCTGCCTGCGAAGGCAGGATCTCTACTGTTACCGGCAGGGAAGATGATTGTCCGTCGCCGCACAGATTATTCCCGTTTACCGTTACAAGGCCGGAAGTCGCTGCCAAAGAATAACTTACTATGATGCTTTGAGTACCCTGTCCCGAGATTATCACAGCCCCCGTTGGTACGGTCCAAACATAAGAAGTCGCATTCAAAACAGCTGCCACCAGGTACATGACATTGATCTGGCCCTGGCAAACTGTGGCCAGGCCCGTTATAGTTCCTGCTGCTGAAGGAAGACTGTTCACTGTAACAGTAAAAGGTGCAGATGTAAGCCCTGTACCGCAGGCATTTGTGCCCTGGACAGTAATAGTCCCGGATGAAGCTGAAGCCGAAAAATCAACCGTTATGCTGTTCGTGTTTGTGCCTGTGGCAATCGATGCCCCTGGGGGTAAAGTCCAGTTGTATCCCGTTGCATTGGGGATAGCCGGGATGGAATAACTTACCCCTGTCTGGCCCTGGCATACCGAAGCCAGGCCCGTTATGGTTCCTGCTGCGAACGGGAGGGTGTTGACTGTTACTGTAAATGGTGCTGAAGCCGGACCTGGTCCGCAGATATTGGTTCCCTGAACCGTTATTGGGCCGCTGGAAGCCGATGCGGAAAAATCAACAGTTATGCTGTTGGTGTTGGCACCTGAAACTATAGTTGCCCCTGCAGGCAAAGTCCAGTTATAACCACTGGCATTACCTATTACAGGAACCGTATACATTACCCCGGCCTGGCCCTGGCATACCGCTGATAAACCCACAATGCTTCCTGCCGGTAATGGCAGGATCTCGACGGTTACCGGGAGGGAGGATGATTGTCCGTCACCGCAGATATTATTACCGTTAACCGTAATCAGTCCCGAAGTTGCAGCTGAGGAATAACTTACTATTATGCTTTGAGTGCCCTGCCCCGATATTATGCTAGCCCCGGATGGTACAGTCCAAACATAGGATGTAGCGTTCAAAACAGGGGTGACCAGATACAAAACATTGGCCTGGCCCTGGCATACCGTAGCCAAACCTGTGATGGTTCCGGCGTCGGAAGGAAGGAGGTTCACGGTGACGGTAAAAGGAGCAGATGTAAGCCCTGTACCGCAGGCATTTGTTCCCACGACTGTGATTATCCCGGATGAAGCGGTTGCCGAAAAATCCACCGTTATGCTGTTCGTGTTTGCACCTGTGGCAATCGTTGCCCCTGAAGGTAAAGTCCAGTTGTATCCCGTTGCATTGGGGATAGCCGCAATGGAATAACTTACCCCTGTCTGGCCCTGGCATACCGAAGCCAAACCAGTGATGGTTCCCGCTGCGAACGGGAGGGTGTTAACTGTCACTGCAAATGGTGCTGAAGCCGGACCCGATCCGCAGGTATTTGTTCCCTGTACAGTTATTGATCCGCTCACAGCTGATACAGAGAAATTGACTATTATGCTGTTGGTGTTGGCACCTGCAACTATACTTGCCCCTGCAGGTAAAGTCCAGTTATAACCACTGGCATTTCCAATTACAGGAACCGTGTATATTACCCCGGCCTGGCCCTGGCATACCGCTGATAAACCAACAATGCTTCCTGCCGGCAATGGCAGGATCTCGACGGTTACCGGGAGAGAGGATGACTGTCCGTCGCCGCAGATATTATTGCCGTTAACCGTTATCAGGCCCGAAGCAGCGGCCGAAGAATAACTTACAATGATGCTTTGAGTGCCCTGTCCTGAAATTATACTGGCTCCCGATGGCACAGTCCATAGATACGATGTTGCATTTAAAACAGGTGTAACCGAATACAAAACATTGGTCTGGCCCTGGCAAACCAAAGCCAGGCCCGATATTGTTCCTGCCGCTGAAGGCAGAGGGCTCACCGTTACTGCAAACGGAGAGGATGAACTCCCTGTACCGCAGGTATTGGTCCCCAGCACAGTTATGGTGCCTGATGAAGCGGTTGCCGAAAAATCCACCATTATGCTGTTTGTGTTTGCCCCAGAGGCAATCGTTGCCCCTGAAGGTAAACTCCAGTTATATCCCGTTGCATTGGGGATGGCAGCGATGGAATAGCTTACCCCGGCCTGGCCCTGGCATACCGAAGCCGGGCCTGTGATGGAGCCTGCTGCCAATGGAAGTGTGTTTACTGTCACAGCAAACGGAGCGGAAGCCTGGCCTGCTCCGCATGCATTGGTTCCTTCAACAATTATCACTCCACTGGTGGCCGAGGCAGAGAAATCAACCGTTATGCTGTTGGTGTTGGCTCCTGTTGCTATAGTCGCCCCTGAGGGTAAACTCCAGCTATAGCCGGTTACATTGCCGATTGCCGGTACTGTATATATTACCGCGCTCTGTCCGGCGCAAACGGATGAACTGCCTGTAATGCTTCCTGCAGCTGAGGGAAGAGGATTAACCGTGACAGCAAATGCGATTGAAGGAAGACCGTTCCCGCAGGCATTTGTACCTGTTACGGTAATTGTTCCGGATGCAGCAAGGGCCGAGAAATTGACGGTAATAACATTCGTATTTGCCCCTGAAACTATACCTGCTCCTGTTGGTAAGGACCAGGCATAAGCTGTGGCACCTGTTATGGCAGGAACTGAATAGACAGCTCCTGATTGGCCCTGGCATACGATGGAGGGACCCGAAATTGTTCCTGCAGGCGATGGCAATGGATTTACCGTGACCGCGTATGGAGGTGACACGGTCCCTGATCCGCAGGAATTAGTCCCCTGTACTGTAATGTTGCCGCTTACCGCTGAAGTTGTAAAATTAACCGTGATATTGTTAGTATTGACACCCGAGGCAATGACTGCCCCCGCCGGCAAAGTCCAGTTGTAGCCGCTTGCATTGGGTATCGCTGCAACTGAATAACTAACACCGTTCTGGCCCTGGCAAACTATGGATGTACCTGCAATATTTCCTGCAGCACCTGCTAAAGGTGTAACTGTCACATGGAATGGAGCAGAAATGCCACCCGATCCGCATGAATTCGTTGCAAAAACGGTAATATCTCCCGAAACAGCAGTAGCTCCAAAATCAACAGTAATGATATTCGTATTATTCCCTGATACAATAGTGGCGCCGGAAGGCAGGGTCCAGACATAATTCGTTGCATTGGCAATATCCGGCACTGAATAAACAATGCCGTTCTGACCCTGGCATACCGGCGTTGTTCCGGTAATTGTTCCGGCATTACCCGGAGCTCCATCAACATGCAATGTCATCATATCAACCGCCGGTCCTGTACATGGCGGGATGCCTGTCCCGGTAAGAGTAAGAACCGCGCTGCCTGCGCCCAGATCTGTAATACTGGGGAAATATGTCGGGCTGAGTGTCCCGTTATTTATAAAAGTTCCGGTTCCTGACGTAGTCCAGGCAAGATTCAGATAATTGCCTGCCGATGCTCCTGATACCGTGAACGCTGAGGGATAGCATACCGAAGCATCCGGCCCTGCATTGACTGTCACGTTCTGGTTTATGGTAAGCACCATTACATCGCTGGTATTTCCCGTACATGGGGCGATGTTATATGCAATCATGGTAAGATCGACCGACCCGGCTGCGATGTCAGCCGCACTTGGAATATACGTCGGATGGATGGTGTTGACATTCAGGAAAGTCCCGGTTCCTGTGGTCATCCAGAGGATATTGGCAAAGTTGCCTGCTGATGCACCGCTGACAAGAAAGTCGGCCCCCGAACAAATTGCAGCATCAGGACCTGCATTGGCAACTGATGTTTTGACAATGGTCAATACCATATTATCGGTAATTGTACTGCTGCATGGAGGCAGACCGTTGGCAGTCAGGGTAAGGGTGACAGAACCCTGTGCAATATCAATAGCACTGGGGGTATACGTTGGATTAATGGAAGTGGCATTGGTAAAAGTGCCGGTACCTGAACTTGTCCATTGTAAATTCAAATAGTTTGTAGCGGTTGCCCCTGTGACCAGATAGGGAACATTTTCACAGGTGGAGGCATCAGATCCTGCACTGGCTGTTAACAAAGGAGGTAAGCTTAAAACCATCGCATCCACCGCAGTTCCTGTACAGGGGAGAATCCCCGTAACAGTCATAACAAGGGTAACGCTGCCAGCGTTCATATCGGCAACACTCGGAGTAAAGGCTGGTGATAGTGTATTGCCGTTTGTAAATGTTCCTGTTCCGCTGCCGGACCACGAAATCAGTGAATAATTTGCAGCCGAAGCACCGGTGATAGTGTAAACCGAAGAACATGCGGTTGCGTCCGGTCCCGCATTTGAGGCCGGTAAAGGCTGGATGGTAGTGACGACCGCTGCTGAAGGCAAACTTTGACAGCCTGAAGCATCAGAAACTGTAACTGTAAAGCTTCCGGCAGTATTGACCGTTATCGTTTGTGTTGTTTCCGTTGTGGACCAGAGATAACCACCACCCGATGGAGCAGGACTTGACGTAAGATCCACGCTCCCGCCCTGGCAGAGATTAATCGGGCCTGTAGGTGTAATGGATGGTGTGGGGGGTAACTGGTTAACAGTAACGGTGATTATATTCGATGACAGGCTGGTACAATTGTGTGAATCGGTAACCACAACACTGTATGCTCCCTGGGCAGTTACGATGATTGAGGGGGTGGTTTCACCATCCGACCAAAGGTAGGTATAACCGCCAACGACGGGCGTTGATAATGTCACACTTCCCCCGGCACAGAAAGTGATGGGTCCTCCGGCTGTAACAACCGGGGCAGGAGGCAATGGATTGATGATGACCAGGATTGTATTTGAAGGATAACTTACGCATCCATTGGCATCTGTAATAACAACATTATAGCTGCCTGCTGTGCTTACAGTAATATCTTTTGCAGTTGCTCCATTCGACCATAAATAAGTGTATCCTGCACCGGCCGGTGCCGACAATACAACATTTCCTCCTGCACAGAAAGTGGTAGGCCCGCCGGCAGTAATTACCGGGGTGATCTTAAGATATACGGTGACATTGATCACATTGGATGCAAAACTTCCGCAGCCGAATGCATCAGAAAGAACCACACTGTAGCTTCCCGAAGAAGTAACGACAATACTTTGCGTTATCTGGCCGCCTGGTGACCATAAGTAATTATACCCTGAGGGGGAAGCAGTAAGAGTTACCGATCCTCCTTCGCAGAATGTAACAGGGCCTCCTGCTGCAATTGCGGGAGTCGGTGGCATCGGATGCACGACAATTGCGAGGGTGGATGTGGTGCTGCCGCCGCAGCTGTTTACTCCTGTAACAGTAACATTACCGGAAACTGCAGTCAGTCCATAGTCAACAATTATGGAAGCTGTGTTTGACCCGCTTACTATAGTTGATCCCACAGGAACCGTCCAGTTATAGCCGGTAGCCCCGCTTATTGGGGTTATCGAATATACAACCCCATTCGTTCCCTGGCAAATTACCTGGAGACCGCTGATACTTCCCGGAGCCCCCGGTACCCCGTTAACCTGAACAAAGAAAGGCGACGAGATAGTGCCTGAACCGCATGCATTCACAGGGTATACCGTAATGTTACCCGAAACTGCAGATGGCCCGAAATTGACTGTTATGGAATTGGTGTTGCTGCCCGATACAATGCTTGCACCGGAAGGCACCGACCAAACATATCCTGATGCTGAAGTTACAACAGGAATGGAATAGGTTACCCCGTTTTGTCCCTGGCAAACAGTAGCCGTTCCTGTTATAGTTCCGGCAGGTCCCGGAGGGCTGTCGATTCCAAGGATCATGATATCGCTTGCCGATGCTGAGCATGGTGATATCCCTTGTCCTGTAATAGTGAGAACCACGCTTCCCGATCCAAGGTCGGAGGCGCTTGGAAAATATGTCGGGTGCAATGTTGTTGTGTTGATAAAGGTTCCTGTCCCGGTTGTAGACCAGGAAATATTAAGATAATTACTTGCCGTGGCAGCGGTTACAGTGAATGGGGCAGGATAGCAAACGCCCTCATCGGGGCCTGCATCAACTGCCACGTTCTGGTTAATGGTCAGTATCATGACATCGCTTGTATTTCCGGTACACGGAGCCATGTTATAGGCGGTTAAATTAAGATTGACTGATCCAAGGGCAATATCCGATGTACTGGGGATATATGTCGGATTAAGGGTGTTGAAATTCTGGAATGTCCCTGTTCCGCTGGTTTGCCATAGCAAAGCCGAGTAATTGGATGCTGAGGCGCCTGATATTGTATAGTTGCTTCCTGCACATATGGTGGCAGAAGGTCCTGCATCGCAGACGGCCAGTTTTGTAATAGTGAGGGCCATAGCATCCACGGCAACCGAATTGCATGGAGAAAACCCCTGGACTGTCAGGGTCAATGTAACCAATCCGCTGGCAATATCAGCAACACTCGGTGTATAAGTAGGAGTTAATGTGCCTGCATTGGCAAAACTACCCGATCCTGAGCTTGTCCACTGGAAACTGCTGTAGTTTGCAGCAGTGGCTCCCGATATCTGATAAGATGAACCCTGGCAGATATCGGCGTCGTTTCCTGCATTTGCCGTTGGCAAAGCCGGCAAAGTGAGGAGCATCTGATCCGATACCGTTCCTGTACATGGCGCAATACTGTTTGCATTTAACCAGAGGGTGACACTTCCGGCATTACGATCTGCTGCACTTGGAGTATAGGTGGGCGAAAGTGTATTACCGCCGGAGAATGTTCCTGTTCCGGTGCTGGTCCATGAAATAAGGCTGTAATTACTTGCCGAAGCCCCAGTGATTGTATATGTTAAGCTGCAGGCCGTAGCATCCGGTCCGGCATTGGCCGTTGGAGATGATGTAATTGAAAGGACCATGGCATCAGAAACAGTGCTTCCGCATGGAGATATTCCTGTAACGTTGAGAGTAAGGGTCACCGATCCGGCTGTTATGTCGCTGAAGCTCGGGAAGTAAGTCGGATTCAGAAGTGAACTGTTGGTAAAAGTACCGCTTCCGCTTGTGGTCCAATGCACCGATGAATAATGCGTGGCCTGGGCGCCGGATAAGGTATAATTATTCCCTGCACAGATTGTGGCGTTACCCCCGGCATATGAGGTGGCTGCTGGCAGAATGGTCAGAACCAGGCCGTCTGTGACTTCCCCGGTACAGGGAGCAGGTGAAACTGCATGCAGGGTAAGTATAACGCTTCCTGCAGTAATATCAGCCACACTTGGATCATAGGTTGGGGTTAGCGTGGTTCCGTTGAGGAAGGTTCCTGTTCCGGAGGTTGTCCAATAAATAGTTGTATAATTACCTGCACTTGCAGTAGGAATATAAAACGGATTCCCTGCACAAACCAGTGCATCGGGTCCGGCATTCGCCTGGGCAGGATGCGTTATGGTCAACACCATTGCATCGGTGGCAACAGCTGTACATGGAACCACTCCTGTGGCGCTGAGAGTAAGGATAACTGATCCCGCTGCAATATCTGCAGAACTGGGAGTGTATGACGGATTAAGCCAGGTCGTGTTTGAAAAAGTTCCTGTACCGGAACTTGACCAGCTTAAGGTGGAATAGTTACCGGCTGTTGCTGCAGTAATATCTAAAATACTTCCTTCACATAGGTTTATATCCGGTCCGGCATTCGCTGTTGCAACAGGAGCTATGGTCAGAACCATGGCATCAGTAACGACCCCGTTACAGGGTGGCAGACCTGTTGCTGAAAGAGTAAGGACTACACTTCCATTTGCCCTGTCGCTGGCACTGGGGAAATAGGTAGGATGCAGCAGCGCGCTGTTCGAGAATGAACCGCTTCCGCTGGAAGTCCAGTTCACCGAGGCATAGTTTGTTGCAGAAGAGCCCGATATCGGATAATTATCCCCAGAGCAGATTATGGCATTGCCGCCGGCCTGTACAGTTGCTGCAGGCAGGATTGTCAAGGTCATTCCCGCCACAACCTCGCCTATGCAAGGAGCCAGAGCCAATGCGTGTAAACTAAGAATGACGCTTCCAGCCGTATTATCTGCCGCACTGGGAGTGTATGTCGGATTCAGGGTGGTGGAATTCGTAAAAGAGCCTGTTCCTGAACTGGTCCAGTACAGGGAGGCATAATTGCTGCATGTGGCGCCGTTTACTGTAAAATTACCCCCGCAGATACTTGTATTGGGCCCGGCATAAGGAAGCGGGTTTGGAACAAGCTGAATAACCATCTGGTCGGTGGCGACTGAAGTACAGGGAGCATTGCTTGTTGCTGACAAAGTCAGGGTTACCGAACCCGATATTAAATCGAGTGGACTGGGAGAGTATGTCGGGCTAAGCGTAGTTGCGTTTGAGAGGGTCCCGTTTCCGTTATGGGTCCAGACCAGGCTTATAAAGTTTGAAGCGGTAGCATTATTGACCGTATAATTATTCAATCCGCAGATTGATGCATCTGACCCTGCGTTGGCAGTTGCTTTGGGAATAATGGTCAGGGTTATGGCATCGGCAGCCTGGGAAGTGCAAGGCAGAATCCCGCTGGCTGTGAGTGTCAGGGTGACAGAACCGCTTAAAATATCTGCGGGGCTAGGGGTGTATGTGGGGGTGAGTGTTGTGGCATTCGTCAAAGTCCCTGATCCGCTGGAAGTCCATTGTAATGTTGAATAATTTGTGGCGCTTGCTCCTGTGAGGGTATAACTGCCTTCGCAAATGCTTATATCAGGCCCTGCGTTGGCTGTGGGTATACCAATAATATTCAGCACCATAAAATCACTTACAGGAGAAGTACAGGGTGAAAGAGGCTGGGCAGTCAGGGTCAAGGTGGCATGTCCGAGTGTAATATCAGCAGGCCCGGGATTATACGTTGGGTTGAGTGCTCCGCTGTTGGTGAATGTTCCGTCGCCTGATGTACTCCAGAGAATACTCGAGTAATGGCTGGCCGTGGCTTGTGAGAGCAGGTATCCTCCGGTCGAACAAATGCTTGCGTCAGGACCTGCATTCGTTATGGGTTTGGAAATCAGGGTAAGGGTCATCTGATCGCTGGCATTGACCCCGCATGGGGTGATTGCCACAGCAGTAAGCGTGATGATCACGCTTCCGGCTGCTATATCAGAAGAGCTGGGTGTATACGTCGGGGTGAATGTATTGCCGTTGGCAAAAGTCCCGGTTCCATTGGTCGTCCAGTTAAACGATGCATAATGTGTTGCACTTCCGCTCAGGGTATGGCTCCCTCCTTCACAAATGGTAGCATCTGAACCTGCATTGGAGGTTGGCTGGGACTGAATGGTAATGATCATCTGGTCCGTAGCATTGGATGCGCACGGCGCCGTTGCATAGGCTGTTAATGTAAGGGTTACAGAGCCGGCTGAAATGTCGGCTGCGCTCGGGGTATAAGTAGGCGTAAGCGTAGCAGGGTTTGTCAATGAGCCTGTCCCGGATGTCGTCCACAGGAAACTTGACTGGTTGGCAACACTGGCTCCGCTGACAGTATAGCTGCCTCCTCCGCATATTGCTGCATCAGGACCTGCATCAGCAATGGGTGACGACACCAGATGAAGTACCATTGAAGCGGTAGCAGGAGTATTACAGGGGGCAATTCCGTTGGCATGAAGTGTGAGGGTAACCAGGCCGGTTGCATAATCAGCGACGCTTGGGTGATATGCAGGGGTAAGTGTTCCGTTACCTGTAAAAGAACCTGTCCCGGATGAGGTCCAGTTAAGGTTAAGGTAATTCGCAGCTGAAGCACCGACGATCGTATATGGGTTTGGCTGGCATATCGTGGCATCAGGACCGGCATCGGCTGATGGTGCATACTGCAGCAATAAAACTTTTGAAGATGTAACCTGCCCTATACAGGGGGAATTGGCATATGCGGTTAAGGTCAGGGTAACCGAACCGATAGTATAATCAGCAGAACTTGGCAAATACGTGGGCGTGAGAGTACTTTCATTTGTCAAAGTACCATTACCGGTTGTTGTCCATAGCAAACCAGAATAATATGAGGCTGTGGCATCTCCTACAGTATATGAACTTCCTTCGCACAATCCTGCGCTCGCACCGGCTGAAGCAAGGGGAGAATGTGTTATTGTAAGGATCGTACTGCTGCTGGCATCTGTGCAGGGAGGATTACCGGATGCATGTAAAGTAAGGGTCACCGATCCTGTTGCAATATCAGCAGCACTTGGGGTATAGGTGGGAGTCAATGTTGTTCCGCTGGTGAACCCCCCGGTTCCCGAGCTTGTCCAGTTGAGAGCTGAATAGTTGGAGGCCGTAGCAGCTGAAACAGTATAAGTGTTTATCTGGCAGATATTCGCAGGAGGTCCTGCATACGCTGTAGCTCCGGATATAAATGTAAGGATGAAATTATCTGTTGCTGTTCCGCTGCAGGGTGTATTTGCCTGGGCAGTAAGTGTAAGCTGCACATGGCCTGCCACAATATCTGCAGGGCTTGCAGTATAAACTGGAAGGAGGATATCGGGGTTTGAGAATGTTCCCGTTCCGCTTGTCGTCCATTGTACCGCTGAGGTATTCAGAGCCGTAGCAAGGGTAATGCTGAAATTTGAACCTGCACAGGTAGTTGAATTCGGGCCGGCATCAATTACCGGCAGCGGAATAATATACAGCACCATCTGGTCGCTGGCATCAGTGCATGGTGAAATTGCAGTGGAATGCAGGGTAAGGGTGACAGAACCTGCAAGCAGATCTGCAGCGCTTGGTGTATAAGTGGGCGTAAGGGTCCCTGCACCTGAAAGGGTTCCTGTTCCTGTGGAGGTCCAGTTTACGGCAGTGTAATTCGTTGCCGAGGCGCTGTTGATGGTATAGCTTCCATTTTCACATACCGAAGCATCAGGTCCTGCATTTGCTGTTGCCGGGCCAATGACATGTAAAACAAAAAAGTCGGAAGGTGTCGTTGAGCAACCTGATCCTCCGCTGGCAGTAAGCGTAAGTGTTACCGATCCTGCCGCTATGTCAGAAGCACTAGGAGTATAGGTTGGGTGTAGTATTGTACTGTTGGAAAAAATACCCGTCCCGGTACTTGACCATAACAGGCTGGCAAAATTGCTCGCCGAAGATCCGATTATGCTGAAACTGTTGCTGCCGCATGTCGTTCCGTCAGGCCCGGCATCTACTACCGGCATAGGGGTAACATGCAGAACCATATTGTCGGTAACCGTGGCAATACAGGGTAAGATACTTGTAACTGTGGCTGTAAGGGTTACTGTAACATCCGTAACGCTGGGCGTATAAGTAGGCGAAAGCGTATTTCCGTTAGCCAAAATTCCGGTTCCTGAAGCACTCCAGTTTATTGTGGCATAATTGTGGGCATTTGCATCGAGTACGGTATAGCTCCCGGGCTGGCAAACATAGGCATCGGCCCCTGCATAAACGTCGGCAACCGGATTAAAATAAAGGGTCATGCTTGAAGTGACAGGCATGAGACAAGGGGCAGCAGGAGTAACACTCAAAGTAAGCATTACGCTTCCCGAAATAATATCGGCAGCACCCGGCGTATAGGTTGGGGTCAATGTACCTCCTCCTGAAAATGTTCCTGTCCCTGAAGTTGTCCAGGCCAGGGAAGTATAATTGGTGGCGCTTGCTCCACTGACGGTGAATGTTGCATTTGCACAGATTGTGGCCGACGGACCGGCATTGGCTGTTGCCGAGGGTGTGATCGTAAGGACACGGGTACTGGTCACATTGCCTGAACAAGGTGCAACGGGATATGCAGTCAGGGTGAGGGTTGCTCCCCCGTTAAGGATATCAAGGGCACTCGGGGTATACACAGTGGCCAGTTGCGTTGCATTTGAAAAAGTCCCGGTACCGCTTGACGACCAGAGCGTGGATGCCGCATGGGTAACACTGGCACCAATCGTAAGGAAGGTGCTGCCCTGGCAAATGAGACCTGCCGGACCGGCGATGACAACGGGTTTCGACTGTATGGTCAGGGTTTGCTGGCTTGTGACGGTATTGGTACAAGGTAATATGCCGGTTGCACTCAGGGTTAAAATGACCGATCCGGCAGTTATATCAGCAGCGCTTGGGGTATAGGTTGGTGCCAGCAAGGTAGGATTGGCGAAAGTACCCGAACCCGAAGTGCTCCATAAAAGAGCAGAATAATTGCTTGCCGTGGCATCGTTGACCGTATAGGTCTGGTTTTCACAGATCAGGGAATTGGTGCCGGCATATGCTGTCGGGAAGGGATGAATGGTTAGGATGGATGAAGATGTGGCTGGTGTTCCGCAAGGGTTGTTGGGGCTGGCGGTAAGGGTGAGGGTTACTGAACCTGCTGCAATGTCAGCCACACTCGGGGTGTAAATGGGCGCAATTATGTTGTTATAATTAAACGTTCCTGTTCCGGAAGTTGACCAGAGAAGTGAGAGATAATGCTGGGCGGTGGCTCCCGTGATATTATAGGTTCCCTGGCATATTGTGGCACCAGGTCCTGCATAAGCTGAAGGAGCTCTCGTAATAGTCACGGTAATGTTGTCGGACCTGGAACCTACACATGGGGCTGTAGCATCCGCGGTAAGCGTAAGTATAACGGAACCATTAAGGATATCAGTTGCCGTGGGTGTATACGTGGTATACAGCACATTGGCATTGGAAAAGGTTCCGGATCCGCTGGTAGTCCATGTGAGTGAAGTCGAATTCTGCACAGTTGCCGTATTCGTTGTGTAAGTATTTCCTTCGCAAATGGAAGCGTTGGTCCCGGCATTCACCACCGGCATTTTCGAAAGAGTCAAAAGCATCGTACTTGTGGCTGTACCGGCACAGGGAGGGTTACTGTTCGCAGTAAGGGTAAGATGCACTGAACCTGCTGCAATATCAGCCGATCCCGGTGTATACACCGGGTTGATAATGTTAACATTGGAGAAGGAACCGTTTCCTGATGTCGTCCACGTAATGGAAGAGTAGGAAGAGGCTGAGGCTGTTGTTACCTGGAAAGTTGTATTTTCACAAATATTCGCATCCGATCCTGCATTTGCCGATGGGGCAGAAATTATCGTCAGCAGCATCGCATCTAAGGCCGTATGGGAGGTACAGGGTGAAACCCCGTCCCCTGTAAGAGTGAGTGTGACATTTCCAGTTGCAATATCAACTCCGCTAGGAGTGTAAATAGGCATGAGGGAGCCGGATGCAGGAGAAAAAGTTCCAGTTCCGGATGTAGACCAGGCAATGCTTGAATTGTATTGTGCCGTTGCGCCAATAACGGGGAAGGTTGCCCCGGAACAAATAGTGGCATCCGGTCCTGCATACATCACAGGATCATGGGTAATATGTAAAATCATCTGGCTAGTGGCAGTCGAAGAAAGGCAGGCAGCCTGTCCGATGGCTGTCATGGTGAGGGTGACAAACCCGATGGAAATATCACTGAGCGAAGGTGTATAGGTAGGGAACAGGGTGTTTCCATTGGAGAATGTACCCGTACCGTTCGTTGACCAGTTGAGGCTTGAATAGTTTGTAGCCGTGGAACCCGAAATTGTATGAGTAAGCCCCTGGCAGATGGTTGCATCCAGACCGGCATAAGCAGTTGGCGGAGCCGTAATATGAATGGTCATTGCGTCTGTATTGGGGGTCAGGCAAGGCGACAGGGGTTCTGCAGTCATTGTAAGCACAACCGACCCGGCGACCACATCAGCATCGGATGGAATATACGTTGGCGACAGGGTGGTAGCATTCAATAATGTACCCGTTCCAGAACTTACCCATGAAACGGATAAAGCATGCTGGGCTGTTGCATCAGGCACGGTATAAGCTGTTTTGTTGCATACACTTGCGTCGGCCCCGGCATAGGCAATCGGATTCGAGGTGATGGTGAGTGTCATTGAATTTGACACAGAGGAGCATGGCGGATGAACCGCGGTAATTGTAAGAATGACCGCTCCGTTGGTTATATCGCTTGCGCTGGGAGTGTAAACAGGATTAATAGTATTCGGATTATTGAATGAACCGGTTCCTGAAGATGACCAGGTAAGGTTGGAATAACCGGAAGCGTTGGCGCTTGATAAAGTATGGGTGCTGCCCTGGCAAATAGTGGCATCCAGCCCTGCATTAGCCTGAAGGTTTATAACGTCGTACCTTACTTCATCGGTTGCTGAACCTGAACAGGGGGAATTTGCGCTGGCATGCAGTGTCAGATAGACATAACCGGCCGTAAGGTCAGCAGAACCGGGGGTATAAACCGGAGCCAGGGTATTAGGGTTGGAGAATGTTCCGTTTCCCGCCGTGGTCCAGTTTAAAATATTGTAATTGCTGGCTGTTGCTCCCGTGACTGTATTGGGCCCGGCACACATGGTTCCGTCGGGTCCCGCATAAACCGTTGGATTCTGGTTGATTGTAAGGGTAAAAGCATCGGTTGCGGTGGCACAGGGGGCAAACCCGTTCACGGTCAGGGTAAAAGTTATTGTTCCTGTAGTTCCATCTCCTGAGCTGGGAGTGTAGGTCGGAGTAAGGGTGTTCGCATTGATTACCCCCCCCGAACCAGTAGTTGACCAGGTTACCAGGGAATAATTTGAAGCGCCGGCTCCGGTAAAAGTATATGCGGAACCAACGCAGGCAGCCTGGGGCGGCCCTGCCTCAGCTGTTGGTGGAGCGGCAATGTGGAGGGTCATGGTACTCGTTGCGTTGGAAACGCAGGGAGTATTTGCATAGGCTGTAAGGGTAAGGGTTACCGAACCGCTGGCAATATCCGTAACGCTGGGGATATAAACAGGTGAAAGGGAATTACCGTTAGTGAAGGAGCCGGTTCCTGAAGTCGTCCACTGAAGTGAAAGATAATGAGTTGCCGTGGCACCAGCCACTGAAAAATTTGAGCCCCCGCATATTGTTCCATCAGGCCCGGCATAAGCCGCAGGGGGTGCAACAACAGTGAGCTTCATCTGGTCGGAAACCGGTGTTAAACAAGGCGCTGTGCCTGTGACAGCTAAAGTCAGGATGACCGAACCGTTTGAAATATCTGTAGCTCCCGGTGTATACGTGGGTTGTAAAAGGTTAGGATTGACAAATGTCCCATCGCCTGCTGTTGTCCAGTGGACCGAGGTATAGCTGGAAGCGTTTGCGTCGGTAATAGTATAAGTAATTCCCTGGCAGATGGATGCATCAGCACCGGCATTGGCGGTGGGCATTGCTGTAACTGTTACAGCAAAGGGTGCCGAGATAAGGCCCGACCCACAGGTATTGGTTCCCTGCACGGTAATAATACCACTGGCCGCCCCGGCAGAAAAATCAACTGTGACGTTGTTGGTTCCGGCACCCGATACGATCGCTGCCCCGGTAGGCAGGGTCCATGAGTACCCGGTAGCATTCAGGATAACCGGTACGGAATAGGAAACGCCGGTTTGTCCCTGGCAAACTGCAGATGTTCCTGTAATTGAACCGGCGGCTGCCGGAAGGGGATTAACTGTTAGTGCGTAGGCCGGAGATACTGCCCCGCTGCCGCAAATGTTAACACCCTGTACGCTGACATTCCCGCTCGCTGCGCTGGAAGTGAAAGTGACCGTGACACTATTCGAGTTCGCCCCTGTAATAATAGTTGCACCGGTTGGAAAACTCCAGTTATAGGATGTGGCATTCAATATCGTCATAACTGAATATGCAACTGTTTGTCCCTGGCAAACGACCGCAGTCCCTGTAATGCTTCCTGCAGCTGCCGGCAAAGCGCCTACTGTTACCGCAAAGTTCGGCGAGATCATACCGTTGCCGCAGGTGTTTGTCCCCTGGACGGTAAAATTCCCGCTGGTTGCAACAGCCGAAAAATCAACCGTGATACTATTGGTTCCGGCACCCGAAACAATTGCGGCACCGGTAGGCAAGGTCCATGTATAGGAAGAAGCATTCGTTATAAGGGGTACAGTATAGATTACACCATTCTGGCCCTGGCAAACCGGTGTTGCCCCTGTAATGGTACCGGCATTGCCGGGAAGAGGATTTACCGTCACGGGAAAAGCGGGTGAACTGCTTCCCGCTCCACAGGAATTTGTTCCATATACTATAACATTCCCGCCTGCAGCTGAAGCTGAAAAATTAACAAGTATACTGTTGGTGTTTCCACCTGAAGCAACAGAAGCTCCAACAGGTAAAGTCCAAACGTATCCTGTTGCATTGGTTACCGGGGCAACTGAATAAGTGACCCCCGACTGGCCCTGGCAAACCGGGCTGGTTCCTGTGATTGTTCCTGCCACAGCAACCGTTTGGTTGACCGTTAAAGTAAAATCAGGGGAGGGAGCACCGTTCCCGCAGGAATTGGTTCCATAAACTGAAATAAAACCACTGGCGGCTGTGGGTAAAAAATTAACCGTGATGCTGTTTGTGTTGGATCCTGAAACTATATTTGCTCCCGAAGGCAATGTCCAGTTATATCCGCTTGCATTCGCAATAGTCGGAACAGTATAGACCACGCCGTTTTGTCCCTGGCAGACCGGCGAAAGTCCCGAGATGCTGCCTGCAGGGCCAGGAAGTGAATTTACCGTAACAGAATAGGCTGGAGAAACAGTACCCGAACCGCATGAGTTGGTACCATATACCGTGATTGACCCTGAGGCGGCCGTTACCGGGAAATTTACCGTGATGGAGCTGGTTCCTGAACCGCTGGCAATGACAGCACCTACCGGTAAGGACCAGGTATACGATGTGGCGCTGGAAATGCCAGGAACGCTGTAAGCGACACCCGACATTCCCTGGCAAACCGAGCTGCTTCCAGTAATGGACCCTGCTGCTGAGGGCAACTGATCTACGTTAACCAGAAGAGGAGCTGAAACACCTCCCGAACCACAGGCGTTATTCCCCTGAACAGTTACATTGCCGGTGGAAGCAGAAGAAGAATAACTGACCGTAATAATATTTGTGCCCGAACCCCCGCTTATGTTTGCTTGTGGTGGCAGGGTCCAGACATAATTACTTGCATAAGCTATACCAGGCACTGAATAAATCACATTATTCTGCCCCTGGCAAACAGTTGCAGGTCCTGTTATGCTTCCTGCAGTTGCGGGAAGCGAATTCACAGTGACTACATGGGGAGCAGATACCATGCCGTCGCCACATGAATTTGTTCCCTGAACTGTAATACTGCCGCTGGAAGCCGAGGCTGAAAAATCAACCAGGATAGTATTTGTGTTTGAACCTGATACAATGGTCGCACCGCTCGGAACAGTCCAGGCGTAGCCCGTTGCATAGCTAATCGGCAGTACCGAGAAACTGACACCGGTCTGACCCTCGCAAACGGAGAAGAGCCCTGTAATGGTTCCGGGTGCCGAAGGCAATGGATCAACAGTAACATTAAAGGCCGATGAAGTTCCCCCGCTTCCACAAGCATTGCTTCCATAAACTGTAATAATTCCACTTACAGCAGCAGCCGAAAAATTGATCGTGATACTATTGGTATGATCCCCGCTTGCTATACTGGCGCCGGTTGGCAAACTCCAGATATAATCGGTTGCATTATTGATCACCGGAACTGAATATGCCACTGCCGAAGCTCCCTGGCAAACTGTGGCTGAGCCGGTAATTGTAGCGGCATCCGATGGCAGGGGGTGTACCGTTACCAGGTAGGGAGATGAAGTTGTGCCGGTTCCACAGATGTTCAATCCTGTAACAGTGAATGATCCGCTTAATGCCGTATTTACAAAATTTACAAGGATGCTGGCGGTATTGCTGCCCGAAATGATGGTTGCCCCGGTAGGGACAGTCCAGTTATAAGAAGTTGCATTGGCAATGGCAGGAACAGTGTACTGAATGTTTTGAGAGCCTGCACAAAGTGAGGCAGTGCCTGTGATCGTCCCTGCTGCTCCGGGCAAAGAACTGACTGTGATCAGGTAAACCGCGGATATTGTTCCATTTCCGCAGGAATTTGTGCCATAAACGCTGAGGTTGCCTGAAGTTGCAGAGGCCGAAAAAGACATGGTCAGGCTGCCGGATGACCCGGTTAAGGTTGCGCCGGTGCCGGTATATGCCCAGATATAGGATGTAGCATTGGCTATTGATGGAACACTGTAAGCTACGCCTGATTGCCCCTGGCAAACCGTGGAAGTGCCTGAAATCGTTCCGGCTGCAGCAGGCAGGGGATTTACTGTAACAGCATAGTTTCCTGATACCGTTCCGTTGCCGCAGGAATTTGAACCGTAAACACTCAGGTTCCCGGAAGTCGCGTTGGGGGCATACGTGATAGTTATACTGTTGGATAAACCTGTGATGGTTGCACCTGTGCCGGTATATGCCCAGGTATATGATGTTGCATTGGAGATTGAAGGAACACTGTAGGCCACAGTTGTTTGTCCCTGGCAAACTGAAGCAGTTCCCGAGATCGCCCCGGCTGCCGCAGGCAGGGGATTTACAGTAATAGGATAGTTGCCTGATACCGTGCCATTCCCGCAGGAATTTGCCCCGAATACAGTGAGGTTTCCGGAAGTCGCATTGGAAGCAAAGGCGATGCTTATATTATTTGTGCTGCCATTAGAAACAGTGATCCCTGTGCCCGTATATGCCCAGTTATAGGATGTGGCATTGGTAATGGAGGGTACCGAATACGCCACATTGCTTTGCCCCTGGCAAACCGCAGGTGTTCCCGAGATTGCCCCTGCAGCAAGAGGTAAAGGATTTACAGTTACAGGATAATTTGCTGAAACAATACCGTTTCCGCAGGAATTTATTCCGTATACGGTCAGGTTTCCCGAGCTTGCATTGGAAGCGAACGTGATGGAAATATTGGATGTAGACCCGTTAGTTATTGTTGCGCCTGTGCCTGTATAAACCCAACTATAGGTTGAAGCATTGGCTATGGTAACCGAATAACTAACATTAATCTGGCCGGCACATACAGAGGAGGAGCCTGTGATGGAGGAGGGTGTGCCGGGAAGAGAAGTTACAACTAGGGGAAAAGGGTCTGAAACTGCCCCGTTGCCGCATGAATTTGTTCCGTATACCGAAACATTCCCGCCTACGGCTGAATTTGTGAAATTAACTGTGACAGTTCTCGTATTTGAACCTCCTGTAATATTTGTCCCGCTAGGGAAAGCCCAGATATAGCCGGTCGCATTGGCAATAGCAGCCACCGAGTAAACCACACTATTCTGGCCCTGGCATACCGGGGAGGATCCTGAAATAGAGCCGGCAGCTGCCGGGAGCGGATTAACGATTACTGTGAAAGGAGCAGAAACCGTACCTGTACCGCATGAATTGCTGCCCTGAACTGTAACAGAGCCAGAAACAGCAGAGGTCGAGTAAGTTACAGTGATGTTATTTGTACTATAACCGCTGGTAATACTGGCCCCGGTGGGTAATGTCCAGTTATATCCGCTGGCATTTGCAATGGCTGGTACCGAATATGTTACTCCACTTTGTCCCTGGCATACCGTAGAAGAACCGCTGATAGTTCCGGGAGTTCCTGGAAGGAGTGTTATTGTTAATGTCATGTGGGCTGATACCGTAGTAGTAGGGCATGCAGCATTGGTTGCAGTAAGCGTTATAGTTGCATGGCCGAGAGCAATATCTGCCGCCGAAGGGGTATATGTTGGGTTCAGTGTCGTGGCTGAAGGAGAAAAAGTGCCAGGACCGGGGGAGCTGGTCCAAAGCAATGAGGCCCCACTGGTCACAGTAACTCCACTGAAAGTGTATGATGTTCCCTGGCAAATCGTTGCATCTGTCAACCCGGTAATAACAATTGGACATTGTGCTGCCGCCTGAAACCCATTAATTAAAAAGAAGGTTGTGAGGGCTAAAAAGTATAAACGTTTCTTCATTTTCCGTAAGTTTTACAGAATAAAACACGTCACTTATTATGACAAGAAAAACCCGTATGATACAGGTTCTTCTCAAAAAATCCATAAAGAGATTCTCTCAAAATTAGCTAATTATTATTCATTATTATACTATTGTATGGGTAAAAAGTTTCAAAATTCTATACTTTTTATTCAGAATAAGTCCATTATATTGTTTTAATTACCTGTCAATGTGTATTTACAATAATTTCATAACCTAACTACCCAATATACATGATATGGCATGTAAGGTAATTGATAGATTGGGATCTGTTTAGGAGCTGTTTCCGGACAGGAAATCATACTGAAGGATAGTGAAATTTACAGGAGAAATTACACTGGTATTAAGCCATAGACACAGCCATGACCATGGTTTGCCCCGGCAGGTCTTAAAATTTCCTTAGAAAATAAGGGTATGAACACGGCAAGCCCCGGCCCATGGTTCAGCCGTATTGGCTTCGATTTTACCCTTAGCGCCAAAACAAAAAAATCGGGAAAGCAACCGGTTTCAACCGTCACCTTCCCGCTTTTTCAGGATGGATTAATTTACCCGCACTTCGAATACCCGCAGCTCTTGCATACAAGGCAACCTTCCTGGTATACCAGGCCGTTTGTGTCGCTGCATTTGGGACAGGCACCGGCAACGGCATGGGTGCCGTCGGGGATGAATTTCTTGAGCGCCCTTTCCACTCCGTTCTTCCAGGTATTGATGGAATCTACCTCGAAATGGAGTTTTGAAATGATGTTGACCACGAAAGGCAGGGGCATGCCATGGCGCAGGATACCGGAAATGAGTTTGGCATAGTTCCAGTATTCCTTGTTGAATGAACGGGAGAGGGCTTCGATGGTGATCTTGTACCCCTGACGGTCTTCAAACTGGAAATCGTACCTTGAGGTCATTCCATCAGGACGGGTCTTTACGATCCATCCTTTAAGCACCCATTGAGGGATCCAGAAATCCTCGGCATGGCCGGTGAACACTTCATAAGGACGGCCGTTGTATAATCCGACTACGGCAATCCATTTTTCATATTCGTTCTGGAAACGCACGATCTCTGCTTCGAGGCGCTCGGGACGGTGAGGGGCCTTGGTTTCCTGGAAATCGGTTACCTCTTCCTTCTTTTCCTTGGCTTCGTTATTCACAAGTACACCCGAACGTGATCCGTCACGGTACACGGTCATCCCCTTGCAACCTGCTTTCCATGCGTTTTCATAAATGCTGCCGATCATTTCCTCCTTGGCATCGGCAGGAACATTTACGGTGACACTGATGGAATGGTCAACCCACTTCTGCACTGCGCCCTGCATTTTGACTTTGGCCACCCAGTCAACATCATTGGCCGTGGCGCGGAAGAAAGGAGATTTCTTGATCATCTCTTTCAGGTCCTTGTCGTCCATGCGGGAGACTTCGTCAACATTATAATTATTGATCTCGAGCCAGGTTACGAATTTATGGTGGAACACATTGTATTCTTCCCAGGTATCCCCTATTTCATCCCTGAACGTGATCTTCACGTTCTTGTCGTTGGGGTTGACTTTGCGGCGGCGCTTGTAAGTCACTGCAAACACAGGTTCCAGCCCTGAGGTTGTCTGTGTAAGTATGCTCACCGAACCTGTAGGGGCGATGGTAAGCATGGCTACGTTGCGGCGGCCATATTCAACCATGTCCTCGTAAACATCCGGAGCCGATTCCTTCAGCCTGAGGATAAAGGGATTATTCTTCTCCCTTTCGGTATCATAAATCGGGAAAGGCCCCCGCTCCCGGGCCATTGTCACTGATGAGCGGTAAGCTTCAATAGCCAGGAGCTTATGGACCTCCACTGAAAAATCCGTGGCTTCATCTGAGCCATAGCGGGTTCCCAGGGCAGCCAGCATATCGCCTTCGGCGGTGATGCCAAAACCCGTTCTCCGGCCCTGAATGGCTTTCTTCTTGATATTCAGCCACATCGCCCGTTCCCTGGCTTTGATATCCTCGGGTTCGGGGTCAGATTCAATTTTATCAATAATACGATCCACTTTCTCAAGTTCCAAGTCGATAATGTCGTCCATTATCCTCTGGGCTTTGTGAACATGGTCGATGAACAGTTCCGAATTAAAACTGGCATCCGTTGTGAAAGGCTTGTCAACGTAATTGTACAGGTTGATCGCCAGGAGGCGGCAACTGTCGTAAGTACAAAGGGGGATTTCGCCGCAGGGATTGGTGCTTACCGTTTTAAAGCCAAGGTCGGAGTAACAATCGGGAATGGACTCGCGGAGGATGGTATCCCAGAATAATATTCCCGGTTCTGCGGATTTCCATGCGTTGTGTACGATCTTTGACCAGAGGTCCCGGGCGCGGATTTTGCGAACCACCGTTGGGTTCTTCGATTCCACGGGGAACTGCTGGGCAAACTCGCTGTCGTCGATCACGGCTTTCATGAAATCATCGGTGATCTTGACCGAGATATTGGCCCCGGTAACTTTCCCGGCTTCCAGTTTGGCATCAATGAAATGCTCGGCATCGGGATGCTTGATGGAAATACTGAGCATCAAAGCGCCCCGCCTTCCTTCCTGGGCCACCTCACGGGTCGAGTTGGAATAACGCTCCATAAACGGAACGATTCCCGTTGAGGTAAGTGCAGAATTCTTTACGATGGAATTTTTAGGGCGGATGTGCGAAAGGTCATGCCCAACCCCTCCCCTGCGTTTCATCAGCTGAACCTGCTCCTCATCAACCTTCATAATGCCGCCATAACTGTCGCTCTGGCCCTCATTTCCGATTACGAAACAATTTGAAAGAGATCCGATCTGGAAATTATTCCCTATACCGGCCATTGGACTTCCCTGGGGCACGATAAACTTAAAATCCCTGATCAGTTCGAAAATTTCTTCTTCGCCCAGGGGATTGGGATATTTCTTTTCAATCCTGCCCAATTCCCGTGCAATCCTCCAATGCATATCATCCGGAGTCAGCTCCAAAAGCTGGCTGTCGGAATTCTTCAATGCATATTTATTGACCCACACATTCGCGGCCAGACTGTCGCCTTTGAAATATACTGTAGATTTTTCTATCGCCTCATTATGAGAATATTTCTTAGGATGGTCTGATTTTTTCACCTCCAGCTCCTCCTTTTTCTTTTCCTCTGTTTTATTTTTCATCTCCAAATCAGCAGGCGCCATCTTAGGACGAATTCGCTTTGCCAGTACTTCAGTATAATGCGATGCCTTCAGATCCTGCTCTGATTTGACGATGGGAGTAATTTCCATGTTCAAACAGGTTTAATTATTAATACTAAGTTTTATAATTTATTGTCCTACCGGAAGATAATTCTTTGGGCCGGGGCGTTTTTCGAAGAGGCAATATACAACGAAGTAAAAGGGCGAGCCAATATAGTTATTAACAGAAAAAGGGTAGGGTGTGTTAAATTACTGAAAGCAACCCAATTAGCATTTAATAATTCATAAAATGCTGATTCATTGTTCGTTGTGCCGCCATACCAGTTTCTTCCCGAAACCCAGACGGTTATCTGTCATTTTGATGATTTCCGGCTGAAGTCCCCATAAATGGAGCCGGGCCAGCCGTGCGATAGGGAAAGCTTTAAGGTAAGCCGACTTCGCTGTTTTCAGCTCATTCCCGGTAAGCTCCCTCATCAAACCGGCAAACTGTATGCCCCTGATCTTACCTGCCATCCTTGTTTCCAGGGCTATTGCGCCCGCGGCATAATAATTATCTGCCACGACCACATCTGTTATGTGTTTCGTATCGTGGTCTGATGTAAATATGAACAAATTCAGGTCTTCCAGGTATACATAATAGCATGTTGCACACCAGGGGCGGTTATCACGCGATACGGCAAGCGTAAAGATGTGATGCTCCTCTATAAATTCGAGTACCCTTCTTTCTATCCCTTGTTCCATTAGAAGTCGAGGCTAAGTGAAAGATAAAAAACCGCCGGGAGCACTCTCCCGTCCTCAACACCCCAGGCGACATCGCCTCTCAGAAAATAGCCCAGCAACCTGGCCCGAAGTCCAAACCCGAAGCCCTCGACAATGGGGTCCTTTATCGTTTCGACTTTAATATACAGGGCTTTGCGGTAAATATAATTGGTAAACAGCTGGTTGTTTGCCGACCAGGGGGTGGTTCCTGTCCAGGCGGTACCGGCATCCCCAAAAGCCACGACCTGGAAATTGTTCAGGAAGTCGGAACGTATGGGGCGATTGAAAAAGTACCGGAATACAGGCATCCTGAGTTCCGAATTAAACACAAAGAAGCTGTTGCCGTTTCGTATATTCTGGTTAAAACCCCTCATATTGGTTGCGAGGGTCTGGAACACATAATTCTGATCCTGGGCCACCGGGGTGTTCGTGTTAAAACTGGGGAACAGCCAGTTATCCTCACCTCCCAGGTAATAGATGAGCTTTCCGCTGCCAAAAGAGGTGCTGGCCGCGAAACGGTTCGCCCAGATGAGGGTACGGTGTATTCTCTGATAATTCCTGATATCCACCCCTAAAACGAAGCAGTCGATGCTCCTGTCCTGGGCCAGTTGGTAAGCTTCTCCGAACAATTTATACCTTGTCCCCTGGTAAAGATTAAGCCCCAGGCTGCGGGTATTGTCATAGGTAAGCTCGCCTTTAAGGCTCAGCCAGAGTTTGTCAAGGTCGGGGGTGGCAAGGGTTGCAAGATCGGTCGAAAGATAGACCCCCCTGTCATACCTGGCGGTAAGGGTTCCCTTAATATTCATGACCGGGGTGAAAGGATACGTAAGCACATAATAAAGTTCATTGATGCGATGCCGGATAATGGAATAGTCAGTCGCTTCTTCCACCGATTGCCGGTGGAAAATGATCTGGTGGTCGAGGCGCTTTTTGAAAATTGAATAGCTGAGCATATACTCGTTATTGACCAGGTTGAAGTTGAGCCTTACCCCTCCCGATATCCTGTAATCCTCCATCAGGTCTGTAACACCAACCATGAAGAGCGCATTGAACCCGGGATTGATATAAATGGGCGAACTGGCATTTGAAAAAGGCTGGTAGGCCCAGTTCAGGTAGGTGAAATCAATCTGGGTCACCATCTGGTCAATGGAATATTCCACATTATAATTCAATTGCTTGGCATTTTTAAATTTGTTCAGACTGTCTTTTTTCATGGGGGCCGGGCGGCCGAAAATACCTTTTTTCGAGGTGTCGGATAATGCCATGGCCATCATCTGCAGCTGTTGCAGGCTTACCGAGTCCTTTTCAGGGGATTTCTTAGGAGGCGAAGGCTTCACTTTCACTGTTGTAAATCTCGGGTGGCCGGGTTCAGGAAGCGTATTGGGTTTAAGCAGCTTCAATATGGTATCATTCAGATCGGGCCTGGCCTGGGGCCGGGGTGGCCTGGGATTTGGCTTCAGCTTGAAGAATGCAGGGGACAGGCTAAGAGGTTCCAGCAACTGCGGCTTTACAAGATCCCGGATATACATCCTGTAGTTCTTATTCTGGAAGACCACTTCGCCGTATCTCCCGCCGGGACCAGACAGGTCTGTTTCAAGGATGTTCCTGGAATAATTGGTTACAGGAAAAGATGTAGTGAAGTAGCGGTAATGCGTGCTTGTATCGATAAAGGAAACCACACTGTCGTACCGGGCAAGGAACCTGTTATAAACCCCGTTCTGGTTGCTCAGATAGGTATAATAATTTCCCATCCACACATTGGGCTGGATCTCGTTTACCTCGGGTGTATTTGTGATCCTGCGCAATATGGGTGAGTGCGATTTGTAATCAAGCACGAAGATGTCGTTATTGTATTTTATCTTGCTGATGTCGACCACCGGGTCAAATTTAAGGGTGTCGCCTGGCCGGTTTGAAGCGAAGATGACCTTGGTTGAACCGTCGATGAACCTTGGGTTCAGGTCATTGTAAATATCTTTAGTAAGCTGTTCATGCGATCCGGCAGCTATGTTGTAAACATAGATGTCGCTCTGCCCCTTCTGTACTGCCGACATCAGCAGTAAACTGCCGTCACCCGAATACGACATGTCGAGCACCTTGTCAAACTCATACAATATGACATGCTCACGGCTCTTATCCTCGGTATTATAAAAATAAAGGTAATCTTCACCCTTGCGCTCGGTAAGAATAGCAAGGTTCTTCGCATTGGGATGCCAGGCCAGAACAGGATAGGTGAGATCGGGTTTCTCGGCAAGCCTGTAGCCCCCCCGGTAAATCCTTTTCTTTTTGCCTGTCTCCAGGTCAAGCAGGAAGATCTTGTAAATACCAAGGTCCCAGGTGCAATAGGCCAGCTTATCACCGTCGGGGCTGATCTTAAGCTGGCGGAATATCCTGCCCTGCTTGTTTTTCTTATTCAGAGGCTCTCCCGGCGGACTTTCCCTCTGGGCCAGCTGTTTTGAATAAAGCCCCCGGTAATAAGCCGTCCATTGTTCTACCACGGTATTGTAAGGCACGCCAAGTACATTCTGGAAACCTTTCTCAATACTCCGCGTAAGGCGGGTCATGTATACAATGTTGGGGATAGCCGCATCCCCGTAATTCATTGCAATAAACTGCCAGATTGAATGTCCGGCATAGGCTGCATCAAGTCCGCTGAGGCTGTTGATCTTGATATGTTTCTTGTTAAGGACGGCATCCATCACCATATTATCCAGTTCTGAATCCCATGGCCTTGACATATAGGATATGAGGCCGTTCATGTACCAGTCGGGCATAGTAAACAAGGCATTGTTTTTGATCTGCGCCCCTATCCCGGTTCCGTAGGTCATCTGGTTAAGCAGGACCTGGGTGATCCCAGCCCTGATCTGCTGGTCGAAGTGACTGTAATCCCCATCGAAATAAATCAGCACCTTGCCTCCTATGATACGCGTAACACCTCCTGTATTATAGGAATCCCAGTCGCCATAAAGCCCTATATTGCTTTGCTTGAGATCGCTCAGGTTGTTGAAAATGATGAACTGTATCTTTTGTTCCAGAACCGTCTGCAAGTTCAGTTCAATTTCCTTGATATGCTTTTCGGAATATTCGGCACAGTACTGGGCAAGTTCTTTCCCGTTGAGATAGTAGTATGTATCGAATTTATCGAATTTAAAGTACAGCCAGAGGAAATCATTATACTGCACCCTCGATTTGCCGAAAGTCATCTGGGAACCGCTGTAGAACTGCCCGAAAGAGGAAATGCTGATAAAAAAAAACAAAACAAAACCACATCTCACCAGGAGGCGCCATAAAAATCCCTCACGAGTTGCATCTGCAGCCGGCATAAAAATTGATCAGAAAATTAATCGGGTCGCTAAGTTACAATTAATTTATATGCAGGGGGCAATGGCGGCTATTTCCTATATTTGCAGCGGATTTGATAATTATGATACAGATAGAATGCTTTACCTTCAACACATTCGGGGTTAATACATACGTATTGTACGACGAGACCCTGGAGGCTGTAATTGTTGATGCTGCCTGCTACGAGCCTTTTGAGAAACAGGGGTTGGCCGATTTTATTCAGGACTCCAGGCTTAAGATTGTCAGGAACACCAACACCCACAGCCATATTGACCATATACTTGGCAACCAGTTTATTCTTGACAAATACGGAATAAGCCCTGAGTACCACAAAGCCGGGCATCCGTTTGTTACTGAAGCGAAAGAAATCGGGCTCAATTTCGGGTACACCCTGGATGCAGTTCCATGGGCAACCGCCTATATAAATGACAATGACGAGATCCGTTTTGGCCATTCGGTAATCAAGGTTTTATATACCCCAGGCCATGCCGACGGCAGCGTATGCTTTTACAGTGAGGCCGATGGCTTCGTGATCACCGGGGATGTGCTTTTCAGGGATACCATCGGGCGCACCGACCTGCCCTCGGGTGACCTTGAAAAGCTTATGGAAAGCATTAAAACCAGGCTCTTCACCCTGCCCGAAAACACGGTGGTTTACCCCGGGCACGGGCCTGAAACCACCATCGGGTATGAGATGGCGAATAATCCGTTTATCAGATGAATATCCTCCTCATCCGCTTCTCGTCCATAGGCGACATCGTGCTCACCACGCCGGTCATCAGGGCTCTGAAACAGCAGTTGGGGGGTGCCAAGATCCATTTCATTACAAAAAAGCAGTTTGAGCCTGTTTTGAGCTCCAATCCTTACATAGACAAGCTCTGGCTGTACGACGGGAATTTCAGGGAGCTGCTTCCGAAACTCAGGGCCTGTCGTTTTGATTTCATCGTTGACCTCCATAAAAACTTCCGCTCACGTTACCTTAGGCTGATGCTGGGCAGGCCTTCGGGAACCTACACCAAGCTGAATCTCAGGAAATGGCTTATCGTTAATTTTAAATGGGATTTTCTGCCACGTAACCATATCGTGGACCGTTATTTCGGGGCTGTTCAGAAACTCGGAGTGAAGAACGACGGCCGCGGGCTTGATTATTTTATTTTGCCGTCGGATGAGGTTGTAGCGGATTACCCTGAGTTTATTGCCATCGTCATAGGCGGAAAGCATAACACCAAGATCCTGCCGGCCGCGAAAGTGGCTGAGGTGATCGGGAAACTAAACAAGCCTGTAATCCTTCTTGGCGGCAGGGAAGACCATGCAAGGGGAGAAGAAATATCAGGAATGACTTCAAAACCCACAGTCAATGCGTGCGGGCGCTATGGCCTGAACCAGTCGGCATCACTGCTGAGGCAGTCATCCGCAGTCCTTACAAATGATACGGGACTTATGCATATTGCGGCGGCATTTCACAAAAAGATGGTTTCGGTATGGGGGAATACGATTCCGGCATTCGGCATGTATCCTTACCTGCCCGATGGTGCCGGGGATTCCTACCTGGCCGAAGTTTGCAAGCTTTCATGCCGCCCATGCAGCAAGCTTGGTTTCGGGGAATGCCCCAGGCAGCATTTTCGTTGTATGATGGATCTTTCTGCGGATGACATAGCGGCTCACCTTGAGTAATCCCGTTTTTACCGACACTCATGCGCACCTCTACCTGGAGGAGTTTGATGCCGACAGGGATCAGGCGGTTAGCCGTGCCCTGGAGGCGGGTGTGAAGTACATTTTTTTGCCGAATATCGATTCTAAATCTATAGGGCTGATGCAAGATGCAGTATGCAGGTGGCCGCAGGTATGTTTCCCTATGATGGGACTGCATCCTACCTCGGTGAAGGCAAATTTCATTGAAGAGATTACGACAGTGAAGCAATACCTGGCCGATAAAAATTACCACTTCTGTGGTGTTGGTGAAATCGGTATTGACCTTTACTGGGACCGGACTTATGAAAAGGAGCAGGAGGAAGCATTTAATCTGCAGCTCGACCTGGCACTCGGTCACGGGCTGCCCGTTGTCATCCACACCCGTAATTCCATGGAAGTCACCCTGGAGATAATGGAAGGCAGGAACGATAAGGGTTTAAGAGGAGTGTTCCATTGTTTCAGCGGGGATGTGGCCCAGGCTGAACGGGCCGTTAAAATAGGATTCTATCTTGGAATCGGAGGAGTGGTAACTTATAAAAAATCAGGTCTGGCAGCCGTGGTTGCAGCAATGCCTACCGAAACCCTGCTGCTGGAAACCGATGCGCCTTTTCTGCCTCCCGTCCCTTACAGGGGAAAACGCAATGAATCATCATATATTCCGTTAATAGCTGCTAAGATTGCCGAAATAAAAGGAGTATCTTTGGAAGAGGTGGCCAGGGTCACTACAGACCATGCGGTTAAACTATTTATCGAAAAACCCTGATAATGTACAATGTACCATGTACAATTTAATTTATATTTATGATCGGACAAACAAGCATCCTCGTAATTTATACAGGCGGCACTATCGGGATGGTGCAGGACCCGAAAACCGGCTCATTGAAGCCGCTTTCGTTTGAAAATCTTTACAAGTACCTGCCGGTATTGGAAAATTTCAATTCCCAGATTGATTTTCACACCTTTCAGCCCCTTCTGGATTCTTCAAACATGAACCCCTCATTCTGGGTAAAACTTACCACTGTCATTGAGGAGAATTATGAAAATTACGATGGTTTCGTGGTGATGCACGGTTCCGACACTATGGCGTATACCGCATCTGCCCTGAGTTTTATGCTCGAAAACCTGAACAAACCTGTAATTTTCACAGGTTCGCAGCTGCCGATCGGGATGGTGCGCACCGACGGAAGGGAGAATTTCATCAATGCGATTGAAATGGCTATCGCAAAAGAAGTTGACACCCCGGTTGTTCCCGAGGTGGGTATTTGTTTTGAGAACAAACTGTTCAGGGGGAATCGAACTACCAAGCTGAACACCGAAAATTTCGGCGCTTTCATTTCGGCCAACTATCCTCTTTTAGCCGAGGTTGGAGTGAAGATAAAATATAACAGGGACAATATTCTCAAGCCCAATTTCAAGCGGCTGAAAGTGTTCAGGGAACTTGACGAGAACATTGCCATTTTAAAGCTGTTCCCCGGGATATCGAAATGTGCGGTGGAGGCCATACTCAATACCTGCGGGCTCAAGGCGGTGATCCTCGAAACCTTCGGGGCCGGCAACGCCCCTACCTTGCCCTGGTTCCTTGATGCACTGAAAGCAACCTCCGACAGGGATGTAATCATAGTCAACGTGACCCAATGCAAGGGGGGCACGGTGGAGATGGGCAAATATGAAACCAGCGCCGAGTTAAGCAGGATAGGGGTTATAAGCGGGTATGATATAACCACCGAGTCGGCAGTGACCAAGCTGATGTACCTTTTAGGCTGTAAATTCTCTACCCAGGCCGTGAAGCAATTGCTTCAAACGAGCCTGAGGGGAGAGATGACTGTGTGAAAATAAATTCCCGTTTATTGATTCATAATCAGTTTTTGTGTCACTTCGGTATTATCCATTTTAATTTTTACCAGGTAAGATCCTTTCTGAACATTTGAAAGGTCAAACTGTAGGTCCGATTTTTCGTGACATACTCTTGATACTACCGTTCTTCCGCTTAAATCCATGATAATTACTTCAAGCGAGTTGTACTTCAATTCGCCGATTTCAATCCTGAAGGCGCCTTTGGACGGATTGGGGATTAATTGAATTGAACCTACGGAAGTTTCGTGGATTGAGACGGTTGATTGGTTTTGGGTTACAGTGACAATTTGTGAAGGGATTCCTGTTACGGTCACAGTCACAGCTGCCACCCTGCCGGCATGATATGGATTTTGCGTAAAATTGGCATTGATGGTGCCGTTCCCTACTCCTGAAGCGGTAACAGTAAGCCATGAAGAATCACTGACTGCAATCCATGGGGAATTCGAAGTAACTGCAAATGTTGTACTGCCTGAGGGGTACTGCACATTACGGTTTGCCGGACTGACCGTTAAGGTTGGTATGGTTCCTGCCTGGGTCACGGTAACCACAATGGGTGCAAGGTATGGAGACACCACCGTAATATTAGCAATACGGTCGGTGGTTGCGGTATTTTCAGTATAGTTTGCCGTGATCGTTCCGTTGCCTGTACCGGATGAATTAACGGTGCACCATGTTTGATCAGAAGAAGTGCTCCAGCTGGTATTTGAGTTCACGCTGAAATTGGTGAACGACGGAGGCGATGCAGGTACAGTCTGGTTTGCTGGCTGAACCGTTAGCAAGGGCGCTGCCGCATCCTGGATAAGAGTCACTGAAACCGGTGAAAGACCGCTTGCAGTTACAGTGATGGTGGCAGTACGGGAAACCATGTCGGGATTCACAGTATATGCAGCTGAGATGTTCCCGTTCCCTGTTGAGGAAGGCGGGGTCACAGTGCACCAGCTTGCATTGCAGCTGGTTGTCCACGAAGTATTCGAAGTGACCGTGTATGTCGCAGTCCCGGCCGGTGAATAGGAAACAGCCTGCTGTGAAGGGAGAACAGTGAGTGAAGGAGCTGCGGCCTGGGTTACAGTTACCACGACAGGGGCCAGGGATGCTACAGTTACGGTAATATTCGCAATCCTGGGGCTGGTTAAATTACTCACTGCATAGGATGCTGTAATAGTTCCGTTTCCTGTTCCGGAAGGAGCCACGGTGCACCAGGTCTGATCAGAGACGACTGTCCAGCTGGTGTTGGAAGTTACTGTAAACAAGGTTGTGCCAGCGGGGGTATAAGGTACATTCTGATTTGCGGGAGTCACGGAAAGAGTTGGAGTAGCGCCTGCCTGGGTAACAGTTACTGTTGCAGTTGGAGCGCCGGAAGCTGTCACTGTTATGGTTGCAACTCTTGATGTGATCAGCAGGTTCTGGGTATATGCTGCACTGATGGTTCCGTTTCCTGTGCCGGAAGGTGTAACGGTGCACCAGCTTTGATTGCTGATTGCATTCCAGGAGGTATTGGATGTTACAGTGAATGTTGTTGTTCCTGCCGGCGTTGCGGGTACGTTTTGATTTGACGGGCTTACCGAAAGTGTATTGGTGGAAGTTCCGTTAACTGAAACATCATCAAATGCCCATGAATAACCATAAGCCCCGGTATAATTCCAGCGGAAATTCACCTGGGATTTGCCTGCTGCGCCTGGAATAACCATACTGAAAGCAGCGGGATTAGTGGCAGATGTTGTTGTGAATGTTTGCAATGTAGTCCAGGTAATTCCGCCATCACTGCTATATGAAAGGGTTCCTGATGTACCTGAATATGCTTTAAAATAATGGTTGAACTGGAGAGTGACATTTGTAAAGGCAGAACAGTCAATTACCGGGCTTACAAGATCGGCATTCTGCGAATTACCGGCTCCATATCCGCCACTGTTAAGAAAAGCATAATTTCCATTGAGGTTTGGATTTGGGGTTTGGTTGGTAATAACGCCAAACTGCCATATCTGCCCGTTACCCTGGTGGTCGACCTGGCTCCAGCAAGAGGGCATGCTTGTGGTTGCAAAACCTTCACTGAACGGCAGAGTAGAAGCTACACATTGAGTCGTGAAAGTGAGATCAGCGCCATAAAATGTACCGTTTGAATTTGTGGCATACGCTCTTACGTGGTAAAGGGTATTCGCTGTGAGGCCTGTTATTAAGCTTACAAAACTTCCAAGGCCTGAGCCATCTGTGGTGTGATTACCTGAAACAAGCGGGTTGACTGAAGTTCCCCAACAAACACCGCGGGCTGTGACTGAAGCCCCTCCGTCGGCAGTCACATTACCCCCTGAAGTAGCAGTGGTCATGGTGATTGCCGTTGCCGCAACGGTTGTCACCGCGGCTGCACAAGGGATGAAGGTAACATCGTTGCCATACGTGGTACCGTCAACGCTCACGGCAACAAGGCGGAAATGATAAGTTGTTCCGCTTGTAAGGCCTGTGATAGTTGCAGAAACGTTACTGATTGCGTAAGCAGAACCTGCTGAATTGGTGGCAGTACTGTTTCCATAAGCCGTTGATAAACCCCAATCGAAATGATAGGTCGTTGCTGCTCCGTTGGGGTTAACAGTCCCGTTAAGGGTAGCGCCTGTACAGGTAATTCCCGTAGCTGCCGTGGTAGTTACAGTTGGCGGAATGCTCCATTTAAAAGAGGCAATCCTTGTTTTCCAATTGGCATTGGAAGTTGTTGCAAAATACTCATTGGTATACCAGTAAGTACCCCTGGCAACCGGGTCGCAAGTCAGGGAGGAATAATCGCCCCAACGGTGGTTGGTACCATCGGTTGATGAACCTCCTCCATTGATAATCCCTTTCTCGGCAATGGTCATCTGGTTCAGCGGGTCATTTTTCATGCGCCCTGTATATCGTATGGACGGGTATGTGCTTGTTCCTGAAACAGAATAACCCAGGGCCATATTCCCGCTTGAATCCATGGCAATACTTCCCATCCAGCGGCTGTTATTATCGGCCGGTGCATACGTTGACTGCTGGTAAATAGTCCAGGCTCCTGAAGTCTTTCTTAACTCATACCACCGGATCCCCGCAATCGTGGTTGTAATATCAACCGTATTGTTGCAAACCATCGATGAGTATCCCGCGAATGCACGGTACTGAAGCCTGTACATCATACGGTCATTGAGCGGATCAACCTTAACGCTTGTATTGGGCTGCCTGATCCCGGTGATATTCGCCGTATATGTATTCACAGGAAGCGTAAGGAAATTGCCATAGGTTGAATTGGCCGGTGTAACCCAGTCAACATGAAATTCATATATCCCGAGATGGGCCGAAGCTCCTGCTATAGAATAAAGGTAATAATTGGGAGGATTACCTGTTGGGAAAGGCCCGTCACAATCGGCAGGGAGCCATCCGAAAGCTTCATTGGATGACGGTTTTGTAAACATAATCATCGTTGCCGAAGGGCTTCCGGCCAGCATGAGTGTGCGGTTATAGGCAACGGCTCCTATGCCGGCATAAGTGCCTGTACCCGAAGCAAACATATGCATCGACATATAATATGCATCAGGCCATACGCCGAATTTTGGATAATCATCCATATTCGTAAAGGAATATTGATAACGGTACCAGCTACCCGTTGGATCACCTGTTGTAGATATGGCAATCATCTGGTAGAAAGGCCCATTGGGGTAATTAGGCAGGGAGAATTGAGAAAAAAGCCATCGGTCGGCCTGTTCATCATACAAGGCCACGGCATCACCGTCATTTGAATTGTTCGGCAAGCCTGCAAAAACCGAATTATTGGCCAAAGGGCCAAGCAGCAGGGTGCCTGTTTTGCTGTATATGGAATAATGGCAATTTACAACCTGGAAATAATGATTTGGCCCAACATCTCCATGGGTATCAGGAGGGGTATATCCTTCGGTATTGGTGTTTCCATCAAAGTTCACGATTGTCGTATCGGTCATAACCATTCCAGGCATTGACTGAAGGGCAGGATCTGTTAATCCTCCGGGCGCCTGCCCTTGTACCCTTGGCCTGATATTGAACCTGTTCTTGACGATTCCATCCTTCCAGGAAGTTTCAGCTTTCTTTGGAAGAGCATTAATCATATCCCTTAAAGGTGGTGAAACATCAAAGTAAACTGGTTTCTGAACAATTGGCCCGGAGATGTTTTCCTGCGCAAAAATGCTATTAATGCTGAATAACAGTACTAATAGGAATAAAGCAATCTTTCTCATAGTTTGAGGTATGTTTGTTATTTTATTTATTTTCTGAAGGACTAAACATATTATTGACGGAGACGAATTTATGGATTAACAATTACTTTCCTGATAATTCTCTGGCTGGCATTTCTTATGACCAAAGTATAAATACCTGAAGAAACTTCACCCAGCTTGATCATCAGGTCAGTGGGTCCCTGCACTATGACATCATTCCTGGTGAATACAATGACGCCCAGGCTATTGCTGATGCTGATATCGAATGAGCCGGTTTCAGGAGTGTTCATCTTCAATGTGAATGCCCCCTTATTCGGCACGGGATAGACTACGAAGCCGGAAGAATTCGGTTCATTAATTCCGGTTATCGTCATATAAATATTGTTAGAAGTATCCGATCCGCAACCGTTCTGGATTACCTGGTCCCAATACCAACCCGTGTAAAACGCGATCAGTTTTTGGCCAGTGCCGGTAGCTATCGCACTGCCTTCATAATACCATTGGTTGCCGTCGGGGACATCGCTGATCAGTGTATCGCCATGAACGGTCACAACCGGGGTATGAGGCAACAGCCTTATAAACACAGGGAAGGCGGAAGATTCGGTACCGTCACCGCAATGGTTGGTTCCATGCACCGAAATGCTGCCAGGGCCTGCACCCATGCCAAAATCAACAGTTATTTCAGGAGTATTGTTTCCTGTAGCTATTGTTGCGCCTGCAGGCAAGCTCCAAACATATCCTGTTGCATTGGTCACAGGGGCAACAGAGTAAGCAACACCCTGCTGTCCGGCACAAACTGTATCCTGGCCTGAGACAGGGCCTGCTGCAAGAGGCAACTGGCCTACAGTCACATAAAAAGGAGCCGATACAGGTCCGTTCCCGCAGAGGCTGTTACCGTAAACTGTAATGTTTCCCGACTGGGCTGATTGGCTGAAGTCAACAAGAATGGAATTCGTTCCTGCCCCGGAGCTGATCGTTGCTCCCGCCGGCAGTGACCAAACATACGTGACCGCATTGGGTATAGGCGGCACTGAGTATGCAACTCCGCTGTTTCCAAGGCATACGGATTGCGAACCTGAAATTGATCCGGCCTGGCCCGGCATTGCATTTACATTTACATTAAACACTGTGGGGACAAGAGCAGAACAATTGGAGCTGTTATCATAATTGACTGC
The DNA here is from genome assembly GCA_903877385.1 of uncultured Bacteroidales bacterium. Taxonomy (GTDB): domain Bacteria; phylum Bacteroidota; class Bacteroidia; order Bacteroidales; family FEN-979; genus CAIRDP01. The sequence goes on from CAIRDP010000011.1 coordinate 53,647, forward strand.
TACCCATTGGGGGCCGGGGGCGTTCCAGACTACCTGGGCAACAGCTGTGCCCTGCCCGGCAGTGATCGTACCGCCCGAAGAAACAGTCCAGTTATACGATGAATTCCCCGTTTGGGTAGTGTATTCATAAAATCCCGAGTTGATACACATGCTGCTTATACCCGTTATGGTTGGAACAGGGGCAGCAGAAACAGTAACCGGAAGGGTTCCCGGTGCTCCTGCAGTGCAACCTGTTACAGGATTAGTATAAACGACTCCCACGGTTTTTGCTCCCGCCAATGACCAGTTTATTGAAACAACCTCAGGGTTTGCCGTGGCTGTAATGCTGCCATTGGGCGAAACACTCCATACATAAGAGGAATTACCGGCCTGGGTACCGTAAGTATTATCTGAATACTGGCATACCAGGGAGGAGCCTGAAGTAATAGTAGGAACCGGCTGACTGTTTACTGTAACAACCTTGGTTGAAGTCGGGCTTGGAGCGCCGCAATCGCTTACAGCCTGAACCGAAACATTGCCTGAAACTGCATTATTCGCGATACTTACCGTGATAACGTTTGAATGAGGATAGGATGTGATGGTAAAACCTGCAGGGAAAGTCCAGTTATACATAAAACCATTAGGAACAGTACTTACAGAATAAACATATCCTGACCCGTTTTGGCATACTCCGGAGGGGCCTGTAATGGCTCCGGGGTTAACCGGGATTACGCAATTTGTATAGAAGTTCATATCTGCACCATATACAGTTCCTGCAGGGTTTACTGCTTTCGCCCTGTAATGGTATGTGCTGTTGATAGTAAGTCCCGTAATAGTGGCATTGAAATTCTGGATTGTGTTGCCCGTCATGGTTCCTGAAATAGTCGCGACTGAACCATAAGCTGTGGTGAGTCCATATTCGAACGATACCGTTGTACTTCCATTCTTCGGATTGACGGTTCCGTTTAAGGTTGCGGATGTAGGGAGTACAGGGAGTGCAGCTACCGTGGTAACGATGGGTGGTACCGCCGTGCTGAAGATCATATCCGAGCCATATATTGCTGAGCTTCCGCTGTTTCCTTTAGCCCTGTAATGATAGGTATTATTGACGACAAGTCCTGAAACATCGGCAGTGATCGGCGTCAGAGTGTTTCCCGTGACTGTTCCCGCACTGATTGAATTGCCGTAAGCGGTAGTCATGCCATACTCAAAACCGGATAAAATAATCAGGTTGTTGGCATTAACCGATCCGTTAAGCGTTACGGAAGTACATGTTGCATTTGTAGCAGCTGCAGTGGTTACGGTTTGAGCAGGTGAGAACTGGTAACCGCCTATATCGGGAGGATCCGTCCTGGATGCTCCGGAGAAATCTGTTGGAACGGCAGCAAGGAAAAACCCTTTATTGGCAAACGCTGAATTTGTAGGGTGAAGGTCGGTACCCACAAATGTCGGGTTTAGATTCTGGGAGTTGTTATTTCCCCCGAAACCTGTTTGTATATCGGCAAGGGTGGCCCTGTTGCTGCCTAAATAGCCAAGATTAGGCCCTGATGAAAAATAATCGTTATAGTCAATCTTGGAAAATGCCGTGATGTCTGAATTACTAAGAATTGCATACCGGTTTGTACCCACGGTTGCATCAATAAAGAAAATATTATTTCTGATATCCAGGGTTGTTATGCCCGCCACAGATATCAGCAGGCAAGCAGGCAAGCCAGTGGCCAGGGTCTGATTCGTGGATAAGCGAATGGTGTTGTGGTAGAGGTTGTATCCACCACCTGATCCGATGACGATTCCGTATCCATTGCGTTGGGTAAGGGAATTAAATCCGGCGGAGGACACATCATAAATCAGGTTGTTACTGGCTATGATATTTGATGTAGCAGAAGATGAAGTTAATGCAAGCCCGATGCAGGAATAACCGGTTGCGTTGGTGTTTTTAACATTATAAATTAAATTATTATTGATCCCTAACCCTGTACTGGCGCCCTGTACTTCGATTCCCGTAGCAGTAGCGCTGGCCCTGGAGGTAGTGAGCACCGAAACGGTATTCCCCGAAACAGAAGAATTAACTGCATTGACCTGTAAAATTCCCCAAAAAGCATTGGTAGCTGCAGTAGAAGCATTTTGCGTGAGGCCTGATACTGTGTTGTTCGTAATATTCGTATTGGAGCTGTAGGTGAGTATTCCTGCGAAACCACCGCCATTACCTGTATTGGCGAGTGTTTGGATAGTATTTCCGGTGATGTTGATACTGGTTGGAGCCGTGATCGTATTTACATAAATCCCATTAAGAACGGCAGCCGCATTGTTAGATGTAAGCGAAATAGAGGTAAGGTTATTTCCCGAAACCGTTGCGTTATTGATTCCATCGGCAATCCATATCCCCATCACGTTTTCGGCGTTGGCATTGGCTATATTGCCTATATTGTTGTTGGAAACTATAACATTTTCAACTCCAATAACATAGACACCGGCATCACGGATTGAGTTGGCGCCTGCGGTATTCATATCATTGCCTGAAATCAATAAGCCGCTGCCATTCCCTGCGGCTTTCACTGCAGAACAGGATATGCCGATCAGCGCTTTCTGAACACTGTTGTTCAAAAAGGAAATATTATTGAAATATCCTTTGTTTCCCATGGTGGTTCCATCGGAGAGAACAACAGCTGATGAAGTATTCACTCCATTGATTATAATGGAATTCTTTACAGCGATGTTAGTGATGGGCGTTGTTCCAGTGGAACCTATCCAAACAACATCGGTTGAGCTTGCTGAAGTGTTGGTAATGGTAAGATCCCTGGTCGTGCCACCGGCAGAGTTTGATCCATCAATAAAAGTATTGCAGTTTAAAATCCTGATGAGCGCACCGGCCATGCTTCCCGAGACAGAAGCTGTGACACCTGTGTTCGGCTTGATGGTAAGCGTGTTGGTAGCGCTGGATCCGGGAAGGACCGGAATCACGATAGGCCAGGTCTCGGATGCTGAGCTGTAATCGGAATTCAAAAGGAATGTGACAGGGCAGTTTAAGAAATGACCTTTAAGATCATTCACGGCTGTATACAGGTTTGGATAGTCAGCGCCTGAAGTTCCCACTGTTTTTGTGCCACAAATCGGTGTTGCGGGCAAGGTAGACTGGGAACCTGAAAGATATGTGGATTCAAGGTCTGCATAAGCAACTATCCTGAAATAATAGGTCTGACTGGCCCAAAGCCCGGTCTGAACCTGGGAATATATGGTTCCCCATGTTCCGACTGTTGTTGAGATGATATCTGCACCGTTCTGGGAATAATTAACCCCGTCGGTTGAACGATAAACCCTGAACCCGACTTCATTGGTTGACCCGTCCATCCATGATATTGTCATACTTCCGCTTGTTACGGCAGAAGCCGAGAATAACAAAGGGGGTAATGGAATAACCGGGTTCAGAACCCTCACTTCATCAATGCCTATATCGGTATAACCGTAGTCGGAAGTTGCCGTAAATTTAATTTTCGTGGTAGCAGAATTGCCTGGAAGAAAAACAAAAAATTCCTGCCAGGTGGATGTCGTTGTAAGCGTTAACAGGGAAGCCGACCAGGTTGTACCTCCGTCGTTAGAAGAATAAACATCCAGGACATCAGATCCATCGGTATTGATGTAATAAAATTTAACTACAACAGCACCTGCCGAATATGCCGAAAGATTCATGACTGGAGTGATCAGATCGCCGGTTGTTCCTGCATTTGCATAATACGTGTGAAACCTTGCCGAGGCGGTAGTGCCGTTTGCTCCCGTGGGGGTGTAGGCAGCAGTAGTGCCGCTGGTCCATCCGGTAGTATAGCTATTCTTATGCCATACATTATTGGCAGGAGTTGTGGTCCCGCTCCAGGCAGGACTGAGTGTAGGAGGCAAAGTCCATGTTGCTTCGAAATTTTGGGTAAAGATGATCTGTCCAAAAGTAAAAACACTTGTCAGCAGGACAAAGGATAAGAGTAAAAGTCTTTTCATAAAACTTTGGTTTTGGTTTCTTTCGGTTTAATAAATCTGCATTAGCTCCCGGCTCAAAGTCCTGAGTAAGGGTTCTGCCCCAAGAAACGGCAGCATTACCTGAAGAGAAAAAGTTAGGGAACATTGTTTCTCAGTACTTTACGGTAATTTGGACAAATATAAGTATAATTGTACATGAGTCCAATTATACTTATAATTATTTCATGGAAAAAACCCAGTTAAGTTTCATGTCAGGAAGCCACAAGATCCATTTTTGAGAAATCATGCCCCAGCCAGGTTGTTAAACAATTGCTTTATCCAAGCCTGTGCAGTGAAATTCCGGTTTGATATCTCGGAATTTTTCGTACTTTTGCACCCTTCAAAGCGAATCCGAGACTTTGAACTGGCAATTAATTCGCTATTTCGCTTCTCGCTACCTCGCTTCTGAGCCTGGAGAGGTGTCCGAGTGGTCGAAGGAGCACGCCTGGAAAGTGTGTATGCGCCAAAAGTGCATCCTGGGTTCGAATCCCAGTCTCTCCGCAAGTAAATTCTACAAAGCGTTGTAATTTAAACTATTATGACGCTTTATTTTTTATATACACCCAATGTCACACCCACTTTTAACTACTAAATGGCTTATTCTTCCCAGTCCTGATTCAGATTGCTCCCTTGGATCAAAATTTGCAAATGTGACCCCCGGTGGGTCTATAAAAACACTTTGTGGTTCTGAAGAGAGGGGGCGCAACCTGGTGATTAAGTTCAGCCCCATCGACAAGCTGTAGATTCCTTTTATAATGGCGATGCCCATTATAGCAACCCATTATAGCAACAATACCTTGGTTTTGTTGCGGTTAGCGACATGTTAGGGGCTGTATTAATTGATTATTTTGAATTATTATCATTCTGTTTCTTCTTTGGGAAAGTATATGCTAACCCTGCACTTAACCCAATTTCAAAAAAACGAATATTATATGTTGCCCAGTTCGGTCGGATATTTGGAATTGAAATTGTACCTGATGCTTCTATAACCAAAATCAAGTGCTTATAAACTGGGATATCAATTCCAATTCCTAACAATGCTCCAAATTCCCAAGTATTGATATAATCCTTAGCACTACCGTTTACATAATGGGTGGGTTCAGGAGGCCAACTACCTATCCATTTAATTGAACCGGTCAAGGATGAATGGAACATGTATCCGAAATAGATACCGGGAGAAATAAAAAATTTAATATCAGAACCAAAAATGAATTGAGGCTGCAATAGGATTCTTATATAATCTGAGGAGATATCATATGAGTAAGTGTTTTGGCCTCCTGCGCTGCTTTCAACAGAATTTACATGAAAAAGCCTATGTGTGTATTGAAGTTCTCCAGCCATATTAAACCAACTTGGATTTCTTTGTCGAAGCATGAACGAGAAAAAATATGAAGGATGATTATTTGTATAATCATTTGTTCCCGCATCATACATGGGGTTAGGCTTTAAAATACTTAAGAAAATCAGACCTCCTTTCAATCCTAATTGTGTCTGTGAAATTGCAGGAGTGATGTTAAAAAAAAGAAAGATGAAATATAAGAAGAAGTTTTTTTTCATGAAGGTAATATTAATATAGCCCCTAACGCCGGGTCTAAACGCAGCAAAGGTAGAACCTTAGCTGATAGACAATACCTTGGTTTTGATGCGGTTAGCGACATGTTAGTTGCGGTGTAAATTTCTTGTTTTATAGTTTTAAGCTAAATTAATATTTCAATTATAATATTTTTTCATAACAGGTAATGAATAGCCAATAGTTACACCAAATACACTGTAATATGATTTTGTCCCATCCAGATTGTCTATAATAAAAGGCTGAATCATATGATCATATTTAAAATTCAAGTCCAAAAACCCCTTCCATAAAGGAATAAGAAGTCCAGTTCCGACAGTCGCTCCCCAATCAAAACGGTTTATGACAATGCCCTGAACATTAATATCAACAATATCTGAATTGGTTACTGTTTTTTCAGAAGTTTCATCGTACAATAAATAGGTAACATATTTTGTTGAAATGTAATATGCAAAATATCCCCCGGCTTCAAAATATATCGAAACTCTATTCTTCTTAGACAATTTAAGTGAATACCTTATTGTTTGAGGAAATTGAAGAAAATAATTATGCCTCCATCCCGTCTGAGTTGCATCATATATCTTTCTGTTTGAAATGCTATCAAAATGAGTAATGTTTCGATTGCCTTTATCCTCAAAAATTACCTCCGAATGGAAACACCAACTATCGGAAATTTTCAGATTCAGAGTTAGTCCACCAGTAATAAAAGACAAACTGCGAATACCCTCTATATCCATAGACTTTCCTGATTCATAAGCTGAATACATTGATATACTCGTTCCAATTTTCATTCCTAAAGTAATCAATTGACCAAAAGACACAAAGGATACCAAAATCAATATATTGGTTAAGAATATCCCTTTAAAATTCATCTTTAATAGACATAGATTTTTGCATCTCATTTAATATTTAGGGCACTGTATTAAAATTTACATCGCAACTAACATATCGCTAACCGCAACAAAACTAACGTATTGTTGCTTCTCAAAGGCTTTGCCTTTGCTGCGTTTAGCGTTAGGGGGCGTTATTTTTCAATAATTTTAATTTTATGTTTAATGAACAGCAAATTAACAATTAAAGAGTTCGATTCAGTCTTATAACAATCAATGCGTAAAGAATTAACCCTACTGTCGGATGTAATACGATTGCGTTTATTGTTCCAATTTGGGTCAGTAAATACAACTATTGTTATTAACTCTTTATCAAATATAAGACCTTATTCTCCATATCTGCAACTTTTATATGTTAAATTCTTTAGCAGCCCCCTAGATCTTATTGCTTTTAAGACCCCCATAGGCTTTATAAGATCATCGAATCCTACGGACTTTTAATACCGCTGATTCCCTTTCTCGTGACATGGGAATGGAGAAAATTGTCAAACTGCCCACTTTCCGCCAATTTTGGTTGAGCACCTTAACTTATTAACAATCTGGAAACTGAGATGATCCTGCTGCTTTAGCGAAGGCTGGTCAATATGAGCAGTTTCCCACGAAGTGCCCTGGTTTTGGGGTTTGACTCCTCCCAGACAACCTAAATGCAACAGGATTGTCTTTTATTTGTTTATCTTTGTCTTTATGTCGTTGAACACAAGGGGAAGGTAAAATGTTTTCTTCCATTTTATGAAGTTTTCCTGCGCTACCTGTGCCGGACTCTTGCTTGTCATCTGCCTCCCGGTTTTCCTTGTCTCCCGCATTGCGGCTCAGACACAGACCCTGGTACTCCAGCCCGGGCCGTCTACCGGTATCGACGCCATGATCAGGAGCGATAGTGCCAATACCAACTACGGCACTTCGGCCGATTTTCCGGCAAACACATGGACGGCACAGGGGAATTTCTTTATTGAACGTAGCCTGGTTTTTTTCGATTTCACAGTCATTCCGGCGAACTCTGCGGTGATCAGCGCTGAACTGGATTTCTCGACAAACCAGAATTCCGGCAACTACCAGCTCGATGCGGGCCAGAATACTTCATACCTGCTGCGGGTGCTGAACCCTTGGAACCAGATGACTGTTACCTGGAACAACCAGCCGGCCTTTTCGATGGCGAACCCAGTCATCCTCCCTCAATCAACTTCAGATACTCAGCATTACACTGTTGATGTCAGCACACATGTGGCAGATATGGTGGCAAACCCGTCAGCAAATTACGGATGGATGTTCAAGCTGCAAACAGAGGCTTTATACCGCTGCCTTGACTTTGCGTCAAGCAATAATCCAGTAGTTTCCTGGAGGCCGAAACTGACCGTGGTCTACTGCCCGGTTCCGGGTCCTGCCGGGATAATCTCAGGACCCGATACCGTTTGCCGTGGAGATAACGGGAAGGTTTATTCAGTAAGCCCGGTTCCCTATGCGACTTTTTATACCTGGAACCTGCCGGCCGGCATGACAGCGATTGGGGGGGCGAATACAAACTCCATCACCCTGAACTTCTCCCCAACATTAATATCAGGGGATATCACAGTATACGGATCCGACAGCTGCAATAATGGAACCCTGTCGCCATCATTTCTTATCACGGCATTGCCCCGCGACACCGTTGGCGTTTCGATCACAGCTTCTTCCCTTAATGTCTGCCAGGGAACTCTTGTCCTTTTTACGGCTAACCCAACCAAAGGCGGGCCGTCGCCCTCGTACCAGTGGATTGTAAACGGGATCAGCGCAGGTACGAATAATGCAGTGTTCTCCTATACCCCGGCCAACGGGGATGTCATACAATGCATCCTTACCTCCGACCTTCCCTGCCCCATAGGGAACCCTGCCACTTCAAACTCCATTACAATGACAGTGAACAATCCCATGCCGGTGGATGTTTCGATCACAGCCTCTTCTGATACCGTCTGTGCCGGAACATCTGTCACCTTTACCGCCACGCCGGTAAACCCAGGTTCAAGCCCCTCGTTCCAATGGAAAGTGAACGGGGTGATAGCAGGGACCAATAACCCTGTATATTCATACACTCCTCTGAATGGAGATTTCATTACTTGCACCCTTACCTCGGATGCCGTTTGCCCTACCGGAAATCCGGCCACATCCGGTACTATTGTTATGACTGTGGATGTCATTCTCCCTGTAAGTATTACTATTTCAGCTTCAGCAAACCCTTTATGCCCCGCCACTAACGTCAATTATACTGCAACGCCTTTCAATGGAGGTGCTGCTCCCGTTTACCAGTGGAAGGTTAACGGGTTAAGCCAGGGTGCCAATTTTCCTGCTTATTCGTATATTCCCCAGGCCGGCGACAGCATCAGTTGCATACTTGCTTCAAACCTCGGCTGTGTTGCAAATAATCCTGCCTCATCCAACAGGATCGTAATGACTTTCTTACCTGCTCCGACAGTCTCTTTTACACTTTGTTTTGACAGTATCACCACCGTCGCAGCCATGCCATTCAAGCTTAAAGGCGGAATTCCTCTCGGGGGAACCTATTCAGGACCGGGGGTTAATCCGGGCAGCGGAGTCTTTACTCCTTCAACCGCGGGTAACGGGACAAAGACACTTACTTATTCCTACACCAATGTTTCCTCATGCACCTCGGTAATGACCAGAAGCATCATTGTACAGGCAGCTCCCTCTTTCAATTGCGGGAACAATCTTACGGATATCCGGGATAACAAAGTATATCCTACAGTCCAGATAGGTTCACAATGCTGGATGCAGAAAAACCTTAACTATGGTTCTTCGATCCCGGCTGGAACTGAGCAAACCGACAACTGCGTGAATGAAAAATACTGCTATAATGACGATCAGATCCAATGCGGTGCTTACGGAGGCCTGTATCAATGGGATGAACTGATGGCTTACAGCAATATTCCCGGTTCAAAAGGCCTTTGTATGCCGGGATGGCATATTCCCACCCAGGCCGAATGGATGGTCCTTTTCAACAACAACCTTACCCAGGGAATGGCCGGGAAGCCGCTCCAGGATTCAATCTTCAATGGGTTCAGGGCCAGGGAAAGCGGTGTCGGATATAGCAACATAGTATGGAAATTCCAGGGGTTTGCAACGATCTGCTGGTCCTCAAACTCTTTCGGTACAATCAAAGCCTTATCCCACGGAATGAACCTGCAGAATTTCGGGATATCCGATTACTACTCCAACCGCTCGAATGCATTCGCAGTAAGGTGCGTAAAAGACTGAACGACCTCCCGGCAGGCAGCAATGAGATCATAAGGAAGTTTCAGGATCGCCCTGGTATGGTAAACTTTACCGGCCTATCCTGGAATTTATCCACTCCCTGATAAAACAAAGGACAGTTTCTTTCCCGATTTCATTATGAAGTTCGTGGAAGAGACCGTCCCATGCCTTAAAAGTATGAACGGCGGTCACTTTGCCCGAGAATTCCCGGCTTGCCGAAAATGATGTCAGGGAATCATCGGTCCCCTGCATTAAAAGGAGAGGGCATTCCAGCTTGGAAGCATTGGCCAGGGCATATTCGCCTGCATTTGAAATCTCAACAAAGGTCCTTACAGAAATTCGACTATGAACCAAGTCGTCGGCAATATATAAGCTGGCAACTTCCTCATCATGGCTCAAAAAAGATGGATTTATTCCGTCGGCCTGGGTTAAAGAAGGGAATACCTTGTTTACCAGCTTTGCCATCAGTATCCTGAAAAGTGGCGGTTTTGACGCTAATCTCAGCCAGGGACTTGTAACAACAGCGCCAACCACATCCGGCTTTTGCCTGATTAGGTAATTCAATACGAGGTTCCCGCCCATGCTGTGTCCATATAAAACAAGCGGCAATGCCGGATGCCGCATTTTGGCTTCGTTTATGAAAAGGCTGATATCATCCATGTTCCTTTTATACGAGGGGAAATGACCTCTTTTCCCGAAGGACCTGCCATGTCCCCTAAGGTCAACGATAATCAGCAAATAAGCGGAATCCGCAAAATAAGTTCCCAAATGATGGTACCGGCCGGCATGGTCACTCAACCCATGGATAAGCAGGATCATGGCTTTGGGCTTTCCCGGGGGGGACCATTCACAGGCATGAAATGCCTTCCCCTTCCCGCTTGAAATTTCAAATTCAGTCTTCGGCATGGGATAAAAGTAATAAATTTAATCAAAGGTATGAACCCCGGGGCAGGCTCAGGAATATGAGCTGCACTGCATGCCGGCAGAACAACAACATTTTGTTTATCTTTGAGCCTTGTTAAAAGTTTCCCGGATATAATTCAGGAGGGTTTATCTTACTAAAAAATAATATCGTCATGAAAAAGTATACATTTTATTCCATGTTCCTTTTGCTTGCCTGCGCATTTCTTTTTCCATCAACCTCATCTGCACAGTTTGTAACCCTTGCACGGAAAATAAAATCCAAGCATACCCCCCAGGCTGATGTTGCAACAGTGACCGTTGAAACAAAAACCTACCGTGTTTACCAGGCGGTTATCGATACAGTCACCACCAATAAAAAGCTCACTATTATCAGCAGGGAAAATGACAAACGGCTTGTTGAATTCACCAACGGAACATGCAAGGTTTCACTGCAGGTTGATTCCCTTGGAGTTGCATTAGCCAGGATCACAGCCACCTCCACGCATTCAGAAACCGCTACAAAACAAGCTACCGAGATTGCTGTTGATGCTATCAAGGCAGTATGCGCAAAGCTAGGCATCAAATGTACGGTGGATAAAAAATAAGTGACCGGGTATTGGAATAAGTAATTTAAGAGTCCAGCCAGCTTGCAACCTCATCGATCCTGATTTTGCCATTATTCAGTATCGCCCGGTAAAAAGATCCTGCTTCGGAGTTCGGATGCCTCATGATGAACATGATCCTGTCGTTTCCGTTTATGAATGCTACCTGGTCGATACGGTTAAACTCCCTCCCCAGTTTTCTCTTCAGGTCGGAAAGTGCAGCCGTGTCGGTGAGTAGTTGCCTGATATCCGTAAGAGGTGAAGAATACACAAGGAAAACATTATGATCCCATACCTCCCTGAATGGTTTCTGATCCCTGGCGTTGATATACTTGATATAATCCAGGTTCTCCTGGGTCACCTCCCCGGGTGAGATGCCATTCAGGGCCGAAATGATCCTTTCATCCAGGTAAACCAGGTCCTTCGAAGTCTCATAATATTTGGAAGCCATCCTGTTCTGCTGAAGGTCCTGCAACACCTGTTCGGTCGTAACAAACTTAGGTTGCACGGCAGGGCCGGTCATGGCAGTATTCTGGCTGAATACCACAGCGGGAAGTATACATGAAATCAGATAGAGAAAAACAGTCCTCATACGAATTATTATTTATAAAATTTTGGGAAATGCCCCTGATATGCCATTAATGATAAACTGAATACCTATGGCCAGGGTGATAAGGCCGAATATCTTGGTAAGCACATCCAGCCCGGTAATACCAAGGAGTTTCACAATCTTAGGCGAATAGTAAAACGAAAGATAAATGATTACGGTCATTACAGCAATCGCCCCCATCAGCGAAAAATGAAGATAGGGTGTATTCTTTGCACTTTCGGCGAAAAGTATGATGGTCGACATAGTCCCGGCACCCGTGGTCATTGGGATGGCAATAGGGATTATGGCCGTGGAAATAATCTTCGAAAAGGTCATGCCGGTGCTTTCTATGGGTTTTTGTACCGAGTTCATCATCCCGAATCCCGTACTCAGCAATAAAAGTCCGCCGGCAATCCTGAACGCTGGCACACTGATCTGGAAAAAATTAAGAATTGCCAGGCCAAAGAACAAGGACGATATCATGGTGATGAAGGAAGCCAGGGTGGCAATCCGGCAAAGCTTATGCTGCTCTTTATTTGTCCTGTCCTGAATGAGGACAATATACAAGGGCAGGGCGGCAATGTTATTGGCTACAGCAAACAAGCCCAGGAGGTAATGCTGAAACGACATCTCGGCCATACGCCATAATTTTATGAAGTAAATATATTAAAAAATCCCGAAAAAATACCAGGAACGGAATTGTTTGTTTCAATTGTCAATTCCTTCGGCTTGTTCCTGCTGGCTAAACGGTATGATGATCTTATGATCTTTCAGGAGCTGCCTTGCAACACCCTTTAACTCAACATCGGGGACCAGGCGGTCGAAGTCCTGCCGGGTGATCCATCCCTTGTTCAGCATTTTTGTCGAGACAAGCCGGTAATAATCGGCCATGCTTGCCCTGAGATGAGCGTTTTCATCAAAGTTATACATGAACCATTTGGGCCTGGGAATGATAGAGGCCATGAAAATCGCTTCGGCCAGGGTCAGCTTTGACGCATCCTTGTTGAAATAGAACCGTGAAGCCTCATTGGCCCCATAGATCATAGGCCCCCATTCGATAACATTCAGGTACACTTCATACATCCTGTCTTTGCTGCATAGCTGCTGATTCTCGATCAGCCATACGATGAGGGCTTCCTCCAGCTTTCTCACAATGGTTTTATTCCTGCTCAGGAATACATTTTTGATCAGCTGCATGCTGATAGTGCTTCCCCCTCTCACAAACCGTCCTTCCTTGATATTGACGATAATGGATTCCCTGAACGAATCCTGTATAAAACCCCTGTGGAGATAAAACCCCCCATCTTCGGAAGTCATTACGGCATACTGCAGAAAAGGCGAGATCTGCGAGATCTTCCTGAAGTTCGGATACCCAGGACCCACGGCAAAAGTCCGCACGGCCATCCCGTTTTCATAAGCGGTATACAGGAAAGAACTGTCAAGCTTCAGCAACTCACCATTGCCGTATGAAAGCACCCTGAACTGCTGCCTTTTCAGATCCATATCGAACTTAAGCGAATCGGGGATTGAGAGATCCACAAAAAAATCAAGATAGTATGAAAGATCGCCTGATGTTTTAAGGCCCTTCAGATTTGTAAAAAGCCCCTCGGGTAAAGAGGAGAAAAGGTCCTGCCCGGGAAAAAAGGGTTTGTTTATCCTGATCGTGATCTGCCCCGGCTTAGCCGGCCGGTATTTCAGGTATGGATGAAAATCGAGGTCGTTGAAACTTACCGTTGTTTCAGAATCCAGTTCCACGGCATCCCGGCCGAAGTTCAGGAGGTAATCAATACCAAGCTTCCTGAATTTCACCGTATCGGCTGCGATCTTCTCATGGAACACCTGCAGCCCGCCAAAGGAAATCCTTCCCTTTATGCCAGCCGCATCATCCCTGAATTTACCTGCAAACAGACTGAATTTCAGGGAATCAAAACCAAGGCTGGCATCCCATTTAAAACCGATGTAGGGCAGTTTGATTTTTTTGTTGTCGGCTGATGACAGGGTGGCTTCAATATACCGGCTCCTGCCGTCAAGTCTCCCTTCGGCTTTCCACCTCGCCTCAAGCGAATCTTCATTTATCCTGATAATGGTTGAAAAAGCATGGTCCTCCAGCGAAAACCTGTCGAGGTGCAGACTTACAAGATGCGAACTGGTAATGCTCCTGATGTTCAGGTTGCTGATATCCGTTTCGCCCGGGATCTTGTCAAACACCCAGCGGAAGATCCGCTCTGCAGCCTCTGCATAATTTGTTGTTCCTGCCCCTGCAACAGTATCCCTTTGCCGGGGAGCACCGCTCGCACTGTCTTTCACAGCCGCAGATTTTCCCCTCCCGAGAAGAAAACTGTAGTTCGTAACGCTGTCGTGCCGGTTCACCGTAAGATAAAGGTTACGGACCTCAAGTGAAGAAATATTAAGCCTTTCGCCAAGCAATTTCCAGGCATTAATGGAAACAACCAGGGTATCTATCCTCAGGAGTGAATCTCCTGCCCCGGGTTTGAGGCTGAAACCGGTAAGAAAAACTGTAGACAGACCCTGGAATTTTGCTTTCCTGATCCTGAGATCGGCTTTATAGACGGTATTGAACCTGGCAATCCTGGAACCAAGGACGACTCTCATCACCGGGTTCCTGAACATGAAGCATAGTAATATTATGAAGAGCAGCACGACTGCGCTCCACTGCAAGGGTTTTGCTAAACTGAACCTAGGCTTCATGAATGGAAACTGCATTTAATGTTCTCAAAGTCCCGGCAAAGTTAAGGATATCAGAACATATGCCCTATCCCGATGTAAAGCCCACTGCCACCGTCCTGTTTGTTGAACGCGAACCCGTAATCCACCGTAAGAATGAAATTTTCATTGTATGCAACCCTGAGACCCAGGCCGGATGCAAGATGCAGGCAATCGCTGGCGGCACTGAAATAGTACGATTGAAGGTTTTCGGGGATAAGGTTCCGGTAGACTTTCTTCGGCTGCACCACCATCCCCCCGTCGAGGAAGCCTACCAGTCCGAAATACAGGTTCTGCTTCAGGAAATGGGTTCTCCAGAATTTCCAGCGAAGTTCTATATTTCCAAGGGCCACCCCGTCCCCCACCACTCGGTCGCGAAGAACCCCTCTCATGGTCCTGGCACCTCCAAGTCCGTCGGGTTTGGTCGAAAGGGACCAGGAAGTAAACATATATGGATCGATATAATAAGGCGAGGTCCCCCCTATAGTCCCCTGGTAATTGAGGCGGTAAGCAAAGACCAGGTATTTTTTCACTATCGAAATGAACTGGCGGTGGGTTATCGATAGTTTCACAAACGCGTACGGACTGTTTCCCAGGAAGCTTGGCGCAGCCATGATAAGCACCTCAGACCAGATTCCCCTGTTAGGGGCCGCCTCATTGTCGCGGGTATCATAGATCAGCCCCGTTTTTATAAAGGTGAGATTTCCCCCGTTTGCTTCCTGCGGATTAATGAGCCCGTACTTCACATAATTGTCCCAGAGAAGCGCGGTATCGGGCAGTTTATTGCTTTCCTTCTTCCCGGCATTGATCTTGCTGATGTCCACAGTTGACATGCGTATATCGAAAAAATTGACCCCGGCCAGCCAGCGGACTTTCTGGCCAAAGATAGGGCCCTGGAAATCGGCCATTATACGGAAAAGCTTTCTCTGGGTGCGGTAATAGACCCTGGATATATAATCGCTGCTGCCCTGGGTTTCAAGTGAATGATTGTAGTTGGCCTCATACCCGTTGAAACCGTAAAAGTCGAGGGCCCGTTCCGGAAGGTAAGTGATGTCGCCAGTGAACCGTATATGACCAGGAATGAGCGTTTTCGAATCGTAAAAAACCTGGAAGACCGAGCTGCCCTTGGTAAAGAATGAAACCTCGGCATAAAAAGTCTGCCTGTAATCGGGGTAGATAGAACCATCCCCGTAATCGAAGATCTGTCCCAGCACCCCAAGCTGTAGGCCCTGGTCGGCATCATATCCGATTACCGGGAGTGCAGCGGGAACCCAGCCTTTCTTTCGTTTTTCCTTCTTATGCAGGGTGGTGTCGGCCTGTGCAAAGGCCATCTGCGAAGCGAGGATGAATAAACCTGTTACCAGCAGGAGTAAACTTTTTCTCATCATGCCCGGTTTTTCGTGAACAGGTTTACGATCAGTAAAGTCAATGCCGAAACAACGATGGAAAGAATAGCCAGGTCGGCATTATCCTTGAAGAATTCCATGGACTTTCCCTGGAACATGGCTATCGCTATAAGTACAAAAACATATGCGATCCCGCTTAGAAAACTGGACAGGGCAGCCCTGCTGCTGATCTTCCAGTGAAACGAGGCTACAGATGCGGGGATCAGGGTAAACCCTATCCCCGTAATAAAAATGATCACAGCTACAAGATCCCTCAGGAAATAAGCTCCGAAGCAGCTCAGAAAACTTACCGAGATAATGCCGATGCGGGTGATCAGCATGCGGCGCTTGTCATCCGATGCTTTTCCCGACAGCTTGTCGTACCAGTCAACAGCCACGGAAGAAGCCAGAACGAAGATCTGGGTGTCGGCGGCGCTCATGATGGCTGCAAAGATCATGATCAGGGAGGCCCCCAGCAGTTTCCGGGGAAGAAGGAGAGTAAGCCCTTTGGCGAAGGCATCCTTGGCTTCTATGCCCGGAAGATGGCTGTGGGCGGCAAGGCCCACAATGGTGATGGCGATCCCTGTGATCACTGTAAAAATTGCCGACAATATGAACCCGTCCCTGACAATCCTGTCAGACCGGGCCCCGTAAACCCTCTGCCAGTATTCGGCGCTCTGGAAAATGATAAAGATGCCGAAACCTGTAAATGCAACGGTCATTCCAATGTTCATTCTTGAAAAATCAATAAGCTCCATGGTGAAATCCTTTTTATCATCCTGGAAGATCACCGATGCGATCATTATGATGATGACCAGAAGCACCATGTACTGGAAGATGTCGGTGCGGATCACTGAACGGAAGCCACCGGCCAGAAGATAGGTGACGATGAGTGCGGCGCTCAGCAATAAGCCCGTCTCATAGGACCATCCGCTGATTTGAGCCAGGAGGCTGCTTCCTGCAATGAACTGGTTCAGCAGCATTCCCGAATAAACAATCAGAAGTATGATGGCCGAGAACAAACCCACCGGCTTGTTGAATTTGAAATAAAACCAGTCGGAAAGCGTGTAGAATTGCTTCTCCCCGCTGAATTTCCTGAGCTTGATCCCGTATGGAATAAATACCAGGAAACCAATGGCGGTGCCTATGAAAACTGCAAATGCCGAGATCCCGAAACGGTAAACATAAGCCGAATAAGCCACCAGGGCTGCCCCGCCTATATAACTCGCAACAACCGAAGTCACAAAACCAATGATGCCGATCTTCCTACCGGCTATCATGAAATCGGAGTCGGATTTGCGCCTTGAAGCATATAATCCTATCCCCAGGCTGGTGCATGCATACAATATGAGCAGAAAAATATCGAATGGGCTGAGGTTGCCGCCCTGGAGTTGTTCGAAAAACCTGTTCATTAAACAAAGATAAAAGGATATTCATAAATTTCAAGGTGCTCATTAACAAAAAACCTGACACATAATGCCTGTCGTTTGTCGTGCTTTTCATGACGTTCGACGAATTAATTTTTTTTCAGAAGCCGGCGGGGTTTACTTTGCTGTAAAATTAAATAGCCATGAAAACAAAAAGCATAATCCTGGCAAGCCTTTTAGCTCTAATCATGAACTCGGGTAGGCCGGGAGGAAGTGATGAAATTCTTCAGACAAAGATGATGCAGCTACGGTTTCGGCCGGTCTATGCTGGCCTCATCAGGCCTGAGCATGTTATAATTTACCTTGTACAGGTATGCCGGCTCATTATCGGAGGTCCCCACCTGGCAGATTTTGGTCGTGAATTTCGGGTATTTGAATTTGATATATTCCACAAACCGCTCAACCGTATTATTGGTATTCCCGTTCCTTGTGGCGCCATCGGCCCTCAGGCTGGCAGTGAGTATATGGGTGACCCCTGAACGTTTCAGTAAATTTACCAGGGTGTCAGCAAAGACGATGGTGATCTTGTATTGAGTCTCATGGACCCATGAATTGACTGTGTCAAAACTGTCGGTTATGTCGATGCGTGCATTTCTCATTTCCTGCACCAGTTCAACTTTCAGGCTGTCGGGTATCTTCAGAACGTAGCAAGGTATCGCTTCCGAAGCCGCCTTCCTTATGATCCCATAACCAACAAGCCACTTTTTGAACTTGTAATAAATTTCGCGGGGAACGGGATGGTTGCTTATGGAATAATTCTGGATAAAAGTGAAATTTTGCTTTTTCTGAAGTTCCCCCATTAACATTGAATCACTTGAAATTGCAGGGATTTTTGCGATCCCGAAAAAATCCCTCCCCCTGCTGTAGATAAACGAGATGGAAGGTTTGCGGCAGGCGGTTACAGAGCCGGCGGGAAGGTTTTCGGATGTCCATTCGCTGATACTGCAGTAATTCTGCCAGTCGGGTGTAAGTCCCGAATACTGGTCCTTTATCTGCTTTACCACAAGGATATCCCTGGCAGTACCTTCCAGAGCTGAGACCAGGAGGGCTAAAAACAGGATCGGCAGAACGAACTGGAACACTGCCAGTTTTTTCAGGCAGAACAGGTAATAAAAGAAAGAGACCAGCAGCAGGAGGAGCAGGGGAAAGTATGAAATGATATAACGGTCCTGTAGCCACATCACCTGAGTGATGAGGAAAATACCTGCCATGGAAACTGTTGTGTAAATGATGGTAAATAAAATAAAAAGGTTTTTCCCTTTAACCATAAAAAGTAATCCGCAAACCAACAGCACGGTCAGAACTGTAAGCCAGGTAAGGGCTGCAGTGTCCCTGCCACCTTCACGCAGACCCATAAAAACATATACCGTTTTGGAAATATAATAGTTGGAATTCTGAATAAAACGGCTCGCAAAGCCGGCAGCATCTTCCATGCCTGAGCCGGGGGAATAATAATCTTTTGCCATGAAACTGCCGGCCTGTCCCGAGAACATGAAGCCTGCACTTCCCCAGATCATGGATTTAAGGGCAAGGAAAACAAGAAAGACCAGGGCGAAGGAACCCAGGAAATACAGTATGTTCTTCCATTCGGCCTTGAGGAGGAAAAACACGGCAATTGCAAGGACTGAAGCAAAGCCGATTGGGCGGGTCAACACCAGCCCCAGTAAAAGGACCGAGAGGATGAGGTGGTTCACCGCCAGGGTTTTAAATGAACCCGGGTGGACCTTTCCCACGAACAGTTTAAAGAATAAAAAGAAGGTTAGTGATTGAAGAAAGAGGAAGAAGGCTTCGGTGTATGTTTGGCTGGAGTAATACAATAAGGAAGAGTTGACCGTAAGCAGGAGAAGGGTGATGGTCATTACCAGGGGCGGAACATTGTCAATTAACACCCTGTACATGAAATATACGAAGCCCAGCATGCAGATGAGCGAGATTGATTTCAGGGGTATGGCGCTGATCCCGAAAACAGCAACGAATGGCCCGAGGAATACCGGGTAAAGCGGCCCCTGGAAGGATGGGAACACAAAATGACGGACGAAGTTGTAGGCCCTTTCTACATAAGCTGAATCATCACCAGCGAGGCTGAAACGGATATCAAAAAGAAGAATGCTGAAAACCAGGGTAAGCAGAAGGGAGGCAATAATGACTTTGCCCGAATTTTTTAACAGGTAGGTATTGGTTTTTGAGAACAGGTCCGAGCTGGTGCTACTGCCCGGTGTTTTTCCTTGTTTGCCGCCATTGACGCCCTGCGGATTTTGCCGGGGCCGGTTGCTCCGGTCTGGTTTTTGGTTTGATCTTGCATTCGTTTTTGCCATAGGCTTAAAATCAGGTCTTAAACGGTTTTCTTCGGTATACCATCAGAAGACAGGCAAAACTCATCAGCAGGCTGAGCAAGATGAGCAAGACATTATGGGTGCTGCCGAAGTCCTGGTATTTCTGGCTTATTATACCCAGGTTTGCAAGATAGGAAATGATGATTGCGCCGCTGTTATTAACGAAATGGGCAAATACCGGGACCCAGATGGTACCGCTCCAGTAAAACAGGTATCCGAATATAACCCCCAGTATCATTCTCGGCAGCAATCCGTAAAACTGCAGGTGCATGACCCCGAACAGGAAGCCTGTTATAAAAATGGCGATATGAATGTTCTTAAACCAGTCTCTCAGAAGCTTTTGCAGCAGGCCCCTGAACATAAACTCCTCTCCCACTGCAGGCAGAATCCCGATCATAAAAATATTAAACAGGAAGTTGGGAAAGGATTTACCGGAAAGGAAGGTATCGGTGAGCTTCCCGGCCTGTTCCTCTGCGCTTTTCATCCAGTTCTCGATGCCCTCAAGGAAAGCCGGCAGTTTCATCATGGCATTGATATCGACCAGCCAGTTGATGAAGGGAAGGCAAACAAACATCAGGATAAAGACAATGATATAAAGAGCCACTTTGCCCGTGCTGCCTGCATGGAGGTAGGACCAGGAATTTCTCTCAAACAGGTACCCAAGCATTATGGGGGGGATGATGAAGAGTCCGAACGACTGGGTAACCTGGAAATATTCAAGCAGGGGAAGCGCTTTTGGATTGTCTGTCTGGCTCAGGACAGCCATTATTCCGGTCAGGTTCATATGCCACAGAAGCATAGCCAGCAGGAGGGCTGCGAAAAAGACAATGATAAAACAGGAAAAAGTTAGTGCAAGGGCAAACACCAGCCTGCCCGAAGGCGTAAGGTTCCCGAGTATGGCTTGTTTCATCAGATTGTCTATTTTTGCGCTAAAATAATGAATTTTGGTCAGGATAGGTGAAACGGATTTTGGAGAATTCCCTGTAATTCTTGCTCCCATGGAAGATGTCACGGATTCGCCTTTCCGTTCGATCTGCAAGGATTTCGGGGCTGATGTGATGATCACCGAATTCGTGGCTGCCGAGGGGTTGATCCGTGATGCATTGAAAAGTACGATGAAGATGCGGTTTGAGGCTAAGGAAAGGCCGATCGGCATACAGATTTTCGGGGCCAATACCGATTCAATGATGAAAGCGGCGGAAGCTGCCTCTGCAGCTTATCCTGATTTTATAGATCTGAACTTCGGTTGCCCTGTGCGCAAGATCGTGATGAAAGGCGGGGGGGCCGCCCTTATGCAGGATATTCCCAAAATGATCTCAATGGCCGGGGCCGTCGTGAAAGCCACAAAGCTTCCTGTCACTGCAAAAACAAGGCTGGGCTGGGACGAAAAGCACCGGGAAATAGTGGATATTGCTGAACGGTTGCAGGATGCAGGGATCAGGGCCATAAGCATCCATGGTCGTACCCGTATCCAGTTATACGGGGGCAAGGCCGACTGGACGCTGATAGGGGCTGTGAAAAACAACCCCCGCATGCATATCCCTGTTTTCGGAAACGGGGATATAGATTCCGGTATTAAAGCCAGGGAAATGAGAGACCGGTATGGTGTTGACGGAATACTGATAGGGAGGGCGGCAGTTGGGAATCCCTGGATTTTCCGCGAGGTTAAATCCTTCCTGGAGAATGGCAGCTTACCACCTGCGCCATCCGTAAGCGAAAGAATAAAAATACTCCGTCTTCATCTTGTAAAGTCGGTAGTTTATAAAGGGGAACGCGCCACCTTGTTCGAAATGCGCAAGATATACAACGGGTATTTTAAAGGGATTGCGGGCTTCAGGCCTTTCAGGATCAAGCTGGTCACGGCAGCATCATTGGAGGAAATTGGTTCGATCCTGGCCGAGATCGAGGCTCTTCAATCATTTGTATAAACGATAATTTCAAGCCATGGAGGAATTGAAAAAAGGTAAACAGCAGGAACGCATCGTCTCGATCGACGCGTTAAGAGGTTTTGATATGTTCTGGATCTCAAGCGGGGATGCATTTTTCGTAGCCCTGCTCACGTTTATAAATACTCCTTTCTGCCAGCGCCTGGCCTTACAGCTGGATCATCCGGCATGGACCGGATTCCGCTTTTATGATATGATATTTCCCTTATTCCTTTTTATCATGGGGGTTGCCATGCCTTTATCGATAACCCGCCGCATTGAAAGGGGGGATTCGCGAAAGAAATTATATTATCACATTATCCGCAGGACCCTTCTCCTTTTCCTTCTTGGCCTGGTTTATAACGGGCTTTTTAATTTTGATTTCGCCACCCAGCGTTATACCGGGGTACTGCAGAGGTTTGCCGTTACCTATTTCTTTGCTTCCCTCATCGTAATGAACTTTAAACAGAAAGGGCAACTCGTTTGGGCTGCTTCCATACTTTTAATATACTGGCTTATCCTGCTTCTGGTTCCTGCCCCGGGATTTCATGCATATGACCTGACGCCCCAGGGTAATCTTTGTGGTTATATCGACAGGCAGTTTTTGCCCGGGTCGTTCTGTTGTTACAAATTCGGCGACAACGAAGGTTTTCTTACCATGTTACCTGCCGTGACCAACGTTTTATTCGGTGTTTTGGCCGGCCGCTGGCTGCTGGGGGAGGCGGAAGAGGCAAAAAAGATCAGGAACCTGCTTACCTCCGGCGCTTCATTCATTGCGGCAGGCCTGGTCTGGAGCCTGGTTTTCCCTGTAAACAAATACTTATGGACCGGCTCCTATGCATTGCTTACTGCCGGGATTTCTTTCATGCTTTTATGCGCTTTTTACTGGATTATTGATGTGAAAGGATATAAGAAATGGGCTTTCCCCTTTGTAGTGATCGGATTAAACCCCATTACGATTTATGTGATCCAGGGAATTTTTGACTTCGGGATCATTGCAAACATATTCATTCACGGCTTCGCAGATTCTTTCGGGAGTTTTAAACCCGTGGTATTTCAGTTCAGTGTAATCCTGGTTAAATGGTTTTTCCTGTACTTCCTGTACAGGAAAAAAATCTTTTTAAAAGTGTAGGGATACGGTGCCCCTGCCGGTTTCAGGAATCGGGCAGGCAAAAGTTATGATAGGTTTTTTGTTTTTTTTCATTACCTTTGAGGTAATGGGAGAAACCAGTGTAAAATAAGACCCTAAGATTATGAAAGATTTCAAAAAATATTATCATATCCCCGCCCCTCCTCATGATGTGTATGCTGCCCTCACCAACCCGGTTACACTGCTGCTGTGGACCGGGGAACCTGCAGTAATGACAACCCAGCCCGGATCGGAATTCTCACTCTGGGATGGCAGTATCGTGGGGATGAACCTCGAATTCGAGGAAGATAAAAAGATAGTGCAGCAGTGGTATTTCGACGGACAGCCTGAAGAATCCATTGTCACTATAATCCTGCATGCCCAGGGCAACGGCACATCCGTTGAGCTCAGACATACCAATATCCCTGACGAGGAGTTCGAGGATTTTACCAATGGCTGGGATGAATATTATTTCGGTTCTTTATTAACGTTTTATAAAGATTAATTACAAACCTTTTAATTAAAATTATCATCATGAAAAAACTTACATTACCGGCAGGCATCCTTGGCATAACCGCCCTGATGCTTGTTCTCTCCTGTACTTCCCCGATCTCGCTTACCAGCTGGAAAAACCCCAACGATCATGTACAGATATCCAAGGTCGTTGTTGTTCCGATGTTTGCGAAACTGGAATATGTGAAGCCTTTCGAACAGGCCATGTGCGGCTATTTCAACCAGATGGGCCTGAAAAGCATGGGCTCACTCGATTTCCTGAATCCCACCAAATCCTACACTGTTGACCAGGTTAAGGCAAAGATCGACAGCCTTGGCGCCGATGCCGTGCTTATTTTCAAATACACAGGCACTGATAAAGAAACAAGCTATGTGCCTGCAACGTATTACGGCGGATACGGCAGTTACTGGGGCTGGGGAGGCGGATTTTACGGTGGAGGAGTTTATTCCGGCGGTTATTGGTCCACCACTTCCACTGTGAATATAAAATCGGTGCTTTATGAAGTGAAGAACAGTGAGAGCGCTTTCTGGACTGCCGAGATCAGTGTTGACAATCCCCAGTACGTGGATCAGTCGGCGATGCAGCTTGCACAGAAAATATATGCCGACTGGCAGGTCAACGGCATGATCAAAACGGTGGCAAAAAAATAGACAGAATTGAGGGGGGATCAGAAACGGTTTTCCACCAGTTCCTTTATCCTTTTAAAGGCATTCGAAGCGGAATGCCAGTTATTACGGCGCCTCAGGAGGTCCAGGTATTCCTGGGCCTGGGGGAGGGTTTTAAAACCGCCCAGGGTTTCGATGCATTCATTGTATTCACGAAGGTTGCCGTCGAAAAGTTCGTTGATAAACATGAATTTATCATTGATCCCGATAGCGGCTTTGAAGCTTTCGTGGCGCGAAACCTTGGGACCAAGGCTCTTTTCCCTTGCTTCTTTAAGTTTGATATTGAACACCGGTTCTTCGGAAGCAAAAAGGTCGAGCTCGGCAGTCCTGGCAGGGCGTTTCTGCCTTGGTTCTTTATCAGCCAGAGGCCTGATTGGAATTTTAGGGCCTGAAACGGGTTCGGTAGTTTCAGGAATTTCCGGCTTAGCTTCAACTGAAGGCTCAGTTTCGTCATCCCGGACCGGGGTTTCGGCAAGGTGAACCATTGGCGTATCCATCTCAGGTTCAGGGAGGATCTCCGGCAGAGGCTCAGCAGGCGGCTTCTCATTCACAACCAGTTGATCCTCATCCTGTTTGCCTGCTATTATTAAAGGTTTAAGAGAGTGATGGGCATTCATTGAGTTTTTAATATCCTGAGGGCCCGAGATCTTTTTTTCAACGAAAAGCAGTGGGTCGTTCAGCCGTTGGAGGCGGTGGAAAGTCTCGTACAGTTTACGGACGTTTTCCATGATCATGTCGAATTCAATCTGGGGAATAAAATCCTCATATTCCCTTATGATCTCAAACTGTTCGTTGATTGCTTCGAGCAGGATCTGTAATTCCCGGGTAATTATACTTTTATCCATAAACAGGTTTAAAGATACTGCATTTAAGATGTGCTCTGAAACAATTGTGGATAATTTCTGAGAAAAAATTCCTTAGATTTGCAAGCAGATTCAAAATGTTATTCCTATGAAAAAGATCGTATTATTCATTCTTGCAAGCATTCTTGTTCTTAGTTATTCTTCTATGTCTCAACCCAAAACCTCCAAAAAAGTGGTAAAATTCGTAATTCATACAGATTACGGTGACATGAAGGGTTTTCTTTACAATGAAACCCCCCAGCACCGCGATAATTTTGTCAAACTCGTAAAGCAGGGCTTTTACAACGGGACCTTGTTTCACAGGGTTATTCCCGGTTTCATGATCCAGGGCGGCGACCCTAATTCCAAGACGGCAAAACCCGGTCAGCAGCTTGGCAACGGTGATGCAGGTTATACGGTTCCGGCCGAATTCAACCCTGCACTTATCCATAAAAAAGGTGCACTTGCAGCTGCAAGGCAGGGCGATGAAGTTAACCCCAAGAAAGCCTCTTCGGGCTGCCAGTTCTATATTGTTGAAGGCAAGCCCTGTCCCGCTGCCTCTCTGCCTGCAAAGTATACCGATGCACAGAAAAAGACCTATGAAACCCTTGGCGGAGTTCCTTTCCTTGACGGAGGTTATACCGTTTACGGTGAAATTACCGAAGGCCTCGATATTATCGATAAAATCGCAAACGTTGAACGCGACAGGAGCGACAGGCCGAAGACCGACATCAAGATGACAGTGAAATTGATTGATTGATTGATTGATTGACTGATTGATTGATTGAGAGATGAAGGGCCGGATTGAAAACTTACTGAATGAGATAGGAGCTTTGACGGCACAGGTTCCTGACGAGGTGGAGCTGCTGCGTTTGAAATACCTCAGTAAAAAGGGACTGGTTTCAGTTTTGTTTGATGATTTCAGGAATATACCTGCCGAACAGAAGAAGGAGATCGGCCAGCTCCTGAACCATCTGAAGAATGCCTCCCAGGAAAAGATTGAAAGCCTTAAGGCCGCCTTTGACGAAAAGGATGAAGTGCACGAGCAGGGCATGGACCTGAGCCGCCCGGTGGATCATATGAACCCCGGGACCCGTCATCCGCTGTCTATTGTAAGGAATGAGATAATCCGCATTTTCGGGCAGATCGGGTACACCGTTGCCGAAGGTCCTGAGATTGAAGACGACTGGCATAATTTCAGTGCACTGAATTTCCCTCCGGAACACCCGGCCAGGGACATGCAGGATACTTTTTTCATTGCAAAGGAACCCGAGATCCTGCTTCGTACCCATACCTCATCGGTTCAGATAAGGACCATGGAAACCGAAAAACCTCCGATAAGGAAGATATTTCCCGGCAGGGTTTTCAGGAATGAAGCTATTTCGGCAAGGGCCCATTGCATCTTCCACCAGGTTGAAGGTCTTTACGTTGACAAAAATGTATCGTTCATGGACCTGAAGCAGACTTTGCTGTACTTTGCCCGTGAAATGTTTGGCGAACAAACCAAAATCCGCCTAAGGCCTTCGTTCTTCCCTTTTACCGAACCTTCGGGGGAACTCGATGTTTCCTGCAACATTTGCGGTGGAAAGGGCTGCAATATATGTAAATACACCGGTTGGGTCGAGATACTCGGCTGCGGCATGGTTGATCCTGCTGTGCTTGAAAATTGCGGGATCGATAGTAAGATTTACACCGGTTTTGCCTTTGGAATGGGAATAGAACGTATCACGCTGCTGAAGTACCAGGTGAAAGACCTTCGTTTATTTTTCGAAAATGACCTTCGCTTCCTTAGGCAGTTTACGGGTACCCTATGAATGTCGAATATTGAACATTGAGTGCTGAATGTTGAAGTGATTGAATTTTTCGTTCATAATTCAACATTCGTTGATCAATATTCGATATTCAAAACTTGTTTCTCCTGAGAAGTTTTATCAGAAGCCAGAAGCCAAAGATCCCGGCGAGGATGAAGACCGCGGTGCCTATCCAGCGCACCTGCTCCCATTGTGAAAGGATTGATGCCCCTATGATAAGGGCTGCGAGAACGATAGCTATGGCCAGCCTGTTGCCCACGGTATCCATATGATCGATAAGGGGCTCGAAGCCCTTGAGTTCGATCTGGGTTTTGAAGCGGCCTTCTTTGATCTTGCTGATGATCTCGTTGAGATCGGCGGGGAGTTCTGTAACGAGTCGGTAATATTCCTTCAGCGATTCAAAGACCTCCCGGGCAATCACCCGTGGGTCGTACTGCCTCGAGATGAGCTCGGTTGCATAAGGTTTCATCTCATTGGCGAAATCAATTTCGGGGTTCAGCACAACCGCCACTCTTTCGATCGCCATCAGGGCTTTGGCAAGCAGGTAAATACCGGCCGGCATTTTCAAACCATAGTGGACCAGGAGATCAACTGATTCGTTCATGATCTTCCCGAAATCCATCTCGTCAATGGAGAGGTATTTATAATGCGCAAGCAGATCATTGATCTGATGTTCCAGTTCGGCCGACCTGGCAAAATGCCGTTTACCTGAAACCAGAAGAAGGGCCTCGGTCATTCCGTGTGCATCCCTTTCGAGGTATCCAAGAGTGTACTTCCCGAGAAAATCCAGGTGTTCTTCCCTCAAGGAGCCCATCATTCCGAAGTCAATAAAACTGATGACATTGCCCGGGAGCACAAAAATATTGCCGGGATGAGGGTCGGCATGGAAGAACCCATGCTTGAAAAGCTGGTCAAACATCAGCCTCACTGCATTTTTAGCAAGCTGATGGGTATCGAGGCCTGAAGCATTAAGGGCTGCCATATCCGAAACCTTGATCCCGCTTACAAATTCTTCAACCAGGATGCGCTGGCCTGTAAACTGGGTATAGATCTTAGGGATAAAAATATCAGGATCGTTTTCAAAATTATGCCTGAACCTGATCACGCTTGCCGCTTCATGCCTGAAGTCGAGCTCCTTCTTGATTGTGGTACCGAATTCCTTTACGATGCCTACTGTGTTGATGGCTTCCATCTCGGGATTATTTTTCTGCATCCGGTTTGCAAAATAATTCATGAGGTGGAGGTCAAGATTGATTTTCTTCTCTATCCCCGGCCTCTGGATCTTAACGCATACTTCTTCACCATTAAGCAAGGTGGCCCGGTAAGTCTGGGCCATGGAAGCAGATGCCAACCTTATACCATCAAACTTGCTGAAGATTTCAGAAACGGAACAATTAAGGTTTTTCTCGATAAAGGCGATGGCAATATCATCGGGCATAGGGTCAGCCTCATCCTGGAGTTTTTTCAGTTCATTCCTGAGTTCTTCTTCGAGGACATCGGGCCGGTCGGCAAGTATCTGCCCAAATTTAATAAAGGTAGGACCAAGCTCCTCAACCGCCAGCCTGATCCTTTCATACTGATTGAACTGCTCAATCCGGGCCAGGCGTTTCCTGGTCACCAGGTACTTCCCCAGGCCATTTTTACTGATCCAGTCCTGGAACCCATATTTGATCAGAACACCCAGTATTTCCCTGGCTCTTCCAATTTCATGCATGGCCAGGCCGATTTGAGAGATACGCATAGCGATAGTGATTTGACTATAACAGGATGCGGGATGCAGGATTGAAGATTGATGGATTTTTAATCCATTATCTCACATCTTGCATCTGCTCAACTCATACTTTTTTAATAATTTTCGGTTTAGCCTTTGCGGTCGGTGCTTTCTTCGTTCCTTCCAGCTTCTTGATCCGGTCTTCCAGCTTTTGAATTTCTTCCTTGGTGGGAATATTCATTTTCTTCATGGTGGTTTTAACCAAATCCTGGAAATTGTCTTCGAGCGTTTTCCTGGTTTCTTCGGATTTTTTGACCAGAAGATCAAGCAATTTTTTAGCCTCCTCTTTTGTCAGGTTATTTTCCTTTG
This sequence comes from uncultured Bacteroidales bacterium, assembly GCA_903877385.1. Taxonomy (GTDB): domain Bacteria; phylum Bacteroidota; class Bacteroidia; order Bacteroidales; family FEN-979; genus CAIRDP01. The sequence continues at coordinate 82,263 of CAIRDP010000011.1, forward strand.
CCATTTCTTTGGCTGCTTTCGCAAGTTTGTCGGTGGTCATAAAGGCATAATCGAGGCCTTTGTCGATCGATTTTTTTAATTCTTCAAACATAGATACCTCCGTATTTTTTGGTAGATGCTGATTTTGGCTGACTTTCTTTTTTAATCTTCATAAGATGAAGTTCAAGGTCGGCAAGAAAACCCGAAAAGTTTTTCAGGCTGCTTACCTGGATCTCAAACGTTGTTAAAACATTCGGTATTGTCCTGATGGTTTTAAGCAGGCGGTCAAGCTGGGCCTTTTTAAACGGGCCTTCCACAAGCAGGACGAAATCGGTTTGCTTGAGTTCCTGAAAAAGGATTTTATCCTCGCTGCGGTTGCTCACAAGGTAATAAGAATTCCGGCATTCCTCATCCAGGTAAAAATACAGGCTGTAATTCCCGCCGAAATCATCCAGTTTTTTGAATGAAGCCGGGAGTTTTTGGTTAAGCAGATAAGAGAGGCGGTAGTCTTTCAGGTGGCAGGAAACCCCTGCGAGGGTATAGGATAAAGCTTCAGTGCGTGATTCGAGTACTGTTTTTTTTGCCATGACCGGCCGGATTGATCATAACAAATATAACCAAATATCAGGCTTTTTCCAAGGATTCAGTGTTTATTTTTTGCCAGGCTTTTTCTGAAGCATTCTGCTCGGCCCCTTTGATTGAAAAATCCTGCCCCCTTGCCAATGGCTGTCCTTCAATAAACAGTTCCACGAGATATTGTTTCTTATATCCGCTGCCAATTTCCCCGATCACATTAAAGCTGAGCTGTTTCTTTTCTTTCTGCGCCCATTCTATAACCTTGCTTTTGAAGTTCACATCATGGTTCACCAGTTCATCCATATCAATATAATGGCCAATAATCCTTTTAAGGATGATCTTGCGGGTGAAAATGAAACCTTTATCGAGATAGATAGCTCCTATAAGGGCTTCAAAAGCGTCGCCCTTAAAAGACCTGAATACACCTGAGGAGGAGTTTTCAAGTTGTATGAGGTTATCAATCCCCATCTTTTGAGATAATTTGTTCAGCTGGGCACGGCTTACCAGTTTAGACCTCATTTCGGTAAGGAAGCCTTCGTCTTTTGCCGGAAAAGTTTTGAAAAGGAAGTCGGCAACAACGGCATCGAGGATCGCATCGCCCAGGAATTCAAGCCTTTCGTTATTTATCCTAAGGTTTTTAATAGTTTCCTGGCTGGCCGACTTATGGGTGAATGCAAGACGGTATAAAAAGATATTCCCGGGACGGAAGCCGAAAATATTCTTTATAGCATGCCTGAGATGTTTATCGGAATGGTTGTCGAAGCGGACCGCTTTTAATGTCCCTAACCTCAAGGCGGACTCCTTAATATTTTTTAATGATCAAAGTGGCATTATGTCCGCCAAATCCAAAGGTATTGCTGAGTGCCGTATTCACAGGCCTTTTCTGGGCTTTGTTAAAAGTGAAATTCAGCCTGGGATCCAGGTCAGGGTCATCGGTGAAATGGTTGATAGTGGGAGGAACAATATTGTTCCTCACGGCCATAACCGATGCGATAGCTTCGATAGCGCCTGCAGCCCCGAGAAGGTGCCCGGTCATCGATTTAGTTGAATTGATGTTGATCTTATATGCCTGTTCGCCAAAAAGGCTCAGGATGGCTTTCGGTTCGGCAATATCGCCAACCGGGGTTGAAGTGCCGTGGGTATTGATATGATCAATATCTTCAAGCTTCATCCCGGCATCTTTGAGCGCATTCCTCATTGCAAGCATGGCTCCGAGTCCTTCGGGATGGGGAGCCGTCATATGATGGGCATCGGCCGAAACCCCTCCACCTGCAATTTCAGCATAAATAGTTGCCCCACGGGCCTTGGCATGTTCCAGTTCTTCAAGTATAAGCCCGCCTGCACCTTCGCCCATCACGAAACCGTCACGGTCCTTATCGAAAGGCCTTGAAGCAGTGGAAGGATCGTCGTTGCGTGTGGAAAGTGCGTGCATCGCATTAAAACCGCCTATACCAACCGGGGTGATTGCAGCTTCGGAACCTCCGGCTACGAAAACATCGGCCATGTCATTCCTGATATAAAGCATTGCGTCAACCAGTGCATTGGCCGAAGATGCACAGGCCGAAACGATCGCAAAATTCGGGCCCCGAAAACCATACTTGATCGAAATATGGCCTGCCGCTATATCGGCGATCATCTTCGGGATGAAAAAAGGATTAAAGCGGGGAGTCCCGTCCCCTTTGACGAAGGCCGAAACTTCCTGGTAAAAGGTATCAAGGCCTCCGATACCTGAAGACCAGATAACCCCTATCCTGTCTTTGTTGACCTTCTCAAGGTCCATCCCGGAATCAGCAATGGCCTGGTCGGCACAGATCATTCCAAAATGGGCATAGAGATCGTACTTGCGCACTTCTTTGCGGTCAAAATAATCCTCCGGGTTGAAATTCTTTACCTCGCAGGCAAAGCGGGTCTTGAATTTTGAGGCTTCAAAGCGGGTAATCGGGCCGGCGCCACTTACTCCTTTAACCAGATTATTCCAATACTCCTCGACAGTATTACCAAGGGGTGTAATCGCACCAAGGCCAGTTATGACAACTCGTCTCAAAGTCTTTTACTTAATGGTTAACATTATATTCGTTAAAGGAGAACCCCCTGTCAAGGGGGCAAAATTTCCATAAAAGAAAGGGTAGAAATCCTTACTTTGTGTTGTTTTCGATATAGGCAATCGCTTCGCCAACTGTACTGATCTTTTCAGCCTGATCGTCAGGAATAGCAATATCGAATTCCTTTTCAAATTCCATGATGAGCTCAACAGTGTCCAGGGAGTCAGCACCCAGGTCATTTGTGAAACTTGCTTCAGGTGTAACTTCGCTTTCATCAACACCAAGCTTATCAACAATGATAGCTTTTACTTTTGCTGCAATATCAGACATGTTTTTTAATTTTTTTTTGGTTAAAAGGAGTGCAAAGGAAATAATTTTCGGATACCCACGAAAGAATTTTAAGATTTTTTAACATTTCTAAAAATCAAATGCCTGATTACCAGCACCATTTGGATAATGTTAGGTTTTGTTAAAATTTAGGTTTCAGCAACTTATAAATTTAAGGTTAGGGAAGAGCATGGATCGCCCTGTTTTGTACTTTTGTCACCGAAACTGTTAATCATGACAAATATAGCAATTCTGGCTTCAGGGAGCGGGACAAATGCGCAAAGGGTTTCGGAATATTTCGCCTATCATCCCTCAATCCGGGTCAAGCTGATCCTAAGCAATAAGCCAGACGCCTATGTTCTGAACAGGGCCCGGCAGCTCGGAATACCCAGCCAGGTCTTCAGCAGGAAAACGTTTTATGATACCCATGAGATTCCCGATCTTTTGAAGAAAAACGACATCTCATTCATAGTCCTTGCGGGCTTCCTCTGGCTTCTTCCCGAAAACCTGCTGAATGCCTATCCCGGCAGGATTGTCAATATACATCCCGCCCTGCTTCCAAAATATGGAGGCAAAGGCATGTATGGCGCGAGGGTTCATGAAGCGGTGATAAGGTCAGGTGAACGGGAATCGGGCATCAGCATACACTATGTAAACGAAAAGTATGATGCGGGGGATGTCATTTTCAGGGCATCATGCCCTGTAATGCCGGATGATACGGTTGACCGCCTGGCTGCCAGGATACATGAACTGGAATATAAACACTATCCTGTGGTGATTGAAGAAGTCCTGAAGGGGAGTTAAAGGTAAAGCTTACCCATTATCATTAAAGATTATTCCTTCCCTGTTAAAGGCGTTTGCGGATTTCTTCAGATTCTTTTTCAAAACCTGGTTTATCAAGCAGGGCAAACATGTTTTTCTTGTAAGCCTCCACCCCCGGCTGGTCAAAAGGATTCACACCCAGCGCATACCCGCTGATAGCGCAGGCAAATTCAAAGAAATAGATAAGTTGCCCCAGCCAGTACTCGTCGATGGCCGGCAGGGAAATTTTAATGTTAGGCACCTGTCCGTCTACATGGGCTATGCGCGTACCAAGCCCTGCCATGAGATTCACTTCCGAAAGCCGCTTCCCGGCGATAAAATTCAAACCGTCGAGGTTTTCGTCATCCCCGGGAATGACGAGGCTGTGCCTTGGTTTTTCGACCATTATCACAGTTTCGAAAATGACCCTCAGGCCTTCCTGCATATACTGTCCCATGGAGTGAAGGTCGGTAGTAAATGTCACACCTGCCGGGAATATCCCTTTTTGTTCCTTGCCTTCACTTTCACCGTAAAGCTGTTTCCACCATTCAATGAAATACTGCAGTGATGGCTCATAGGTTGCAAGCACCTCTATAATCTTATTATTGCGGTAAAGGATATTCCTTATCCCGGCATACATGGCCGCAGGGTTTTTCTCACAGTCGCCCGTGCTGATGGCAATTTCCCTCATATCCGCCGCACCGGCTATCAGCCTGTCCACATCAAACCCAGCTGCCGCGATGGGAAGAAGCCCAACGGGAGTAAGAACTGAATAACGCCCTCCCACATCATCAGGGATTATATAGGAAGAATATCCCTCGGTACCGGCCAGCATTTTAAGGGCTCCGCGGCTTGCGTCGGTAATCGCAAAAATTCGTTTGCAGGCTTCCTTCCTCCCGTATTTTTTCTCTATATGTGCCCTCACCAGGCGGAAAGCCACTGCGGGTTCTGTTGTAGTGCCAGATTTGGATATCACGGCCACGGCATAGTCTTTTTTATCAAGCAGGTCCATAAGCGCCGAGTGGTAATCCTCGCTAAGGTTCTCTCCTGCGTAGACTATCTGCGGATGTCCTTTCTCGTTAGCCAGGGCTGCAAAAGGATTGTTCAGGGCATCGATTACAGCCCTGGCGCCAAGGTATGAACCTCCAATGCCGATGACAACCAATATCTCTGCGCACTGAGCTATCTTTAATGCATCCTCTTTCAGCCTCAGAAGCATGGCTTTGTCAATATTCACTGGCAAGTCGATCCAGCCCAGGAAATCATTCCCTTTTCCTGATCTTTCCATGAGGCTTTTGTGGCAATTGTGGATTTCTTCCTGGAACCTGCCAAGGCACTTATCGCCGATAAAAGGTTCAACCTTGCTTATGTCAACTGTGATCCTGTTCATAAAACCTGAGATTTATAGTCTGTACGAAATTAAAAAAAAATCCCGGAGCCGGTCCGGGATTTAATCACTAAACAAAACGTTGTCTCACTTAACTTGCACACATTACTGCCGCATCAAAGCTATCTTGATTCTTATCTGCCAGTAATCAGGATACAAAGATACGCCCGCAATAAGTATACAAATGTTAAGGATTATTAATTTACGTTAAAAAGTGTTAAAACTGTAAGTCGGCTTTTTCCCTTACTTTTGTAGTATGAACCGGAGGTTTATAATCTTAACGATCGTCGTGATGACCATCGCTCTTGGAGGGCTGATGGGCATACAGATCTATTGGATCAGGAACGCATCTTCGGTCAAGGAAGCCAATTTCCGCAGAAGCGTCAATGAGGCGATCACAAAAGTTGTTTCCAAGGTCGAGTTGCTTGAGAAACGCCGTTCCATTGAAAAATCCAAACCCGAGGGGCTGCTTAACATCAATCCCCATCTGCCTTATGATGAGTTCCTGAACAAGAACATCCTCGATTCCCTGATATCCAGGGAGCTGAACCTCAGGGGTATTGATACACGTTTTGAGTTTGGCGTTTACAAGCCCGAAAACGAGGCTTACCTGGTTGAGAAGTCTCCTAACTACCGCAAGGAACTCTTCGAGAAAGGATACGCTTTCCCATTATTCCAGAGCGACATCTTCACTCCTCCCGAGTATCTGCTGATCGCTTTTCCCAACGAGCAGCGATTCCTGTTAACCGAATTATGGGGCATGCTTCTGATCTCCCTGGTGCTTATCATTGTGATCGTGTACTCATTCATTTATACCATTGCGACTATTTTCAGGCAGAAACGTCTTTCAGAAATGAAGAATGACTTCATCAACAACATGACTCATGAGTTTAAAACCCCGATTGCAACGATATCGCTGGCCTGCGAGGCAATGAGTGACACCGGCATCCTGAAATCGGCCGAGCTCTCTTCTTCCTATGTGAGTATGATAATGGAGGAGAACAAGAGGCTTGCAGGCATGGCCGAGAAGATTTTGCAGACCGCGGTGATCGATTCAGGCGAATTAAAAATGAAAAGGGAGATCATCAACATACACGAAATCATTCATGATGTCGTGAAAAACATCAGGATACAGGTTGAGATCAAGGACGGCGTCATTATCAAGAGTTTTTATGCTTCCAATCCCAGGATAGAAGGAGACAAGGTGCATGTGACGAATTTAATTTACAACCTTCTTGACAATGCCAACAAATATTCGCCTAAAAAACCGATGATCCGGATCAGCACCGAGAATTCGGGCAATGGCATACAGATCACGATTGAGGATAACGGGATTGGGATAAGCAAGGCGGAACAGAAAAAAATATTTGATAAACTTTACCGCGTTCCAACTGGGAACATACATGATGTAAGAGGCTTCGGTCTAGGCTTAAGCTATGTAAAGGCAATAGTAGGTGAACATCACGGGAGGATCAATATTGAGAGTGAAGTGAATAAGGGAAGCAAGTTTAAGGTATTTCTTCCGTTTGTCTATAAAGAGTAAAATTTTGAAGATATGGAAAAAGGAAGTATTAATGTTTTACTGGCCGAGGATGACCGCAACCTGGGCAACATCCTGAAGAATTACCTGGATGCCAAAGGATATAATACGACCTTATGCGTGAACGGGCAGGAAGCTGTGGATGCCTTTGGGAAAAAAGAAATTGACTTTGTGATCCTCGACATCATGATGCCCGTGAAGGATGGATTTGCCGCTGCCAGGGAGATACGGAGCATGAACAGGAAAGTGCCGGTGCTCTTCCTTACGGCAAAAGCGCTGCAGGAAGACAAGCTGAAGGGCTTCGAAGCCGGTGCCGACGATTATATCACCAAGCCTTTCAGCATGGAAGAATTGCTGATGAGGATGCACGCCATCCTGAGGCGAACCGACGAAAGCGGGAAAGCAAGCGGCAATGAGAATGTTTTTACGATCGGCAAATATCATTTTGATTTCAACCGGCAGGTGCTCAGTGTGCTGGACCAGGAACAGAAACTTACTTCCAAGGAAGCCGGGCTGCTCAGGCTGTTGTGCATAAACGCAAATGAAGTCCTGGACCGTTCCACTGCACTCACACAGATCTGGAATGACGACAGCTACTTCAATGCCCGAAGCATGGACGTATATATTGTCAAGTTACGCAAATACCTGAGGGATGACCCCAATGTTGAGCTGATCAATGTGCATGGGGTGGGGTTTAAATTAGTTATGAAATCATGAAATGGGGAGTAATGGATTAAAAATCTATGGCTGGAAAACTATACATTGTCCCCACTCCCATCGGCAACCTCGAGGATATAACCCTGAGGGCGCTGAGGATACTGAACGAGGTTGACCTGATACTGGCTGAGGATACGCGCAATACAGCCTTCCTCCTGAAACATTATAACATCGTTAAGCCATTGCAGTCGCACCACCAGTTCAACGAGCACCGTTCCATTGAAAACATCATTGAGCGATTACAGGGCGGGGCCGTTATTGCTGTAGTGAGCGATGCCGGCACCCCGGGGATCAGCGATCCGGGCTACCTGCTTATACGGGAATGCGTGAAAGCAGGAATTCCCGTGGAATGCCTGCCCGGCCCAACGGCCTTTGTCCCGGCACTGGTCAACAGCGGCATTCCTTCGGACCGTTTCATGTTCGAAGGCTTCCTGCCTCATAAAAAGGGCCGACATACACGTCTGCAGGCGCTTGCTGCCGAACAAAGGACCATCATCCTTTATGAAAGCCCCTTCAGGCTGGTTAAAACGCTTACTCAACTTGCCGAATTCCTGGGTGCAGACCGTTACGCCTCCGTTTCCCGCGAGCTTACCAAGATCTATGAGGAAAATGCCAGGGGAAGCCTGGAAGGACTGATCACACATTTCAGCGGGAAAACAGTAAAGGGCGAGATTGTTATCGTGGTGGAAGGAGGGAAAAAAGGAATGTCGAATATTCTACCCGGCCCTTGAGCTTATGATATCAAATCCACTGAAATTTTTCAGATCTCCTTCGCTTACCTCGACATTCTCCACCCTGGCCCCCATGGGTCCCCTGTTGCACCACTGAATAAAACTGTTTATATGTTCTTCTTCGCCTTCGGCCTCGATATAAACGGTTTCATCAATCATGTTCCTGACAAAACCATGGATCCCGAAGCGGTATGCCGCCTGCATGGCCGAGAAACGGAACCCGATTTTTTGGACCCTGCCGGTAATACTGATGTTATAATGTTTCATCAGCAGGCTTCGTAATTTGTTCGGCAGGCGCTTTTACCGTTTCCCGCTTTGAATGGTGCCGGTGGCGACGGCTGATTCCCTTTGCTTCATGTTCACGGTGCCGGAAGTATCGCTTCATTTTAGGATACATGAATGAAAGTGTAAGCACGATCATCCCCACGGTAAAAAGCACTGCCGACCTTGAATTGCCGCTTAATACCCTTACATCAATATACAGCATTTTAACAAGTGTTCCCAGGAGGATGGCCAGGCCCGCAGTGCGCAGAAGCCGGTTACGGTTCAACATACCTATGCCCAGGATCAAAACGGAGTATGCAAGCAGTATAAACGTATAGGGGATGACCCGGTTGGCCAGGCCGATCTCTTCAATAGTTATCCTGCGTTTTAAACCTGTCCAGATAGTGAAATGATCGTATTCTGAAAGAATGATAAACAGGCCCATCAGGAGTAAATAAACAGTATAGAAGCTTACCAGCATGGTAGTCTTTGTGAAAGTCTTCCTGAGAAAAACCAGGAGTATAATAATTTCGGCGATAAAAAGGACTACAACCGGATAGTGGAACAAAAATGAAAGCTTTGAAACATGCTCATGCAGCAGGGCCTCGTTTCTAAGTTCAAGGGTTGAAAAATGGATCAGGCTTGGGTACGCAAGTGAAAAGAAAAGTGCAAACCCGATAGCGGGAGCAAGAAATTTGGATTTTTGAGCTGTAAGCATCGGGATAGCGATAATGAAAAAGAGGCAATTATAACCAAACCAGCTCATGAAATTCAGATCAGGGTTTTTTGACCACACCAGGACAATATAATTTATCACCCAGAAACCTGACAGGTATAGTACTACAAGATTAATCCCCTTGAAAAACCTCTGGTAACTCCTGCGGCTGAACCATTCCTTTGAGAAGTCGACATGCAGTTTCCTGACAAGCCTGCTGTTGATAACCATAACGGGAAAGATCACCAGCCCTGCCACCAGTCCTTTCATCATCATCGAGCGGTTATCGAGTACATTGCCAAGGAAGGCTGTGGGGAGATACTGGAACACCCAGTCTTTAAAATAAGCAAGAAGCATAAGTACTATGGAAAGGAGGGACACGATCACGGCAAGCCTGTCACCGCTGTATTTCGAATAGAACAGCAGGAGAACCGACAGTACAGCGAGAAAAAGCATCATGGCATTGGAATGGAAAATAAACGGGAATATCAGGCTGAGGATGACCATTGAAGGGAAAACATAAGGCCCGGGGGCCATCCTTTTCCCTGCATTGGCCGCCAGAAATAATATCCCGAAATTAACCGATGCAATGAGGAGGGAGAAAACCCATGCAAATTCTGTATGATTGAATTTTACCAGGCTGATCATTCCCATCATGTAAAATGCTGAAATATTCAGGATGATGAGGCCTATCTCGGTGAAATCCGAAAACTTATGATGTCCTTTGTATCCCCCGTAAACGCCCATGTACAGGAACAGCAAATAAAACAGGAAGCCGTAAGTAAAAAAGCCCGGGAGCAATCCTGAATCCCCGCCCAGTATCATTTTGAGTGCCCACCACATCATGAAAAAGACCAGGCAAACAAGGTAATTCCATTTACCCGCAAGCATGGAATGTAAGCTGAGCCCGGAATAAAATACCAGGGCCGAAAATATAAATATCATTGGAAAAAGAATATGGATCTGCCAGCCATATTTTCTTGCCAGGATGAAGGCAAGCGTATAAAAGACGAACAAGGCTATCCTGGGAATCTCTTTACGGTGAATACGGATTGAAAGCAGCAGCAGGGCCGCGAAAAATAAGGTTATAACGCAGCCAAGGATTATCATTGTTTTAACATCTTCAGCATTGAACCCGGAATCAGGCGCCGGGGCAGGCGATAACCCGGCAGGCATGGCTGCGGAAGGGGCCTGCCCAGGCTGCTGCATTATTTTCTCGTGCGAGGCAAGCTGTTTGGCAATCCCCCTTAGTTTACCCAGTGAACTCACCGAGTACCCCGCAACTGCAAGAATAAAAACAAAGCCGATGATCTTCAGAAGGTGTTTTGTGATGATCGATTCAATCCGGCTGTAAGGGTTAGACTTACCGGAATGATGCGAACTGTGCTGTTTCTTATGCCTGTGATGAGAGGCCCTGGGTTTGGGTTCTTCCACCTTTACCATTGTTTAGAAACCAAAAATAAAAAAAATAACTAACTTTAAGCTGTTATTCTTTACTGCTTCCGGTTTTAACGCTTTAAGGATGTGCGGCAGGTATTCGTTTGCGGTTGTTGATGAGCTTATCGAAGAACGTTTCGGGGTAAGGGTTCGCACGGCCATTTATAAAGCCAGGTACAATTGTGCCCCCGGGCAGGATCTCGCAGTTATCTCGAATGAAGATCCTTCGGAGCTGAGGCTCTACCACTGGGGCCTTATCCCTTTCTGGGCAAAGGAGAAATCCATAGGCTACAAGCTTATCAATGCCAGATCGGAAAGCATCACCGAAAAATCTTATAAGAATGCTTTCAGAAGCAGGCGCTGCCTGGTTCCCGCCGACAGTTTTTTTGAATGGAAGAAACATCCCGCTAAGGAACCATACCGGATCCTGATGAAAGATGAAGCACCTTTTTCCATGGCAGGGATCTGGGACAAATGGACCAGCCCCGAGGGGGAGATCATCCATTCCTTTTCAATAATGACTACTTCCCCCAATGAACTGCTCAGCCAGGTTCACGACAGGATGCCAGTAATCCTCGATAAATCTGACGAAAAACGCTGGCTTTCGCCCTTGCCCGAGTCGGAACTCATGGATATGCTGAAACCTTATCCGGCAGAAAAAATGAAAGCCTATAAAATTTCCCAGCTGGTGAATTCACCAAAGAATGATTCGGCCGAAATACTTACTCCTGTATCATAAGCGAGCAACCCCTCAGGTCGCTTGAATCAAACCGGCCAAGGACTTCAAAACTGCCGTCTTCGTTTACTCTTCCCAGGTCCTGGCTTGCAATAAAACTGCAGGAATACAGATTGGCCAGGTCAACAATGCTGATCCCCCCTGTGCGGTCGGGCGAACACCAGCAAAAAGGATCGTTCACCTCGCGCACCATGACCTTCATCCAGGGCGGGGTCCTGAAAACGCCCTCCTGCACCGACCAGGCCTGCGACAGAAGTTCGGTCATGCCATACTCGGAATGTATCGCTGCACCCCTGAAAGCTTGTTTAAGCTTCTGGTGAAGTTCGGCCCGGGTGATCTCTTTACGCTTTCCTTTCATTCCGCCTGTTTCAATAACCACCAGGCCCGGGTAATCGCCGGGGTACTTCTCCCCGAAATCAAGCAGGGCCCAGGTAAGGCCTATGAGTATGGTTTTGCCCGGTATAAAACCAGGTCCTGAGAGCTGCTGCCTGAGGCCCCCCGCATCCTTTAAAAAGAAACCATGCCTCAGAACCGGATTCTGCTGCATCAGCCTGGCTATCATGTAAATGAGAGAGGAATGAGGGTTTTCGCCGGGCAGGGGTGTTAAAGAAAGAAATGTATATCGCGCAGGATCTCCGTACGCATATAAAAATCCTTTCAGCAGCGAGCTGTCGTACAGCAAAGGATCGGCAAGCAAATGCCGGCCCGGGATGGAACCGCTTGTTCCGCTGCTCCGAAACTCCCTTACGGGTTTCATCCCGGAACAAATGACCTCCCGGGATTTATAAAATTCTACAGGGATAAAGGGAATGCCCTCAAGCTTCTTTACATTTTCGGGCTTACGCGATAATGCATCGGCAAACTCACGGTACACTTCGCAGTTTTCATACTGGAACCTGAAAATGTCCAGTGCAAGCTCATTGAAACCCTCGGTATCAGCAGCTGTAAAGATCCTTTCACGGAGTGATTCTGCGCTCATTTCACGGTTATTTGCAGCAATTTCTTATTCCATTTGCGTGCTCATTCAGGCTTTGGCAAACACAGTTCACGGTTCACGTATATTCATTATCTTTGCGAGGGTCCAAATGTATTAAAAATTCAGGCATCCCATGGAAGTAAAAGGGAAACCAAGATGTGCTGTTTTTTTTCTCCTGCCTGCCGCAGTTTGCCTGATTATGCTTTCTTCGTGCATAAAAAAAGAATCCTATTCAGAGATTCCGCAGATAGGTTTTTCAGCTTATTACAATATTTTTGACACCAGTAAAATTGCCCAAAGAGGAGTACTTACCATCACTTTCCAGGATGGTGATGGGGATATCGGCCTGGACCCCTCCGATTTAAGTCCGCCATTCGATACCGGCAGCATATATTATTATAATTATTTCATCGATTTGTATGAAAAAAAGAATGGCAGTTTTGTGAAAGACACAACGCTGAATACACCTTTGAGATATCGTATCCCCAATTTGACCCCCATTGATCGCAATAAAGCCATCAAGGGGATCATTGTTGATACCCTTCCCCTTAATCCTGCACCGGTCTGGGACACTATCATGTTTTCGATGTTCATCTATGACCGTGCCTTGCATAAAAGCAATGTGGTCTTTACGCCCGAGATCGTAGTCAGGAGGCCATAAAAAGGAATGGAAAGGGTTCTGGCTTACCGGAGGTTGATCATAATTGGAATATTCCTTTCTGTCGGGCTGATTTTCATCATCAGGCTTTTCTATGTCCAGATCCTGGTCGACAAATATATACTGTCGGCAAACAATAATGTTCTCCGTTATATTATCCAATACCCTGCAAGGGGCCTTATTTTCGACCGTAACGGGAAGCTATTGGTTTACAATGAAGCAGCCTACGACCTCATGGTCATACCCCGGCAGGCGAAGAATGTGGATACCATGGAGCTGTGCCGGCTTCTCGGGATCGACAAGGATGAATATACCAGGAGGATGATAAAAGCCCGTAATTACTCTCCATACAGGCAGTCCATCTTCGAAGGCCAGATTACACGCGAAAACTATGGGTTTCTTGAAGAAAAACTGTTCCGGTTCCAGGGATTTTTCGTGCAGTCGCGCACCCTCCGGAAATATTCCTATTCCATAGCCGCCCATACTTTCGGTTATATAGGCGAAGCAAGCCCCGAGATCATTGATGCCAATCCCTATTACAAATCGGGTGATTACATAGGGATTAACGGGATTGAGAAATCCTACGAAGAGATCCTCAGGGGTGAAAAAGGAATGAAGATCAGGGTAGTGGATGTGCTTAACCGTGACAAAGGCAGTTTCCAGGATGGGAAGTACGACACCCTGGCCTATGCAGGGACCGACCTGTATTCTTCTATGGATGAGGAACTCCAGGAATACGGTGAGAAACTGATGGCCGGCAAGAAAGGGAGTATCGTCGCCATCGAGCCTTCAACGGGTGAAGTCCTCTGCCTTATTTCCAGCCCTTCCTATGACCCCAACCTGCTCGTCGGCAATATCAGGAAGAAAAATTACAGGAACCTTGTTTTCGATACCCTTTATCAGCCGCTTTTCGACCGTGCGCTCATGGCTATGTATCCCCCGGGGTCCACGTTCAAGCTTGTTGATGCTCTGGTAGGTCAGCAGGAAGGGGTCCTTTTCCCCACAACGACCTATGGATGCCCCGGTGGATTCAGCCTGGGCAACGGGCAGATGGTTGCCTGCCACTCCCATCCCTCCCCACTGAACCTGATGGGAGCCATCCAGATCTCATGCAATACTTACTTCTGCCGGGTTTTCAGGTCCATAATGGATAACAGCGCCTACCCTGGCATCAGGCAGGCCTATGAACACTGGCGAAAAGAAGTGATGAGTTTCGGCCTCGGTAAAAAACTGGGGCTGGACGTAACGGGTGAACTTAACGGAAACATCCCTACCCCTGCTTATTACGACAAATACCACGGAAAGGACCGGTGGAAATCCATGACGATCATTTCCCTTGGGATCGGGCAGGGAGAGATAGGGATCACACCCCTGCAGATGGCCAACCTTGCGGCGACCATAAGCAACCGGGGCTGGTATTATGTGCCTCATATTATCAGGGCAATAGGCAGGAAGGATTCCCTTAACCCTGATTTCAGGGTAAAAAAAGTCACCGATGTCAATCCTGCCTATTTTGAAGTTGTTGTTGATGGGATGGCGGATGTGGTTACGTCGGGAACCGCACGTGCCTCGCAGATCGACAGCATTGAATTTTGCGGTAAAACCGGCACTGCCCAGAACCCGCACGGCAAAAACCATTCAATCTTTATTGCATTCGCCCCCAGGCTAAATTCAAAAATCGCCATTTCGGTCGTGGTCGAGAATGCAGGTTCCGGAGCAGAATGGGCAGCTCCCATCGCCAGCCTGATGATAGAAAAATATCTCAAGCGTACAGTCAAACGCAGGGACCTGGAAGAACGCATGATGAACGCGGACCTTATCCATGGAATAAATATTAAAAATGAGAGCGGAAAAGGGCATTTTTTACCGGATTGACTGGGTACTGGTTGTACTGTACCTGGTCCTTGTACTCATGGGCTGGCTTAATATTTATGCCGCCGTTTATAACGACAGCCACCAGCACATCACCGACCTGCATCAGAAATACGGTAAACAAATGATGTTTATCGTGGCTTCCATCTTACTGGCAATCATCATTATTATCATAGACCCGAAGTTCTTCGCACAGTTTTCATATTTCTTCTACGCGTTTTTCCTTTTCAGCCTGGTCATGGTAATCTTTGCAGGGCGTGAAATCTCAGGCTCTAAGTCCTGGTTCCAGATAGGCGGATTCGGCATTCAGCCGGGGGAATTTGCCAAGATGGCTACGGCCCTCGCACTTGCGAAATACCTGGGCTCCCTTGACCACAACATCAAAAACCCCCGCCATCTGTTCATGGCTGCAGCTATCATCGTAATCCCGGCCCTGCTGATCCTGGCCGAACGTGATACAGGAACCGCCCTTGTGTTTCTTTGCTTCGTCCTGGTGCTCTACAGGGCGGGCCTCACTGGCTGGGTTTTACTTGCCCTTTTAGCTCTTCCTGTGCTGGGAGTGCTCACCCTGAGCATGAACAAATTTCTGCTCATTGCCGTTTTGTTCGTGATAGCAGCCCTGCTTTACCTTCGCACAAGGCGGCACTCCAGGCATTTTCTAGTAATACTGGCGGTTTTCCTGGCTTCCACCGGTTTCGTTTTCTCGGTGCATTATACCTTCAACCATATCCTTGAACCTCACCAGCGCCAGAGAATCAATGTACTTCTCGGTATTAATACCGACCTGAAAGGGGCCGGTTATAATGTAAATCAGTCGCTTATCGCAATCGGTTCAGGAAGGATGTGGGGCAAAGGTTTTTTGCAGGGAACTCAAACAAAGTATAATTTCGTCCCCGAACAAAGTACTGATTTTATTTTCTGCACTGTAGGCGAAGAACATGGATTTATAGGATCATTGGTTGTTATTGGCTTGTTCCTGTCACTGATGATCAGGATTGTGCTCAATGCCGAAAGGCAGAGGTCGAAGTTCAGCAAAATGTATGGTTATGGGGTGGCTTCCCTGTTTTTTATCCATGTCTCGATCAACATCGGCATGGCGCTCGGGCTTTTACCCGTAATCGGTATTCCGCTCCCGTTTTTCAGCTACGGGGGATCCTCACTCTGGGCTTTCACGATTCTACTGTTTATTTTCATTAAACAGGATACCCAGAGGTACGAACTGGTCTGATTAAAACTTGCCTCCCCCCGGCATACCACCCTGCATACCTCCGCCCATATGGTTATGCTGGCCTCCCGGTTGCTGCTGATGCCTTGGCTGGGCCGGGTTTTCTTCCCTCTGTTTTTTCAGGTCGGCCAGATAAGTGAGATACAAATCATACTTCTTGTCGTCGTGCAGGATCTTCTTCACTTTATCGTCCCTCGATTTGGTCAAAACATCCATGACCTGAGGGTTCCCCTGTGCATTGTATTTTTGGATATCATCTATAAACTGAAGGAATGCAGTACTCAGAGAATCCTTTTGCCCCTTGGTCATTTGGATCTTCTTCCCCAGGTAGTCAACAGTCTCCTTTGTTCTCTCTTCAGGAGTTACCTCCTTTTTACTGCTTTGCTGGGCCTTGCTCCCTAAGCATGTTACAAGCAGCAGCAGAAATAAAAACCATTTTCTTTTCATGAGATGAATTGTTAAACCTTAATTTGTACATCGTACATTGTACAAGGTACATTAAAATACTTCCTGAGTCTGAACGTACAATCCATGCGACATATTGCCAATGCCGAAGTCGATGGCGATGTTTGTACGGTCATTTTTTCCAACCATGATCCTGAGCCCAACCCCTGCCGCAGGCTGAAAAAAGCCGAATAAGGGGATATTCATATCCCGGTTTGAAACAGTGGTGACATTTGTAAAAACAACACCTCCCAGGATATGGGTGTGAGGTGAAATGGGGAAACGGTATTCCATCTCACCGTAAACAAAATCCTCCCCCCTGAACCTACCCTGGGCATACCCCCTGCCCGAAGAATTCATCTGGTCATAACTGATGCTCATCAGGTCCAGAAACGGGACCGAGCCGCTGACCAAAAAGGAACCATAGTACCAGAATGCCAGTAAATGCCTCGGGCATCGGCTTGAAAGGGGGATGAATGCCCTGAATTCAGTCCATAAGGTGGAACTGTTCTTGCTGCTTCCAAGCCAGGTGGCATTGTAACGATAATTTACGTTTACAAAGACACCTTTGTAAGCATTGACCTGGTCGTCCCTGGTATCAAACACAAAATTCGCGCTTACTCCTGATGTAATATAATGACCAGGGTTGAAACCATGCAGTGTGCTGTAAGCAAAGTGAGGTGTATTATACAGGGTGTCGTGGGTGATCAAAAGATTATCATCACTGATATTATAATGAATATCAATATGATAGCCAACACCAACGTTGATCGAAGAGGTCAAACGCCTCGAAACAACGTTATAAAACCTTATCCAGTTGTAATCCATGGGATAGACCCCGTTGAAAGAAGGGTCGATGAGCACTGCTTTGTACCCGGGAACCTGTGGAATAGCCACCTGATTAGTGCTTCCGAGGGAGTAGGTAGGCAGGTTAAAAAAATAGGCCCTCCAGTCGCTCTGTAAAAACCATTTATTCTTCGGGAAATAAATATTTCCCTTGTACTGAATGAAAAATTGCTGATTCAGGGTATATAAGACCGAAGCCACCCCGGCCGACAACTTGGTGTTTTCGGCCTTTCCAAGCTGAAGAGAGAAGGAACCTCCCAGTCCGAACTGAAGGCTGGTTGCCGGGTCGTAGGCTACAAGGGGGATGGCGAAAAACCTGAAGCGTTTTTCTTTTTTGGGGTAGAAAGGATTTTTACCCCTGAAAAAAAAATCGATGAGGTCTTTCTGCGGACAGCATGTGTCGCATTTCAATGGTTTGTGCGAAGGAGGCGCAACCGCAGCAGCGGTTGAATCTTTCAAGCCTTGTCCCATGCCATCAGCATACATGAAAAGGGCGAAAAAAATAATTGCTGACAGCAGCAGGGTTTTAACCGTCATGGAACGATGGAGGATATTGGGAAGGGCAGCTGGCATTCGAGAAAATAGATGTTTGTATCATCGATCTGCCTGAATTCACGGTATAAGCCATCCCGGGTAGTCGTACGTGGGACAGGGTCAAAACCGTTCATCAGTCCGGCGCGGTTCAGGAAAGTATTTTTATCACTCTGGGCTGCAAAGCTGATCCTGGCAAAATAAACATCCCTTTCGAACGGAAGAATCACTACGAACATAGTGTTCCGGACCATGGCAAAAAGGTCCTGCCACGGGACCGGGGTATGCATCACCCCCAGTACCCCTTTTGTACACCAGGGATCACGCCCGAAACGGCTTATCAGGGTCTGTGTAAATTCTGAAGGGAGTTGAAAAACGGTGTCGGCGTTATTACTCATGAATCTCTTTGCCACCGCTGAAAAGAAGCCTTTATCTGCCGGCGACGGGATATCGCTTGTGATCCTGATATAAAACCTTCCGTAGGCAGCCTGGTAACCATTGGATGAAAAACAGTCATACACTGTCAGGGTGTCCCTTGTGCGGCAGGAAGCATGGGAAACCGAAAAAATACCGTAGGCCGAACAGGCGTCGGTCATTTCAAAAGCTTCAAGCACCACGTGCTCGGTTTGCCATCTCAGGTCCTGTACAAGCAGGCTTTTAAAACCGTATTCAAGAAAAAGTTCCCCGCTCCCATGAAGGTAATCCCTGAAATCCTGTCCTGTAAGAACTGCGGTATTGGAGATCAGAGCCTGTGGAACATCCCTGTCCTGTAAGGGAACGACCTGGGAGAAAACGTTAAAAGGGAAGATTAAAAGTATCAGAAAAAAGCGATACATAAAGCCTGATTAAAATTTGAATTCTTTTGACTCAGACAAAGTTATATAATTATGCCGGATTAATCGCTTTTGATGAGCGAAGCTGCTTTCCCCTGTAAACCCTTTGCACGATGACAGGAAAAATAAAGAGTGTGAGGATTGTTGCGCTCATCAAGCCTCCGACTATAACAATGGCAAGTGGTTTCTGGGTTTCAGAACCAATACCGGTTGAGATTGCAGCAGGCAGCAAGCCGAAAATCGCCATCAGTGCGGTCATTACAACCGGGCGCACACGGCTGATGGCTCCTACCTTGATCGCATCATTCAGCAGCATATTGTTGGTAAGGTTTTGTTTGATCACCGAAATAATGATCACTCCGTTCTGAATGCATATCCCGAATAATGCGATAAATCCTATGCCTGCAGATATGTTAAAATTCGTCCCGGTGAAGAGCAGGGCCAGAATGCCCCCGACGATGGCGAAAGGGACGTTGAGCAATACCAGAAGTACGTCCCTGATCTTGCGGAACAGGATGAGAAGAATAATGAATATGATGCACAAACTGATGGGAACCACTATGGATAGCCTGGTCATTGCCCTGATCTCGCTCTCATAGTCACCCACCCACTGCATTGAGTATCCCTTGGGAAGCCTGATCTCTTTTTCCAGTATTTTCTGGCCGTCGGCAACCGTACTTCCCAGATCCCTTCCGCGCACTGCAAAAGCCACAGCCGAGAAGCGCCGGTTGTTATCCCTGTAAATGAATGCAGGGCCACTGCTCAGGTTGATATCGGCAATCTCTTTGAGCGGGATTTTTGAGCCCGATGCTGTGGGGATCATGAGTTCAGCGATCTCCGTTTCACTCTCCCTGAAAGGGAACTGGTAACGCACACGGATGTCGAATTTCTTCTCGCCCTCATACAATTGTGAAACAGCCTTGCCTCCTACGGCCATTTCAATCACTGTGTTGGCCTCTGAAGCTGAAATTCCGTAGGCAGCCATCTTTTCCCGGTCAAGTTTTATGCTCAGTTCGGGCTGCCCCAGGTTTTTCAGGATGCCAACGTCTTCCATCCCCGGAATCGGCCTGATTTGCTCACAAACCTGCCCCGCAATTTTAGTTATGGTATCCAGGTTTTCTCCAAACACTTTAACCGCCTGGTTCACATTGATGCCGGCAACTGCCTCGTTCACGTTATCAATAATAGGTTGTGAGAAAGACCATAGGGTCCCTATATATTTTGAATCCAGTTTCGCCTGCATTTTGGCTATCAGCTCATCTTTTTTAAGATGCGATTTCCATTGTTCCTGGGGATAGAGATCAACCAGGCATTCAATATCATAAAATCCTTTCGGGTCAGTTCCGTCGTCGGGCCTTCCTATTTGTGAAACGACTTCCTTCACTTCGGGGAACCTCAGCAAATCATACCGCAGGCTGTCGGCGAGTATTTTAGACTCCTTAAGCGATATGCTCATGGGGGCGTTGCCTTCAACCCAAAGGGTCCCCTCGTTCAGGTGCGGAATAAATTCGGTGCCCAGAAATTTTGCGAAAAAGAACACTATGAGAATAAGGGAGGCAGCCATGCCGAGGCTTAGCTTCTTGTTCCTCATTATCCAGTCGAAGATTTTCTCATAGTACTTTATCATCCCTGCAACGAGGGGATTGTGTTTTTCAACTACATTTTTATGCAGCAGGCTGCTGGCAAGTGCCGGCACGAAAGTGAGAGTAAAAAATAAGGCTCCCAGCAGGGCAAAGCCCAGGGTATAAGCCAGGGGTGAAAATAATTTTCCTTCAACTTTTTCAAATGAAAAAATAGGGATCAGGGCGGTAATGATGATAAGCTTGGAAAAAAAGATGGCTTTTCCCATATCTACGCTGGTGCGCCGGATAATTCCAAGTTTTGCCACTTTATTGAATTTTTCCATTCCAATTTCCATGGCATAATATCCCAGGGCAACAAACACCCCTTCGACCATTACCACGGCGCCATCAATCAGAATCCCGAAATCAATGGCGCCGATGGAAATAAGATTGGCAAACATCCCTCTCGAATAAAGCAGGATAAAAGCAAAAAGCAGGGAAAGGGGGATGATCAGTGAAACGATCAGCGTGGCTCTCCAGTCGCGCATGAAAAGAAACACAACCGCGGTAACTAAGATAATTCCCAGCAGTACGTTATGGAATACCGTGTGCAAACAGAAGTCGATAAGGTTCTGCCTGTCATAAACCGTTTGAATTTCAACATCCGGAGGCAGTATCTTAGTGTTCAGTTCACTTATTTCTTTTTTTATCGCTTTAAGCACCGGGCCGGGGTCAATCCCTTTACGCATCAGCACGATACCTTCCACAACATCAGGATCATGACCGCGGGCGACCATCCCGAGCCGGGGCCGGTTCGACTCCACCACATCGGCAACATTCCTCACCAGTATGGGAGTTCCTTTCACCACTTTGATGACGATGCTTTTAATTTCTTCAATATTATTGACCAGCCCTATCCCCCTCACCACAAAAGCCTGGGCTGAGCGTTCAATCACATCTCCCCCCACATTGATATTGCTTTTGCTTATTGCATCGTGCACATCAACAGCAGTAAGGTCATATTGTGAAAGCAGTTCGGGATTAACCTGCACTTCGTAGGTTTTAACAGGGCCTCCAAAGGCAATCACATCGGCCACTCCCGGCACGGTATGGAGGTTACGGTCGATCAGCCAGTCCTGTATCGTACGCAGTTCCGTTGGCGAGCGGTGCTTCGAATGCAGGGTGTACCTGAAGATCTCATCGGTTGGACCGGTGGGCGGAGTGAGTTCGGCTTCGGCGCCTTCAGGCAGATCGATGGATGGTAAAAGCCCCGTGATCTGCTGACGGGCATACAGATCATCCACATCATCTTCAAATACCAGGGTTACAACTGAAAGCCCGAACAGAGACTGGGACCTGAGATTGGTTTTCCTCTGCACGCTGTTCATAACGATCTCAACCGGGATGGTAACAAAACGCTCTACCTCCTGTGCACTGCGCCCCGGCCAACGGGTAATAATCTGTATCTGGGTGTTTGTAAAGTCGGGGAAAGCGACAATAGGTGTTTTTAAAAAGCTGTAGATACCTGCAAACGCCAGGATGCCCGTCATGAAAAAAACAAAGAGCTTGTGCCGTAATGAGAAGGAAATTACATTTTTAACAAAGTCGTTCATAGCCGGTCTCTTATGGGATATTCGGGGAGTTTGCTTATTGTTTTTCCATTGCTGTGAACACAAACAATCCGTTTCTTGCGATCGCGAGATCCCCTTCGCGCAGCAATGAGCCCTCAATAAAACTTATACCGTTAAAGGATTTGAAAATTTTGACCTGCTCACATTTCACATCGCACTTACTTCCGAAACGCAGTATATAATTCTTGTTATTACTGAAGATGACGGTATTCGATTTTACGGCCAGCATTTGTTTATCCTCAGGAAACCGGATAAGAAAATGTGCGAACATCCCCGGTTTCAGTTTAAATTCGGGGTTCTCGAGACGTATCCTTATACTCATAACCTTTGTTTCAGGGTCAAGTATATTTGAGATTCGCTCAATGTTCCCGCTGAATTTTTTACCGGGATAGCTTAAGGTCGTGATTTCGGCGGAAGACCCCACACTCACTTTTTCAATATCGGTTTCGAATACATTGGCTACCGCCCAAACATCTTTAAGGTCGCTGATGATAAAAAGGGCACTGTTGTCGTCGGGGCGTATGTCCTTGCCTGAAGTAAT
Organism: uncultured Bacteroidales bacterium; assembly: GCA_903877385.1. Lineage (GTDB taxonomy): Bacteria > Bacteroidota > Bacteroidia > Bacteroidales > FEN-979 > CAIRDP01. Next base: position 104,634 of record CAIRDP010000011.1, read on the forward strand.
GTTTTTTTCGACGACAAAACCGCTGATGGGCGACTTGATCACATAACCAGAACCGCTGGAGTCCTTGGCCGAAAAAGAGCTTCCGTAAATCTTAAGGACCTCGCTTATTTTATTGTACTGTGCGCTGGCTTTCTGGTATTCGTTCTGGGCCACGAGGAATTCTTTGTCGGAACTTACCCCGCTGTTCTTCATGGCAGCCGTTACCTCCAGGCTTTTCTTTGCTATGGCAAGTTCGGATTGGGAAGACCTGAACTCGTTATAAAAATTCGCCATGTCGGAACTGCGGATCACGGCAAGGACTTTCCCCTTTTCCACAAAATCTCCAAGTGAAACTTTAACTTCGGCGACCTGCCCGCTCACAAGCGGGAAGATTTTTGCAACATTATCCTCATTGTAAGTGATTTTTCCTGCAAGGGCAAGTTCACTGTTTACAGATTCTGCCTTTAAGGTATCAAACGTGATGTTTTTCAGAAGGGAATCGGGAAGGCAAAACTGGTTCTTATTTGCATTGTCCTGACTTGTATCAGGCCCGGTACATGAAAGCAGAAACGCAAATGAAAGCATTACGATAAGGCCGGGAAATATTTTTCTGGGGTCCATGATGATACTATTTAATGACAATTGTTCCTGAGGCCATGTTCAGGTCCTCCATGGCTTCAAGCCGGTTGTTCTGGAGATTGAAGAATCCGATTTTGGAGTTCTTGTATGTTTCGTAATAATCAATAAATTCAAGCAGGCTGATGGTGTGATTCTGATAAGCAAAGCTTATCCCGTCAAGCAGTTTATCATAGTTGTTGTCGAATTTCCGCATGGATGATTTATAAAGCCTGTCGGTTTCGGTCAGTTGTGTGTATGCCTTGTTTATTTCATTCCTGACTTCAAGTTCACATTGACTTTCCAGGGCCTTGCTTTCTTCTATTTTATTCTGAGCTATTTTAATATTCCCCTGGTTCTGGTTGAGTACAGGAAGGTCAAAACTTAAAGAAACCGAATTGTAGTTTTGTATATAATTCCCCTGCTTATCGTAATTTGCACCAAGAGTCAGATCAGGAACCCTCATTGCTTTCTGAAGGGAGAGATTGGTTTGCTCAGCCCTGACCTGGGCTGCAGAAATTTTTATGTCATATCGATGGTTAAGACCCGAATCGAGAAGCTGGAGGCAGGTAAGGGAAGCAGGATTTATTTGATCAAATTGTGAAATATCCAGCAGGGGTTTTATATGCCCGGAGGTTGTATCACCGATGAGCAAAACGAGATTGCTTTGATTTTCGGTAACATTTTTCAGCACTTCAATTTTTTCATTTTGCAGGTTAAACTGAAGGGATTGCAAACGGGCCAGCTCATTAAACGAAACATTGCCTTTCTGATATTCGGAAGCATACGCATCAACCAGGGTTTTTAATGCATAGAGTTCCCTGTCGTATACCGAAACAGATTGCTGCGAAAAATAAAGCCCGAAGAATGAAACTCTCAGTTCGTGGCGTAAAACACGCATCAGATCATAAAACTGGTATTTTGCGATTTCCGAATTGATCTTTTCGCTGCTTATCCGTTTGCTTCTTTTACCCGCAAGAACGAAAAGCTGCTGAAGCGAAAAGGCAGTTTCACCCGTAGTAGAAAAATCGAACCATTTTTTCGTATCGGGGTTATAGGCTCCCTGTTCAATGCTGAAAGTTGGGTTGGCCCACAACTTCGCCTGGATTACGGCAGCATCGGCTTCACTGATCTGGTATTTGGCGGCCAGAAGTTCGAAATTTCTTTCAAGAAATAACTTTTCTGCATCCTGAAGCGATAGTTTAAGAGTATCTGAAATGAAATTTCTTTGGGCATTGGAATGATCAACAGAGGAGCAAATAAAAAGCAGTAACAGTAAGAAAATCTTTCTCCTCATCATTGTAAAATTACATCCGGCCGGGACCAACAGAATTCAACAGGTTTATTAACAACTTCAGGCCGGAATTATTGTGTGAGAAGAACTGTTTTCTCCCCCTCATTATTTCCTGCTGTCTTCTTATCATGAAGGCTTCTCCTGTAAACCAGGTGGATAATCAGGGGAAATATGATCAATGTAAGGACCGTCGCGCTTATAAGTCCGCCAATAACAACAATGGCAAGGGGTTTCTGGGTTTCAGAGCCTATTCCTTTAGAAATTGCTGCCGGGAGTAATCCGAACATGGCCATCAAGGCGGTCATGATGATAGGGCGGATACGTGATTCAACCCCTTCCTTGATGGCGGTTTCATATGGCATTTTTGCCCTTAGGTTCTTTTTGATGACCATTGTCAGCAATACACCGTTCTGTATACAGATCCCGAAAAGAGCGATAAACCCTATTCCGGCTGAAATGCTGAAATTAACGCCTGTGATCTGCAATGCTGCGATGCCCCCGATTATGGCAAATGGAACATTAGTCAATACCAGCCCTGCATCGATCACATTTCCGAATAGCATAAAGAGGACAAGGAAGATCAGCAGCAGGCTTATCGGAACAACCTGCATCAGCCTGGCCTGTGCCCTTTGCTGGTTCTCGAAGTCACCAGCCCATTTAACTTCACTTCCCTTGGGGAGTTTCAGAATGCGGTCAACTTTGGCCCTGGCTTCATTTACGGCGCTTCCCATATCCCTGCCCCTGACCGAGAACTTCACGGCAATGAACCTCTGGTTCTCTTCCCTGAATATCAGCAGCGGGCCTGTAACATAGCGGATTTGCCCAAGTTCTTTGAGTGTGATCAGTTTCCCGTTCATGGCTGGGACCTTGAGATTCCCGATCTGCTGTTCGTTCCTCCGGTATTTTTCCTGGTATCTGATACGGATGTCAAACCTGCGGTCACCTTCATAAAACTGGGTCGCGGCCTTTCCGCCAATCGCCATCTCGATCACGGCCTGGCAATCGGCAGTCGCAACACCGTACTGGGCCATTTTACGGTCGTCGAGATCGATCCTGAGCTCAGGCTGACCAATATTGCGGATAATTCCCAGGTCTTCAATTCCCTTGACGGTTCTCAAAAGTTTGAATACCGTATCGGCATTGTCTTCCAAAACATTAAGATCGGTACCGAATATTTTAACGGCAATGGATCCTTTGACCCCCGAGACTGCTTCCTCCACATTATCCATAATAGGCTGGGAGAAGTTAAAATTGATCCCCGGGAAAACCTGCAATTTATCCTGCATTTCCTGGATAAGGTCCTCTTTTGAAATATGCCGTTTCCATTGTTCCTTCGGATACAGGTCAACATGAAATTCGGCATTGTAAAAACCCGTGGGATCAGTACCGTCATTCGGGCGGCCGGTCTGTGAAAGCACCTGTTTCACTTCGGGGAAACTGCGAAAAACCGCCCGCATCTGTTCACTGAGTTTTACTGCTGCTTCCAGGGAAATACTCAGGGGAAGGTTGGCCCGTACATAAATGGCTCCCTCGTTCAGCTGGGGAAGGAATTCGGTGCCAAGGAATTTAAAGGACGCAAAACCGCTTAGGACAAGAAAAAGCGCTATTCCAAGGCTTATTTTCTTGTACCTGTACGAAAGATTGAAAACCCTCATCACCGTCTTCTCAATGAACCCGACTACAGGATTATGTTTTTCCCTTACGTTCTTATTGAGCATAAGCCTGATCATAACGGGCACCAGTGTCAGCGTAAAGATCAAAGCACCCAGGAGTGCAAAGCCCAGGGTCCAGGCCAGGGGAGAAAACATTTTGCCTTCAACTTTCTGAAACGAGAATATGGGCATCAGGCAAAGTATGATGATCAGTTTTGAGAAAAAGATGGCCCTGGCCATATCAGTCCCCGATTCCCGTATGATGCCTGATTTGGCAAGCAGGTTAAATGCAGGCATCCCAATCGTTTTCGCTTTCCGGTCGAAGACCACGAACAAGCCTTCGACCATCACCACGGCTCCGTCGATGATGATCCCGAAGTCGATTGCACCCATGGAAAGCAGGTTAGCCGACATGCCCATGAGGTGAAGACCAATGAAGGCAAAAAGCAAAGCGAGGGGAATTATTACAGAAACTATCACTGTCGTCCTCCAGTCAGCCATAAAAAGGAAAACAATGACTGTTACGAGTACTATGCCTTCGATAAGGTTGTGCAGGACCGTACCTGTTGTATAATGGATCAGTTCTTCCCGGTCATAAAAGGGGATAATCTTTACATCCGAAGGAAGGATCTTTTCGTTGAGTTGTGCTATCCTGGCTTTGATGCCTTTGATCACCTTGCTGGGGTTCTCGCCCTTTCTCATCACGATAATGCCTTCAATGGCATCGTTGGTAAGGTCGCGCCCCACCTGCCCCAGCCTGGGGAGGCAGGTTTCGCGCACCGTAGCCACATTCTTAACCAATATGGGAACATCCTGAATATATTTCACGATGATGTTTTCCATATCCTTCATCCCCGTAATCAGGCCGATTCCACGAACAACATAGGCCTGGTTGTTTTTTTCAATGATATCCCCGCCAACATTGATATTGTTTTTATTTACCGCCTGGTAAACATCCAGGGGGGAGATCCCGTACTGTTCAAGAAGGAGAGGGTCGATGCTGATTTCGTAGGCTTTGACCTCTCCCCCGAAACTGACTACATCGGCAATACCGGGAACTGATTTGAACTGCCTTTCCAGCACCCAATCCTGGATGGCCTTTAACTCCCTGATTGACCTGTATTTGCTTGAAAGAGTATACCTGTATATTTCACCTGTAGGCCCGTATGGGGGTTCCACTTCAGGATCCGCTCCTTCAGGTAAGGTAATATTGGAAAGCTGGTTGTTTACCTGCTGACGGGCAAACGCATCCGTAATGTTGTCCTCGTACATTATGGTTACCACCGAAAGGCCGAACAGGGTTGTGGAGCGTACATCCGTTTTACCCTGAACGGAGTTCATTGCGATCTCGATAGGAACGGTGACGAACTTTTCGATTTCCTCGGCGCTGCGGCCGGGCCACTGGGTGATGATAATAACACGGGTATTGGTCACATCGGGAAATGCTTCAATAGGAATATCCCGGTAACTGATAATACCGATAATGACCATGACAAGGGTGGCAAAAAGAATAAAAAACTTATTCTTCAGCGAGAACCCCAGTATCTGTTTTATAAATTTATTCATACCGCTTAGCTGTTAAGGGCATTGTAAACAACAAGCGCATTCTTGCAGACTATGATTTCGCCGGGTTTCAATCCCGACTGTATATATGTTTTCCCGCCCACCGGGTGGTACACATCAACTTCACGGGTTTCAAAACTGCCTTTGCCTTTAAGGACCATGACATAATACCGGTTTTTATCGAAGATAATGGATTCGGAAGGGATGCAGGCCATGGTTTTGTTACCTTCACGGTAATATACCGTGATATTGGCAAACATCTCGGGTTTCAGCAGGTAATCGGGATTGGTGAGCTCTATCCTTACTTTCATTACCTTGGAAGCAGAATCTATCACATTCATGATCCTTGAGATAGTCCCGTCATAAACCTTATCGGGATAACTCACCGTTGTTACTTTTGCCTGGTAGCCGGGCTGTACGTCGGGAATATCGGTTTCGGTGACATTGCCCACAGCCCAAACGTACCTCAGGTCGGCAACCGTGAAAAGTGCATTCTGCCCGTCCTCGGTACGAAAAACCATGTCCTGCGTGGCATTGCGTTCAACAACGATGCCATCGATTGGCGCTTTTACCGTATAACGTTTTGCTGTTTCGTCACCATAAATGGAAAGGATCTCCTTAATCCGCTGAAGTTCCCCGTTTGCTTTTACAAGTTCCTGCTGCGCAGTGAGATAATCCTTTTCGGAAGAAAGCCCGTTCCTGTACATTTCGTTTGTAAGCTCCGAATTCTTTTTTGCTATTTCATAATTGGATTTAGCTGTTGTATACTGATTTGAGTATTCGGCTGTTTCAATGCTGCGGATGCTGGCAAGCACCTCGCCTTTCTTCACGTGATCACCCAATTGTACATTCATTGTTTCCACGATACCTCCGCTGATAGGAGAAATCCTGGCAAGATGATTTTCGTCGTAAGTGATCTTCCCGGTCAGCAGGATCTCGTTCCTGACTTCCTCTATTTTTACCGTATCCACCTGGATAAGCTTGTTGAATACCTCACCCAGGACTTCCTGATTTTCCGGTACTGATTTCTCTTCCCCGCCACCGCAGCCGCTCACCGAGGCCGTTGCCAGCATCACTATCAGGAACCCAAAGAATTTAATTCTGCTCATAATTATTTTCGTTACGATACTGATGTGCTATTTCAGGTTAATTCCCACCACATAATTTAAATTCTCTATCGCATTGATACGGTCATTTTCAAGCTGCAAAAACTGCAGCTGCGATTCCTTGTATGATTCGTACAGGTCGATGAACTCGAGGAGCCCGATTTCCCTTTTCAGGTAACTCTCCTCAGCTTTCCTGATAATCATGGTAAAATCCTTGCTGAAACCGGCATCAAGGCTTTTATATACCCTGTCGATCTCGCAAAGTTGTGCCAGGCTACCGGCAAGATCATTGTACACCTGAGTACTGTAATTCCTGTAATCGGCCTGGCTTTCGGCTATCCTGGCCCTGGCGGCGATAACGTTTCCTTTATTCCTGTCCCAGAAAGGCATGTTGAAGCTCAATCCTATATAATTGTAATTACGTACAAAAGACCCGTTCTGATCCCAGCCCAGGAAAAGAGTGGGGTCAGGTATGTTGACAAGCCGCTGGTATACCAGGTCGGTTTCGGCATATTTCATTTTTTGCTCATAGATCATCAGGTCATAACGGTTCTTTGAAGCAGAATCGGCCAGGGCTCCCAGGGTATATTTGCCGGGGTTGAAATCCCTGTAAGCAAGGGGGTCGGGAACCGGCAGGATGAAATGAGAGCTTTTATCGTTGAGCAGGATTTTCAGGGTATTCTGGTTTTCGACAAGCTGAGCATATATGTCAAGCCTTTCGCTTTCCATGGCAAGAAGAAGCGCTTTGACCCTTACAAGTTCCTTAAGTGATATGAACCCCCTGGGATAAAGCTCTTCATAACCATGAATAATTTCTTGAAGTCTGCTGATCTCGGAATCGTAAACCCTGATTTGTTCAAGAAGGAAAAAGGTATTGTAAAAGGCCGCCCTCAACTGTACTTTCAGCGACCTCATAAGGTCATAATACTGGTATTTTGCTATACCGGCAGTGGTACGGGCCATGGATACAAGTTTCGACCTTTTGCCTGCGATCACAAGCAGCTGCTGCACCTGGGCCGAGGACTCACTGCTGTCGGAGAATTGAAGCCATGTTTTATGCTGGGGATTATACAGCACATGTTCAAAAGTCATATTCGGCTGGTCCCAGATCTTTGCCTGCTTTATATAAGCTTCATTCTCGGTAATGTTATACTTTTGCGAAAGAAGCTGAAGGTTGCTGTCGAGGAACTGCTTCTCGAACTGTGCCAGTGTGCAGGCCAGGGTATCGCCTTTGAGCAGTAAAGGCAGGGTGCTTCCGTTTTGGGAAACCGAGAGCAGGGGTACTGCAAGGACTACTAAAATGAACAGGTTCCTGAGACGGAGCATGCGTAAACATTAGGATTAGTCAAAACTGATCCGGTAAAATCTTATTGCAAAAAAAAACATTCTTTATAAAAACTTAACGCTAAGATAGTCATAAATCATGCCTGATACAAACCCGGTAAAAGAAACTGCCATCCTGGTAGGTGTAGCCACACGGCTGCAGGATATGGAACGGACTTCGGAATACCTTGAAGAACTGGCTTTCCTCGTCGACACAGCCGGGGGGACAGCATTAAAACGTTTCGTGCAGAAGCTGGAATACCCCGATCCAAGGACTTATATCGGCAGCGGGAAACTGGCTGAGATCCGTGAATGGATTGAATCGCACAAGGTGGATATGGCTGTATTTGACGATGAGCTCACGCCCAGCCAGATCCGGAATATCGAAACTGAACTGAAATGCCGTATTATCGACAGGAGCAACCTTATCCTCGACATCTTTGCAAAGCGGGCCAAGACTTCGAATGCAAAAACCCAGGTTGAACTTGCGCAATATGAATACCTCCTTCCAAGGCTGACACGCCGCTGGACTCATCTTGAAAAACAAAGGGGAGGCATTGGGTTGAGGGGGCCAGGAGAGCAGGAGATCGAGACCGACCGCCGGCATATCCGCGCCAGGATTGCATTGCTGAAAGATAAACTGGAAGAGATCGACAAGCAGAAATCAACTCAGAGGAAACACCGCAGGGATATGATACGGGTGGCCCTTGTAGGGTACACTAATGTGGGGAAATCTACCATAATGAACCTTCTGAGCAAATCGGATGTATTCGCCGAGAACAAGCTTTTTGCAACCCTCGACACCACGGTACGTAAAATGGTAATCGACAACCAGCCATTTCTGCTCAGCGATACGGTTGGGTTTATCAGGAAGCTTCCCCATACCCTGGTGGATTCCTTCAAATCGACCCTGGACGAGGTAAGGGAAGCCGATATCCTGGTCCATGTTGCCGATATCAGCCACCCAGGCCACGAAGAACAGATTAACGTAGTCAAACAAACCCTCACCGATATCAAGGCCTCAGATAAGCCTGTGATCATGCTGTTCAATAAAATAGATGCATACAGTTTCGAACAAAAGGAAGACTACGACCTCGCTCCCCTTACCCGGAAAAACCTCAGCCTTGAGGAACTTGAAAAGACCTGGATCGCGAAGGCAGATGATGTTTCACTGTTTATCTCGGCAACTGAAAAAATTCATGTCGACACCCTGAAGGAAGCCCTGTTCCAGCAGGTACGAAAGATAGCGAGGCAGAGATGGCCCGAAAAGGCGTTTCGCGATGATGATCGCGCTTTGTGGGGATGATCGCGCTTCGCGCCTTATCCGCAGAAAAAAATCATAAAATTTTTCACTTTTTTCTTGCTCAAACGAATTTGTTTGTATATTTGCGCATTCGAGTACCTAATTGTCTCATTAAACAAAAACGCTTATGCAAACAAAAAAACTCTGGTTAGGTTTTACAGCAGTTATGGTGGTCTGCTTTGGTGTTCTGATCTTCTTCGGGGGGCAGATATACCGTGAAAAACCGCCTATCCCCGCCCGGGTGGTAACATCCTCTGGAACTGTTCTTTTTACAGGACAGGATATAAAAGACGGTCAGAACATCTGGCAGTCTATTGGCGGACAGGAAGTAGGAACAGTATGGGGTCATGGTTCGTACGTGGCTCCGGACTGGTCGGCCGACTGGCTTCATCGCGAATCGGTGATCATCCTCGATTACCTTGCCGATTCCTTATACCTTAAATCATATGATGAACTCCCGGCCGAGGACCAGGCGGCCCTGAAAGTGAAGCTGCAGAGGGAACTCCGCACAAATACTTACGATGCCGCGGGCGACAGGATCATAGTGTCAAATTTAAGGGCAAGGGCGATAAGGGAAGTCTCAAAGCATTACAGCAGCCTGTTCATGGCCGACCCCAGCCTTGACAAACTCCGCGATGCCTGTGCAATCCCTCCCAACACCATCAAAACCGATGACAGGATGTTCAAAATGAATGCGTTTTTCTTCTGGATCTCCTGGACCTGTGTAACAAACCGTCCTGGCCAGGAGATCAGTTACACCAACAACTGGCCCAGCGAGGACCTGGTCGCGAACAAAGCCACCAGCGCACTGATTCTCTGGACCGGTTTCAGTGTGATCATGCTCATTGCAGGCATTGGCCTGATGGGATGGTTCTATGCCCGGAGAAAGGATAACAGCCTGGAGGCAAATGAATTTCCTAAAAAAGACCCCCTGCTTGGAGGAATTTTCACCCCTTCGATGAAAGCCACCTTAAAATATTTCTGGGTTGTTACAGCCCTCATTCTCGTTCAGATCCTGATGGGTGTAATTACGGCACATTACGGTGTTGAAGGACAGGCATTCTACGGATTGCCGCTCTCGTCGATCCTGCCTTATTCGATTTCAAGGACCTGGCATATCCAGCTTGCTATATTCTGGATAGCAACTTCCTGGCTGGCAACAGGCTTATACCTTGCCCCTGCCGTTTCGGGCAAAGAGCCCAGGTTCCAGTTGCTTGGCGTGAATTTCCTGTTCCTGGCATTGCTTGTCATTGTCGTTGGATCACTCGCAGGCCAGTGGCTTGGCGTGATGCAGCATCTGGGCCTGGTCCAGAACTTCTGGTTCGGCCACCAGGGTTACGAATATGTGGACCTTGGCAGGTTCTGGCAGCTCTTTTTATTTATCGGTCTTATTTTATGGCTGGTGCTGATGGCCCGGGCTCTTATGCCTGCCTTAAAGAACAAATCAGAAAACCGCAGCCTCCTCACCATGTTTCTTATCTCCACGATTGCCATTGCCGCATTTTACGGGGCCGGGCTTATGTGGGGAAGGCAGACACATCTTGCAATAGCCGAATATTGGCGGTGGTGGGTGGTCCATCTCTGGGTCGAAGGATTTTTTGAAGTGTTTGCAACTGTAGCCATCGCTTTCCTATTTGTTCGCCTGGGACTGGTGCGTGTCATATCGGCCACGGGAGGCGTTCTGTTTTCTACTATCGTTTTCCTGGCGGGCGGTATCATTGGCACGTTCCACCATCTGTATTTTACCGGGACTCCTGTGGCTATCCTTGCGCTTGGGGCGACATTCAGCGCACTGGAGGTTGTGCCTTTGGTACTGATAGGATTTGAAGGATATTCAAACTTGAAACTCAGCAGAAGCAGCGAATGGATCAAGGGTTATAAATGGCCCATCTACTTCTTCCTGTCTGTTTCGTTCTGGAACCTGGTAGGAGCCGGTATTTTCGGCTTCCTAATCAATCCGCCGATAGCCTTGTATTATATGCAGGGACTGAATACGACTCCCGTTCACGGACATACTGCCTTGTTCGGGGTTTATGGAATGCTAGGAATTGGTCTGATGCTGTTCGTTCTTAAAAGCATGGAACCTGAAAAGGTCTGGAAAGAAAAATGGATAAAATTCGCTTTCTGGTCCATCAACATCGGCCTTATGGCGATGGTGCTGCTGAGTGTTTTGCCCGTAGGACTTGCCCAGACCTGGGTAAGTGTGAAGACCGGCATGTGGTATGCCCGTTCTGCAGAATTCCTTCAGGATCCCACCCTGAGGACATTCCGCTGGATGCGGGTCTTCGGGGATACTCTTTTCTCGGCAGGAGCTATAGCCCTGGCCTGGTTTATTTTTGGCCTCAAAGGCGGATGGAGTGTTGAGAAGAGAACGAAAGTTTAAAACATTGTGATAAAATGCATCTTGTACAATGCACAAATACTCACTATTTATTTTGTAAATGGTACATGGTACATTACAAAATGTCTGTAACGGAAACATAAGTATGAAAAAGGGCAACGAGGCGGAGAAAAAAACACTCAGCACGATAATCAGGATTAATTGCAGATCGGTGCACGGGAGTAAACATCTGTGTGAAGACTGCAGCAGGCTTGAAGAGTACGCACTAAGGCGGGTTGATCATTGCGTGTATGGTTCCGGCAAACCGGCCTGTAAAAACTGTCCGGTTCACTGTTACAGCCCGAAAATGAGGGAAGAGATAAGAAAAGTAATGCTGCAGGCAGGGCCCGGGATGCTATTCAGGCATCCCCTGCTCTCCCTGGCGCATATCCTGCGCGAAAAAAGAAAAATCAATGGTATGCATTCCGTGGCAAGCCCAGGTTCCCGGTTCCGCAGCAAGTTGCAGGGAATTAACCGGGAGTGATTAAATGAGAAACCCGGGATTCACGGCAGAATGACATCCGCAGAGAATAAACCCATAATTAATAACATTAATACATAATACAATGGAAAAGAGCATTTTTGAACCCGGAACAAAGTTCCGTTTTCCCGAAAGCGTGGAATACTCCACCGACGGGATAATAAGTAAACGTGTGATCGATCGTCCTACGGGCTCAGTAACCCTGTTTGCCTTTGACAAAGGTCAGAAGCTTAGCACCCACTTGGCGCCTTATGATGCCATGGCACAGGTGGTCGAAGGCGAAGCCGAGATCGTGATCGATAACAATCCCAATCATCTCGTAACAGGCGACACAATTGTAATGCCTGCAGGGATACCCCATGCCGTGAACGCAACCGAAAAATTCAAGATGGTGTTAACAATGATCAAAGGGTAAGGCCATGAGCGAACTGATAAATAATTCATCGGAAAGAAAAGGGCTCCTCAAGCATATGATTCTGGAGCTTCACGAAGGCAGGGCTCCCGAAGAAGTCAGGAAACGCCTTATGGAACTGATGTCGAAGATCCCGTACGGTGATGTGGTCGAAGTTGAGCAGGAACTGATCAGCGAAGGACTGCCCGAGACCGAGGTCCTGCGCTTATGCGATATCCACGCCATGGTGCTTGAAGGCAGCATAGACCTCTCGGGTATGCTTATAGTCCCCCCGGGCCATCCGGTCGACACATTTAAAAAAGAAAACAGGGAACTGGAAGCTGTGGTAAAAAAACTGTACGACCTGTTTGGCAGGGTTGAGGAATTATACGCCGGTATTGGACCTGTGGCTTATTTCAACAAGGTGAAGTCTTTGTTTAACAGCCTGATGGATGTTGACAAACATTACCGCCGAAAGGAGAACCTGCTGTTCCCTTATCTCGAGAAATACGGGATCACCGGTCCTCCCAAGATAATGTGGGGCAAGCATGACGAAACCAGGTTGTTTCTGAAAAACGCCATGGAAAGTCTTTCGTCGGTTGTTTACAACGATCCGGACCAGGTGAAGTTCATCATCGACCTTTATCTCAGGCCGGCCGCCAAAGCGATAACCGATATGATCATGAAGGAAGAGGAGATCCTCCTCCCAATGGCCATGGATAAGCTTAAGGATGCCGACTGGTACGACATTTACAGTCAGACCAATGAAATCGGGTACTGTCTTTATGACCCCATGATTGAATGGGAACCCGAAGGGATAATGCTTAGCGAGCACAGTACGGCCGATGAAGGCTACATAAACCTGCCCAGCGGGAAGTTCAGCGTGGAAGAGCTGATGGCCGTTTTAAACAGCCTGCCTGTGGACCTGACGTTTGTAGACAGGAACGACAAGGTGAAGTATTTCACCCAGGGAAAAGAAAGGGTGTTCGACCGTAACCGCGCAATCCTGGGCCGGGATGTGAGGATGTGCCATCCGCCTTCCAGCGTTCATATTGTAGACAAGATCATCAGTGATTTTAAAAGCGGTCATGCAGATTCAGCACCCTTCTGGATACAGATGCAGGAAAAGTTCATACATATTGAATACTTTGCCCTGAGGAATGAAAAGGGAGAATACCTGGGGACCGTGGAAGTTTCTCAGGACCTTACAGCAAAACGAAAACTTGAAAACGAGCAACGAATATTGAATTATGGAAACACCGGAATGGCTGAATAAAGCCAACATTAAAACCACCCTGGATGCCAGGCCACTCCTGGCTTCAGGCATTCATCCACTGGAGCAGGTGATAAGAGAATCTGCAGGGTTTTCGACGGGTGAGATCTTCGAAATCATCACCCCATTTCCTCCCATGCCTATGATCGAAAAGATGCAGGCGTCAGGTTTCGATTACTTTTCGGAGCAGCAGGGAGGAGAATTCCACACTTACTTCAATAAGTTATAAAAGGAATCCGGTTAATACCCTTTAAACGGGATCCGGGTCAGGCCAGGCTTATTTTGAGTGGTGGTAGATCCATTTTGCGCCTTCTATGAAAGCCGTTGGCGCAACAGATACATGGATAGTGCTGCCGCTTGGGTCAGGATCAACTGCCGGCCATTCCACGTATTCTATGTTGGAAATGCCCAGGGTTGAAAACCTGTCACGGGCGGCGACCAGGTTGCCAAAAGGAACGCAGTCGTCGTTCTTGCAATGCCAGATAAGCATTTTTGATTTCGGCGTCCAACCCAGGTAAGAGTTATTCTCTTTCATGGTCTGGAATGCCTGGCTGTTGTTATTTCTCAATGAATCATAGAAAGAAGCTGTAAAGACCTTTTTCAGGATTTTATCGGGAGGCATTATGCCATTCACGACCGGGATATCGTAAAAGCCCGTGGTGTATTTCGGGATATCGGTCCTGTATGGCTCTATCAGCGCATTTGAATAATCGAATATCCCGGGATACATGGTATTGTAACCAACCAGCATCATGGGCAGGAAATAAGGGACAGGGAATGGATTTTCACCTAACAGAGTGTTCAGCATGGTTCCCGAAAGGTCATACGGACCGTCCATGCATACCACACCGTCAAGTTTTACATCCCTTGCCTCGAGTTCCCTGGCTGCAGCCATAGTCACATACCCTCCTTCGGAATAACCGTACAGGTAAGCCTGCCCGTCCCAGGAGACGTATGTATTGCCTCCACATCTATAGTAATCCTCGGCAGCCTGCAGCATATCGGCGGTAGCAACACCCAGCCTGTCCCTTATGCAATAAGGATGGTTTTCGGTGGAATCATCTCCCATGCCTTGGTAATCGGGCATAATGATGATCCATCCGTACCAGAGGCAAAGCATATCGGCGACAGCCATTTCGGGAAATTTTTTCCAGTCGCTGTAGCTGGCTTTTTTCCAGCGTGAAGGCGCGAGGTTTTTCATCAGTATTGTCCCGTGGTCTACCGAAACGATTGGGGCTTTGAGTGTTTTCCAAACCGACCAGGGGTAAACAAGAAGTCCTGAAAGAGTCACAGGATTTCCGTTATTGTCGGTCGAAGTATAATGCACCATATCATGGGCGATGAGGTTGATGGCTAAGCCATTCCCAACAGCATCGGCCTGCATACTGTGAAACATGTCGGTATAATCATAATACCCCGGGTAATCAGGCTGCATATTCACCTGATCCATCACATCCTGGGAAGTCCTTTCGGTATGGCTGACCACAACAAAACCCCCGGAAACCGTGGGAGGGCATTCCGGGATAGCTTGTATCTTGTGGTAAGAGCAGGAGTTGATACTCAGGGTGGCCAGGAAAAGCAGAAGCCCCTTAACTAAAGTAAAATACGGAATCCCGTTTCGAAGTAAAAATTTTTCTTTTCTCATTGCAGCTATTTTACAACTCAGACAATATAAGTGGATTAAAAGTTGCGTACACTCACAAAATTAATCAAATTAGCAGTCAGGAATAAATAATAAATGCCTGACCCATACAAACCGCACAAGTTCCCAGGGGAAAAATCATCTAAATTCTAAAAGAGCAGTTTGTCAGAAGAAAATTTCATACTAAAACTTAAACAAGGCGACCAAAGTGCTTACAGTGAACTTCTTCTGAGGTTCTCCGGCAAGGCGTATAATACCGCCCTCGGACTTCTTCAGAACAGGGAGGATGCCGAAGATATCATCCAGGAAGTATTTATCGAAGTCTTTCAATCGGTCTCAGGTTTCAGGCAGCAGTCGAAACTCTCAACCTGGATTTACAGGATTACGCTTACAAAATCCCTTGAACTTATCAGGAGCAGGCAAAGGGAAAAGCGAAAAGGGATCATTTTAAACCTTTTCGGTAAAGAACATCTTATCAATGTGACTGCGGATGAGCCGTTCTACCATCCCGGCATCAGCCTTGAAAACAAGGAAATGTCGGCGATTCTCTTCAATGCCATCCGCAGGCTACCCTTAAACCAGAGAACAGCTTTTACAATGAATAAACTGGAGAACCTGAGCTATGCCGAACTGGCCGAAATCATGGGTCTTTCGGTTTCTTCGGTGGAATCGCTGCTGTTCAGGGCGAAGCAGAAACTGAGGGAATTACTTGGTGATTATTATGAAAAAAACATCAGGTAAACGCAAGGTTTTAAGTCGTAATTCATCAAAAACATATGAAAACAAAAGAAGAATGGGTTGACAAAGTGATGGGGAGCCTGGATGGGGCCAGTCGTGCTGAATTAAATCCAGCCGCGAAGGAGGATCTTCTGAAGAGGATACAGAATGCAGGATGCAGGATGCGGGATGCGGGATACGGGATGCAGGGTGCGGGATACAGGATTGATCCCGTAAAACCTGCCCTGGCGTGGAAGATCGCAGCCGTTATCCTTCTGCTGGTCAGCCTGAATGTTTTCACCATGGTCTATTATCATAAATCATCGGCCGGCAGCATTAATCCTGCCAAATCCGTTGCCAGTGAATATTTCTCATACATTGATCATTATAATCTCTGAGCCATGAAAAATTCAAAAATATTTAAGATAATCATAGCGGTCCTCGTGGTCCTCAACCTTTTCACCCTTGCGTTTATGTGGTTAAACAGGCCGGGTCATGAAAGGATGGGCAAACGGGAAGGAGATGCCGCTTCATTCCTGGTGAAGGAACTGGGATTATCCGACAGCCAGCAGAAAGAATACACCTTGCTGCGGCAGGAACACCATGCCAGGCTAGAAGCCCTAAACCAGCATGACAAAGATCTGCATAACCGTTTCTTTGACCTGGCTTCGCTTGAGAAACATGATACCATCGCCATGGATGCCCTCTCGGATTCCATCGCAGCCACCAGGAAAAAAATGGAGATCCTTACCTATGATCATTTTTACAGGGTGAGAATGATCCTTAAGCCCGAGCAGCAACAGAAATTCAATCTTATTTTTAAAGATGTACTGCGGATGATATCGCCCCCTCCGCCAATGCCCCCGGCTAACATTCCTCCTCCCCTGCCTCCAGGCCCGGGAAACTAAACCCGCAATCCATAGTGTATCCATTGAACTAAAATAATCCTCAAAATTATGCATAACATCAGGTCCCTGCTCGTAAGCTTCCTTTTTGTCTTAACCGGTCTAACGGGCTATAGCCAGACACATCCCTATACCATTGTGGGGACAGGTGTGAGCAAATGTTACGACAGCCTTGTACAGATAAGTTGTCCAACCAATCCGGCAGCTCCTTATTTCGGCCAGGAGCAGGGCCTTGCTCCTTCATATCACGACAACGGGAACGGAACCGTGACCGACCTTAATACCGGCCTCATGTGGGTGAAGGCGAGAGGCTCGAAGATGCCGTGGGACAGCGCCTTTCTCATGGCTTCTCAGTGTACTCTGGGAGGGCACAACGACTGGAGGGTTCCCACAATCAAGGAATTGTATTCCCTTATCAATTTCAACGGGAAATCGGGTTTGACCGCGGCCCAGTGCATTCCTTATATTGACACGAATTATTTTGGCTGGACCACCGGCAACACAGCAATAGGCGAAAGGGTCATCGATGCCCAGGACTGGTCGGCGACAAAATATAAAGGACTGACCATGCTGGCTGATTCGACAGTGTTCGGGGTGAACTTCGTTGACGGCCGCATCAAAGGATATCCCCAGTACCAGCCGGGGACCGGTAACACTGTCAAATACAGGCTATATATTAGGTTTGTAAGGGGCAGCGCAACTTACGGTATCAATAATTTTCATGACAACAGCGACGGTACGGTTACCGATAATGCCACCGGGCTGATGTGGATGACAGACGACAGCGGCAGCGGCATGAACTGGAAGGATGCCCTGGCTTATGCCCAAACAAAGAATACCGCCAATTACCTTGGCTTTAGCGACTGGAGGCTTCCCCATGCCAAGGAATTGCAGAGTATTGTGGACTATACCCGCTGCAAGGATTATACAAATTCACCGGCTATAGATCCGGTGTTCAATAGCACCCAGATCAGCGATGAGGGAGGTAATGTAAACTGGCCGTTCTACTGGACAAACACTACCCATCTTGATAATATGGGCGGGGTGTATGTTTCTTTTGGTGAAGCCCTAGGCTGGATGAATATGCCCCCAATTATTAATTACTTTACTCTGCTGGATGTTCATGGAGCCGGTGCCCAGCGAAGCGATCCGAAAAGCGGCAGCCCCACCGACTATTTCCTCGGTTATGACCAGCAGGGCCATGCTGTTTACGGCCATGGCCCCCAGGGTGATGTGATCCGCATCAATGACTACGTCCGTCTGGTCCGCGACGCTGCCACATCCGCAGTCATTGAAAAAATCAATGATCATTCCCCGGATATTTATCCCAATCCTGTTTCGGATCTTTGCACCGTATCGCTGGGTAAGGTTTATTCTTCGGTTCATGTTGAGATCTTTAATGCGATTGGCCTTAAAATCAGGGATTTTAATTTTACCAGAACACAGGCTGCGGATTTGAATCTTGCTGACCTTCCCGCCGGGATCTTTGTTGTCAATGTGGCTTTTGACAACTGCCAGGCGACGCAGAAGATAATAAAGCGTTAAAGCGACCAGCATTCGAGCCGGTTATCAGCTTTATAAATTTGAAGGATTTCTGAAACGGCTAAAGCCTGTCCTTCTCACAGACCTGGCTTCGCTGATAAAATTCCCGTTTCCGGTATAATACCCCCCCGTTTTGCTGAACATATTTGCCCAAACTCCTGTTGTGGTTTATGTTTGCTGAAGAATTTCCAATGATCTTCATAACCAAAACCGGAGCAATGAAGCAATTCGACCCTGAATCATGAGAATCAATTCTTAATCACTACTAAAAACAGGGTGTTATGAAAACAACAGAAGTAAATTACAGGAAAAACCTGAACAGCGCAACAAGTGGCAGGTTTCGGGTCACAATGATCAAAGTTATGAAAACAAGATTCTTCGGAATTGTATCAGTGATCATGTTCATTGCATTAACATCGGTCTTTGCCCAGTGCAGGAAGACCGAGGATACCACTACTACTTCATCGGCCAGTGCAACAACGAATAACGACGAGTATAACATCACCCAGGCCATTTCGGATGAAGCCCAGAGAAACACCATTGCTTTTGACGGCTTAGCTTTTCTGACCGGCTGTCTCGGTTCACAGTCATTCCTGCCCCCGGGCAAGGTGGCCGATTACAGCGGGTTCCAGTACCTTCGCGATAACGACCCCACTAATCTCGGGCATAATACAAGCTTCGTTACCATCATCGCTTTCAATGTGCTTCATATCCTTACTAAGGACCAGATTAATATGTACGTTGCAAGGGCGCAGAACCAGGTTGACCAGATCAATGCTTTTGCTTATAAACGCTATCCCTTACTCAAGGCATTCCGCAGGCTGAAGGATGGCAATATTCCATCAGGTACCACCGGGCTGAGCGAAGATGCCGTTTTAAGCTACTACTCCGACTTATACACTCTCGACGGGCAGATCAGCTATGACAGGGCAAAATTGTTCGGCAGGGTGATAACATCATTAACTTCTGACCAGATTGCGAAATTTGCCGCTCTTAAGGCCCTCAACGGGGTGGCCTACTGGGACAGCACCTTGTCGAACCCCCTGCAGGGCCTCAACCTTACGCCTGAAGTGAGTGTGGCCGTGATGACCTATGCCAGCGAAATGTATGCCTGGTATTCAGGTTCAGTGACAGCCGACACCTATTTCTGTCCAGAAAGGCATGGAACGTATTTCGGTTCTTTTTACCTGAAGGACTGGCCGGCCATGGGGAACCCGAATTACAGCATTGATGAGACACTTACCGCCAGTGCAGGCCAGAACTTCCTTGCCGCCCTCAATTCATCACAGTCCTCCCAGGTGACAGGTATCGTCGACCTGCAG
Organism: uncultured Bacteroidales bacterium; assembly: GCA_903877385.1. Taxonomy (GTDB): domain Bacteria; phylum Bacteroidota; class Bacteroidia; order Bacteroidales; family FEN-979; genus CAIRDP01. The sequence goes on from CAIRDP010000011.1 coordinate 124,122, forward strand.
CGCAGCGCACTCATGGAACTCGTAACTAAACGGGAAGCCATCTCTACCGAATTGCGGAAGTTCCTCGCATCCGGCATCGCCGATTCTTCTACCGTCATTGCCCTTTCGCAGAGATACGGCCAGCTTGATGGCGAACTCAGCTATTATTACGCAACTACATTCACCCAGGTTTATAATACTCTGACAACAGACCAGAAGACGAAGCTGACCCAGCTTGCATCACAGCTTGGGTATGTTGCTCCCGGCGGGGGTTTCCTTTACTCACAGCCAATCGATATGCCCACAATAGAAAGTACTGATTTTATGTTCAAATAAAAGAAATTTTTAACATTTCCGCGGCTTGACGTACCTTCAGTCCGCGGAAACTTAACCAAAAAATGACAAGCCATGAAAACAACACTGCAAGGGATACTGAAAATCAGTTTAACGGTTCTGATCGTAATGATCCTCTCCCAGGGCAGGGGAATCTGCCAGGTCAATAAAAACGCCGCTCCGGCCGCAAAGCCTCAGCAGCAAACCAAAGCCGTTACTCCTGAACAGGCCTCGACCATCAAAAAGATCCTTTCAAAGTATAATCCTTCCACCCTGAATGCAGCCGACGCCAAAGCTATTATGGAACAATTCAGACAGGCCGGTATTCATGCCGGACCCGAAACCGCTGATGCAATTAAATCTGCCGGATTCGATCCCGAGAAGTTGAAAGCCCTTGCACCTCCCCCCGATGCCGGGAACCAGGGTAAACAAAATCCGCCCTCAACAGAAGAAAGAATGAAGAGTACTGAGGCCAATGTGATCAAGCCTCTCGGGCTCAGCGCTTCACAAAACGAGGTGGTGACAAAGGCTTACAAGGAATTTTATACAGGTATGGAGGCGCTGATGAAAAGTCAGGGAAATGCATCAGGACCCCCTGACAAGGCAAAGGTTGAACCTCTCAGGCAGAAAAGAGATGATAAGATCAAACAGGCGCTGACAGCTGATCAGTATAAAAAATACCAGAACCTGGAAAGGGCGAACCACCCAAAGGGAGGGAATGAACAAGGGCCTGAACAGAAATAATAAAATATCTTTGTTGTGGGAACCCGGGGAAAATATAAACGTGACAGAATGAATATCCGAAGCAGGACCATTAAATATACTGAACTGGCTCTGATCATCTTTGTATGGATGGTCCTGCTTATGACCCCGGTGCTATTCAGGGAGGACAACAACAAACCCCTGCTGGGAAGCGTGCTGAACCAGCTTGAGATCCTTATTCCCCTTTCGGTCCTGTTCCTTGTCAATCGTTTTGTTTTTGTGCCCGGATTGCTTTTCAGGGGGAAACCTGTATTATTTATTTTCTCTGTCCTGGGGGTCATCCTCCTGCTTGCTGTAGGTTCATATATCTATGATACTAAGATCAAACAGTACCCTCCTTCAAGACCAGGTGAATCAATGAATGTGCAAGCCCGGCAAAATCCGCCTCCTGAGAGGGCCGGTGAACCGGGGAATCCTCCTCCGCCTGATCAGGCAGCTGATGTGGACTGGCCCTCAAGGTCCGACCAGGGTGTTAATGACAACAGGCCCCCCCGGCCCGACCAGGCCAATGACAACGGAAGTCAGGGGCAGCAGGGCGGGCGGCAACCCAGGCCTGTTCCACCGTTTGCCAACTTTTTAATATTCTCGGTTCTTATTGTGGGATTCGACACCGGTTTGCTTTCGGGCCTCCGCTGGATAGGTGCGGAAAATGAAAAAGTGAGGCTGGAAAAAGAAAATGTAGCCACCCGGCTAACCCTGTTAAGGACCCAGGTAAGCCCTCACTTCTTTATGAATACACTGAATAATATACATGCACTTGTTGATACGAATACCGAAGAAGCCAAGGAAGCCATCATCAAGCTGTCGAAAATGATGAGGTACCTTCTTTACGAAACCGAAACAGAGAAGACTACCTTGAAAAAAGAGGTGGAATTCCTCGAAAGCTATATCAACCTGATGAAACTCAGGTTCAGCGAGAAAGTCAAAATTACCATGAACCTGCCAACCCTTGTCCCCGATGCCTCCCTGCCTCCTTTCCTGTTTACATCTTTCATCGAAAATGCATTTAAACACGGGATCAGTTACAAGAATGAATCGTTTATCACCATAGATCTTATCCCGGGGCAGGAACGTCTTTTATTTACTGTGAAAAACAGTAAAAACGACAATAAGCAGATTGGGGAATTTTCGGGTATTGGCATTGAAAATACACGTAAACGCCTCGATTTGCTGTATGGCGACAAATACCACCTGGATATTATCGATAATGCTGATTTATTTACCGTGAATTTATCTGTGCCAACATGATCAGATGTATTGCAATAGATGATGAACCTCTGGCCCTGCAACAGATTGCCGGTTACATAAAGTCTACGCCATTCCTGGATCTCCGGGGATTATGTGAAAGCGCATTGCAGGCCATTGAACTGCTCGAAAATACCGCTGTTGATCTCATGTTCGTCGACATCAACATGCCTGATCTTAATGGTATGGAATTCGTGAAGAACCTTGAAAATCCCCCTTTGGTTGTGTTTGTGACGGCCTATGGAGAGTATGCACTGGAAGGATTCCGGGTCGATGCTGTAGATTACCTTCTCAAACCGGTAAGTTACAAGGATTTCATGAAATCGGCGAACAAGGCTAAAGCCTGGTTCGACGCCCTGCAGCAGAAACCTTCGGAAATAAGCAGCAACAAGGAATTCCTGTTTATCAAATCAGAATACAAGATCCTCAGGATAAACTTTGACGATATAAAGTACATAGAGGCCATGAGCGAGTATATCCGCATACACCTGCTCAGCTCCAAACCGGTCATGACACAACTTAGCATGAAAGCTATAGAAGAACAGCTGCCCGAAGACCGTTTCATGAGGGTGCACCGCTCCTATATCATCAACCTTTCAAAGATCTCCGTAATAGAAAGGAACAGGATCATCTTCGACGTGAGCACATATATTCCTGTAAGCGAGCAATATAAAAGCAAGTTCCAGAACTATATCGATAAAAATTTCCTGGCCTGAACATACTATGATTTTGGGGCCTTTGGGATATTGCTGGTTCGCCATGAAAAGTATTATTGCGGGCTTTTTGAATCGGCAGAAGATCAGGGTAAATCAGTCAATCAGTGTATTATTTAGTATCCATACTGCGGATTATGATTCCTGTAAAAAACTAATTATCTGTCGCTGAAAAAACGAGGTATTTCACAGATAAAAACAGCCGTTATGTTGAATGTTTTTGCAGAAGGATTTATTGTAAAATATTTTTGTAGAAATGTTATATAAAGATCCGGATTATGAAAAAAAAATTGTTTCTGCCGCTATTTCTGCTGATGTCAGCCTCAGTGTTTCCCCAGGAATGTTTAATGGTCAAAACCGAAACCCGGTACTGGGATCATACAAGGACCTATGAGGGTTACACCTTGTTTGGTACGAGGGGAACCACTTATCTCATAGACTTTGAAGGCCATGTGATCCATACCTGGGCCTTAGGCACGAATCCCCGTTTTACCGAGGCCGGAACCCTGCTGGATGCCGTAGGGGGTAATCCGAGCAACCAGAATCAATGGAAAGAACTTGACTGGAACGGCAATGTTACGTGGCAATACACCGAGAGCCGCAGCAACTACCACGGGCATCATGATTTTGCAAAAATATACAACACCAAGCTGGGAGATTCCACTTTCATTTATATAGCCAACAAGGATCTCACAGCCCAGCAATGCCTCAATGCCGGCTGCGATGCCCAATATGACTACACCGGCTCCCAGATGGATGCCATTGTAGAAGTTAACAGGGCAGGGACCGTGATTTGGGAATGGTGGTTCTTTGACCATGTGGTCCAGGATATGTACCCGGCCATTACCTCAACCTACGGCGTCATTGCAAATACTCCCGGCAGGATCAACCTGAACATCCGCGGCAATCATGTCAAAAGCGACTGGCTGCACTGCAACTCCCTCGATTATAACCAGGACAAGGACCTGATCGTAATCAACTCGGTTCACGGGGAATTTTATGTGGTGGATCATGGAAATACTTTCGTACCCAATGATCCGGTTGCAAGCATCGCCCTTGCCGCAACAACCGCGGGTGATTTCAAGTACCGTTTTGGCGATCCCGCAAAATACAACCAGGGGGACCCTCCTTCCGTTGAAGATAACTGGGAAAAAGCCACTGCAGGGAACAAGCAGCTCGGAGGAGCACATGATATCCAATGGATCAGGTCAGGGCTTACCGGTGCAGGCAACTTTCTAGTCTTCTGCAATGCCGAGAACCTTTTTGAACTTACACCCCAGTCCTATATCATCGAGATCAACCCTTACCTGAATTCCGCGGGAGTGAATACCGGGAATTTCTTCAATCCTCCCGATGCGGGCTATACTGTTGTAACATCTCCAAATTCCAACCTGATGAAGGAGAATAAAAATGTATCGAAGCAGATTGTATGGACATACTCTGCAAAGAACAACGTTTCGTTTTACAGCACGATAGGATCCAGCGCCCAGCGTCTGCCCAACGGGAATACCCTGATATGTTCTATGAACGACGGCCATTTCTTTGAAATTGCACCTACCGACACTGCCGTTCTGTGGGAGTATGTCAACCCTATGACAAGGGATGGGATAAAGAAGATAAAGACCTGTCAATATCCCACCTATAATGGCGTTTTCAGGGTCTATCGCTATGCTGCCGACTGTCCGGCCCTTGCAGGGCATGATCTTACCCCGGGGCCGACGATGACAGGCGACCCTCCCGATTACTGGACCCCCGATGATATTACCGGCTTTGAAGAACAACAAGGCCCGACGACGTCCTCAGCCAATGTACTGAAACAAAATTATCCCAACCCGTTCTCAGCCGGTACAACGATTGCTTTCGACCTTATAGAGGCTGCTGATGTTTCCCTGGTTATCTATGACCTGAACGGGAACTACGTAAAAACCCTGCTGAAGAATTACTCCATCGAAGGGAATTACTCCCTTTACTGGGATGGTACGAACGACAACGGCTCGAGAGTGGCCAGCGGGATGTATTTTTACATCCTCACAGCCGATAACCAAAGGCTGGCAAAGAAAATGATTTGTATCAGATAAAATGAAAGGAAGTATTCCATGTCAAGAACAACCCAAATAGCACTTATCCTGGCAATAATTGCAGGAACAACCATTCCCGGCCTCAATGCCCAGAAACTAAGCAAATTCAGGATCCCCGATACCGGGCAAACCGGAAGTTTCACATCAACAAAGGGTGAAGACTCTGATTTCCTGATCAACCCTCCTTCGTTTACCGATAACGGTGACGGCACCATCACCGATAACAATACCGGCCTGATGTGGCAGAAGACCGACGGGGGAGAGATGATCTTCGAAAATGCCGGTCCGTACTGCAACAGCCTCACGCTTGGCGGGTATTCCGACTGGCGGCTTCCTACCGGGATTGAACTCTTTAGCATTAACAATTACAGCCAGCTGAATCCGGCTCTGAATACCCAATATTTCTTGCTTACCAATGCAGAGTACTGGTGGACCAGTGAGGCCAGGTCAGATGATTCCACCATGATCTGGGTTGTGAATGCAGGAGGAGGAATAGGAGCCCATCCCAAATCGGAAACACATAGTGCAGGAGGCACAAAATATTTCAATACAAGGGCAGTGAGGTCAGTCATTACGACTTCATTCGCTCCTCCCCATTTCATTGATAATGGCGATGGGACAATAAAAGATAACTATACTGGCCTTACCTGGCAAATGATCCAGGCTGCCGACAGCATGAGCTGGGAGGACGCACTTCTGTATAGTAAAACCGTTTCCCAGGGCGGCAAGACCGACTGGAGACTACCTAATGTAAAAGAACTTCAGTCATTGAATGACGTAAGTAAAATCAATCCCTCTTTCGATAATACTTATTTTCCCGATGTTGTTTCGGGGAATTTCTGGTCATCGACCACACTTATCGGAGATAATGCCAAAGCCTGGGACATCAATGTGCAATTCGGAATTGTTTCATATTCGGTGAAGACTAAAAAAGAACAGGTGCTGCTGGTGAGGGGCGGGCTGGACAATGCCTATACCAATATCACCGAAGTGAACATCCCCGGCGGGGTTTATGAAATGGGCGATCATAACGGGCATTACGATCCCAGCCATCCGAACGATGAGATCCCTATCCATTCGGTCAAGATCGACTCTTTCAACATGGCTAAAACAGAGACTACCAACGAGCAATACCTGACTTTCCTGAATTCGGCCCTGCTTGCTGGAAATATCCAGGTCACAAGCAACAGGGTCCATCTTACAGGGGATACCAATACGTTATATTACACCTACCAGGATGCCCCGTACTACAGTATAGGTTATGACGGGACTTCCTTTTCCATGGCCGATTTCAGAGCTCAGCACCCTGTCAGCGGGGTAATGTGGCTTGGCGCAATTGCTTATTGTAACTGGCTGAGCCAGCAAAACGGGCTGAATTCCTGTTACGACATGGCTTCGGGCAATTGTACTTTCACCAATAGCGGGTACCGCCTTCCCACCGAGGCGGAATGGGAATATGCAGGCCGAGGCGGGCATACCAATCCCTACCTGAAATTCGAGAACGGCGATACCATAGACGTCACGCAGGCAAACCTGCCAAGCTCAGGCGATCCTTATGAAACCGGAGCTTACCCGCTCACAACTCCGGTGGGATTTTATGACGGAGCACTGAAGCAGAAATCGGACTACAACTGGCCAGGAAGCGCCGCTACCTACCAGACCGGCAATGGCATCAACGGTTTCGGTCTGTATGACATGCAGGGGAATGTATGGGAATTTGTCAATGACTGGTATGCCTCCGACTACTACTATAACAGTACTTATGATAATCCGACAGGCCCGGCGAGCGGAAGCATCATGCCCGACGGCAAGCAGTACCGCGGGATGAGGGGCGGCAACTGGTACAATGGCATTGATTCGAATAATGTGAATGACGGGCATTCGAGGGTTTCAAACCGTGACCCTTCGTATTTCAGGGGGCCGCAGGATCCAAACAACCCATGGTACCACGTGGGTTTCAGGGTTGCCAGGAAATATTCGACTTTGACCGGGATCCAGGATAACGGGATGCAGGATGCAGGATACAAGATGCTACAGCAGAATTTTCCGAATCCCTTCAGCGGTTCGACAACAATTAAATATTATCTGCCCTCATCCTCAGATGTTTTATTAACAGTGAGCAATACCTTGGGCAGAGTAGTTGATGTAATAGCCGATGGTATGGAAAATGAAGGATGGCATACCATCAGTTGGGACGGCGGGCAACTGGGAAGTGGTATTTATTTCTGCAGGCTTGTGGCAGGTAGTCATCAGTCAACAATAAAATTAATACTGAACCGATAAAACCGAATAATCAATATACTTTGCCATGAAAACCAAACTTCTTATCATCGCATTGCTGGTTGCAGTCCTGGCCAGGGTTTCAGCCCAGAACAGGACCATGGGCCTGTTCCTGGACGATACAACGCAGGCATTCGTGGGTTATACCGTTTTTGCACCCAAGCATAATACCATGACCTACATCATCAATAATGAAGGCCGGAAATGTCATGAATGGAAGGCCAGCACCTATACTCCCGGGCAATCGGTATACGTTCTTGAGAACGGGAACCTGCTCCGAACCTGCATGTTAATGGGAAGTCTTGGTTCGGGCGGAGGCGAAGGGGGCAGGCTGGAAGAATACACATGGAATGACAGCCTGGTGTGGTATATGGAATATTCCACATCAACTTACACCCAGCACCATGATGTCAAAAAACTGCCGAACGGGAACATAATCATGTTGGTGGTCGAGAAAAAGACCCTTGCCGAAGCCATAGCGGCAGGTTTTGATCCCAACAATTTCCAGCCGGATGTTGCTCAGAAAGGGTACATACTGCCGGATTGCATTATCGAGATACAGCCCACCTACCCCAGCGGAGGGACCGTGGTTTGGGAATGGCATGTATGGGACCACCTCATCCAGCATTTCGATCCCACGAAAAACAATTATGGTGTCATCAGCGCCCATCCTGAGCTGATAAGCACCCTTGGCGATGGCAGGGTGGAGCCATTGTTCTGGAACCATATGAACTGCATAGATTACCGGTCTGATCTCGACCAGATCGTTATGAGCGTGAGGGGAAACAGTGAACTTTGGCTTATCGATCACAGCACGACCACGGCCCAGTCAGCGGGGCATACGGGGGGCGTACATAACAAGGGAGGAGATCTCCTTTACCGCTGGGGGGACCCACAGAACTACGGCGCCGGGACTGCGAACGACCAGAAATTCTTCGAGCAACATTGCGTGGAGTGGATCAAACCCGACTGTCCGGGTGCAGGCGACCTTATGTGTTTTAACAATGGAGTGAACCGAAATTATTCTTCGATTGACGAAATTACGCCCCCGATCGACGGTAATGGTGATTACCCCCTGACCACAGGCCAGGCGTGGCTCCCGTCAAACCTTACATGGACTTATGTGGCCAATCCTCCGGCTTCGTTATATGCAGGGGACATTTCAGGTGCCCAGAGGCTGCAAAACGGGAATACCCTGATCGACGACGGTCCCCTCGGGACGTTTATTGAAGTCACCCCTGCCGGTGAAACCTGCTGGAAATACATCTGCCCGGTCGACGACAAGGGCCCGATGTACCAGGGAGATTCTATCCCCCATGATTCTGTGCATCCCGATGAAACGCTGAATTCGGTGTTCAGGGTTTACAGGTATGCCCCGTCATACGCGGGCTTTGCTGGCAGGGACCTTACACCGGGTGATTATATCGAGCTTTACCCTACCGGTATTAATGAGCAGGGGAACCTGAATTCTACGGTTCCGGAACTTTATCAGAACTTCCCTAATCCCTGCAATAATAAAACCCAATTCAGCTATTTCCTGCCCGAAGGCTGTCTTGTTACACTCAGTATCTTTGATATGCTCGGAAATGTCATCAGCATACAAAATATTAATTATCAGTCAAAAGGGAAACATGAAATAGTGTTTGACGCTTCTGCCCTCCAATCCGGAATTTATTTTTACAAACTCACTGCCGGGGAGCATTCTGCCGTGAAAAGGATGACGATTGTACGCTGAAAAAATTCCCGTCATGCCTTAAGCATTCTGCAGGAATTGCTTATTTTTACAGCTGAATCCCTCAGGCTTGGGAGAACAACGTGAGATGAGCAAACCAAGAAAGAAAGAATCCTGGTTGAGCAGATAAAGCTCGCCGTTATACTCCGGCCCAGGTGTGAATGAGCAGCATTTGTTTTCGGGCTGGGCGCAGGGAATTTCCTGTGAAAGCATCCAAACTAATAAATCGTTATTAAACCAGGGTCAGAGGAGCCATGGACCCGGGTTTTGCCCCGGTGGCGGGGAAAACACCTGCATTATTAAAATCTTATACAAGATTTCGAAAATTTCAGAACACGTCTGCCGGGGGTTTAAATTATTTTTGTCGAATACTAAATTAAAAATTCATGAAAATCAGGAAAAATATTGCTGTCAGCGATTCCGGGCTGGTGTTTAACCCCGAAAACGGGGAATCTTTTTCCGTTAATCCCATAGGGGTCGAACTTACAAGCCTGATGAGAGAAGGGAAATCCTTTGATGAGATATCCAACGTAATCCTGAAAAAGTACAATACCGAAAAACAGGTTTTTGAAAAGGATTTCCATGAATTTCTTGAAACTCTATCCAATTACGGTTTATTAGACAAAAATGAAAAGGAAAAAGCTTAATATAGCAGTTACAGGCCTGAATGCCGTTGACAGCCCGGGTCCGGGAGTTTCTGTGATCAGGGCTCTACGGGAGGCAGAATCCTTTGATGTAAGGATCATCGGCCTGGCTTACGAATCTCTCGAACCTGGGATTTACATGCATGATATCGTTGATAAAACATACCAGATCCCCTATCCGGGCGCAGGAACCGATACCCTGCTGCCAAGGCTTGAATACATTCATTCCAAGGAAAAACTCGATGTAATCATACCAAATTTTGATGCTGAACTTTTCCCTTTCATAAAACTTGAGAAGAAGCTGCAGGCTATGGGGATAAGGATGTTTCTGCCTACTCTTCACCAATTTGAGGAGAGGCAGAAAGTAAATCTTTCTGATTTCGGCATCAAATATGGCATTAAGGCCCCCAGGTCAAGGGTGCTGTACGATATGTCGACCATCTACAGTCTCACTTCCGAGTTTTCCTTCCCGGTGATCGTCAAAGGGAAGTTTTACGATGCATCCGTTGCTTACAGCCTGGAACAGGTAAGGAATTATTATAACAAGATCAGCGCCAAATGGGGCCTGCCCATCATCATCCAGGAATTCATACACGGCACCGAATTCAATGTTACCGGGCTGGGCGACGGGAAAGGCAAAACCATCGCCGCCATTCCGATGAGGAAACAATATATTACCGATAAAGGCAAAGCCTGGGGAGGCATCTCCATTTCCGATGAAAAGATGCTGGAACTTACACGACACTTCCTTAAAGTAACAAAATGGAGAGGTGGCTTTGAGCTCGAACTGATGAAAAACAAGGATAACGAACTGTACCTTCTCGAGATCAATCCCCGCCTGCCGGCCTGGATCTATCTTTCGGTAGGGGTCGGGCAGAATATCCCCGAAGCCCTTGTGAACCTCGCCCTTGGGAAAAAAGTCGAACCTTTCAGTGAGTTCAAGATAGGCAAAATGTTTGTACGGTATTCCTGGGACATGATCGTTGACCGGGAGGAATTTGAACAGATATCAATTTACGGTGAACTGTAAATCAATAGCGAAAAGCGAAATAATTTCGCTATTTTATTTCCCGCTACCTGAACATCATTAAAAATAAATACTATGTCAAAAATAAGATATGAACGCCCGGCAATACGTAAGCTGGAATCATCAATGCCTAATAAATTCGGGTTAAAAACCGAATATCTGCCGATGACAAACATTGACGGGGTGAATATAAACGAACTTATAAATTCTTTTGGTTCACCCCTGTTCGTGATTTCTGAGAAAACCATAAGAAATACATATAAAAAAGCAAAGAAGGCTCTTATAACAAAGTATCCTAAGGTCCAGTTTGCATGGTCGTATAAAACCAATTACCTGAATGCGATCTGCAGTATTTTCCACCAGGAAGGTTCATGGGCCGAAGTTGTTTCAGGCTTTGAATATGACAAAGCCTTAGCCTTGGGCGTAGCTGCCGACAAGATCATTTTCAACGGTCCGGATAAAACCGAGGAAGATCTCACCAAGGCCATTAAAAACAACTCCCTGATCCATATCGACCACCTGGATGAATTCTATACCATCGTAGAACTGGTCGATAAACTGAAAAAGCGGCCTCGGGTTGCCATCAGGGTGAATATGGATACGGGAGTTTACCCTATGTGGGACAGGTTCGGGTTCAACTATGAGAATGGGCAGGCCTGGGATGCCATGAACAAAATCATGCATTCCGAAAAGATGGACCTAGTGGGACTGCATTGTCATATCGGGACTTTCATGCTTTCGCCGAATGCCTATGGAGTTGCCGCCGTAAAGCTTGCCGACCTGGCGCTTTCCCTGCAAAAGAAATTCAACCATGAAATTTCCTATTTCGATATGGGAGGCGGTTTTGCTTCGAGGAATACCCTTAAAGGCGCTTATATGCCAGGAAGCGACATCAATCCCACCTTTGATGACTACGCTGAAACTATTACAACTGCATTGCTTAACAGTAACTTCAAGAAGGATAAACTGCCATTGCTGATCCTTGAAACCGGGCGTGCACTGATTGATGAAGCAGGTTTTCTGATCGGCACCGTGATTTCAAATAAACGTTCCAGTACAGGAAAGCGTACCACTATCCTGGATGCAGGGGTGAACATACTGTTTACATCTTTCTGGTATGATCATAAGATAACCCCGGCCCAGCCTTTTACACATTATTCTGAAGAGACCTGCATATATGGTCCGCTCTGCATGAATATCGATGTGATCAGGGAGAATGTGAACCTTCCATTGCTGAATAAAGGGGAACAGGTGGTAATCCATAACGTCGGAGCTTATAACATGACCCAGTGGATGCAGTTTATCACGCTTCGCCCCAGGGTGGTATTGATCGACGAGAACAGAAATCCGCATATCATCCGTGAAAAAGAAACTCTTGCCAATATGGTTGATATGGAAAGAATACCTGAATATCTGAAAAAATTCGAACTTTGAAAAATTTAAAGCGCGACCCGGAATTAATCTGTACTGATGATAAAGCGCCTGCATAGTCTTTTTCCTTCCCTTGCCGACAGTGTGCTAAACAGCTATACCCAGGTTTATTTTTCAAATAACAGGGTATTTGCGGTCATTCTGCTGGCAGTTACCTTCTTTGATCCCTGGGCAGGTCTCAGCGGGCTGCTTTCGGTTGTCTTTGCAAATGCAGTTGCATATATTGTAGGATTTAACCGGTTGAACATACGGCTTGGCTATTACGGTTTCAACAGCCTGCTCACAGGGCTCGGACTGGGAATATTTTACCATCCGGGGCTTCAGTTCTTCACCCTCCTTGCCTTTACCGCAGTGCTTTCCCTTTTCATTACCCTGTTTTTCGAAGGGGTTATCGGGAAATACGGGCTGCCTTTCCTGAGCATGTCCTTTTTGTTTACTATATGGCTGGTAACCCTGGCATCAAGACATTTTTCGTCGCTGGTTATAAGCGAAAGAGGTGTCTATTCCCTGAATGAAATGTATTCTTTGGGTGGATTGAAAATGGTGGGTTTATACGAATGGTTCAATAATATACCCCTTCCCTATTCACTTAAGATGTATTTCCGTTCACTGGGAGCTATATTGTTCCAGTATCACCTTTTACCCGGGATACTGGTTGCCGCAGGATTGCTGATCTATTCCAGGATCGGCTTCGTGCTCTCTCTTATAGGTTTTTACTCGGCATTTTATTATTATCATTTCATTGGTGCAAATTTCGCCGAACTCAGTTATGGGTATATAGGCTTTAACTATATCCTTACGGCCATTGCCATCGGGGGATTCTTCATTATTCCTTCAGTATATTCATACATCTGGGTGATCCTTCTTACTCCTCTCATATCCATCCTGCTGACCAGTACAAACCAGCTTTTTTCAACTTTCCAGCTTTCGGTATTTTCCCTGCCGTTCAACCTCACCGTTCTGTTGTTCCTTTACATCCTGAAATTCCGAGAACGTTTTTATTCCAAGCCGTCCCTGGTCGCCTATCAGCAATTTTCACCCGAAAAAAACCTCTATTCACAGCTTAATTATTCCGAAAGGTTTGGGAATATGGCCAATATCCCGCTTATTCTTCCCTTTTTTGGAGAATGGAAAGTGACCCAGGGACATGAGGGGGATATTACCCACCAGGGGGACTGGAGGCATGCCTGGGATTTTGAGTTAACTGGTGCCGACGGGAAAACATACAGCGGAACAGGAGATCAGCCGGGCGATTATTATTGTTTCGGCAAACCCCTGGTTTCTCCCGCTGATGGCTGGATCGAAGAAATCGTTAACGACATCGAAGATAATGAAATCGGCAGGGCGAACATTGAACAGAACTGGGGGAATGCAGTCGTGATAAGGCATGCCGACCATCTGTACTCCAAACTATGCCATCTGAAAAAAAATTCGGTTAAAGTGAAACAGGGTGCGTTCGTAAGAACCGGTGATATCATAGCATCCTGCGGAAATTCAGGCAGGTCGCCTGTTCCGCATCTTCATTTCCAGGTCCAGGAATATCCCTATATAGGGTCCAAAACAATAGAATACCCCTTGTCCAATTACATCATCCGTGAAAGCAACCGCTTCCTCCTCCATGCCTACGGCATACCTGAGAAGGATGTATCGCTCTCAAATACCGAGAATAAACCCTCCATGGAGAAAGCATTCCGTTTTATACCAGGCGAAAAACTCAAATTTACTGTAACCCGGTCCGATGGCAAAACCGGGAAGGTAAGTTGGGAGGTGCAATCAGGATTAAACGACAAACCTTACATTTTTTGCGAGCAATCAGGCTCACGTGCATATTTCAGCTTCCGCAACCATGTGCTTTCCTTTACCCACTTTGAAGGCGACAGGGCTTCCCTTTTATGGTATTTTTACCTGAATGCCTATAAAGTTGTAACGGGATTTTATAAAGGCCTTGTTATTGAAGACCGCCTCCCGCTCAGTATTATAAAATCGGGATTTCTGAAATATATGCAGGATGTCATTGCCCCATTCATTATTTTCCTCAAACCTGTTTATACCATGAACTTTATCAGAGAGGCCGATGACTTTACAAATTCCAGGATCTGGCTTGAATCCGTTTCAATGGTGAAGTTTGGAAAGTTTGACAGGAAGCAGGTCCTGGCCCGGTTTGAGATCAGTTCCAAAGGAATCGATAAAATAATGATACAGGATAATAAATTATTTCTTGAGGCTTTGAGGGATGAGCAGGACTAGGAACATAACCGTGTTTGTGCTGGCAATGTTTTTCCTGCCCGGACTTGCAAATGCCCTTGATTTCAGGACGGTGGATTTCCAGACCTCCCGGCTTTTCAATGAGCAGAAATGGGATTCGGTTGTATTCCTAGGGAAAGAAGCATTGCATGACGACATTGATTATTTTTATCTCCGGCAAAGGATGGGTATATCTTACTTTCACCTGGGCAGGTATTTCCCGGCTATAGAACATCTTGAAAAAGCAATGAAGTTCAACTCCTCCGATCTGCTTACAAGAGAATACCTCTATCTGTCGTATGCTGCAGCAGGGAGGGAGGATAAAGCCAGGGCAGTATCACCTTCGATTAATAAGGAGACTAGGCAAAGGTTGAAGATCCGGTATAGCGTATTCGACCAGATTGACGCCGAAGGGGGAGCCATCTTCAGCAGCGAAAATAAAATCCAGCAAAATCCCTTTCTCATGGGTAAAGACAGTATCGCCGGTGAAAAAGACGTTTACAGGAATTCATATTACGCGCATCTGGGAGTTAACCTGAATATAGGGAGCAAGATCAGCGTATATGTTTGCTATAACTATATGGATTTTTTGAAAGTAAAATATTTCCAGAATGCGGAACCCGGGAATGCCCTTGTGAAAATTGCAGATTCTGCCTGGGGGAAACAGTATATTTATTCACATTCAAAGGTTGCTAACGATACCAGCTTCCAGTACCATATGACGCAGCATGAGGCCTATCTTTCGGTTTCGGTGGTTCTCCCGAAAGGGTTCAGGATCAGGCCCGCATTTCATTTTCTCAATGTCAGCTACAATAATATAAATGTCCATCATTCCCAACAAACCATACAGGATACTGCCCGTTTCCTCAGAAATCCCCCCAGGTACCTGTTCATCCCCTTCGTAAAAATTACTGATAGTTACTCTCAGAGCGATACGTCGTTCAGCAATTATTTGGGGTCTCTTGCAATTGACTGGGACATAAAAATTTTCAGGCTCACCCTCAGCGGCAGCATCTCAAACCTGAACGCCAGGACACAGACCCAGGGAGGGCTTTCATTGACTTACTTTCCCCTGGGTTCTGCCCGATTCTATGGCACATCCGCTGCAACCGCATTCTTTGAGGGAGGGAAATCCCGGCTTATTTTCCAGCAAACCCTGGGAGGGGAGGTTTTAAAAAGACTGTGGATTGAAGGCTCGCTCATTTATGGTGACCTTTCAAACGCAAATTTATCCAACGGCTACCTTGTATACAATATCACCGACACCTTTAATTACGGAGCCGGAGCTACCCTGAGCTATTATTTTTCAAAACACTGGGGTATCTCCTTTACATACCAGTTCTTCAGCAAGGAAAGCACAACGACGTATATGCTGCCAAATCCTGAGGGACCGGGAAGGCCAGTACCCGCAACGACTATCAGTAATTATTATACAAACACCTTAATAGGAGGAATAAAATGGAAATTTTAATAAAAAAGATCCTTGTATCGTGCCTTATTTGTTTCAGCATCCAGCTAAAGGCCCAGACCAGCGAAATGAAAAACGTGGAAGATGCCTTCAGCAGTTCTTATACCCTGGAACTCAAAGCTGAGTATAATGCCACAATGGCAATCCTTAAAACAGTTTACGATGAAAAATCCTATGAGATCAATCTCAGGCTGGGTTGGCTGAATTACCTTGCCGGACTGTTTACCGAATCTTCGGCATATTACCAGAAGGCCATCAGCCTTAAACCGTATTCCATTGAAGCGAAACTTGGTTTTGCATACCCTGCAGCCGCTCTCGGGAACCTCGACCAGGTGATCAAACAGTACCAGGAAATATTGAAGATCGACCCCCAGAACACGATCGCAAATTACCGTATGGGATCGATCCTATATGGTAAAAAGGAATATGCCGATGCAGATAAATATCTTGAAAAAGTGGTTAATCTGTATCCATTCGATTACGACAGCAATATCCTGTATGCCTGGACTCAATACCGTTTAGGGAAATTCCGCGAAGCCCAGGTACTGTTTCATAAAGTGCTGATGATACGCCCGAATGACTCATCGGCATTGGAAGGCATCGGACTTATCAAGTGAGCATGCTTATTTTTCAATTTTCCTGTACAGCCCGTACAGAAAAGGATTCCCATGCCTTATGCTGAACGACATCCCCCTGATCATAAGATCCTGTTTTTTGGGGTTCCAGATGAATGCCTGAACCACCAGGTTATGATGCCTCCAGTCAATGTCGGCAAGCCGGCAGGAGCAAAAAATACGATGGCATTCCCCCGGGGACGAGCCTTTGATGCTTGCATACTGGAGAGAAAGCAGACTGTCCTTACGGTAAATGCCCAGCTGAAGGTAGGCTTCCTTAAACCCTTGCGGGGTTTCAACATCGGCATACACATCAATAATATCATTTTTATGACGGCAGATGTCCCTGAGGGATCCTCTGAATAAGGGACTGAATTGCAAGTTGCTGTCCATGCATACCACGGGATTCTTCAGGTCCTGGCCTGTGAACCATATGCTTTCGGGCCTGATATTTTCCCAGCCTGATTTGTTCGAAACGAAATCGGCATACGAAGAAAAATAATATTCCCCCGGCCCCTGAACACTGTCTTTCGAAAACACATAAAAGTCGCCCTCGTTAAACCGTTTATGGGTCATCAGACAGGGATACCTGCTCCTGATAACAGGATAGTCCTCCCATCTCGAGTTTGATATGCAGCCGTAAACAAAATATTTGCTGCCGCAGGTATCAATAATATTGCCAATGACGGGAGGATCAAAAGCATCGTGAAAATAACTTAAGTGAAAACCGTTCATCCCTGGTTTTTGAAGATAATAATCGCTTACAGGGCGGTAAGAATCGATCAGGATAAAGCAGTTGGCCCTGCCTAGCGAATCGGATGAATGCTTTGCTTCCATGATGATCTCCCGGTAAGGTGAATTGTAAAACAGCCGGTAATGCTTTCTTTCGGATACCAGTGACGGTATGATGAACAGGGCGCAGGCTGCTACAAGGACGCATTTTTGCCAGGGCCTGTCAGCATCAGCATAAAAAAACATCAGCAGTAAAAGGAAAGGAAAGGAAAAAATAAGCATGGAGTACTGAAGCACCGGGTTGATATAAACGGAGTAAAGGTATCCTGCCGCAAGGGGAATGAAAAACCATATAAAGGCAACCACCAACAGTCGGTAATCAATTGGGTTCTTATTGGTCCTCCATACCAGTGAGAGCGTGAGCAGAAGGAGTAAAAGGGCAGCAAGGTACCATGAGAAATGAAAAACATAGGCCAGGTAATCGATCACAAAGTCGGGCCTCGGTTTGCCCAGCCATCCGCCGATCCCTCCCTGGCTGAGCTGGGCGAAGAAGATGGGAAGATGGGGAACATACAGCAGGAATATAGCGGCCCAGGACAGGATGAATGCTTTGCGGTAGCCGCGATTGATAATGAAAACGCCCGTCAATCCGGCCACGCCGACAAAAAGCAAGGTAAAATGATGATTATAGGCGCAGAGTGCCGAAGCCAGTATGTACCCTGCAAGATTGACGTAATAACGCTTCCCGGGGAAAAGCATAAGATTTGTCCAGAAGTGAACCATCAGCAGCACCAGGAACAAACCGCTGGCATAAGGCCTGGCGACCTGCCCGTACATCACCGAATATTGAAGGAAGGAGAGAAAGGATGCAGCGATAAGGCCGGATGCAGCACTGAACCACTTCTTCCCAATGCTGTATACCAGGTAAACCGAAAGCAGGCTGAGCAAGGTAAATGGGAGTTTTACCAGGGGTTCCGATATACCCGTAAGTTTTACCCAGTAATAAAGAAATACCTGCACCCCGGCGGGATGGCCGTCAATCATGACTCCTTTTGCAATAAGCTCGTGAAAGCTGCTGAATTGTGTGCGGATTATGGCGCTGAATTCGTCATGGGTGAAAGGGATATTGCTATAGTTATAAAACCTGAGAACAGCGCCAATGGCGATGATAAGGAAAATCAGTATTCTGTCAATATGGATATTAAACCGGGCCTTCATTCAGGACCCAAACATACGAAATTCCGGGTTAACCGATGCGGCTGATCCTCTTCAGGGATTCATGATCGAGCAGCCTCAGCTCTTTGTCATTAAACTGAATGATCCCCTCATGCTCGAAAGACCTCAGGATTTTCACCGCGCTGTCGCGCGACATGGCCGAAAGATCGGCCAGGTCCTGTTTGTTCAACAACATTGGAAAATGATCCGATAAAAATATCTCTTCAAAAAGGTACAGTAGTGAATCGGCCATCCTCCCAGGCATCTGCTTTTGGGTAAGATAGATCAGGCGGTTGTATACATTAAGGGTATTGCGGCTGAAGTCTTTCATGAATTCCTCGGCAAACCGGTTATTCCTCCTGATAACTTCCTTGATGACGTTGAGATCGATGAAGCAAACTGATGATTCGGTAAGTGCCATCACGGTATAATGGTGCATCTGGTCAAGGTAAACGCCGGGTCCCCCTATAAAGTTGGTGGGTTTTACAATGCGCAGGATGGCATTCCTGCTTTCGATGCCTTCAAGATACAATTTTGCCATCCCCGAGCTTACCGAGATCACATGGGTCATTTGGGTCCCCTGCTTGCGGATGGTCTCTCCCGGCTTAAATACCACGTTCAGCCTGTTTTTGTCAACCATCTCAAGTTCTTCATTGGTTAAAAGACAAAACAGGGCTGATTTGCAGGAGCAGTTCATGCAGCTCCTTGTTTGTTTGTCGAGATATTCCAGCACAAGGCAAAAATAAGAAAATATTGATATATATCAATATTTTCCCTGCTTTTTTCCCTTACGAGAACGGAAAAGAAACCACATTTATTCCTGAAAATATCGCTCTTTTAACCGGAGATGCAAATGAATGTAGAATTAGCTTTGCATTGGATAAAATCAGGCCTGGTGGCTGTTTGAATTCGGCTGCCGGGATGAATGGTTCACCATTATCAGGCAATACATTTAATTTTCATACAGCATCAATATGAAGGACGATAATTCTTCCAGAAGAAAATTTCTGAAACTTGGCCTGGCAGCAGGCGCTACAGCCCTCATAGGGGGAGGCGGGAAAGTTTTATCAGCGGTTTCCAACCCTGAAAAAGTCTCCAAAGAAACGGGTGAAAAAGTCAAATTACTCTCACCCGATGGTTCACTGGTTGAAGTTGACAAGGGGCATTGCCATGCTTGTCCCGCAACCGGCAAGGAAGCCAGGCAGGGCATGCCTAACAAGAAAATGGTCATGGTCATCGATCTGGCCCGTTGCAGGAATGCAAGAAAATGCCTTGAAGGCTGCCAGAGCATGCATCATCTTCCCCAGGACATCCAATGGATCAAATTCTTCCTTCTCAGGGACAGCAAGGATACTTCGCCTTACTGGTTTCCGAAGCCCTGTTTCCAGTGCAACAATCCACCCTGCGTAAAGGTTTGCCCGGTTGGCGCCACATTCAAGCGCACCGACGGGATCGTCCTCATCGACAACGACCGCTGCATCGGTTGCAAATTTTGCATGGCTGCATGCCCGTATTCTTCAAGGGTATTCAACTGGGGAAAGCCCGAGCAGGCTGCCCTTCCCGAAGGAAAAAAATATTCGCCCGAAACGAGCTGGCCCCAGAAAGTCGGCACCGTGGGCAAATGCGATTTCTGTCCCGATATGGTACGCCAGGGCAAACTGCCGTCTTGCGTCACCTCATGTCCCAACGGGGTATATTTCTATGGCGACAAGAACGAAGACACTGTTACCAACGGCACCGAAACAGTAAGGTTCAGCGAGCTTGTACAGCAAAGGTCAGCATACCGCTATATGGAAGAGTTGGGAACCGAACCCGGGGTGAATTACCTTCCCCCGGTTAACCGCCTTTTTGATTACAAAGTGGGATTCCAGGATCTGAAACCCGAGGAAATTGATTTATACAAGAAAGAAGCCAATATATCCGAATAAACCCATACAGCATGGAATACAACAGTAAAACATACAGAAATTATGAGGATTTCAAGCCTCAGCTTGAGTCTATAGGCAAGTACGGTTATATTTTCATCACCACCATGATGGTCATTATCCTTTGGGGGGTATATGCTTTGTACAAGCAGTTAACGATAGGACAGGTTGAAACAGGGATGCGCGATTACGTGATCTGGGGGATTTACGACGCCAATTTCATCTTCTTCATCGGGATCAGTTACGCAGGCGCCCTTATTTCAGGTATACTTCACCTGCTCAGGGTCGAATGGAGGCATCCTATTTTAAGAATGGCCGAAACGATAACCGTGGTCTCAACCATGATAGGCCCGAGTTATATTTTCCTCAGCATGGGCAGGCTTGAAAGAGTATGGCATATCCTTGTCTACGGAAGGATTCAGTCGCCTATCGTTTGGGATGTTTTCGCAATATCGACCTACCTGATCGGCAGCTTCATTTTCCTCTACCTTGCCTGCGTACGCGACCTGGCCTTCATGAGGGATCATCCTGTTGGCATTGCAAAATGGCGAAACAAGGTATATAAATTCCTGTCGGCCAATTACCAGGATACGCCCAAGCAGCGCGAACTCCTCAACAGGCTCATCGACCTTATTTCTATCGTGATCATCCCCCTGGCCATCCTGGTGCATTCGGTACTGGCATGGATCTTCGGCATGACGCTCAGACCGGGCTGGCATAGCACGATCTTCGCACCGTATTTCGTACTGGCTGCCATTTATTCAGGCACCGGAGTGCTCATTCTCGTCATGTTCGCATTCCGTAAGCTCTACCATCTTGAAGCCCATATCACCAAAAATCACTTTACCTACCTCGGCATACTGCTGATGATACTCGGAGCCCTTTACGGCTATTTCACCTTCAGCGAGTACCTGACCAACTGGTACGGCAGCGTGAAATGGGATATGGAAGTCCTCCACCGCCTCTTCGACACATCGACCTACTGGTGGTGGTTCTTCTTCTCGGCATTTATAGGAGTTCTTCTTCCCATCGTCATCATCGCTTTGCCCCGCCTGAGGAGCATCAACACTATAGTGTTTGCAGCCCTCGTTGCTGTCACCGCACTCTGGGTGAAACGTTACCTCATCATCATCCCCACCCTTGAGACCCCGCTTCTGCCATTGCATGACCTGAGGCCCGAGTTTGCAAGTTATTCGCCCAGCTGGGTTGAATGGTCGGCAACCGCCATGGGCATCGCACTCTGGTTACTACTGTTCTTCCTCTTCTCTAAATTCCTTCCTATAGTTCCTGTAGTAAGAGTCCCGACTGCCGACGAAAGGGATTATTTCAAATTACGGAAACAAGCCAAGGAAAGGATCTTGCGCCGCATGATCCGTAAAACAAGAAAAGAGAAGAATGTGGTGGCGGGGATACTGATCCTTCTTTTCATGACAGCGGCCATGGCCGGTCATGCCCAGGACCCTTTGAGGTCGAGGCTGAAACTTGAATTCCTGAATAAATCGGGTTCCCATACCCTTACCGCAAAACTCACCAGTAAAAAAGATGACCAGACTGTTCCTCTCGAAGGAATGGAAATCAGTTTCTTTGTGCAGGGAGCCAAGGACAAGGTCCAGCTCGGTAAAGCCTCCACCGATGAGGCAGGCAAAGCAGCCTTCACCCTTCCCGATAAACTTGATGTTCCAAGAAACAAGGAAGGTAAATATCTTTACTCTGCAACCTACGCCGGGAGCAAGGAATACCAGGGGTCGGAATCTTCGGCAGAGATCATGGATGTGTTCATGAAAATCACCTTTTCGCAGAAGGACAGTACCAGGCTTATCAACCTCTTTGCAGTTGAGATCAACCAGAAAGGGGATTCCGTCCCAATCGAGGGGCCTACGGCAATATTTTATGTGCCCCGAACATTCTCTTCCCTTAAAATCGGGGAACAGCCTGTTAAAGGAGGCCATGCCGACCTTGACTTCCCGGTAACCCTTCCCGGTGATTCAGCAGGCAACCTGCCCATTGTCGCCAGGTTCGAAGATAACGACAAGTACGGCAATGCCGAAGTCAGCGCCACCATGGCCTGGGGTAAAAAACTCCCCCCTATGGTCATCGTTAAACGCGGCCTTGGCGACACCAATGCCCCCCTGTGGATGGTGTATACCCTTATCGTACTGCTTTCGCTTGTATGGTTCCATTTCACCTACGCCATCTTCACAATTTTCCGCATAAAACATATCGGGAACAAAGCCTTGAAAGAGGGAAAATCTCAAACCGCATCACATTAAACAAAAACCAAATATTAACAAATTAATTAAATCAGGAGGTAATTATGAAAATGAAGAATGTAAACCGTTTACTTGCAATATTTCTGATGATGAATTTCATCTGCCTGGTAGGGTTTGCACAGAAACCGGCTAAATGGGTTGCACCGGATAAATACAAAACAATGAAAAACCCCAACGCAGCCGATGTAAGCACCGGCAAAGACCTTTTTGCAAAACATTGTAAATCATGCCATGGCAAAGATGGTCTTGGCGACGGCCCCAAGGCAGCTACCCTTGGCACATCCTGCGGTGACTTTACAGCAAAAGAATTCCAGGCACAGACCGACGGTGAAATTTTTTATAAAATCACAACCGGACACGATAAAATGCCTGCTTTCGGCAAAACCATTACCGAAGACAGCGAACGCTGGTCCCTGGTAAATTATCTCAGGAAACTGAAATAAACTGAGGTTACCGTTATTGCCGGGAACCTGATTTAAAGGCTTTTATTTTACATTTTCTTCCCTTAAAAAGAAAAGGAGATAGAATTATGTCGCAAAATGGAACTGCAGGAACCCAGGAATCTGGAAATATTTCTGAACGGCTGGCCCGTATTGAAGACCGGCTCTCGGCGCTTGAAGAGAAAGCCATTTCAGGTTCCCGGCAACAACAATTGATGAACAGGCTCGAAAACGCCGGTTTATCCGACGGCGAAACGGTAGCCGTTGACGAAACTACCATTGAATCGAATATCCTCGAATACGGACTTTCATGGATCGGTATTGTGGTCCTCCTTTTCGGGATAGGCTTCCTGATGATGTTCATCCAGAAGCAAACGAACAACTACATGGCGGCCATTATCGGCTATGTTGCCGTGGGAGTGGTTTATGTTCTTTCAAGGTATCTTAAGGATTCGCATGAACACCTTGCCTATATGCTCAATATAGGCACCCACCTTCTGCTGTTCTATGTCACCATGCGGCTGTATTTTTTCAGCAGCATACCCCTTATTCCGTATAAAGAGGCGGTATGTTTTCTGCTCTTGATCGTAATAGGGTTCCAGCTTTACCGCTCCACACGCTTAAATTCAGAACTTATCGCCGGCATCGCCCTTTTTCTTGCCCTGGCATTATCCGCATTCTGCGATACAACCCACGAATCATTGCCTCTGCTTACCTTAACAGCCGCTGTTTCCCTCTGGCTCTTTTACCGTTATGGATGGTGGAGGCAAATGATTTTCGCCATTATTGCAGTCTATTTATCGCATATTATCTGGCTTATGGGGAACCCGGTAATGGGGCATCCCATCGGTGGCCTTTCGGCTCCGCAGTTCAACCTGGTATACCTGTTTTCCTATGGCATATTATTCTCCCTGGCACCCCTTGTAAAACAAAACGAACGTTTCAAGGCTAACGTCTACAGTTCATCCATAGTGGTGAACGGGATATTCTTCTTCCTGGCCCTGCTGCTCGAAGTCCTGTTATTTTACATGAATAATTACAGCAGAATTTTCGGCGGTGTCTTCATCGTCTGCCTTGCATATTCCATCTTTCTTAAATTCAGGACCGAAAGGGTTTTTGATTCGGCCTTCTATGCAATTTTCAGCTTTTTAGCCCTGAGCGCAGCCGTTTACGGGTATACCGGCCTGCCCGGGGCATATTTTTTCCTCTCGCTTCAAAGTGTTCTCGTTGTTTCATGGGCCCTCTGGTTCCGCAGCCAGTTCATCGTAGTGGTCAATACCATTTTGTTCGTAAGCATGCTCCTCGTTTACATGATCTCGGGAACTTATCTCGACACGGTGAATTTCACTTTCGCGGTTTCAGCCTTCCTTACCGCAAGGCTGATCAACTGGCAGAGAATGCGACTTGAACTTAAAACCGAGATGTTCAGGACCATTTACCTGGTTTGCCTGTTTTTCACCTTTGCATTCGCATTATACAGGGCCGTACCCTCTCAATATGTCACCCCTGCATGGACCGGAGCCGCCATACTGTATTTTCTCCTCAGCCTGGTGCTTAAGAACAGGAAATACCGCTGGATGGCAATCATAATGCTGCTTGTTACCGCAGTCTACCTTTTCACGGTTGACCTTGCACATATGGAAACGGGTTACCGCGTGATCGCCTTCCTTTTCCTGGCCCTGGTATTGTTCGGATCTTCGCTTTATTTCACCCGCTTCCTCAGGAAACAAAAGACAAACTCATACGCAGAAAATACAGAAACAGGAAAACAGTAATTCCTGTTTATCCTATCTTTGTTCAGCTTAATCGCTGAAAAATGAAAAAAGCAATATACTTTACGGTATTATTATTTCTTGGTCTGCGGATGGCATTTGCCCAAGATGCCAGCCTGTTTCCGCAGGAGAAAGTCATGTATCTCCCAAAATCCAGGCCGGTCGAACAAATGGAAAAGCTGAAGCTTAAAAACGGATCCTCAATACTCGATTCTTCCTGGTATTCCCAATGGCTCACGGCCTCCCAGTCGTGGAACCTTTACCAGAGGGAGTTTTTCCAGTACAACAGCAGTTCCAGGGTGATCCAGGACCTGTTTGTGAGCTGGAATTCAAGCCTGAGCCAGTGGCAGAATTCAAACCAAACCCTTACCCTTTACACCGGCAACGGCAACCTCACTTCGATCAGCAGCCAGGTTTGGTATCCTTCAGGCCTTAGCTGGAAAACCACCAGCTACATGCATTTCAACGACCAGGGGCGCATCGACACCACCTTTAACAAGACTTACGATGCCCAGGCCAATAAATTCACTAACGGGTACATGGACCTCATCACGTATAATTCCTCTTTTTTAACCTCCGAAGACCTTGGCCAGGCCCTTGACACCACTTCGGGAGCCTGGGTAAATTCAATGCTTCAGCAATACACCTACGGTTCTTCAAATAAATTATCAGAATATCTTCTCCAGCAGTGGAACCCCTCCCAGAATGCCTGGGTAAACTACAAAAAGACCGATTATTCCTATGATGGAAGCGGGTATACCCTATCGTTTATTGAATACAATTGGAATACCTCCGGCTCCCAATGGATCCAGTCCCTTCAGTCGGTTTACACCAACAATTCCTCCGGCATGATCCTGAACGAACTTCAGCAGGAATGGATCGTTCCCTCTTCCTCCTGGCGGAATAAATCCCAGGTATCCAACCAGTATGGCAGCGGGAACCAGCTAACGCAAAGGCTTGTCCAAACCTGGGATACTAATTCATCGGTATGGGTGAACTCAGGCAAAGATCAATTCGACTTTTATTCAAACAATTACATTAAAACCCATTACCAGT
Source organism: uncultured Bacteroidales bacterium (assembly GCA_903877385.1). Taxonomy (GTDB): domain Bacteria; phylum Bacteroidota; class Bacteroidia; order Bacteroidales; family FEN-979; genus CAIRDP01. Next base: position 150,082 of record CAIRDP010000011.1, read on the forward strand.
GGTCCTGGAACCCACTCAACAGTACCTGGATGGACACATGGTATTCGCTCAACGATTCCATTACCGGGAGCACCCTGGAATATTATTCCAAAACACTCGATAATACTACATATGCTTATGTTTACGGATACCGTTACGTTTACACCTACAATGCAGCCGGCCAATGCACCGAATACGAACATTACGACCTGAATATATCATCAGGTTCATGGGATCTTTCGGGGAGAAGATTGTACACTTACGATGCGAACGGGAACAATACCGTTCAGCTCGACCAAACGTATAATTCGGGCAGCTCGGGCTGGGACAATTATTTCATGCTCCAGAATTTCTATTCGGGAACAACCGGTATTAAAGAAAAACCGGGGCTTTCAAAGACCTGCACTTTCGCAAATCCCCTTCAGCAGGGCCAAACCATCATCTGTCCTAACCTGGAGTCGGGCAATGAGTATACGATAGTACTTATAAGCCTTAACGGCCAAACCATGATGCATTCCGCTTATCATACCGGCGAAACCCTGCAGCTGCCATCACTTTCGGCAGGCATGTATATCATGCAGATCCTGGACCAGGGGCAGTTGGTAACATCGGGCAAAGTGATAGTAAAATAAAGAACGGGGGAGGTCGGGATTCAAGCCGGTTAAATCACGTTCTTTTCACTCAGCTCCATCCATCTTTCGGTTTTGCTGTCGATACCCGAAAGCAGTTCCGAATAGCGTTGCGATTTCTCCATAAGTTCCTGCTGGCTCAGGGAACCCGAAGCCAGGGCGGTTTCAAGATGGTTCTTTTCCTCCTCCATTTCCCTGATCTCATTTTCCAGGGACTCGAACTCCACTTTTTCCTTATAGCTGAGGCCTGGTTTCTTAGGTTTGTTCACTGCGGATGAGGACGCGGCTTCCTTTATGGCGCCCGATCTGGCAAGTGCTGCCTGTCGTTTCCTGAGATCCATATTTTCCCTGTACTGGCTGTAATTTCCCGGGAAATCCCTGATCACGGCATTGCCTTCAAACACGAACAGGTGATCCACTATTTTATCCAGGAAAAACCTGTCGTGGGTGACCACCAGCACGCATCCCTGGAACGAGGCCAGGTAGTCCTCGAGTATGTTCAGGGTCAGTATATCCAAATCGTTGGTAGGCTCGTCAAGAATGAGAAAGTTCGGGTTCTGCATCAGCACGGTCACCAGGTAAAGCCTTCTTTTTTCTCCCCCGCTGAGTTTGTAAACGAACTGCTGGTGCATGGGATACGGGAACATGAAATAATTCAGGAAGTGGGCCGCCGAAACCTTGTCGCCGTTACTAAGCTGTATTACATCGGCAATGGATTTCACCACATCGATCACCCTCGTTTGCTCATCAAACACTATCCCATCCTGTCGGTAATGCCCGAATTTGATGGTTCCCCCGGTTTCAACCGTACCTTTTTGAGGGCGTATCCCCGAGGTGACAATATCGAGAAATGTCGATTTTCCTGAACCGTTCCTTCCAATGATGCCGATTTTTTCGCGACGTTTGAAAATGTATACGAAGTGGTCGAGAATTTTCAGATCGCCCCAGCCGAAGCTCACATCATGCATTTCAAGTATCTTTTTTCCTACACGTTCCCCTTCCATGCTCAGGGTCATGTTCTTCTCCCAGGATTTATTTGCCGCCTTTTCCTTAAGCTCATAAAACGAATCGATGCGGGCTTTGGATTTGGTGGTGCGGGCTTTGGGCATCCGTCTCATCCATTCGGCTTCGGTGCGAAGGATGTTCCTTGCCTTTTCGGTTTCCTGGGTTTCATTATCCTTGCGTTCCTGCGATTTCTCCAGGAAATACTCATAATTTCCCTTATGCCTGAAAATCCGGCCGTTTTCCATCTCCAGTATCTCATCACAGACCCTGTTCAGGAAATACCGGTCGTGGGTCACCATTAGAAGGGTGACCTGGTTACGGGTAAGATATTCTTCCAGCCATTCTATCATATCGATGTCGAGATGGTTGGTAGGCTCATCCAGTATGAGGAAATCCGGTTCGGTGATCAGGGTCTTGGCCAAAGCCAGCCTTTTTTTCTGCCCGCCCGATAAAGAGGATACGCCCTGGTGAAGGTTGTTCAGGCTGAGCCGTGTAAGGATCTGCTTGATCCTGTTCTCATAATCCCAGCCGTTGATGGCATCCATGCGCTCCATTGCTTTCGAAAGCAGGTTCTTTTGAGGCGATTCCAGGGCCTCCTCGTAATCATGGATGGTTTTAAGGATGTCGTTGGAGGTTGCATAAACCTCGTCAAACACCGTGAGCCTGTTATTAAGCTCAGGCTCCTGCTTCAGGTAAGCCATGCTGGCCTGGTTGAAGAGGGTGACACTGCCGCCGTCAGAAGGTTCCAGCCCGTTAATGATGCTTAAGAGGGATGTTTTACCCGCCCCGTTCCCCGCGATCAATGCCACCTTCTGGTACTGGTTGATGGTAAAGCTGATATTCTCAAACAGGACTTTCTCCCCGTAATGGCGGGTCAGGTTTTCAACTTGCAGCAGGGTGGACATTTAATCTCCGGTTTTGGAAGCGCAAATGTAGTGATATGTGCAATGTATCATCTACCAATACGAAAAAGGCATGAACTAATCCATTTGTACATGGTACATTGTACATAGTACATTAAAAGTTGTATCCTATATTCACGAAAACCATGGGGTTCGGGTTCAGGTTCCCTCCCATCAGGGTCAGTTCAACCGGCCCGATTATACTGTTGTAGCCGGCTGTGATTCCATAGCCGCACATAAGGCTTGCCGGCTGGAACACCTTTTCGAATTTCTGTTCATCGGTACCCAGGTCCCCCAGGGCAGTCACGTACAGGTTCTGAAACACGTTATACTGCAGCTTAAGCCGAACTATGGCAGAATAATAACCGAATTTCTGGATGAACTGTGCCCCTGCGAAACCCACGTATTGATCGATGTAGTTGTCAGAACATAATCCTCCTACACCAAAAACATGCTGAAGCGGAGGCCGGTTGTTTTCCCAGATGGTAGCACCGGCAAAAAGACCGGGCTGCAGGGTGAATTTTGCAGATAAGGGGATGTTGTGTTCATACTTCAGATAAAACACTCCTGCATTGTCAAAGATCTGTTTTGACCAGTTGTTTGAGAGAGGCATTACGTATTCACCTCTCAGTGTCAGTCGTATACCCCGTTTCGGGTAAGTGACACGGTCACGTGAGTCGGCGTTAAGCGAAAGGTAAACGGTGCCGTAATTCGTGAAATGTTCATAGGAATGCAGGCTTGAATCCACATCGACATCCTGCTGGAACCTGAAATATTCATAATCAAACCCGGCTTTAAGGTTAACCATGTTCCTGAAGGTATACTGGAAAAACAGGCTTGATTTGTAATCGGTGAAATCGATCTGGTTGATCCTGTCGGTGCCTTTATAAACGCCGAATTTGAACTGGTAAAAGTCGGTGCCCAGTCCTACAGCTGTTTTGCCGCCGAATCCAAGCAGGTAAACCACCCTCAGTCGCGGGGCCATGCCGATATTCAGATTGGCGAAAAGTTTGGAATTCCGCCCAATGACATTCCTGAACGTGCCGCTCAGAATAAGCCCCACATTGTAATCATTATCGAAATGGACTCCTGCCCCCAGGGAGCCTGGTCCGCTCTCCAAAGCTTCTATCACAAGATCGGTTTTCCCGTTTTTTTGTTCGAGTTCATAAAATACATGTTCAAAATATCCCGAACCGTGTAATTTCCTGATGTTATTCTGAAGGTCGGTGACGGCCATTTTCGTATTCTTTTTATGCTTGAAAAGGCTGGAGAAATAATAATTGTTCAATTTTTTATTTCCCTTGATAATGATGCTGTCGATGAGCAGGGAATCCAGGGGACGGGCCTCGTACTTTTTCAATGGCCTGTATTCAATGGCATTCAATGAATCGGCAAGGGCTTTGATCTCTTTGAAGTGTGAACGGGCCACCCTTTCGCCAAAGGCAATAATGGAATCATATTTCTCAAAATCCATCATCCCGTAATCCATTTTAAATCTCACTTTCAGGTCGGTCAGGCTGTCGCCTATCCTGTTGGCCTGGATGCGGGCGTAGGATGTGATCTGGTCGGCTATGGCCGTAATTGAATTGAGCTGCTCACGTTTGTAAAGGCCCGATTGAACATCCCCCCCGATAATGATTTTCGCGCCCATTTCCTTGACTTCCTTCACAGGGTAATTATTCACCACTCCGCCATCCACAAGATAATAACCCATATAATCGGTGGGTGAAAAATAGCCTGGGATCGACATGCTTGCCCTGATAGCCATGGGAAGATAGCCTTTGTCGAGTATGACCTCATCACCGGTTTCAAGGTTCGTTCCTATACACAGAAATGGAATCTGCAGTTTTTTAAAATCATAGGTCTTATAGGCAGGTGAAAAATACCGGTTCAGTAAAAGGTTGACCTCCTGCCCCTGGTACATCGATGCCCCCAGCCCCAGTTTCTTATTTCTTATAGGTAACCTGATAATGGATTTTTCGCCGTATTCTTTTTCCTCATAAGCTACATACCTGCGGTCAACATTATCCTTAAGCAGGTTGCCCCAGTCCTGCTGGCGTATCATTTTGGCAATTGAATCGGGATGGTAACCCAGTGCATACAAGCCCCCGATAATGCTTCCTATGCTGGATCCCCCTATATAATCAATTGGCAACCCTGCTTCCTGTATGACCCTGAGGAGGCCGACATATGCAAAGCCTTTGGCTCCGCCCCCGCTCAGGACAAGTCCTACCGAAGGCCGTTTGGATACAGGAGGTACAGCCTGGGGAAAAAGCGACAACTGGGAAACAAGTAAAAGGCATAGCAGGGCCGGCGTTTTAACTGAGAAATACCATTTGGGCTTTACCATGATAAAGGGCTTTGAAGTACTATTCTGTTGTTTCCGGTTCGTCATAAAGCCATACAAGGAACAATTTGTATCCCAGTGAAAGTATCACCGATCCTACGAAAAGGCCAATAATGCCGAAGTAAAGAAACCCTCCGATGGCGCCAAGAAAGATTACGGCCATGGGAGCCGGTGCTTTGCGGCCCAGCAGGATTGGTTTAAGCACATTATCTATAAGAAGGATGGGCACGCACCAGGCTGCAAGCAGAATGGCAGTGAGCATGCCGGCTGTGAAAAATACATAGATAAGGACCGGTATCATAACGAGCAGGGGGCCCAGCTGTATGATGCACAGGAAAAAAGCAATGAATGCCCAGAGGCCTGCTCCCGGGACCCCTGCAACAAGAAAGCCCAGTCCTGCCAATACCGCCTGGATAAAAGCCACTCCCAAAATGCCGCGTATGACATTTCTCACTGTTATGGTTGCATTATCCACTGTGGGGCGGCCTAGTTTACCCATCAGCCGGGCAGCCAGATCATATGAAAGAGGACCGGCTTTTGCCGAAAAGATCAGTAAAATCCCTGAGATTATGATGGATATAAGGAAGAGAGCAATATTAAGCCCTGCACCCGATACCGATGTCATCAGCCATTTAAGCCCATCGATCAGTTGCTCGGAATGCTGCCCTGCAAAGCCTGTGAGATTTGAATTCGCTTCCTGCCATACTTTGAACAAAGGCTGGCCTATCATGGGCCAGGCCTGAACTGAAACCGGGGGAGGGGGAATCACGCTTTGCCTGGTTTCTATCGTTGTCTTGATCCAGATCACTGCATCCACCAGTGATCTCCCCAGGATCACCATAGGCGAAATAATGATGAGCAGAAGAAGCAGGGTTACCAGAATGGCGGCCAGCCTGTGCCTGTTGCCCAAAAGTTTACCAAGGCGCAGGTAAAGGGGATATATGGAAACTGAAATAATTATTCCCCATAAGATGATCAGGATAAAGGGTTTGAGAATAAAGAAACATAAAAGGACCAGGCCTGCAACCAGTCCCAGCTTGATAGTTACCTCCAGGGAATTTGACACCATTTCCTGCTGATCAGCCTGTTTCCTGTCTTCCGTCATAGTATGAATTGTTTTGATTTGTATTCGCTGCCTTCAACAAATATATAATAATTTTACCGGAAATTGGAATGAATGAGCAGTTACCCGTTGACTGGCAGGGACTTCACCCCCGAACTAAGGTTTTCGGCTTCGCGCAGCAGCGGCCCGGGCGGTCAAAACGTGAACAAGGTGAGCACGAAAATGGAATTGCGTTTTCACGTGATGAATTCGGCCCTGCTTACCGGGGAAGAAAAAACGATACTGTGCGAAAAACTGGGCACGAGGATAAACAATGAGGGAGAGCTGATCCTGGTTTCACAAAGTGAAAGGACGCAGCTGAAAAACAAAGAGGCTGTATGTGAGAAATTTTACGCAATGCTTACCAAAGCGCTAACACCACGAAAGAAGAGGAAACCCACAAGGCCATCCGCAGTCGCAAGGGAAAAAAGGCTGGAAAGCAAAAGGATCATTTCAATAAAGAAGGAACAGAGGTCAAAGCCTAAGCCCTGAAAAACTTTTTATTCGGGGTCTTTTTTTCGTTCAGAAAATCCACCTTTACCCCGGCATCGCCGAACCTGGCATTTTTCATCACCTTGATCAGCTGGCCTGCCTCGGCGCCCGGGACTTCAAAAATCGCGGCTTTCTTGGTCAGTTCAATTTTCCCAAGCCTGATCTTTTTACCATGGGTGTTCCTGTTGATGAGTTCCATCAGCTCGGCGGCATACATGCCGTCCTGCCTGCCTTTGTTGATGATGAGCTTTACAAAGCCTGCATCTCCGCCCTGGTTTCTCTCCTTCCAGTCGGGTCTGCCCTCGTCATTGCCGCGGCCCCTGTCGCCCCAGTCTTTCTTTCCCTGTTTCTCGCCCCGGCTTCCCCTGAAGCTCTCTTCGGGGACGTTCAGGTCGGGAGCATTTTTGTAATAATCCAAAAAACGGTTGAACTCAAGGGCTACAAACCTCTTGATGATCTCTTCCTTGTCGAGCCATTCAAGCTTGCGGTAGATCTGTGGCAGGTAAGTATCTATCTCTTCATTGTCGATATCGACCTTTTCCATCTTGTCGACCAGGCTGAACAGCTGCTTTTCGCAGATCTGGCGGCCCGAGGGGACAGTTGAGGATGTAAAGGCCTTATTGATCTTCTTCTCAATTTTCTTGATCAGGTATTTTTCCTTCAGGTTGATCAGGATGATCGATGTGCCGGCCCTTCCTGCCCTGCCTGTCCTCCCGCTCCTGTGGGTGTATGAATCCAGGTCTTCGGGAAGATTGTAGTTGATGATATGGGTGAGGTTTTCAACATCGAGTCCGCGGGCGGCAACGTCGGTTGCAACCAGCAGCCTGATATGGCCGATCCTGAACTTGTTCATCACCGTATCCCTCTGGATCTGTGAAAGGTCCCCGTGAAGCGATTCGGCATTGTAGCCATCCTGGATAAGCTTATCCGCTATCTCCTGGGTTTCCTTTCGGGTACGGCAAAACACGATGCCATAAACGGCAGGATAAAAATCGACGATGCGTTTTAATGCAGGGTACTTGTCCTTGGCGTGAACCGTGTAATAAACATGTTTGATATTTTCGGCGCCCGAATTCTTCGTGCCAATGGTCACTTCAAACGGGTCTTTCATGTATTTCCTCGCTATTGAAGCAACTTCCGAAGGCATGGTCGCCGAAAACAGCAGGGCCCTGCGCTGGGGAGGAACGGTTTCAAGGATGTCGTTGAGGTCTTCGCTGAACCCCATGTTCAGCATTTCATCGGCTTCGTCAAGGACAACGGTTTTAATATTGTTCAATTTTATCGCCTTACGGCGGATGAGGTCGAGGAGGCGTCCCGGCGTGGCCACAACGATCTGTATCCCCTTTCGCAGGGCTTTAATCTGTACGTCGATGCTGCTGCCCCCGAAAACCGGGAGGGTTGTGAGATCATCATTGAACTTTGCAAAATCGTTCAGGTCATCGGCAATCTGCATGCAGAGTTCACGGGTAGGGCAAAGTACCAAAACCTGGGGGTTGTTGATTTCAGGATCGATAAGCTGTATGAGCGGAAGTCCGTATGCGGCGGTCTTCCCCGTCCCGGTCTGCGCAAGGACGATCATATCCTGGTTTTCGCCCAGGACAAGGGGAATGACTTTTTCCTGGACAGGCATTGCAGTTTCAAAGCCAAGTTCTTCGATGGCCCTGACATACTGCTTGGAAATGCCTAATTCTTCAAATGTAAACATGATACAATAAATTTATGTGCTAACGGATTTTCCGGTCCTTGGTGTGAATCTCTTAAGGGGGGAAAAATAGTATGACCGGGAACACGGATTAATAAGACGACAAAGGTACAAATTTTTTTTGACATTGATAAACAAGGTTTTAAGACTCCCTTAGAAAAATAATCGTAATTTTGAGCATCGCTTAGTTTTCCAAAATATTGCTGTATGAAACGAATGATTTTTCTGTTCTGCCTGATGTGTGTAATGGTTTATTCTGCCAGTTCCCAGGATATTGCCCAGTGGAGGGGCCCCGGCCGGGATGGCATTTACCCCGAAACCTCACTGATGAAAGCATGGCCCGAAGCCGGTCCTGTGCTGTTGTGGCATTTCGACGAACTCGGAGAGGGCCATTCATCGCCTGCCGTTACCAGCGACCGCGTATTTATCAACGGGGAGATCAGCGGCATTGGCTACTTGTTTTCGTTTGACCTGGATGGCAAACTGCTATGGAAGATCCCTTATGGGGAAGAATGGACCGAAAGCTGGCCGGGAGTGCGCAGCAGCCCGCTCATCTGCGACGGGAAAATCTACCTGGAAAGCGGCTTTGGCAAACTCATCTGCCGTAAAGCCGAGAACGGGGATTTTATCTGGGCCATTGATATCCTCAAAGACTTCAATGCCCCGAATATCAAATGGGGGGTCACCGAGAACCTGCTGATCGACGGGAACAAACTGTTTTGCACCCCGGGGGGGCCCGAAGCCAATGTTGTAGCCCTTGACAGGAATACCGGCAAACTCATCTGGAAATGCGCAGCCAAAGGAGAAAGCAGCGCATACTGCAGCCCGGCCATCTTCACGCATAATAAACGAAGGATACTGGTAACCCATACTGCCAGTTCCATTATCGGCATAGATACGGAAACCGGGAAATTCCTCTGGAGCGTTGACCAGCCCAACACTTATTCGGTGCATGCCAACACCCCTGAATATATTGACGGTTCGGTATATTGTTGTTCGGGATACGGCAAAGGCGGGGTACTGTTCAAACTCAGTGATGACGGGAGCAGTGTGACCGAAACCTGGAGAAGCCCGTCCATCAGCAACCGCATGGGCGGCTTCGTGGTTTTGAATGGCAAGATCTACGGATCGGATGATGCCGGCAAGGCATGGTATTGCACCGACTGGAAGACCGGCGCCGACATGTATTCCGAAAAAGTCACCGGCAAAGGGAACATCATTTTGGCCGATGGAATGTTATACCTGTACGGCGATAACGGGGAGATCGTGCTTGCCCAGCCCACTCCCACCGCTTTCGTGAAAGCCGGTTCATTCAAGGTCCCCTTCGGTTCGGCCCAGCACTGGGCCCACCTCGTGATCGGTAAAGGCCGGCTCTACGTGCGGCACGGGAATTCGCTGATGGCCTATGATATCAGGAAAAAATAAACGTGAAAAAGTCCTCCCGCTTTATCCTGCCTTTACTTTTGTTGCTTGGCCTCGGCCTGATGGGGGTATGGTTTTTCCATGACCCGGCTTCTTCCTTTAAACTGTCGCTGCCGGGAATGGATAACAGGAAGAAAGGGGCGGCAGTCCCCGCCGAAAAGGTCAGCATAGGAGAGGTTTTTCAATCATTTAAACCACTGCCCGGTATGCCGGGAACCAGCTGGCCCCGTTTCAGGGGAGAGCAGTTCGACAACATCAGTAAGGAAAATATACGGCTGATATCGAAATGGGGAAGCTCAGGCCCGCGTATACTGTGGAAGCTCAGCCTGGGCGAGGGCCATGCAGCGCCTGCGGTGTATGACGGCAGGGTGTACATCCTCGATTACGATGAACAGAAAAAAGAAGACATCCTGAGGTGCCTTTCACTTCAAACCGGTGACGAGAGCTGGAGAAGGGGCTACCATGTGCACCTGAAACGCAACCATGGACTTTCGCGTACCATCCCGGCAGTGTCAAAGAATTATGTGCTCACCATCGGCCCCCGCTGCCAGGTGATGTGCTGCGACCGCATCAGCGGGGCGTTTCTCTGGGGTTTCGACCTCGGCAGGGAATACCAGGCCGAAGTGCCGTTCTGGTATACAGGGCAGTGCCCCCTTATAGACCAGGATACAGCTATCATAGCCGTGGGCGGGAAGTCGCTGATGATAGCCGTGGATTGCAAAACAGGCAAAAAAGCCTGGGAGACTCCAAACCCCCGTAACTGGAAGATGTCGCATTCTTCGGTCATGCCGATGATGCTGAACGGGAAAAAGATGTACGTATATTGCGCTATAGGCGGGGTGTGCGGGATCGCTGCCACCGGCGCTTCCAGGGGAAAGGTCGTATGGGAAACCACTGAATTTTCACCTTCGGTGGTGGCTCCGAGTCCCGTGATTATGGACGAAGGCCGTATCTTTGTATGCGCGGGCTATGGGGCGGGTTCGGCCTTGCTGCAGGTAAAAGAATCAAACGGCGTTTTTTCGGTAAAGCTGCTGCAGAAACTCAAGCCCCTGGACGGGCTGGCTTCGGAACAGCAAACACCGGTATTTTACGGGGGTTATCTTTACGGGATACTCCCGAAAGACGCAGGAGGGCTGCGCAACCAGTTCGTATGCTGCAAGGGGAATGACTGCAGCAACATCGTGATGAGCAGCGGCAAGACCGAAAGATACGGGATGGGGCCATACATACTGGCCGATGGTAAATTTTTTATTCTGAATGATGATGGGGAGATGACCATAGCGAAAGCTTCACCGGCGGGGTTCACCGTCCTGGACAAAGCCAGGATCATCGACGGCCAGGACTCCTGGGGGCCGATTGCATTAACAGGAGGCTACCTGCTGATGAGGGATTCGAAGACGCTGGTGTGTTTGGATATCAAGGGGAAGTGAATATCGAATATCGAATACTGAACATTGAAAATTGAATACAATGAAACAGAAAATATTTATAGTTGCGGGATTGGTATTGCTGATGATCGTGATCGTGATCATGCTTCTGGACCTTTTTTCGGCCAAAAAAGCTGATCAGTCGAATCCCTATGACTATAAGATGGGGGAGATCAGGAAAACCGACAGCACCCACATTGCCTATGCCGAGCTAATTACCATCAAACCATCCCTTGAAGAAATTCATGCAGTTGCCTGCGGGGCCGGGGACCGCATTTATGTTGCAGGCAAAAACGGGCTCGAGATCTTTACCCCTGAAGGAAAGTCCGACGGAAATTTCGGTTTTGAAGGCATTGCCAGTTGCATAGCCCTGGATAAAAAAGGTAATATTTTTATAGGCCTTCAGGACCATGTTGAGATTTTTGACCAGCTCGGGAAACCGCTCAGGAAATGGAAAAGCTTTTCCTCCGAATCCCTGCTTACCAGCATTGCCGTATCTGACTCGTATATCTTTCTTGCCGATTTCGGGAAGAAGACGGTTTACCGTTGCATGCCCGATGGAAGGCTCATCAACCGCATAGGTGAAAAAGATCCCGAAAAGAATATCCCTGGTTTCATAATCCCCAGCCCATATTTTGACCTGGCCCTGGGGAAGAAAGGGGAACTCTGGGTGGCCAATACCGGGAGGCATTCCCTTGAACAGTTTTCCAACGACGGAACCCTGAACTCTGCCTGGGGAGAGGCCTCCATGGCTATTGACGGCTTTTGCGGCTGCTGCAACCCCTCGCATTTCGCCATTCTTTCAAACGGCTCGTTTGTGACCAGCGAGAAGGGTATCGAAAGGGTTAAAATTTATTCGCCAAAAGGAGAGTTCCTGTGCATTGTTGCGCCTCCTTCGGCATTTATTGAAGGTACTAGAGGATTGGACCTGGCCGTGGATTCAAAGGACAGGATCATTGTGCTGGACCCTGAAAAGAAACAGCTAAGGGTATTTGTAAAAAAGAATTAACTCCCTTCCCTGCTGCTTGTTTAAAGCGGCTGTAAGGGAACCAATAAGATGCAGGACCAATGCCAAACAGGAGGGAATTTTTAAACACACTTATGCGGGGAGGGATACTCGCGGCCCTGGGGATGCTCAGCGGGGCCCTGGTCTTCCGTTCACGCGATAAGAATTCCTGTTCCTACGGATTTGATTGCAGCCGCTGCAGCAAAAGCGAAAGCTGCAGCCTGCCGGCTGCCATCGAAGCCCGGCAAACGGTATGGCAGCTCGATCCTGCCAAATGCATACAATGCGGCCGTTGCGCCACCAATTGCGTCATGAGCCCCTCGGCGGTAAAATGCACCCATGCCTTTGCCATGTGCGGCTATTGCGACCTCTGCGGGGGGTATTTCAAACCCGGAACGAAAGCCCTTGACACTGCCGCCGAGCATATGCTATGCCCCACCAATGCCCTCAGGCGAAAATTCATAGAAGATCCTTTCTTTGAATATACCATAGCCGAAGAACTTTGCATAGGTTGCGGCAAATGCGTGAAAGGCTGCAGCGCTTTCGGCAACGGATCCCTGCAGCTGCAGGTGCACCACGACCGATGCAAAAACTGCAACGAATGCTCCATCGCAAGGAACTGTCCGTCACAAGCCTTTTCAAGGGTTCCCGCCAATAAGCCATCCCTTTTGAAAACTTTCGGAAATGAAAGCCCTGCAAAGGTACCGCAGAAAGGAGGGGTGAATGCCTAAGCCAGTATGCGTTTCCCCGGGATTAACAGTAACCCCTTTGCGCAAAACAGCCGGGACCTTCATGCTTACAGCCTCCGCCACCCTGCTCTCCACCATGGCCATGGCCATACAGCGCTTCCCCAAGCCTGAATTCGAATCGGCCTATACCCAGCCCCAAACGCAGATCCCCCTGCCAAGGGGAGAGTTCCTGGCTTACCTGGATGTGTTTGTCCTGTTTGCCTCACTCTGCCTCATCACCTGGCTGGTGCTGAAGAAACGTTCAAGGTTTTGGGTGTTTTTCATGTCGCTTTTCTCCCTGGCTTATTTCGGGTTTTACCGTGAAGGCTGCATTTGTTCCATAGGCGCAATACAGAATGTAAGCCTGGCCCTCTTCGACCATTCCTTCGTGATACCCCTCAGCGTGATCGCATTTTTTCTTCTTCCCCTCGTATTCACCCTGTTTTACGGCCGAACGTTTTGTGCCGGGGTCTGCCCTTTCGGGGCTTTCCAGGACCTCTTCGCATTCAAACCCCAGGCCCTGGGCTCAAGGCTCAATACCGTTTTGGGGATCATCCCTTACCTTTACCTGGGTCTCGCGGTTTTATTCGCCGCCACAGGCACCGACTTCATCATCTGCCGCTATGATCCGTTTGTAGGGATCTTCAGGTTCAATGCCTCCTTTGGCATGTTCCTCTTCGCCGGTATTCTACTACTCTCAGGTGTATTCATTGCCCGTCCGTACTGCAGGTTTCTTTGTCCGTACGGCGTATTGCTCAACTGGACCAGCCGCTTCTCGCGCAAACACCTCAGCATCACCCCTAAGGAATGCATACAATGCAGGCTTTGCGAGCATTCCTGTCCGTACGACGCCATCGACGTCCCCGTCACCACAAAAAGCCCTGAAACAAGGCCGGCGATGGTGAAAAAGATGATGATGCTCACTATTCTGGTTCCTTTCCTGGTACTTATCTTTGGGTACACGGGATCCAGGTTGCAGGAAACCTTTGCAGGGGTTGATTCCAGGGTTAAGCTGGCAAAGGAGGTCCTGGCTCTGTCGAAGATGCAGGATGCGGGAAACAAGATGCAGGATGATTCATATGAAATAAAGGCTTTTAAAGCTTCGGGTAAAACCGAAAGCCAGGTATACAGCGAAGCTTCTGCAGTACTTAAGAAATTTTATGTCGGCGGATGGCTTTTCGGCGGGTTTATAGGTCTTGCCATCGCCCTGATGACAGGCGGGCGCATGCTGCCGGTTTATCGTACCGATTATGTTACCAATAAAGGCAGGTGCTTCAGTTGCGCCCGCTGTACGGATTATTGTCCCGTAAAATCCTGAGACTGCTGTAAGATGAACATGAAGACCGGGAAACCACAGTTTAACACCATCAGGCTGCTTGAGAACATCTCTATCGGAAGCGCGGTATTTGCCGTGGTCCTCTGCGTGCTCATCATCGTCAACTACATCCAGGTCAAAAGGGCCGATCCCCTGAACACTCCCGCTATGAGCGCCCTGGTGGAAAAACTTCAGAACGATCCCGGGAATGAACAGATCAGGCAGGAAGTGCGCACCCTTGACCTCCTGGCCCGCAAAGCCTTTTTTACCGCCCAGTGGCAGGTGAGAACAGGCGGTTACCTTTTGTTCATCAGCATCCTGCTTCTTGTATCCTGTGTAAAGGCTATAGAGCTTATGCAGGTGAAACTTCCCGATGCTCCGTACGGTAAACCGGCATTGTTCTGGGAGAACAGGATACTTAAACGGCGTTGGTTGGTTTATTCCGGGGCAGGCCTGTTCGTGCTCACCCTGCTGCTTGCCTGGCTCACGCATAACGATATGGGGAAGGATTTGGAAACAGCCGGGAACCGGGAACCGCAATCCGTGAACCGGGATGCAGGATCCGGGATCAGGGACCAGGGACCAGGGAACCAGAAACCTGCAGCAGGCAACAGCGATTCAGTAAAAGCCAGCCCTGATTCCTCATCCAATATCCTGCATCCAGCATCTGATTATCCCTCCTGGCAGGAAGTTAAACTCAACTTCCCCTCTTTCAGGGGCCCCGGAGGCATAGGCATCACGGAGCGTACAAACATCCCCACCAGTTGGGACGGGAAAAGCGGGAAAAACATCAAATGGAAAACGGCAATCCCCTTGCCCGGGAATAATTCGCCCGTGATCTGGAACGACAGGATATACCTGAGCGGGGCCAGCGAATCAAAACGTGAGGTGTATTGCATTGATGCCCTGAGCGGGAAAATACTCTGGACAAGCACCGTGGATAAGATCCAGGGCTCGCCTTCACAGGTTCCCGGCGTAAGCAAGGAAACTGGGTTTGCCGCACCCAGCCTCACCACCGAAGGGATCAGAGTGTATGCCATCTTCGCAAACGGCGACCTTATTGCCCTGGATATGGACGGGAAAAAGGTCTGGGCGAAAAACCTGGGGATGCCGGCCAATCATTACGGGCATTCATCTTCGCTGATCATGTACCGTAACATCCTCATCATTCAGTACGACCAGCGCTCAGGGCCGGCCGTGATGGGACTTTCGGGAAAGACCGGCGAACAGGTATGGAAAACCTCCAGGAATGTAAAGATCTCCTGGGCCTCGCCTGCCCTG
The DNA here is from genome assembly GCA_903877385.1 of uncultured Bacteroidales bacterium. Classification (GTDB taxonomy): domain Bacteria; phylum Bacteroidota; class Bacteroidia; order Bacteroidales; family FEN-979; genus CAIRDP01. Next base: position 165,419 of record CAIRDP010000011.1, read on the forward strand.
GTCAATACAGGCAAACGCATGGAACTTCTGCTATCGGCCGAACCCTGCGTAGCCTGCTACGATCCCCTGACCGGCAAGGAACTCTGGAAACTCGACTGCATTTCGGGTGAGGTGGGCCCTTCCCTTGCTTACGCAAAAGGTATAGTGTTCTCGGTGAATGAATATTCGAACCTGAGCGCTATCAGTACAGGCGAAACTCCAAAAGTCCTCTGGGAAAACAACGAATATCTTTCGGATGTCCCCAGTCCTGTTGCAACGGATAAATACCTTTTCCTTCTGACTTCATACGGCACCGCGGTCTGTTACGATGCCGCAGCGGGAACCAAATACTGGGAACATGATTTCGGGAACCCGGTCTACTCCTCGCCCATGCTGGCCGAAGGCAGGGTATACATCATGGACAAAAAAGGAGTGATGTATATCATCAAAGCCGGCAAGGAATTTTCGATGCTCGGCCAGTGCCCCCTGGGTGAAGGCTCATTCTGCACCCCCGCTTTTACGAACGGCCATATTTTCCTGAGGGGCGATAAAAACTTATACTGCATAGGGAAGTGAAAGAATACACCGAAAATATCCACGATGCCGTGGACCGTATTGTTTCCCGGCGGGGGCGCTCGACCGATGCCGTTATTCCCATACTCCAGGACATACAGCAGGAGTTCAACCATCTTCCCCTGGAGGCCCTTAAATACACCTGCCAGGTTACTGAAATAAGTCCTGCCCGCATCGAGAGTGTAGCTTCATTTTATTCACAGTTCCGGCGGCAGGTCACGGGCGAACACATCATCAGCGTTTGCACCGGTACAGCCTGCCATGTGAAAGGCTCTTCCCTGGTTTACGATGCAATCAGGCGGGAGATGAAACTGAAGGATAACGAAAACACGGATGCAAGCGGGGTCTTCACCATCGAAAAGGTGGCCTGCCTGGGTTGTTGCACCCTGGCCCCTGTGGTTAGGATAGATACGGTAACATACGGGCATGTGATGCCTGAGAATGCAGGGGAGATACTCTCCGACTTCCTGAAACGCGGCCGTGTGGCGGTGAAGGCAGGTTCCAACGCCGCTCCCTCATCCGCAGTAACAGGAGAAATAAGGATAGGCCTGGGTTCATGCTGTATCGCCAGCGGAAGCCAGGAAGTGAGGGCTGAACTTGAAAAGACCGTAGCCGAAGCCGGGCTCAGGGTCGACGTAAAACAGGTAGGCTGCGTGGGCATCTGCAACCAGGTACCCATTCTCGAGATCGTCAAACCAGGCGAAAACACTGCTTTTTACGCCCGCATCAAACCCGAAGAAGTCAGGAAGGTCGTGCTCAGCCATTTCAAACCCGAAGGCGGTTACCGAAAGTTTAAATCGAGGGTCGTGAACCTGTTTGAGAATATGATGGCGGATGATGCGCCCCGCTCGGTTCAGAAGTATATGTTCGAACAGAGGGATACCCCGCTCTCGGACTTCCTGGGCCCCCAGATCAATATAGCCACCGAGAACCGCGGTATTGTCAGGCCCTGCGACATAGGCGAATACAGGAAGGCCGGGGGTTTCGGGGCCCTGAGGAAGGTCCTCGAAACCATGAGCCCCCTGGATGTCGTTGAAGAGATCAAAGCCAGCGGCCTCCGGGGCCGGGGCGGGGCAGGTTTTCCCACCGGCCGCAAATGGCAGCTGGTCCATGAACAGTCAGCAGCCGAAAAATATATAATCTGCAATGGAGATGAAGGCGACCCCGGTGCATTCATGGACCGTATGCTGCTTGAATCCTATCCCTACCGCATCATTGAAGGCATGATCATCGCGGCCTATGCTACGGGATGCCATAAGGGCCTGTTTTACATACGCGCCGAATACCCGCTTGCAGTGCAGAGGATCAGCGAAGCATTGCAGGTTTGCCAGAATGAAGGCATGCTGGGTGAGAATGTAATGGGAAGCAATTTTTCGTTTGATATAAAAATATTTGAAGGAGCCGGGGCCTTCGTTTGCGGGGAGGAAACAGCCCTTATCGCCTCCGTTGAAGGGAAGCGGGGGATACCTCGGCTGAGGCCGCCTTATCCTGCCATCAGCGGGATCTATGGGAAGCCTACGCTGATCAACAATACCGAGACCCTGTCGCTGGTTTCATGGATCATCCGCAAAGGCGCTTCTGAATTTGCCCGCATAGGCTCCAAAGGCAGCAAGGGAACCAAGGTGTTTGCGCTTGCCGGGAAAGTTAAGCGGGGAGGCCTTATCGAAGTACCCATGGGCATCAGCATAAGGAAAATAGTTGAAGAGATCGGGGGAGGCATTGCCGACGGCCGGCAGTTCAAGGCGGTACAGATAGGAGGCCCCTCGGGAGGCTGCATACCGGCTTCGCTTGCCGACCTGCCCATAGATTTCGAAGCCCTTTCTGAAGCCGGGGCCATGATGGGCTCGGGAGGGCTTATCGTGCTCGACGAAAGCGACTGCATGGTCGATATTGCCCATTACTTCCTTTCGTTCACCCAGAACCAGAGCTGCGGCCAATGCACTTTCTGCCGTATTGGAACCCGGAGGATGCTGGAACTGCTTGAAAAGATACGAAGCGGCCAGGGCGTTACCGAAGACCTTGAAAAGCTGGAACACCTTGCCCGAAGCACCCATTCCGGCAGCCTCTGCGGCCTGGGCAAGACCGCGCCGAATCCCGTGCTTTCTACCCTTAGGTATTTCAGGCGTGAGTACGAAGCCCATATCCTGGGCCGCTGCCCGGCCGGGAAATGCGCCCCTATCATAAGTTACAGCATCAATGAGGATTGCATAGGCTGCACCAAATGCGCACAGCGCTGTCCCTCGGATGCCATTGCCTTCAAACCCTACGAAGTTCACAGTATCGACCAGGAAAAATGCATCAAATGCGATATCTGCCGGCAGGTTTGCCCGGTCAACGCGATTAAGATAGAATGAGGATAAGGATAGATCATAAGGAGGTTGAAGTAAGTGATGGTTCGACCATCATGCAGGCTGCAAAGTTAGCTGGCATCGCCATCCCGGCGCTTTGTTACAGCGAAGGCATTGCCCACCACCCCTCCTGCATGGTTTGCCTGGTCAAAGATCTCGACAGCGGGCGTTTGCTTCCGTCCTGCGCCTACCCCGTATATGAAGGGATGAACATACAAACGCATTCCCACGAACTGCATGAAGCCAGGCGCGAGGCCCTGGAACTCCTGCTCAGCGACCATGTAGGCGATTGCGAAGCCCCATGCCGAAGGTCCTGCCCCGCTTTCATGGACATACCCGAAATGAACAGGCACATCGCTGCCGGGCGTTTTGAAGAGGCCCTAAAGCTTGTACGCGAAGAGATCGCCTTGCCGCTGATCCTGGGGTATATTTGTCCCTCCCCCTGCGAAAAAGCCTGTCACCGCGCTTCCATTGACGGGGCTTTGAGCATATGCCTTTTAAAAAGGAGTACTGCGGATGAGGGAGCCCGCTTATTTGCCGGCATCTCACCGCTGTTGCAAAATAACGGCAGTGTGGTTCCTGCAAGCGAGGGTTCCCGGGACTCCCGGGGGATTTTGCAAAGCAGCGGCAAAAAAGTTGCGATAATCGGAACCGGCCCCTCGGGGCTGTCAGCGGCATTCTATACCCTGAGATGCGGGCATGAGGCAGTGCTCTTTGACCAGCATAAGGAAGCCGGGGGAATGCTTCGCTATCATATTACCGAAGAAAAGCTTCCCCGCAAGGCCCTGGATGCCGAGATAGAAGTAATAAGGCAGATGGGAGCCGGATTCAGGATGAATACCCTCATCACCAGGGAATTTTTTAATAACGTACTGATGCATGAATTTCAGGCCGTGATCATTGCCAGCGGTCGTGAAGAAAAGCAGATCACCGATGATTTCGGGCTGGAACTGGACGAACACGGGCTGCATGTGAGCCTCAGGACCCTGGAAGCACATATGCGTGATGATCATGATGACCATGACGGATCAAGGATCAAGGATCAGGATTCAGGGACCAAGATTCACGGCATTTTCGCCTGCGGGAATATCATCCGCAAACGACAGATGGCCGTGCGTTCCGTTGCCCAGGGAAAAGCGGCGGCCCTTTCGGCCGACCATTACCTGAAGACAGGGAAACCGGGACTTGCCCGGCAGTTGTTCAACTCGTCCTTTGGCCGGCTGCTGGAAGACGAATTTGAAGAATATCTCGGGGAAAGTCCGTCTGCCGAAAGGATTGAGCCTGTAAAAGGATTTGCAGGAGGATTCACTGAAGCTGAAGCGATGAAGGAAGCGGCACGCTGCATGAACTGCGACTGCCGTAAACCTGTCAGCTGCAAACTCCGCATCCATGCAAACGAATACCAGGCCCACCAGAAGCGCTTTGCAGGCCCCGGGCGCAGGCTCATTACCAAATCCATACAGCATGAATTCGTGGTATATGAAGTCGAAAAGTGCATAAAATGCGGGATTTGCATCGAGATCACAAAATCGGAAGGCGAATTGCAGGGGTTGACTTATGTTGGAAGGGGATTCGACGTTCGTATAAGTGTTCCCCTGGGAGGGTCTATGAAAGAAGCCCTTCAGAAAACTGCTTCCAGGGTCGTCGGGGCCTGCCCTACAGGGGCCCTGGCCTATAAAATAAACCACAATGAAAAGAGGCGGGATTCTTAGTTTGGTGATGCTGCTTGCATTCTGCAATGCGGTCTTCGCCCAGGTGAAATCCCAGGCCTGCTGGCCATCATACAGGGGCGATCCGCGGCTCTCAGGCTTTTCGGAGGCTGTCATCCGCCCACCATTAAAATTAATCTGGACATTTAAGGCAGGCGACGGCATCAAATCCTCGGCGGTGATCTGCAAGGGTGATATTTATTTAGGATGTGACGACGGTACTGTTTATGCCCTGAAGGGTGACGGGCAGCTGAAATGGAAGTACAAGGCGGCTGCCTCCGTCGAAGCCCCTCCCCTGCTGTTGAACGGCATGGTGTACGTGGGTTCCCTTGAAGGGATCATCTATGCCCTGGATGCGGGCAGCGGGGAGCTGAAATGGAAATACGTAACCGACGGCCAGATCTCGGGTTCCTGCAACTGGTGCATGAGCCCGAATGGCAAACAGGTCCGCATCATTGCCGGGAGCTACGATTTCAGCCTACATTGTGTTGATGCATTCACCGGAAAGACTGTATGGAAATACACCTCGGGGAATTATATCAACGGAACGCCGTCGATAGCAGGCAAGCTGGCTGTATTCGGGGGCTGCGACGGCTTTCTCCATCTTGTGAGCACGGCGGCCGGCGGACTGGCAGGCAAGATCAATATGGGTACTTACATCCCTGCATCGGCCGCTATCAGCGGGAACCTGGCCTATTTAGGAAATTACGACGGGAATTTTTTCTGTGTGGACCTTAAAACCAGGAAAGAAGTGTGGAAGACCCAGGGAGGAGGGCCCTTCGTGGCTTCTCCCGCATTATCTGCAGGCAAAGTTGTAAGCGCGACACAGAACAGGAACCTGATCTGTTTTGATGCAAATAAAGGGACTGTGCTCTGGAAGTTCAAAGCCGGGGGTAAATTTGATGCATCCCCCGTCATTGCCGGGAATTTTGTGGTGATCGCCTCCTCCGACGGCAGGCTGAGGCTTATTGATCTTGGTACCGGGACTGAAAAATGGACTTATGAAACCGGGAGCCCGATAAGCGGGACCCCTGCGGTCACAAGCGCTTTGATCGTGGTTGGAACCGAAGACGGGACGGTGTATGCATTCGGACCGGCGGGAACAAAATAAATTACAGGGGCTGTACCCCCCGGGCCGGGGAAAAGGCCAGGGGAGAAAAAAACGAGAAAATGAAAATTGTAAACATAGTCCCCGGTTTCGGGGGTACATTCTACTGCGGGAACTGCCTGCGTGATTCGGGTTTTGCAAGCGCCCTGCGCAAGGCAGGCCACAACGTCACGATACTCCCGGTATACCTTCCGCTAACGAGCAAGGGCAACGTTCAGGAGACCCCTGTGTTTTACGGGGCTGTGAATATTTACCTCAAGCAGGTCTTCCCTATCCTCCGCCATATGCCGTCATGGATGGAGCATATGCTGAACTCCCAGTCCATGCTTAAACTTGCGGCCAGCAAGGCCGGGTCTACCAGGACCCAGGGGCTTGAAGAACTCACCGAGTCGATGCTGCTGGGGAAAAAGGGCAGGCAGGCGAAAGAACTGGACGAACTGGTGAGCTTTCTCAAACACCATGAGAAACCCGATGTAGTGCATTTTTCGAATGCCCTCCTGCTTGGGATGGCACGGCAGATCAGGGAGGAAGTGGGAGTGCCCGTGGTTTGCTCCCTCCAGGATGAAGATGTTTGGGTGGACCCGATGAATGAACCATACCCTGCCAGGGTCTGGGATCTGCTGGCCGAAAAAGCCGGGGATGTGGATGCTTTTGTAGCCGTAAGCCATTTTTTCGCAGGGGTGATGAAGAAAAAAATGAGGCTGCCCGATGAGAAGGTGCATGTTGTTCACATAGGGGTAGATCCCGGGGAATATGAATATTTTCCTGATCCTCCTACCCCCCCGGCCATAGGCTACCTGTCGAGGATCTGCGAAGATAACGGGTTCGGGATACTGGCCGATGCCTTTATCCTGCTGAAGTCGGGGCCGGGATTTGATGATCTAAGGCTGATGGCCACAGGAGGCATGACGGGTGACGACAAACCGTTTTTCCAGGAGCAGCTGAAGAAACTGCAGAAAGCCGGGTTGGAAAAGGATTTCAGCCTACAGGAGGATTTCAGCCCCGAAAAGATGGGGGCTTTCTTTAAATCGGTTTCGGTTCTTTCGGTCCCGGTGCTGAAGGGCGAGGCTTTCGGGCTTTACCAGGTTGAAGCCCTGGCCTCGGGAGTGCCCCTGGTGCAGCCTGCTTTAGGGGCTTTCCCCGAAATTATCAGGGCTACGGATGCAGGCTTGCTGTATGAGCCGAATACTGCCGCTGCCCTGGCTGAATGCCTGTCGGTGCTTTTGAGTGATAAGCGAAGACTGGCGGGTTTCAGGGCAAACGGGCGTAAAGCGGTTGAAGAAAAGTTTAACTGCAGCCTGCTTACGAAAAAAATGACAGAGGTTTATAATCAGATATATGCTTGCAGAACTTCAGGATATTAAGAAACATTACAACCAGGTTTTATCGGGCCGTCAGAAACCCGTGCTCGACGGGGTTTCACTAAGGATCGGTAAAAATGAATCCATTGCTGTAACCGGTCCTTCGGGTTCGGGAAAAACCACCCTTTTAAATATACTGGGCACTCTCGACACTGCGGATTCAGGAAGCGTGATCCTGAATGGGAGGAATGTTATTGATCTCAGTGAACCTGAACTTGCCCGTCTGCGTAATGGTTTTATTGGTTTTGTGTTCCAGCTTCATTTTCTGTTGCCCCAGCTCAGCCTGATCGGGAATGTGTTGTTGCCGTTATTGCCCCTGAAGGATAAGCAGGCGCGTAAGGCCGGGCATGAGAGGGCGATGCAACTGATTGAAAGGGTGGGATTGAAGGACCTGGTAAACCAGAAACCTTCGGGGCTATCGGTAGGTGAGTGTCAGAGGGCGGCAGTTGTAAGGGCACTTGTGAACAAACCCGCATTGCTTCTGGCCGACGAACCTACGGGTTCCCTGGATGCGGAAACTGCCGCCCGACTGGGTATCCTTCTCACCGAACTTAAAAACGAAGAAGGCATCTCGATGGTTGTTGTAACTCATTCTCCTGAACTGGCAGCCCGAATGGATAAAATTTACAGTCTGGGCTCAGGGAAACTACTGCCAATCAACAAAGCATGAGCTTCGTCAGGCTGATAATAAGTGATTTCAGGTATTACAGGAAAGCCTTCCTGGCTGTTCTTGCAGGAACCCTCGTAAGCACAGCCGTTCTTACCGGGGCCCTGATGCTGGGCGACTCGGTGAAGTTCAGCCTTGAGAGGCTGACCAACATCCGCCTTGGCAGGATACGTTATGCCCTTCATACCGAAGGCCGCTATTTCAGCCAGGATATAGCCGGCGAGATAGGCGTCAAAAATGGCGGACTGGCAGCCCCGGCCCTTCTGCAGGAAGGAATAGCCGTCAATCCCGAAAACAACAAAAGGCTCAACAAGGTCCGGGTGCTTGGGATCGACCGCCGTTTTACAAAGTTCTGGGACAAAGCGGGCGAGTGCCCGGGATTGAACTCAGCGGTCGTCAGCAGCAATACAGCAAAGAAACTGGGTCTGAAACCCGGAGACGATCTGCTGATCAGGGTTTCGGGCCAGGGTATGGCTCCTGCCAATGCCCCTTTTGTCGAGGAAAAATCGGCTGTGGAAGTAGCCAGGTTCAGGGTCACTGCCGTTGCCGACGACGGGCAGATGGGCCGTTTCAGCCTGAACGCCAACCAGGCTGCACCTTTTAATGTATTTATTCCTCTCGATCGGATGGCTGGCCTGCTTAAGCTTAAAGGCCTGGCCAATGTTCTGCTGTCTGATGAAACCAGGGCGGCAAGCTGTTCGCCCGACAGCCTTTTCAGGCTCTTATGGAAGCCCGGGGATGCAGGATTGACAATACATTCCACGGGCAGGGATCCGGTAAACGAAATTACCTCGGGCCGTATCTTTATCGATGATCAAACGGCGGCTGCCATCAGATCGGTTCTTCCCGGTAGCCGGGCCTTTCTGACATACCTTGCCAATTCATTCTCATATAAAGCCCACTCAACACCGTATTCATTTATTACTGCGGCTTCGCCGGATTTCCTTGGGCTGGATCCCGGCAGGGATGGAATTATTATCAATTCATGGCTGGCTGAAGACCTGGGAGTGAAGAAAGGAGACTCGTTAAGGCTGAAATATTTCATCATGGGATCTCACAGGCAGCTCACCGAAGACAGCTCGGGTTTCGTCGTAAGCCAGGTAAGGCCCATGCAGGATCCGACCTGGGATCCTTCGCTTATGCCCGCTTTCCCGGGCATGTCGGATGCGGGGAATTGCCGTGACTGGGAAACCGGAGCCCCCGTAGACCTTAAAAAGATCAGGGATAAGGATGAGCAGTATTGGAAACAATACCGTGGAACTCCAAAAGCTTTTATTTCACTGGCAAGCGGACAAAAACTCTGGGCCAATCCTTTTGGCAGCCTTACCTCCATCAGGTTTTCGGCCGGCAAAAAAGACCTGGCCTCAATAGAAAAGGCTATTATGAGTAAGATAAGTCCCGCTCAACTGGGCCTTACTTTTACCCCGGTATACAGGGAAGGCAAGATCTCGGCATCCAATTCTACTGATTTCGGTGAGCTGTTTCTCAGCCTGGGCTTTTTTATAATCCTTGCGTCTCTTCTCCTTGTAGCCCTTCTGTTTTCGCTGCATATCCGCAACAGGATGCAGGAAACGGGGGTTTTATCGGCCATAGGGTTCAGCAAACAACAGATCTCGGGCATACTGCTTACCGAAGGCCTTGTCCTGGCAGTTGCAGGCGGTTTCGGCGGGGCAATAGCCGGCATATTGTTCGACCGGCTTATGCTCCTTGGCCTGAATACGATCTGGCAGGATGCAGTGGGCACCTCGGCCCTGGTAATCAAGATCAGGTTCTCAACCCTTATCCTGGGGGCTTTTTCAGGTATTCTGACTTCTGTTGTCGTGTTGCTCATTGTCAGTTATAGCGCACTAAGGAAACCTGCCTGGACGAGGGCTCAGGCCGGTCAGCTCGAAAACGAAGCCTGGAAAAAAAAGAAAACAAGGATTGCCGTTTTCTCAGCCATACTGTTTTGCCTCGGCTCCCTGGGCCTTGTTGCGTATCTTCTTCCAGGCCCCGGGATCAACAACATTTCACTATTCCTTACTGCAGGAGCCCTGTTAATTGCAGGAGGATCTTCTGCCTTTTATGCTTTGCTCACCAGGAGATCATTAAGCACAAAAGCTGAAGGGGGGCTTATTCACCTTGCATTTAAAAATGCAGCCCTGAAACGAAGCCGAACAATGCCGGTGATGATACTGCTTGCCCTGGGGATTTTCAGCATTTTTATCACTGCTGCAAACCGCAGGACATTTTTCCAGTCAGAAAACGACCGGCATTCAGGGACAGGAGGATTCCGTTACTGGGCCGAAACCAGCATTCCTCTTCGGTACGATCCATCATCTCCTGAAGGGCAAAAGGAATATTCCCTTCAGTACCGGTCTTGTTTGAAAAACACCAGGATCACAGCCATTCAGAGGCTTGAAGGCGACGACGCCAGTTGCCTTAACCTGAACCAGTCAGCACATCCTGCCGTTTTGGGTATTCCGGTTAATACTTTTCAAAACCGGGAAGCCTTCGCTTTTCTTGAGCTGCTGCCGGGCATTGACCCGGATAAACCCTGGCTTGCCCTCCAAAAACCCCTGGGCCCGGGAATTATCCCGGCCTATGCCGACCAAACCGTAATTACCTGGGGGCTTCAGAAAAAAATCGGTGACACTGTCTTCTATTCCGGGACAAACGGGGAAAAAACAGGATTGAAACTTATAGGCGGACTTGATAATTCAATATTCCAGGGGTATCTGCTTATTTCCGACAGCCTTTTCCGTATCCATTTCCCCCAGGTCGCGGGTTTCAAAAATCTTCTTATAGACGGATCTCCCTCTTCCACCGACAGCATAAGCGGAGTTATGGAGACTGACTTCAGGGATTATGGTATGTACTTTACCCGGACTTCCGAAAGACTTGCCTCCTTTAATTCGGTTGAAAACACCTACCTCTCGGTTTTCCTGCTGCTCGGCGCACTTGGGGTTATCATCGGGATTTTAGGGCTTGGCCTTGTTCTTCTTCGGAATATGCTTGAACGCAAAAATGAACTTGCATTATACACTGCGCTCGGATTCCAGCGGAATTTCATCCTCAAACTGATCATTGCCGAATATATGGGAATACTGTTTGCAGGAACCGGGCTTGGGATAATTTCAGCTTCCGTGGCAATTCTTCCCTCGATCCTCTCTCCTGCCTGGCATATGCCTGTAACGGTGATGGTGCTGATGCTTGCAGTTTTTGTGCTTAACGGATTATTATGGGTATGGCTGCCTGCCAGGGCAGCTCTCGGGAAATTGAAAGACGATTCCATTTCGAGAGGACTGTTTTAGCGGATGAAAGGGTTACGGCCTGTTGAATTTTTCAGGATTTTCATTTCAATGATCAGGACCGGGCAGATACTTATTGAGTAACCTCAGGACTTCTTCCTTTTTCATGGGTTTTGAGATATAATCATCACAACCGGCGGCAAAAGATTTTTCGCGGTCCTCCGACATTGCATAAGCCGTTTGGGCTATAATCGGGATGTTCCGGCCCGTTGCTTTCATTTCCCTTGCCACTTCATACCCGCTGATATCGGGAAGTTTGATATCCAGCATCACAAGATCTGTTTCGGGGTGAGCGTTGAAGAATTCAAGGGCTTCTTTACCATTCCATGCATGTAAAACCTTGACAGATGCCCTGCTCAGCAAAACCCTTAAGAATTCGAAGTTTTCGGCCTGGTCTTCAACTATCAGCACCGTGGGGATCCTTTCTTGTTGATAAACCGGCAGTTTTACCTGAACCGGCCTTTTATGATCTTCTTTTGAATGGTCCAGGGGGATGGTAAAGAAGAAAACACTGCCTTTGCCTGGTTCCGACTCAAGCCAGATATGTCCTCCCATTGCCTGTACATATGCCCTGGTGATGGATAAACCAAGACCATTGCCCCCTATATGACTGCTTGTATCATGTACCTGCCTGAAACGGTCAAAGATAAGTTCAAAGTGGCCGGGATCAATTCCTATACCGCTGTCTTTAACAAAAAACTGAAGAATGTCGCCGGTTCTACGGTACCCGAATTTCACGTACCCCTTATGCGTGTACTTTAAGGCATTACTCACGAGGTTATCCAGGATCTGCCTTAGCTTGGTCTGATCGGCCCTGATGGGTTCCGGATTTTTTCCCGGCTCGCTCTCAATGGTAAATTCAATTCCTTTGTTTTTTGCTTTGGGTTTGAATGTTGAATGAATGGAATCCATGACTACATCCAGGTCAAATTCTGTTTTTATCAGGTCGATTTGCCCGGCTTCGATCTTGGAAATATCGATGAGGTCATTGATAATGTGAAGAAGTTGTTCGCAGTTTTCATTAATCACACGGGTAAATCTCTGCCTCTCCTCTGCACTTGTATCAGGGTCATCCAGCAGACTTGAAAAACCGATGATCCCGTTCATGGGTGTTCGAATCTCATGGCTCATATTGGCAAGGAAGGCCGATTTCAGGCGGTCGCTTTCCTCGGCCTTATCTTTTGCCATCACCAGCTCTTCCTCATTTCTTTTACGGCTTGTAATATCCTGTAAAACCCCTCTTACCTTTACACCCTGTCCTTTATCATCCCTTATCAGTTCAGCCTTTGAATAAATATCCCTTCTTTCCCCGTCGCTGTCCCTCTTAATCTGAAATTCCTCCTTATAATCACCCGAATCCGAAAGAAGATTTTGTAAGGCCAGGTCCAGATGGGGCCTGAAAGTCCCGATTACCTGTTCCTGTATTTTCTTAAGAGGCAAACCTTCGATCGAGTACTCTAAGCCGTAAATCCTGAAAGCTTCAGGGGAAGCCCACATCTTTTTAGTCCTGAGGTCAAGCTCCCAGTTCCCAACATTGGCAATCTCCTGGGCTTTGGTTAAACGTATTTCACTTTCTTTTAAATCATCCTCGGCTTTTTTCCTGTCGGTGATATCAAGGATTGATGAAAGTAGGAATTTCTCCCCTCCCACATGGATAATGCTTACAGAAATAAGAGAATCGATAAGCCTGCCATTTTTCATACGGGTTACAAAAGGCATCCCGTATACTATCCCGTCCTTTTTTACCGCATCAACAAGTTTGTCCCTGTCGCCAGGCTTTTCAAATACCCCAAGTTCCTGTGACGTATGCCCTATCACTTCTTCACGGGTAAACCCGGTATCCCTCAGGAAAACCTGGTTCACATCCTTGTATTTTGCGTCTGCTGCCCCCGAAAGGGTCATGGCCACGGGGCTCCTGTGAAAAATCGCAGAGAATTTCTCCTCACTCTCCATGATTATTTCCTTTGCATGTTTCTGTTCAGTAATATCATGGCAAATGACCAGGTCGGCTTCCTGGCCCTGGTAATCAACTTTGGCTCCACGGGCTTCAATCCATCCTATACTTCCATCCTTGCGGAGGATCTTATACTCAATCAGCGGGTTCTCGCCCTGGTATACCTTTTTAAGGTCTTCAATGGCCACCGGCACTGAATCAGGATGAAGGAAATCAGTCATATTCGTAAGAAGGAACTGACGGCTTTCAGCCGGGGAGTATCCAAGGATGTTTGCAACCGCGGGGTTAGTGAAGAGTATCCTTCCCTGGAAATCAATAATGACAAGACCTTCTATCAGGTTATTTATAAGGGTACGATAGGTGGCTTCGCTGGCAATGATGGCTTTCTTCGCTTCAATATCCTGAAGGTTCTTAAAACCCATTCCTGCAAGGATTTCGGTAAAGGTTTTAATAAAGTACAGGTAGGGATCCATCTGTTTCTTTGACCACACAGGCACTTTTTCCAAAGCTTCCAGGTATGGTTTTTCGTCGAAGCCGTATTTAAGGGCCTGTTCTCTGAAAAATTCCACATCCGGCTTTTCAAGAAAAAACTGCCCGGTGAAGAAAGTTCCAAGATGCTTCCCGTTAATCATAATAGGTGTGGCATTATCCACCATTCCAAGGGGACAACAGTAAGTCACGGCGGGATCAGCTTCAGAGAGATGACTTACGATGTAAGCATCGCTTCGTTTGCATAATTCCCTGGTCTGATCGTTGAGCCTGTGGAATTTTGTACATATATCCTGCCAAGCAGTAGCAGTAAGAATATTACCTTCGGTATCAATTATCGCTGACGGGAATGAATAAATTTCGTTTAGCTTGTCCTGCAAAGATTGCAGCATCGGGATGTCAATAAGGTCCTGTAATTTGTATTCCATGCAAAAGCTGTTTAGATCTGATCAGCGGAAATCCGTCATCAGTTATCAAAGATAAAAAAAGATATTAGCTTTTAGTTGTTTAGTTTGTATTTCACCGTCTTACCATTATATTTCGTACCTTTGCACCCCCAAACTTAAAACCACAGTCCTGATCCCGCAAGGATGGTTTGTCATTCTTCGCCGGGATTGTTTATTTATCATCTGCGGATGACCAGATTTAATGAATATGCCGGATATCAGAAATATTGCAATTATAGCCCATGTCGATCATGGTAAGACCACCCTGGTCGACCGTATTTTATACCAGGTTCACCTGTTCAGGGCCAACCAGCAGATGGGCGACCTGATCCTTGATTCCAATGACCTTGAACGGGAGAGAGGGATCACCATCCTTTCAAAAAATGTATCAGTAAGGTATAAAGGGGTAAAAATCAATATTATCGACACCCCAGGCCACTCCGATTTCGGAGGGGAAGTTGAAAGGGTCCTTAATATGGCCGACGGGGTACTGCTGCTTGTGGATGCTTTTGAAGGCCCCATGCCCCAGACCAGGTTTGTACTTGACAAAGCCCTGGAACTCGGGAAGATCCCCATTGTGGTCATCAATAAAGTTGATAAGCCTAACTGCGCCCCCGATGAAGTTCATGAAGCCGTATTTGAACTGATGTTCAGTCTTGATGCCAGCGAGGCACAGCTGAATTTTCCCACGGTCTATGGCTCCTCGAAACAGGGATGGATGGCTCCCGACTGGAGAAACCCCACCACCGATATATCCTATTTACTGGATACCATCATCAGCCATATTCCCCCTCCATCTGCAACAGCCGGGAAACTTCAGCTTCAGATAAGTTCCCTTGATTACTCATCGTACGTGGGGCGTATTGCCGTTGGAAGGATATCGCGTGGCTCGATCAAAGCCGGGGACCAGGTGTCGCTGGTCAAGAACGACGGTACAATCCTGAAATCGGTCATCAAGGAACTATACCTGTTTGAAGGCCTGAGCAAGGAAAAAGTAAAATATGAGGTCGAAGCCGGTGAGATCTGCGCAGTTCTCGGTCCCGAGAATTTCGACATAGGCGATACCATCTCCGATGCCGAAAATCCCGAAGGGCTGAAAAGGATCAGCGTGGATGAACCCACCATGAGCATGGTATTTACCATCAATAATTCTCCTTTTGCAGGCAGGGAAGGCACTTATGTAACCTCCCGTCATTTAAGGGACCGCCTCTTCCTGGAAACCGAGAAAAACCTCGCACTCAGGGTCGAGGAAACTGGTTCTCCTGATACCTTTAATGTATTCGGACGAGGGATACTTCATCTTGCCATCCTGGTTGAGACCATGCGCCGCGAAGGCTATGAGTTCCAGCTCGGGCAGCCCAAGGTGATCACCAGGACGATCGACGGTATACTTCATGAGCCCATAGAAAACCTGAAAGTTCAGGTTCCCCAGTCTTTTTCGGGGAAAGTCATAGAGATCGTTACGAAGCGCAAGGGTGAAATTGTAAACATAGAACCAAAGCGAGACCGTATCACCGTCGAATTCAATATCCCTGCCAGGGGGCTCATCGGCATCAGGAATCCCATACTCACAGCCACCGAAGGCGAAGCTATCATAGGCCACAGGTTCAAAGGCTTCGAGCCCTGGAAAGGTGAAATGCTTGGCCGTACAAACGGTTCGCTGATTGCGATGGAAACCGGGGAGGCTATTACCTATTCGATTGACAAACTGCAGGACAGGGGTAAGTTTTTTATTGAACCCGGCGACAATATTTATGCAGGGCAGATCATAGGCGAGCATACCAGGGGAAATGACATCGTTGTAAACCTGATTAAAACTAAAAAGCTCACCAACGTAAGGGCCTCAGGCACCGACGACAAAGCCGTGATCTATCCGGCAACCAAGTTTTCGCTTGAAGAATCCATGGAATATATCCAGGGCGATGAATACACCGAAGTCACTCCTAAATCCATCAGGATCCGAAAGATCATACTGGATGAAACTGAAAGGAAGCGGAGCCAGAAGAGAATCTGAGGATTGATTCGTATATTTGATATTTCATCAATTATACCATCATGTTCGCTACAATAAAACAATCAGGGATGGGCATTATCATGTTCGTCCTTTTTTTATACGGGGGAATTGCCAGGCCCCAGGCAGTATCAGGCCCGCCCGTTTATACCAATGCAAACCTTCCGCTTGAAGAGAGGGTCAATGACCTGGTATCGCGAATGAGCCTTAAAGAGAAGGTCCTCCAGATGCAGAACAACGCCCCGGCCATAGAGAGGCTGGGCATCCCGGCCTATAACTGGTGGAGTGAATGCCTTCATGGTGTGGCCAGGAACGGTATTGCCACGGTTTTCCCCCAGGCTATAGGTATGGCGGCAAGCTGGGACCCTGAACTTATTTACAGGGAGGCCGACGTGATCTCGACCGAAGCCAGGGCCAAATATTACGAATGCTCCGGCAAAGGCCAGCGCGGAATATACCAGGGGCTTACATTCTGGTCGCCGAACATCAACATATTCAGGGATCCGCGCTGGGGAAGGGGCCAGGAGACTTACGGGGAGGATCCTTTTCTCACGGCACACATAGGGATTTCCTTTGTGAAAGGATTGCAGGGAAATGACCCCCGTTATTTCAAAGTCATTGCCACGGCCAAGCATTATGCAGTTCATAGCGGTCCCGAGCCCGACAGGCACAGTTTCGACGCCTGGTGCAGCGAAAGCGACCTTTACGGGACTTACCTCCCTGCATTCGAAGCCCTGATCCGCTATGGGAAAGCATATTCGGTGATGGGAGCCTATAACCGCTTCTGGAATGAACCCTGCACGGCCAGTGACCTGCTCCTCGATAAGATCCTGAGGAAAAAGTGGGGTTTCGGCGGGTATGTCACCTCCGACTGCGGGGCGATCTGGGATATCTATAACGGGCACAAGCTTCAGCCGGATTCGATAAGGGCATCGGTACTTGGAGTCAAGGCAGGCTGCGACCTCACCTGCGGGGATGAATACACCAGCCTGGTGGCTGCCGTTTCAAAAGGCTATATCAGCGAAGCAGAGATTGACGTTTCGGTCAGGCGATTATTTACAGCGAGGTTTCGCCTGGGCCTTTTCGATCCTGATTCCCTCGTGCAATGGTCAAAGATCAGGCCATCGGCAAACAACACAGCCGAAAACAAGCAGCTGTCGCTGAAAGTTGCCGAAGAAAGCATGGTGCTGTTAAAGAATGAGAACCACACCCTGCCTTTGGGTAAATCCATAAAAACCATAGCCGTGATTGGCCCGTATGCCGACAGGCTTTCGGTACTCCTGGGCAATTATTGCGGCAAGCCTTCCGACCCTGTGACCATTTTAAACGGGATCAGGGAGGTTGCGGGCGGCAAAAGAGAGGTGCTTTATGCCAAAGGGGTTGAAGGGCTTGAAGACAATTCAATCAAGCCTACCGATAAATCAGGAAAACCCCTGCAGGCTCCATCAGCAGCCGATCTCGAGTCGGAAGCCTTGCAGATCGCGGCGAAAGCCGGCGTGGTCGTGTTCGTCGGCGGGATCTCACCTTACCTCGAGGGCGAGGAGATGGATGTGAACATCCCCGGTTTCAAAGGAGGCGACAGGACCAGCCTCGACCTGCCCGCAAACCAAAGCGCACTGTTAAAGAAACTGGCCTGGCTGGGTAAGCCTGTGGTCCTTGTCCTTACCAACGGAAGCGCTATTTCGCTTAGCCGGGAGTCGGAACAGATCCAGGCCATTGTCGAAGCCTGGTACCCAGGGCAGCAGGGAGGCAAAGCCTTGGCCGAAGTTCTGTTCGGCCTGTACAACCCTGCCGGGCGGCTTCCTGTAACTTTTTATAATTCGGAGGATGACCTTCCCCCATTTACAGAGTATTCGATGAAAGGGCGAACCTATAAATATTTTACCGGCAAACCGCTTTACCCGTTTGGCTATGGGCTCAGCTTTTCGAAATTCGCATATATTGAAGCTGGTCCTGACAAACCGGCGTACTCATCGGCCGACACCATTAAACTTACGGTTAAAGTGAAAAATGAAGGGCCTTTTGACGGGGATGAGGTTGTGCAGGTGTATTTCAGGAAGAAAGATTCGAAATATGAAAGGCCATTGAAGTCGCTCTGCGGATTTCAGAGGAAGAACATCAGGAACGGGGCCGTGGAATCCATGCTGGTGAATGTGGCAGTGAATGATCTGCGGATTTTCGATCCCGTCAAACAGGATTATGCCGTGGAGCAGGGAGGGTATGAACTGCTGATCGGGCCTGATTCGGCTACTCCCTTGCTTACTGCAAATATTGAGGTTAAATAATGTATCCCGGGCAGATGGTATTCAGCATCCGCCATTTCCTGAAAGCATGGACTGCGGTTTTGCTGCTTTTCGGGATGAGTGCAGGGGCGCAAACCCTCTCTTACCCGGCTCCCGGCAAGCTCAGGGCCGATTCGCCCGTGTATATCCAGGCCCTCCAACGCTGGGCCTTGCTGGCAGGGAAATCGGCACACAAACAGGATAGGGATTTTATAACCATCAATGCCCTTGCGGCCAAATGCATTTTCACCCTTCTGAACAACAGGCAGGGGCCGGCAGGAGGACTGAAACATGAAGGGGTATATCCTTCTTATACGGGTTTTCCCGGTTTCTGGGCATGGGACAGCTGGAAACATGCTTATGCCCTGGCAGGCATTAGCCCTGAACTGGCAATGAACAACATCAGGGCGATGTTCGATTACCAGGACTCATGCGGCATGGTTGCCGATTGCATCTTCATCGACAGTTCTGAAAATAATTACCGTGATACCAAGCCACCCCTCTCAGCCTGGGCCGTGTCAGAGATCTTCAGGCAAACCTCCGACACCTGCTTCGTAAAGGAGATGTTCCCAAAGCTGTTGAAATACCATAGGTGGTGGTACATTTACCGCGACCATGACCATAACGGCCTCTGTGAATACGGTTCAACCGATGGCAGCCTGCAGGCTGCCCGATGGGAAAGCGGCTGGGATAATGCAGTACGTTTCGACAGCGCCCATATGGTGAAGAACGGTACGCATGCCTGGAGCATGAACCAGGAGAGCGCCGACCTGAACGCATACCTCTTCGAAGAAAAAAAATGCCTGTCGCGCCTGGCCCTGGTTTTAAGAGACACCAATGCTGCCGAAGCCCTGGACGAAGAGGCTGTAAAACTGGGGAAGATGATACGGAGCATGATGTGGGATGAGCGAAGCGGCTTTTTCTATGATATCCACCTGGATACAAAAAAGCCCATACTTGTTGCCGAACCCAACGGCTGGATACCTCTATGGGCAGGGATTGCCACTAAGGAGCAGGCAAGGAGGATCAGGAACAGGATTCTGAACCCCGGGGAGTTTAATACCTTCGTTCCATTCCCTACCCTTGCTGTTAACAACCCGGTCTTTAATCCCGAACAAGGTTATTGGCGGGGACCTGTGTGGATTGACCAGGCTTATTTTGCCATCAGGGGCCTTTGGAAGTATGGGTATAAGGACGATGCCGTTATGCTCATGTATAAGCTCTTTAATCATTGTGACGGCTTGCTCGATCCTGAACGTCCGATTCACGAGAATTATCATCCTCTTACAGGTAAAGGATTAAATGAAGAGAACTTCAGCTGGTCTTCTGCACATTTTATTATGATAATAATGGAAATATATTTATAATCGTATAAGTCTCTTATGCAATCACATACAGCATTTTTTGTAATGTTTTTAAATAAAAAACAGCATCCCCTGCAATAAAAAGTAAATAAAAAAGTGTTAATCACGAATATTGTCGTATCTTTGCATAAATTATTAAAAATTATAGTATTATGAACAAAGGTGTTGTCAAATTCTTTAACAATAGTAAAGGATTTGGATTTATCAAAGACGAAGAGTCAAACAAAGAGTATTTTGTACACGCATCTGGTCTCATTGATGAGGTCAGGGAGAACGATGAAGTAACTTTTACACTTCAAGAAGGAAAAAAAGGATTAAATGCAGTAAACGTTAAAATAGCATAGCTACTGACGTTACGATATTTTTAGATCTTGAGGCTGTTTCTGTAACATGGGACAGCCTCTTTCTTTTTTAGTTATACGGGTATTAATAAAAGATAAAGATTTGAAAAACATTGCTATCGCCCCTGATTTTTCGTATCTTGTAGCGAATATCACAAAATTTATTTTCCTTGAAAAACAGTAGAACCAGAAAAAATGATACCGCGGCAGGCAGGATGAGCCCGGGGAACCATCGTGTGAATGTTCCTCATGGAAAACCTGCCACAGGATCAGTCCTTGATAAATTCCCGATAGTCCTCGACGGCGGAAGAACGGTAATTTTCATTTCCGATAAAAGCAAAGAAGCAGAGATCAGGCTCAGGTACGGAATGCGCGGACAGTAAATAAACCCCTTGCGAAAGGGTTTTTACCATACTTTTTTCGTTTGGCAGGTGTACGCTTTCCTTTGCATCTCAATAATAAATGCCTGCATGTCCTGGATACTCCCACAAGTATCTATTACCGATACAGGATTATGTTTTGAACATTCAACACAAGAGCTTGTATATTCTGTAAGATCTTCCTTTTCGGAGCAGGAGATCAGCAAACAAAATGCAAAGAGTGGTACTATTTTGATAATGCCACCCCCTGTTTGGATTTTAAGGTTGATGACTGGGCGCATAATGCCATCGTAAAAGTTCCATAAAAATAAGAAAAAAAATATCCATTTGCAATAATTTCCATATTATTGTGCTGTCATTTAATAGTTTGCCTATAAGTTAGGTATTGAAGATGCGCTAAATGATCATTTATCCGGGCCGATGAGCATCAATTGCCGAATTTTATGCTAACTCACTATCTGAAAATAAGGCTGAAATGAATTTCAAGGAAAAGACCAGTGCGGAACTTATTGATGAGTTGAAGGAACTACAGCAGAAGATGGATAATATGAAGTCTTCCCATCAGCAGGATCTGTCAGAATATAAACGTGCAATTTCGGAACTGCAGTTCTACCGCATAATCCTTGAAAACATCACTGAAGGTGTTTTACTTACTTCTGCCTCCAATGGAAGTATTATTTATACGAACCATAAATTCGAACAGATGTTCGGTTATGGCCCATTGGAACTTGTAGGACAATCTGTAAGCAAAATCAATGCCCCATCCGGTAAATCTCCTGAAGAAATAGCTGCTGAGATAATGCAGCAGTTAAAGGCCAATGGGTACTGGGAAGGTGACCTTAAGAATATCAGGAAAGATGGCACCATCTTCTGGTGTCACGCAATTGTATCGGCTTTTGAGCATTCGAGATTTGGGAAGATCTGGATTGCAGTTCACAACGATATCAGCGAAAACAAGCAGATAAAGGAGAACCTGCAAACCAGCGACGATAAGCATAAGATCATACTGCAAACTGCCATGGATGGATTCTGGCTGGCCGATAAGCATGGTAATCTTGTTGAAGTTAATGCCGCTTATAGCAGGATGAGCGGTTACAGCAAACAGGAATTGCTTGAAATGAATATTTCGGACCTGGAGGTTATTGAGTCGGAATCTGACACTTCCAGACATATGCAAAAGATTTCCATACAGGAGGGGGACCGTTTTGAGTCCCGCCACAGGCGTAAGGACGGGAGCATTTTCGACGTGGAGATAAGTGTACAGTATAAACCTATAGAAGGCGGGCGGTATGTGGCATTCCTTCATGATATTACCGAGCGGAAGAAGATCCTAAATGAAATTATCACAGCCAAGGTAAAAGCCGAGGAAAGTGATCGCCTGAAGTCGGCATTCCTTGCCAATATGAGCCACGAGATCAGAACCCCTATGAATGGCATTCTTGGCTTCGCTGAATTGCTGAAAGAACCTATGCTGTCGGACGAAGAACAGCAAAAATACATCAAGGTCATTCATAAAAGCGGCAAACGCATGCTCGGTATCATCAATGATATTGTAAGCATTTCGAAAATAGAATCAGGGCAGATGCATGTTTCTATATCCGCTACAACCATCAATGAGCAAATCGAGTCTGTATATTTCTTTTACCTTCCCGAGGTTGAAAAGAAAGGCCTCTTGCTATCGATTAAAAATTCACTGCCGGCAAAACAATCCCGCATCAAAACTGACCGTGAAAAACTTTATGCCATTCTCACCAATCTGGTTAATAATGCCATTAAATTCACGAGTAAAGGCTCCATTGAATTTGGATATGAGAAAAAAGGTGAGTTCCTTGAATTTTTCGTTAAGGATACGGGTAGCGGAGTGCCAGAGCAAAAGAAGGAGATAATTTTTGAACGGTTCAGGCAGGGCAGTGAATTAATTACAAAACCTTATGATGGGGCAGGCCTGGGTCTGTCCATTTCAAAAGGTTACGTAGAAATGCTTGGCGGGAAGATCTGGGTGGAAAGCCAGCCCGGAGAAGGCTCCACATTTTATTTCACCCTTCCATACAATACCCAGTCTGACGCTAAAAAAATCATCCGGAAAGCAGCTACTGAACCTGTCGGGATTTATAAAGGTAAAGAACTGAAAGTATTGGTAGTTGAGGATGACGATGAGTCACAATTTATAATCTCAACAGTACTTAAAAAGTTCGGGAAAGAAATATTACAGGCAGGCACCGGATCTGAAGCCGTTGAAACCTGCCGCATTAATCCCGGCCTTGACCTGGTGTTGATGGATGTGAGGTTGCCCGAAATGGATGGATATGAAGCAACGCGTCAAATCAGGCAATTCAATAAGGATATAATAATTATTGCACAAACGGCTTATGGTTTTTCGGACGACAGGGAAAAGGCAATTGCGGCAGGATGCAATGATTATATTTCAAAACCTATTGTCATCGAAGACCTAACGGGCTTAATACAAAAGTATTTCTCCAAATAATGCTTGCCCTTTGTTTAGGACCTTGAAATCCCTGATACCTATTTATAATTAGTCTTATAGATGAATCCCGCCAGGTCTTCACCAGCCCGCGTATAGCTTCCCTGTATCCTCAATCCTGTATCTACATCGGAAAAACCTCCCTGGTATTCAGTATTCTCTTTCTTCATTTCAATAGTTGCAAGCACTTTGGCGGGATTGTCGGTCTCAACAAGGTCAACAGAAACAATGATATAGGTTTCCTTATGCCCCATGGATCCGAATCCGTAACCGGCAACACTGCTTGTTCCAATTTCCAGGAAGGTCGTGTGCACCATTAATGTATATTTGGCAGTCACTGCATTTTCCCTCGCTTTAAAATTAAAATTCGCAAGGACCATGTTCATCCCTCTTTCAAATCCAGGTTGATATTTGTCGGTCTTGTCATTTTTCCATTTTTCAGCCCAATTATCACCGCTGCCATCTTTATGTTTGTTCAGTTCAGCTTTTTTATTATCAACATATTCATCTTCGGTCTTGAATTTTCCGACGGCCATTTTGGAATAGTCGAACTGCAGATTTACTTCAGACTGGCCTTTCAGTACAGAGATATCACCTGAAGTCAATTTGCACTGGGCAAATGAATAAATTCCTGACAACAGGAAAAGCCCGGCTAAAATGCTATATCTTATCTTTTTCATTTTCAATGTAATTTAATTGTTTGAAATTTTTCCAAATTTATATCTATTCTAAATAAGTTGAAATAAAATAAATATAAAATTATTAGTGGGGTGATTCGCTTTATTGAAAACAGGATCGATTCGCACTTGGTTTACAGTGTCGATTAAGCGAGCATTTTTTACACTTACCCGCTTAATGCTTGATTACTATTTTCCTGGTTTCAGAGCCTGCTTCGTTTCGCAGGACCACCGTGTATATTCCGTTGGGCAGATTGCCCTGTTCTAATGGCAGAACTTTTTTTCCTTTAACAATGATGTCTTTTACTTCGCAGATGACCTGTCCCAGCTGGTTATAGATCCGGATTGAAAATGTTTTTTGGTCTGCGGATGTGATTGCGGCGTTGAACTCACCATTGTTGGGGACAGGGTAAACTTCAAACTTCGTTGCCGGCATATTATCTTCAACCCCGTCACCGTACTTGTATACTACCGTTGGCGAGGTCAGTATCAGGGTGTCAAAGGCAATGCCTTCGGAATTGGTTATTTCGGATTCCTTGCCGAGCACAAGTCTGATCTGGTCATTTTTTGAAAATTGTTCTGATATTTTTACCACCAGAGTAATCATGGTTTGATCCTTGCCGAGCGATAGCGGACTGGTTTCCGACCAGGCCATCCGCAATCCATCATTGCCCGCATTATAATACGGTGTTCCCTGCTGGATCTTAATCTCGTTGACCTGCATCAGGTTATTGGGGTAAGCTGCAACTAACGAGATGGCTCCTATAGTGACTTCACTTGAAACCTTCACAGGAATTTCTATCACCTCTCCGGGCGCTGCTTTGATGATTTCGTTCTGATCAAGCGCCAGGAATCCTGCCCCGGTTGATCCTGTTCCCGGAATGTTGGACTCGGTTACATCGCCCACACACAGGCCGTAAAAATTCTGGTTGACGTGTGAACCGTTGATGATCACGGTATCCCCCCCTGTTGGTTTGGCAAAGGTCCAGTCGCCATGCTCGAAGTAGTTGATCAATCCAACGAACCTCCGTTTAATCTTGATCTCATCGATGTCGTTGATCACATTATTATTGTCCACATCAGCGGCCTGCAGCCTTACCGGTTCTGTCAGGGTTTCAATACCTGTAAAATGCCGTTGCACTTTGAGGGCATCCGTGGCGTTGACGCCCGACCAGGGTTTGGAAGTGGTCGCGCTGATTGTATAAGTTCCGTTCATTTTATTTGAGAAAACATATGAACCTGCCTGGCCTGTGCGTATTGAATCAAGCGGGATGTTGTTTTGTTTGAAGATTACCCCGGTTGAATCAAGAGGGGTATGGGCCGAGTT
Source organism: uncultured Bacteroidales bacterium (assembly GCA_903877385.1). Lineage (GTDB taxonomy): Bacteria > Bacteroidota > Bacteroidia > Bacteroidales > FEN-979 > CAIRDP01. The sequence continues at coordinate 190,207 of CAIRDP010000011.1, forward strand.
GGGGTATCTGAATGACCCCATCATATCGTACCCCTGACCTTGGCCAAGACCGAATTGGCTGAAGCTGGTCAGGGCTTCGGTGTTGGTATAGTAGGGAGAGTTTGTACCAAACGCAGCGATCGTGTCTGCATCTTGTTTTAGCATCATAACAGAATTAGTGGGAGCATAACCTCTTGGATCGAGTGTTAGGAAATACTGAAGATTGCTGCCTCCTGTCTGAGTAATGGTCCAGGAACGGTCGGTCGACAGCAGGGTAAATCCTGAAGGCAAAGTGCCTGTTAAGGGTGTCTCAAACTGCTCGGCTGTTGCCACGCTGGTTCCGGTTATACCGGTGTATTGCAGAGTCAGCGGATGGTAGTTACCTCCTTTGCCGATAGGGAACATTTTCGTTGCCGGAGCTGCATAGGTGATTGCAAGCTTGCCGTTAACATAACTGGCAGAATCTGCACCGGTAATGCTGCCTGCCAACCCTATGGTAACAAGAAAGTTCCCGGTAGTAAGCAGTCCGCCCTGGAAAGCAAGGATCCCGTTTACACCGATGCTGTTTGACATTAAGAAACCATTGCTGTTGTTCAAAGTAAGGTTGCTGAATATGGTATAATTGTTCCCTCCCAGCGTCTGGATTGAATTGCCATTGAAGATCACTGCACTGCCAGCTTTCCCGTCAAAATTGCCATCATTAAGCCAGTTACCGCCGAGATTGATCGATCCCGTGGCATTGTTTATAATTGTACCATTGTTTACAATACCGGCACTACTCACCACAACCATTTTGCCGCTGTTGACCAGGCTGGCCCCGTTACCGACATTGACTTCCTGTGCAGATACCTGAAAAGGCTGAAATACTGAAAAAATGCCTCCGAGAGTGAGGAGAAATATGAATAAAATGTCCTGTTTTGATGTATGCGCGTTCATGGGATCCTGTTTAACCGCGTTAATATTCCTTCCTGAGCAAGCGGGTTTCAACTGTGACTTTACCAAATATACAACAATTTAAGGAAAAGTCAAGCAAACACATTATTGAATTTTGTCCTACATTTAAGGTTTAATACGCAAGTTGGAAAGCGCGTTAACCTGACAGCCTGCAAATAAAAAGAATAAGTGGACAATGGATAAACCATAATGTATATGAAAAAGAACATTGCGCTTTTCGGCCTGATCGGAATTCTGATGTTGATTGCCATCCAGACCTCGGCTCAGATCGCAGTCAGCTCCAACAACCTTCCTGCAGATCCATCGGCCGGACTGGACGTCAGATTTAACAATAAAGGGTTTCTCCCGCCACGCATGACACTTCAGCAAAGGGATGCAATTGTGAATCCGGCAAACGGCCTGATGGTTGTCTGTACCGACTGTGGGACAATCGGGGCTTTGTGCATGTTTCTTTCGGGGAACTGGGTGAACGTGACTCTCTGTAATCCGCCAGCCCCCCAGGCCGGTACACATGATCCAACGGGAACCCAGATCATATGGCACTGGAATGCAGCTCCGAATGCAACCGGATATAAATGGAACACGACCAATGATTACAATACGGCAGCCGACATGGGAACAAACACCTCAAAAACCGAAACCGGACTTACCCAGGGCAGCATATATACCAGGTATGTCTGGGCATACAACAATTGCGGTGTTTCTTCGGCCACTACCCTCATACAGGCGTTGCTCTATCCCGGAATGAGTTACCAGGGGGGGATATTTTTTTACTTGTATCAGCCCGGTGATTCCGGCTATGTTGCGGGTGAATTGCACGGACTGATCGCTGCTCCTTTCGACCAGAGTAATTCTGCAGGCTGGGGTTGTGATGAGACCTTTCTTGGAGGCACTTCAACTACCATTGGCAAAGGGCTGGCAAATACAACCCTGATCGTAAACGGCTGCAGCTATACTGAGAACCCGCATGCTGCCCAGGTCTGCGCCGCCCTTGTTTTAAACGGTTACAGTGATTGGTATTTACCGTCAAAAGAAGAACTTAACCAGTTGTTCCTGCAAAAAGCTGCTGTCGGGGGTTTTCATGATAAGCAATACTGGAGTTCCTCTGAGTGCGATGCTAAGAATGCTTGGTCAGTGTTCATGTACAGTGGCGAATGGAGCCCTACAATTAAGATGCGCATCCCCTATTCAACCTTTAATAATACCCGGGCTATACGTTCATTTTAATACTACAGCCTGCCAAAAAATATTGACTGGACAATGGATAAACCAGAATGATTATGAAAAAAGAACTTACACTTTTTTGCCTGATCGGAATTTTGACATTCCTGACCACCCGAACCTCTGCCCAGGTCGGGATCAACGCTGATAACGCCCCCCCCGATTCATCAGCGGGATTGGATGTGAAATTTACCGATAAAGGTTTTCTCCCTCCACGCATGACGCTGCAGGAACGCAATGCCATTTACAATCCGGCAAACGGACTGATAATCATCTGCACCGACTGCAGTTCAGCCGGGGCATTATGCATCTTTTTTTCGGGCAGCGGCTGGATAACCCTTGCCCCCTGCAATACACCGGCCCCGGTTGCAGGCACTCATGTACCTTCAGCATCCCAGATAATATGGAACTGGAATGCCGTGGCAGGCGCTGTTGGCTATAAATGGAATGACACCAATAATTACAGCACGGCAACGGACATTGGAACAGGCATCACAAGGACTGAAACAGGACTTAAATGCAATACCGAGTATAACAGGTACATCTGGGCCTATTTTGCCTGCGGGACATCGGCCGTAACTGTCCTCGCACAATCCACTTTGCTGGTTCCTGTCTCTTCACCGCTTGCGGGCACTAACGTGCCTTCCTTGAACCAGGTCATCTGGAACTGGCATTCCGCCGAAGGCGCCACAGGCTACAAATGGAATACTACTAACAACTACCCAACTGACTCTACCGCAATCGATGTGGGGAAAGATACATCCTATACTGAAACCGGGCTTGCCAATACCAACACTTATACACGTTACGTTTGGGCCTACAGTGACTGCCAGGTTTCCCAACCAACAACCATGACCCAATCGATGTTTTACCCGGGAATGCCTTACCAGGGTGGCATCATTTTCTACATTTATCAACCCGGAGACCATGGCTATGTATCCGGGGAGACGCACGGGCTTATTGCCTCTCCTACCGATCAGGACATTATCACCGAATGGGGTTGTCCGGGGATCCAGTGGATTGGCGGCACAAGTGAATTTATTGGCTATGGCAAAACTAGTACGGATGCTATTGTAAATGGCTGCGGTGATCCGGAATTTGCAGCCCGAACTTGCTATGAACTGTATTTAAATGGTTACAACGACTGGTTTTTACCCACTATTAATGAGCTTAACCAATTGTACATTCAAAGATATGTGGTTGGCGGTTTCACTCAATACACCTATAGCTGGTACTGGAGTTCCTCTGAATACATGGAAATGTCGGGACAAGGCACGTCACTGGCAATGGATATGAATAACGGAATAATCTCCTATTGGCAAAAGTTCTATCCATACGTGGTCAGGGCGATCCGGGCTTTTTGATATATATCTGCAAAAAACAATAATTTGATCTTGGATAATCCAGAATAATTATGGAAAAGAAAGTTACACTTTTGGGCCTGTTGGGAATCCTGATAATTATTTCCATCCAAACTTATGCACAAGTGGGGATTAACTCCAATAACAGCCCCGCCGATCCATCGGCCGGACTGGATGTGAAATATCCCGACAAAGGTTTTCTCCCCCCACGCATGACGCTTCAGGAACGGAATGCCATTCCGAATCCTGCCATCGGGCTGATGGTTATCTGCACCGACTGCAACCCTATGGGAGCATTGTGTATCTTTCTTTCCGGCAGTTGGATTACCGTTTCCCTTGGCAATCCAGCAGCACCGGCCCCGGGGACTCCTGTCCCTTCCGGAACCCAGATCATATGGAGCTGGAGTTCCGTTCCGAATGCTACCGGGTATAAATGGAACACCACCAGTGACTACAATACGGCGACAGACATGGGAACAAACACTTCCATAACAGAAACAGGTCTTATTGTAGGCAATTCGTATAGAAGGTACGTCTGGGCCTATAATTCCTGCGGATTGTCTCCGGTAACCATCATGGAACAGTTGTTGGTTTACGTTGGATTGAGTTATGAGGGAGGAATAGTTTTTTACATCTATCAACCCGGGGATTCCGGTTATATTGCCGGAAAGACACACGGATTGATTGCCGCTCCCGTTGATCAGAGTTCCGGGGCATCGTGGGGTTGTGGAGGGACCTATATTGGCGGCACATCCACTACCATTGGAATGGGGCAGGCAAATACGACTGCAATCGTAAACGGCTGCAGTACTGCGGGCATTGCAGCCCGTATTTGTGACGACCTTGTTTTAAACGGTTACAACGACTGGTTTTTACCATCCAAAGACGAGCTTAACCAGTTGTACGTGCAAAGAAGTGTTGTTGGTGGTTTTGCTTTTGATTACTATTGGAGTTCCTCAGAGTACGATGCGACATCGGCCTGGATCCAGGGCTTCGAACCCGTCTCGTTCACCCTATGGGGCACTAAGAGCTCGACTTCCTTAGTACGGGCTATTCGGGCTTTTTAACGATTGCTAATATTAATTTTGAAAAAGATCTTTGCTTTTGTTTTTGTTAATGTTTATCTATAAATATACCCCTATGAGATCCGGTATTCTTTTTTGTATTATTATTTTCATGATCATGGAAAATAGCTTCGCACAGGAAACAAGCAGTTGGCGAGAAAAAAACCGCACAGGGGTTTCATCCGAAACCAGTCTGCTTAAATCGTGGCCTGAAGGCGGACCGACCCTTTTATGGACCAATTCCGACCTTCCGAAAGGTAATTCCTCCCTTGCTTTCGGGAACGACACCATCTTCATCACCGGGTTGAAGGACTCACTTGATATTCTAATAGCCCTTGACATGAGCGGGAAGATCCTTTGGCAAACTCCAATGGGCAGGGCATGGAACGGGTCGTTCCCTGAAAGCAGGGCCACACCGACTGTGGAAGGGAACCGGGTTTACACATGCAGCGGATACGGAGACCTTGCCTGCATCAATGGATCCAATGGCAGGATAATATGGTCTTATAAGGGCAGTGAGATTAGCAATGGCACTTACGGAAGATGGGGGATTGCCGAATCCCTGCTGATCGATGGGGACAAGCTGTATTTTTCACCGGGAGGCCCGGAAACCATGACCATAGCTATTGACAAAACCACAGGCAAACTGATCTGGAGATCTTCTTCAATTGATGACAAACCGGGTTATGTTTCGCCGATAATAATCGATTATTCCGGTAAAAGGATGATCGTGAATGTTGCAATGGGGCATGTTTTCGCGGTCGATGCTTCTGATGGCGGGATCCTCTGGACTGTCGTCAACGAGCGGCCGAAGTCTCTGAACCCAAACTGGGAACTGATCAAGTGTACTACGCCGCTTTACAATCAGGGGAAAGTTTATGTGACGGGAGGATACAATACGGGCGGGATGATGATAGTTATTTCGTCCGACGGCAGGAACGGACATGTGGCATGGACAGACAGCATACTGGATAATCATCACGGAGGTGTGGTTCTGATCGACGGTTATATCTACGGCTCAAACTGGCTTAACAATGCCGACGGGAACTGGTGCTGCATTGACTGGGAAACCGGAAAGAAGAAATGGGAGGAGCACTGGCAGTGCAAGGGGTCTGTCATTGCCGCAGAAGGGATGTTATATCTTTTCGATGAAAAAAAGGGAACGGTCGGGCTGGTGCGGGCCACACCCGAAAAATTCGACCTGGTCAGCCACTTTAACGTAACACAGGGAGCCCAGGGACCCTTCTGGGCACATCCTGTGATCCATAAGGGAATTTTATACCTGAGGCATAACAATGCTTTGATGGCTTATGATATAAGAGAGAAATAACCTGCTTGTATTGGGCCGGCAAAACAGTTATCTATATGGATCGAAGGGAACGGATTTATACATCGGCACAGGGATACAGTTTGATCGGCATAGACTGGTCAGATAGAATGGTTTATCCAATTACTTGACGTAACAAAGCAGGAGGCTTCATTGAATTGCAAATCCTATACAGTTTTTGATATTAACAAAACATTCTATCACCTTCCGGAACAAACATACACCAAGACATTTCTCAACATTTTCTTTGATATCTGCGAGATTCAAAGACGGGAAATGGAAAAAGAACAACAAAACAATAATAACTCTCTTTCCCGGATAGATTCCATTTATAAAAAAACTTTAGAAAGAATCGATAACGTTACTCATCGCTATCTTAAAGAAGTAAAACTGGGAGCAAATGAAAAAGAATTGGAGCAGTGGAATCAATATGTAATAAATAACTTAAATATTGATAATATTAAAATCTTTCAAGAAAGTAATAATGACAAGACTCAGTAAACTTATTCTGATTTTAAAACAAATATACCTGAAACTGGGCAGTCAAATTAACACACAGATTAACAATGAATAATAAGATAGCCTCAGGTACTATTCCTGTAAATAATGCAAATATTTATTTTAAAATCTATGGGGAGGCGAGACCTATCCTTCTTATGATTACAGGAGGCACGGGTGATGCTGACAGTTTCGACAATATCATTCCATTCCTTGCAGATCATTATACCATAATAACTTATGATAGAAGGGGATATACGAGAAGCCAGATAATAAAAATTTCCGAAAATGAATTTATAGATATTCAAACACAAAGTAATGATGTCCATTCCCTGCTTAAAACATTAACTACCGAGCCCGTGTTTGTTTTCGGGAGCAGCATTGGGGCAGTAATTGCACTTGATTTAGCTACCCGGTATCCATCGCTCGTGAAAAAAGTCATTGCCCATGAACCACCGTTAATAAATCAGCTCCCAGAAAGCGAAAAAGCTGGGAAAGTTCCAGATATGATGCTCAATGAAACACCCTTTGAAGCGATGCGAAGGTTCACAGAATCTTTTGGATTGGTTCCCCGACATCTTGCCGGGCAAACTTTTATGCACATTTCAAAAGATGCTATAAAAAGAAAAGCAGCCGATACAAAATTTTTCTTAGAACACGAGTCAAAAGGAGTTGATAGCTACCATTTGAATTTAGAGAAGATCAGAGGTGTTAGTTCAAAGATTGCATTTGTCGCCGGGAAAGAGAGTAAGGGTAACTTCTTGTATGGACTTGCAGTTAAAACTGCGAAGGACACCGGAGCCCCATTTTTCGAAGTTGTGGGGCATCATATCGGTTATGGGCAATACCCAGCGGAGTTTAGTAAAGAGATGATTTTTCTTTTGAATACTTAAAATTAGGAGTAATATGGGATTTGAGTCTTCAAAATCAGTATTAGTAACGGGGGCTTTTTCTGGTATTGGGAACGCAACGGCACTTTATCTTGCCAAGCAAGGTTATACAGTGCTGGCAGGAGTGCGGAAAGATTCTGATGTCCAGGCCCTGAATATTCTTGGATTGAATAATATCCAACCGTTGTGTCCGCTTGATCTCACAATAACAGAGCAGATTCTTTCTGCGACCTGCCTAATTAAGGAACAGGTCAGAGCTAATAGAAGTAGCAAAACAAATCGAGAAAGTTCTTGAGGTGAAAAATCCCAAAACAAGATATCAGATCGGTTACATGTCAAACCTTGGGGCATTCCTTGAGAAACTTCCTCAAGCGTGGGTAGATTTTATCATGGAAAGAAGAGAGAAAATATGAAAAGAACCCTTGAACAAATTATCTCGTTTATCCTTCCAATCATTGTACTGATCATAGTCCCACTTTGCATCGAGAAGGAAATCACCATTAAATTCTTACCGGTTTTTATCACTGGAATCCTCGTTATGGGCATGGGATTATTTTTCATTTCAATGTCGGTTGTGAGTATAATAAAGATCGGCAGGGGAACACTGGCACTATGGGCTCCATCCCAACATTTGGTCATTGCTGGAATGTATGGATATGTCAGAAACCCTATGATCTTGGGAGTACTGACCGTTCTAATCGGGGAATCTATCTCAATATTATCCTTTAGAATACTGATCTGGGCAGTATGCTTCTTCCTGATCAACACTATTTGGTTCTTAGGATTCGAAGAGCCGAGTCTGGAAAAAAAGTTCGGAAAAGAGTATCTGCAGTACAAAAAGAATGTTCCTCGTTGGATACCAAAATTGAAGCCATTTAAACGCCAATATTGAAAAAATCAAATCATTAATACTTTATTGAAAATTAACCCTGTGAAATCATGACAGCATTCAAGAGCGATATTTCAAATCAAGAGTTTCCTATAACAGATAGGATTTCCGGTAAATCAGTAAGACAACCCATTCTGGATTATATTCAGAAAGAGAATCCTGATTTCACAACGGATAAGTATTTATCGATCAGTGAACTGAATTTTTTCCGAGAAAAATATATTTCAGATTACCTGATAAAAGAAGTTGGTGAGTTGACTGAACTTGAAAAAACAGTATTAACCTCGGTGACTTCCAAAACCACGCTTACAGATAAAATAGATGGTGAGGAGGATACACTATTAACGAAAGGGCAAAAGATTGCAGATCATGTTGCCTCCTTTGGAGGTAGCTGGAAATTTATTATTGGGTTTGGAGTGTTTATTCTGTTCTGGATAGTACTTAATGTGTTTTGGCTCATGAACAGAAGTTTTGACCCCTATCCCTTTATTCTTTTGAACCTGATCTTATCCTGCCTTGCAGCCATACAGGCACCTGTCATCATGATGAGCCAGAACAGGCAGGAAGACAAGGACAGGAAGCGGTCTAAAAATGACTACATGGTTAATCTCAAATCGGAATTGGAAATCAGATTATTACACGAAAAGATTGACCATTTAATTATGCACCAGCAGCAGGAACTTCTGGAGATTCAAAAAGTTCAGATCGGCATGATGAATGACATTATTAATTTGGTTGGAAAGAAATAAAAGTTCTGAAAATTGATCCTTACAATTAATCAAAAGTGTCCAAACTTTACAACTAACCAATTCCCCAAGATCAGCAACCGCTAAATCGGGCCATGGGAATGTTAATCTCTAATCGAGTAGGAAGTGAGTGATTATTTCACTCACTGTCCTCTCACGCCACCGTACGTGCCGTTCGGCATACGGCGGTTCGTAAAGATAAAGATTTAGAGTAAACCTCGGAAAGACCAGAAAGACCAAGATTGCGGAGGTA
>CAIRDP010000012.1 GCA_903877385.1 uncultured Bacteroidales bacterium
ATATGGCCCCCCTCTGGGAGTTGGAAAAAGAAAACGATTCGAAGGCAGCGGATCATGATCCGCTGCCTTCGAACACTCCCCGGAGTGTCAAACAGTTAACCGTGGCTTAATTATTTTACAGAAAAAAAGTTGCACATCTCAAGCAACTGTCATATTGTAGCATTTAAGGTCAATTCCAACCTCGAATACGACTCAATATACACTCACCAATATACCTACGATAGTCTTTGTCCTCATCCAATCGTTTCTGACACTATTGACCCAACTTGCCAGCAATTAGTGAATGTCGAAGAACCTCTGACCAGTCCAGAAACCCATCAGATGAAAATCTTTCCTAACCCAACATCAGGAAAGTTGACAATAATTCTTCCAAAATATTTGCTGGTAAATGATAACACTCCGCCTGTAAAATCTACGACTATTTACCACCAATGGAAATCCACAACCCTTTATGTTTATGATTTAAACGGGAACCAGGTCTTTCAAAAGGAAATCCCCAAAGATCAGACCCAGTTAGAACTGGATGTTACTTCATGGGCAAAAGGAATGTATTTAATCAAACTTAATTACAACAAAACCGAGGTGGACGGGAAGAAGGTGATTGTTAATTAATCCTTTCTAATTCAGTAATTTTGAGGTTTCCCCATTTGTTTGGGGGACCTCATTTTTTCCAGATTATACCTGGGAAAAAGATGCTGGCAACAGAGAGTTTTCGGCAGCAATTACAGAGGAAACGGGTTTATGCTTTTGAAAGATTTTTTACCTTAGATTCCAACTTTCGTGAACCAGCAGTGTCTTTTTGTTAAACAGGAATGAATTGGGAGCAGGAACCCCGGATATAACCCAGGAACTCATTGCGCAATGCATCCGGGGGGATCGCGTAGCTCAGTACCGCCTGTACAAACTATACTCGACTGCCATGTACAACCTTTGTTTGCGAATGGTTCCTGACAGATCCGAAGCAGAAGACCTTCTACAGGAGGCTTTTGTGAAGATGTTCAGGGAACTGCCCACTTTCCGCGGACAAAGTACAATAGGAGCCTGGCTGAGGCGGATCGTGATCAACCAATGCCTTAACCACCTCCGCAAAAAACAAGCTTCCTTCATTGTCATTGATGATCTTGAAATGAGGGATCTCACTGATGAGGAATTTTCTTCCTATGATATCACTGCGGATGAGATCCACCGGGCAATCCTGGGGCTTCCCGAAGGGGCAAGGGTGGTTTGCGTGCTTCACCTCATCGAAGGGTACAGGCATTCGGATATCGCCGGAATGCTGGGTATTTCAGAGTCCACCTCCAAATCGCAGTATCGCAGGGCGGTTGGTTTACTCCAGGATTCCCTAACCAAAAAGATCTATGAAAAGCAAGTTTGAAGAGTTCCTGGATGCAGGATGCGGAATGCAGGATGACCATTCCCGTTTCCCGGATATTGAGGTCCCCGATGACGAGAAGATCTGGAAGGGGATCTCGGCTGAACTGGGGAAAACCCGGAGGCTGAGGACAGGCCTGCTCAGCGCTGCGGCCGTCATCCTGCTGATGATCTCATCCGGCGTAGCCGTTACTTTGATAATCAACCAAAGGAAAGCGGTTACCCTGAATTATTCCATGCAAAATGTCTCGAAACAGCTGGGTGAAGAGGAGAATTTTTTCAGGCTCACAGTCACTCAGAAAATGGAAGAGGTGAAAAAATCCGGCGTCAATTCCGATGATTATTCCGAAATGATGCAACAGCTGGAACAGATCGACAGTCAGTATGCCACGTATATGAATGATCTTCAGGTACTTGGAAACCAGCCGAAAATACTGAAAGGTATTATCCGCTGCTACGAAATGAAGATCAGGGTGATTGAAAAAACATTGAATGAAATTGCAAAGAACAAACACAATGAAAACGAAAATCATATTCTGTAGTTTTTTATTAATGGGTATAATGGCATCGGGATTCAGCGCTGCCGCAAAAGAATTAAAGGAAATCAAAGAGACTTATTCCTGCGAAAGGATTATCAGCGCGAACACCCTCATCAGTTTCAAAAATAAAACCGGTCCCCTCAGGGTTGAAACCTGGGATAAGAAATCGGTGAAGGTCGATATCAGCATCAGCATTGACGGCGATGATGACCAGGTTAAAAAAGCCCTTGACTATATTAAGAACCTGAACTTCCAGACGTCAGGCGAAACGGTGGTGTTCAATACCATGTTCTGGAAATCCATGAATTCGGGTTCAGGTGTTACGATACAGAATTTTCATGTTTTCGGAAACCATATCCATATGACCCTTTGTGATGGAGAGGAGATCAACCTCAGGAGGCTGGACCTTTCGTATGTTTTGACTATGCCTAAAGACAACCCGCTTTCGCTGACCCAGGCTTATGAAAATGTTACTTTGCCCGATCTGAACGGGAAAATCAGCCTGGATCTCTATGAAAGCAACATGGTAGCCGGCAAGCTTCCGAACTGCGGGCTTATGGTTGCCAGGTACGGGAAGGTAACTATAGACTCGATTAAGGACGCCGTATTGACACTTTATGAGTGTAACCTTAAGCTCGGTCAGGCCGGGAACCTGACCATTGATTCAAAATATTCCGAAACCGAAATAGTCAGCGCCGGTAAGATCAGCTTCAATTCGTACGAGGATAAGATCCACGTAATCAAACACGGCGATCTGAGCGTCAAGGCAAAATACACTTCGTTCACCCTGGCCGATTTCAAGATAGGCGCTTTCGATCTTTACGAATGCAGTCTCAGGGCCGGGAACAGCGATGTTATCGCAATGACCGCCAAATACTGCAATCTCAACTTCATCAACTGCAAGGCCGTTGTGATCACTTCGTATGAAAATAAATTCAGTTGCGAGCAGGTGGGAGACCTTAAAGCCGGGTCGGGTTACAGTTCATACAAGCTCACCCGGCTCGACGGCAGCCTGGTCATGTCCAGCAGCCACGAGGATAAGGTCAGCGTAATGCAGGTTGGAAATAAATTCACAGGTATTAACCTGTCGTGCAAATATACCAGTGTGGACCTGGCGTTTGAACCCGGGACGGCCTACAAACTTGACGCCGATCTTAAATACAGCAGTTTCGATTTCCCAAAATCCTCGTTCAGGGAGATCCGCTATCACAAGGAAGACGATATTTTCCAGTACCTGGGCGTGACCCAGGGAAGCGATGAAAACATCGTTCCCCTGGTTAAGGTACAGATGTATGAAGGAGGGATAAAGCTGAAATGATCAGGGGGAATGATTATATTTACATTCCCGAACCCTAATCCTCATTCATATGAAAAAGCTTTTTCTCCTCCTGGCATTGGCTGGCATTACAGTCTCATGCAACCAGCCTGTCAAACAACAAACTGCGGCAATAAAAACCGATTCAACACAAACCGGTATCCGGGTCGTTGATAATGGCAATGTCGCATTTGACCGGTATTTCAGCGATAAAACCATGCGGCTTGATTACGATCACAGCGGCAATTCCAGGGAAGAGCATTTTGCCGTTGACCGTATCGTTTCCGACGGGCCATGGCCGGGAAGCAGGTTTGTGCTGATAGATAAGCTGGAACTGGGATCATATTTTTTCCAGGTGATCGATAAAGAGAGCAAAATCCTTTTGTTTTCAAGGGGATTTGCCAGTATTTTCGGGGAATGGTCCGAGACTCCCGAGGCCGATAAAACCTGGGGGTCGTACAATGAATCCATGCGGTTTCCCTGGCCCCTGAAACCGGTAAGCGTGATCCTCGGGAAACGTGATCCGCAGACCAATAAATTCAAAACCATATGGACTGCCGATGTGGATCCTGCTTCGAGGGAAGTGAACCCTGCCGACCTGGTTCATTCCAATACGGTGGACATAATACAGGAAAACGGACCTGCATCCGAAAAAGTCGATATCGTGATCCTGGGCGACGGGTATACCAAAGCCGAAATGGGAAAATTCAAAGCCGATGCGAAAAGGCTTTCGGCCGTCATGATGGAACAGGAACCTTATAAATCGAGAAAAAAAGACATTAATATACGGGCTGTCGAGACGCCTTCGGAGGTTTCGGGGGTTTGCAAACCCCATCCCGGCGTATTTAAGAGAAGTGCCCTGGGAGTGCAATACGGTGTGTTCGATTCGGAGCGTTATGCCCTGACTTTCGACAATAAAACCGTGAGGAATGAAGCTTCACAGGTACCTTATGATTTCATGATCATCCTGATTAACGAACGTACTTATGGAGGAGGCGGGATCTATAATCTTTATACTACGGTTTCGGTGGATAACAAGTATGCCGAATATATCATGGTGCATGAGTACGGCCACCATATGGGAGGTCTGGCCGATGAATATTACACCTCCTCGGTATCCTATGAGGCTAAGGATATCAAACTCGAACCCTGGGAGCCGAATGTTACAGCCCTTCTCGACAAAAATAACTTGAAATGGAAAGAGCTTGTAACCCCCGGTACTCCAATCCCTACACCCTGGAATAAGGAAGTTTTCGACAAATTCGGTTATGAAGTCCAGAAACAACGCGACAGCCTGCGCCAGGCCAGGGTGCCTGAGGAAGTCATGGAAGCCTTGTTCATGAGGCAGTACAGGCAGGAGGATGAATTTTTCTCAAGGGAGAAATTCAGGGATGCAGTGGGCGCGTTTGATGGGGCAAATTATACCCAGAAAGGCTTGTACCGTTCACAGCTGGATTGTATCATGTTCACCCGGCATATGCATTTCTGCAAAGCCTGCCAGAAAAGCCTGGTCAGCGTGATGGAACAATATACCGCAAAAGCCCCGGTGAAGTAATGTACAATGAACCATGTACCATGAACAAATGAGGGATTCAGGGTGATTTCCTCTGCCGGCTGGTGAATTGCGATGTAAGCCTGGTAGTTTTATTTGGCGCTTTTGGTTGCAGTGTAAGTGCCGTTTGTTGCGACAGGGGGGTTACCTGAATACCCGACAAAATTTCCTACTAATTTAAGTGTGTCGAGATGGTATACCCCGGCGATAGTTGTCACGTTTGGGGAAGTGCCATCAAGGAAAATATAAAATGAAGTCCCCGACATATTGTAAAGCCCGCTGCTGCTGTATCTTGTAACTGAAGCAGTATCTCCGGCCGCTGCCGAAAACCTCAGGTTTACATAGGTGACATAAAGGTCCCCGTCGACGTTTGCAACATCAACCTCGATCGGAATATTCTGACTTGTTCTCCCCTTCCATGCCCCCACTAACTGCGGATAACTGGGATCTTTGGTTTTCTTTTTGCAGGAAGTCGTGATGGTTCCGCCAATAGCCATGGCTGCGATAACCAGGATAATAACTGCTTTTTTCATGATACCGGATTTGCTTGATGAATTTTTAACCGGTTTAAAAGTAATAAAATTCTTTTAATATATTTGCCGTTGGTTGATCATCCTGACAAAACATTCCATGGAACAAAAAAAACTGAATATCCCTAAACTGCTGCCGGTACTGATGGCATTTATCGTCATGAGCTTTGTCGACCTGGTCGGCATAGGCGTTGACCGGGTAAGCAAAGACATGAGCCTGAGCGCCACCCTTGGACAACTTATCCCTTCCGCTGCTTTTCTCTGGTTCCTGCTGCTCTCGGTCCCCGTGGGCATCATGCAGGCCAGGATAGGAAAACGGATGATGCTGAATATTGGGATCGGGGTCACTGCAATCGGTTTGCTGGTGCCTTATTTTATTTACTCCTTTTCGATGGTATTGTTCGGCTTTGCCCTGTTAGGGATAGGGAACACCATTGTGCAGGTTTCGGCAAACCCCCTGCTGGTCGATGTTGTGCCCTCGAACCGCACTTCAAGCTTCCTGAGCTTTTCGCAGTTCGTCAAGGCCATCGGCTCCATGATAGGCGCACCCCTGGCAGGTTATTTTGCGTTGAAGTTCGGAGACTGGAAACTGCTGTTCCTTGTTTTCGGGGTAGTCTCAATACTCACTGCCCTCTGGCTGGGAATGACCAAAGTGGATGAGCGCAAGCTGGAAGGCATTAAAGTTACCTTCGGTTCGGCTTTCAGCCTGCTTGGCAACGGTTTTATTTTGATGATGGTGCTGGCTATTTTCGTGGTGGTTGGGGTTGATGTGGGCTTCAATTCGAATTCGGGACAGTTCCTGCACAAATATTTCGGTATTGATCAAACTGCAGCTGAATCGGGCCGCAGTGTTTACTTTTTCGGACGTATGCTGGGAACGTTTGCAGGAGCTTTGCTTCTGACCAGATTTTCTTCGCGTAAATTCCTTATGGGGACCTCCTTCCTGGGCATACTGGCCCTGGTCGCGATACTGGCTATTCCCTCAGCAACAGCAGCCTGGATACTGGTTTTCCTCATCGGCATGTTTGTGGCAAATATCTGGCCCCTGGTGTTCTCCATTGCAGTTGAAAAATTTCCTGACCGTACCAACGAGATATCCGGCCTGATGATGAGCGCTATAAGCGGGGGTGCCGTGATTCCCCTGGTCATGGGCTGGGTGAGTGACCTCAGCACAGTAGCAGCCGGCATTTACGTACTGATACTATGTATGCTTTACCTGTTTGGTGTGGGAGTATACAGCCTTAAGAAATAGCGAAAGGCGAAAAGCGAAATTATATATCGCTCGCAGTTTAAACTTTCGGCAAACGCCCCTCGATCTGCCTTTCAACCATCCAGCCCGGATACTCCTTGCCGGGTTCAGAAATGCTGTCGAGACGGGACATCTCATCCGCAGTCAACAATAAAGTTGTAGCGGCAATATTTTCGCGCAGCTGTTCTTCCTTTTTCGCACCTATGATAATGCTGGTAATGCCTTTCTTACGGAGCATCCAGGCCAGGGCGACCAGGGCAACTTTAACTTCGTGGGCAGAGGCGATTTCCTGCATCACATCGATGATGTCATATGCTTTTTCCTTATTAACTGGAGGAAAATCAAATTCATCCCTGCGGCTGTTTCCTGCTTTCGGGGTATTCCTTGTGAACTTGCCCGAAAGGAAACCTCCTGCCAGCGGGCTCCAGGGCATGATCGACAGGTTTTCGGAAAGCGCCATAGGCACTATCTCCCTTTCGATGTCGCGGCCGGCTATGCTGTAATAATTCTGAAGGGCGACAAATTTGTTCCAACCCATTTTTTCGGCTATGGCATTTGCTTTCACGACCATCCATGCGGGATGATTGCTGATGCCCAGGTAACGGACCTTGCCCGATTTCACAACCTCTTCGAGTCCCCGCATGGTCTCTTCAAGGGAAGTAAGATGGTCAACGCCGTGAATGTAAAGCAGGTCGATATGGTCGAGGCCCAGCCTCTGCAGGCTGTATTCGACGCTGTACTGAATGTGCAACCTGGATAATCCGACCTGGTTCACACCTTCACCCATACGCCCTCTTACCTTGGTTGCTATGAATACATCCTGGCGGTTGACGTCCAGGTCCTTCAGGGCTTTGCCAAGGAGGATCTCCGATAATCCCTCGGAATAAACATTGGCGGTATCTATGAAATTGATCCCGCTGTCAATAGCGGTCTTTACCAGGCTGGTGACTTCATCCTGCGGGAGTTTTCCTATATTGGCCCAGTATCCTCTTCCGCCGAAAGTCATGGCTCCCAAACAGAGTTCCGATACCAGGACGCCTGTATTTCCTAATGTATTGTAACGCATGGCTGTAATATTTTCGTTTTCTTAGTAACGTTAACGTTCGATATTCTTTTCCTATTTTTTTTCGTCTGCAATCTTCTTCAGCACTTCTTCCTGTATGGCCTTCGGCAGGGCCTGGTACTGGTAAAATTCCATGGCGTAGTTGGCCCTTCCCGAGGAGACATTCCTGAGCTGGTTTGAATACCCGAACATTTCCATCAAGGGAACATATACGTTTATCTTTTGTGAGCCCTTGCGGTGGCGGCGCATGCCTTCGATCTTTCCGCGGCGGCGGTTCAGGTTGCCCACTATATCGCCAATGTATTCGTCGGGGGTGTTCACTTCGACTTTCATAATGGGTTCCAGCAGTATGGGGCTGGCTTTCATAAAACCCTGCTTGAAGCCAATGGCGGCGCAGGTCTGGAAAGCCATGTCGGAGGAGTCAACTGCGTGGAAGCTTCCATCGAGCAGGGTCACCCTCACGTCAACGATAGGGTATCCGGCAAGAATTCCTCTGTCGAGGCTCTTTTCCAGTCCCTTCCTCACCGAGGTGATAAATTCAGCAGGGATCGCCCCGCCCTTGATATGCTCAACGAATTCAAAACCTTTTCCGGGATTGGGTTCAATACGCATGACGGTATGTGCAAACTGGCCCTTGCCCCCTGTCTGCTTCACATGCCTGTAATTTGATTCCACCTCCTGGGTGATAGTTTCGCGGAATGCAACGGAAGGTTCACCAACAATAGCATCGACTTTGAACTCATGTTTCAGCCTGTCGACAATGATTTCGAGGTGGAGCTCGCCCATGCCGGCTATCACTGTTTCCTCGGTTTCCTCATCATAACGCACATTGAAAGAAGGGTCTTCGGTGGTCAGCTTATGAAGGGCTTCACCAAGTTTTGACTGGTCTCCCCGTTTTTCAGGGGTTATTTTCAATTCGATTACCGAAGGCGGAACGTGGATGTTTTCAAGCAGCAAGCGATGTTCCTCGCTGCAGAGAGTGTCGCCGGTCTTGGTAAGCTTAAGGCCTATAAGGGCAACGATATCCCCTGGACCTGCCTCGGCAACTTCCACCCTTTCCTTGGCATGTATCTTCATGATACGGCCGATACGCTCATGTTTTTTCTTCGTGGCATTGAAAACCTGCATCCCGCTTCTCAGTGTTCCTGAAAAAACACGGGTAAAGGTTTGCTGTCCTACATAAGGATCATGGATAAGCTTGAATGCAAGGGCCGAAAAAGGTTCCTTGGGCGAAGGGTGGCAGGTATGCAGTTTCTCGGGATCATCCAGGTCGGTACCGGTTACAGCTCCCTTATCGATAGGCGAAGGAAGGTAATCGGTGACCGCATCCAGGATCATCTGAACGCCTTTGTTTTTATATGCGGCACCGCAGAAGACCGGCGTGATGAGCAGCTTAAGGGTGGCTTCGCGGGCAACCTTTTTCAGAAGGTCCGAAGGCACATCCTTTTCATCAAAGAACATCTGCATGATTTCTTCGTTGAATTCGGCAACCTTCTCCACCAGTTTCAATCTTGCCTGCTCGACTTTTTCCTTGTATTCTTCAGGGATAGGGATTTCAATTTTTTCAAATTCCTCGAATTTAAACGCCTTGCGCTCGATCACATCGATGATGCCGTCAAAATGTTCCTCTTCACCCATCTGTACCTGGAAAGGAAATGCATTGGCATCGAGGTATTTGTTCATCTGCTCCACCACGGCAGGGAAATCAGCCCCTACCCTGTCCATCTTATTGATGAAGGCAATACGGGGCACACGGTAGCGGTCGGCCTGGTTCCATACCGTTTCGCTCTGGGGTTCAACACCTCCCACCGCACAAAATACGGCTATCATCCCGTCGATGACGCGGAGTGAGCGTTCCACTTCAATGGTGAAATCCACATGTCCCGGTGTGTCGATGAGGTTGATCGCAAATCCGTTCCAGGCACATGAAATTGCAGCAGATGCAATGGTGATGCCTCTTTCCTGTTCCTGTTTCATAAAGTCCATGGTGGCCTGGCCGTCGTGGACTTCCCCCATTTTACGGGTCGTCCCAGTAAAAAAGAGAATGCGTTCTGTTACTGTAGTCTTGCCTGCATCGATATGAGCGGCAATTCCTATATTCCTGAGCTTGTTTAATGCCATGATTTTCAAATTGGGGTGCAAAGGTACGAATTTTTTGAATACAAACATATAATATTGAATATGAGGATGATGTGGCATGTAAACTATACAGCTTCCCGGCTGAGGATGCCAGTATGACTTAGGAACTATTTCAACCCAGTACCTGGAACCAGCATAAATTCATATCTTTGATCTTCATTATCCCGGGAACATGCAATTCACCGCTAAAACAAGGGAGATTTTTAAATTCCTTCTTATTACCATAGGAATATATACATTCCTCATTTTCCTCTTCGCCATCCTTTATTACAAAACCGGAAGCATAGGATTTTACAAGCCCATCCAGAGAGTTTACGAGCCTATCGACTTTGAAAAAGCCATTTATTTCAGCATCGTTTCCTTCCATACGATCGGTTACGGGGATATTTATCCGCTTACATCTTCGGGAAGATATATTTTGATGACCGAAGCTTTTTCCTCAATGTTTTTCACTTCCATTTTCTCGGGTTTCCTGGTTTATTTTGTGATCAGGAGGAGGGATGACATTTTCACCACCCGTTATGTTTACATCCGCCTGCGCAAGGATAAGTGGTTCCTTTCGATACGCCTCGGTAATAAAGGAAGGACCCTCATCGACATGAAAGGCAAGTTTGAAGCCTGGATTGTGCAAAACAATTCCAGGATAAGGATCTTCAGGTATGATGAAGAAATGGCCGATATGGAAAGCATTTTATACTATGATATTTTCCTCGATGAGGATGGTACTGCCAAACTACACCAGGCCCTGGTAGATTCCTTGAACGGGAAAATCCTCCTGCATGTCAAGTATGCTTTCATCGGGAACGACATCAGCACGGGTGAACAGGTAGCCCATGCTGTATATTATGATTCCACCAAATTCAGGTTCGGCCGGATGTTCGACAATGTATATTCCTGGGATGAACATGGCCGAAGGGTTAATTTCAAATGGAAGAATTTTGAGAAAATCGAGCCCCTGGAAACCGATCTCATCGATCAGTTCCTTGGGATATAATTCACGCTTATTATTGTTTTATAACCCCTTAATCCTCTTCTGTATGAAAAAAGGATCAGTACTGTTAATTTTTTGTTTTCTTTTTCTCTCAGGGATTCGGGTGTCCCCGCTAAGTTTTAACCAAAACGTTTTGCCTGTATGGAAATAAACTACAGGTATTTCCCAGTGTGACCTTGACATGGGTATTGCCGTGGATTGTAAAACATTTTTCCGTATTTTTGAAAAATCAAACGGGATGTTAGCTCAGCCGGTTCAGAGCGCGCGCCTCACACGCGCGAGGTCGATGGTTCGAATCCATTACATCCCACAGTAAAAATCCAAAAAATCACTGAAAATCAATGAAGACCGCCACTCCAGGCGGTTTTTCTTTTACAGTAAGTTACATCAAAATACAGCCTGTTAATAACTTTTACAGGCAAACTTGCCTAAATTGTTGCCTATAGATACCTTTGTACAGGCAACTTTTTTAAAAATACAGGCAACTTTTAAAGTATTATGGCGACAGTATTGTTTTATGCA
>CAIRDP010000013.1 GCA_903877385.1 uncultured Bacteroidales bacterium
AAGTCGCTTACACGGGCCGCCTGCTGCATATTATGGGTGACTATGACGATAGTGTAATCCTTTTTAAGCTCAAAAATAAGTTCTTCTATTTTGCCTGTGGATATCGGATCGAGTGCGCTGGCGGGCTCATCCATAAGAATGATCTCCGGCTCAACGGCCAGGGTCCGCGCAATGCAGAGCCTCTGCTGCTGCCCCCCCGACAATCCCAGGGCCGAATCATGCAGGCGATCCTTCACCTCATCCCAGATCGCAGCATTTTGCAGGGATCTTTCAACAATCTCGCCCAGCTTTTTCATATTGCTGACCCCGTTGATCCTGGGCCCGTAAGCAATATTTTCAAAAATGGATCTGGCAAAGGGGTTCGATTTCTGGAATACCATCCCGATCTTCTTCCTGAGGTTCACCACATCGATTTTTTTCTGGTAAATGTTCAGCCCGTCTATGAGTATCTCACCGCTGATCTTCACACTGGGGATAAGGTCATTCATCCTGTTCAGGCTGCGCAGGAAAGTTGATTTACCGCAACCCGAAGGGCCGATGAAAGCGGTAACTTCCTTTTCGGGGATCTGGATATTAATGGAATTAAGCGCCATTTTCTGGCCGTAATACAAGGTGAGATCCCGGGTTATAATTTTTGTTTCTTTCATAATTCAATTCATTTCACTCTTCGTCTCAGGCTGGATCTGATAAGTACTGCAGCAAGATTAAGTGTAAAAGTGAGCATTAAAAGGACTAAGGTTGTGGCAAATTGGATTGGAAGTGTCTGGTCCACGTTCGATGACTGGGTTGACATCACATAAATATGGTACCCAAGATTCATGAACTGGTCTGAAAGTGAGGTAGGAAGTGTGGCCAGATAGTAGGCAGCTCCTGTAAAAAGTATGGGTGCAACTTCACCAGCGCCCCTGCTTACCGCGAGAATAGTGCCGGTCATAATACCGGAAATGGATCCGGGAATCACAACTTTCCATATAGTCTGCCATTTGGTTGCTCCAAGGGCAAGGCTAGCCTCACGAAGCTCCCTCGGAACCGTTCTTATTGCTTCTTCTACCGAAACAATAACAACAGGAAGAGTAAGCAGGGCCATAGTCAGGCTTCCCCATAAGAGGTTAGGCTGGGCCCATTTAAGCTGACCTCCAAGGAACCAGTTATCCATTCCTCCTCCCACAAATTTGATAAAAAACCCCAGGCCGAACAAACCAAAAATGATTGATGGCACAGTGGCAAGTGTTCTTACTGCAAAACGGATGGTTTGTGCCAGCCACGACTTTTCATGGGCATATTCAGAAAGATAGATTGCCGTAATTGTACCGAAAGGCACGGCAGCAATAGACATAACGATCACCAGCAATGCGGTGCCGTAAATGGCGGGGAAAATTCCACCTTTCATCATGCCTTCGGTGGGGAAGGATGTTAGGAATTCCCAGCTCAGAGTACTCTTTCCCCCGATAATGGTGACGACCAGGATAATAATAATTATCGCGAGGATTAAAACAACAGAAAGAGCTGATAGCGTAGTAATAGCGCCGCCGATGATTTTATTTTTAAGCCTGGTTTTCATTTCCCCTGAATTTTTTTAACAAGTTTACCTTTAACATAAAACTCAGCAATTGCATTGATGGAAAAATTAAAGATAAACAGCATGGAGCCTATAAGGAAAAGGACCCCGTAATGCATATCACCGAAAACCACTTCGGCCATTTCTGCACCGATAGTAGCGGCCAGGGTACGTACCGATTCAAAGGGGTTCAGCCCGCTTAAAGCAGCATTCCCTGTAGCCATCAACGCGATCATGGTTTCTCCGAAAACACGGCCGACACCCAGAAGAACAGCAGCAAAAATTCCAGGCGTTGCAGCCGGCAGGATAACAAAAACCGCGGTCTGCCATTTGGATGCTCCCAGAGCAAGGCTTGCTTCCTTATAAGTATCTGGAATTGCGGTGAGCGCATCCTCAGTTATGGTAAAAATGATCGGAATCGCAGCAAGGGCCATCGCGATTCCTCCCACAAAAGAATTCAGCCTCGTTTCATAACCAAACATGTTCTGCAGAAATGTGGCCATGACCATCAGGGCAAAGAACCCTATGACCACCGAAGGAAACCCTGCCAGCAATTCAATGGCCGGTTTGATCCATTCCCTTAACCAGGGAGGTGCAAAAGAAGAAGAGAATAATGCTGCCAAAATAGCAATCGGAGCTGCAAACAGCATAGCAATCAGTGTTACTTTGAAAGTGCCCACAAACAGTGGGATCAGGCCGTACCTGGGGTTCTCCGAAACAGGAAACCACTCATTGCTGAACAAACTGCCGAGGGTGCCTTCGTTCTCGGCACCTTCAGCGGGTCTCAGGCTTGCATCCGGGTTAACCTCATCCGCAGTCACTGAAGAATCTTTTACAGCACCATATGTTTCAGGTTTTTTTTCAGCTGCAGAGACTTCGGAACTTCCATAGCTTTCAGGTTTGTTGCCGGCCGAAACCTTTTGTTGTTCGGTTGTTGCCTTTGGCCTATGTTTGAATGCCGGCAGACTTTCCCTGAAAACGAAGAAGAAAATCAGTATGATCACTGCAATGGAAAGGAATGCTACAGAAGTGATTATTTTCTCTGATAAAAATTCGGAAAGCCTGAATTTCTTTTTAAGCGAATCAGCAGTAAATACAAACTTGTTTTTTACCAGATCGGAATTCATTGGACTTGATTTAAAAGTGAAAGGCAACATTTAACAAATGTTGCCTTCACTTACACACACATTACTAACAAAATATACTACTTAACGGGAAAATAACCAATTTCGGTAACGACCTTCTGTCCATCAGCGCTGAGAATCCAGTCGATATACGCTTTGATATCGCCGGTGGGCCTGTTCCTCATGTACATATAAAGATAACGGGTAATGGGGTAGTCGCCTTTGGCGATGCTCTCAGTAGTGGCATTAAAGGCCTGGCTTTTGGCATCCTTTTTCACTTTGCAATGCTTTACGCCTGAGGCATAAGCTGCTCCGCCGTATCCGATGCCGTATTTGTCCTTGCTCACCGCGTTAACCACTGCTGCGGTGCCGGGAAGGGTCTGGCAACTGGGTGCATAATCACCTTTTACCACTTTCTCCTGGAAGAATACATAAGTACCAGAGCTGTTCTCGCGACCATACAACTTGATCTCGGCATCTGGTCCGCCTACTTCTTTCCAGTTCCGGATCTTTCCGCTGAACATATCGCCAAGCTGTTTTATGGTAAGTTCGCTTACCGGGTTGTTCTCGTTCAGGAAGATCGTGATACCGTCCTTGGCACATGGGATCTCGATACCCAGTGAACCATAACGATCTTTCAGCTTTTCCATTTCCGAGGATTTCAGGGGGCGGCTAGCGTTGCAGATATCGGTTGAACCGTTGATAAGTGCCGAAATACCTGTACCTGACCCGCCTCCGGTAACCTGCACAATCACATCGGAATGGGATTTCATATAGATCTCGGCCCATTTCTGTGCAAGGATTACCATGGTATCTGAACCCTTGACCGTGATCTTTTTCGGAGCCGGCATGAAGGCAAAGCCGATTACGGCCACTAAGACCAGGCTCGCAATCAGACGTAATTTCTTAAAATTTTTCATACTTTTCTTATTGTTGTTTTTTTTATTATTCTGTTTTTTTCATTTGTACATGGTACATGGTACATTAAAACTTCACCTGCAATCTCAGGGTAAGCACATTCTGGTGGATCAGGTTGCTGTAATCATACACACCCGGAACGCCGTTGGTGGTATATGACGAGGTTACATTACCGGCCCCTGCTGCATTGACCGTTCCTACCTTCTTATTCAGTACGACATCATAGTCGATCATGAACTTGATATTATCGGTGAAATAATATGCGTAGGCAAAATCCCAGGTGCCATATGGAATATCAGAAGTTCCGCTGGCCAGCTTGCTGCTAAACACGTTGGTAGTCTTGGTCACGGTTGCAATCGTTGGTGCTCCGTTTGCATAGGTTGTCACCGGTTTCGGATCCTGTGTTGTTACCGAACCATCGTATTTTGCTGTCCCGATCTGGTCGGCACTGAGCTTGGTGTTGGGATTATACCAGTCGTACCTTACCGTGATCTGGTTGCGTTTGCCGATATTCTTGATCAGGTATAAATACCAGCCGCTGAAACTCTTGGTAATGGAAGGGGTGCTGGTTGAAGTTTTCGTTGTAGTGGTGGTGATCCATAAGGTATCACTCTTGATGCTGTTGGCTGTGACCGCTGCCGAAGCTGAAGTGGTGAGTCCGGGGATGGAGTTGATACCCCTGATGTATTCACCTTTTAAAATAAGTCCGCCAAGGACATCCATCGACAGCTGCATTTCGGCTCCCCACCATTGCTTGGGAACTGATTTGCCTACGCTGGTCAGCGTCTTGTTGATTGTATAATCGGAATTCAGAACCGTCAAACTGTTGCTTTTTATGCTTCCGTAATACCCATTGGCCCCTATCGTAAGTCCTCCGAAGTTACCCAGCTTAAACGTATAGGTAAGGCGGGCCATCAGGTCCTTGTAATTATCATAGTCCACATTCTGAAGCACTGCATAATTGCCGCTGGCATCCGGTGTCGACAAACCGTCGTTCCCGTTGAAAATAGCCAACTGGAATTTCAGCGGAAGCTTCGGCGGATGAATCTCAAGCTTGGCACCGATGGCGCGCTCATCCGGGTAAATCGCCCTGATCACGCGGGAACGTTCGGCCACTTCGCGGGCACTTGAAGAATATTCAACTTCGTAGTTGGGACGGTTGAATTTACCTACCCATAACGAGAACATCTTCAACCAGGGATCATTCGCCTGTGCGTAGGCGTCCTTAATGGTAATATTCCCGGGCTGAAAATCGGGCTGCAATACGAAAACGATTCCGTCGATCGGTTCATACGTGACTTTTATTCTTGCCCTGCGTACCATGAAGTAATTATTCGGATACACATTCGAAGCTTCATTATTGACCCACTGTGCCTGGATATAACCCGATAACTTGATCTTGGTCAGCTTGGCCAGATCACCTTCGGCAGTTGCCAGTCTTTCTTCAACTCCGGCTACCTTATCGTTAATGGTCGAAACCTTTTGCTTTAACGTATCCACATCATGCGGGTTGCCCATTTGTGCTTTCAGTGTGAGCGAAAGAAGCAGGAACGGTAGCACAAAACCGCTCATCAGGATGATTCTTGTAAATTTCTTCATAAACCTTAGTTTTTTGTTTTCGGCAAAATTAGGTTTTGCCGTAAGCGGGCATGTTACGGCAATATTACCTTAAGGTTAAATAATTGTTAA
>CAIRDP010000014.1 GCA_903877385.1 uncultured Bacteroidales bacterium
AGTTTTGGAACTCATCCAAAAAATCTTTTGTAACTTTCGTTTGTGTTTTTGCCATGGCTGATGTTTTTATGTTTAATGACCTTATACGTCATTTTTTCAGCCGTGGCTTTTTTAATTTTACAGAAACAAAGTTACACTACGGTTCCAAAGGAATATATCCGTACAAATTATTATGGAAATCGGAAAATCGAATAATTTTAGATGCCAGTCTGTTTGACTAGCGCTTTATGTACAAGTTCGATATTTGTCTTGGCATTATAGGTTTTACGGGCAAAATGCAACTTTTTCTCAATCGCTGACTCAGATTGTCTCATTTTGGAAGAAATCTCTTTTATAGTCAAACCCTTTGATAGTTCCTCAATAAGTATTTTGATTTCAGTCAAAAATTTATTGTCATGTTTGTTGTTCGACGTTGCTAAAAGTATCCTGGTAACTTCATCAGGCATAACTACTTCGTCCGAATAAACCCACAACAATTTTTGACACATTTCGGATTTGTCATCCCCTTTATCTATATATGCTTTCACACCATGACGAAACATCTCAACTTGCCATGAGATGCAACTTTCATTTGATAAAATGACAACCGGAATAGTCGGGAAAGCCTTTTGGATTTTTAACAAATTTACTACCGGATCCTCCTGCTTGATAAATAGATCAAGGAGAATTATATCGATGTTTTCAGGTTTAATATTGGTAATTGCTTCGTCGATGGACAAGCTTCCTCCAACAACTTCAAAGTCATCCGACTCCAGATCAAAAGAGGAATAAAGACCTTCAATAATTAAGTAATGATCATCAATTACAAAAAGCTTTATCATTTTCTACAGTTCAATTTGAAATGATTGTTGTTAATAAATGTCTATGATTGGGATGATAAGGATACATTCGTAATCGTGCAGGGAGATTTCGATCTTTGAATTTCCTAACCTGGATGGTCTGTTGCTGCTCGCTGCAGATCTCCTTGCGTTTGCTCCCAAGGCTTTTTTTCATGGGCTTAAATAATCCGCAGGCATTGATCAATTGAATCTTACCCTTCCTCTGCGCTTTCTTACTGTTGTTGAGGATCCAGATATAGGTGGTGATGCCGGTATTGAAGAAGAGTGAATCGGGCAGCTGCACGATGCATTCCAGCCAGTCGTTTTCGATGATCCACCTGCGGATCTCCGATTCCCCGCTTCCGGCATCGCCCGTGAACAGCGGGGAGCCGTTGAACACGATGCCGATGCGCGATCCTTTTTCCTCCATCTTGGAGATCATATGCTGAAGGAACAGCAGGGAACCGTCGGATGTGCGCGGTGTGCCGGCGAAAAACCTTCCGTTGGGATTCTGCGCTTCGGCCGTCACGAACTCTTCTTCGCTTTTCCAGGATACGCCGAAGGGCGGATTGGTAATCATGTAGTCGAACTTCTCGCCCGTGAACCCGTCTTCGCCCAGGGAGGAGCCGAGCCTGATGTGGTCGGGGTTCTCGCCCGAGATGAGCAGGTCTGATTTGCAAATGGAGTATGTCTGCGGATTGAGTTCCTGCCCGTATATCTTGATTTCTATCTGCGGATTGATATTCTCCAGCACCCAGTCCTTGCCGATGGTGAGCATACCGCCCGTGCCGCAGCAGGGATCGAACACCGAGCGGATCTTGCCCTTGCCCTGCAGGTCTGCCCTGTCGCCCGAAAACACCAGGGACACGAGCAGCTTCACAATGTCGCGGGGGGTGTAATGCTCCCCGCTGGTCTCGTTGCTCATTTCGGAAAACTTCCTCAGAAGCTCCTCGAAGATCTGCCCCATGGTATGGTTATCCACCACATCGGGATGCAGGTCCACCGAACTGAACTTCTCGACCAGCAGGAACAGGCGGTTGTTCTTATGCAGCTTCTCCACCGGCTTATCCAGCTGGAAATTCTCGATGATATCGTACACGTTCTTCGAAAACCCGTTAATGTAATTCCGGAAATTGATAAACACATTCTTCGGATCCTGCTTCAGCCGCGAAAGATCATACTTCGACGTATTGTAAAATTCAGCGTTTATCCTGCTTTTGATCACTGGGGCGGGATCCTCCAACTTGGACCTGTACGCTTCGTTCAGGGCGTAAACCTCATCCTTCCTCGGCTCAATCACACAATCCAGCCTCCTCAGAATCACAAACGGCAAAATCACATCCCCATACTCATGCGGCTTAAACAAGCCCCTCAACACATCATCCGCCACGTTCCAAATGAGAGAAGAAAGGGTTTGGAAGTTAGACATAATCAGGTTTTTAGATGTTTATTGGAGTCGATTTGTAAAAATATGCAGTTCGGATTTAATATGCAAGAGATTTATATGAAAAAAGTGATTATTTAATAAATTATTCATTATGAGGTATTTAAATTTTTCTGATTCCGAAAGTCGGACGGCTATATTCCGATTTTCGGAATGTTTATTTCCGATTTTCGGAAATGTCCGGTCTGAATTGGGAAGATTAAAGTAAATTTGATATCATCCCTTAAGCTTGTTAATTATCCTGTTCGTATGTTTTCAGGCATCTAACTTGACAGTTGCCAGATTTTTTCGTATCTTTGCATTGAATCTGAAATAGTCCAGAAACTAAAGTAGGATTCCCCCGGAGCCGGCAACGGCTCTTTTTTTTATAATTCAACTATCCCTTGAGGATGCTTTGGTGAAGCTTTAGTTAATAATACCTTTCAGGCCTGAACCAGACCAGTGCCATTTCCTGATATAGAATGATGCCACCAAAATCAGGGAATTACGTAGACGTAAAAAAGGACGTCTATGCGAACCCTGGTATGTCGGCATTGTGGCAGGCAAGTTCGATCGAATAA
>CAIRDP010000015.1 GCA_903877385.1 uncultured Bacteroidales bacterium
ATATGGCCCCCCTCTGGGAGTTGGAAAAAGAAAACGATTCGAAGGCAGCGGATCATGATCCGCTGCCTTCGAACACTCCCCGGAGTGTCAAACAGTTAACCGTGGCTTAATTATTTTACAGAAAAAAAGTTGCACATCTAACAGCGGTGTGGGTTCGGGCGGAGTTACATTCAATATAACAGCAGGGTATATTGAGACCTTACCCGGTCTCACATCCGGGCTGATTACAACCACCACCGCTTCAGCTGCCAACACTATAGTCTTTAAAAAATCAGGTACCGGGGCCAACCCTGTCATCACAGGCTCTACCGGGACCGCCTCGGCAACCGAGTACATTATCTGTCTTCAGGGAACCGATTATATAACGTTTGACGGGATCGATGTAACCGATCCTTCGGGAACTATTGAATGGGGTTATGCCTTGTTCAAAGCTTCTGCAACTGATGGTTGCCAGAATGTCACAATACGGAATTGCAATATTACGATGAACAAGACTAACAACAACACTATTGGAGTATATGCGAATAACGTCACTCCTTCAGCGCCAGCCATCCAGTTGAACGTGACTGCTTTAAGCGGCACAAACTCCAATATCAAAATCTATAGCAATACGATCCAGAATGCCAACAACTGCATTTTTATTTCCGGATACAATGACCTTGTTTCCCCCTACCTGTATTATGACCAGAACAATGAAATCGGGAAAGATGGTGCAAACATCATCAGTAACTTCGGGGGTGGCAGCGCTGCCAACAATGGTATTTTTACAATCTACCAGAACAACCAGAAGATAGCCAATAACAACATTACCGGGCCCTCAGCGGGGAGTGGACAGTGTTCAGGTATCCAGGCTGGCACTGCAAATAATTCGAGTATTGACATTTATAATAATACCATAAGCATTGATTATAACGGAACCGGTAATTTCTTCGGGATCTATGATGCCCGGGGAAATTCGTTTACGGGAGCTACCGTTGCCAATATTTATAATAACACTATTTCAAACTGTACGTTTCCGAACCCGAACAAGCCCACTTGCCAGTATTTATATATCAATGGTGGTGCAGCTATCTGTAACTGTTACAATAATATAGTAAGCGGGAACACCTGTGGTTCAGCTACTGCAGCCTCTACTGGTACTATTGCGGGAATTTATGACAACTCCGACCAGAATACTGCGGGGATAGTTTCCTTTCATGACAACCAGGTAACAAACATCACAAGAATACAGTCATCCCTTGGTGCTGCTCCAACCTATTATATTTATGTTAACGGAGGAGGTACAGACTGCGACATGTATAACAATATTGTCGACAATTGTGTTGTTGCCTCAAGTGGGGCCTGTTACGGACTTTATGCGCTAAATACAGGACAAGGCTTGAAAAACATCTATAATAACACTGTTACAAACCTTATTAATTCCTATGGAACTGTAGAAGGTCTGACTACGGCGAACGGTATCGGGGTTTCCCTTTATAATAATAAGATTATGAATATCACAGCGCTGGGAGCTTCATCGACCATCATAGGAATAAACCTGTCGACTCTTCAGGTACTAGGCAACATGTTTTGCTACAACAACTATGTGGGAGATCTTAAAGCACCTGCTTCTACACTTAGTTACGCCATTAACGGCATAAAAGGCAACGGCTCAAATGCTGCATTTATGGGGATCTACAATAACACGATTTATCTTAATGCCACTTCAACGGGTACAAACTTTGGCAGTTTCGGGATCTACCTGTACTATCTTCCCACGACTATTGAACTAAAGAACAATATTATAGTGAATACTTCTGTGGCCAACGGCACAGGATTTACAGCTGCACTCGCGTATTATAATACCACGATCAGCAACTATTCCCTTTCGTCAAACAACAATAATTATTACGCAGGGACGCCGGGGCCCAAGAACCTGATCTTTGCTGCCGGTACTACATACCTGGATCAGACCCTTACAGCTTTCAAAACAAGATTTTATCCCGGTGAATTCCAGTCGGTATCGGAACTCCCTCCTTTTATGAGTACGATAACCCCTATGGACCTGCATATCAATCCGGCAACCCCAACCCAGGTTGAAAGCGCCGGGCAGGTAATTTCTTTTCCGAATATCAGCACCGACTATGACAATAATCCCAGATATCCCAATACAGGTTACCCAAATAATCCATTGTACCCGGCTGTTGCTCCGGATATGGGCGCCGATGAATTCGCAGGCATTCCGATTGACATGACATCTCCTAATATCAGTTTTCAGCCGCTGGCAAACACTTCAATACTCACGGCAAGGACCCTTATTGCAACCATTACCGATTTGCATGGTGTTCCCGTCTCCGGAGCCGGGCTCCCGAGAGTCGCATGGAAGAAATTTTATAACGGTACCTGGTCCTGGGTAACCGGAACATCAATTGGATCAGACCAGTACAGCTTTAGTTTTGCGGGAGGAGTTTCACCTAACGATTCAATTTATTATTACGTTATGGCACAGGACAACTGGGGTACGCCCAACACCGGAGTTTATCCCTGGATCGGGGCATCCGGTTTTACCTCAAATCCGCCTGCAGCATCAACTCCTCCAACTACACCCCTGAAATATAAAATAACGACTGGTATTTGCGGAACTTTTATGGTTGGTTCAGGCCAGGTCTATCCCACTCTGACCGCTGCCATAGCAGAT
Organism: uncultured Bacteroidales bacterium; assembly: GCA_903877385.1. Classification (GTDB taxonomy): domain Bacteria; phylum Bacteroidota; class Bacteroidia; order Bacteroidales; family FEN-979; genus CAIRDP01. The sequence goes on from CAIRDP010000015.1 coordinate 2,678, forward strand.
TTGAGCAGTAAGGATCTCACCTGCCCCACCACCTTGCTCCTTACCGATAATGTATACTCTTCGGAGACCTACCCTGTTATAATTCCAAATATCCCTGGTTCCAGCTCCACAAACACATTGACGATCAAGCCTGCACCGGGTATAGCCCCTGTTTTTTCAGGAAGTTATCTTGGCGTAAGTCCTACCAACTGGAGCCTGTTAAGCCTGAACGGTGCACAGTGGATTATCATTGACGGCTCAAACACCGGGGGTGCCGACCGCAGCCTGACATTCATAAATTCGGCCACCGGCGGGTTTGCCTCCGCAATCGGCGTCTACGGCAGCGGAATGACACCGGCATCCAATATAACTGTTAAAAACTGTGTACTGCAAGCCCATCCTGATGCATCATCCAATGCCCAGGGAATTGTGCTGTATTCGATTGCAGGGAATGCTCCTTGCAGTAATATTGTCATTGACAACAATACTATTAATTCCGGGAAATATGGTGTTCAGATCGCCGGTATTGCCAGTGCGAGGGTTTCAAATTGCCAGATAACCAATAACACCATAGGATCATTGACCGCGGGGTCTGCAATTGACGTGTCAGGAGTATATTTTACATATGCCAACAACATTCTTGTACAGGGTAATGAAATCATTGGACTGGCTTCCGGTATTAGTATATCCTCCTCATCATGCTATGGAGTTTATATCGGTCCGTTCAGTACCAATTCAAAAATCCGCAAGAATACTATTCATGACTGGTGGCAGACTGCAACGACTTTCCCGGCTGGAGGAGGCTATGGAATCTATTACAGTGGGGAATCCAATTCCCTCACTGAGATCTCAAATAATGCAGTCTATAACATAAAATCGCCCGGACAGAGCCAAAGCGTTACCAGTGGAAATCCCTGTGGCATTTTTCTCTACTCAGGTGGTAATATTCAGGTTTATCACAATTCTGTATGGATGAACGGAGCCTACCTTTCGGGCAGCACGGCAGCAATTTCAGGTTGTCTTGGCATTGGAAACGGAGTGTCTAACGTGGACGTAAGGAATAATATCCTGAAAAATTCTTCCCAGCCTGCTTCCGGAACACCGGCTTCAAAATCATATGCCGTAACGGTTGGTCCTGGCACAAGTAGTATCACCCTTAATTACAATGATTATTTTGTGGATGGCATAGGTCCGAATATCGGGTATTATGGAGGATCGGACCAGGCTTCCCTGACCAACTGGAAGACTGCATCCTTGCAGGATGCCAACAGTCTCAGTATTGATCCTGCCTTTACTTCCGCAACCAACCTCATGCCGACCACAACAGGTATGAATCACAGCGGGACATATATTCTTTCGGTACCTACCGATATCCTTGGTATTACCAGGACCAATCCTCCTGATGCAGGTGCATACGAATATTCCGTAAATCCGGTTATCATTACCAACGCTGCAACTTCTCTGCTTTCAACAGGAGCCACTCTGAACGGGAGCATCAATGCCGCAAATTATATAGTAAACTCTTTCTTTGAGTATGGACTGACAATATCATACGGCACAAGCCTCGCTGGTAGCCCTGCTGTTATCAGTGGTTCATCACCAACACCAATTTCTTCGTTGCTTACTGGTCTTCTGCCCCTTACCACATATCATTACCGTTTAAAAGGTGTTACTTCCGGTAATCTAACCGTTTACGGCAATGACATGACCTTTACTACCAATGCCTTGCCTCCTGCCGTCATTACCCTGGCTGCAACTTCAGTCTCTTCCAGCGGTGCGAACCTTAACGGAAACGTTAATCCCAATGGAGTTTCTGCAACAGTATCATTTGATTACGGTCTTACCACAGCTTATGGTTTAACAGCGACAGCTATCCAGAGCCCTGTCAATGGCTCATCCGCAGTAAGTGTAAATGCACCTGTTACAGGATTGCTGCCATTTAACACCTATCATTTCAGGGTGAAATCGATCAGCGTTGGTGGAACAAGCTACGGAAGTGACCTTACGTTCACAACTAATGCAATCCCTGCCACAGTAATAACAAACAGTGCATCCAGCATCGCCCCGACCACAGCCACGCTTAACGGTTCAGTGAATCCCAACTATGCTCCTGCAACCGTTTCTTTCGACTGGGGACTTACAACGGCCTATGGCAACAATGTAACAGCTACTCCGGGAACCGTTGCAGGAAGCACTGCGACCGCGGTCCTGGCAAATATCGTTGGTCTCACCTGGGCTACCACCTATCATTTCCGTTGCGTGGGAGTAAATGCAGGAGGTATCGCCTATGGAGCCGATATGGTTTTCAATACCGCCTGTCCTTCCATTCCTGTTCCCGGTGCTATCTCCGGCCCTACTGCCGTTTGTCAGAACCAAAATGGGATTACTTATTCAATTGCCCAGGTAACCAATGCATCCGGTTATACATGGACTGTTCCAACCGGAGCAACAATTTCAGGCGGCCAGGGTAGTACCAGCATCAACGTGAACTATTCAACCACCGCAGTATCCGGTAATGTCACCGTAACCCCGACCAACGCCTGTTCAACGGGACCTACCGGGACTCTTGCCGTGATCGTCAATCCTATGCCCGTACCCACTATTACAGGCCCGGCTACCGCTTGCGCAGGGTATGCCAATTATGTGTACACCACCCAGGCTGGTATGACCGGTTACAACTGGACTGTTTCGGCCGGCGGAAGCATTACTGCTGGTCCGGGAACTTCTTCGATTACAGTTACCTGGCTAACCACCGGCGCCAAGACCGTGACGGTGAATTATAATAATGCCAACGGTTGTACTGCTGCCATTCCCGGTTCTTACAACGTGACCGTCAATACGATTCCTGTTCCTACCATCACTGGTAACAACAGCATGTGCGTGAATTCGGGTTACTATACCTATACTACTGAAACAGGGATGAGCGGGTATAACTGGACCATCACTTCCGGCGGTTCCATCTATGCCGGTGCAGGCACCGCAGCCATCACCGTGGTATGGAACAATGCCGGGGCTCAGACTGTCAGCGTTAATTATAACAATGCCAACGGTTGCCAGGCTATCAACCCTACAGTGTTTAACGTCACCGTAAATGATATTCCTGCTGCTGCAGGTTCCATCAACGGAACCACCACCGTCTGTGCAGGTGCACAGGGCGTGCCTTACTCGGTAGCTGCTATCACCGGAGCCCAGACCTATGTATGGACCCTGCCCACCGGAGCTACCATTGCATCCGGTGCAGGGACCAACATCATTTCGGTGAATTATGCATCCAATGCAGTTTCAGGACCCATCACCGTACAGGGTAACAACCTCTGCGGCAGCGGTGCAACTTCGCCTGCTTTAAACATCACTGTCACCCCTGTCCCTGCAGCCGCCGGAACCATCTCTGGTCCTACCGCGGTTTGCCAGGGCGAAGACGGGGTTGTTTATACCGTTCCAACGATCACCAATGCTACCGGGTATACCTGGACCGTACCTGCAGGGGCTACCATCACCTCAGGAGCAAATACCAGTTCGATCCATGTGGACTTCAGTTCGTCGGCTTCTTCGGGCAGCGTAACCGTATTGGGCACAAACGCCTGCGGTAACGGTGCAAGCTCAAGCCTCAGCGTGACCGTAAGCCCGGTTCCTGCAACTCCAACCATCACTGCCAACGGATATGTCCTGACCTCAAGCGCTGCCAACGGCAATCAATGGTATCATGACGGAACCGCCGTAACCGGAGCTACAAACCAGACCTATACCGTTCCTGCTTCGGCACCGGGTTGGTACTGGACCGTAGTTACCCTGGGCGCATGCTCTTCCGACTCCTCAAACCATAAATACATCCAGGGTGTGGGGATAGGCGAACATCATGCAGACCAGGTGAACATCTACCCTGTTCCCAACGACGGACGTTTCAACATCTCCATCAGCAGTGAAAGGGAAATATCTTACAAACTTGAGATTTATAACAGTCTTGGTGTAAAAGTGTACGGCGAACATACCATTACCGTAAACGGAACCCTGGTAACACCCATTGATCTGGGTTCAGTAGCCAGCGGGCTCTACACCGTAGTCCTCCGTAATACCGATAACCAGGTAATACGCAAGATTCTTATCAATAAATAAGGGTTGTTTTGGTAAGGTGCAGGCTTAAAATATGTTCAGACTGCTGCCGGATTTAACTGTTCCTACCTGTTCTGGTCTACGAGCATGGCACAGGTGACTTTTGTCACCTCCCGGCAATAGGGGAAGTTGCAGTTCCCGACCACGTCGGTCAGCTGGTGATAGTAGGGTGTGCTGGCAGCGCTTATAAAGAAAATTGCTTTATACCCTTTAAGATAAAAGTTATAACTGTCGCCTTCTTTATTGGCTGTTGAATCATGGATTTTGCCAAGATCGGTATACATGGAGACATAATTCTCGGCCGAGACCCTGAGATCCCCCGAATTTGCATAATCCATAAGGTTCACTTTCCAGTCGGCCGTGTTCGCATGATTCTCGTAAGAGATCATATCGTTGTTGAGCATCCATCTGATCTTTTTGTTTCCCAGCATCGCTTTGGTTGTATAATCCAGGCTCCCTTCCATATTCAGTTCTTCGGCCCCGAAAGCAATGAGTTTAATGCTGGATTTGGGCGTAAAGCCCCGCTTGATGATCACCCTGCCCATCTCCAGCAACGAAGCCACTCCGCTTCCGTCATCGTCGGCGCCGGGGCTACCCAGCCAGGGATTACCCGGCGGATTCAGTATAGCGTCATAATGTGCGCCCACGATGTACAGGCTGTCGGGATACTGGCTGCCTGTAACGGTCGCTATCACATTAAACTGCCAGGTATTATAGGTCGTATCTTTGTAATAATTGGTGACATAAAAAGAATCAAGAACAGTATTGGTTAGACCAAGCTGTATGAATTTGTTTTTGATGGACACTGCTACATTACGCCGGTTGGCGCTTAACATGAACCTGGGCTGCATGTTCTGAAGCCATAAAGTGTAAGCGCTCAGGGTGTCGGCATTGATGTCGCTGATAAAAGCGGTGACAAAAGCATTCGCCCCTGGCTTTGTGGAAGTGAACCCGGTTACAGTATCATCATTCTTTTTGGAACAGCTGAATGAAAGGATTACAAGGCCAATAATGATGATGTTCCGGAGGTAATTCAATGGTAGCTTTTTCATTTTTTATTTTTGTTGTTTGTGGATGATAATCTGGCGGTGAACAGTCCCTTTGGGGGTGATGAAATGAAGAATACAGGTCCCTTCGCTGAGACCGTCGACCTGCAACCGGCAGGTGGACTGCAGCTCAGCGTATGTGATGCTCATGACCTCCCTGCCGTCAAGGCCGGTAAGAGTACAGCCCGAAATAAGCGGCTGCTGGTTGATTGTTTCTATGCGGATAACATCGGTAGCAGGATTGGGATAAACACGAATCTCATCCGCAGTCAGATCATCATTCAATCCAAGGGGGTTCCTGCTGATGCGGATCATTGCCTGGTAAGTTCCTGTTTCACCGGTATTTTTCGGAGAAACATAAAATTGTATGTTGCCCCCGTCGTTCATTATGATGTTGAGCGGAATGGTGTCGTCAAACGTGCTTGACCAGTTGGTCCCGTCGAGGGAATAAGACCATATGGCATCAAGGGTATACGTTTGGGTGGTGTCGCTTTCCGAATCTGTCAGCTTACCTGTTATCATATAAGTATACCCCGCCGGAAATGTCATATTATAAAAATCATAATCGTTCCCCACATGACAGTTAGCCCCGCTTGTGGTCACGATTTTAGGATTTGTATCAAACCCCACCTTAAAATGATAAGAGCTTGCGAGATTGTTATTCGGTTCATACTGATCAGCCACCAGGGGGACTCCCCGTACATCTACTTCCACCGGATTGGTGTAATGGGTGGATCCGATGAGTTGCCAGTCAGTCGTTCCTGCAGGCTGGTACCATAGGGCAATAAGATAGGTCCCCGGCTGGGCGTTGATGCTGGAAGCGCTGAAAGTTAGTCCGGTTGTATGTTGATTTGCCGGAAGGATAAAATTCGATTTCTCTTCAATGGAGTTTACATACTCCCCGTCAATATCGTAGAGTGAAAGATCAAGGATGCCGTTAAAGCCGGTTGTTCCGTTGTTGATAATATCCAGAGCTACAGTAACAGGGTTTCCCTGTAATATTGTTGTTCCGGGACTGATATTCATTGCCGTAAACATTTCTATATCGTTGGGATTGATGACTTTCACCTCCCTGTAGCTTAAATATGAGCCGGTATCCGCCACATCTTTCCAGTTCGTATCCCCGGCGCTGTACATCAGCCCGATATAATAAGTACCCGGAAGCATGGCCGAAATACCGCTGTTGCTGAAGCTGATCCCCGCGGGAAGATGTGCTCCGGGTTCAAGTGTGATCCCCTTGATGATCTGCACAAAATCAATAAACACATCATTGGTGTCAAAGACCCCGGCGCTGACATCTCCGTTAAATGTAACCTGGCCGTTATTGATGATGTCGGTATGGAACGAAAGGCTATCCTCGTAATACAAGGTATCGGAAGGACAGATGATGGGTGCGTTCATGGCAAGTTTGAAAAATTTGCTGCCCCCGCCGCTGGCGCTGGGAGGATGTATTCCGATAACAGCCTGCTGTCCATCGTTATACCCGCCCGTACCCCCGCCGGTTCCTGTTCCCCCGGGGTTCAGGGCATCGACCAGGAAGTACCCGTCATAATTTCCCGACCACCCCCAGTTGAAATGGAAGTAATCGGAATCGTTATAACCGTCGCAAACAAAGCAATGCCCGCCCCCGGTTCCAAACCCGGCATATATGATCGGCCGGCTGGCATTGAGCTCGGTCTTCAGTAAATTGATCCATGCTGCATTGGCATAGTTAGCCCTTGCCAAACCCTGGAGGGTGCTTGCATACCCGAAGTAAGTTTTCAAAGCATATTCGGCACAATTCGTAACCGGGCTTGCCGATGAGATCACATACGCCGCACTCCCTCCCTGTGAGCCTAAATTGTAATCCATATCGACGCTTACACCGCAATGATACATGAGCGTGGCCACTGCGGAGTTTGCCGAGGTAACGGTATTGGGCATGGAAGACCAGTTGTATGACGTTCCGCTGAAATTTGCCGACAGCGTACCGTAACGGGCGGTTCCGTAAGAATGGTTGCTGATGCCGGAGGGGGGGAAATTGAAAAATTTCATGACCATCGCCATTGCCGTTGCTACGCATCCGGTAACCGTGCGATCGTTATTGGTATTATCAAACGGGCATTGTGCATTGTAGTTTGGGCTCTGATCCCAAAGCGTTGCTACCAGGGGATTGACCCCCTGACCGCTTTTTACAGCATGATCCTGCAGAGAGCCTTCGGTAAGGAACAGCCATTCCGATTGAATTTCCGGGGTGGCGTTCATCTGTGTGCCAATGGCAAAGCTGATCTGATCTTCATATCCTTTTAGCCAGGCTGCAACATTGGGCGGAACATTATCAGGGTTGAAACCGGTTTCGGTGGAATACCCAAGTACCGGGGCCACGATATCATCTCCCGAAATAATGATGAATCCCCTGGAGTAATTGGTATTAAATACATAGTATAAAGGAACTGAAGCCCCTTTCAGCATGGAATTGCCATTGGACAGGCAGGAATACCCTAAACTTAAGGGGGCCGGGGTTCCCTGCAGGTTCAGGATGGAATGCGTGGCAAGATAGTTTACAGCCACACTTCTTGCAAGATTTTCATCCACGGTTTTCGCAAATGCATGGCTTAGCATGGCAAAAGCCAAGAAAACAGAAAGAATAAGCTTCTTCATTATACCTGGGAATTTATGCTAAGTTAAGAAATTAACAGTAACAAGGTCTTTGCACCCTTACAAATACTTTGTGCATCTGACCTCATCCTTTCAAGGCCGTGACATCAGTTTCCTTCCATACGGAAAGAACAAAGCCAGGAGAAGTTCCTCCCGGGATTGGTCTCACGGAGGATGGGAATGAAAAGGTCTTGCTTTTGTTCTTTAAGCGCCTGGAAGATGTTGTATGCAATCTCGTGCGACATAATAATGAAAAGCTCCGGAGCGGGGATGCCGAATTCAGCGCTTAAGGAACGGTAATTGAACATGCCTTTGATCTTACGGGCATAGGCTGATTTCAGGGAATCGCATAAGAGGTCGAGCCGGCAGCCGGCCTGGAAGGTGAACAGCAGCGATTTCTTGTCCTGGTCCATCAGCCCGTATTTCATGAAAAACTCCCGGTCCTTTGCGGGGACCGAATCGTTTTTTGCAAGGGCGTAAAACGCTTTGGTCGATGGCAGGGTGAAGAACTCGTCGAAAATATTGTAACTCCAAGAAATGGCAATCTGGGAATTGTTTGCCGTTTGGTCAAAATTGGTCCCGCATTGACAGGGATGCGGTGGATAAATGATCCAGGCTATGGACGGGGGGCCCTTTTTGGTATGGAATTCCTGGTTGTAAAGCTCCCACCAGCAATTGTCGATGACCCTTGACCAGAGGAAATGGAATATCAGGCGGGGGTGGTCTTTCAGCTCTTTTCTCAAAGGGATGATCATGGAATCAATGCCCGTGAGGCTTTCTCTTATTTTCAATCTCACCAGTTCGTTCAGCTTTTCGCGTTTTTCGCCGGTAAGCACCGGGAACAGTATCTTGATTTTTTCCTTTTGAAGGCGGATGACATCGCCCTGGCTGAGACGCGACAGGATCGCGTCAAGGCTGTCGGGCAGCTTGGTTTTCAGCTCGCTGTAAGTTGAACCGGCAATGAGGGCATTCATGATTGCCCTTGCTTTCGGGCTGCGGTCGGGGATGCTGATGCCTTTTGGAATATGGTTCACAGGGCAACCGCCGAAGTAGACAAGATCGGCCCAGTAATCGGTTTGCGCCATTAGCTGAACCGAAAGGCAGAAAATCAAGATAATCAGTCTGGTTCTCATTGGGATAATGTTTTGAATTCCTTGATATCTGGTTTATTGGTTCTGTATCTTGTAGAGCAGGGAAAGGTTGTAAAACAGGTCCAGGTCCTTTTTTACCGTGGCCAGGTTCGGGAAAGCGCCGGCCTGGACCACGGCTGTTTTCAGGATATAACTCACCGTCAACAGGTAGGCATTTTCATTCAGTCTCGACAGGGATGAACTGAAACTCACCGTTTCATTGTCTTCGTGAAGGCTGAACTTGTCGGCATTGAGTATCTCTGCGGGCCGGTCGAAATTCAGCATCATTTTGTAGGTCATTGTGTATGCAAAGGGGAAATACAGTCCCAGTTTCCTGTTGGACGAAGGGACCGTTATTTCAAAATGCCTTATGATGTCTTCGACCGGGAGGTTGTATACCCCATTTTCGATCATCCTTGCCCTGTTCTTCACCTGGGAGGCAAACGAAAACCTGAAGGGGTACGGATAGCTGCCCGAATAAGAATCCAGGTGTATTGAATCAACTCCCGCATCCTTCATCATTACATCCTCAAGCTGGTGTTTACCGGGGGGCCTGTGCTGAATGGAGTCTATCATCCGCCAGGTATTCCTTGTAGAAGTGCTGAAATCACCACTGAGTGTGACTTTCGCCTTTATATGCAGCAGGGAGTCTCCGGCTGTGATTGCCACCTTGCCTGTGACGGTCGAATTGTTATCGGAATAAGGATGTTCGGGGATGGCCAGCATTTTTACCTGCAGGCTGTCGGCCACCCTGACAAGTACGGCTGTGGTTCCCCTGTATTCGGGGGAGACTTCGTCAAGTTCAAAGGTATTCCCGTAATACTTATGGGGCTGTATGATATGGAAATTTTTCTTTTCATCCCTGAATGCAAGGAATACATCCGACACCTCCCCTTCCCTGAAGAAGTTCATGTCTAAAGGGCCTTTGTTCTTTGGTCTTACAAAGCAGTAATAGTAAGGCAGATTTAGATATTCCAGCATCTTGCGGTACGATTTCATCAGGTTCCTCTTATCCATGTACCTACCCGAAAGAAAATACCCGATATTATAATCTTCTTCCATGGGGTGAACGGGCTTCACATCCACATTGTCCTTTACGTAATTGTAATATCTCCTGAACTCGTACAGGCTGCCTGAATCGGCAAACGGTTTGATCTGCTTTTCATAATAGTTAAAAAAGTAATTCAGCTTGTTCCAGTATGTGGCATCGTCGGGGTTGAACTCGTTGACGCTGGCAAAGTACAGGTCTTTCCAGCTTCGGGGGTTTGGATTAAAATTCAGGAAAGAGATAAGCGGGGAAACATAAAAGGATATGTACGGAACTTCGCAGGACATGCATGAAAGGCTCTTATCCCTGAGAGGAGGAAGGTGGTCCATGGTACATTTCAGCAACAGCCTGGAGGAGTCCTTCTCAATCACGGGTTTTGGGAGCCCGTTATAACAGTTGTAGGAGATCCTGAATTCGGGGGAACACAGGAGCTGGAATTCAGAACGCATGCAATACAGCTCGGAATGCAGGAATACATTGAACAGGGAGCTTTCAGCATAGGAGGACATGCTGTTCCCGCCGGGACCCGTGCCGGGGACTCCGTAGGCAAAGCGTGTGAAGCGGAAATTAGGATAATGCTTTATGCGTTTCATAAGGATGATCTCAATCTCATCGCCAATCTCCACCGCAGGGACGGGAACTGAATACGTAATAAAATCTGTTTCGCCATCGCCGTTAAAGTCTTTTTCGTTCTTCATGATACTGGACTGGCTGAGCGTAACGACTTTGCCGTCGGGTTTGATGGTTCGGGCATCCAGTATCCTAATGGTTTCCACCCCGGTATAAACGCTTACCGAGAGGTTGGAATAATAATCCCGGGCCAGTCGTGAAAGTATTTTGATCCTGCGAACCTCGGAGCAAAAACTGGCCCTGTATCCGTATTCCAGTCTCTGAAGGTAATACACCATTACTGCATCCTCGTTCGAAAGGGAGTCGGGGATCACGGCCAGCCTTCCCGGTTCTGACCAGGTATACTGGAAAGTCTGTGCACAGGCAAAGGCGGAAAGGAAAGTGAAAACGACAACCAAAAGGATTTCAATCCGCCCTTTCGGCGATGAGAACGTCATCGAAACATTTTGAAACAGTGGAGATGCAGTCATAAAAGTGTTTTTGTAAACCAGGGCTGATATCGATGTTGCTGATCCTGAAAATATATTGCAGTGACAGACTTTTGCCTGATATTTCATGAGAGATCGAGAACCCGGGATCACCTTGTATGTCGCTGGCGCCCAGCTTCGCTTCTTTGAGAGGCAGGGCAAACACCATTTCGATATCCACGCTGTCGCTAACAGGATAAGCTACCAGCAGATCCCCTGAACCTGTTTCAGGATAATTCCTGTGAAACAGGGGGAAGAATCTCATCGGGATGTATGTCTTCGCCCCCATCCTGGATAAGGCAGAGGCCGGTATCGAAATACTGCAGCGTATCACGACCGAGTCGGGCAGGACCTTATAGAATATCCTGGTATACTCCAGGCCCCCCGAAAGATCCTGAAGGAAATCCCCGAACACCCTGGCATGGTTTACCCTTCCAAAGTCTCTCAGGGCGGTCCGAAGGAAGTCACCTGAATAACCCCTGAGCACGAGTTTCATAGTACCGGAAAAAGTCCCTTTTTCTTCTTCTTCAAGGCGGATTTTTATTGAGCTGCTGTTCCCGGTACTCGCGGGCACTTTATAAAAGAAGGGCGAGTCTTCGCTTTTCCCGAAAACAAACAGGGTCCTTGTCTCGATCAGGCTCCCGGGCCTGGAAGGACAGGCATTCTGTTGGTCGGATCTAAAACATCCCAGCCGCTGTTCCCGGGCTTTTTCATTATGCAAACCATATGGTTTCCCCCGGCAAATGAAGGGAAATCCATGTCAAACGGGTGATCCCTTGTAGAGCATACCGCAAGCCGGGTGTCAAATCCTTTGTGCACGAGAGCCTGGCATAGGAAGTTTGCCTTATCCTTGCAGTCACCCATTCTCATATCGAGGATCTGGTTGACGTTCTTCGGAATAATGGTCTCCATGCCATGGTACACGTTGATATAGCGTATTTTGTCATTTGCGAAGGCAAGCAGTCTGGCCACTACGGAGTCGGGATCCCGGGTGAAGCCGGTAATGCTGTCTATCAGCCTGGCCGAATTTTCATCCGGGATTATGCGGGTTTCAAGATGCCGTACGTACCAGTCATTGAGATACCCTGCCGGGTTGTTGCGGAATGCCGCAGGTACTATCACCAGCCTGATACCGGGAATATGCGGTCTCACAATACCTGAGGAAAACATATGGTTTACCGACCATTTCATTTCTACCTGCGGGGCTGTCACCCTGAAGCGGTATGTGATGCCGCTTTCATTCACAAGGCTGTCCACCGAAAAGCTGGGGAGGTATTGCACATAATCGGCATGAAAAAAGAAAACCTGGCTCCGCGGTACGGTGATAGTATACTCGGTGGTGTCGGCCATAAGGGAATTGAATGAAAGAAAGTCGAGAAGCATAAGCTCCCTGCAAAAGGTAGTGTATCGTATGTCGAACCTCATTTCCCCGGGCAGATTGAACCTCGCCATGAATACCGACTCATCGAAAAACTCCCTGCCCGGAGGCTGTGCCTCCTGCGAAAATTGCAGGCCCTTTAGCTTCTGCCATTTCGCCTTTTTCATCTGAAATGCCTGGTAATCGCCTATAATCGACAAAGATGAGACAGGGAATGAAAGACCGGTCCCGCTGTTTTGAGTGTCTCCATCCACTTCGATCCTGCTTGAATAACCTGTATCGCTTACGACAATGATCTCACGGTGGCTGAAAAAGGGTTTCTTCAGAAAATTGTCCGACGCCTGTACCCCGCTTGAAAGCAGTAAAAAACCCAGGATCAAAATAAAGCAGATCCCTGAACCCTGCGGGCCCCGAAAAAGAAGCAGGCGCTTAAGCAAGCCGGTGTTATTTGAATAACAAAGATAAGATTTTTCTATCTTTTTTACTAAGGGTAAATATGATGTCTGAATTATCCTGAGGATGAAAAAGGAAAAGATTTCAATTATTCACCCAGTGAAATACATCCCTGATCAGGCACCAGCGGTGATCGTTCGTGCGGGTTTGAACGCCTTCTATCCACCTTTTCCTCAGCAGGGCTGTCGTGCCTTCGGCATCCTTGATCTGCAGCCAGTAATCCATGTACCTTACCAGGGGAAGGGCATCGGGAGGCATGAAGTAAGCGATCAGCAGGGGGCTCCCGAAATTGGCGGGGATCACGGCCGTAAAACCGGGATGCGACAGGGCATAAGCCCTGGACTGCTCAAAGGTCCAGATTACAAAATCGATATCCTTGCGGGAAGCCAGTTCGTAATAGTTTTCAAGCAGTACCTTCGGGTTATTGGGGAAAAGCAGATTACTGATCCTTATAAGGACCGGGCTGGTAAAAATCCCAACCCGGTATTTTGGATTCCCCAGCACCTTTTCCCTGCTTGTAAGTTCCCTGGCGACGTTTCCCCGGGCCAGAAGTGCAAGCGGACTTTGAAAATACGGCCGGGTGGCAGGGAGTGTCTGAAGCCTTTCGTTCGTTACAAAGATGCCCCCTATCGCGATGTCGAACTCATGGTTTATCAGGTCATCTTCCATGCCCGCCCACTGGAATGGGATGAACTGCAGTTTCAGATTGAGATCCCGGGCAAGATGGTACATATTCTCAACGTCATATCCCACTAGTTCACCAAACTTATTGAAATAACAAAAGGGTATGATACCCGGGTTGTACCCGACCTGGAGGACACCTGTCCGCCTGATATCATCCATCCTGTAATGAGCGGCAGAATCATAAACCGAGGGCGGCCTCGGCTGGCCTGGTTTGCAAATTACTGCATTTACGCTTTCGGCCAGTTCCCGGGGAAGCCTGTACTGGAGATAAGGTAGGTTCCTCTCCATGAACAGTTCCGGGCTGAATGCCCTCAATACGAGGGTGAACCCAAGCAGAACGATGATCCCTCCTGCAAGCGGGGTGAAGAATTTCACCGGGTTGAACTTCAGCATGCCGTAAAAAGAGAAGGTGGAAAGCAGGGCCGTAAAAACAAAGCCCATCACGCTGAGTGCAACCTGCCCGTACCTCGTGAAAATTGTGGTGGCTGCGTAAAGGTCTTCGGTGCCCGGGGGCACTTTGAATACGGCAGATAAGAAGTTGATCGCATTGACCGCCGCACTTGGGGTGCCTATGGTGGAGATCAGTGTAAGCGGAGGCAACAGCAGCTTCTGGGAAAGCGAAAAATCGATCTTGTAGAAAAAACTGCAGAAGTAAACGAACAACAGCACGCCCAGGTTCCCGAGCTGGGCGAAGGGATAGGCCAGGGATATATTCGTGCCTATCACATCCTTCATCTTCTCGTCCCTGATATTCCTGTCGGTGAGGAATTTCTCGATCGCCTGAGTGATGATTGGGAGGGCTGCTACACTCAGGGTCGTTACCAGGGCCAAAACAAAAGCCCCCTCAAGTTCTTTCATCAGTTCCCTGTACTTCAACGGAACCAGAGATGTTATCAGCAACGGGAGTATCCAGAATGTGAACAAGGCTGAACCTGCAAGGAAAACAATGATGTACAGCAACAGTCCTTCGATCTCGGTCATCATCATGGTTCCCGCAACGTTTGCAAACAATGCAAAAACACCCAGGGGGGCAACCAGGACTACCCAGTTCCAGATGGTAAGGCTGGCGGTCTTGATGGTCTCCATGATATCCAGCAGGGTATCCTTGCGCGAGGTTTTCTGCATAGCCCCACCGTAAAGCAGGGTGAAGACGACCACGGCCGGAATGTAATTCTTCGAAATGTCGCTGAAGATGTTCCCCGGTACGAAGATCGAAACGAAATCAACGCTCCTGCTGGCGGTATCATTCACAATGGTAACAGGCACCAGTGGTTTCGGGAATACAAGCGAGAGCAGCATCATGGCAGCCAGGATGATGACCCATGCAAGGACGAAAATGAACCATCCCCGTTTAAGCATCAGTTTTGCCGTGGGTGAATCCATTTTCCCCAGGCCGTGCAGCAGGGATGCGACGAGGTAAGGATATACGCACATGGCAAGGAGCTGAACGTAAGCTTTGCCCAGGAATCCCAGGTAAGCCGCGTAATCACCTATGACCAGGCCGGTGAGGACTCCAAGGACTGCCCCGATAAGGACCCTGGCAGCGAGTTTACCTGTATTTTGACCGGCTGAAGTCATGCTGATGCTCATGGACGGAATAATTCCAATTCCTTTTTAGCTTTATTCCCTGGTTTTTACGGCATTCCTGCCAGGTGGATGAGTTTAATGTACTGCACGCTCCCTCCTGCAAGTATCCTGCACAGCAGCAGGCCCGACGGGAGCGTTCCTCCATCTATACTGACCACCCGTGTTCCGGGCTCCATAATCCCTTCATCCAAAGAAGTTATAAGCTTACCTGTGCTGTTATAAAGTTCAAGGTTTACCTGGGTGCGGCGCTGCAGTCTGAACTGAATCGTGGTTTTAGCGTTGAATGGATTGGGCCGGGCCCTCGCACGGTCGGACACGGGTCCTGCATTTGGAGGACCGGTTCCCCAGCTGCTTCCTATCTGTGTTCCTCCCGATTCCCGGTATCTTGCCATGAATTCCTGAAAGTAGAGGTTGTTGATGGCCGCATCGTGGATGACCAGCATGTTCTCATCGTTCCCTTTCTGGGCAGGCAGCTCCCAGTTGAAGGAGCCGGTGGTTACGATCTTTTCCCCGGCCGTGGTGTCGGCATTGATAAGAGAATACTTGTGGTGAATCAGGCCCGGGAGGGTGTCTATGAAAACATCTGCGGGCGGATCCCAGGCTCCCGTCACCGCCTGGCCCTTCATACTTGGGAATGCTGAGCCCTTTCTCACCGAACAGGATGAGTCGAACACCCCGCCCAGGCTGATACCTTTCATGAACGCTTCGTGCAGAGCGGTCTCTATGGACGGGAAAACGAATTTAAGCATGCAGAAATATATGCTTTTCACGGGTTTGGTGCTGAACAGGCTCACCAGGGTGTCGGCAATGCTGTCGGTGGGGGCGAAATAAACCTCCATAGGGATACCACCTACATTCAGGATATGGGCCAGTTCGCCTTTCTTCTCGGTCCCGAACCTCGACCTGCTGATGTCGGGCTGGTCGGTATGCGAACCCCACATCTCCTCGAATTCACGGGTGTAGACCTCGCAGAGGGACTGGTCCTGAATGATGATGATATTGTTGCGATCGCTATGGAACTGGGTATGGGTTACGTTGGTGGAACCGGTCCACAGGTATTGGTCGGCCGGGTTGCTGTTGTTCCTGTGGTCGAAGATCCAGAACTTGTCGTGCATGGTGAAGGTGGTATCGAAATTCCTTGGGACCACCTGTATCCCATTCGCCACCAGGGTGTTGATATTGGCCGTGAAGGGAGTATAATCGTAAACAAACCGTATCTTCACTCCCCTCTCCTTAGCCCTGATAAGGCATGCAGCGACAGAATCTTCATCATCGAAAAGCCAGGTCGTGATGTCGATGCTGTGGCTTGCCTTGTTGATCTGCTCCATGAAGAGCTTCTGGAAGTTGGCGTTCCCGTTGGCAGGAGTTCCCGTACTCACCGAAGTATCCACCGTATGGTTGAACCATAAGTTGACTTTACCTGTTGAAGCCGATTGTGTGATGAAATACCCAATTGCCGAGTCCATGCCTGTAGTGGCAGCTGATTTTATCATATACCTATACATGACTGCGGACTGCAGGTTTCCAATCAGCATGGAATGTTCAGTGACAAGCGAAGGCAGGCGGGCGGAATCGGTGAATGCCACCGGCTGGTCGTTGGAGTCGGAGACCATCCTTAAGACCCTCGAATCGGCAGGGACCGTAGTCTTCCAGTGAAGGGTCACGCTGTTCCGGGTTATGGAATCATATCTCATTCCCGAGATGACAGGCGCCTGGCCGAGGGCCGGGGAAAGAGAGGAGGCGGAAAATATCATTCCCGCGAGGAGTGCAAAAGACAAGTGTTTCATATTTTGGTTGAATTAACATCGGCAAGCGCAAGTTTCCTGATCTTTTCCTCGAACTCTCTCTTGCCTGATCCCTTGTAGAGGACTTCAGTCCCCTGCCGGGGGCAGTTCAGTTCGTCGAGGTCCATAGTCAGGATGATGGTTTTAACAGAGGGAAGAGGTTTCTTTTTCAATTCTGCAGTTTCCATGCATGACTGCAGAAGGTCCTCGTCGGCCAGCAGTATGTCTGAACCGTTTGCAAGTTGCAGACAGAAGTTTTCGGGAGGCATGACAAGCACCCGGAAATCCTCAACCTGTTCCAGCAGGGTTTTCAGTCCCTGGCAGTAAGTCGGATTCCCGTCGGCAAGAGCGATCATGATCATGAAACGCAGAATAAACCAGGGTGTGAAATTACGACGGTTGCCATCAGCAGTCAACAGGAGAATCAATGAAAAGTAAAAGGGGATGACCTGAAATCAGCTAAGGGAAAACCCTGATACCGGGAAATCAGCCTTACTGCATGGTGTAATACTGGTTCCTGACAGCCCAGGCGATGAGTCCCGCCACGTTGCGTACGCCGGCTTTGAGAAACAGGTTCGAGCGGTGGGTCTCCACGGTTTTGGCTGAGATGTGCAGCTGCTCCGATATTTCCTGGGAGGTAAGGCCCTGGCAGATCAGCACCATGATCTCCACCTCCCTGGTGGTCAGTTCCTCTTCGCTGGCGGCCTTCCCGGTATACCTGAAGGCCAGCTTCTGAAGGATCTCCTGGCTGAAACAGGTACCTCCCCTGTGCACAGCAAGTATGGCCTGTTCCAGTTCATATTTGTTGGCTTTCTTCAGGATAAACCCCCTGGCTCCGGCCTGTATCATCTGAGTGTAATGACCGGTGTCGGAAAACATGGTGAGGGCGATCACCTTAAGTTCAGGTTTCACCTCCAGGGCTCTCTGGATGGTGAGGGCTCCGCTGAGGGCGGGCATTTCAATGTCTACAAGGGCTACGTCTATCCCGGTCCCGGCCAGCGCCTCGACGAAGCGGTTGCCGTCGGATGTGCTGAACACCACTTCAAAGCCATCGATCTGGCTTAACACGAGGATGATGCCCTCCCTGAAGAGGTCGTGGTCGTCGATGATTGCTATCCTGATTGTCTCCATGATCAAACGGGTATGGTTATATTGACTAAAATCCCTGCATCCGGGGAGCTTTCCAAAGCCAGCGTCCCGCCCGACGACTCCACCCTGTTCCTGATGTTGTGCAGCCCCATGCCGGTCCTCTTCACCCGCGCAGGGTCGAATCCCTTACCGTTGTCGGAATACCTTACCATGAGCTGGTTCCCCGAGAGGCTTATGTCGAGAGTGATCCTGCCGGCTTCCGCATGTTTCATAGTGTTGTTCAGCAGCTCGGTGATGCAGCGGTAAACGGTGAGTTCGGTCTTTGTATCGAGTCTTTGTTCCAGCCCCGAAGTGAAGATGACCTCGTACCTGCCCTGGGCGGTAAGCGGGGCCATCAGGTTGTTGAGCGCTGTCATTAGTCCGTGTTTCTCCAACACATGGGGGCTTATGTTATGGGAAATCCTCGACACCTCGTCTATGGCCTCGGAGATCACCATTTGCAGCCTTTCCCTGATTGCCTCACGGTTTGCGGGTTTTGCATCGAGAAAAGCCTGGTAATAGTGATTGATGGCCGAGAGCAGGGGCCCGAGCCCGTCGTGGAGGTCACGGGCGATGCGTCTCCGCTCGTTCATTTCCGTTTCGAGGACCGCCCCGCTCAGCTTCTGCCTGATGGCCCCCTTCCGGCTAAGTCTTAAATAAGAGAAGCTGATGACAAAGGCCAGGGTGAGCGCTGCGATGAGGATGATCAGCAGGATGATCTGCCGGTGATTGAATTCGTTCTTTTTCTGTTCCTCCCTGATCTTCTGCTCCTTGACAAAGAGGTCGAAACGGGCCGATTGCTCGACGATCTGGCTGTTCATACGGTCACTGAAGAACTCCGACTGAAGCTGGATGGCCAGGGCCAGGAACCCGCTTGCCTCACGGTAGTCGCCGGTCGCGGTGTAAACGTTGGCATACTGCCTGTAGATTCTCAGGTAGAGGTTGCGGTTTTCCCATAGGGGCGCAAGGCGGGTCGCCTCCTGCAGCGCCCCGAGGGCGGCCGTGTAATCTCCTTTTCGCATATAGATATTGCTCTGGTTGATCAGGGCGTTCATGGCCTGGAAAGGCATGCCGGAGGAGAGAAAATTGGATACGGCCTGTCGGGACAGGTCCAGAGCCCTGCCGTAATCTTTTTTGCGGATATACTGGAAGCTCAGTTCATTCTGGGCTGCCGCCAGTCCGGGCTTATCTCCTGTCCTTTCCGAGAGCTCCCGGCAGAGAAGCGAGTATTTGAAAACCGAATCGGTATAAATTCCTGCCGGGTTCCCGCTTTCATTATAAAGAGCTGCGAGCCGGTTATAAGCATAGGCCCTGTTCCGGTCCGAGAGCGGGGCCGTCTTTCCGAGCATATCTTCGATCAGCCTGATTCCTTTCTGGTACTCCTGCTTCTGTCGGTAGGCCTCGCTGAGTTCTATCCTAGCATGGTCGGCATCCCCTGAATTCCCTGGCAACACCTCCAGGGCTTTCATCAGCAGGGGTATGGCCATATCGGGCATGGAACGTTCAAGATAATGACGGGCGTAAAACTGCAGGGAGTCCCCCAGAGTCAGAGGTCCGGCTGCGGCGAAAGCGCTGTTCCCCCGTTCAGCCTTAGCGGTCACGGCAGCTTCGTTTATCTTCATCTGCAGGTACCCGAGCCTGGCTAGCTGCACATCCGAAAGCGGATCTCCTGTGGTCTTGAGCGTTTCAAGAATTTTCAGAGCGTTCCCTGCATCAGCCGGAAGGCATCCCAGGGCTTTGTCACAGAGGGAATCGAACTGTGCCCGCGATAGCCGGTCCTGACCATGCAAGGAGGTGGCCAGCAGGATGAGTGCAATGAACGCTGCCGCGGATTTAAGGGTTCTGCCCGGGATAAGCATGTTTAAAATTCGAATGTGTTAAAGATACGAAGGAATTTCACTTGACAAATTTTTCGGTGTAATTGCTATTCCTGAAAGTCAATCTGGCGAAATAAATACATTAGGTTAAAGCCATAACATAGCTTTTTTATTCTAAATTTGCAAAACTATTCACGGCTATGATAAACTATAACATATACTGCTATGAGCAAAGAAAAAGAAGATAACACAAACGGAAAGCAAGAAAAAGAAATGGTTCTGGAGGCTTTAAAAAACCTGATGAACAACCCTTGTGCCACCTTGAATACAAAATTCCTCAACTCGCATTCTAAAGTGGCCCTTATGTTCCAGGATCATATCTTCGAGATCCATGGAGAAGATGAAAAATTCATCCAATACATGGCTTTGAAAGTTCCTATCTCCTCTGCAGAACATAAAGAACTTCTGTCGCTATTCCTGGATGAAGTGAATAAACGGGCCGAAGATTCTTCCATAAAAAAACTGAATGAACTCCGGAATTTAATAAAAGTCGGGGTCTGAGAGGGTCTGGCCTGTTCCCGCTCCAAATACTCCCGGTATACCGGTCCTGGGTTTCGCAGGATACGGATCAGGATTTCCGTTCCAGTTTTCATACCCTGCCCCGATTTTGAAAACCTCCCTGATATTCCCCTGCCCCTCTCCATAAGTGTACTGCCAAAGGTCGTATTGAGAGCTTGCAATAATCGTATTCTTCTTCGAAACCAGGCAGCCGTTCTGATCATAGCTGTACTCGTCGGTAATGTCGGGTACCGTGGGTGTGTCGTCTTCGTATTGGGTGTCATTTATCAACTTACCCGAGCTGTAAGTATAGACGATTTTAAAGTTGACATAGGCAGCAGGTATGGAAAAATGCGCCTGCACCACCAGGTTGTTCTGCCAGGTAATATCGACCGTGCCGTACTGGCTGCTGTCCTGGTTGAAGGTTACTTCCTTTACCAGCCTCGCATTCTGGTCATAGTTGTATTCGGTACGCTGGTACTGCGTTAATGTCCCCATGTAGTAATAAAGCTGCTTCTTTTCTTTAAGCTGACCGCTGCTGTAAGTGAACTGGTTTATGTTCTGCTGACGCACAAAGCCTGAGGCGTCATAGAAGGTATTTATTATTTCGGACGGAAAACCTTCGGCTGACCAGGACGTGACAACGGCATCATATTCCTTTATCCAGGCCGAAGCTGTGGAATCATACGAGGTAATGGCTGAAACCCGGTTGTTGTTGTAGTCAATGGTTGTTTTATAGTGGAGTTCATAACCGTTAACATACGCTTTTGACGTCGACCCGGTAAGCTGGTTGCCGCTATAGGTATTAATCCATGATTCATAGAGGTTTGAATTCTGATACATGGCATAAGAAGTTACACGGGTCGCTGCAGATGAACTTCCTCCTGAAGCGGAGGAGTCTTTTTTACAGGAGCTTATAATGACTGCGGATAGCAGCAGGGCAAGAAAGCCGGCGAGACGGGTTTTGGTCATGATGTCAAGATTTGGGATGAGGGATCTGGCGCTTCGCGACGATGCGGGATGTATGGACTAAATTATTTCTTAATAAATTTTACGACCTCGCTCTTGTTGCCGGATATTACCCTGAGGCAGTATAATCCGTTTGCAAAGGATGCGGTAGGAATGTTCAGTGTGCCGTCTGTTAAATCTCCGTCGCGGGACTTATAAACGATTATTCCCCTCTGGTCCATTATCTCGAGGCTGGGAGGGGGTAAGGGTTTATTCATACTCACATGAAGGATATCGGAACAGGGATTCGGATAGACCCTGGCGGCCATGGTGCCGGACGTAACAGGAGCGATGGAGGAGGTATTCACGTAGCATTTGTAGAACTGTATCCCTGAACTGTCGTATTGTGCGGCGAAATAAAGGCTGTTGTTATAAACCACCAGGTTGGTCACATAGTTACTCTCCAGCCCAATGGTGTCGTTTCCAATCTGGACTGTGCCGGTATCGGCACCGTTGGTATACCAGAGCAGTCCCTCGGCCGAAAAAAACAGTTTGTTGCCGAACACTGTAAGCCATTGGGGATCGGAATCTCCGTAAATATTGATATCGCTGACCATATGGGTGCCTTTTTCGGTTCCGTCGGTGACCCAGAGCTCCTTGCCGCTGGTATCGGCTGCATTGAAGTACAGCAGCCCGTTATACACGGTGAAATTACCAGGGTCGGAATTGCCCTGGGGGTTGATGTCTTTTACCATCATAAGGCTAGAGGGATCAGGGCCCACCGACCAGAGTTCCCTTCCGTGAACCCCATCGTCGGCGCTGCAATACAGCCTGTTGTTATAAACAAACAGGTTCATGGGATATGAACCTCCGGCACTTGCCGTATTGATGCGGACAAACAGGTTCGTACCGGCCTGGGTGCCGTCCGAAGCAAAAAGCTCCCATCCGTTGGCCCCGCTGTTCGCGTTAAAATAGAAGAGGTTTCCCATGCGGGTGAAACCATTGGGGAGTGAACTTTGCCCCTGCTGGGAATTCAGGTTTTTAACCATGTATGTGCCCTGTTCGGTTCCGTCGGTCCTCCAAAGCTGGTCGCTGTATGTATTGTCGCGGGCACTGAAATAGGCAATGCTGTCGAATTCAAAGAAACCCGAGGGATAGGCGCTGATGGTGTCGATATTCTTTATCATGTTTGTACCGGCCGAAGTCCCGTCGGAAATCCAGGGTTCATCGCCAAACAACCCATCGGCCCCGTAAACCAGCCTTCCATTGAATGCGGCCAGGTCGTGGGGGTTTGAACCGGTGCTGCCGGGGAAAATGTCACTCACCAGCCTTGTCCCTGCTTCCGTGCCGTCGGTCACCCAGAGTTCATTTCCGTGCCCATTGTCCGTTGCCGAAAAAAACAGCTGGTTTCCTGCTACAGTGAATTCACCGGGATCAGAGCCTCCACCCACGCCCTTTAAGTTTTTTAAAAGGCTGATGTTTTTGAGCATCATGGTCCCTGCAGTGGTTCCGTCGGAGATCCAGGGTTCCAGCCCGTAGGCCTTGTTCCCAGCCGAAAATACCAGCTTGTTTTTGAATATCACAAAATCGGAGGGATACGATGATCCTGAATCATTGATGACTTTGACAAGTTCGATTTTGAAATTCTGGGATACTCCGGGAGGAAGCAGGAAAATATTCAAAATGAACAGCAGGATAAGTGAAGATATTTTCATCATTTCAGTGTTTTTAGTGGCCGTAATCATTCCGGTTCAAACATCAATGGTCATTCAAAATTAAGGAATCATCCCTTAACTGCCAATGAAAAATAAGGTTTTTTTCAGGCCCCTTGACTTTTACACAACAATTATGTATATTTGTTTGAACTACAGCGCTCCCTATGAAAAAAAATTTACTTCTTGTTACGGCAGCCGTTCTGGTCCTTGCCTCAGCAGGGGTTTGGTTTGCCTTTAAACCAACTCAAAACTCACATAAACAGGGCATTGCAAAATCAAAACCTGAAAAAGAAAAAACGCCTCCCTCATGGATGTTGCCCATGATGGCCGAGCGCCAGCTTAACATGCTCCGTGATCCGCTTACAGGAAAAATACCATCAGGAATACGGTCGAGGGAACTGGAATTTGCGAAAAGCCTCCCCAAATCGGCAAGTTCCCAGGACTGGACCTGGAGGGGCCCCGATAACATTGGCGGAAGAATGCTGTGTATAGGGGTGGATGTGGACAACGATAGCCACCTCCTGGCAGGCAGCGCCTCGGGGGGGATGTGGGAATCGTTCAGCAGCGGGAACCTGTGGCATAAGGTCACGGCGCCTGATGCTGAACAAAGCGCGACCTGCATAGTGCAGGACCGGAGGGCGGGTAAACATTCGACCTGGTATTACGGAAGCGGGGAACTCCTGAGCACAACCGACCGTAACGTGAGCACCAGCGTGCGCACCGTGGGCCTGGGCAACGGCATCTTCAAGTCGACCGACAACGGGGCCAGCTGGCAGGCGCTCACCTCGACCCAGGGCGGCAGGCTGGGTGTGCTGGAAGATGTGTTCCAGGGGGTCTGGCGCATCGTCACCGACCCGGTGAGCATGAATAAGGATATCGTGTACGCAGCCTGCTACGGGGCCATCATGCGCTCTGAGGACGGGGGTGCAAGCTGGTCCATGGTCCTGGGCGACCTGGTAAATAAATCCTTTTGCTCTGATATCGCCATAACTTCCGATGGCATCCTGTACGCCGTCCTCAGCGGTTACGGCTGGTCCATAGAACCCCCGGGAAGGAAGGGGATATGGAGGTCGGCAAACGGCATCAACTGGACGGAGATCACTCCAAGGGGCTTCCCCCACGACAACCGTACGACCAAACTGGCCATCGCGCCTTCGGATGAATCGGTGATGTATGTATTCACCGAGTCGCAGTCGCCCGACCTCAACCCCTTTAACGGGTATACGAATTCAGTGAATACATTCTGGAAGATGAACTGGAGCAGCTCGGGCGATTCGGCGGTATGGCAGAACCGCACTATGGGGATACCCGGGCACGGGAACGGCGACATCAATAGCTTTCCTTTTGCCATGGTTGTTTACGGCGGATATTGTGTTTCACTGGGCGTGAAGCCCGATGACGAAAACAAGGTCTTCCTGGGAGGCCTATGCCTCTACCGTTCAAACAATGGCTTCGCCGACAGCCTGCAAACGTCCATGCTCGGGGGAAGTCCGTATGACATGGATTCCCTCCACGCCATCCACCCCGACCAGCACGGGATCGCATTTTTACCGTCTGACCCCAATACGATGTTCATGGCAAACGACGGGGGGATCTACCGCACCAAGAACTGCCTGGCCGACAGCGCGCATATCTGGTGGGACCGCCAGAACGCCAAACTTATCACCACCCAGTTTTATTCGGTGGCCATCGACCACGGGGCTTCGGCCGAAGACTGGGTCCTGGGCGGCCTCCAGGATAACAACTGGTATTATACCGTCACTGCAAACCCATCGGAGTTCTGGTTCAATATCGATATCTGTTACGACGGGTTTGATGTTGCCGTTGCCCCTTCCTGGGAGTATTGCGTGATCTCGGCCTACAGCGGGAACATCTGGACTTCGCAGTTCGATGCATCCATGCACACCAAAAACATTTACCCGCAGCTGCCCGATACCCTGCTCAAATACTACGACCCGGTGATGGGCTCGAATGCGCTCTTCCCTTTTTACCAGAATTTCGCCCTTGACCCGAATAATTCCCAAACCTTTTACCTTCCTACCATCAACAGCATCTGGCGAAAGGACGACCTTAAGGCTTCGGCCATGGATTCTTCAAAGCGCAACGCGGGCTGGAACCACCTCAGCAAGGTGGATATCGGCAATGCATCGGTGATCAGCGCGATCAGCCTTTCGCGGCTGCCGGCCAACCGTCTGTATTACGGCACCAGCCTTGGAAAGCTGTACCGCCTCGACAATGCGAATACAGGGAACCCCCTGCCGGTGGATATTACCGGCAGCAACTTCCCCTCCCATGCTTTCATTTCCTGTATCGATATTAACCCCCTGAATGCTGACGGCCTGATGGTGGTGTTCTCGAATTACGGGGTTCAGAGTTTATTTCATTCTGCGGATGGAGGAGCTACCTGGTCCTCGGTTTCGGGTAATCTCGAGGAACATCCCGACGGTTCAGGTTCGGGCCCCTCGGTAAGATGGGCCAAAATCCTGACCTACCAGGGCGAGAAGGTTGTTTTCGCAGGGACTTCGGTCGGGCTGTTCTCAACAACAGCTTTGAAGGGCGACTCAACCATCTGGGTGCAGGAAAGCCCCGACGCCATCGGCAACGTGATCGTCGACATGATCGACGCCCGCTCCACCGACGGATTCATCGCGGTAGCTACCCACGGCAACGGGGTATACAGCACGTATTACAAGCCTTCGTCGGGAATCAGTGAACATGGTGGTTCTTCCCCGTTTGATCTCGGGAACCCCTATCCTGTCCCCTCTCATGGGTTTGTGAACCTGCCTGTCAATTGCAGCCGCAATGAAATAATAGAGATCAGCCTCACTTCCGCTTCCGGCCAGGACCTGGGAGTTGTCTGGAAGGGCCCATGCAAAACCGGGGAGCAGCTCATCCGGCTAACCCTTGAGGGACGCCCGGCGGGGGTATATTATGTAACCGCCGCGTCCTCATCCGCCAGGCAGACAAAGAAAATTATCCTGCTGTAAAAAACAGGATTTTGCTTTGCTTGCCAAGGTCATCGGATTAAATATTTGTATATTTAACATCCTGGAATCAGGACCAAGCCACTATTCATCCATCTTATGAATATGACGTTCAAAACCTGCCGTAAAAAGATCATTATTTTTGTTTTCCTGTTATGCGCTTTTCAATCCATGGCGCAAACCGATGGGAGGTTTAACGGTATAAGGGATCTCATCTCCGATTACAAATATTCCGAAGCCATGGAGAGGTGCAATCGTTTCCTGGAATCCGATTCTTCCAATGCCGATCTCCTGTTGCTTAAAGGTGAAGTCATGATGTCGATGTACAGGTTCAGCGAAGCTGTGCTTGCCCTTCGCCGGGCGACGGCTGCAGATTCGAACAGGACCAGGGGGCTCAGGGACCTGGCCTCCCTGTACAAACAAACCGGGGAGAACGAGCAAGCCATATTGTATTATAAAAAGATACTTGAACGACAGCCCGATGACCGTCAGACTATGTTACAGCTTGCTGCCCTGCTCATCCAGCTTGAGAACAACAGGGATGCTTTGAATTTGCTCCTTCCTGCCTGCAGGAGCGATTCGGGAAACTTTTATCTTCTCAAACTTACGGCATCAGCTTACCAGGAAATGAATAATGCCGATTCGGCTTTGATTTTTTACCTGAAAGCCCGCAGGGTAAACCCGGCCAACCTCAATATCGCCCTGGGCATATCCAACCTGCTGATCAGGAAAAAGCAGTACGATTCGGTTATCCGGTTCACTGAACAGTTTGTACAGGAAAATCCTAAGTCATATGCCGTATACCGGCTTGGGGCGTATGCAACCTACCTCAAAAGAAACTACCCTGATGCCGCTTCGAAATTCAGGAGTTCGATGAGGATGGGTGATGCATCGAAATTCACCAATAAATACCTGGGGCTTTGCAGGTATACGCTGGATATGTTCGATTCGGCCTGCCCTTCGTTGCGCAAGGCGTACCAGCTTGACACCACCGATGCGGAGCTTTGCTTTTATTACGGGGAGTCCCTGCTGCGTTCCAACAGGCCCGACAGCGCTCTTGTATACCTGGGCAGGGCTTTGCGGATGATATTGCCCTCGGAACAATACCTGCTTACCCTTTATGCCGACCTGTCACTGGCCTTCAATTCAAACGACAGGGCCGATACCGCATTACAGGTTCTGATCAAAGCGCATGCTTTTGCTCCCGGTAACCCGGGCATCCTTTTCAAGCTGGCCTACCAGTATGATTATTATATGCATAAACCCATGACGGCTCTGCCCCTGTACAAACAATTCCTGAGACAGAACAAGTCGCAAAGCGAAACCGGCGACAATCCTCAGGTTGTAATGTATTCGACCTTTGCCGTGAAAAGGGTTAAGGAACTGGAAAAATTTAAAAAAGGCGCCCGTCACTGAACGCCTTTTTTAATTTCAGAAAATGGGGAGATCAGGCTCCCGGGGCTTCGGTCTTACGCCTCACATACTCGTTGAAAGCTTTTTCGCCTTCTTCGTTCCAGTATTGTTCGTAATAGCTCCAGCGCATGCCTGAGTCGCCGCCCCCGGGATGCATATGCCCCCTGCGCCACCAGGGACCCGGCCTGTTCCTGCGGCCGTGATGTGGTCCGTGATGCATGCCTCCGAATAGCAGCCTTGCAAGAATGGCAAGTCCGACTGCCTGCCAGTAAGTGATGACTCCCAGGTGGAAAACGGCAGGCATCAGCCCGTTCCACAGCCACATGATGATGGCTCCGAAGAGGAACAGCAGTGCCGCGAATCCAAGTACGCCGAGAATTATCCAGTGTGCCTTCGGCCTGCGGCGATTGCAGCAGCGGCCTTTCATCGTATTATTTTCATTTGTTTCCATGATTTTCGTGTTTTTTGTTTAATAATATTTTGTGAAGTTTTGAAAGAGCCCTGTGCTTGCGCGAGAGAAGCGTGCCCACGGGGATTTCCCATTCATCGGAAAGCTCTTCGTAGTTGCGCTGTTCAAACTCGGTGGCTATGATCAGGGCCTGTTCGTCGGGCCTTAATTCAGCCATCGCAGCTTTGAGCGTTGCGGGCTCTATGCTTAGGTATTCCTTTTCATCCTCTGTTGTTTCATCGGCCATGTTGTTTAGTAAATAATTCCCGTTTTTCAGGTCCCTGAAGTTTTCGATAGGGACGTTGCGTTGCTTTTTCTTAAGGGAGTCGATGATCCTGTTTTTTATGGCCTTGTAGATGTAGGCGCTCAGGTTCTCCACCTGGGCGTCGGGATCAAGCCTGGAAATCAGCCCCAGTGCAACGTCCTGCACTATGTCTTCGGGCGAAGCCCCGAAAAACCTGTCGTCGAGGTTTTTCCTCACGAAATTCAGCAGTTTCTGGTATTCGGAACGGAAAAAATTGTCGACTCTGGTTTTTTGGAGATTCTGGTCCATGCAAGTGAAGACGAGAGGTCGGGAATTTATTGCATTAAACCTGCCTCAGCAGGAATTTTTTTCATCTCAGTCCTTGATGATGATCGTACGGCTGTATTCCTTTTTGCCGACATACCAGTAGAATTTGCCCGGCAATAATTTGTTTGCGGGGACAATGCATTCACGGATCCCGGGCTTTATACCCCTCCACCAGGCAAGTTTATTGTTGGCTTCCGATTTAATGTAAAAGTTGGTAAAACTGTCGGTTGCCTGCTTCCAGATGAACCGTATGTCCTCACCCCGGTTCACGACCAGGTTGTCGGCCGGCGATTCCAGCTCTATGGGTTTTTGAACTTTGAGCCCGGCATCCATCGAAAAGGTCTTGGCGGCTGTTTCAGGCTTAGGGGCCGTTGGCACAGCTTTTACTGTAATTTGCAGGGGTTCTGCCAACTTTAATGGAGAAAGTAAGAGATCCGAAGTCGTCAAACCTGTATGCACCTGGCAATCAGCATTCGCCGAAACACGGACCGGGGTCGGGGGCTTTAGGGAAGATTGCTCCGGTCTCAGGGTTTTCATAGTGGGTTTGAGTGGGGCCTTACCGTTCACCCTCAACCCTGACTGTTTGGTTTTTAACGGGGTATGTTTCCTTCCAATTAATGTAACGATAGAGGAACCAAATTGCGAGGCCAGGAAATAAATCAGCACTCCTGCCGCCAAAACAAGCAGACCCCAGCCTATATGCCTGGCCTTCACGACATGAGTTTTTCCCTTTTTGGCTATGACCTCATGCTTCTCCTCAACATCCATCACAATTTCATCATTCCCCTCGGCCTGGAAAAGTGAGGGGAATGTCTTCCGCAGTCGTAATTTTCTTGCAAACTCGTGATCTTCGCCCAGCCTGGTCTCAAAATCCACCGCCTCATCATGGCTGAGCTGGTTTTTCAGGAATCTCTCAATCAGGTCAATATCTTCAGGGTCGGTCTTCATTCAAAAAGGGATTACCTTATATACGCAGAAAACCGTATCAGAGTTTCAACATTAATTCCAGTAATGCCCGAGGACGATATAATAAGCCCATTGGTTGGGCCCGACTGCTAAGTCAACGCCCATACGCATCCTGAAAATACGGGACAGCAGGTATCGGAAACCTGCACCTCCGGCCACATGCCAGGTGGGGTCCTCAAGGTATTTTGAACTGCTGAATGTCTTGCCTACCCCTGCGAATCCCAGCAAGCTCCACCTGAGGTCCAGGTCGAAACGCTGCTCGGTTTCAAGCTGCAATACCTGGTCTCCCTGGTAAACCATGGCTCCTATCCCCCTCATTTTGATATAAGGGAGCAGGTAGAAGGGCGTACTGCCCCCGGCCCACTGCCAGTCGGCCCTCAGCCCGCAAACCCACCACCTGGCAATGGGTATGAAACCGTTTACGAATACTTCGCTTTTTGCATAGTCGAAATCGCTCGCGGTCCAGTCCCTGCCTATGCCGAAAGAGGCTTTGGCCCTGATTCCTTTGTCGGGGGTAAAAATGGTGTTGCGTGAATCCCATTCAAGATAAAGTCCCAGCAGCCCGGTGTTTTTTGTCATGCTGGGTTGCTGGTTGAATACCTTATTGAAAATGTAATTGACTGTGTCGCCCAGTTTCGTAGACACATTAACATTGGCATAAGTATAGTTGATCCCTGCAAAGAGCTTGTTTTTAAATAAATTCTCGCTGATATCCAATACCCCCAGTATGGTTGTCAGTTTGAACAGGACCTCCTTCTCCCCAAGGTAGGTGAAGTTGCGGTAAAAGTTGATGTTGATGGGGGCATAGGCGGCACTTATGGTGTACCGCATTCCGATCCCGGGAAAGGTTCCCTGCCTCGTAGCTCCCACCCCCCAGGTGTTATTGAGGGTCCACATGCCTGCCACCCCCGTGATGTCGGGGAAATGGTACTGCTCCCCTGCTTTTGCAGTTTTTTTGGGACTGATGAATACAATGGCCAAGGCAAGTCCGAAATTGCCCAGCGAGGGTTCACTGATGATCACCGGCCAGGGTACGAACCCATGCATGTTTATGAGGTAATCGCTGAAGTCGAGCTGGTGGTCGAGGGTGTCTTTTAAGCTGATCTTTTTCTTTACGGGTTTAACCTTCAACACAGCTGAATCTTTAGTTGTAAAGTTTTCATTTACAGAATTCAGTGTTTGTTTATCGGGCCTGTCCTGTGCAGCGCCGGTATTAATGTCCTGTGACTGCACCCTTATGCAAAGTGCAATACCAAAAATGAGTGACAGCGTTATTCTGCTGATCTGCCGGGGAAAGAAATAATGTATCATGGTCATGAGAGATTTTTTCTGCCTGGTTTTCTGTTTCAGTTTGTTATGTGGCCGGGTCTTTAAGTCTCAATGAAAGTATGTTCCTTCCATCTTCGTATCTGTATTCGGCGCTGCTGCAGCGCCCTTTGATCAGCATGATACCGAGGGCGTTCTCCTCGCTTTCATCCTCAAGCAGGTTATACCCGGCACCGGCACTTCCGCAGACCAGTTCAAGCGTACCTTCCTTTTCCGACCAGAACAGCTCCAGGCTGAGGTTGCTGAAGTCTTTCTGAAGCAGCAGGAGTTCTTCGGTGATATGTATCACATAGCCGGCAACTTTGCGTGCAACCATATGTTTTTCGCAGAAGGCTTCCATTTCGCCCTGTATCGCATACAGGTCATAATCGCGGCTGCGGATGCGGCGCTCAAAGCTGCGGATGCGGTGTATGAAGGTTTTGGTTTTTTCCCTTTGTGGATTATCGAAGATCTGGTCGGGCGAACCTTCTTCATAGATCACCCCTTCGTCCATGTAAAACACCCTGGTGGAAGTATTGCGCGCGAATTCCATTTCATGTGTCACTATCACCATGGTCATCCCTTCCCTGGATAACCTGCGGATGACAGCCAGGACTTCGCTCACCATGGTGGGATCCAGGGCCGAAGTCGGTTCGTCGAAAAGCAGTATCTCCGGATCCATGGCCATGCAGCGGGCAATGGCCACGCGTTGCTTTTGTCCACCCGAAAGTTCGTCGGGATAGCTGTCGGCTTTTTCGGCCAGTCCCACGAGTTTAAGCAGGCCCCTGGCTTTCTCTTCAGCTTCGGCCCGGCTTTTCTTCAGCAGTTTTATCGGCCCTATGGTCAGGTTTTCAAGGGCCGTAAGATGGCTGTAAAGATTGAATCCCTGGAATACCATTCCCATCCTCTGCCTGAGTTTCGGCACGTCGGTATGTTTATCCAGTAAGGGGATGTCGTCTATGAAAACATTCCCTCCCGTTGGGGTTTCAAGCAGGTTGAGGCAGCGCAGGAAAGTGCTTTTTCCCGCTCCCGACGGGCCTATCACCGATATGACCTCACCTTTGGTGATCTGTGTTGTGATATCCTTAAGCACCACCAGCTCGCCGAAATGTTTCGAAAGGTTCATCGTGCGTATCATATTGCAGCCTCCTTTCTTCTCTTGCTGCGTTTGTATTTTGGATCCACCGAGATCTCGATCCGGCCCAGCAGCCAGGTGAGTAGCCAGGCGATGAGAAAGTAGATGAGTGCAACCATCAGCAGCGGGAAAAAAGCGTCGAAGGTGCGGCTGCGGATGATGTCGCTGGCCTTGGTAAGGTCCTGCACTGCGATATAACCCACTATCGATGTCATTTTGACCAGCGAGATGAACTCTCCCTTGTAAACAGGCAAAATGGATCGAAGGGCCTGGGGGAGGATGATGAAGCGGAATGCCTGGAAGCCGGTGAACCCCCCGGCAATGGCCGCTTCGCCCTGGCCTTTGTCGATGCTTTGAATGGAGGTCCTGAACATCTCCGACACGTAGGCGCCGAAGTTCAGTCCAAACGCGATAACGGCAACCAGCACAGGATCAATGTTCACCGATGCAAAGACCACGTAATAGATGATCATCAGCAACACCAGCACCGGGGTTCCCCTCAATATCATGATGTACGCAACGGCGGTGCCCGACAGGAACCTGTTCTCCGACATCCGCATATAACAGATAAGGGCTCCTACAAGGGTCCCGAACAGGGCTGCCAGTATCGAAATGATGATGGTAACCTCCAGCCCGTTGATGATGTGCTGGTAACGTTTTTCGTAGACGATGTTGCTGTAAAAGCTTTCGGACATCTTTTGAGTACAAGTTTTATTCACTGCGGATGAGTTTTCACCCGCATAAGCTGCAATGTCTTTTTTCTTCGCAATAACGCAGACCTGCGACTGGTAGTAGGGATCGGAAAAATCAATCTGCTTTTTCCGTTCTTGGGTGATGGTGAGCGAACTGGTAATGATATCGATCTTGTGAGTTGAAAGCGAAGCCAGCATGCTGCTGAAAGGCAGGTCAAGCGTTACGTAGGTTTTGCCGGTGTAGGCGGCAAAACGCCTCCCCAGCTCAATGTCGAAGCCTGCAAGCTGCCCGTCTTTGATCATAGCGAAAGGCAGGCCCATATCACTGACGATGCCGGTTTTAAGGGTACCGTTCGTAGCAGGCCCACTCTTGATCACAGGCATTTCGGTAAGACCTTTTTTCATCCAGCGGTCCACCATATCATCGTAAATGCCGTTGGATTTTATTTCGGCCAGGAAGGCATTGAATTTATTCCTGAGGGCCGGGTTATCCTTGTTGAAGCCCGCTCCTATGGGAACCGAAAATATATTCTCGGCCAGCACCCCCAAAGCAGGGTTTTTGGCCAAAACTTCGTGTATCGATGCCTTGTTTCGGAAACTGACGTCGACCTTCCCCACATTAAGGGCAAAGAGCAGGTCGGGGAGAGTGTGGTATTCAACGATCTCGGCTTTGGGATAAGTCTTTCGGGCATAGGCATCATGGATGCTCCCCATCAGCACCCCGATACGCTTGTTGGCGATGTCGTTGACCGACTTCATCAATGCCGGCTTGACTTCCACAACCGGCTTATCGCCTCTTACAATGACCGCAAGGCCCCCGTGATAATAACTTTCGGAAAAGAGGAGTTTCTTTGCCCTTTCGGGGGTTATGGAGAGCCCTGCACCTATCATCTCCACCTTGCCCGAGAGCAGGGCAGGTATCATGGCCCCGAATTCCATGTCGGAAATGACGAGCTTCTTACCAAGCTTTTGGGCGATCCGCGATGCGAACTCTATGTCGAAGCCCACGACCTGCTTGTTGGCGTCGAAGAACGACATAGGCTCTGTAACGGCGGCTGTACCAAAAACCAGTTCCCCGTTCTTCCCCTCATTTTCAATTACGGGCATGGATACCGGGTTCCCCTGGACCGGGAACCAGCGCTTGTTCATATCATCGTAAATGCCGTTCGCCCTGATTTCGGCCAGCACTTTGTCGATGGTGTTTTTAAGTTCGCCTGATTCGAGCCTTACTGCAAATCCGTAATTGTCGTCGGCGATCAGCTCATCAAGGACAACCAGCCCCTGGTTCTTGGCTGCAATATTTTTCAGGATGGGTTTGTCGTATGCTGCGGCATCGGCCTTTCCTTCAGAAACGGCCAATGAACATTCGATGATACTGTTGTAATATTCGAACTTTGCATCCGGCAAACGTTTAAGAACGATCTGGTCGGCGGCAGTCCCCGTAGGAACCGCGAACACCTTCCCTCCTTCCAGCATTTTCAGGCTGGTGATCCTTTGTTGTTTTTTACCGCATCCGCTCAGCACGATCAGCAGCGCAAGTATGGGTATCAGGCAGTGGTTTCGCATAAGGTAAAAATCATTTCTTTGGCCGGCATTTCAATGGCATTCCAAATATAATGAGAATCCAACAACCGGATTTTAGTATTTTTGTTCCTCTTCTGCAAAAGCTATGAAACAGGAAAAGGACTATATTACTCGTATTCTGCTGGGCTCCAACGGGTATTCCACCCCGCCGGATACCCCCCGCCACCTGCTCGACCGGCTTTCATTCGGTTCACGCATCTACTTCATGAGCCGGTATGTCGGGATCTGTTTCTCAACCCGTACCGAGGCCCGTAAAGGGATCTACGATACCTCGCGCTGGGTGTCGTCATCCCAAAATATTTTCAGGCTGATCGAAAGCTGCGGGGGAAGGTTCACCATCAGCGGACTGGAGCATATACGGAACTGCAGCGGACCGGCGGTCTTCATCAGCAACCATATGAGCACTCTTGAAACCATGATCTTTCCCGGGATCATACAGCCCCTGAAAGATGTCACCTTTATTGTTAAGGACTCCCTGGTGAGGCACTGGGTATTCGGAGATGTAATGCGTTCAAGAAACCCTATTGTCCTGGGCCGGAACAACGCCAGGGAGGATTTCAGCCTGGTAATGAAACAAGGCATGGAAAGGATATCCGGGGGGATCTCGGTGATCATTTTTCCTCAGCATACGCGCAGGATGGAATTCATCCCCGGGGAATTCAACTCCCTCGGGATCAAACTCGCATCCCTTGCCTGCGTCCCGGTTATCCCGGTTGCAATTACAACTGATTTCTGGGGAAACGGAAGGTTTACCGGCTACCTCGGACCAATCCACCGCGACAAACCCATACGCATGGCTTTTGGTGAACCGATTACCGTGTGCGGTCCTGGCAAGAAAGAGCACCAGATGGTCATTGATTACATCCAGTCCCACCTGGAACAATGGAAACATGAGCCAATCCCTGCCTGATCAGTCCAGCCGGCAAATCAATGGGACCAAGCCCGGGAAAAACCCCGGCACCTGGTACCGCAGCACGCTGAGGGGAATTTACCGTGAGAGATTAAAGAATTCTATTTCTGCAGGGTAAACCAGATAAGGCTGTTAAACACTCCATCGGTAATGTAGACACTGTCGATGGTATAGGGCGGGATGGTGGAGGAATAATACACTTTACCTGAAAAGGTTCCGGTCGTGTAACCACCCGAGCCTCCCCAGGTATTGATGTGAATGTTAATGGTATCATAGGAACGCGAATAAAAACCCCTTCCCTGGCTGTCCATATAGATGATCTGAACATAAGGATCATGGTTTGTGTATGTTTTCCCGGCGGCTGCATCGGCTGGGAACCCTACACCAACCATGACGGGATAGGTTGCCTGGAAATTGTTGCAGACCCCGGTCATAATGCAGAATTTCGTAAAATTGCTTGTTGTTTTAAAGTTGATTAAAGTCCCGTTAGCCTTGCAGGAGGCCGTATTGTATACGGTATTATCGGTTGTGGATTTCTTTTTGCAGCCGGCTCCGGCAATCATGAGAACAGCAAGTGAAGCAAGAAGTATTTTTGTTTTCATAATGAGATGTTTTTCCAAAGTTAATAAAAAAACAGCCATTCTGGAACATCTGTATCAAAAGAAAACGGGAAACCGTGACGGGCCGCAAGCCTAACCTGCGTTCCTTATCACACCCTCTTCGAACACGGGGATAACCCGGGTGGTATCAGGTTCGAAGCTGTATGGGATCACATCGTCAAGATCCAGTTTTTTCAGGCGGTGGCGGTGAGCAGCTTTCTCGAGGTACCCGAACAGGTCTGGCCTGGCGGTATCCCAAAGGGCCATAGAAGCGTGTACGCTGTCGCAGCAGGTGGTGAAACCGGGATGCGCCAGGAGTTTCTCGCTCAAGGCCCCTGCAAAGAGGGAATCTTCAAGGCAGAATTTGTTTTTCCAGCCCGAACATAAAATCAGGATATTTTTGTTTTGACGAACCAGCCATTCCGTCAAAGCCGAAATATTAACGAAAGCCCCCATGACGATCTTATCGGCCTGTTTTGCAATATCGATGGCTTTGGTCCCATTGGTGGTGCAGTAAACCAGAGTCTTCCCGGCTATGGCTTCGCGGGTGAAATTAAACGCTGAATTACCGAAATCGGCCCAGTCCAGCTTTTTGCCGTCCTGTTCGCTGGCAACCAGGTATCCCTTTTCTTTAAGCTCCCTGGCCTGCTCCAGGCCGGCAACCGGGATGATCTCCTTCACCCCGTTCTGAAAGGCTGCGCAAATGCTTGTTGTAGCCCTTAGTATATCGGCAAGCACAACGATATAATCGCCCTTTGTCGTAATATCAGCAAAGAGCTTAGGAGTAAAACACACTTCTATCGTTCTGTCCATGGTTCATTTCTTGTATCCCGCATCGGCGCGAAGCGCCATCATCTAATAAAACACCACCTCGCATTTCGGATGTGTCAGCTTGAACTTCTCAACTTTCTTCGCCGAGATCTTGGTGTTGAAGATCTTCAGGTTCTCAAGCCCGCGTATGTTTTCAAGCTCATCCAGGCTGCTTACTTTGGTGTTGTATAATTCCAGCACCTTCAGCCCGGTGAGGTTGACCAGGTATTTCAGTTTCTTTACGGGGGTACCGCTGAATTTAAGGCTTTCGAGCTGCCTCATATTCTGTATGGGCATCAGCTCCTCCACCTGGCTGTTGCTGAAGTCCAGGTCCCTGAGCTTAGGCAGTTCCGCTACAGGCGTGAGGTCGGTGATGGGGTTCTTTTCGCAATGCAGGCTCTCCAGGGTCAGGATATTCCTCAGGGGTTCCAGGCTGTTCACCGTGGTTCCTGTAAACGAAAGGTCTTTCAGCCTGGTAAGCTTCTGAACAGGAGTAAGATCGCTGATCGAGAAGTTTTCGGCAATGCTGAGTTCGTCAAGGTTGGCAATCTGCTGAAGCTGCAGCCTGTCGGGCTGGCCTTTGAGTTCCCCGGCGGCAATAAACACATCCTGCCAGGCTTTGCCCAGGCCTTTCCACCAGTTATTGTTCTCGAAAGTCTGAAAAATGACCAGGCAGCCGGGATCCTTATCGGTAAGTTTATTGGCTTCCTTCAGAACAACCTGGCTGTTGTCGGCATACATGAACGCAAGGTCCTTCATGCCGTATAGGGGGCTGAGGTCGGCAACCTGGGTGTTTTCAATGCTGATGACCTTAAGCTTAGGCAGGCCGCTCAAGGGCAGCAGGCTGCTTACCGAAGTATTATTGAGATACAGGGTCTGGAGATTAGTGAGGTTTTTAAGCGGACCTATGTCGCTCACCCCGGTACTGGAAGCATATAAAACCCTGAGCAGCGACAGCATGGATGCGGGTTCCAGGCTTTTGATGTTCATCCTGCCCGCTATGTTCAGGCTGTCGACAAGTATCAGCTTGTGCAATTGTTCTTTTGAAGGCGGATTGCTGAGTTCGGTAAAATGGCTGAGCAGGCTCTGCCAATCGGGATTCATTCCGTTCCACCATTTTGCCAGTTCGGCCGATTCGAATACCAGGAAAGCATGAGGGTGGCTTAACATGAAGCTTATAGCCTCCTGCTTGGGCAGGCTGGTATAATCGCAGGATATCCTTTGCAATAGCGCCATGTTATCAAGGGCTTTCAGGCTTGAGATTCCTGTGCTGTCGGCCTGCAGTATCCTAAGCCCTGTAATGTTCTTCAGGGGCTCAAGGGAAGTGACCCTGGTGGATGAGATATTGAGTAATTCAATCTTTACCAGGCCGGCAATGGGCGAGAGGTCGCTCACCGGGGTATACGAAAGCCTGAGGTCATCTATGGAATCCAGGGCGCTGATCGGGGCAAGCGAAGAGATCTTTGTGTTGCTCAGGTCAAGGTCCTGGAGGGATGGAAAATTCACCAGCAGTCCCAGGTCGGGGATCCCCGTGCCTTTGATGTTCAGGGCCGTGATATGGGTGCAGTAATGCAGGGGCTCGAGGCTGCTTACAGCAGTGTTGGAGATGTTCAGTATCCTGAGGTTATTAAGGTTCCTCAGGGGCATGAGGTCGCTTACCGGGGTGCCCTTAAGGCTGACTTCCTGCAGGGCGCTCATTTTGCTCAGGGGGCTGAGGTCCGAGATCATCACCTCACCCGAAAGGTCTATCTTTTTCGAGCTTATGATCTTTGTAAGGCCGTTATAGAAGGCCCCCTGGTCAATAAGGGTTTTCTGCCCGCCTATCATGGCGGCAGTATCGTTGTATGAACTTACCTGGGCAAGCCTGAGGTCCACTCCAAGTTGTATATCCTTTCCCAGTTTCTGCTGCCAGCCCTGCGACAGGCTGTTCCACCAGTTGCGCATATCGTCCTTCTCATTGAGCTTGGTGGTATATATGCTTACGATCTTAAGCTGCGCCTTGCTTTCGTCGTAATTGATCTCGATATACCTTACCTGGTTGTTGTTTACGCTTACATCGTTGAGGTTGGTCCCGCTGATGTTGCGGTTGCAGGTGACCTTGAAGAAGGAATTCCCCAGCTCATTGGTCATCACGCTGATGTCCTGCAGGTTATAAGTAAACCTGGCCTGTTTGAAAAAGAAGTCCACATCGGTGAGGTAACTCTGTACGTCCTTGTACATTGGCACCTGGTGGGAGTCGAGGTCGTCTTCGATCTGCACCTCGCTGTCCCAGAAAAACTTCAGGTAGCTTTCGTTGATGATCACCTGCTTGTCCTGGACGGTGTTCTTTTTATCGGCCAGGAAATTAAGGGTGCTTTCAAAGAATTTCACAAGGCCTGTGCCCTGTGCCCTGAGCGCGGAATCCTGTCCTGCGGGAAGTGCGCCGGCTTTGGGGGCGTTTTTGTCGGTTGATTTTCCCGAGCCCTTGCCCTGCTGGGTTTTACTGCCCGATGTTTTCGTGGTTGTTTTACTTCCCTTGGCCTGTGACGAACTGCTCTTGCTTCCCTGTTTAGCCTGTGTGCTGCTTGTCTTTTTGGTCTGGGCCGGGGCCTGGGTGCTCACAAATCCGCCGAAGGCCAGGATTAAAATAATGACCGCTATGGTGTGGAACCTTGTTCTCATTTAGCTAATTGCTATGTGTATAATGCTTGAGTAATTCTTTTTTGTCGCCAGGCGAGAGGCGGACGAGGTTTGAGATGAGCCAGCCGCTGTTGTAGCTGTTACGGTTGAAGAAGGATATCTCAAAATACCAGTTCGGGACCTGGAAAACATGGAATTTCTCGTTATTGACCGATACAAATTTAAGGTTTCCTTCCTTGAGTTCCGAAATGAACAGTGCCAGGTAATCGGGCACGTAATCGCGGGCGAGGTAGTAATCTATGTTTTTGGGATCGTCAAGTGCCTTGTGGATGTTCATGAAATCGACCTCATGGCTCATGGGATGCAAAAAGAACTTGAGGTTGGTTGTATCGCCAAGATGAGAGAAATATGAATTGAATTTGTCGCAATAGGCGTTTGAAAGCACCCATTTGTAGCCCCCGTTCTGCTGTTCTATCCTCAGGTAAAGTATGATGTTGATGGTTTGCTTTTTCCAGGTGAAGGTGGTGGTGATTTCGCAGAACCAGTCCCTTGCATGGAAATCAAGAAAAACCGGGGATTTTTTGTTCAGGACATCTTCGATGAACACTGTTTTCTGGTCCTCGTTAACCAGGGGGCTTTCCTTGTCGAAGAGCATATTGAGGTACCTGCGCCTGGCTTTGGGGTCGCGGTAAGCGTTCTGGCCTGCATAAAGCCGGCTGCCGCTTACGTCTTCCTCACCGTTGAAACGGCGGAAGAACTGGTTCACCTGCTTGGTCTGGGCATAGAATACGTTTTCATCGCCTCCAATGCCGCCAAGGCTGTTTTGCGCCCCGGAAACCAGGGGCGCAAACAACAAAAGAATTAAAGCTAACTTTCGCAGAGTTTTACTTTTTGGAAGTTTCTTTTACCCTGATATCGCCTAACATGACATCCCAGAAGCCGATAAGGCGGCCGCCGATCTGGGTTTCCTTGCGTTTCACATAGATAGTGATATCTTTCTTGGTCGTGTCTTCGTATACAAGGCCTTTTTCCTTGTCGTAGCCCTGGAATTTCTGGTATACCGTGATCACACCAACAAAAGTGCCGTCGGGCTGGCGTTCGAGATCGCTTACGTATTGAATTTTATACCAGTCGATTACGACCTTGGAATAATTCAACTGCATCAGGCGGTCAAAATATTCGCGAATCTTGTAGTTGTTCACCTGGTCGGGGCGGTTGATCGAGCTTACGCCGATCTCGGCTCCGTCCATGAACAGTTCGCAGGCGCGTTCGATCACCCTCTGGGCATCGCTCCAGGGCGTGGTCTTGTCGCCTATTATGCTGATATACTTCGAGAGGTCTCGCACTTTCTCCAGCGCAAGACTGTCGATGGCATGCTTGCGGTCGGGAGTGATCTCAACCTGGGGTACCGTGGTCTGGGCGAGCAAACCTGTTGAAAACAGGGTCGCAAATATCGTTAATGCTAATAGCTTCTTCATGTTTCTTACTTTTTGATCAGGTCAAGTTCTTTGATTTTTCCGCTGGCATCCTGCTGGATTGCATCCACACTGTTCAGGCTCTTCTTCTGGTCTTTGCAGAAGTTGAGATAATGCTGTATAGTGGTGGGTTTGTCGTAATCGACGGTGCTTCCCTGGCGGTAAATGATGATGAGCACGGGGGCATCGGGATCGGTGAAATACTGCAGGGTGTTCTTGATGATGTTGTCGGTTTCTGTTAAATTACCGGCTTTTGCCGCATCGGCAATGCCCTGGAAAGCGTTCTCGATCTGGGTCTTGATGGGCAGCGAAGGCTTGTTTTTCATGCCGTCAATCTTAGCCTGGACCTTGACTATAAGGTCGCTGATCTCGTTGTCGCCAAGGTTCTGGGACTTGATGGCGTTGAGCTCATTCTGCAGCTCGATTGCCGACTTCCCGTCCTTGTTCAGCAGCATGTCGAGCAGCTGCGCCCTCGCCGCATCAACTTTCTGCTGGTGCAGTTTGTCCTTTTCGGCATACGCTTTCTTGATAGCCTGCTGGGCCTGGATGACCATATCGTTGACCGTTGGGTCGTTGAGTTTTTTATTGATGATTTCGTTTACCAGTTTTTCCTGGTCCGGCAGCGAAAGCGTAGACGTTCCGCTGATGATAGGCTGCAGCTGCTGCTTTGCAAGCGCGATGGCGGCCTTGCGGTCTTTTTTGCTCATCTTGCCCGTTGATTTGCAGCTCTCGGTACCGAGACCCATGGCGATTACCAGGGCAATCATCACTATGGATGTCCACCCTATGCTTTTTACCTTACTCATTGCTTTTATCATATGTATTTACTTTTTAGATGCAGGATGGAGGATGCAGGATTTCACTTATCCTGTATCCTGTATCTTGCATCCCGATTATAACGTTCCTTAAACCCACTTAGTATATCTACCCTTTATAGAAAGGGAACTTCACCACATGTGCCTTCAGCACTTTGTCGCGCACTTTAATATAAATAACCGAACCTTCCTTCGAGAGTGCGGCAGGGACGTAACCCATGCCTACGGGTATTTTAACCGATGGCCCCATGGTTCCCGATGTGACCTCCCCTATTTTGTTCCCGGCTGCATCGGTGATGTCGTAACCGTGACGGGGGATTCCCTTGTCGTCCATCACAAAACCCACGAGGCGTTGTTTCACGCCCCCCGTCTTTTGATTTAACAGGTAAGCCTTATCGATGAAGTCCTTGGTGTCGGTGAATTTGGTGATCCAGCCCAGTCCTGCTTCAATAGGGGAAGTTGTATCGCAGATATCGTTGCCGTAAAGGCAATATCCCATCTCGAGCCGGAGGGTATCGCGGGCCGCCAGGCCTATGGGTTTTATGCCGTATTCCTTTCCTGCTTCATACACTGCGTTCCAGATTTTAGGGGCATCGGCATTGGACATATAGATCTCGCATCCGCCCGACCCCGTGTAACCTGTAGTTGCAAAGATCACATCCTTAACGCCGGCAAAAGTGAGCTTTTTAAAGGTGTAATACTCCATGTCGGTAACCTTGGTATCGGTAAGTTTCTGCATGGCTTCCAGGGCTTTGGGGCCCTGTATGGCCAGCTGCGAAATCTCATCCGATGCATTGTAAAGATCGGCTCCCATTTTATTGTTTTTGGTACACCAGGCCCAGTCTTTATCAATATTGGCGGCGTTCACCACCAGGAGGTAAGTCAGGTTGTCGACCTTGTACACCAGGAGGTCGTCAACGATACCGCCCTTTCCATTCGGGAAACAGCTGTACTGCACCTTCCCGGGAACCAGCTTGGATGCATCGTTCGAAGTTACCCATTGCACGAAATCCAGGGCTTTAGGGCCTTTCACCCAGAACTCACCCATATGCGAAACATCGAAAACTCCTACGCCCCTGCGCACGGTTTCATGTTCGGCGATAACCCCTTCGTACTGAAGCGGCATGTAATATCCTGCAAATTCCACCATCTTGGCACCCATGGCCTCATGGAACTTGGTAAAAGCTGTGTTTTTCATTATAGCGATTTTTGAAATGTCGGAGGAAAAAGCAAATTTAGGAAAAATCCCCACCCTATCCTCTCCCTGTTCATATATTATTCCCATTGTTTATAATTGAGCAGGATTATTTACTTTTGATGACGCTATGAACATTTTATCCCTTCGAAGGAACACCCCACGGGCTGTCATCTGGTTTATCGACCTGCTGATCGTATTGGGATCCGTCATACTCGCCTACCTGCTCAGGTTCAACTTTGACATCCCGGCCAGTGAAAGCAAACCCTTTGCCGTTCTGATCCCATGGATCCTTGCAGTGAGGGGCATAAGTTTTTTAATTTCCCGCACCCATGCAGGCCTCATACGTTACACCAGCACGGCCGACGGGCTGAGGGTGATGATTACCCTGGTGATAGGCAGCGTAGTCCTCGGGCTTACCAATGTTATTACTTGGTTTACCATGCATTGGTTTATGATCCCCACCACCATCATCCTTCTTGAATTCCTCATCACGACGGTAGGCATGATACTGTTCCGGACCACGGTGAAGATCGCATGGCTTGAATTCCAGAATCCCGGCGGGCAGCGCGTTGACGTGATCATATACGGAGCAGGGGAGGAAGGGATCAACGCCAAGCATGTGATGGACCATGATGCTGCTACCCGGTATAAGGTGATCGCTTTCATCGACGAGGATAAGGGCAAGCAGTATAAAAAACTTGAAAGGGTTGATATTTTCCCTCCTTCAAAGCTGGAGCCCCTTCTGAAAGACCGGACCATAGCCCAGCTGATCCTGGCATACCACCCTGTTGACCCTGCTTACAGGCAGG
This sequence comes from uncultured Bacteroidales bacterium, assembly GCA_903877385.1. Lineage (GTDB taxonomy): Bacteria > Bacteroidota > Bacteroidia > Bacteroidales > FEN-979 > CAIRDP01. The sequence continues at coordinate 46,110 of CAIRDP010000015.1, forward strand.
AGCTGGTGGACCTTTGCCTCAGATATAACACGAAAGTCCTGGCGGTTCCCCCGGCCATTGCCTGGGTGAACGGGAAGCTAAGCTTCTCCCAGATCAGGCAGGTGAATATCGAAGACTTGCTTGAACGGGATGTGATCGAACTCGATACCGACGACATCCGCCAGTACCTGAACAATAAAGTGGTGATGATCACGGGTGCCGCGGGTTCCATTGGTTCGGAGATAGTGCGGCAGGTGGCAGGTTTCGTGCCCGCCCGCATGATCCTTATCGATTCGGCCGAAACCCCGCTTAACAGCCTGGAACTTGAGTGCAAAGCCTCCATTAAAGACATTTCTATTGATTTCATCCTGGGCAATGTGTGTAATGTACTGCGGATGAGGTCGCTCTTTGAGCAATTCAAACCCCAGATTGTGTTTCATGCAGCGGCCTACAAGCATGTGCCTGTGCAGGAAGCCCATCCCGGCGAAGCCGTGTTTACCAATGTGCACGGGACCCGGGTGATGGCCGACCTTTCGATGGAGTTCGGGGTGAAGAAATTCATTATGATCTCGACGGATAAGGCGGTGAACCCCACCAGCGTCATGGGGGCCAGCAAGCGTATAGCCGAGATCTATTGCCAATCAATGAACCGGCTGGAACGTACGTCGTTTATCACGACCCGATTCGGTAATGTGCTGGGTTCCAACGGTTCGGTAATCCCGCTTTTCAGGCAGCAGATTGAAAAGGGAGGACCTGTTACCGTGACGCATCCCGAGGTGATACGGTATTTTATGACCATTCCCGAAGCCTGCAGGCTGGTCCTTGAAGCCGGGGCCCTGGGCAAGGGAGGCGAGATCTTTATTTTCGACATGGGCAAGCCCGTTAAAATCATTGACCTGGCCAAACGCATGATACAGCTTTCGGGCCTGGAGGCCGGGAAGGATATACAGATCGTTTTCACGGGGATGAGGCCCGGCGAAAAACTTTATGAAGAGCTGCTCAATCTTCAGGAGAACACGCTTCCCACGCATCATCCCCTGATCATGATCGCCAAGGTGCGTGAGCAGGACCCTGAACAAGTAAGGTCAGAGATTGAAGCTTTGGTGGAACTTACCAGCCATTGCGACGATACGGAGCTTGTCCGCCGGATGAAACAGATCGTGCCGGAATATAAAAGCCAGAATTCGGTTTATGAAGCCCTGGACAAATAAATGTACAAGGTACAATGTACCATGTACAAATAAAGGCATTTGTAATTTGTAACCTGTACATGACAGTGATGCCCGTCATCCTTGGCCCGACTGCCTGCGGTAAAACCGCGGTGGCGGCCCGTCTTGCCTTTGAGATAAATGGAGAAGTGATCTCTGCCGATTCCCGTCAGGTTTATCGTGGCATGGATATTGGTTCGGGCAAGGACCTGGATGATTATATTGTCGAAGGCGTTTCGATTCCTTACCATCTGATCAACATTGCCGAACCCGGTTCGGAATACAATATTTTCACTTACCAGAAAGATTTCGCAGTAGCTTTTGAGGATATTACCGCCCGGGGTAAACTCCCAATCCTCTGCGGGGGCTCCGGCATGTACCTCGAAGCGGTTCTCAAAGGCTATTCCCTTCCCGAAGCGCCCTCAGATCCCGGTTTTGCCTTACGCATGAGTTCCCTCAATGATGCCTCTTTACTGAAAGAACTGGGCCGGCTGAAAAAGCTCCACAGCACCACCGATACTGTTGACCGGTCCCGGATGCTCAGGGCCCTGGAGATCGAAATGAGGCGCAGGGACACTGAATCTTCAGATGCAACGGCGGGAACCTCCCTCATCCCGCATCCTGCATCCCGCATCCTTTTCGGTATTAAGCCCGGAAGAGAGATCGTGCGCAGGAGGATCACCGACAGGCTTCAATCACGTCTCTCGAACGGCATGATTGAAGAAGTGCGGGCCTTGCTCGAAAAAGGCATCCCATCTGCCCGCCTCAGGGCTTACGGACTTGAATACAAATTCCTCACCCTCTACCTGGAAGGTGAAATTAGCAATGACGAAATGTTCAGGCTTCTCAACACGGCCATCCACCAGTTCGCCAAACGCCAGATGACCTGGTTCAGGCGAATGGAGCGACAGGGTATGAAAATCCACTGGATAGAAGGGGAAATGCCATCCGCAGACAAAGTAAAAAAAATCAGGAGCATCCTGGGAAAAGAAAGCGATTTACGGATCTGACTGCTGGTTTTTGATTGCCGACTGCCGGCTAATTAAAGCAGTCCTGCATTTCTTAGGATCTCGGCCAGTTTTGGCTGGGTTCTGGAAAATTCACGCAATACTGATTTGAGCTTATCATCTTCTCTTTTCATCGGAGCCAGGGAAAGCTTTCTATCCCAGAATGCAAAGCCGAAAACACTTACCATCATAGTCGTAAAGATGCCAATGATGGCCCACAGGAAGTTAAAGAGCTGGTCAAAACGCTTGTCCATGTTTTCAAATCTTTTATCAACGGTCTCAAAGCGAGCTTTCATTTCAGATCTCAACCCATCGACCTTGGTATCAATTTTTGTATTCACCGCCTCCATTTTCTGTTCTGTACGAATCAACCTGTCACGATCGTCAAGTGTAAACGGAATCTCCTTATTCTCAGCCATGATCAGATCTGGCATAAACATCAACAATAATATTATAACTTTCTGAATCTTTTTCATCTTTTTGAGGATTAAGTATTATTCCTTAATCCGCTGACACTGCAAAAGTAATGCAGATCTGCTGAAATTATTTCAACAAGCGGCTTTTTAATAAAAAAACCGGCCCCAAAAGAAACCGGTTTTTTTGTTATAGGAGGGCAAGTCGTTATTTCGTCTTATCGGGGAATGCCGGGTGCGACGGCAGTTCCTTTGGCCAGTTCTTCAGTTCTTCCTTCATCTGGTCAACGGCGCGGTTGAGCTGCTGGTCTTCGCCTGCGTATTCCTTTGCAGGGTCGTTGTCGACAACGATATCGGGATCAACCCCGTGGCCTTCGATGATCCAGTTCTTGCCTTCGGTATCGTAAGGAGCGAATTCGGGTCTCATCAGGCTGCCGCCGTCAACAAAGGGCAGTGAACCGCGTATCCCAACGACTCCACCCCAGGTGCGCAGGCCGATAGCCTTGCCGATCTTCAGTTTCTTGAACTGGTATGGGAAGAGGTCACCGTCGGAGGCGGAGTAACTATCGATCAGGATGCATTTGGGCCCCCATTGCATCTCAAGACGCCCGGGTGTGCCTTCGGTGTTGCGGCTCATATTGATCATGGTCATTTCGCGGTTGAGGCGTTCTATGATCATGGGCGACACATTACCTCCCCCATTGCCCCTGTCGTCGATGATCAGGGCGCGCTTGTTGAGCTGGGGATAGAAATGTTTCACGAATTCGTTGAGGCCTTCGGCGCTCATGTCGGGAATATGGATATAGCCGATTTCACCGTTGCTGGCATCGCTTACTTTTTTAATATTGTCTTCCACCCAGTTGTAATAGTACAGTTTGGCCTCGTCATCGGTAGGAACGACGATGGCTTTGCGGGCTCCGTCGGGCGAAGCTTTGGCGTTAACGGTAAGCTCAACCTGGTTCCCTGCCGTATTCACAAGGGCTTCATAAATATCGTTCATGTCCTTTGTGGATTTTCCGTTGATGGCGATGATGAAATCGCCTTCTTTCACATCCACTCCCAACTCGGTAAGAGGTGAGCGTTCTTCACGGTTCCAGTTCTCGCCTTTGAGGATCTTGTCAATATGGTAGTAACCCGATCCGTCCCTGCTCAGTTTAGCACCCAGCAAGCCCATCTTAACGCGTTTGGGTTCGGGCCTGTCGCCGCCACCCACATAGGAATGCCCTATGCTGATCTCGGCCACCATCTCTCCCAGAATATAAGTAAGGTCGGTACGGTTATTGACATAAGCAACCAGGGGTTCGTATTTCTTTTTGATGTTGTCCCAATTCAGTCCCTGCATATTGGGGGCATACAGGAAATATTTCATCTGCCTCCAGTTCTCGTTATATATCTGGGACCATTCGGCCTTCAGGTCAATGACGAGCTTCATGTTCGAAACATCGACCCAGTCTTTCACATCGATCTTGCCACCTTTGGGGAGGTCAATCACTGCATACTTGCCCATGCCCCCGACCATCATTTTCTTGAAATCGGCCGAGATATCATAATTGTAGAAATCGCCAAGTACGCTTTCCTTCTTCTCTTTAAGATTAAAGGTTGCAAGCCCGCCCTGTCCGCGGCGCCCGCCTTTGATGTAATATACATTGTCGCCAATGGCCGAAACGCCGTAGTAATTCGAAGCATCTACAGGCAGCACAACGATGCGGTCAATAATGCCGTCAACATCCACTTTTACATCAGGAACGGCGTCCTTCTTCACGTCCTTATTTTCGTCCTTCTTTACGTCCTTCTTCACGTCCTTATTGTCGTCCTTCTTCACGTCTTTCGCTTCGTCTTTCGCTTCGTCTTTCGCTTCGTCCTTCTTCACTGCTACCTCGTCGTTCTCATATGCGAACGGATTTGGAGTTGCCTTGGCCAGGGTCACGAAATAGATCTTGGTCATATCACTGTAACTGTGGTTCCATTCAGTGTTTGAATAAGTGGGATTGAAATCGCGGTTCGAGGTGAAGAACAGGTATTTGCCGTCGTTGCTGAAAGCGGGATCCCCCGAGCTGTACCAGGTATCTGTAACTGCAGTTTTGGTTTTTGAAGCCAGTTCATAAATGTAAACTATGCCGAAATTGCGGCGGTCGGGAAATGCGTAAGTGACCCATTTGCTGTCGGGCGACCAGCTGTAGTTGTTGAATTCCCAGGCTTTGGCCTGGTCAACCACTGTGACTTCCTTCGAATCTATATCCACATACTGCAGCCTCAGCATTTTATCGGCCCACAAAAGTTTCTTGCTGTCGGGCGACCAGGTGCAGGAATATTTATAAGTATCTGCATTTTTGGTTATCTGTACGGCGTCGCCGGTTGCGTCCTGCTTTGCAATGAAGATCTCATCCTCACCTGTGCGGTCCGAAATGAAAGCGATGTACTTCCCGTCGGGCGACCAGGCCACGTCACGGTTGTGAACGCCCCTGGTCTGTGTGATGTTGCGGGTGATGCCGGTCTTTGCAGGCAAGGTCCACACATCCCCCCTGGCATCAAAGGCCAGGCGCTTGCCATCGGGAGAAATGGACGATGAATTGATGAATTTGCTTGCATCTTTCAGCTGGTTCCTCCCGGTGATCAGGTCATTGGCAATAGTGACGGTAACCTTGGCATATTTCTGGGTTGCCAGGTCGAAAACATAAATAAATCCGCCATTCTCAAATACTATGGCATTGTCGCCAAGCGAAGGGAACTTGATGTCGAATTCCTTGAAATCGGTAAGTTTTTTGGTTTCCTTTGTTTTGAGATCGTATACGAAAAGGTTCATCGTACGGTCCCTGTCGGAAGCAAAATAGATCTTATCCCCAACCCACATCGGGAAAATCTCCTGGGCGGGGCTGTTGGTGATATTCTCGGTTTGCTTGGTTTTGAAATCATAGATCCAGATATCATCGGCCATGCCGCCCCTGTAATATTTCCAGGTACGGAATTCACGGAACACGCGGTTATAGGCAAGTTTCGACTTATCGGGGGAATAGCTGCAGAAACCTCCGCAGGGCAAAGGGAGTTCCTCGCTAAGGCCGCCTTTTACGCTGGTGATAAAAAGCTGTCCCTTGAAATCGTTGAAGCTCTGTTTGCGTGAACGGTAAACGATGTTTTCATTGTCCTTCCAGGTCATCACGATATTGTTCGGCCCCATGCGGTCCGAAATATCATCCCGGTTCAAGGTAGCGGTATAAGTCAGGCGAACAGGCACCCCTCCATCCGCAGGTATAGTATATACTTCGGTATTGCCGTCGTACTGGGCAGTGAAAGCGATCTGCTTCCCGTCGGGCGAAAAACGGGCGAACATCTCGTAGCCGTTCTCGTCGTTAGTGAGTTTGCGTGCCGTTCCGCCTGATTTGTCAACCGAATACAGGTCGCCGGCATACGTAAATACGATCTGGTTCCCGTGAATGGCGGGGAACCGCATCAACCTTGCTTCATCCTGGGACCATACAAGCCCGATCAGAAGCATGGCAATAAAAGTCAGACTGAGTTTTTTCATATGTTTTGTTGGATTAATGTGTCAGGAATAATTAATAAAGCAAATTTATTGATTTAATGGAATCAGGCATGATAAATCGGTGAAATCCGCGGAATAGTCGCTGAGTATGCTCAATTTTTGCAATTTCTGCGGATGTGGGAGAGAGTTGGCCCTTCATTTTGCGTTTTGAGCAAATCCCGCCCTACTGCCGGTGAAAATCAGTTTTGATCCGCAACCGACCGATTGTAGTTTTGATTGCGAGATTTAAAAACCTGTACCATGAAGACCCGGACGATTTCACACAACATACTTCTCTTTTTGGCCGTCATGGCTTACTGTTTTCCGGCTTACGGCCAAAAGACAGCTCCGTCCTGGCAGGCAAATACTATTCCCGTCACTCCCGATAAACTTTTCGAGACATGGGTTTACCCGCCAAAAGGATACAAAGGAAAGCCCAGGATGCTGGTTGAACTTAAGGATTCGGCCATCCTCCTGTCCGAATCAAGAAGCAAGGCCGAGTATTCCAGCGGGGATTATGAAGTATCGAAGGTTGATATCAGGAAAATAGATGTACTCAAGATAAGGCGAAAAGGAGCAGGGGCTGCTATTGTAATCGGCGGTATTTCAGGTTTGATCCTTGGGGCTGTCATCACCATTGCTTATGCAAATGCCCACACCCAGCCGGGGGTCCTGGGTGAGCCTGTGCCCTCCATTGAATCTTTCATCCCGATTCCCCTTTCAACAGTACTTGGTTTCGGGACCGGTATTTTCCTGGCTTCAAAAATCAAAATTCCTATCAACAGGAGCCAGGCAACTTACGAGCTTAATAAGGCCAGGTTGAATGAATATGCCATCCTGGGTAATAAACCTCTGGCAAATGTGAAAGGCGGGACTTTTTCGATTCTTCCGGATACAATACCCGATGCAGACGGAAATTATTATCATACCCTGGCTCTTGGAGGGCAGGTATGGATGGCCGGGAACCTTAAAGAGTCTCATTACCGCAACGGGGATGCAATCAACGAGGTGCAGGGGAACCTTGAATGGGGAGCTTCATCAGGGCCTGCCACCTGCTGGTACCTGAATGAAAATACAGGTACAGGGATCTACGGAAGATTATATAACTGGAATGCCGTGGCCGACAGCCGCGGCCTTTGCCCCAAAGGCTGGCATGTGCCCTCGATGCCTGAATGGGAATCCCTTGTTGCCTGTCTCGGTGGCGGAACCGAAGGCGGGAAACAACTCCTTGGAGTCATACGGCAAAAAGCCGACAGCAGTAACACAACGTCAAAAAATTCAAATTCCTTTGCATTTCGTGGCGGCTTTCGTTTTAATACCGGCAGGTTTTCAGCAGCAGAATCTCCTGCTTGTCAATGGTGGTCCTCAACTCAGCAGGACCAGGAAGTCGCAAAATCCTTCCAGCTTGGCAATTCCGAGAGTGGCATTTTTTTCACAGGTTCCGATAAGAAGTCGGGATTATCGGTGAGATGCCTCAGGGATTGATTGACTGATTGACTGATTGACTGATTGATTGATTGTTAAACATTCTCAAATCGTAAAATAGAAAAATATGGAAACCAGGATAATCAAGGGAGAAATGATCAGGGATCAGATCTTCGGGGAAGTGAAAACCGAAATTGCAGCCTTACAGGAAAAATACCATCAGGTACCGGGCATCGCTTTTGTCGGGTTCAACTGCGTTCCTCTTTCAAAATACAATATACCGATGCATGTTCAGATGGCCCAGGGCGTTGGCCTCAGGGTTTTTAAGGAAATCCTTCCGAATGAAGCTTCTGAAAAGGACGTATTCGATGTGATCGACAGGTTGAATGCCGATGAAGAGGTGCAAGCCATCGTTCTCCTTCAGCCCCTGCCCGAACACTTCAACCCGGTCAGGATTGTCAACCGTATCGACCCCGTTAAGGAAGTGGAGGGTTTTCATCCGCAGAATATGATCAATACCATGTTCCCCGACCTGAATACTGCCAGGTACCCGATGTGCCTGCCCACAGCCCTTTATGAGATGTTCAAAGAAGCCGGTCTGCAGATCCTGCCCGAAAAGGAATGGGTGTTTGTGCTCGACGATGGGTTTTTCAGCAACAGCCTTACGAAAATGATCGTTAGGTCGGCAGCATCGGTAGTTGTTCCCAACAACAGCCCCCTGACCTTTATCAATAAGGATTCGGCAAATCTTATTTCCCATGTGAAAAGGGCCGATTTCCTTGTAGTGGTGACCAAATTCCCTGAATATATACAAGCCCAATGGCTTAAGAAAGGTGTTTGCATCATCGACATCTATTCGAACCTGGTTAAGGAAATTCCCTCAAAAACTGATCCTGCAAAACTGGTGCCCATCATCCGCGGAGGAATCAACGTGGCTTCAACAACCGGCATTGCAGGCGCATTGCTGCCGATACCGGGAGGACTGATGACCGTCGTGCTGGCAATATTGTTCAGGAATACAGTAACTGCTTATAAAAACAGCCTGAAACGGGCTAATCAGTCCGTTCTGTCTTTTGCCTGAGAAGTTTAACCTTTTCGTGCAGTGAATTGAAGAAGCGGTACCTTTCTTTTGCGGAGGTGCCGCTTATCATTGTGGATTTCTGCATGAGGTTCTTCAGTGAATCTTCGATCTGGAGGCAAAACGCGGGATGGTTCGTGATCAGCTGGTTGATGATATTATATGTAAGGTAAGCTGTTTTGTGGCCGTTGGCATTCACAAGTATAGTGTTGTCGTTTACCAGCACCTCGTTCTGAAATAATTTGTAAGAGTTTTCAATCCCTTCGGGAGGACGGCCCAGCATGTACTGGAAACCATGTTCGGCCTGGCTCTGTACATGATCAAGCCATAGATCCAGAACGTTGCAGAGCCTGACGGCATCTTCCCTCTGCCCGAAGAAACCCGACTCAAGGCAATACTCGATCTGGCGCAGTACACTCGATATGGTATGCTCGCTCCATATTTCCATTACGGGGATCCTCATGTAACAGCGAAGCAATTTACGACCGGTTTCAAAGAGATCTTCAGGGGCCTCGAGGATTAAATGGTCGATTTTATAATCGGCGTTCGGGATCAGGATTTTATGCCAGAAGAAAAATTTAAAAGCGGCTATTTCGGGAAATTCAAAATAGTAAAATATGGGGATGTCTTTTGCCGCATAGATGATTTCCCTGTTCCTGCAATCATAGATGTTGTTCATTTCCACCAGCAGGGTGTTAAGCCAGCTTTCAAATGTAAAGCCCCCCTTGCCGATGGACATGGTATTGAAGGATACGTTGTCGGACTGGAAATTCAGGATCTCGTCCATTGAGATGCAGTAATGGGTGCAGATGAGCTTCAGTTCTTCCAGGGTGAGGTCTTTCTGTCCCCTGATCCTCCGGTAAGCGCTGTCGTAGCTTATCCCTAAAAGCTCCGAGAGGTCATGTACAAAAGAGATATTGGGTGCAAGCCGGCTTTTTACAGACTGGAAAAGCCTTTCCTGTATTCCTGAATTTTCATTCATATGCCAGGTTTTGATGTGGAAATGATAGGTAAAGATACTACATAAAATTCCGAATGTAAAGATTTTATAAATATTTTCGAAAATATTTTCCGGGTCGGTATATGCTGAACATTCACAATTTCATTGCCGATTTGTTGCTCTGTTTTGTTGATTTTTTCTACCTTTGCAGGCCAAAACACTCTAACACATCTACACATGTCAATAGAAGTATATTTCTCAGGGCTCAAGAAGGTTAATGCAAAGCTCGAAGGATTTACAGTTGAAACAGACCAGCCGGTTCGCTCGGGCGGTGAAGGAAGCGCCCCCACCCCTTTTGCTTTATTCCTCTCATCCCTGGCTACCTGCGCAGGCATCTACGTTAAAGGGTTCTGCGACCAGCGCGGGCTCCCCACCCAGGATGTCAGCCTCAGCCTTGATTACAGCATAGACCCTGCAACAAAGAACGTAGGGAAATTCATTATAAAGATCTACATACCGGCGCATTTTCCCGAGAAATATGACTCGGCGCTTATTCAGTCTGCATCACTTTGTGCTGTAAAACGCCACCTTAATCCTGCTATTGAAAACGTGATAGAAATAGTCAGGAAATAATTCCAGAATATTCAATTCCCTTATAATCAAATATTTATATGAAAAAGAAACATTCCGGATTCAATTCCGCACTTGTACATGGTGAGGGGTTTAAAGATCCCCACGGCAGCGTGATCATGCCTATTTACCAGACCTCGACTTTTGCTTTTGACAGCGCCGAACACGGAGCCCGCCTTTTTTCGGGTGAGAGCGACGGCTATATTTACACCCGTATTGACAACCCCACTACCCTGGATCTTGAAAAGACCATTGCCATGCTAGAACACGGGCGCGACGGGATAGCCACATCTTCGGGGATGGCGGCAGTGAATACGGTTTACATGAGTTACCTGGGCGCCGGCAAGCATATCGTAAGCCATAATGCTGTTTACGGACCGGCCCGCGGGATCATGGAAGGCACTTACGCAAAGTTCGGCGTGGAGTCGACCTATATCGACACCACCGACCTGGAGCAGGTCCGTAACGCCATCCGCCCCAATACAAGCCTTATTTACCTTGAATCCCCGGCAAATCCGACCATGGGAATTTCGGATATTCCCGCTATCTGCGAGATCGCACACGAGCACAACATCCCGGTATGCGTCGACAATACTTTCTGCAGCCCTTACCTTCAAAATCCCTTGGACCAGGGGGCCGATATCGTTCTCCATTCACTGACCAAATTCCTCAACGGCCATGCCGATATCGTGGGAGGGATTGTCATTGTTAAAGATCCCGTTGAATACAAAAGGGTACGCACCATGATGGTGAACCTGGGTTGCAATATGGACCCCCATCAGGCTTTTCTTACAAGGCGTGGGCTTAAGACACTTGCAATCCGCCTTGACCGTGCGCAGGAAAATGCGATGAAAGTGGCCGAATATCTTGAGAAACACCCGAAAGTGGCATGGGTGCTTTATCCCGGGCTGAAATCACACCCCCAGTATGAACTTGGCAAGAAAATGATGAGGGGCCCTGGGGCCATGATATCCTTTGGCTTGAAAGGCGGTCTTGAAGCCGGCCGAAAAATGATGAACGCCGTTGAATTTTGTGTTCTCGCAGTTTCCCTGGGAGGCATAGAAACCCTGATCCAGCATCCCGCCTCCATGACCCATTCAAAACTATCCCCTGAAGCAAGAAGACAGGGTGGCATTTCGGATGAACTGGTCAGGTTCTCGGTTGGTATCGAAGAAGTGGAAGATATCATTGCCGACGTGGAACAGGCTCTGGAGAAAGTTTAGGAGATTGCCGGGGGACTGGGGATCTCCGCGAAGCGCTTTCATCCCGCATTTTTCCATACCTTTGATCATCCAAATCATCCCGATGTTCAAAAGACTGCTCGTAATCCTTATCAGTGGTTTATTCTGTTGCGCACCCGTTCATTCCCAGAAAGTTGCCGTCATACTTTCGGGAGGGGCAAGCAAGGGAGGGGCGCATATCGGAGTTCTGAGGGCCCTTGAGGAACAGCATATCCCCATCAGTTTTATTGCAGGAACTTCGGTCGGAGCCATTATCGGCGGGCTCTACGCATCGGGTTACACTCCCGATGAGATTGAAAAACTGATCAGTTCCGAAGAATTCCAGAGAAACGCCTCGGGCCTGATGTATGACCAATATGTTTATTACTACCGCAGGGAAGAGCCTAATGCAAGCTGGATATCCCTAGACCTTAATCCGAAAAAGAAACTTACCTCATCCCTGCCTGTAAGCCTTAAATCACCTTTCATGGTCGACTTCCGCTTCATGGAGATCTTTGCGCCTCCGAATGCCGCGGCCGAAGGGGATTTCAACAAACTGTTCATTCCATTTCGCTGCGTTGTGGCCGACATCGATTCCTCATCCGCAGTCATTATAAAAAAAGGAGACCTTCCAAGCGCCATCAGGGCATCGATGAGCATTCCTTTCGTTTATAATCCCGTTGTGCTGAATAATAAACTCATGTACGACGGCGGCATGTACAACAACTTCCCCACCAATGTGGCTGCTGATGATTTCAAGGCGGATGTCATTATCGGAAGCCGCGTGGCTGAACGCTATGACAAGCCTGATCCCGAAGACCCTGTATCCCAGCTGCTGGTCATGCTGATGGGAAAACAAAGCTCAAACATCCCCTACCCTAACTCGGTCCTGATCCTTCCGAATGTTCCCAAGGTTGACCTGCTCGATTTCAGCCATACCGCTGTACTGGCCGATAGCGGCTATGCAGCGGCCATGAGAAGCATCGCTTCCATACGCAAACTGGTGCACGACACGGTGAACTCCGAAGACCTGCTCAGACGAAGGAAAGAATTCAGGAGCCGGCAGCCTGCATTGATATTCGATTCCATTATTACCAAGGGGCTTAACAGGGCCCAAAGCACTTATGTGAAACAAGTGCTCAAACACGGCAAAGAGCTGATCAGCCTGGATGAACTTAGGCCCGGGTATTACCGCTTTATTGATGAAGGGTTTGTGAAGACGATTTACCCTGTGGCAAGGTACAATCCCCAAACCGCTCATTACGACCTCATCCTCGACATACACAAGTCGGATAAATTCAGCGCCGATTTCGGCGGTAACCTCTCTCTTGGAACAGTAAATGAAGCATTTCTCGAAATACGGTACAAATATTTATGGTCCAAAGCATTGCACTTTCTTGCAAACGGGTATTTCGGAAAATTCTATGCCTCGGCAAAGATCTCGGGCAGGATGGACTTCAATTCAAAATACCCCTGGTACATCAACCTGGATTATACATATAATCATTTTGATTATTTTAAAAATTCCACCTTCTTTTTTGACGATAAAACCCCCTCTTATATCATTGAAAGAGAGTATTTCGGGAATGCATCCATAGGGATCCCCGTCACTAATGCAGGCAAACTGGAACTCGGCATGGTTTATGCCTTTACCAATGACAAATACTACCAGTCGAACCAGTTTACACGTTATGACACAGCTGATCAGACCGGGTTTAACTACTTTGCCCCTTCGGTTTGCTTTGAACTGAACAGCCTGAATAGGAAACAGTACCCGAATGCAGGGGCCAGGCTTTTATTAAGCTTTACCTATGTAAACGGGCATGAAGATTTCCTACCGGGATCGACCAGCCCTTCCATGAATGAAATTGAGGAGTATCACGACTGGTTTGCGCTAAAGCTGCTCTATGATAATTACTTTAAATCGCTGGGGCCTGTCAAATTTGGCTTTTACGGGGAGATGGTGGTCTCAAACCAGCAGCTTTTCAGTAATTATGTATCAACTCTTATCCATTCCCCTGCTTTTCAGCCGATTCCCGAAAGCCAGACCCTTATTTTACCCAACTTCAGGGCCCTCAGTTATGCGGGCGCGGGGCTGAAAGTGCTTGTAAGGGTGTTCAAAAAGATTGACTACAGGCTTGAAGGATATCTCTTCCAACCTTACCAGGAGATCTACGAGGACCCTTTAACCCATACTGCCCGGCTTGGACCCGTGATCAGCGACAGGTCGTGGATGGCTTCCACCTGTTTTGTGTATAACAGCCCGCTCGGACCAATTTCTTTTCGTGTCAATTATTACGATAAAATGCCTAACAGCTTCATTTTCAATCTTAACTTCGGGTATATCATATTTAACCGCAAGTCCATGCCTTAAGCAGGGTTTTCAGTGTTTTTTTATACCCTGTCATTTAATTTAGTATCTTTGCTACCCTTTTGGAAATTATAATAACCGGCTTTGGTCGGACTCTGAACAAAGTATGATTAATTGGACGTTAATTCAGAATGGAAAACACAGAAAACACCCCGAATCCCGGGTCAGTAGAAGATACTGTACGGGAGGAGAATTCTTCTGCAGTTAATGCAGAACCTATTGAAAATAGCCCTCTGCCAACTGAGTCAAATCAGACAGAACAAGTAACAACCGAAGAATTCCACGCCGAACTGGTTCCACCTCTGGCCGATGACCAGGGAGATCATGAAGACCATGAAGATCATGAAGAAGAGCTCGCGGCCGAGCATGAAAGCCATGAAGAAAAGGCTGACTATGACCAGAAATCGCGGTCAGAGCTGATCGATATCCTCGAAAAAGTTGTACAGGAAGACGACATCAATGCGATCAAAACCACGATCGCACTGATAAAAGTTGCTTTTTTGAAGAAGAAAAAAGAGGAGAGCCTGTTAAAATATGAGGCGGCACTTGGTCAGGAAGGGGAAACCAAAGAGGAACTTCCTCCCGAACAGGATGAACTGGATGTGAAGTTCAACGAATTTTTCAACGTATATAAGGCAAATAAAGCCAGGTTCGTTGAAGAACAGGAGAAACTGAAGCACGAAAACCTGAAGAAGAAACTCCTCATCATAGAGGAATTAAAGCAGCTGATCGCTTCGGAAGAGACCCTCAAAAAGACCTATGATGAGTTCAAGACCTTGCAGGAACGCTGGAAGAACGTGGGGATGGTTCCCAGGGGAGAGATAAACAACCTTTGGCAGAACTACCATTTCCTGGTCGAGAAATTCTTCGAAAAAGTAAAAGTCAACAAGGAGCTCAAGGATCTCGACCTTAAAAAAAACCTTGAAGCCAAGATGGCCCTTTGCGAAAAGACCGAAGAGCTGTTGCTTGAAACTTCCGTTTTGAAATCCTTCAAGAAACTCCAGAAATACCACGAAGAATGGAAGGAAATAGGCCCTGCCCCTGCAGATAAAAAAGACGAGATATGGGAAAGGTTCAAGAATGCAACTGATAAGATCAACGAACGCCGCAGGGAACATTATGTGCGTATCGAAGACGAACAGTCGAAGAACCTTGAAACCAAAACAGCTCTTTGCGAGCAGGGCGAGGACGTTCTTACCTTAAAGAATGAAACGATAAAAGAATGGCAGGACCAGACCAACAAGGTCAATGAACTGCTTAAGATATGGAAGAGCATTGGTCCTGTGCCCCAGAAAGTAAATGCTGAAATATGGACCCGGTTCAAAACCAGCCTGGATTCATTTTTCTCAGGTAAAAAAGAATTTTTTGATAAGCTGAAGGATCAGCAGCTGCACAATTACAACCTCAAGGTTGAACTCTGCATGCAGGCTGAATCAATCAAAGGCAATACCGACTGGAAGAAAACCAGCCAGGAAATGATCCGCCTTCAGGGTGAATGGAAAAAAATCGGGCCCGTTCCCAAGAAGCATTCCGACAAGATATGGAAACGCTTCAGGGCAGCCTGCGATGAATTTTTCCATGCAAAGTCATCCTACTTCAACAACATCCAGGCTAATGAGGAGGAAAACCTGAATAAGAAGAACGACCTTCTTAAAAGGCTGAAAGAATATGAATTCAGCGAAGACAAGAACGTCAACCTGGAGATCCTTAAGAACTTCCAGAGGGAGTGGACCGATATCGGGCATATTCCCATCAAGGATAAGGACAGGCTGCAGAATGAGTACAGGGCCCTGGTGAATGAACACCTCGACCGCCTGAAGATAAGTGAGATTGAGATCTCAACCCTGAATTACCAGAACAGGATGGACCATCTTAAAAGCGATCCCAATGCCCGCAGGATGATAGGCAGGGAAAAGGAATTGCTCATCAGCAAGATCGGTAAAATGAAGGAAGACGTGAACCTCTGGGAAAACAATATCGGCTTCCTGGCCAAATCAAAGAATGCTGCCATCCTTAAAGAAGAATTCGAGAAAAAAATAGAAAAGACCAAAAGTGAGCTTAAGGTTCTTGAAGCCAAGCTTAAGATACTGAAGCAGCAGCAGGTTTAGGCTGTTCCCTTGCCGGCTTTGGCTGTGATGTTTAAACCGGTTTTATGGCAGGAAATTCATTTGGAAAGATCCTCGTGCTGACCACTTTCGGGGAATCGCACGGAGTCCTCACAGGAGGCATACTCGACGGGTTCCCATCCAATTTCCCAATCGACCATCATTTCATACAGACTGAGCTGAACCGCAGGGCTCCCGGTTTTGGTGACTTCTCCTCCCAGCGTAAGGAAGAAGACCTTATAGAGTTGATTTCGGGTATTTTTGAAGGTAAGACTACCGGGGCTCCTATCGCATTCATCATTCCCAACAAGGATCACCGTTCAGAAGATTATACCCATGTAAAGGAAATTTACCGTCCTTCCCATGCCGATTATACCTGGGAAAAGAAATACGGTCACCGTGATTACCGCGGAGGCGGGAGGATTTCGGCCCGGGAAACAGCCGCCAGGGTTGCCGGCGGTGCTTTTGCTAAACTTTTTTTACGTTCAAAAGGCATAGGAGTGCATGCAGTGGTTTGTGAAATCGGGGGATTTACCTTGCCAGGGGAAGAGCAGCAGGCGTTTGAATACCTTGATACCCTGAAAGAAGCAGGCGATACTGCCGGGGGCATCATCAGCTGCACAATCAGCGGTTTGCCGGTTGGCCTGGGGGAACCTGTTTTTGACAAGCTTCAGTCGGACCTGGCAAAAGCGATGCTGAGCATCAATGCGGTAAAAGGATTTGAATATGGCTCGGGGTTTGCTTCTGCCAGGATGAAAGGCTCGGAACATAACGACGCTTTTATTGCCGGAGCCGATAGCGAAAACCTGCAAACAAGGACCAATTTTTCGGGCGGCATACAGGGCGGCATTTCCAACGGGATGCCTGTGTTTTTCAGGGTCGCCTTCAAACCTGTCTCATCCATCAAACAGTCCCAGGAAACGGTAAACAAACTTGGACAGCCGGTGCAGTTCACCGGCAGCGGGAGGCATGATGTTTGCGTGGTTCCCCGCGCTGTTCCCATCGTAGAAGCCATGGCAGCGCTGGTGATTGCCGATCACCTGGTGATGACGGCAGGAGTATAGCTGCAGTGTCCTGGTATCAGGCAGGTTCCTGCTGGCTCAGGCAATGCCATGATCCCAGCCCCCAGATGATCTCAACTGAATCTATACCCACAACTTTACGTCCCGGGAAACACTGTTCGAGTATCCGTATGGCCTGCTCATCCTGTTTGCAGCGGTACAGCGGGACTATCACCGCATTATTCGAAATATAAAAGTTGGCATAGGAAGCGGGAAGCCGCTGGTCTTCGAAAATTACAGGCTCGGGCATGGGCAGCTCCACAACATCCAGCTGCTTCCCGTTAAGTAGCCGGAAGGATTTCAGCTTTTTAAGGTTTGTATTAAGTATGGAATGATTTGAATCCAGGAGGTTCGGTTCCACCATGGTGACCACACCATCGGGCTTGAAGAACCTGGTAATGTCGTCAATATGTCCGTTGGTATCGTCCCCCTCTATGCCATCCTCCAGCCATAAAACCTGGCTCACACCATAAAAATTCTGAAGGTATTCCTCGATCTCATGCTGCAGCAGGCCGGGGTTACGGTTTTCGTGGAGCAGGCAGGCGGTCGTGGTGAGAAGCGTGCCTTCGCCGTTGAAATCCACTGCCCCGCCTTCCATTACGATGCCGGGATAATACACCGGCAGGTCCAGGAATTTCCCTGCAAGTCCGGGTATCTGTTCATCCAGTTCGTGAGGGTATTTGTCGCCCCAGGCATTGTATTTCCAGCTCACTATAACTTTTGGCCGGCCGGCTTGTGGATTAAGCAGGAATGCCGGTCCGTGGTCGCGGCACCAGGCGTCGTTCGTGGGATGGACCAAAAGGTCAACCTGCCCCATATCCACCCCAAAAGCCAATAGGTTTCTCATTACCTCTTCCTTTAAACCTTCATCCCTCACGCTGATGCAAACCCTTTCACCTTTGGAAATCTCCCTGATGAAAGCATTGTAATAACTGAAGATATTCTCAAGAGTACCCGGCCAGGAATAGGAATTACTATGGGGATAACTCAGCCAGGTAGCCCTGTGGGAATGCCATTCGGCAGGAAAGCTGTACCCAAGGTCTTTGGGAGTGGGGTGAACAATACCGTTTGTCATGGAAAGAAAGATTTGTTAAATCAGGTCGTAGGCATCATCAATGAAACGGTTCATCACAGGCCTGTAGCTGTCGATACGCCTGTCGCGCAGGAAGGGCCAGTGAACCCTTATCTCATCAATCACACCCAGTTTAAGTTCTTCAACATGAACTTCCTCCTTATCATGGGAGGCCTGGAATATGAGGTCGCCAAAGGGAGAGGAAACAAAAGAGCCGCCCCAGAAATTCATGCTGCCTTCGGTTCCCGTACGATTGACCGAAACGATATAAACCCCGTTGGCAACTGCATGCCCCTTTTGCACTGTTTGCCATGCCTGGTACTGCTGGCGGTTTGTTTCGGCATCCTGGTTTAAGGCCCAGCCGATTGCAGTGGGATAGAATATGATTTCGGCACCTTTGAGCGCTACGATACGGGCTGCTTCGGGGTACCACTGATCCCAGCAAATGAGAGCCCCGATACGGCCGTGCTTTGTCTTGAACACCTGGTAGCCTCCGTCGCCGGGAGTGAAGTAAAATTTTTCGTAATAACCAGGATCGTCGGGAATATGATGTTTGCGGTATTTGCCCAGGTATTTTCCGTCGGCATCCAGAACAGCCACCGTATTATGGTAAATGCCGCGGGCGCGTTTCTCGAAAAGGGAGGCGATCAGAACGACCTTGAGTTCGGCAGCCAGTTCCTGGAAGGTTGCCGTCGTGGGACCCGGAACCGACTCGGCCAGGGTGAAACAGTCATAATTCTCTTCCCAGCAGAAATACTTTGATAAGAATAATTCCTGGAGGCAGATGATCTGAGCCCCTTTAGCAGCGGCTTTCCTGATCAGGGCGACCGATTTTTCAAGGTTTGCAGCCTTGTCGGCCTCACAGCTCATCTGGATCAAACCAACCGATACATTTTTCCCCGACATCCGAAGCAATTATTATCTGTTAAAACCAAGCAGGAACTTCTTTGTAAATGTTTTCCCGTTATGCTGAACCGCCAGGATGTACACTCCCTCACTTAAGCCGTTACAGGGTATCACCATGCGGCCGTTTGCCATAGAAACCGGGCCCTGGGCATAAACCTCCTGCCCGCTTATATTATATAATCGTGAAACAACATCCTGGGCCGACGGGAACTCGCAGAAAACGATCAGGCGGCTGGTCTCCTTATCCTGGTAAACCGAGATCCCCGCCGAAGCGTCCTTTTCGTCAAAGCCTACAGTGTAATCCAGGTACAGGTCATCCACATACAGGGTTGAATTGGGATGCATATTTGTTTGAGCACTGGATAAAGCCACTATATTCATGGTATCGGGCGTAAGTATGGTATCATATATGATGAAGGTTGAAAAATGGGTCCAGTCGTTTACTGTTGCAGTAGTGCTGAAATAAGCACCAGCAAGGGTATCCCTTTTCCCGCTTACGGTTTTATATAAAAGAATGCCGATGGCGCAGGAATCACCGCCCACGGGCTGGTATTTGTAATACCCCATAAGATGGGTCGGACGATCATTGATGGGCGCGCCTCCTGTCACATAATAGGTCTGGTTTGAAATGTCCACATGCAGCTTTCCCAGTGTGATAAAGCCCGGGCAGTCGAACGAAGCTCCCGGTATGGCAATGTTCTTGGTTACCAGTTTGGCCGAATAGGTGCCGGTGTAAAAGTCGGTGGACCTGAAGACTACATCCTGCCCGAAAATGGGTATGGTCATGAGTACCGAATCAGGTGAATCCCAGTACGTAGGGTTACTGTAATTGGAATGAACCACCCAGGATTCAAAATCCCCGTTGGGGATTGGGGTTTGTGCGCTTACAAGGCACGACGCCATTGAAGCAATCACTAAAACCATGATGAAAATATGGAATTTCAGGTTTTTCATGGGATCAATTTAGACAAATTGGTGTTTTAAGACGTAAAATTAGCACAAAACACTCTAACTTTGAAAAAATAATTCCATATGAGCCCCCGTTTTCTTGTTCCATTGCTGCTGATGCTCTCGGTTTTATCAGGGCCGGGGGGAGTTAAGGCAATGCCCGGGGACTCCTGTAAAATAGCCCTGGATAAGAAGATTGAAAAGAAGTATAACGATGCCACGATCAGTTTCAGGCATGGTAATTTCGTCAATACCATCATACTCCTCAGGGATGTCCTTAATGTAGAACCCAACTGCACTGATGCCGCCTACCTGATGGGACTGGCCAATATTAAAAAAGCCACCCCCAACTATAAGGATGCCGAAAAATGGTTCATGCAGGTGCTCTCTGCCTGTCCTTCGTATGATGTATACCTTTATTTCTACCTCGGCCAGATCGCTTATGGAGCCGAGAAGTATGCCGATGCGGTGAAGTACCTGGATGTTTTTTTGAAGGATGTTGATAAGATCAAGAATGACGAGGACTATGACAAGGCAACGGAATTGTGCAAGTATGCCAGGTTCATGGTGGATGCCATTGCACATCCCGTGCCTTTTGAACCTAAGGTGGTGGAAGGCATTTCCACGCCCCAGGATGAATACCTCCCAATTCTATCGCCCGACAACCAGGTGGCTTTGTTTACCAGGGTTGTAAAGATGGAAGGTGACAGGAATTCGGTGGTTTCATCGGCCAGGATGAAGGAAAAGTTCATTTACAGCGAGATGGATAAGGATGGGAACTTCAGTGCCGGGCAGGAGATGCCCGAGCCTTTCAACGTACAGGACAATGAAGGGGGAGCCACCCTTACCGCCGACAACAACACCCTTTTCTACACTGTTTGCAAATACGACAATGCAAAACACTACCTGAACTGTGATATTTATTATTCGGAAAGGGTAAACGGCGAATGGACGCCCATCAAAAGCGTAAGCGACAAGATTAACCTGCCTTATGCCTGGGAGTCACAGCCCAGCATTTCGGCCGACGGCAAAACCCTGTACTTTGTAAGCGACCGTCAGGGAGGGTTCGGGGGTTACGACATCTACCGTTCCATAAAAAATGAAAAAGGAGAATGGGGAACACCTATCAATATGGGACCAACCATCAATTCCAAAGGAAATGAAAAAGCCCCGTTCATACATCCCGACGGCAGAACATTGTATTTCTCTTCGGATGGCTGGATAGGGCTCGGGGGTTACGATATTTTCTATTCCCGGATGAATGACAACGGTAGCTGGTCCAAACCTAAAAACCTGGGTTATCCTATTAATTCGCCGGATGACGAAGTGGGATTTTTTGTGAGTACCGACGGCAGCAAGGGTTTCTTTGCTTCCAATAAATACAAGGGCATGGGCGGATGGGACCTGTATTCCTTCAACCTGTACGAAGATGCCCGGCCCGAAAGGATTTTATTCCTGAAGGGCACCGTACGCGATGAAAATACCGATGAACCGATCAGGGCGAGGATAGAGCTGAAAAACGTGGAGACCAAGATCGTGTCGGAGATCCCAATGGATACAAATACCGGGAATTACGTTGCCGTAGCGCCCTATAACAATGATTATGTGATGACTGTAAAGAAGGCCGACTATGTGTACGAAACCAAGTACATAGCCAGGGTTGACAGTTCACACCCCGCGGTAAGAAGTGTAAACGTGGACATCAAACCTATAGAACTGAACCAGTCGTACAGGATCAATGATATTTATTTTGGTTTTAATAAGTTTGACCTTACCGATGAATCAAAATTCGTACTTGATCAGCTGATTGAGTTCCTGAGCGAAAACCTGGTGATCTGCATCCAGATACAGGGGCATACCGACAATATCGGTAAGGATGCTGATAATCTAAAACTTTCCGAGAACCGGGCCCGTTCGGTTTACAACTACCTCGTATTACGCGGGATATCCCAAGTTCGCCTTACGTACCGGGGTTTTGGGAAGACCATGCCGGTGGCAGAAAATGATACGGAGGAAGGCAGGGCCAGGAACAGGCGAACGGTGTTCGTGATTACAAAGAAGTAAAACGGAATATCGAACACTGAACATTGAATGTTTATCGGATTGAGTAATTCGAAATTCAAAGTTCGTTGATCAGTATTCGATATTTATTATTCCCCTAATGCCTTGACCACATTCGCCATCTCTATAGCTGCCAGCGCTGCGTCGAAACCTTTATTGCCGCCTTTGGTTCCTGCCCTTTCGATGGCCTGCTCAAGGTTGTCGGTGGTAAGCACTCCAAAGATCACGGGTACGCCCGAATCCATTGAAGCTGCAGCTACCCCTTTTGAGACTTCGGCTGAAACATAATCGAAATGAGGAGTTGCTCCGCGGATGACGGCTCCCAGGCAAATCACAGCATCGTACTTTGCGCTCATGGCCAGCTTTTTGGCCAGGAGCGGGATCTCGAATGAACCCGGGGCCCATACCAGGTCGATCCTGGCATCATCGGCTCCATGGCGTTTAAGTCCGTCGAGGCACCCGCTCAGAAGTTTGCCACTGATGAACTCGTTGAAACGGGCGATCACTATCGCGAATTTCAACCCTTTGGCATCCAGTTTTCCTTCAATTGTTCTCATTGCTATAATTATTGGTTAATTCTTTAAGTGATGAACAAGGCATTCGTAATTCAAAACTCTTTATTCGGCAATTGGCATTCATAATTCAAATTTCCTTCTTCGGCATTTGGCATTCGCAATTCAAAATTCGTTATTCGTTATTCGTTATTCAATTTTTTAATCAGCTCCTCCCCAGCTCTCCCACCTTCACTTCCTCCAGTATCAGCATATGCCCCATCTTCTCTTTCTTTGTCCTCAGGTACTTCAGGTTGCGTGAATGCTTGATGATCTGTATGGGAACACGTTCAACGATCTCCAGCCCGAAACCATGTATCCCTGATAATTTCTTTGGATTGTTGGTGAGCAGTTTTATTTTTCTTACTCCAAGGTCGGCAAGTATTTCGGCCCCGGTGCCATAATCCCGGAGGTCTGCTGCAAAACCCAGGGCATTGTTGGCCTCCACGGTATCCATCCCCTTATCCTGCAGGGAATATGCCCTCATTTTATTGGGGAACCCTATTCCCCTTCCTTCCTGCCGCATATAAACCAAAACGCCCCTTCCCTCTTTAGATATCGCCTTCATGGCATAATCGAGCTGGTCGCCGCAGTCGCATCTCATGCTACCGAAAACATCGCCTGTTAGGCATTCCGAATGAACGCGCACCAGCACCGGCTCCCCGTCGTCCACCTTGCCTTTTACCAGGGCAAGATGATTCTCGCCGGTGATCTTGCTTTCGTAGCTGTAGGCAATGAACTCCCCGTATTTTGTGGGCATCTGCACCACGGCTTCACGGGCAATGATCTTTTCGGTTTGCCTGCGGTGATCGATCAGGTCTTTTATGGTGACGATCTTCAGTTTATGTTTTTTAACATATTCCATCAGCTCGGGAACCCTGGCCATGGAACCGTCTTCGTTCATGATCTCGCAGATGACTCCTGCAGGATAACAGCCGGCCAGTTTGGCCAGGTCTACCGATGCCTCGGTATGTCCTGCCCTTACAAGCACTCCTCCTTCCTTGTATTCTATAGGGAAGATATGCCCGGGCCTTGTGAAATCCCTTACTTTCGACTTGGGGTCCAGGACTTTCTTCACGGTAAGCGCCCTTTCGTATGCCGATATTCCCGTAGTACATTCACTGGCATCGATGGAAATCGTAAACGCGGTGCGGTTGGGATCGGTGTTCTTAGTGACCATGCGGTCGATGTTCAGTTCTTCAAGCCTCTCACGGATCACGGGAAGGCAGATCAGTCCGCCCCCGTGTTTGGCCATGAAATTGATCACATGTGGGGTTACCTTTTCGGCCGGTATTACCAGGTCGCCTTCGTTTTCCCGGTCCTCGTCATCCACCACGACGATCATCCTTCCTTTGCGGAACTCTTCGATGGCTTCTTCTATCGTATTGAAAGTGTATTCAGTCATATATAGTTTAATTTCCTTGTTTCAGAATCCGTATTTATCAAGAAATTCAGGGCTGATCCTGCTTGCCGGACCCGGGTTCCCTGTGAATTTCTCAATGTATCTCGCGACCATGTCGCATTCAATGTTCAGAATATCCCCTGGTTTTTTATCCCTGAGGGTGGTCACTCCCATGGTATGGGGGATCAGTGACACATCAAACATCCCCTCACCTGTATGAACCACGGTAAGGCTTATGCCATCAAGGGATACAGATCCTTTCGGGATCATGTATTTCAGTATTTCAGGGCCGGCTTTCACGGTGATCCATACTGCATTATCTTCTTTTTTTACCTGGCGGATGAGCCCTGTACCGTCAATATGGCCCGATACCAGGTGCCCACCAAGACGTGATGAAAGCTGAAGCGCACGTTCGAGGTTTACCGGGCTGCCGGTTTTGAGTGCGCCCAGGTTGGTCATGCGCATGGTTTCGGGCATCACATCTACCGTGAACGAATCAGGGCCTGCTGAGGTGACTGTAAGACAGGCGCCATTCGTATTCACACTGTCGCCCTGGCTGAGACCCGATGCGACCACATCCGCAGTGATCAGCATTGAAAAAGATTTTACCCCTTTCCTTACCGACTTAACAATCCCGATTTCTTCAACGATTCCAGTGAACATAGTATCATACTGTTGCTATTCGACGCGATATTCATTTTTCAAATATCCTTCGATCATAAAATCATTTCCCACTTTCCTGATCTTCATATCCCTCAGGTTTATGGCTTGTTCCATGGCTGAAATTCCTTCTCCTCCCACTGCAGTAGGCGCTTTGGCTCCTCCCAGTATCTTTGGTGCGATAAAAGCTATCACTTTGTCGGCCAGCCCATCCTTCAGCACCGAAAAAGCCAGTTCACTGCCTCCTTCCAGGAGGATCCCGTCGATATCCATGGCTCCCAGCATGGCAAACAGCCAGGCCAGGTCAACCCGCCCGTCTTTTTCGGGACAGACAAATACCTGCGCACCGGTCCTCCTGATCTCATTGATCTTGTTTTTACCCGCTTTTTCGGTGCAGGCAATAAGGCAAAGCTGGGGATCGTTCGTAAGAACCTTGGCCTCCAGGGGGATCCTCAGGGAGGAATCGGCAATAATTTTAAGAGGCTGCCTTGGCTTTTTCCCTGCCAGCCTTACATTCAACATAGGGTCATCGAAGAGCACCGTATTAACCCCAACCATTACCGAACTCATTTTTTGCCTGAGCCTGTGGACAATTTTACGGGATTCCTCGCCGGTGATCCAGCGCGAGGCATTATCAACCGTGGCAATCTTACCATCCAGGGTCATGGCATATTTAAATACGACGAATGGTTTGCGGGTGGTGACAAATTTTATAAAAATCTCGTTCAGCTTTTTGCACTCACTCTCGAGAATACCGGAATGGACTTCTATCCCGTGATCCCTTAGAATTGAGATGCCTTTCCCGTTAACCAGGGGATTCGGGTCCCGCATACCTACGATGACCTTTTTAATGCCTGAACGTATGATCAGCTCGGTGCATGGAGGGGTTTTACCCTGGTGGCCGCAGGGTTCAAGATTCACATATAATTCAGCCCCATCCACCGGTTCCGAAGCCGAGTTTATGGCATTCACTTCGGCATGGGCTCCTCCGAACTCCTTATGCCATCCCTGGCCTATGACCTTCCCGTCTTTTACCACGACAGCCCCTACGAGGGGATTTGGCGAAACAAATCCTGAGCCTCTCGATGCCAGGCTTATTGCACGTCGCATGTACTGCATAGTGGTCATAGTATTAAATTTGAGCCCCGGGCCGGAACGGGCAAAAAAAAACAGGGCCCCGAAAAACCAATCAGGGCTCTGTTAAAACCAAAAACTTCGAAGCATAATTACCTCAAAATCCTTTGTCTTCTTCCATCCAGACTGTAACTGTCGGTACCGTAGTTTCAACGGTTCCCTCCTTAAACCCGGGATGAACTTGCATCCATGGATCTTAGGAATAGCGGACTTTACCGCCGATCGGGAATTTCACCCTGCCCTGAAGATAATTGTTATTAAAGAACGAAAAATGATTCAAACTGATTGTTAAAGCCTCTCCTCCGGTTATCCGGAAAAATTGTAATTGTTGTACCGGAGGAAACTAATGCAAAGATACTGTTTTTTTAGTTTGTTAAATAATTCACAATATTTTTTCCTTAAAAAAAAGACTTCCCCGGTTTGCCGTGGAAGTCTTTTTTTGATCAGGGAATCATCTTACTGTATGATGATCTTTTCGATCTGGTTCCTTGTATCAGTTTTCACTTTCATGATATAGGTTCCCTTTGGCAGGTATGAAAGATCGATCTGGTCTTTCAGTGTGTTTCCTGCAGCCTCATATACATGCTGGTAAACCGAATGCCCCTGGATGTCGGTAACAACGACATTTGCAGTCTGGTTGCCGAGATTAGCTATCTTGAGGTTAACGATACCGTTTGAAGGGTTGGGCAGAACAGAAATACTCAGGTCGGTCGACAGAGGATCTGAAATACCGGTACAAGTCTGGAACTGGTAAAAAACAGTGTCGTTTACAAGGCCATGGCAAGGCAATGCTGCATGTACCATCAGCACAAGGTAAACTCCGTTGTTTTTATCGTTCGTCATAGGATGGTAAGTGGTCACCATGGCCTGGGGGTTATCGAAAAAGCCGTCGCCAAGGGTCACCCATGCATTCTGATCATAGCCTGTGCCGCTTCCGTGAACTGTAATAGCCGAAAGATAGTTGCAGAAAATGGAATCGTTCCCTGCAAAGGCAGTCGGAGGAGCCTGTACAGTAACATGGGTTGAATCAACAACGGTATTGGTCCCGTCATTTACCGAAATGATATAGGTTGTTGAAGTTGCCGGATGAGCGACAGGATTTTGCAATGTCGATGTAAACCCGGCAGGATTTGATGTCCATGAATAGGTGTACGAGCCACTGCCTCCCGAAACGGTCACCCCGAGTTGAGTGCTGTCTCCGGTACAAACGAGGTTAGGCACTGAAGAAGCTGTTGCCATAAGGATGTTTCCGAATGAGAAACTTCCGATGCGGGTCTTCCATGACATCGAAGATGTTGTGGAATAATATTCGTTAGTATACCAGAATTTTGAAGGCTGGCTGGGATCTGCCGACATTGCGGTATAGTCTCCCCACCTTGCTCTTCCGCTGTATACATAGGTTTGGGCCCCGCCTCCAACCTTGATATTTGTTTCGGCTATGGTCATGGTATTCAGTGGGTCAGAGGCTAAGCGGCCGGTGTACACAACCGAAGGATAAATTGTTGAACTGGAGAGTGAATAACCGAGAGCAATATTACCCAATGAGTCCATTGCCATACTGCCACTCCACCTGAAACTGTTATCAGGATTATAAGTACCTTCCTGGTATTCGGTCCAGTTTGCAGGGTCCGTCATGTCGTTCCTGAGTTCATACCAACGGATGGCGGCAACACCGCCTACGTTGATGGTTGAGTTGGAAACCATGGACCAATGGTCGTTGAATTTACGAAAGGCCAGGCGGTGCATAAGACCACGGTCTGATAAGGGATCGAGTTTAACTGTTGTTCCCGGCTGGGGAATTATCATAGAACCACTTCCCCATGAATTATAGGCAGACACTGGGAGCTGGATAAGTTCGGTATAGGTAGAATTTGCAGGGGTTGTCCAATCCACGTGAAATCCGTAGATCCTGATATGGTTGGCGTGCTGGTATGCGAAGAAACAGGGAGTGCCTGCAGGAGGATAAGCTCCGTCGCAATCAGAAGGAAGTACGCACCAGGGGTCTCCGCTTGGAAGAGTGAACATTACCATCTGGGCCGAAGAAGCTCCTGAATACATGGCATCTTTTTCGAAAGCGCTGTAACCTGTGCCTACATAGTTTGATCCGTTGGCAAAATTGTTTGTAGTCATATAGATGCCATCACCCCAGATACCTAATTTTGGGTAGTCTCCCATATTGGTGTAACTGAACTCATAACGATACCATGATCCTGTAGGGTCATTGGTCTGGGATACGGCAACCATTTCATAATATGGTCCGCTGGGGTAATTCGGAAGAGAAAACTGTGACATCACCCAGCGATCATTCACTTCGTCATATAAAACAACTGCATCACCGTCATTGCTGTTGTGAGGCATTCCGTTCCAGATGGAGCTGTTCGTAAATGGGCCAATGAGTTTATTACCGCTTTTGTCATAAATTGCATAGCTTAGGTTCACAGTCTGGAAATAATGGCTGAGGCCAACATCTCCATCGGTATCCGGAGGCAGACAGTTACAGATACTGCCAACGCCGTCGAAAGATAAAAGAACCGAATCGGGCTGCCTTGAACCGTTATAGTTCTGGATTGTATGATCAGGGGCCATCGCACCTTCTTCGATTGGATAACCGAACGGACGAATATTATTTCTGATAATACCATCTTTCCATGAGTTGTCGGCGGGTCCCGGAGGATTATTGATCAAATCCCGGAGGGGCGGCGACACATCATGATAGGTCGATCTGAAAACCTGCGGTATTAACGCAGGCTCCTTCTGTGCCATAACACTACCTAGCATCAGGCAGAAGAATAAAACCAGTGTAATAATTCTTTTCATAAAAACGCTGATATTGACTGTGTGAAACTTAAATTGAAATCTTTAAGGGATTTATTCCTTACAAAAGTAGGGTAAAGTTCGATACACAAATACAATATGACGTTTTTTTTATATAATTTTAACTCGAAAATAAAAATATCCAGATGAACATTATAGTTACCGGAGCAGGGAAAGGTATTGGTTATGAAACAGTTAAAATACTTTGTAAGCATAAACAGAACCATATCCTGGCTCTTTCGCGCAAAATGAACGATCTCAAGGAACTCATCAACGATTGCCGTAAACAAACACCTGAAGCTAAGATCACTCCCTATGAATTTGACCTGAACCAGTTTGATTTTTACCCTTTCATTGCCCAGAGAATGGAAGTCCTGCTTCACAGGATAGATATCATCATTCACAATGCAGGACGGCTTGTGAACAAACCTTTTATCAAAACAGAGCAGGGTGATTTCGACGATATCTTCAATGTGAATGTGAAAGCTCCCTACTTTTTCACCCAGGCTTTATTGCCGCTGATGAACAAAGGGGGACATATTGTTATGGTGAGCAGCCTCGGGGGGGTGCAGGGTACCCGGAAATTCCCCGGGCTTTCGGCCTACAGCGCCAGCAAAGGAGCTCTGACCGTTTTAAGCGAATGCCTTGCCGGGGAACTCGCCGATCAGGAGATATATGTAAACTGCCTGGCCCTGGGAGGTTCACAGACTAAAATGTTTGAAAAAGCTTTCCCGGGAGTGAAAGCCGGGCAGTCACCCCAGCAGATGGCTTCATTTATTGCAGATTTTGCCGTAAGCGGGCAGAAACATTTCAACGGGAAAGTACTCGAGGTGGCTGTTTCAGGCACTTAATCTCAGAGGTAATCTGACTTGTCGCCAGCCTTCCCCGTGAAGGGGGCAATAGCGCGCTGGTAAATACCATGGACCCAGGCAATGGCCATGCCGTAATTTGTAACAGGTATTCCTGCATCCAGCGCCGGTTTCAGCCGATTAAGAAGTTGCTTTCGGGTGATCATGCAACCTCCGCATTGTATCACCATCGCATAATCCGTTATAGGCCTGGTCATGGCTCCCAATCCCGAAATCACATCGAATGAAAGGTCCTTGCCGGTGAAATTATTCAGCCACCTGGGAATTTTCACCCTCCCGATATCGTCGCATGAAACATGATGCGTACATGATTCAAGGATCAGTATCCTGTCGCCATGCTTCAGTTTGCTGATCCCGGGAGTGCCCTTAAGGTAGTTTTCAAAATCCCCTTTCTGGCGTGCAAGTAAAATACTGAAACTTGTAAGGGGGATGTCTTTAGGGATTGCTGCATCGGCTTTGGGAAAGACCTGGCTGTCGGTAATGGCAAGAACCGGTTTAGGATGCATCATCCTGATGTAGGCATCCACTTCCCTTTCCTTGCAAACCACGCAAATCCCGTCGTTATCCAGCACGTCCCTGATCACCTGGACCTGAGGCAGGATCATCCGCCCTTCGGGAGCCTCTATGTCTATTGGCGTTATAAGCAATACTGTATCCCCGTATGATATCAGGTCCCCTACCAGTGACCGTTTGGTATAAGCCGATTCGGGCATGGTTTCACGTATTAT
Source organism: uncultured Bacteroidales bacterium (assembly GCA_903877385.1). Classification (GTDB taxonomy): domain Bacteria; phylum Bacteroidota; class Bacteroidia; order Bacteroidales; family FEN-979; genus CAIRDP01. The sequence goes on from CAIRDP010000015.1 coordinate 76,212, forward strand.
CCTGATCAGCTCATCCTGCCTGTCGGGCAAGAACGCCGAAAAATCGAGGAGGGGAACATTGAACCGTTCCTGCAAAACCCGGGCCAGGTTGGGATCTATATACTCCTCATCCGACTTATTATGTATAATAATGAAAGGAAGGGAGGCTTTTTGGAAATCCTTGATCAGTTTCTTTTCATCGTCTTCAAAAACGTTATGTGCTATCACCAGCAGGGCCAGATCGACCTGTTTGAGCGCTTCCTTTGTTTTGGAAATACGCTTCTCCCCAAGTTCTCCCGAATCGTCTATCCCTGCAGTGTCGACCAGCACAACAGGCCCGAGCTGAGGTATTTCAATGGATTTCTTTACCGGGTCGGTGGTTGTACCCGGAATATCCGACACTATTGCCACTTCATGCCCTGCAAGGGTATTGATGAGAGTGCTTTTACCATTGTTCCTTCTTCCGAAGATCCCGATATGGGGTTTGGTGTCACGCGTGCGGTTCATGGATTTTGTTTACAGATTGAATAATCGAATAACGAATAAGGAATGTTGAATTTTGAATTTAAAATCCGTTTGTTATCCGTTATAAATTCTTAATTTTTTTCTGAGTCCTCATTTTTCGATTTCGCTATTTCGCTTTTCGCTTTTCGCTTTTCGCTATTTCGCTTTTCACAATTTACTGAATTGTATACCCCATTTTCAGCAGGTTTTCAGGCTTAAGCAGTGCTTCTAATTTCTCCGGCTCAACAAGTCCCAGCTTATTATTGGCCCCGGAAACAGAAAGGTTTTCCGATTTCATCAGCCTCGCAAGTTCAGCGGCCTTGTTATAGCCTATCAAAGGCAACAGGGCCGTGGTAATCGAAGGACTTTTCATCAGTTGTTCATGGCTTACGGCCGTGTTGACAAGAAGCCCGTCTAGCATGTTTTGCTTCAGTGAGCGGTTGGCCGATATAAGAAGCTTAATGCTGGAAATCATGGAATGGCCGATCAAAGGCAGGTATGCATTGAGCTCGAGGCAGCCCTGTCCGCAAAGCCCCGACACCAGCTGGTCGTTGGAGTATACCAGGTGCGAACTGCTGATGACAAACTCGGGGATGACCGGGTTGATTTTTCCCGGCATGATGGTACTGCCGGTCTGACGGGCAGGGATACTCACCATCGGACTTGGTTTATTGAGGTCCGAAGCCATCAGCCTGATATCGGAGACCATTTTCTCAAGATTCACCGCATGAGATTTAAGAATGGCATGAACCTCCACGAAACTGTCGAGATTTGAAGTCGCATCAGCCATGTTTTCACTCCTGCCAATCGGCAGCCCTGTCAGCTTCTGAAGGTTTGATACGGCCTCCATAATAAAATAGAGTGGTACCGAAAGGCCGGTGCCTATGGCTCCTCCTCCCAGGTTGACCAGCTTAAGCCGTTCGGAACATTTCGAAACTCTCCACCAGTCACGTGAAAGAGCCTCGCTGTAAGTACTGAATAAATTTCCGAAGGAGCTTGGCACGGCCTCCTGCATCTGGGTATATGCTATTTTAAGGCTTTTACGGTTAGCTGTTTCAATTTTTTCAACAGCCGAACGCGTTTCATTGATCGAAGCCTCGAGCAAAATGAGTAATTTTATTATGCAGACTTTCAATGAAGTGGGGATAACATCATTGGTCGACTGAAAGATATTTGCATGTTCAAGAGGATCAACAACATGGTAATCACCTGGGTTCATTCCGAGTTTAAGGAGGGTTGCGTTGGCAATGATCTCATTTGCATTCATATTGATGCTTGTTCCGGCTCCCCCTGATACTGCAGGCACTATCCAATGATGAAAATACATCCCCCCGGCTAGCTCCGATGCCGAAAGGATTAGGGCATCAATCAGCTTTGCAGGTAAAGTTTTTATATTTTTTCCAGGGAATTTCAGGCTTGCCGCTGCGAAATAATCCCGGCTGGTCATATAGCATGCCTTCTTTACAATACCTATAGCCTCGTACCATTCTTTATGAAAGGCTGTACTGTCGGGGAAATTTTCCCTTGCCCTGAGGGAATGGATACCATACAGGGCGTCGGAGGGGATTTCCATTTCTCCCAGAAAATCCTGTTCTTTCCTTATTCCTTCGTTAGGTTTGTTCATTTCAGGTGTTAAGTATTTTTTGTATTTTTACAGAAACTTTTTCAAAGCATCCCGATTGAGACATAAATACGCCCTGCTTTTTCTGATTTTCATTCCTTTATTTGTGACAGCGCAAACAAACACCGATTTCTGGTTTGCCGGTCCGGAAGTCACATCGGGTCATGCCGATTCTCCCATTTATCTCCGGCTCACATCCTTCAATCAGATTGCAAATGTAACTATTTCGGAGCCTTCAAACACTACAAATTTTCCAACCCAGAACCTGACAATACCCGCAAATTCAACGATCAGCGTCGATCTCACGCCCTATAAGGAGCAGATTGAATCCAAACCTCCCAATACCATCCTGAACTTTGGCCTTCATATTCATTCAACGGTTCCCATTACGGCATATTATGAAGAAGCAAGCACCCCGAATCCCGAAATATTCACTTTAAAGGGGAATGATGCCCTGGGTACCTCATTTTTTATCCCCTCCCAGGACACTTTGTACAATCATTCCGTGCTCGTCCCCCAGGCTTACAACTCATTCGACATTATTGCAACGGAAGACGCAACAACGGTCACTATCACTCCCAGAACTGCCATTGTGGGGCATGCTGCAAAGTCCACCTTCCCGGTCACCCTTAACAAGGGCCAGGTATACAGCGCCCAGGCCACGGGATTGAATGGAAGAGACCACCTTATGGGATCAACCGTCACATCCGACAAAGCAGTCAGCATAACTGTAAAAGATGATTCAGACCAGTTTCCCGGCCAGGGATGTTATGACCTTACGGGAGACCAGATTGTACCGGTCAATATCGTTGGCATGCAATATATAGTGGTAAGAGGGTATTCAAACGCCGGAATGAACGACTGGGTATTTATCACAGGCACTGCCGATAACACTACCGTAAGTCTTGACGGAATTGTTACCACCAGCATCAATGCAGGGGATACATATCATTTTAAAATGCCCCTCACCGACACTTCAGCCTTTATTGAAACAAGCAAGCCTGCCTATGTATGGCATCTCACAGGGTACGGATGTGAAGCCGGTTCGGCCATCCTCCCTCCTATGAATTGTACAGGATCTTCGCAGATTGCTTTTACCCGCACCACACCATATTCGTTTGAACTTATTATACTTACCAAAGTCGGGGCCGAGGGTTCTTTTACATTAGACGGTAGTACTTCCCTCGTAACGGCTGCAATGTTCAGGCCGGTAACCGGGAATTCAAATTTCGTGTACGCCAGAATCGATTTTTCTGCCGCCACTCTTCCCGTTGGCGCACATATCCTGGCCAATTCCCAGGACATTTTCCATATGGGAATAATCCACACCTATGATGCAGGGCATTCAGGTTGTTCCTATGGCTTTTTTACCGACTTTGCCAGCCTTAACCTGGGGCCCGATCAGACCGTATGCCCCGGCACCAGTATAATGTTTGATGCAGGACCTAACCGCCTGAGCTATGACTGGTATTATAACGGTACCCTTTATGTAAGCGGGCAGCAAACTATAACGGTGAGCGCTCCCGGCACGTATTCCGTTACGGTGGATGATCATTCGTGTATCTTATCCGACACGGTAGTTCTCAGCAATTCACCTTTTACCAACCCGGTAATAAGCGGGGTTTTCGAATTCTGTGAAGGTGGCAGCCAACAACTCAGCGTTCAGAACATCTATTCATCATACCTGTGGACCACCGGTGAAACTACACCAGCCATCACAGTAAGTACAAGCGGGAACTACGGCATTACCGTATCCGACAATAACCATTGCGAGGGAAGCACCTCGGCCAACATCATCGTCCATCCTCTCCCGACTGTAAGCTATGCCCAGCCATTGGCAGTTTGTTCAAACATCCCTCCTTTTACACTCACCGGCGGCAGCCCCGCAGGCGGAGTTTATTCAGGAAACGGGGTTAATTCCGGTACGGGAGTTTTTGATCCCTCCTCCGGGCCTGGCCCTCACAATATTACATATACTTATACTGACGGATTTAATTGCACCAATTCCGACGCGAAATCCCTGATAGTGTATACTCCGACAGCAGTCCAGCTGGCTGATTATACTCCTGTTTGCATTTCCGTTCCGCCCTTTGTCCTTGTCGGGGGAAGCCCGGCAGGAGGCGTATATTCAGGCGTGGGGGTTAATTCCGCAAGCGGGGTGTTTGATCCTTCTTCCGGCTCAGGTCCGCATACCATTACCTACACTTTTACCGATGTTAACGGATGTATCAGTTTTACATCGAAAGTGCTTACCGTAAACCCGCTTCCCACGGTCCAGCTTTCGTCCCAGCCCTCGGTCTGTATCTCGGTCCCGGCTTTCCCGCTCACCGGAGGCACACCTGCAGGCGGTACTTATTCGGGCCCGGGGGTGAATTCAGGAACCGGCTATTTCAATCCCGCATCAGGGGCAGGCATGCACACCATTACATATACCTTTACCGATGTGAACGGATGCACCGGTTCGGATTCCAAAACTCTCCTGGTTTATGCCCTTCCTGTTGTACAACTTGCAGCTTTCAGCCCGGTATGCATCAGCCTGCCTCCTTTCCTGCTCAGCGGGGGAACCCCTGCAGGTGGTGTCTATTCAGGCACAGGGGTTAATCCAATAACTTACGTTTTTGATCCTTCCACCGGCCCGGGGTCTCATGTCATCACCTATACCTATACCAATTCCAACGGATGTACCAATACCGACTCTAAAACACTCACCGTAAATCCGCTCCCGAACGTACAATTCGCCGTACATCCTCCTGTTTGCATAACTGCAGCGCCCTTCCTGCTTACAGGAGGAACTCCGGCAGGGGGGATCTACACCGGCACAGGCATCAATTCAGGGATATTTGATCCCTCTTCAGGTGCAGGGGTCCATGTACTTACCTATACTTATACTGATGCAAATTCCTGCACAAACTCAGCCACATCCAGCCTTACAGTGATCCCACTTCCCTTGCCTTCAGGGACTTTAAGCGGGACCAACCCTGTTTGTGAAGCATCACAAAATCTCGTATACACCCTGGGAGGGGCCGACCCGCTTGCCACATCCTTCAACTGGGAAGTCAACCCAGCTGTTTACGGAACTATCAGCGGAACCGGTGTTTCTCCTGTAATTTCATTAAATACCGGTTATTCCGGGAATCTCGGGATACGTTTCCAGCCGGTGAGCAATTGCGGGAACGGGAACTTCTCAACATATACAAACGTTACAATCAATCCTAACCCTGAAGTAACGCTGCAATCCTGCAACGACCCTGCAACGACCCGGGGCTCAAAACCATTTAATCTTAAAGGTGGCATCCCCACCGGGGGGACCTATGGTATAGACGGAACCAATCTGCCTTCAGGCATCCTGGATCCTTCAGGCCTTAGCGCCAGTCCGCCCAATCATACAATTTCCTATACTTACACCAACCGTTTCGGTTGTGCGATCACCAAAACCCAGTTCCTGAAAGTCAATAATGCCTCGAATTTCATCTGTAAAACAACACTCACCGACATCCGGGATCTGAAAACTTACCCTACCTTTGAGGTAGTCAATGGAGGCATTCACCGTTGCTGGATGTCGGCTAATCTCAATTACGGGACTTTTATCCGGGACAATGTATTACAAACCGATAATTGCAGCAACGAAAAATACTGCCCGGGAAACGACTCATTAAGATGCTATGAATCAGGTGCTTTTTATCAATGGGACGAACTTATGAATTACCTCCCTGCCGATAATTTGCTGGCCGAAGGTAAACAGGGCTTATGCCCGCCCGAATGGCATGTTCCAACGGAAGCCGAATGGTCTGAACTTGAAAATTATTACCAGGGAAGCGGGCTTGCAGGATGGGGACTGTTGGATCCCAATCCTTTGTATGGGTTTCACGCTAAATCAATGGGAGTCCTTTACCAGAATATTGTCTGGGCCTTCACTCCTCCATCTTTCTCCGCTACTATTTTCTGGACTTCCACTGTTAACCCAAACAGCAATACCAGGATTTTTACACACGGACTGAATGAAATAAATGCCAGTGTGTCAAAATATTTCTCAACACGGGGCAACGCTTTGCCTGTTCGTTGTGTCAAGGATTAAAGAAGAAACTATTAATCATACAGGAGATTTGTGTTTTACATATTATTATGCTTAGGATTAATAAACCTTAACGGCCTATTATGTTAACCATTTTATCCCAGGTTTACGTGAGAAAACATGATATTATACGCATGTTATTCTCTGTTCGCTATTTTGTTTTCCTGGCATTGCTAAATTTAGGTTTGGCCTTGAACTCCAGCGGACAAAACCCGTCGACTTCAAAACCCGCACCCAGGTATCATTTTACCCGTAATGTTCTTATGGAAGATAATACCTATCATCAGATTGATCTGCAAACATCAAATTGTTCAAATTCAGATTTTTCACTGGGGAGTTTCACCAATTGGAGCGGATGCTGGGGCACATGGTGCAGCGGCAGCGGTTGCAGTGTGCAATTTAATCCACCCTGTAACAATCCGAACATGCCCTGGGTCAACGTACCCAATGGAGGTCGTTTTTACATTGAGACTCCCGGCAATGACAATTGTATTCCCGGTTTGACCAAGACCTTCGTCAACCCTGCTCCCGACCCTCCCGATCCTTATTCAGCCCTTATCGGGAACAGGCAATGTAACAGCTCAGGTACTCCGGGTCACAGAGTTGATCAGCTGACATACCAGATAGCCTATGATCCCAACAACAGTTTTTTCATTTACAGGACGGCTGTTGTCCTGGCAGACCCAGGGGCAGCCAATCACCCGACTGCAGATTACAGGCCCAGGCTTACCGTTGCGATTAAAGATCATGTGAGCGGGGCAATTATTGATTCAACCTGTGGCTTTTGGGATATTTTCACCGGACAGAACGGTACAGTCTGGAATACTTATTCTACACTCCCTCCAAACTCCGTCAATTTTCTTTGGAAAGACTGGAGTACTGTTGGCATTGATTTTTCAGTCTTTCCCACCATACATGCAGGGCAACTTCTTGATGTCAGTTTCATGGTACATGGCTGCTCCCCCGGCGGGCATACCGGTTATGCCTACATTTCGACATTTTGCGGCTCGATGAGTATAACGGTCAGCGGATGTGAGGGTTCCGGCCAGGTAACCTTGCTTGGACCTCCGGGTTTTGAAATATATACATGGCAGGGACCCTATTGCCCGACCTGTCCTTCAAATCCTCCTACTTATACCGGTAACCCTGTAACCCTTAATGCATCCCAGGGAGCTGTAACAGGAAATATTTTTCATCTGAACCTTACTGCTTATAATGGATGCCAGGTACAAAATGTATTACAATCCATCGCTTTTACAACTGTTAGTGCAAGTTTTACGCATGGTGATGCCTGCGCGGGTCAGGGAATGCAATTCAATGACCAGAGTTCCGCGAATCAGAATGGGATTACTGCATGGGACTGGGATTTTGGTGATGCCACTGCCATACAGCATCAGCAAAATCCTGTTCATATTTTCGCTAACTCCGGCACGTTCAATGTAACGCTTATTGCATACTCGGGAGATGGCTGTCCTGATACCACTTCCAGTCAGGTGACAGTTCTTGATCTGCCCATTCCCACTATTACAGGTCAAAATTCGGTTTGTGCCGGGACCACGGGGGTGACTTATTCCACTGAACCATCAATGACTTCTTATACCTGGACCGTATCTCCCGGGGGGAATATTATCACAGGGGGCACCACCAATACCATCACAGTGAACTGGAACACTCCGGGGGTTCAGAGTGTGACCGTGAACTATACCAATGCAAGCGGATGTTCTGCTGCCACAGCCACATCTCAGAGCGTCACTGTGAATTCCCTGCCCGTTCCCACCATCACAGGCCCATCTTCCGTTTGCGCCGGCTCTGTCGGGGTATCCTATGCCACCGAACCATCCATGACCGGGTACTCCTGGACCATTTCCC
>CAIRDP010000016.1 GCA_903877385.1 uncultured Bacteroidales bacterium
ATGCGTCGGAGTATAGCCTCTATCTGCCTGATAAAAAATTGCTCCAACAAAAATTGGCTGAGTGGATGGCTGAATTCGAAGATAAGCTGGAAGGGTAGAGCAAATCAGTCGGTTATAAACAACCGCGAACCTGAATTATACCGTCCCCATGAAAATCAAAAAGCGCCGTAAACACAATGCTCACAGCGCTTTAACTTTGCTTTTTTGTGCCCGGAACAGGAACCAACCTGTTTCAAACCCGTCATCTCGATCTGAATCACAAACAGCACTGTTTATAGGCTTTTCAGAATTATCAACATTCAGCCGTGTATAAATAAATACAGTTTAATCTACTTTTACCGTCCCCCCTACCGTCCCCCTTATTGATTTTGTATTATATTTGTCCAAACCTTTTTATACTCTATGGCCACCGTGACATTTATCCTAAGAGACCCACAGTCAAAGAAAGACCCAAAGGAAAAGAAAAAGTCTACTGCGAAGGAGGAAACGCCCATTTACCTTATCATGTGGATCGACCAACACCGTATTAAACTATCAACCGGAAAAAAAATTCACCCAAAGAACTGGAACCCATTGGAACATCGGGCAAGGCAAACAGACAAATATAAAAACTTCAAAGAGACCAATGACCGGTTAAAAGATATCGGAGAAAAAACCCTTGCTTGTTACGACAAGCACATGGTAAATAATCCAACGATTAATATTTCCCGGCTTCGTGAAGAGTTGAAACTCATAATCAAACCTAAACCACAGCAAGTACCTGAAACAACAACTTTCATTACAGCAATCGAGCAATACATCAGCACCGTTAACCGCAAGCCCTGGACCATCAAACATTACAATACAACCTTAGCAGTTCTCAAGGATTACCAGGCAACGATTGATCTGGAACTTGACTTTGACGATTTAACCATGGAGTTTTATGAAAGCTTCATCCGTTACTGCAATGAGGCAACAGTAATATCCGAGGACAAAGAAGGGAACCTTGTTACGTCGAAGCGATTTTCCTACAATACAGTTGGGACCCATATTAAGAATATCAAAGTTTTTCATAATTATGCATTGGAAAAAGGCTACACGCAAAAGGTCCTGCCGAAAAAATTCAAGGTATTTGCAGAAACCGCTGATACTATCTATTTGAACGAAAATGAACTGCATGCTATATTCAAACTGGATTTATCAGATAACAAACGATTGGAACACCAGCGGGATTTATTTATCATCGGTTGCTATACCGGATTAAGATTTGGAGACCTGACAAAACTCAAAAGAGAGAATATTATCAAGGGAGGCACCCGCATCAGGGTGAAGACCGAAAAGACAGGAGAGACAGTCGAGATACCTTTACACTGGACTATAAAGACAATTCTGGAAAAGTATGATGGCAGTCTTCCTAACGCGATCAGTGATCAGAGAATGAATGACTACTTAAAAGAAATCGCTCAAAAAGCAGGCCTTAACGAGTTTGTAATGAAAGCACAAACACGGGGAGGCAGTAAGGTTGAGTCCAGTCACAACAAATGGGAACTTGTTACGGTTCATACCGCGCGCAGGTCATTTGCGACAAATGCTTATTTGGCTGGGGTGCCAAGTATTTCCATCATGAAGATCTCGGGACATCGGTCCGAGAAATCATTTTTGAAATACATTAAAATTACACCTGAACAAAATGCCGACCTTATGGCAAACCATCCGTTTTTCAGTAAACCACCTTTGAAAGTAGTAACCAATAATAAGCAGCAGCAATGACTGATAAAAATTTTTATTTTCATCTCACGTATTTACCCGAGGGGCAGTCTTTCTCCATGTTGGCAAGGAACATGAACGATTCAGGAAATTATGATGTACAGCTGTCATCAAAATATGATCCTGAAAATTTTGACTTAGACATCAAAGAGGATTTTCGAAGGTTCTATGTCTTATTGCCTCAAATGCACAATGAAATTGATGTGATTGTATTTGGCTTTTTAAAGGCGGATGTTCAGACGGCTATTGCATTTTTGGATTATCACCTGAAGAGATACAGCGAAAATGGAGAGAATCCGGGGAATTTCTTACAATATATTAAAGAACTGATCATCAATAAATTTAAAGCAAAACTTTCGGAAGGCCGGCAGCAAAATATTGCAGACTGGATTCAGATCAGAGAGCATGAGCTTAAAAATAACATGAAACCTGTTCATGCCAATGAAAAAATCAAGTGGAAAGGTACACCTTCACAATTTGGGTATTTGTTTCTGGCATTAGTCAAACAGGGATTTATTGAACCTCCGATGCGCAACGGGGAATACAATTACACCGGCCTGTCAAGGTTATGCAACGATTATTTCGATATTGAAACGACTCCCCAGAACCTTACCAAGGAATTAAACCCAGACAAAAACACCTTATCCGATACTAAACGGGCAAAATTCACAATTCCGGATTTGTTCGATTTAGCCTGATTTCATTGATTCTTTTTACAGTCCGGACTGTTTACGGATTGTTAGCAGGGTTCATCTAATGCCATATTTGCACAAAAATGCGAATATGGATTCAATCATTCTTCACAGCACCCCGATTCCCGAACTCCGCGCCATGATTGGCGACATTGTCGAAGAGAAACTCCGGCAATTCAAACCGGCAAATCCAATGCCTCCGCAAACCAACGGTGAATACCTTTCACGTAAAGAGGTTTGTGAGTTACTGAAAATTTCAATGGCTACGCTCCATTATTGGACAAAAGATGGCATTTTACAAGGCTACCGCATTGGTGGTCGGGTATTATATAAAGCTGCCGAGGTTATGGATTCACTTCATGAAATAGCTTCTTTTAAAGGGAAACACCAGCACATGATGTCCAGATAATTAAAAAAACGGGCTCCGTTGGCAAACCGGAAACCCGTTAAAATCTTAGTACACATGGACAAAGATAACGAAAATTCTTTTCAGGTTTACCGGCAACCGATTACTAACATCAAGCCGGACAGATTGATTAGCCTTGACATGTTTTTAGGCTATACCGAAGATCCACCCCGAAGTATTATAAATGTTTTCGACGAGATAGCCGAAGCTGAATCCTCAGGGAACAAACAACTGAAAGCCAGACTAAAACAACACTACTTGTTTTATTTCACGCCTTGCGCCGTAGTCCATCCTGTCCGAAATTATCAAAGCATCAAAGAGTTCACAGGTTTGCTGGTACTGGACTTCGATCACATTGATAACGCCCCTCACTTCAAATCATTTCTGTTTGATGAATACAAATCTATTATTGCTGCATGGCTTTCACCTTCAAAGCGCGGAGTCAAATGCCTGGTGAAAATTCCTATAGTAAAGACCATTGTGGAATTTAAAGAATATTATTACGGAATAGCAGCCGAAATGGAAGTCTTTGCCGGGTTTGACCCATCAGGGCAAAACGCTGTCTTGCCGTTGTTTCAATCCTGGGATCCTGATCTACTTTCACGGGATAACTTCGATATATGGACAAACAAAGGGGGTAAACGAAGTGATTTCGATTTAGCGCCGGCCATGCATGCGCTAAAAATTGATGTCACCGATAAAGACAAACAAATCATCGCTAAAATTATCAATACCGGGTTTGATCATATCATTGATTATGGGCACCCTATGTTAAGAAGCCTTTGTATTACCATAGGTGGCTATATTGCCAGTGGCTATATCGCTGAGCAAGAGGCATTACAGATGATTAACTACGAAATCGAAACCCACCCATATCTGACCAAAGGCATTGCCGGGTATAAAAAAACCGCCCAATGGGCTATAAAGATCGGGCAAAACAAACCACTCATGTTAAATAATCGGCGACATGGATAGGAAGGATTTTTATAAACAAGAAGCCCAGCCAGTCCCGAGGCAAACTGACAATAACCGGTCCTTTGATCCGGCGGCAGCCTTAATTTTACACCGGATTGACCCAATGGCCGAGATCATGGAACCTCCTGTTTTAATACATATAAAATACCAGCCCATTGCCACTCTGGGTAATTTCAGTTTACTGATTGGGAAAGCCAAGAGCCGGAAGACTTTTTCGGTTTCATGCCTTACTGCAGCAGCAGCTTCAGGATCATGCAGCTTGGAAGGCATCAGGGGAAATTTAAGGGCTGCTAGTAAAATATTGTATTTTGACACAGAGCAATCCCCCTTTCATGCTCAAAGGACCGTGAAGCGTATCTGTAAACAAATCGGACAAGATAAGCCTGTTAACCTGGATGCTTTCGGATTAAGGCCACTGGAGCCGAAAGAACGATGGATTACGATTGACCATGCCATAGCCAATACCCCCGGCCTGGCAATGGTTGTTATTGATGGAATTGTGGATTTACTTACCCATGGGGTCAACGATGAAGAGGAAGCCACCAGATTAACCACGGCATTATTATGCTGGACTCAGAACTATAATATTCACATTATTACAGTTCTGCATCAAAACAAAGCCGATTTTAACGCCAGAGGTCATATCGGTACTTATCTGGTCAATAAGGCAGAATCAGTGTTGTCAGTCACGAAGGACCCAAAACATAATGATATTTCCGTAGTTGAGTCAGTGTACTGCAGAGACAAAGACTTTCAACCGTTTGCCTTTACTATCAATGAAGAAGGACTACCGGTACTGATTGATGCATCACCACCGGAAACAAGCAAATGGCAAAGCATTTCAGATATCATGGAAAAGATACTACAACCACTGAAGGCAATGACACGCGGTCATTTAGAGAGTGAATACATGAAACACACCGGGAACTGTCGAAAAACCGCATCGAACCATATTAAATATGCAGTTCAGAATGGAATCCTGCTCAAGGATGAAGCTGCTAAAAGTTATAAACTTTACCATTCAGCAGTACACGAAGAAGAAAACAAATTATTCAGTTTATACCCCAATTATGAAGATGCACCTTTTTAATATCCTGCAACTGCACTGTAACTGCATATTATATATATGCAGTTTACCGTTACAGTAGTTTGCACATTTACAGCAACTGCAGCGAATCTACAGTGGATTTTACAGTGAATATTACATAATCTAAAACCTTTTGAACATGACCCAAAGCATCAGCCCACATCTCCGCTACCATCCAGGGAGAATTCGTCAAGATCGAAATCAAATGGGGCATAACCGCCAGAGCCCCCACCAAGGCTATATACGAAACAGAGATTGAAAAATCCGTGGGCATCTATGTTATCGTTCACATATGTGATAAGTTCTAAAACTGGTAAACTTCAATTCTCTACCCCCGCTCTTTTACAAACACCCCCGTTAAATAAATCCCAATCCTACATCTTCTTTGTCAACTTACCTTTGAGAATAAAACCAAAGAATTATGAAAACTATTTCAAGATCAATTATTTTGCTTTTGTGGGTTGTTTCAATCATCACAACTTCAGTATTTGCAGCAACCCGCATCAACTCCGACAAAACCGAGAAAAAAACCGAGAAACAAGCCAAGGCCATCGCTAAAAAGTATCAGAAAGAAGGCTATACGATCTCCGGCACTGTATTGCCATTGGATCAAGTGGTACTCAACCATTTGCAGAAACTTCAGGAAGGCAAGTATCTTGATTATGAAACAAAAGTCAGCGCTCCAACCTATGCAATCGGACAGCAAAAATGTCTTGGAGATGCGCAAAATTTCATGGTCAGACTTGTTTTCGATTCAATCCGTTACCGTTTCGATCAGGCCTATGGTGGGGACGAGGTAAAGAAGAATAAAAAGGAGGTCAACTGGACCGACCGGTTTTTCAGCGCCTTTCAACAGGTTGGCGCCATTGATATTGGCGGTATGATCCATCCTTCTTTTACAATCTATAAAAAAGAGAAGCATTCTGACCTTACCGAGTATAGGATGTTTTTCTTTTATAACCCCGATTTCATCAACTCCAACAGGGAAGCCATTACACATGCGATTCAAAAGGCCTTGAGGGAAGTAGATGAAGGCACTGAATTCGGAGAGAAAGTGCAGAAATTCATCAATAATGGCCTGAAATAATACTAACCGTTTTAAATTAAGCCATGATTGCCCTTCGTTCCCACCGATTGATAATTCCTCTTCTCCTGCTTTGCACCATCATTTCAGAAGGGCAGGTGATTAATGAAGTGGAAGGACAATCCTCGATCATACTCGACAACCGGAAAGACATCCTTCATATAGTCAACACCAACAATCGCAGAAAACTGCTTGAAGATGCCACCATCAATGCAATCAGACAGGCAATCCCAACCATGGTCAATTTCGAAGAATATTCCTTACAGGATTATGATGAAGCAGATCATTCCAGGCAACCAACCGACCGGATGATTTTTCAATTTAAATCGGGACAGCAGATTCTCTGGCAGCAGTCAGGGAATCCGGTGATAACGCCCGACCTGAGAACTAAAAGAAAATGGAACTGCAAAGTTAAAGGTTCTGTAAAGGAGATTAGTAACCCTGTAACATTAAATGCTCCCCGTTTGCCGGTTAATTCGAAAAGGCTGAGGAAGCCGGTTACTTCCCATGTGTTTGGACTTGGATATGGATTAACTCTGCCACAGGTTTTTGACGTATCCCTTGATCAGAACCAATCTGGCACATTGCCTGCCTGGCAGCTAACGATTTATCCCTTGCAATATGCAGGTATTCAATTCGGGGTTTCAAGAGAATTTGCCCTGGGTTTTTATTTCTCCTTTACCAATGTCAAATTGGCTTACGATGGACTTGAGACCCGAACTCCATGTTATGGAGGCCGCCTCCAGCTTGGATTCTACAGGCATAGCCTGAATCCTTATCTTGCTCTTTTTGCATTATATGGTGACGAAAATGCATGCGCATTTGCGATTAAAGGCATAGCATTCGGCCTTGATTTTTTAAAGGGCCGGGTTAAATTCGGTATCGAAACACAGGCATATTGGATAAGTTCCGATATGGAGTATAAAAGCGCCAGATTCATTGACCGTGGTTTTTTTAACATCAATAACGGATTTAACTTAAAGGACCTTAGGTTTAATCTTGGAGTTGGTTTGAAATTATACTTTCTATGAGGTTTAGGTAAACCCTATCCTTTGGATAGAATTTCGGTTCAATTATTCAGATTTCCGCCTCCGCCGCGCCTTCTGCGGCTGTTTTCAACCTGCCTCCGAAGTGTTTTTTTTTCGCCCATGTTGTCAAGGTCGGGTAAGTAACTCACCACACTAACCGGGCTACAATTGATATATTCGGCGATTTTTTCCAAATCAACGGTACATGACCCGAAATTAATAGTAAAGATGACACAGAACAGAACTGCCTGAATTTCTGAAATTTCAAAAAAATCAGATAATCTCTGAATTTCCATTTTATTGTTTTGCAAAAATTCTTTGCTTATTTCAGAGGATTTTGCTTCAAGAGCAATTTTCTCGACGCATTTCAAAAGGGTTTTGTTTGTTTCTTTTTCGTTCTTTTTTCCTCTCATATATCTTTTGAATTAGAAGCAAAATTACGTTGTGAACCCAGGTTGTGGGAGATTTTATATTTATCGCTAATGTTTTACAATGAGCGGGCATTCATATCAAAAATATTTATCACTTCAGATTAAAACTTATCTTAATTTCGTTGTAGAATACTATATCCCAGGATAGGATCTAAAAACACTACTATGATAAAATGTGTTATCATCGACGATGAATCCAATTGCAGGAATGACCTCAGTGCATTAATAGAATATAAATTTAAGGACCGCCTCCGGATATCAGGAATGGCGGGTTCTGTAAAAGAAGGGGTGGGTATTATCAACGCTTCATTACCTGATGTGGTATTTCTGGATATCAGGATGCCGGAGGAAGATGGATTTCAGCTTTTTAATAAATTCGACCATGTTAATTTTGATGTTGTGTTTACAACATCATATGAGGAATACGCCATACAGGCCATCAAACATGCCGCCTTCGATTATTTACTAAAGCCTGTCGATCCAAAGGATTTGGAGACATTTCTTGACCGGTTTGATCAGCGGGAAAAGCAAATTTCAGTGGCCCATAAAATCAAACTTCTGCTTGCCCAACTTGAATCGGGGGATGAACCCAACATCCTTGTCTCTCTGCCAGTAGGGAAGGAATATAAGGTGGTTAATGCCCGGGATATCATCTATTGTAAGGCAGATGTAAATTATACCGAAATTCATACTTCCGGTAATTTGAAATTCGTTGTAACAAAGACCCTTGGAAAGGTTGAAGAGATTCTAAATTATCCCTTCTTTTTTCGCTGTCATAAATCATACCTGGCAAATCTGAACCATATTGATTCTTATAATAAGATTGATGGATATATTAGGATGAAGAACCAGGAGGTTATCTATCTTGCCGACCGGCGCATCGAGGAATTTATCAATCTTTTCGGGAAGGAAAAATAACATGATAGGATCCAGGGGAAAAGCCAATTATGAGGTTGAGCTTGCAAAAGCACGTCTTGAAGCGCTTAAAGTAAGGATGAACCCTCATTTCATTGCCAATACCCTGACCTCGATACGAAGCATGTTATTCAATGACCGTAAGGATGATGCCATTGAATATCTTACTCTCTTTGCCAAATTGATTCGTACGACACTTGAAAATGCATCAAAGGATTATATTACCCTGGCCTCTGAACTCCATTACATTCGCAACTATCTTGACATAGAAGAATTGCGCTTTGCCGGCAAGTTTACTACACGAATTGTGTTTTCAGAGAGCCTCATCCCGATCGACCTGATTGTTCCACCATCCATTTTTCAGCCTTTTATTGAAAATGCCATCAATCATGGCCTGATGCATCGTACCCAGGGTGGAAAACTTCTTGTTGAATTTAAACCGGATGGGAGTCTTTTAAAATGCATCATTGAAGATAACGGGGTAGGCAGGCAGAAGGCCAAGGAAATTGAGAATCGGTCGCTAATATCACATTCATCCCTTTCAGAGGATATTACTCGTGAACGAATAAATCTTCTCAACAAGATTAATGCAACAAAAGAATATTCAATAGATACAATCGATCTTTCAGATAACAATGGTAATCCTTGCGGCACCAGGGTTGAGGTCAAAATACCTCTGCAAAGTATTTATAAAGGAGATGGCAATTGAGATACGATCAATTTATTAGCGAATATGATAAACCCGGCTCGATAATCCTGTTAGAAGGCAAGCGCAATGTTCTACCTGAAGATAGAGAAAAACTGCTACGACTTGGCCAATTATTGGCAGAAAATTCACAGCATATACTTTTCAGAAGCGGAAATGCAAAGGGAGCAGATTCTTTCTTCTCAGAAGGAGTTGCTTCTATAGACAATTCACGTCTCCAGCTTATCCTTCCATATAATGGCCACCGAAAAGAATATATTCAAACGAATAATGTTCTTTCGCTTGATACTATCAATCTTGCAGCAGAGCCTGATATTGTATATCAATCCAGGGGTAATAAAAAGACAAAAAATCTCATAGACCGCTATCTTTCAGGAGAATTTGATAATCATGCTATCAAAGCTGCATACATTATTCGTGATACCATTAAAGTGATCGGAACCCGTGAAATTCAACCCGCAAACTTTGGAATATTTTACGATGATCTGACTACTCGGATGACTGGTGGTACCGGGCATACTATGAATATTTGTAAACAGAATAATATTCCGTTTATCGATCAAACCATCTGGTTTACTTGGTTGTAGCCAAAAAGGCTATTGCTTCTCGACAATTACTTTCATTGATTACTCATTCTGAAAGCAGTTAACCGCCCATTGACGCATAAATTCCAATGATTCCTTATAATGGTCCTGCTTTGCCAATTGCGGAGTCATTGCCATTAGGATTTCCATTCGTAATTTATTATTCGGGATAGAACCCGCCATATTGATCGACGCCTCAATATCCCCATTGATCACAGCATAAATGGGACATTCCATGGCAAAATGCTGGCTAAATGATTCATCTTTAATATGAGGTATAAGCTCCTTTGCCTCCTGGTAAAAGCCATGTTTTGCATAGTGTAAAGCAATTTTAACCAGGTAATCATCTTTATATACATCTGTAGGAATCATCTCAACCACGACTTTAGCAGCGTAATAATCCTCTGGCAGTAATAAGCGTTCGGGCTTTTTCATCCTCTGCTTTTGTTCTCGTATTCTCCAATCAATATTCCTCAAAATCCGGCCAATAATCATCTGATACTCCTCACAAGTATTATGGTTTCTGTTCCAATCATCAAGTTGATCCGGATCGCTGAATTTGTTCTCAATCAATTCCTTGACCTTCTCAAACTGATGATTGATGGCCAGCCTATGAACCAAATTATCAAATGCAGTTTCATCATCAGGAGGCTTAAGAATATTATTAATGTTGAACACTGCATTTTCCATATTTCGATTGGCCTCTTTATCTCTTCCAAGTTTGAATTCAAAATCGAAAAGGAAAGTGGAATTAATGGTATCAAAGTATATATCCTTAATCAGTTTGGTCAGGTCATACGCTTCTTCAAGTTTACGCATCGCCTTTTCCTTCATTTGTTTACGGATATAATAATAAACTGTATTCGCTACTATTGCAAATCTTATTTCGGGCGAGGTAATGTTGATCTCCATTTCATGAATAACCTCAATCTGATCATCCAGCAACAGGGTAAACGAAATGTCCAGATAAATCAAGAATTTTTCCCTTAATGTTTTTGCAGATTCAGCAATTTTAATGGCTTGGGATATTTCTTTCCGCTCCGCGTGAATACTGGCAGCTATCTTCTGAGCATTATATCTTAACTTTTCATCCTTAATCTTCTTGAAAATGTGATTGTAACCACTAAAGTTATTTGCAATTAAGGTAGATTCAGCAATTTCATATAACATTCTGCTATAATTGCTTTTATTAAGAATTTCAAATATGAGTTTATTCCTGATGTCTTTATAGAAAACCAATTGTTCAAAGAAAAAAGACAGAGCTTCAGGAAATTCTTTAACGGAATAATCACCATATTTCTTAACTGACATAACAGGATTTTCAATCTGGTCAACTTTCAGTTTTCTGATCAATGGTTTCACGTTATAACCAGAGATGTATAGGTCGATAAGCAAACTCATAACAAAATAAGGTGGTATGAAGTCGTTAAGCGGGTTTCTTGCTGCTTTTTTAATTATTTTTTTATAAAGTTCATCAATGAGCTTGTTGAGTATCTCCTTTTTCAGTGAATGTTCAAGATCAGTGTTATAAAAGATTATATGTATCAACAATAGATAGGGTATATGCCTTTTTAGCGGATCAAATAAAATGACACGTTGGAGCAGACGATCAACTCCCCATGATGAAGTTGCAAGATTGCTTGAAAAAAAATAATCAATCTCGCTGAAATCTTTATTGTTTAACAATTTTTCTTCTTGCCAGGGCATTTTTAATAAGATGAGTAATCGCCCACAGGAGATTCGAAATACTTTTACCCTGCCAGGTTCTTTTACAACCTTCGGTCAGGGGCCTTGATTGATTCCCAAGTGTGCTATGTCAGATACAAAAATAGTAAGCAATTTATTGTATCCGGGATTTTTTATTGAACGGTTGAAATTTGAAACGAACGTTCATTTAATAAAAGTACGTTTTAAATCAATTTCCAGAGAGTAGTGTAGCGTACATTGTAAATTTACTCCTTAAAACTGATCATCATGCCCAACGGAGGAACACATCATTGCGGAAATTGTTTTCATTTTAAAAATAATTGCTGCATCTTGAGAAACGAAGAAATTGAAATTTCACATTGGACCACTTGCCGGAACTGGAACACTAAAGCAATAACGCCAACAGGAGTTCTATTTGCTATTGTAGGTGAAGTTAAAAACAGATCGGTTTCATATCGAAGCATACCTTATTATAATGGCGTTAGAATAGATACGATCCAGGAGGGTTATAATGACACTAAGGTTGTCTGGAAAAACAGTGATGGACATAAACTTGTTTTTAAAGATGCAGATGCCTACCTGCGGTTTTTTGAGAGAGAGCAGATTAACAAAAAGAACTACATCCTGGGAGCCATCATTGGTGACATCATTGGTTCTGTTTATGAATGGCACAATGTAAAAACAACCGACTTTCCACTGTTTGGAAAACGAACCACCTTCACGGATGACAGCGTATTGACCGTTGCGACCATGGATGGCATCCTAAACCGGACAGACTTTGCTCAGGCTTACCAGATTTATGGCCGGGAGTTCCCAAATGCCGGTTACGGCGGAATGTTCATCGACTGGATCGATGAGGAAGAACCAAAACCATATAACAGCTGGGGCAATGGATCTGCCATGCGTGTGAGCCCTGTGGGATGGGCCCATAATAAAATTGATGATGTACTCAGCCAGGCGAAATGTAGCGCTGAGGTTTCGCATAACCATCCCGAAGGAATAAAAGGGGCTCAGGCAACTGCATCGTCTGTATTCCTGGCCAGAACCGGTAAAAGCAAGGCTGAAATCAAGGAATTTGTTGAGACCATGTTTGACTACGACCTCAACAGGTCTGTGGCAGAGATACGGCCCGGATACCGGTTTAATGAAAGCTGCCAGGGTACGGTTCCGGAAGCCATTATCGCCTTCCTGGAGAGTACGGATTTTGAAAGTGCCATCAGGCTTGCCATATCGCTTGGAGGTGACAGTGACACCTTGGCCTGCATTACCGGTGGAATAGCCGAAGCATTCTATCGGGAGATTCCTGAATATATCATTGAAAACGCTTTAAGGGTTCTTCCGACCAAAATAATAAAATTGATTGAAGAATTTTCAAAACAATTCAGAAATGGGAAATGAACAAATAGCCGAGGTATATTTCAACAGAGGAAGTGCAAAGAGTGATATTCAGGACTTTGTTGGAGCAATTGCTGAATATACGAAGGCAATAGAAATGAATCCTGAACTTGTAGAAGCATTTCACAACAGAGGCTTGGCTAAGAAGAATATCATGGATAAATCGAGTAGGAAGTGAGTGATTATTTCACTCATTGTCCTCTCACACCACCGTACGTGCCGTTCGGCATACGGCGGTTCGTAAAGAAAAAGATTTAGAGTAAACCTCGGAAAGACCAGAAAGACCAAGATTGCGGAGGTAGTCATTGGTTAGCGAACGGGATAAGATAGGGCTATTGGCTGTGTGCCAGTAGCCTTTTCTCGTATTAGCAAACTCCCATGCCTTGGAAACAGGGATGCCTAACCGGATGAGATTATCGTTTCTCGTTCCGGTTTTCTTCCATTGCTTCCAAAAACACATTCGGAGTCTGCGTCGTAACCATTCATCGGTCGTCTGGCAATGTGTACCCATGTCGGCCAGTTTGTAATAGTTAACCCAGCCTCGTATTGTCTGGTTGAGCTTGTCTATTCTGGCATCCATGCTGATACCTATGCTTCTTCCGGTAAGTTTCTTAAGTTTGGCTTTTAACCGGCTGAGGGGTTTGGCATGTACTCTTATTCTTGCCATTCCTTTATGGTTATAGAAGCTAAATCCTAAGAACTTTCTCTTTGATGGATAATCCACAGCGCTCTTTCCCCGGTTGACTTTCAGTTTCAGTCGCTTTTCTATGAACTCTCCTACGCTGTCCATCACCCGATTCCCTGCCTTTTTGCTTTTGACGTAGATATTACAATCATCCGCATAGCGGCAGAACCGATGGCCTCGCTTTTCCAGTTCCTTGTCCAGTTCATGAAGCATCACATTGGATAACAATGGACTTAACGGCCCACCTTGAGGAGTTCCCTCATCGGTGGGACTTACCAGTCCACCCAGCATTACGCCCGATTCAAGATACGCCCGGATAAGTTTCAGTAGCCGCTTGTCTGTTATTCTTTTGGCAAGCAAATACATCAGCTTATCATGGTTAACCCTGTGTCGGGTAGAATCAGGGGGTTACCCCCCTGAAACCCCCACAGAACCCGCCGGGCGGATTTCCCGCAACGGGCTCTTCAATATATTCAGCCATAAGTACAAATCAGACATCAGGATGCAAAGAGACAGGAGTGGGAAGTTTGAACCAGGATTGCGTCGTCAAATAGGACCAGTGGGTTTTACTCCTCTGGCTACGTCGCCGCAGGATGGTTCTCCAATACCTTGTAACTATTTCAAGTACCCTAGATAATTTTGGGCTACAATGAGGCAAGGCAAAGTATTGATAGAACCCCCTCAGCATCAGGCTAAGTTGCTTTTGCTGTTCCCTGACTTTCCAATGCATATGTTCTTTTAGCCAAAGTTTCACTTTGTCAAGGAATTTTCTGGTACTTTTCTTTCCGGGCAGCCGCACAAGGGTGTATTTCCCCTTGCGGTCTATTCCGCAAATGTGCCGAAATCCAAGAAAGGTGAATTCCTCAGGCTGTTGGCCAATGATGGAAAGTCGTTCCCGGGCAAATCTTCCAAACGTTATTCTCCGTGTTTTCTCCCCGGCAAGTTCAAGTTTGAACTTGCCGAACCGGGCTGTGAGCAGTGAACCAAATTGTTCAGCATCTTTTAAATACTGAAAGCCGGCAACAAAATCATCAACATAGCGAACAAGATACGCCTCCCCTTTACAGGTTGGCATTACCTGCTTCTCAAACCATAAGTCTAAGCAATAGTGCAGGTAGATGTTCGCTAAAATACAGGAAACGGGGCCTCCTTGCGGGACACCTTCTTCCGTCAGTACTTTAAGACCCGAGTCCATGACCCCGGCACGGAGCCATTTATCAATCAGTCTCAGTACCACGGGGTCTGCTATCCTGTGTCGTAGCATGTTGCGTAACCAATCATGGTTCACCCGATCGAAGTAGGAGCGGATATCCGCCTCGAATATTTGCATCACTTTGCCCCCAATGATGTAGCTTCTCAGCCTTCTGAGCGCATCGTGTGCACTTCGTCCCGGACGGAACCCAAATGAACAATCCAGAAAGTCCGGTTCATAGATTGCACTGAGGATTCTTGCCACAGATGCCTGCAGGAGTCTGTCTTCCACAGTGGGTATTCCCAGTGGTCGAAATTTACCTTCTCCTTTGGGAATCCATGCCCTTCTTACAGGCGGCGCTTTATAGCGCCCGCTCTTAATCCGTTCATGCAAGTTCATGATTCGATCTTGCAGATTGTTCTGAAACTCCCCGATGGTCTCACGATCAACCCCGGCTGCTCCCCTCTTGTTTAGCTTTTGCCATGTCTCGGCCAGAAATTCTTCCGAAAGCAAGTGGGCTAAAGAGGTGAATTTTACCCTGTGATCTGATGTTGCCTTCTCGGCCACACGTTCAAGTTTTGTTTTCATGTTGTTCCCTTCTCTGCGTAAGGCACATGTTTCGTTTAACCGTGTTTATACTGCTTACCGCTTCCCCTTGCATGTGGCTTTCCCACACTCTGAGTACTACCAGTAAGTCCGACTTCCATTGGAACTTTTACCTTTCTTTGAATGTGTCTCAGTCTGGTATACCTGATTCAGGATTCCAATGGATCTCCCAGGTTCCTGTCAACTCCGTTTCTGCCATGCCGTGCTCTAAGACCCCGCCGGAATCTCCTGCATGCTTGCCATTAATGCATACATACTATAGCCTTCCAAGATTTTCGATTCTGTCGGCTTCCGGTTCACGAATCACGGGGCTCAATCGCTTCACTTGCGTTACGGCCTGGTCATCGCTCTGTCTACGCTTAACTTGTATCGTTACCTTTACAAATCCAAGACTCGATCCTCAGTGAGCTGGCCTGCTCTTTCTGAGACGGGAATTGCACCCGCTGAAGTTGCCAAGCTTTGCCTGGCGCACCAAAGAACTTTTCCAAGTCTATATCCACTACGACCTTATACCCTTCGTTAATGTAGTATTGGGCCTGTTCAATGGCCTGATGTGCATTACATCCGGGGCGAAAGCCGTAACTGTACCTGGAAAACTCTTTCTCGAAGATCGGGGATAATACCTGTGCTATCGCCTGTTGTATCATCCGGTCAATAGCCGTGGGGATACCCAGCAGCCTTATTCCGCCATCCGGTTTGGGTATTTCTACCCTGCGTACCGGCTGCGGTCGGTACTTTCCTTCCAGTATGGATTGCTTGAGGGTTTCGCCATGTTGTTTGAGGTATGGCAGAAGTTCATCCACCTTCATCCCATCCACTCCATGGCTGCCGTCGTTCTTCTTTACCCGCTTGTAAGCAAGGTTCAGGTTCTCCCTGTCCAGAACTTTCTCAAGCAATGTGCTGGCGTTTACTTTGTTCCCGTCTTCGTCTTCTGTTGACGTTGGGGCATGGCTCTGCTCTCCCTCCTTACCTCGGAGTTCCACTCCTGCTTCCGGTGGGTAGTCCCGTTTACTTACGGGATTGTCTGCTTTCCTTACCTTGCTCACAAGTCTTTCAGAATTTAAAGACATCTTTACGTTCGGCCCTTCCCGCTTCATTCATGAATGACTCCGGTACTATGGCTTCTGCTGACTCCTGACCCTTCAGTTATACATCACTGTATAGGTTGCCGGTTCTGAAAACATAACATCCCCAGCGTATGGGTCAGGTCTCCCCGGGTAAGAACGATAACTTTCATCCCATCTACCTGCTGCATTTACTCCAAGGGGTTCGGGCAGTATTGGACTTTGCTTTGTTTGGCAAGCTCGTCCGCCCCTCATAAGCCTTACTATGCAGTTCTTGTTCATCAGGCCGGGAATTTGCCGCCGGCTTCCTTCAGATTCCTCCTCGCGAAGGACACCCTTGCCTTTGGCTAATGATTCCTACTGCCAAGTTCATAGCGGACGTACACCGCCAAGTTATTGCCCATGCCGGGCGCACCAAAGGAGCAATTGCTGACTATTCAATTGCGGTAAATATTGAACCAAACTTTGCAGAGGCTTACTACAACAGAGGGAATGCAAAGGCTGACATACAAGATTACAATGGCGCAATAGCCGACTTCACAAAGGCCATTGAAATTAATCCGGGTTATGGAGCTGCTTATTGTAATAGAGGAATTGTAAAAGGGAAACTCCATGATTACAGTGGCGCCATAGTCGACTTCTGCAAGGCACTTGAGATAAACCCAAAAGATTCAACTGCTTATTACAATCGTGGACGAACAAATTGCCAACTAAATGAATACAAGGAAGCAATTGCCGACTTTAGTGATGCCATTCGGATAAACATAAAGTATGCACCTGCCTATTTCAACAGAGGAGTGGTAAAACTGATATTAGATCAAAAAGATAGCGGCTTGCTGGATTTGTACAAAGCAAAATATTATGGCGACGATCAGGCAGATGCGGTTATTAAAAAATATTGCTGATAAAATCATCATATGATAATCTTTAAAATTTTAATCATTTTGGCCTCCATAGTGCTAAGTTGGGTAATTGCTTATTCAATAACCATGGTATCATTCTGGATCGATTTAAACATCAATTATCCGGATTCAGAACAAATGACGTACATGAAACGTAAACATTTGAATATGAATAAATATGTTTGG
>CAIRDP010000017.1 GCA_903877385.1 uncultured Bacteroidales bacterium
AAGTCGAGTTGCAGACTTCGATCCGAACTGAGACCGGTTTTGGAGATTGGCATCCTGTCACCAGGTCGCGGCCCTCTCTACCGGCCATAGTAGCACGTGTGTAGCCCTGGACGTAAGGGCCGTGCTGATTTGACGTCATCCCCGCCTTCCTCACTACTTGCGTAGGCAGTTTCACTAGAGTCCCCAGCATGACCTGATGGCAACTAATGATAGGGGTTGCGCTCGTTATGGGACTTAACCCGACACCTCACGGCACGAGCTGACGACAACCATGCAGCACCTCGCAAAATGTCCCGAAGGAAGATCCGATTTCTCGAACTGTCATCTTGCGTTCTAGCCCAGGTAAGGTTCCTCGCGTATCATCGAATTAAACCACATGCTCCTCCGCTTGTGCGGGCCCCCGTCAATTCCTTTGAGTTTCAACCTTGCGGCCGTACTCCCCAGGTGGATTACTTAATGCTTTCGCTTAGACGCTGACAGTGTATCGCCAACATCGAGTAATCATCGTTTACGGCGTGGACTACCAGGGTATCTAATCCTGTTTGATCCCCACGCTTTCGTGCATGAGCGTCAGTTACAACTTAGTGAGCTGCCTTCGCGATCGGTGTTCTGTGTCATATCTAAGCATTTCACCGCTACATGACACATTCCGCCCACTTCAAATGTACTCAAGAACGATAGTATCAATGGCAGTTCTACAGTTAAGCTGTAGGATTTCACCACTGACTAATCATTCCGCCTGCGCACCCTTTAAACCCAATGAATCCGGATAACGCTCGCATCCTCCGTATTACCGCGGCTGCTGGCACGGAGTTAGCCGATGCTTATTCTTACGGTACCATCAACCCCGGTTCACGACCAGGGATTTTTTCCCGTACAAAAGAAGTTTACAACCCGTAGGGCCGTCATCCTTCACGCGGCATGGCTGGTTCAGACTTGCGTCCATTGACCAATATTCCTTACTGCTGCCTCCCGTAGGAGTCTGGTCCGTGTCTCAGTACCAGTGTGGGGGTGAATCCTCTCAGAACCCCTAGACATCGTCGCCTTGGTGAGCCGTTACCTCACCAACTAGCTAATGTCGCGCATGCTCATCCAAAACCGCCGGAGCTTTAATTACAAAATGATGCCACTTCGTAATTTTATGGGGTATTAATCCCGATTTCTCGGGGCTATCCCCCAGTTAAGGGTAGATTGCATACGTGTTACGCACCCGTGCGCCACTCGTCAGCATCCATTGCTGGACCTGTTACCGTTCGACTTGCATGTATTAGGCCTGCCGCTAGCGTTAATCCTGAGCCAGGATCAAACTCTCCATTGTATAAGGAAAATTTAATGCCTCAGGTTAACCATTACCAAAGAAATTGATTAGAAAATTGGAGTATTCTATATCTCTGGGATATTTGCTACTTTCTTACTTCAAACTTTCAAAGAACTTTCTATTTCGTCCCCTCTCGGGTACTTTGTTCAAAATTGGACTGCAAAATTACAACTTTTTTCTTTCCATCCAAACTTTTTTTAAAAATAATGCAAAAAAGTTTTTCACAATCTGAAAACCCATGCTATTACTGGGTTTTGTTGCTTCATTAACAGCCTTGATAAAAGAACATCGAAATCGGAGTGCAAAATTACTACTTTATTTCATACAAAAAAGAAATGTCAAGCTTTTTTTCATTTATTTTCTGATACATTATAGATAATAAAGAACAATTGCCCCTTTCATTTTGCGTTTCTGTTGTACCTTTGTACTGTTACTTACACAAAAGCTTACATTAAAACACGGAAATTTAACACTTTAGAACATCATACATGAGGAATTCAACTCTGAAACTCATCCTGATTCTCTCATTGATTACAGCTGGCTCTGCCAGCCTTGCCCAGGATTCACTTAATATTTTCCATACCAGCAAACCTCCAATCCCCAAAGATACCTTCTGGAACCGTGTAACAGTAGGCGGAAACATTGGATTCCAGTTCGGAACCGTTACAGGAATCATGCTTTCACCCGAAATCAGAGTAAAAACATTCGACCAGCTGTACGTCGGAATTGGATTTACATACCAGTATTTCCGGTATAAAGACTATTACTGGGATACGAAAAACAACCAGTACCTTGATTTCTCTTCAAACGTATACGGCGGCAGGCTGTACCTGAGATATTACCTGAGAAGCATCTTCAGTAACTGGCTGGGAAACATCTTCGCCCATGCCGAATATGAATACCTCGCGTACATCGAACCCTACCATTATGATCCTTATGGTAAAATCATCGATCCTTACAACAATACGCTGGCCGAGGGAAAAAACGTAGTTTCATACAACAGCTTGCTCATAGGGGCCGGCTATTCACAGCCCATTGGCGGCAGGGTGTTCATGGATATCCTCATACTGTTTAACCTCAACAATTCCTACTATTCTCCTTATACCAACCCTGTGTTCAGGATAGGAGTTGGGGTGGGACTGTAAATGAAGGATTAAAGGAATGAATATCGAATATTGATCAACGAATATCGAATTATTATTCGCTACTCGCTATTCGCTGGCTCACGGCCCATAGCTCATGACTCATAGCTCAAATCTCCTTCAGTATTTCCAGCGTCAGATCCCAGAATTTGGTTACCGAGGGAATGTGAAGCCTTTCATCAGGTGAATGAGCACCCTTGATGGTCGGACCGAATGAAACCATGTCCATCCCCGGGTAAATCGCACCAACCAGTCCGCACTCAAGCCCTGCATGAATCGCCAGGACCTCAGGTTCGCTGCCGAAGAGCTTTTTATAGGAGACCACGGTAAGCTTCAGAAGTTCTGAACCCGGATCAGGTTTCCAGCCCGGGTAACCTTTTGATTGCTCCACTTCAGCCCCGGCCAGGGCAAAAACGCTGGCAACCATATCGCCGGCATCCTTTTTGGAAGATTCCACCGAACTGCGCTGGCTTGTTGTCATCAAAACCATACCCTCCCTTACCTTAACCGATGCAAGGTTGGTCGAAGTTTCCACGAAACCGGGGATTTCCCTCGACATGGCCAGGACCCCGTGCGGACAGGCATATAAGGCATTCAGAACGGTCTTCTGCAGCTTCCTTGTCCATACCGCCCCGGGCCCGGGTGCCGGTGCAGCGGCAAATTTCAAACCAGGTTCCGTTATATGAAGTTCCCCTAAGAGATCATTGTAAAAAGTTTTAGCCGACTTTTCAAATTCCCTGGCATTGGCAACAGGTACAGCAACAATTGCGAAACCTTCCCTGGCAAGGGCATTCCTGAGATTGCCGGCTTCGAAAGAAGCTATCCTGGCATCAAAATCCTTGTCGGCATTCCACAGGAAGCGGTTCAAAAGCTTGGTGGCATTGCCCAGGCCCTTGTTGATATCGTCACCCGAATGGCCTCCCTTTAAGCCGGTGAGGCTTACCTTGTATGTCTCGTGGTTTCCGGGTGTTTTCTCTTCGGCAAGAGGCAGCCTGGCTACAGTGTCTTTTCCTCCGGCACATCCTATAAATACCTGTCCCTCGTCCTCCGAATCCAGGTTTATAAGTACCCGTCCGTTCAGAAGGCCGGGTTTGAGGCCGAAAGCCCCGGTAAGCCCGGTTTCCTCATCAATGGTGAACAAGGCTTCCAGAGGCCCGTGCTGAATGTCTTTTGCTCCCAGGATGGCCACAGCAACCGCTATCCCTATCCCGTCGTCAGCCCCAAGGGTGGTTCCCGTTGCCTTGACCCATTCGCCTTCTATCCTCGGTAAAATGGGGTCAGTATCGAAATCATGGACGGTGTCGGAATTCTTCTCGCAAACCATATCCATATGTGACTGGAGGATCACTGTTTTCCGCTTTTCATAACCCGGAGAGGCATTTTTCCTGATCAGGATATTCCCGCATTCATCCTTAATGCATTCAAGATTGTTCAGGCGGGCGAAATCGGTGAGCCATGCGGCTATTTTTTCTTCCTTCTTTGAGGGGCGGGGTACTTTGCAGATCTCTGAAAAGTAATACCAGAGCCGTTCGGGTTTGAGCTGTTGCAGTGATTTTTCCATTTTAATATTTTTATACCTGCAAATGTATATTTTTTTACTTTTACTCTTGCAAAGAAGGAATCTCCGGTTAAAATGGAGAAGTTAATCAAGGGAATACAGCGAATGGAAACCGAAAAGATCAGCAGTACCAGCGATAAACCAGCAAGGCCCTTCCTCCCGAAAGGAGGCCTTGCCATCAGGTATACCCGGTTTTTTATCCTGGCTTTTCTTATTGTCTTCAGCATAGCTTTTTATTACACATTTTCATATACCCGGGCAATCCTGGATGAAGATGCCCTTCAGAGGGCTTCCAACATTACCGACCTTACCATTGCCAGGATTAGCAACGTGATCAGGCCGGTGGAACAGGTGCCTTCGACTCTTTCGACCGCTCTTGAATCCGATAAGCCTGACTATGGCATGATTGCCGACCTGGCAAAGGAGTTTGTGCTTGAGGATACCGTGGTTTTTGGAAGCGCTATGGCTTTTGAGCCCTACATGCATGATAAAAAGCATTACCGGTATTGTCCTTATGTTTTTGAAACCGGCGATACTGTTATTGAACGGGATCTGTCATCCGCAGAATATGATTATTTCAAACAGGACTGGTACCGCATCCCCAAGCTCACCGGCCAGCCTGTATGGTCTGAACCCTATTACGACAAGGGAGGGGGCGATACCCTGATGTGCACTTATTCTGTGCCTTTTTTCCGCCAGAAAGCCCATGAAAGGGTTTTTGCCGGTGTTATCACGATGGATATCTCCCTGGAAACATTCATGCATATCCTGAAATCGGCAAGGGTGTACGAGACCGGGTTCAGTTACCTGATGTCGCGCAAGGGTATCATGATCGCTCATCCCCATACAGAATACATTAATAAGGATATCCGCAAAATCATTGTTGGTGAATCGGACAAGGCGACCGACTCGGTGATCAACCTGATGCTGCAGGGTAAAAGGATGTTCGTTAAAATGAGGGACCTTACACATGTGCAAGTTCCGAGCTGGCTTTATACTGCCCCGGTGCCTCATACCAACTGGATCTTTGCAATTACTTTCCCAACGAGGGAGCTTTATTCAGGGCTTTACGAATTTTTCAGAAAACTCGCAGTGATTTTCGTTATCAGCCTGCTTGCGATGATACTGCTTACGATACTGATCACGAGGAGACTGGTTTCGCCTATAAGCCGCCTGGTTGATGCTACACGCCGCATAGGGCAAGGGGATTTCGGGACTGAACTGCCTTCTTACCGCTCAAAAGATGAAATATCCCAGCTTACCAATGCTTTTTCCCATATGAAGGGCGAATTGGTTCATTATATCAGTAACCTCGAGGAAGCCACGGCAGCTCGTGAGAAAATAGAGGGCGAACTGAGCGTGGCCCACGATATACAGATGGGCCTGCTGCCTAAGCATTTTCCAAAGAGGGATGACTGGGACCTGGCGGCTCTCCTGGACCCCGCCAGGGCTGTTGGCGGTGATCTTTATGATTTTTATTTTCTTGACGACGACCACCTGTTTATCGCAATTGGTGATGTTTCGGGGAAAGGAGTCCCGGCTTCATTGTTTATGGTGAGCGCACGTACCTTGTTCCGATCGAGGATATCCCTGGGCGTTCCTCTCAACCAGAGTGTATATGAGATCAACAAGGAGATATGCAGGGAAAACCCGAACCAGATGTTCGTAACCTTTATTGCCGGTATCCTTGACCTGAAAAACTCCTGCCTTACCTATTGCAATGCAGGGCACAATCCTCCTTTCCTGGTAAAGCCGACAGGGAAAACAATGAAATTCTCAGATGTTCACGGTATTCCACTTGGCATTTTTGAACATGCCACATATTCATCAGGTACCGTGCTTTTTTCACCCGGGGACGCATTTTTTATGTATACTGATGGCGTTACGGAGGCTTTAAACAGTGAGGATGATTTTTACGGGGAAGAACGCATGCTTGAAATTGTCGGCCTTAATGCTGACCTTTGCCCGTCGGAGCTGATGCACAAACTTGAAAGCGATGTAATCGGTTTCATGAAGGGAGTTGATCAGGCCGATGACATAACCTTGCTGATACTGAGGTCGAAACAAATGCCGGGACAGGAAACCAAAGCCACGGAAATGAAACAGATCCGTTTACTGAACAAACTGGGAGAATTGAACCGCCTGGTTGCGAACCTTGAACAGCTTGCCGAAGAATGGGAAATACCGGCCAAAGTTAGCATGGAGCTGAACCTGATCCTCGAAGAACTGTTTACCAATATCGTTTTTTATGCATTCGACGATGGCCGGGATCATGAGATTCTTCTTACGTATACCCGGCCTTCTGAAAATTCCGTTCAGGTTCAGATTGAGGATGAAGGAAAGAAATTCAACCTTCTTGAAAAAGACACCAGCAATACGGTCAACCATCCTGTTGAGGAACGTCAGATTGGCGGACTGGGGATTCATTTTGTGAAGAAACTGGTGAATGAGATCCGTTATGAGCGCCGGGATGGAAAAAATATTGTAATTTTAATCCGCAATTATTAACACAAATACCCGATTATGGAACTGATTGAGAAGAAAACCGAGAAATGCGTGATCATAGGCATTAATGGCAGGCTGGATACTATCAATTATAGCATACTTGAAAAGAGACTAACGGAACTCCTTGATCAGAATGTGACAAAAATACTGATCAACTGTTCCCAGATGGATTATGTAAGCAGCTCCGGTCTAAGGATACTGCTGATGGCATTGAAAAGAATTACCATGGTCAAGGGGAAATTCGTGCTATGCAGCCTCCAGGAAAACATCCGAGAGATCTTTGAGATCTCGGGGTTTACAACCATTTTTGAAATTCACCCCAATGAGGAAGATGCACTCGGGGTATTCTGATGGCTTTTTATATCCATTTCAAAGATCCTAACTCGGACGAGATCGTCAAGTTTCTCTCCACAATTCCGAAGACTCCCGGAACCTGTTTTTTTATGGACATCAACCGGTCCACCGACATGAAATATGAAGGCGGACTGACCGATTGGGGCAGGAAACTCAACAATACCTTTAATTTCCTTTCTCTTCTGAACGATTTCCCCCAGTATATCGTAAAGGGGATAGGCGATGAAATTATGTTGTTCATCCCCGACGATGTTCTGAAAACCAATCCGGCCATCAATTCATATTTTATGCTGCTTGAAGAGATCTATGCAACCTTGTATAATATCAAGCATTATCCCGTTAAAGATACTTTTTTGCCCTGTAAGGTTGCGATCCATTATTGTACCGAAGTTTATAATGTAACGTTTTTCGAAGGCGCAAACGATTATTACGGCTCCGATGTTGACCTTACGGCACGTTTGATGACCAAATGTCTTGAAAACCGGATCGTGCTGAGCGAAAAGTTTCTCGGCAAGGTTCATCAGGACCTGGAAGCCCTGGGCCTTTCAGACCGCACCGGATGTATAGGACATATTTCGGAACCCTTCCTTGAAAATTTTAAAGGTGTGCCCATGAGCACGAAATTCAGAATAATTGATGTTGAATAAATCAAATAGCGAAAAGCGAAAAGTGAAAAGCGAAATTTCGCTATTTCGCATTTCGAATTTTGCCATTTCGCTTTTAATATGAACATCATCCTCTACCTGGTCCTTATCTCCACTGTTCTCGCCAGCGGCTCCCTGGTGTTCCTTATCCGCCGTGCTGACCAGAAACTTCTGAAACTCCTACTGGCTTTTTCGGGTGCCTTTCTGATCGGGATCAGTTTCCTTATCCTCGTCCCTGAAGTATTTTCCAAACCGGCCCCCCTGGCAGGACTTTTTGTACTGCTAGGCTTCCTGGTCCAACTGGCTCTTGAACTGATCACCGAAGGGGCCGAACACGGCCACAGGCACGAGCATCGGGAAGGGGAGAAGACCGCTCCCTGGCTTCTCCTGATCGGTTTGTGCATTCATGCCTTCCTTGAAGGTATGCCCCTGGTAAGCCGTTTCGCAACCGAGGTTCAGCATTCACTGGTTCTTGGAATAGTGATTCATAATATCCCAATCTCTTTAACCCTGATGGGCCTTTTCATGCATTATGGTTGTAAAACCACGAAAGCATTCATCTACCTGGGGATCTTTGCCTTGATGACGCCCCTGGGATCACTGGCAGGCCTGGCTGTTGAAAGCAACATCACTGCTTCCCTCGATACCTTCTTTACATACAGCATGGCCCTGGTCATTGGGATATTCCTGCATGTTTCAACCTCCATACTGTTTGAAACCGAGGAACACCATAAGTACAATCTTCAGAAATTCCTTACGGTATGCCTGGGGTTGCTTATCGCTTACCTCGTCTCCCTGATTGCCCATTGATACTTCCATTTACGCCTTAAAAGAATTTGTACGTTGTACCTTGTACATTGTACATATTTTTCTACCTTTGCACCCTGTTTTGAAATCTTGTTCTTTAACAAAGCATCTAAAAAATTTGGGTTTATTCCTTTGTATTTCAGTATTTTATGCCCAGGTGGTGAAATTGGTAGACACGCTACTTTGAGGGGGTAGTGGCCTCAGGCTGTGCAAGTTCGAGTCTTGTCCTGGGCACCATACCGGCTGTTTTCAGCCGTTTTTTATTGTTCATTTTTTACTGAATGCCCGGATGGCGGAATTGGTAGACGCGCTAGTTTCAGGGACTAGTGTCCCCAGGATGTGCAGGTTCGAGTCCTGTTCCGGGCACAAATAATAAAAGTTAAAGCGCTGTGAGCATTGTGTTTACGGCGCTTTTTGCATTTCATGGGGACGGTAGCGGGGACTGTATAATTCAGGTTCGCGGTTGTTTATAACCGACTGATTTGCTCTACCCTTCCAGCTTATCTTCGAATTCAGCCATCCACTCAGCCAATTTTTGTTGGAGCAATTTTTTATCAGGCAGATAGAGGCTATACTCCGACGCAT
>CAIRDP010000018.1 GCA_903877385.1 uncultured Bacteroidales bacterium
AAGATAATGATTATCAGGACCTTAACTTCATTTATTTAGAGTTTTTATAAACAAGATATTAACATTAACAAATTGATTTACAGATAGATAAAAAATTATCTCAACCTCATTTTTCATCTTCTCAATCTACCAAAGTAGAACTAATCACTCCCGGTAAATTCTCCGCCCCTCTGGGGCGGAACCCGGGTCCAGGGTTCTGCCCTGGGGTTAATACCGGTTTATTACCAGTTGGCTGAAAAATTTTGGGGAAATTACACCTGCTGTCAGCCCCGTTCTATTCCAAAAACAGACCTTCTGATTTCAAAACAGGACTTTCTGCACTTGAAGCTCGGGAGGTTTATTTCAAAAGAGAACTTTAAATTTTCAAAAGAGAACTTTTACGCATTTAGCAAAATGGCAATTGCTGTTTTTTCGGGAATCCAATAAATTTAAATTCAACATCTTGTGATTTTTCTGTAGGCGTTTTTCGGAAAAAATCACTGTTTATAACAATTGAAAAAGTTGAACTACCTTGCAGTTGAATTCAATTGATGAAAATGGAAAGATCGCACACTGGCAGATCCTTTTTTATAATCATCCTATCCTTACTAAGCTGCACGGCTCTTTTTTCGAATGCTGCGCAAACCTTTAAGGATACCCTGGTGGTAAGGCTTATGCAGACATCTCATTACCACGATGCTGCCGGTTATATTGCTTCAAGGCTGGCAAAAGACGATCGAAGAATAAGTTCCGATGAGAAGCTGTATTATTACAACTCAATGAGCATGACCCAGCTCAGGCTTAATAACTTCGACTCGGCAAAGATCTCTTCCAGGTATGCACTAAAACTTGCTTCCCAATCGAAAGATTCTGTTCTGATCAGTGATTCCTGGAAGATGATGGCTTTTGCTTTCAATAATTCCGGGTTGCTCGACAGCGCCGCATATTTTACCCGGAAGTTGTTACATTATTCGGAACGGACGGGCGATAAAAGGCAGTACAGGAGCGCATTAACATCCATGGCTACTATCCTGATACAGAGCAAGAGGCCGCTTGAAGCCCTTGCTTATTATCGTGAAGCTACTCTGATCACCGAGCAGTTAGGTGATACGTCCAATTTTGTTCGTTCTTATTATAACCTGGGTGGTTGCCTGATCAATCTGAAGAAATTTGACAGCGCCCGCATCTATCTCGACAAAGCGTCGATGCTGGCCGAACGACTTAAACAACCCGACCTGCTTATGCTGGTATATGGTGAATTGTCGGAATGTTTTCTCGCAATGGGCCGTAAAGAGGACTGGAAAACATACCAGCTGAAAGCCTACAAGATAGCCGAACAGCTAGGCAATAAGTTATTCCTGGCCATATGCAACAGCAGCCTTGCCCAGGCTGCACTGTCTGATCATGATTTGAAAAATGCCCTGAAATATGGGGGCAGGGCCGATTCTCTGATGCGAAGCACACCTTATCCTGAAATTCAGAGGAAGGTCGACAGTACGATGTACGTTGCAAATAAAAAACTGGATAATTATGCTGCATCCCTCGAATGGTACGAGTCCTTTACCAAACTCAAAGAGCGGATGACGAACGACAACCAGGCCAGTCTTCTTAACCGCATGATGGTTGAACTTGGCATGAAGGAGAAGAACCTCACGATTGAAAAACAGGACCTGGATATCCGCAGTAAAAAAAGACAATTACAGCTGCTTGTACTCTTACTTTTTATGACCAGCATATTCATCACTGTGCTTATCAATTATTTTATTAAAACAAGAAGGTTCAGGGAAACCCTGTACCGTAAGGAAAAGTACCTCGATAAACAAATTGTCGAGATGTTACAGTATAAATTTCCTGCTCTGAGGGAAAATCGGGCACCTTCCGGGAATGCTGAGATCCAGCCAGACCTTAGTGAAACTGATGCAAGCATGCCCGAAGATCCTATCCAGCAGGAAGCTCTTTATGGACGTTTAATTGAGGCTATGGAAAAGGAAAAGCTTTACCTTGACCCTGATCTGAATCTCAAAACCCTGATCAACCTTCTGGGAACGAATAAAAAATATCTTTACCTGGCTATCAGCGGGAATACAGCGGAGAACTTCAGGGGCATGATCAACCGATACCGTGTGAATGAAGCCAAACGGATCATCGAAATGAATATCAGTAATTCAGTAATTATCGATACAGAAACGATCTATTCGGCCGCCGGTTTTAATTCAGCCGTGTCGTTCTACCGGGCGTTTAAACTCCAAACCGGGCTTACTCCAAAGGAATATGCTAACGAAACAAGGAAGGAACTGAAAAACAGCGGAACGCGTTCTGCCGATCTTTTTCTATGATATAAACCGGATAAAAGGCATTTCAGGAGCGAGAGCAGCTCATAGCAAGCCTGCATTTTTAAGGATTTCGCGAAGCTTCGGCTGATGTTCGGCATAGTCGCGAAGGGCATTGAACGTTTTCACATTCTCTCTTTTCAAAGGCTCCAGTGACAGTTTCCGGTTCATCCCCTTGATTATTTGATATCGCTTCCGTTTTGGGCTCCCTCATCCGCAGTAACAAAAAATAAAGTTCCATCGGGATTTTCGGCCATCAGTATCATTCCCTGCGACTCGATACCCTTGAGTTTGCGGGGAGCCAGGTTGACCAGGATGCTTACCCGCCTGCCAATGATCTCCGAGGGTTTGAAATAGGCTGCAATGCCGCTGACCACGGTTCTCTGGTCAATGCCCGTATCGATTTTCAGTTTCAGGAGTTTGTCGGTCTTGGGCACTTTCTCGGCTTCCAGTATGGTGCCGCTGCGGATATCCATTTTTGTAAAATCATCGTAAACGATCTCGGGTTTTGCCGGCTTAAAGCTGGTCACAACCTGGGCTGCTTCATTGGCTGCTTTCGTATCCATAAGCTTCTGCACCTGTTTCTGAATGGCTTCGTCCTCGATTTTTTCAAATAATAATGACTGCGGATTTATGCTCTGCCCGGTCTCCATCCAGTTGCATAGCAAGGCATCTTTCCAGCCGTAGGATCCCAGGTTCAGGGTATGCCTGATCTTTGCCGCTGAGAAAGGCAGGAAAGGTTCGGCAACAATGGATAATTGGGCACAGATCTGCAGGGAAATATTCAGGACAGTTGCCACCCTTTCTTCGTCGTTTGGCCAAAGTTTCCATGGCTCATTTTCGGTAAGGTATTTATTCCCCAACCTTGCGAGGTTCATCATTTCGGCAAGGGCTTCACGGAAATGGTAGGTGTAAAGGCTGATCGCTATCCTTGAGGGGAAGAGTTTCATCTCCTCCAGGGCTGCTGTATCTACCGGCCTGAGTTCGCCCTGCCGGGGAACGCGGCCTTCAAAATATTTATGGGTGAGTACGATGGTGCGGTTCACGAAATTCCCCAGAACGGCTACCAGTTCATTGTTGTTCCTGGCCTGGAAATCCTTCCAGGTAAAATCATTGTCCTTGGTCTCGGGGGCGTTGGAAGTGAGCACATACCTGAGCACATCCTGCTTGCCGGGAAAATCCTGTAAATATTCATGCAGCCACACAGCCCAGTTCCTGGAAGTGGAGATCTTGTCGCCTTCGAGGTTTAAGAACTCATTGGCCGGTACATTATCGGGGAGTATATAGCTCCCCTCGGCCTTCAGCATGGAAGGGAAGATGATGCAATGGAACACGATATTGTCCTTGCCTATGAAATGCACCAGCTTGGTTTGCGGATCTTTCCAGTACTTTTCCCAGTCGGGCCTCAGTTCGCGGGTTGCGGAGATGTACCCGATAGGGGCGTCGAACCATACATAAAGCACCTTTCCTTCGGCACCGGGTACAGGGACTTTCACTCCCCAGTCCAGGTCGCGGGTGACGGCACGGGGCTGGAGGCCCTGTTCGATCCATGATTTGCACTGCCCGTAAACATTGGTTTTCCAGTCATCCTGATGGCCTTCAAGTATCCATTCCCTGAGCCAGGGTTCATACTGGTCGAGGGGAAGGAACCAGTGTTTTGTTTCGCGCATTACAGGGGCATTGCCGCTGAGGACCGATTTCGGGTTGATGAGGTCGGTGGCGTTGAGCGAGGAACCGCATTTCTCACACTGGTCCCCGTAGGCTTTTTCGAAACCGCAATTCGGACATGTTCCGGTGATATAACGGTCGGCAAGGAAATGACCGCTGGCTTCGTCATAATACTGCTGGGAAATCTTTTCGACAAACTGGCCTGCATCGTACATCTTTTTGAAAAATGCCGATGCGGTTTCATGATGTATGGGGTTGGATGTACGGGAATAGATGTCGAAAGAGATCCCGAATTCTTCAAAGGATTTTTTGATCATACCGTGGTATTTATCCACGATTTGCTGGGGGGAGACTCCCTGCTGCAGGGCCTTGATGGTTATGGGAACACCGTGTTCATCGGAACCCCCGATAAAGATAACATCCTCACCATTCATGCGCAGAAAGCGCACAAAGATATCAGCTGGAACGTAAACCCCGGCCAGGTGCCCGATATGGATAGGCCCGTTGGCGTAGGGAAGCGCAGAAGTTACAGTATAGCGTTTATACTCCGGTCTTTCCATAATAAACATAACAAGAGGCAAAGATACGAATCAATTTTTTACTTTTGTGAATATGATTCAGCCCCCCTTCCTGAAGAAAGGCGACAAGATCGCCATACTTGCCCCTGCCCGCAGCATCTCGTTCGACGAGGTGCATCCTGCCATGAAATTATTCCAGAGATGGGGGCTTGAAGTGATCCTCGGATCTTATGTATTCAACATTGATAACCAGTTCGCAGGTACCGATGCCCAGAGGTTGAAAGATTTCCAGCTGATGCTGGATGATGCTTCGATCAGGGCGGTCATCTGTGCCAGGGGAGGTTACGGCTCGGTGAGGATCATCGATAAACTGGATTTTACCAGGTTCATGAAAAATCCCAAGTGGATAGTGGGTTACAGCGATATTACCGTGATGCATTCCCATATTCACAGGCATTTCGGGCTTGAAACCCTGCATGCCACCATGCCCGTGAATATGCCCGCGAACCGGCTTGGGAACAAATCCGTTGAATCCCTCAGGAAAGCCCTGTTCGGTGAAGAACTTGCCTATGCCAAGCGGATTGGTCCCCTCGACCGCAGCGGCTCAGGGGAAGGCTTCCTGGTTGGAGGGAACCTGTCGATACTTTACAGCCTTATGGGGTCGCATTCCCAGATCGACACCAAAGGGAAAATATTGCTGCTGGAGGATGTTGATGAGTATCTCTACCATATCGACCGCATGATGATGAACCTGAAGCGGGCCGGTATGCTTAAAGAGCTGAAGGGCCTGATTGTGGGCAGCATGCAGGATATGAAGGACAATACGATCCCGTTCGGTAAAACTGCCTCGCAAATCATAGTGGGAGCCGTGAAGGAATATAAATACCCTGTTTGCTTTGATTTCCCGGCAGGACACGGTCCCGAAAATATGGCGATGATCCTCGGCCGCAGGGTGAAATTTATTGTGGATGAGGAGGTGGAGCTGGGGTTCTGAAAATTAGAATATCGAATATTGAACATTGATTGTTGAATGTCGAATTAAGTATTAATTACTATAACGATAAATCAGATCATTTCATCTCTCAGTTCATCAATCATAATTCAATGTTCAATATTCGATATTCAAGAGATTCTTAAATGTCAGATTCCTACGACCTCGGTAAAAAAGGTGAATCCCTGGCAGCAGAATACCTCGCTGCAAAAGGGTTCAGGATACTGGCAAGAAATTTCCGTGCAGGTAAAGCCGAGCTCGACATAGTTGCTTTGGATCAGGGAGTGCTTGTGGTGGTTGAAGTCAAGACCCGGAATACACGGTATTTCGGCGAACCGGAGGAAGCTGTCACAAAATCAAAACAGAAACTGCTGGTAAGAGCCGCAAACGCTTATGTGAGATACAAGGCTTTTAAAGGAGAAGTCAGGTTTGATGTGGTCTCGGTGATCCTTGATGAACAGGGAACAAGCATCAATCATATACCTGATGCATTTTATCCCACACTTTAGGATGTACATTGTACATTTCTTTATTTTCTCCCGAAATCAGCGGGAATTTCGCCCCAGTATTTGGTTTCCCATTTCAGTACCGGGTTTTTCCAATTGTTATTTTTCAACCAGTTCAGGGCCCTGTCAACGAGACTGAACAAGGCCCGGTTTTTATCCGAAATTTCGAGCTTGGTATTAATGGCTCTTTTTTTTAGCCAGGCAATGGCCGTCCTGGAGTCGGAATATATAGGCCAGTCTGAATTCCTTTGTCCGAGGTACGCCAGGGCATGAATGATGGCAAGGAATTCGCCTATATTCACAGTGCCTTCGGGGAAAGGGCCCACCCTGAAAAGTTCGGCTCCTGAAGCGGTATCAACACCACGGTACTCCAGTACTCCCGGGTTCCCGCTGCAGGCTGCATCAACGCAAATACTGTCGGTTATGGGCTCACCAATTAGGGGATTACTGCAGATTATTTTTTTCGGGACCTGCAGCCCTTTCTCCATATACTTGCGGGGATCGTCGCTGAAGGCGCTCACAGCAAGGTCTTTGGTTGGAAATCCCTTGAACTTTGCACCGTTAAACCCGGCCACCTGCTCCCTGCATCTGTCCCATCCCTCGTAAATTCCGGGCTTACGGCCGTTCCACACGACGTAATATTTTGATTTTGCCATCGTTTCTTTGTCGGGCCAAATTTATGAGTAATTTTGGATTTTAACCATGATTAGTGAATTGTCGTTAGGCACCATTTACCAGGCACTAGGTACTAGGTACTAGGCACTAGGCCTCAGGGACCAGGCACTAATCACCAGTCACCAAGAGAATGGCATCAATCAAGCGTCTTGCCTCCCAAACTGCAGTTTACGGGATCCCGACTATCCTGGGACGATTCCTGCAGTACCTGCTGGTTATTTTGCTTACGAGGATATTCTCAAAGGCAGAGTACGGTACTATCAGCGTGTTTTATTCCTATGCCTCTTTCCTGATGGTGGTCCTGCCCTATGGGATGGAAACTGCATTTTTCCGTTTCAGTGAAAAAGAAGAGGATAAGGACAGCGTGTTCAGTACCGGGATGATTTCACTGCTGCTCACTTCAGGTTCTTTCATTTTCCTGGCCAGTTTATTTTCAGGAACCATTGCAGGCTGGATAGATTATCCCCTGCAGTCAAAATATGTTACCTGGTTTGCCTGGATCCTCGGTCTGGACGCCCTGGTTGCCATCCCGTTTGCAAGGCTGCGTTCCCAAAATAAAGCTGCGAGGTTCGCGACTTTGAAAATGATCAACATTTTTACAAATATAGGACTGACCCTGTTCTTCATTGTAGCCTGTCCGTACGCCTGGAAGCATTATCCTAGTGTGCACGATGTTTTGGGCCTGGTTTACCGGCCCGACTGGGGGATAGAATATGTTTTCATAGCAAACCTTGCAGCCAGCATAATCACCCTTGCCTTGCTATTGCCCATGTTGCTGAACATGAGGTGGAAGATGCACAGGGAATTGTGGAAACGAATGCTGTTTTATGCCTTTCCCTTGCTGTTTGCAGGACTTGCCGGGATGGTGAATGAAACTTTCGACCGCCTCATGCTCAGGTATCTCCTTCCGTATTCGAGGGAGCTCACCGAGGCCCAGGTGGGGATTTACA
Organism: uncultured Bacteroidales bacterium; assembly: GCA_903877385.1. GTDB lineage: Bacteria > Bacteroidota > Bacteroidia > Bacteroidales > FEN-979 > CAIRDP01. The sequence continues at coordinate 7,618 of CAIRDP010000018.1, forward strand.
GCGCCTGTTACAAGATTTCCATTCTGATCACCTTATTCGTACAGGCATACCGTTTCGCCGCAGAGCCCTTCTTTTTTGCCCATGCCAGGGAGAAGGATGCCAGGCAAACCTACGCCCGCATCATGGATTATTTCATCATCGCAATTTCCACGGTATTCCTGGTCACCATGTTGTATCTCGACGATATCTTCATCCGCCTTATAGGAAAAGATTTCAGGGAAGGAAAAGCTGTCATCCCCGTTCTGATGTTTGCCAACATCTTTCTCGGCATCTATTACAATCTTTCCATCTGGTACAAGCTTACAGGGAAAACAATCTGGGGCGCCTGGCTTTCATTAATAGGAGCAGTGATCACCCTGGCCCTGAATTTCTGGTGGATCCCGCTCAGCCCCGACCATTTCATTCACGGGTATATCGGCTCGGCCTGGGCTACGTTTATCTGCTACGGGTCTATGATGGTGATCGCTTACCTGCTCGGGCAAAAATACTACCCTGTACCTTACAGTATTTGGAAAGCAGCCGGTTATACAGGCCTTGCACTTCTTCTGTACGCAATCAGTGCTTATGTCAGCATCCCGCATCCGGCATCCCGCATCCTCTTCCGCACAGGACTGCTTCTTGTTTTCCTGCTGACTGCATTCTTCATCGAAAAGCCCGTGCCTTCAAAGGCCCCCGATTGAGATTTTTATTACCTTTGCACATCAAATTTCCTTATGAAAATCAGGATAGTAAACAACTCCCACCATCCTTTGCCTGCCTATGAAACCGCTGCTTCGGCAGGAATGGACCTGAGGGCTTACCTGCCTGCAGCGATCCTTATGAAACCCATGGAAAGGACCCTGGTCCCTACAGGTTTATTTATCGAACTACCTGCCGGGTTTGAAGCCCAGGTACGGCCACGAAGCGGACTGGCCATAAAAAAAGGCATAACGGTGCTGAATACACCGGGCACAATCGATGCCGATTACCGTGGCGAGATCAAGGTCATACTGGTTAATTTATCGAACGAGGATTACGTGGTGAACGACGGGGAAAGGATAGCCCAGATGATCATTGCCGCTCATGAACAGGCCGAATGGATGCAGGTGGAAGAACTTGAAGCAACGGGCCGGGGCGAGGGCGGTTTCGGGTCGACGGGACACAAATAAATAGCGAATAAATAGCGAGTTAATGGGAAACAGAGCATTTATATTTTATCTTCTTTTACTTATCAGCTTTTCGGGAGTATGCGGTGGAATGATTTCACTTCGAGGGGAACCGCCTGATACTACCCATACAAGGCACGGCAAAAAACATTCGGCCGAAGGTAAGCTCCTTGTTGAAGTCGAGAATACCGGGCTGCTGATGGATGCAAAGAAGGAAGCCTTGCTTGGGAATACCGACAGGGCAATCCAGCTGTTTACGTATTATACCGCGCATTATCCCAACGATCCTGCCGGGAAGTTCGAACTCGCACGCCTGATGGCATCCCGCGAGCAATACAACGATGCGTATGACCTGATACAGGAGGCCATCAGCCTTGACCAAAATAATAAGTATTACCAGCTGTTCCTTGCCGAGATATGCCAGCTCAGTAAAAAAGATAAGGAAGCGGTTGGCATTTATGAGAACCTGGTAAAGAAATACCCTGGTGAACTGGATTACTATTTCCAGCTTGCAGCCCTCTACATGATGGTTGGAGATGAAAAAAAGGCCGCTGAAGTGTATGACCAGATCGAAGAAAAAGCAGGGATAAGCGAAGAGATCTCGCTTCAGAAGGAAAAGATCTACCTGCACCTGGGAAAAACCGAAAAAGCTGAAAATGAACTTCAGAGCCTTGTGAAGGCATTCCCCGATGATTCCCGATACCTGTCGATGCTGGCCGAATTTTACATAGCAAACAACCAGCAGGGCAAAGCCCTTGAGATCTATAAACGGGTAGCCGAAACGGATCCCGGGAATCCTTACATCCACATGTCCCTGGCCGATTATTACCGTAAGACAGGCAATAAGGAAAAAGCATTCGAGGAACTCAAACTGGGTTTCGGCAACCCCAACCTGGATGTGGATACCAAAGTTACCATCCTGCTCTCTTTCTATACGGTGAACCAGCTTTACGACCAGCTTAAGGACCAGGCCTTTGAACTTTCAAGGATTATGATCAAAACCCATCCCGACAATCCTAAGGCATGGTCAATTTACGGGGACCTGCTTTCTCAGGACAAGCAGTACAAGGAAGCAGCCGAGGCATTCCTCAAGGTCATAAAAATTGATTCGAGCAAATACGTGGTATGGGAAGAACTATTGCGCATTGAACTCCAGCTCAGCGAATACCAGCCGGTATACGATAACAGCAAAAAAGCCATGGAACTCTTTCCTGAGCAAAGCATGTTATATCTTTTCAACGGGCTGGGATGCATACAATTAAAGAAATATGAGGAGGGGATAAAGATCCTGGAAGCCGGGCTTAAACTGGTGGTGAATAATGACGACCAGCTTGCACAGTTCTATATGTACATAGGCGATGGATGGCATTCACTCAAAAATCCCGCGGAATCGGATAAGGCGTACGAAAATTCCCTGAAAGCAAAAGACGGCAACCCATATGTGCTGAATAACTACGCCTATTACCTTTCGGTAAGGGGGAAAGACCTGGACAAAGCCGAAAAGATGGCAAAGAAAGCTATAGCGCTTGATACCGGGAATTCTTCTTTCGAGGATACTTACGGATGGGTGTTGTATAAGATGGGAAAGCTAAGCGATGCCAGGAAATGGATAGAAAAAGCATTGACCGATAAAGAAAACGTGAGCAGCGAGGTTTTGGAACATTACGGGGATGTGCTTTACAAGCTTGGCGAGCCTGAAAAGGCCCTGGAGTACTGGAATAAAGCCAAAACCAAGGGGGAGGGATCCGAACTGCTGAATAAAAAGATTAGCGAAAAGAAATTAGTTGAACAGAATGGGAAAGAATAAAGTGCTGAGGAACGGATACCTGGGAGGGCTTGTTGCCCTGCTCATTTTATTTTCTGTCTCCTGCAGCCCTTCGAGAAAAGCTATTAAGGCGCCAATCAAGGAGGAGGGAGCGGATTACCTGTTTAAAAAGCTGCAGGAACATCAGTTGAAATATACCTGGTTCATGGCAAAATTCTCGGCCGAATACAAAAACAAGAAAAAAACCACTTCCTTTAACGGGCAGATCAGGATAAGGAAGGATAGCGTTATCTGGCTTTCCCTTACTCCCGGCCTGGGAATAGAAGCCATGAGGCTGATCATTACACAGGATTCGGTTAAACTGATCAACAAGATCAACAACACGTATTTTATTGGCGATTATGAATCGGTGAACCGTTTCCTGAACACCAATATAGACTTCGAGATACTGCAGGCCTACCTGCTCGGGAACGACCTGGATTTTTACGAAGATGGGAAATTCAGGGCCAGCATCGACAAGGATTGCTACAAGCTTTCGACTGCAGCCAGGATTAAACTGAAGAAATATGTAAGGAATAACCAGGAAAGCGTAAGGGCTTTTATCCAGAATATCTGGCTGGATACCGAAACATTCAAGATCAGGGAGGCCGATGTGAAGGAGATCTCCAACGACAAGATCAAGCTGGAAGCCAATTACGGGGATTTTGAGAATATCGGAGGACAGCTTTTCCCCAGGGCCCTGGATGTGACCATCTGGGCGAATAATACGATAAAAGTGAGGGCATCTTTTTCAAAAATCAATGTGGACGTGCCTTTGCAGTTCCCTTTTAAAATACCGTCGGGATACACCCAGGTTAAGTAATCAATTCAAGCGGGATGAATATAGCGAATGCCTGCAGAAAATCAGCCAGCATCGGTTTACAACTGATCCTGGTATTTCTGTTGTCGGTTGCGGCATTCGGGCAGGGCGACAAAGAAAGGCTGCAGAAGACCAAGAAACAGCTTGAAGACGAGATCAGGTATACTAATGACCTCCTGGAGAAGACCAAGCAGTCGAAACAGGTTTCGATGGAAAGGCTGAAGATACTGAACCAGAGGATCCGCAGCCGCGAAGCCCTCATTGCCACCATCAACAAGGAACTCGGTGAGATTGATATGAACATCCAGGTCGACAATGTGCAGCTCGACCATATGTCGAAACAGCTCAAGGCCCTCAAAGACGATTATTCCAGGATGATATACCAGGCATACCGCACCATGAACGGGCGGAACAAGCTGATGTTCATCTTTTCGTCAAAGGACTTCAACCAGGCCTGGCAAAGGATCAAGTATTACCAGCAGTACTCGGCATACCGTCGCAAACAGGCCGAACATATTGAAAACACCACCCAGGCCATCAGCATACAGAGAAAGGATATGGAAGCCAGGAAGCAGGAAAAGCTCAGCTTGTTCGAGACCCAGCAAAAAGAGAAGGTGAAGCTGGACCTTGAAAAACAGGATAAGGCTAAAACGGTAAAAGAACTCTCGGGCAAGGAGAAACAACTGGTTGCCAGCCTTAAAACGAAGCAACAGGCTGCTGCAAGGCTGGAATACGAAATCGAGAAACTTATAGCTACGGAGATCAGGGCCTCGGAAGACAGGATGCGTAAAACCGAAGGAACCGAGAAAAAACCCGCAGGCCATATTGTTTCGGGGCCTGCCACCTATGAAATGACCCCGCGTGAACGGGAACTTTCCAGTTCCTTCGCTTCAAACAGGGGAAGGTTGCCCTGGCCCTGTGAGAAGGGATTCATCTCCGGTACTTTCGGAGAACATCCGCATCCCGTGCTCGACAGGGTAAAAGTGAAAAATAACGGGGTGGACATAACCACCGAACCAAATGCCCAGGTGAAAGCTGTTTTCAATGGTAAAGTGAGCAAAGTCATGTCGTTTCCCAACCTTAACAATGTGGTTATAGTCAGGCATGGAGAATACCTTACGGTTTATTCAAACCTCGAGGTGGTGAGCGTAAGGGAAGGACAGGATGTTACAACCCGGCAGGCTATCGGCAAAGTCCACACCAATGCCGAAGAACAAAAAACAGAATTGCATTTCGAGATTTGGAAGGGCAAGCTGATCCAGAACCCCGAAATCTGGCTCGCGGGTCGTTAACCATAACAGGATATGCACCATATAGGAGAATTTGCCGCCCTGCTTACTGCTTTTTTCTGGACTGTAACAGCGATTACCTTTGAAGCTGCGAGCCGGAAAATCGGCTCCATGGTGGTCAATATCCTCAGGCTTATCATTGGTTTTATCTTTCTCAGCGTTTTTGTTTTTTTTTACCGCGGATATCTTTTCCCCGTCGACGCCAGCCTGCATAATCTGCTCTGGCTTTCACTGTCGGGACTCATTGGGTTTACCTTCGGTGACCTTTGCCTGTTCCAGTCGTTCGTGCTTATAGGAGCGAGAGTCTCTATGCTGGTCATGGCCCTTGCGCCACCCATGACGGCCTTCTTTGCCTGGATCGTACTGGGTGAAAAACTAAGCCTTCAGAGCTGGATGGGAATGGCGGTGACAATGACCGGCATCGCCCTGGTCGTGCTGAAGAGAAACGGAGAGGGTGAAAAGAACGGCATATTCAGCAGTATGAAGTTTTCATACCCTCTATGGGGGCTGCTTCTTGCTTTCGGGGGAGCTCTCGGGCAGGCAGCCGGGCTGGTCCTGAGCAAGGTGGGCATGCAGGGATACGACACCTTTGCTTCCACCCAGATCAGGGTTATGGCAGGCACTGCAGGGTTTATGGTGATCTATTCGTTTATGGGCAAATGGAAAGATGTTTTCAGGGGGATGACCCACTTCAGGCCGATGGCCCTTTTATCCTTGGGAGCTTTCTTTGGCCCCTTCCTCGGGGTTTCATTTTCGCTACTGGCCATTAAATATGCCGATACGGGGATTGCCTCCACTATCATGGCTATAGTGCCGGTTCTTATCATTCCCCCTTCTATCATACTTTACAGGGAAAAAGTGAGCCTGAAAGAAATCATCGGTTCTGTACTTGCTGTTGGCGGAGTTGGGATTTTCTTTTTATAATTGCATTTCAAATGGAAGCGAAACCAGCTTTAAATATAAAAGACCATAATCCCGGGTTCAGGCTTTACCTGGGGGCCGTCATTATTTTCCTGTCGTTCTTCATGGTCCCCACAGGGCTTTTTCTGACCCACCATATGCATAATCATGTATTGAAAGCCCTGATACTTGGCTTTTTCTGGGTAAACGGCCCCTTATGGAAGATCATTGGGATTTCGGTCATGGGAAAGGTATCGTATTATTTCCTCATTGAACATCTCAAGATCCATTATAAAAGAATCATAGAGCCCAGGCCGGTAAGCCGGCTAAGGTATAACATCGGGCTGTTCATGTTCACCCTGCCCTTCGTCCCCTCTTACGTGGTGGCTTATGCCCCCCATCTGCTTCCTGAGCTTGCATCCTGGAGGGTTTATGTAAATATCTTCTTTGACCTGGTCTTCCTATCCAGTCTTTTTGTGCTGGGAGGGGATTTCTGGGATAAATTAAGAGCCCTTTTCACGTATTCGGCTAAAGCAAACTTCCCCGGCGAACCCCCCTGCGAGGAAGATCTGGATACCAGGGCCTGAACCTCCGGGAACAAAAAAAACGCTGCAAAACCAATTGCAGCGTTCCCTATCAGCGTGATATGATCGTCCTTCTACTGAAGGACAACTTTCTTGTTAACAATCCCCGCATCATCACTGATCCTTAGGCAATAAACGCCCATCGGCAGTGAAGAAACATTGATTGTTTTATGGATGCTGCCATTACCTTCGGAAAGTTTTTCGGAATATACCGTAATACCTTCCAGGTTAAGCAGTTCAAAAGTAATATTTGAAGCATGATCCAGGGTGAAATCAACATTGAACAGGCCTGAAGCCGGATTTGGATAAACCCTGAGCGCCGTAAACCCGGGTGTTTCATGGATCCCGACCGTACTCGAATAATTTGCCGACCATCCCTGTCCGCGAACTGAATTATTGCTTGTAAACATCAGGAACACACTGCTTGTGTTGGCTGTGATTGAAGGAGAGGGAGTTGGGTTTCCCGAAAACTGGGCTATCTGCTGGCCCGAAACAAGATCATAAATTGTCATCACATCATTATCCTGTTCAGTATTGAATATGGGGAAATTGATGTTAATGCTGGATACCGGGATAGTTGGCTGGATTTTCCATTTACAATTAATGCTGTTCCTGTATTCAAACCTTCCACTGCCATCAGAAAAAGCGCCGTTAAGATCAGTTAAAACTACGGCTGCCTGTTGACAAAACTCTACAGGAGTTGCAGTATACTGGGCCAGGAATCCCGGTGCAGTAACGGACGAATTGGTGGTCAGGGAAACAAACATCGAAGAACCGGTAGAAACAGCGCTGGGTGGTAATGAAGAACCCGAATAAGTGCCAATCAGGGGAGCCGTTGCAGAATTGCCATCGTATAGCTTCAGTTCATCCCCGCTGGCAAGGTTAAAGCGGTCAAAACTGAGGGTGATTTTCGATACGCTGTCGTCGGGCGCAATCAGCCAGGTACAGGCTGCATTATTCTGATAATCCAGTACAGGCCCGCTCCCGTCTTCTATTGATCCGAAATCATAGGTTGTAACATTGGTATTCCCCTGGCAGTATGCGGGATACAGTGAAGGATCAGGGGTAAGGTTGAATATAGCACCCTGGTTGTTATTAAATGTAGTTCCGCCGGGGTTCAGGTTTGTAATCAGGTAATACCCGTTATCGGACCCGCTCCAGCCCCAGTTTACATGATAATAATCTCCGGTCTCGTAACCGTCGAATACAAAACAATGGCCCTCAGAGGGATTAAAACCGTCATAAATCACAGGATAACCCTTGTCGAGGTTGCTTTGGAGTGAATCGTGCCAGGCATTTCCCGGGTATTGAGTACGATAGGCAAAATGTGAACCGCTGTTGTACTTGAAATACTGGTGCATTGCTCCCGGAGCAATGGCAGCATTTGCACCCGATCCGTCCGGTCCGTAGGCCATATTCACGGCAACACCGGCATGCCATGAAATGAGTGCCATGGGGCTGCATTCACTGCTTGAGATATCTGGCATTCCGCTCCAGTCATAAACCGTGGTGTCAAAATCGGCACACTGGGAGGGATAACCCGGAGGAGTGTAGCAATGAGCGCCCTGCCCCTGGTTTGGCCATCTCCAGTAATACATCACCTGGGCCATTGCCGTGGCAACGCAACCAACCGGCACCCTCCCGAAATACCCACCCGGGCTTGCAGGATCCTTGGGACACATAGCATTGTATGGAAATGTCTGATCCCAGGTACATGTAAGCAAGGGTTGAACATCGGTGGTGTTTTCAGGCTTTAATGGGCTGTGTGCCGAAGAAAAATCTCCTGAAGTATAGTATGCCCATGCTGAACTTATGGCATTGCCGGCCACAAGATTCCCGTTTTTAACGAGATTCACTTCTTCCTGGTAAGCTTTTAACAGGGAAGTCAAACCTTCCGGCTCAGATACCCCTGAATAGACATTGTCAAAAGAATATCCCAGTACAGGAATACAGGCATCATCGGCAGAGACTATTATAAAGCCACGCGTATTGACGTTGAAAATGTAGAATAAAGCAACATCGCCGTTCGAAACGGTTTTAACTAGTTTCAGACTGATGTTGTTATAAGGAAGGTTATGATGCAGGTTTGCCCGTTCAAAGTAGAAATTCTTTGCGGCAAGCATTGCACCCGGCAGTTCAACCTTTTTAGCCAGAGCCGGAAAGGTCAAAACAACGGCAAGGAATAAAATAAAAAATCTAAGTTTCTTCATTGATATTATAAATTTTTAACAAGGTACAAGATACAAATCTTCTTAAATTCTGTAACGGCCAATTGAACTTTAAGAAAGGCCGCCTCCCAAGGGAGGCGGCCGAATCAGCGTTGCAGAATTACCCTTCTGCGAGGGATGTCACAGATTTAAACGCAGGTTAACAAAAAATTCCCTTCCGGGAGCAGGTTGGTACGAATTGTAATCGACCCCGTTGTTGGGTTCGGCAAAACCGAAATACTGGGTATCGAAAATATTCTTTACATATAAACCAAGATCGCCCCTGAGCCATCCGAGTTTCCATTTATAATGCAGGTCAACGTTCCAGAGATTATACCCGCTTACCCATGAACTTCTTACACTTCCCGGCTGGTAATAAGTTTGACCGATAGTGTAGTTGTTATAAATGGAATCATCGACCTGTATACAGTATTTCGACTGCCACTGGCAGGCTACACCTGCACTGAAATTCTTCAGGAAGGTATAGGAGATCTCACCATACAGCATATGCCTCGGCGAGTTCGGCAGCCAATGCCCGGCGGTGGAATCAGGTGAGGTATAGGTGAAATTGGAATACGTATAAGCGGCATCAATGATCAGGTTTTTAACAGGCGAATACGAAACAAAGGTCTCTATACCCCATTTGGTGCTCTTTCCCATATTCCCGTAAAAGGCGGTATTATTGCCTCGTTCGGGAACACTGTAACGGTAAAATTCATTGTTCGACCAGATATCGAAGAAAGTTACATCATAATGGAAAACTTTGCCTACATCACCTCTTGCACCAACATCAACCCCGGTTGAAGTCGAAGGTTTGATCAGGTTGTTGAACCCTCCGTAACTGGCAGGATTGTTGTAGAGTTCATCGCCCGAAGGAGTGAGAAATCCCGTTCCAACGCTGGCGAAAACATTAAAAGGCCTGGTAATATCGTAGGCAAGCCCCACACGCCAGGTTGGTTTGTCGTATGTTTTACTGCCATTGGGATTTAACGAATCCGGAACCGGGATGTTGCTCTGCAGGCTGCTGTAAACATTATCATAACGCAGGTTTACAAGGGCATGCAATTTCGATGAGATATCCAGTTTGTCGATGAGGAAAACACCTATGCTTCTCTGTTTGATGATCTGGTTGATCAGGATCTGGTCCAGGTCGAAACATTCGCGGCTCCAGTGCGAATCAACCCTGTTCGAATCCCTTTGGTATTCGCCGGGAACAGCAAACATATGCTCGTTAATGGTCTGGGTCTGGTAATCTGCTCCAAGACTAAGGAGGTTTTTAACCGTGCCCTTTCCGAGGTGGAGATTATACTGGGCCGAAGCTCCCAGATTGACATAGGGTTTGTAATCATCCCCGTTATTCGAAGTTTCCCTGTAATTATTCATCCTTGCAAAAACTTTCGCGGTAATGTCCTGGTTGCTGCTGAGATCGAATTTGGCAATGAGAGCGCCTGTAAGGCGTTTGGTCTCATGAAATTCATTATAGGGAATGGCATCGGTATTGGCTGCTTTCGGTCCGAAAGTCTCATACCGGTAAAGGTTGATCCCTTCGGGGTTCTGGTTGAAATAACTGGTATACGACAGCAACTGGGTGATCTGGACCTTCTCAGAAGGTTTCCAGTTGATCTTTTCACTGAAATTATCGCCCATAAATGCCTGGTGCTCACGGTAACCGTTACCCTGCATATGGGAATAGGATACGCGGTAGTTGATCTTGTCCTGGGTACCGTCGACCTGGCCAAGGACCTTCCAGAAGCCATTTGAGCCTGCAGAACCCATCAAAGTTGTATTCACCGGTTTGCTCCCACCGTTATCGGTGATGATATTGACCACCCCGCCTGTGGCATTCGCGCCGTACAATGAAGCTGCAAGGCCGCGTACAACCTCAACACTCTTCACCACGCTCCAGTCAACATCATAAAGATCGGGGCAATAACCACCCGGATCATTTACAGGGATGCCGTCGATCAGGACCTGTATCCCCCTGAAACCGCTTTCGGTAAGTATCCCCTGTCCGCGGATATAAAGATGTACCCTTGAACCGTCGGTGCCGTTTTCGACCTTAAGTCCGGGAACCAGGCGCAAGGCCTCATCGGCCGAAATCGTCTTGCTGAATTCCTGTAACTGCGCTTTGTTAACGACAGAGATCGGGGCAGGCAACTCCTTCAGGGGAGTTACCGTACGCATTGCGCTGATCGTAACTTCGTTGAGTTTAATGGTATCACGGGTAAAAAATACCTTATCGCCCGGTGTCGCATTTTTCTGGCTCATCCCCTGGAATGCAAAGGCAAGTAGAAGGAACAAGCTGGTGAGTAATTTTGTTTTCATAGTAAACTTTTTAATGATGTGTGTTATTTAGGTTAATTATCAATTATTCATATAGAAATAATCGCAATCCCTTCGTAAATGCGTGGAACAACATCGAACAGGTTTTAAAGAAAAAAACCTAAGGAATTGAAAATTCAGGATTTTTCGGGAGGAGGGGAAAATGGTATTTCGGCATGATTGGCAAACCTCATGCTGAGCAACGAGTAAACTACTTTTTGGAGTTCCTGTGGATCAGGACAAGAATAGGTTACTGGCAAAGCTATTGTTACAATGTGCTGAAGAAGGTTTTGGGCTTTTTTATTCTGATGCATGCTTTTCATTCCGTCAATAAGGGCCTCTTCCTTGTTGTCATGAATGCAGTAGAACGTGATAATTTTGCCTTTAGGAACTTCCTTTACAATATCATACAGATTTCCATGGTAAACGATCTCCCGAGAATCGACACGGCGGAATGAGGGATCAGCTGCGGGATTGAAAACCGAAAATGTGGAGAGCTCATGGTCAAAACACCCGTGTTCCAACAGACTTGCGACCTCCCGATGGATCAGGTAGCGGTCAAACTCATAAACAATATAATAGCCCGCCGAATTGAAAAGCATTGCAAACAGAACTACTATCGGTAAAATTTTTTTCATTACCTCTTAATTACCAGTTTCCTGGAAATTGTACCTTCCTTTCTATGGATATTTATGATATAAATCCCGGAAGGAAGAACTGCAAAGATAAACGATTTTTTTGTTTTACCTGATACCATAACATTTTTTTCTTCAAATACCGTCTTATGTTCCAGGTCTTCAACAGATATTGTGACAGTTTCTTTTGCAGCCGAAAAGATTTCCAGGCTGATTTCCCCGGGCGAAGGATTAGGGTAAATATTCACCGAAAAACCGGCAGTCTCTTCGGCTATCCCCAGGCAGTTTTTAAAGGTAAGCCATACCGAATCGGATTTATAACAGCCGGCGAAGTTAAAGGTTTTAAGCCTGAAAAGCCTGCTCCCGATACCCCCTGCAAGAGAGGTATCGATAATCACGGTTTGCGAGTTTATGTTGCCGGGCGTCCACAGGTACGACCGAACATTGGTAGTATCGGCTGTAAGCCTGATGGTTTGCCAGTGGCAGACCGTATCGTTTGGAAATACGCTGATTTCGGCCACAGGCAGGCCGGCAATGGTGAGCCCCGTCGACTTTATGCTTCGTCCATAATAGCTGTAGGCTGTAAGCTGAAGCTTTGCCATGCCCAGGATAATGTCCTGGCTGCCAGGGGTATAAACCGGGTCCAGGGCTTTAGGATCACTGAACAGGCCATCGCCGTATGTGATCCAGCGAATGGAGTCGTAGGGTGTTGAAGTGGCGTTCAGTGTATAGTTCATCCCTGCGCAAATGGTATCATGGGGCTTTAAGCTTATTTGGGGGAGCACGGGATCAGGGAAAATGATGAAGTCAAGCCAAACATGATCGGAACCCTGGCTTTCGGCCAGGTCCTTCTGGTAAATCCATTTAAACGTATGAGTACCCGCGGCAACAGGGAAAGCCACACGGGTCCAGCTGTTTTCGCCCGACCACTGCCACTGCAGGGTGTTGTCTATATAAAAGCTGAGAAAATCATAGCCCAGCTCGGTGGAGGTTTTATAGTAAAAACTGATGCTGTCGTCGGTTTCCGAAGTATAAGTGACATAAAGCTGGGTATTCTGGCTGTCGGTTATAGTTCCCGATTCGGCACAGTAACGTCCTTCGAAAGGATTGATACTGCTGAGGGTCCACATATTGTCACCCCCGGTATGCCAGGGAAATTTCTTGAATGAATTGGATTCGAAGTCTTCCACCACCATGCCGATGATTTCATGGAACCTGGCCGTTTGCCTGTAATTGCCGCTGAGGGTGGTAAAATCCAGGTTTGCGCCTGCCGAGGTGGGGGCCGAATCATTCACCGATATGGTGTAATGGAAGTTCACATTCCGGTTCGGCTGTATGGTGTCGAGGAACACCGAATCGTTTTGAATGTTCAGGTACTGTGAACCGGTGACCAGCCTGCCCGAAGTTCCCGGGCAGGGATAATAGCCGGTATTGGCCACGTTGATCACCACATCATCGGTTTCTCCCGGATCGAACCTGTGGTTGTTGTTCCCGCCGGTGGAATCATGGATGCTGAGGCCGGTGATCTTAAGGCCAGGCGCCCGGGCATACAGGGTAAAATGTGAATTCCAGGAAGTGTCGGAATTGCGGACTTTCACGTTGAACCTTACTTTTAAATTATCGGGGATGGTGTCGGAAACTTTGAAAGCAAACCCGTTCTGCACCACTTCGGTTTCCCCGGCAGCAAGATCGGGATAAACTGCCATTGAATCGGTGATCGTGATGTAGGGGGATGGCGAACTCACTTTAACCAGCAGGTTGCCCGCTAAGTGGTCGCCTGTGTTTTTTATGCCCAGGTTGAGATGGAGGGAATCTCCGAATTTCAGCCCTTCAGTAATCCCGGTTTTAATGGAAACAAGTTCGTTGGAGTAATACATTACCCAGGCCTGCCCGGGATTTGGCCCGAGATCAAAGGGCGAAACCCACGACATGGTCTGCCCCCCCGGCAACCGGTTGTCGGTCCATACAGGATACACTTTCATGTTCAGCGACTGTATGCCCAGGTAATCGCCGAAATAATTGAAAGCCAAACCGGGTATAGGTACGGGGGTAAAAGAAACATCACTAACCTTGAAATCCGAAAAGCTGTTCCCCCCGTCATAGGAATAGGAAACCCAGGTTTCGGCTTCGGTTGAAGATACATTCCTGTCGTCATAATAGATCACGCAGATCCCCCCGCTCACCGCGTCGATCGTGATCCAGGGAAAATAATGTTCCTTGCCCAGTCCGGGTGTATCCTGGTTCACCCTGAGCGGGTTTGACCATGTATCTCCGTCATCCGCAGACTTAATAAGATAGACATCGATATCGGAGCCCGTATTCACCCCTGGAGTTCCCACGTTGGCCCACACCAGGTAAATGCTGCCACGGTTAGGGCCGTTGCTGAGGTCGACAGCCATGGAAGGGAAGGAATTAACCCGCATGGCCTTGCCGGTCATGCTGTTGCGTATGCCCTTGATATTGGATATGATGCGCCTGGAATTCTGCCATGTGCTCCCGCCGTCGAACGAGCTGGCGAAACCTATGGCGGTTTCGTCGCTGGGCCAGGAATCGTAGATGCTCCAGGCCAGGTAGACCTGGCCTATTGGGCCTGTTGCAATGTTCACCCCGTGATTCATTTTCCCTGCATTCACAGCGGTGCTCACCGAATACGGGGCAAGCCACTGGATGCCGCCGTCGTTGCTTCTCGAAACCTGCACCTGGTTTTCGTCGGCAGAACCGGTAATGAAATTCGTGAATGCAACATAAACATTGCCCTGGAATGCGCTGGTAGTGGAATTATCAATCCATAAATGGTTTTTGTCGAGAAGGCCGTTAAGGTGCACAGGGCCCGGGGCAACCTGGATGTCATTCCAGCTCAGCCCCTGGTCGTTGCTCCAGGCAACATTCTGCCCGAAGGTGTTGCTGATCTTGCCAATGTACCACCTGCCGTCCCTGCTTATGGCTGTAGTTGGATCGCCGTTGTTCTGAAGGCCAGTGCCCTGGAAACTGCCTCCCCAGCTAAGCCCGTCGTCGGAGGAGGAATAGGAGTCGGCTCCATAGGAATAAGTTACCGTGCCCTGGGTCCAGTTCGTGGAATTGTTTGAGTTCAATACATTGTCCTCATCCATGGGATCAATAAATACCGAGTTCTCGCTTTGGGTAACGGCCGTATTGGTGGTTACGGGCACATCGGGTGAATCCTGGGGCGGAATGCCTGCAGCCCGAATCAGGGATGTGCCTGTTTTTGGGGCAACCCATGGAATGGTCTTCTGGGGCCTTACATAGCCTTGCCTTACCATATATCTCCAGTAGCCAATATTATCGGCATAGGGTACGACTATTCCTTTTCCTGCAGTTGTGATCTCAGGAAGGCTCGACAGCCTCTGGGCATTCGAAAACAAACTGAATACCAGGAATATAAATGCCAGGATATGTGATTTTATCATTTTATTGAATCTCAATAAGTACAAAGGTACGTAACATTTTTGCGCAGGATTGAGTATCTTTGGAAAAAAGAGCGGCGGCCGTGTTGTTTTCATTTTCATCACCATCACGGGCAAAGCGATCATCACTCTCATCACGATTTAAACATATATGGTAACCAAAATAATAATTTTATTTTTCCTTTTTCTCATCAACGGGATTTTCGTGATGACCGAGATCGCCATGGTATCTTCACGAAAAACCAGGCTGGAACTGGATGCGCAGTCGGGACATAAAGGAGCCCGTGCAGCCCTGGAAAATATTAATAAACCCGCCCGGATATTGTCGACTTTCCAGATCGCGGTCACCCTTATAGGAATACTCACCGGGGTTTTCAGCGGGGCAGGGATCTCGGCAGGCATGGCGGCCCTGCTCGTCTCGATGGGAGCCTCACAATCCCTTGCAGGCACCCTGGCGCTTACCATAGTGGTGGTGATCGTCACCCTGGTTTCCATGCTTATAGGCGAGCTGGTGCCCAAACGCATCGGGCTTATCGACCCCGAAGGGATCTCAAAAGTGATGATACGCCCTATAATGGCTATTTCCTATATCCTGAAGCCAGTTACCTGGGTGCTTGAGAAGCTCAGCGACTTCATCATAGGTTTTCTTGGGATAAAGGAATCCGCAGACTCAAAAGTAACGGAAGAAGAAATAAAGGCGATGGTACAGGAGGGGACCGAAGGTGGGGAGGTGCAGGAGATCGAACAGGATATCGTTGCCAGGGTGTTCCACCTGGGCGACCAGAAGATTGCTTCGCTCATGACCCATTATTCCGATATAAGCTGGATCGATATAAGCGAAAGCCTCGAAGAGATATGGAAGAAAATGAGGGAGGAAGTGCATTCGGTTTACCCTGTATGCAGGGATGACCTTGACAATGTTCTCGGGGTGGTCTATATCAAGGACCTGTTTTTACATTCCAAATCCGACTCCGACCTTATCCTTAAAGATTATATCAAAACTGCACAGCTTGTTCTGGAAACCCTTACGGCTTATGAAACGCTTGAGCTGTTCAAGGAGAACAAGATACATTACGGACTGGTGGTGGATGAATACGGAGCCATTGTTGGCATGGTCACCCTGAATGATATCCTTGAAGCCCTCGTGGGTGATTTCAATGAACCTGATGCCGATGAACCCCAGATCCACCAGAGGGACGACGGGAGCTGGCTTACCGACGGGCAAATGTCGTTCTATGAATTCGCCTACGAGTTCAACCTCCAGGGCTTCGATAAATCAAGGATAAAATTCAACACCCTGGCCGGCCTGGCTATCAGTATCCTCAAACACATCCCCAAGCCCGGAGAGAAATTCTGTTTTCTAGGGTTTGAATTCGAAATTGTCGATCTCGACGGTAACCGCATCGACAAGCTGATCATTAAAAAACTTACCTGACGATCAGTTTAATCCTTGCTGTTGCAGAATTGCCATTGACCTCGAGTGTGTAAACCCCGCCCGGAAGGGAAGGCAGGCTTAAGGTGAGGGGCATGGGATCAGAAAGTATCATATTCTCCCAGGTCCTTACAACCTGGCCGTTGACGTTGATCAGGCGGATGCCCGCTTTGGATGAAAGTGCAGAGCCTGTCTTCAGCGTGACCTTACCTGAACAGGGGTTCGGATAGGCGCTTACGCTGAGATCGTTATGCTTATCCTTAATCCCTACGGTCGAATTGGTGGTGAATATCCAAAGGGCGGGATCACCCAGGAGGTTACAGTCATAATGGCACCAGCGCTGGGCTCCTGCTTCAAACTGAAGAGAATCGGGGAGGGTTACCCAGGGGGCTGTTTTAATTTTCGACATAAGGTGTACCGTACCTATTTCGTGAATCTGGTTGCTGAGGGTATCGTTATACAGGGCGCTTACGAATTCCCTGTTCAGGTGGGCCGAAGGGCCTTCGGTCGTTCCCTGGTCGAACCAGCCGTACCTGGAATTGAAAATACCCCCTGCAAGGAAGTTCTTGATGAGCACCATATGTTCGGCAATGCAATCACTCTGATCGAAGCCGCCGCATTCGCAGCCATGGGTGTATAAAAGGGTATAGTCGTGGGTTACACCGTTAAGAGCGTAAAAATTTGCATCGGTGATATCAGAGCTTGAAAGCTTCATCACATAATCATAATTGGCATGCCCGGCATGATGGATGAATGAAGGTCCCTTGTTGATCTTTGCCAGGAGTTCGGGCACCGACCAGTAATAAATATCACCTGTAAGCTGATTCACCAGGGTGTCGTAAATCTTGTCGATGGTATTGCTGGCCGATGGGATTCCATGGGTATAATAACCGTTGTCGGTATGTTCATTGATTAAAAGCTCAAGATAATCCTGGCCGAAGGTCATTGTGGTCGCATCCATAAATTCACCGGCCAGCAGGGGTTGTGCCTGCTCTCCTTCTATCTGGTGTATCCTGTACCAGATGGTCTTATGTATGATGTTCGACTGCTCCTGGGCATTGCTGAACGGCATCCTGCCCACCGAGACCTCGGGCAGGAGATCAGGCTCGTCGGTGAGTTCCCCATAGATCCCGTTGCCGTTTGCATCATAGTTGCCGTCCATTCCCGAATAATACAGGTCGGCAGGTATGCCGGAATCGGTATAATATTGCCCGCCTGAAAAAACCGAGCAGTAAAATCCCCTGAAAGGCACAACGTCAACATCGCCTCCAAGCAATACATATTCAACCCCGTTCTGCTGGTATTCCTGTTTGACCAGGTTCCTGATCTTATCCTGGTTGTCGATGCCGCCGATACTTGAGTAAATATCCTCAACGGTAAATATCTGGGAGCTGATGCCAAGAGAATCGTACATGTTCACAAGATCGGTAAAACCCGAAGTATAGGCCTGTCCCGTGATGATCAGGAGCTGGTAGCCCGAAGCAGAGCTTTTTTTCAAGGGATAGAGGGCAAGGGATTGGGGATTCTGGGCAAACTGCCTTGCCCTGTCAATGACTTTTGCCGAGGGGGAGAGGTTATTCAGAGCTTCCCTTGACCTGGGCGAGGGTTCTGTTGTAATGGTAATGGTGACATCCGACCAGTACCCGGCTTCCTGCAGGGAGGGGTAATAAACCATGGGAGTAAAAGTACAGAGCGCAAAGGCATACCCGTTAAGGAAAGAGGTGGTGAGTTTACCCGTCTTCACCAGGGGATAGGCTGAGGCGGAGCCGTAAACAGCTTCATTTTTAAGGAAGCTGCCGTTATCTCCCTTTGAAATGGGGCTGATATCCTGCTGGGGCAGGATAAGGTATTTCCCCTGAAGTTCCACGAATCCGGAACCCTGCATATGCATTTCTTTTGCCGATTCACCGGGAGGCAGTAAAAGCGATATCGCCTGCCAGGGCATCATGGGTTCTCCCCGGATACCCGACAACAGGGTGTTGTCGAACGAAAGGGTCTGGTAATTTCCCTTGCTCTGAACATTGAGTTTGCCGAAATGGTAAGTTTTGGTAATCGTCCCCGAAAACAGGGTAAGACTGAGCATGCAGTACAGTGCGACAAGTATATTTCTTTTCATAACAGGCTTTATAAAATGACACGGGAGGCTGTTATTCAATGAACAGCCTCCCGTGTTGTTATAATTGAGTAATATTAGTTGATCAGGATCTTCTTGACCAGTTTTGAGTCATTGGTCTTAATATAGAGGAAATATTCCCCTGAAGGCAGACCGTTTGTAACGATTGTTTTGGCAACATCCCTGCTTAAGGTAACATTGCTTTCAGAATAAACAGTAAGGCCGGCTGTGTTCATGATGCTGATGTCGGCAATCTGTGATTTAGTTGCGTCGAATGTAAGCTTAAATGTTCCGTTGCTGGGGTTCGGGGAAACAGTAATCTGGTTTCCTGATACTTCGCTGATGCCAACACCATGGTTTACATAAATGAATGATGTTTTGGTGAGGGTGTCAATTTGCCCGCCCCTGTTAACGATAAGACTAACATTATAATTACCGGACGACTGGTAGACTACACTGGGGTTTGTATCGGTTGATTCTGCAGGAATAGCTCCCGGGAAAAGCCAGTCATAAGTTTGGGGTACATTAATGTAACCTCCGCTGATATTGCTTGTGAACTGAACACTTTCGCTGGGGTTGATGGTGTCTTTATCGGCTGTAAAATCAACAGTCAGGGGAATAACGCCGCTTTTCACAGTCTGTAATTCTTCACGTCTTTTCACACCGCCGCTTGATCCCTGTGAGGCATCCATATTCTGGACAGTTGCAGTAAACTCGCAGTTATTGATGTTCCATGAGGACTGCAGATCGGTTGATAAAGTAAAAGTCAGGGTATCACCCTGTGTGAAATCCACAGTAGTCCCGTTCAGGTCAGGAACCATATTGCGGTTTACAAAATGAAGCTTGGTCTGGCCTTCCCAGTTACAGGCAATGTTAGATTCGGTAACGAATAAGAAGAGTTTTAATGAAGTTGCTGTAATGGTTCCGGCTTTGATCACCGTGATTGTAAAATCATAATGAAGGCCTGAATTGGTAAAGGTCATATTCATTTGCAAAGGTGCAGCGGTGGCAATCCTGGCATTGTATTTCGGCAGGTAGTTGGTGTACATGGATTGGGTATGGCTTCCTCCAACAACAGAACTGTAACCATCGAAAGTGGCAGTAGGGTACCCGGTAATTGCGTAAAGGGTTTCACGGGAACGGGCGCCAACGTTGCTGTAAGTATCGGTTCCAAGTCCGTTGCAATGATTTTCAACAACGGCTACAAGAGCGTTGTTTGCGAGCAGATCTTCGGCACCCATTGCTGCGCCGGGGCAATATGTGCATAAAGTACTGGTTTCAATTTCCACGCATACCATATTGCGGGGAACCTGGGCTACAACAATACTGGCTAATGCAAAAAATGCAAAAAGAGTAAATAGAATTTTTTTCATAATACATCCTGTTTGGTTAAAAATCAAATTGTTAAAGTTTTTCACAAGACAAATATACGGGATTATATAAAAGAAAAACCTCAAACGAAAAAATTGTTTGTAATTTTTATACAATCTTAATAGAATGATTATCAAACGTATTTTAAAGATAATGTTATGAGATTAACCATTCATGGACCCGGGGAGGCCCTGTAATAGCAATTTTAAAGCCTAGACAAGGCGTAGGCATAAGCGCCAAGTGAAACTGCGGCGGAAGTTCCCAGCTTTGATATCCCTATGCCGATTTTCTTACCCGGGTCATACTGTACCGTTGTTTCTGAAAAAGGCACCTGTATCCTTCCCGAACCTGAATAAAGGAATTTCTTTAATTCTTCCTGGTCTTCCAGGTTATACACCTCGACTTCAAGCCGGGGCAGGGGATGGCCGCTCATGGTTGCAAAAGGCAGGTTCATTTCCTCCACAAGTTTTGGAAGGAACAGGGGATAAGCCCCTGATAAACCTCCGCCTATCACCACCAGCCCGTCGACCAGGGTGATCGCATTGGCAATGGTATCGGCTGCATCCGTTGCAAAGGCTTTGAACGCTTTGATGGCAGCATCTTTATTACCGGGTTTCTGCCCCATTCCGATCGAGAATAACTCCTTTGGCTCAGGCACCGAACCTATGTTCAGGCCTGAATAATTTGCATATTCGCGCTTCAGGCCCCTGATGCTTACACTCTCCTCGGCATCCCAGTTTTTATACGTACGGTTGCGTGAACGGTTGATCTCCCCGCCTGCCGAATTATCCCCGAAAAGCAGGCTGTTACGGTTCACTATCCCCCCTCCGAAACCTGTCCCGAAAGTGACGCCGAGCAGGTTCCTGTACTCTTTCGGATTACCCGAAGCGCGTAGCTTTGCATTGATCTGCGGAAGCAGTCCGAACATGGCTTCACCGTATGCAAACAGGTCCCCGTCGTTGAGAATGTACACAGGGATCCCGAACTGCTCATTAAGCATGGGCCCCAGGGCAACTCCCCCACGGAAAAAAGGCAGGTTCTGAAGGTCGCCTATAATGCCGCTTTCATAATCGGCAGGCCCGGGAAATGCAAAACAGATCGCCGAAGCTTTGTCATGGATATTTGCCTGTACAAGCTGGAATCCCTTGATGATGGTTTTAAGTATCTCTTCCAGGGAATTTGCCTTGGAAGGAAGAGTGATAGGTTCGATGATCTCTTTAACGGATTGTACCGCCGAGAATACCAGGTTTGTTCCCCCTGCATCCAGGGTCATGACGATGCGTTTATCGGTTGTATAATTCATACTATTGTAGGTTAGGTTCTGGTTACCAGGCACTGGGCTCTGGGTACTGGGTGCTGGGTGCTGGGCTCTGGGTATTGGGTTTCGGGCACAAGGTTTTTACCCAGAACCCAGCACCCAGCACCCAGAGCCCATCAATGCGCCAGCAGCCAATTTTCCCCCGTATTCATATCAATCTCCACGGGAACATCGAGAGGCATCGCATTTTTCATCCCTTCTGCAACGATCTTTTTAACTTCATCAACTTCAGGTAAATGTACATCAAAAACAAGTTCGTCATGCACCTGCAGAATCATCCTTGACCTGAGTTTCAGCTCTTCAAACTTATTAAAAATCCTGATCATGGCAATTTTAATCATATCGGCAGCCGTTCCCTGCACCGGGGCATTGATGGCATTACGCTCGGCAAAACCCCTCACATTGGCATTGTTCGAATGGATATCCCTCAGGTAACGCCTGCGTTTCATCAGGGTTTCCACGTAGCCGTTAGCCCTTGCAAAAGCAATGGTACTGTCCATGTACTCCCTGATCCCCGGGTACTGCTCAAAGTACTGTCTGATTACGTCCGAAGCTTCCTTTCGCGACATCCCCGACCTCTCAGACAAACCGAAAGAAGAAATCCCGTAAATAATCCCGAAGTTCACCATCTTGGCGTTACGCCTCATATCCTTGCTCACTTCAGCCAGGGGAGTGTTGTAAATTTTAGCTGCCGTAGCCTGGTGTATGTCCTCCCCGTTCTTAAACGCCTCTATCATGTTTTTATCCCCGCTCATCGAAGCGATGATCCTCAGCTCGATCTGGGAATAGTCGGCCGATAACAAGGTGTAATTCTCATTCCTGGGCACGAAAGCCTTGCGGATCTCCCTGCCTTTTTCGGTGCGTATAGGGATGTTCTGAAGGTTGGGATTGTTGGAGCTCAGCCTGCCTGTAGCCGCAACCGCCTGGTTGTAAGAAGTATGTATGCGATGGTCGCGCAAACTCACCAGCCCCGGAAGCACATCCACATACGTCGACTTAAGCTTTGTAAGTGACCGGTATTCCAATATCTTGCTGATGATGGGATGTTTGGCCTCCAGCTTGGTAAGCACATCCTCCGATGTTGAATTCTGCTTGGTCTTGGTCTGCTTTGGCTTGTCAACGATCTTCAGCCTGTCATAAAGGATATCGCCCAGCTGTTTGGGTGAAGAAATATTAAAGCTGGTCCCTGCCTCTTTATAAATTTCCTCCTGTATTATAACTACTTCTTTTTCAAGCTCCAGTGAATATTCATTGAGCACCGCCGAATCGATTTTCACCCCTTCCTTTTCCATGGAAGCAAGCACAGGGATCAGCGGGATCTCGATCTCGTCGAAGAGTTTGCGGGTATCGCTTTCGGCCAGCAAAGGCTCAAACACATTCTTCAGCTGAAGCGTCACATCGGCATCTTCGGCAGCATATTCCTTGACGGTTTCGACATCCACGGTACGCATGCTGAGTTGCCCCGATCCTTTTTTCCCTATCAGGGCTTCAATAGGCACCGGCTTGTATTTCAGGTAGATCTCCGACAGCAGGTCCATATTATGCCTCATGTCGGGCTGAATGAGGTAATGCGCCATCATGGTGTCGAACATAGGCGTTTTCACGTCGATGCCGTACCATTTGAGGATGGCAATGTCGAACTTCATGTTCTGCCCCACCTTCTCGATCTTATCGTCCTCCAGCACCTCCCTGAACTCCTGGACGATCAGCTCGGTTTCATGGTAATTTTCGGGCAAAGGGATGTAGTATGCCTCGTGGGGTTTCACCGAAAACGACATCCCCACCAGTTCCGAATTGTTGGGATCCACGCCCGTGGTCTCGATATCGAAGCAGAATGTTTTACTTTCCTTAAGACTGCGGATGAGGGAGCGTCGGGCCTCGGGAGTGTTGACCAGAATATATTTATGTGGGGTGGTTGAGATGGTGGCTTGATGAAGGTTGTAAGGAAGATCGTTAGGAAGAACGTCAGGGAGTTCGTCAGGAAGGTCGGCGTGAAGAATGTCAGGAAGGTTGCTAAAAAGGTCATGTTGAGGATCGGATTGGAGCTTATCACGCTTTTTACCACGTACCTCATCACGTCCTTCTTTACGATCTTCATTAGGTACCTCATCACGTCCTAATCCCTCCGCCCACTTAAACACCCTTTCTCCCAGAGCACGAAATTCCAGCTCATCAAACAATCGTTTTAGGCGCAACTCGTCGGGCTGGTCCACAACAAGCTTCTCAGGCTCGAAGGCAATGGGCACATCCAGGATAATGGTGGCAAGGCTTTTCGACATCAGGGCCTGGTCCTTGAACTCTATGACCTTTTGCCTCAGCTTCTCGTTAGCTATTTTTTCGGGATGTTCAACCAGGTTCTCAACCGATCCGAATTCAGCCAGCAGCTTGCGGGCCGTGACTTCTCCCACACCGGGGATACCCGGTATATTATCCGAGGCATCTCCCCATAAACCCAGCATATCGATCACCTGCAGGGGGTTGCTGATCCCGAATTTTTCACAAACCTCCTTCACCCCCATGATCTCCACATCCCCCCCGAACTTACCCGGTTTGTACATGAAAGTGGTAGCGCTTACGAGCTGGCCGAAGTCCTTATCCGAAGTCATCATATAAGTGATCCAACCGGCGGCTTCGGCCTGCTTGGCGAGGGTGCCTATCACGTCATCCGCCTCAAAGCCATCTACAAAAAGAACGGGAATATTAAAAGCGTGAAGAAGTTCGTGAATAAGAGGAAGGGATGAAATGATATCCTCGGGGGTTTCCTCCCGATGGGCTTTATAGAATTCGTAGCCCTCATGGCGCACGGTAGGGGCGATGGTATCAAAAGCCACACCCAGATGGCTGGGCTTCTCTTTACGCAAAACATCGAACAGGGTGTTGGCAAATCCGAACACGGCCGAAGTATTTACGCCTTTCGAACTCACCCTGGGGTTGTTTTTGAATGCATAATATGCCCTGTATATCAGGGCCATGGCATCAAGCAGGAACAGTTTATTTTCTGGCAAAACAGGTATTTTCAGCAAAGATAAACCAATTAGGCATAAAAATTTCCCAACAAAACCTTGTTTATATTTTCTTTTTGCGGATGTCATTTCCCCTTGTTTAAACATATACTTTTATGCATACAAAACATCTTCGGTAATGAGTAAGAAATCTGCAGCAAAGAAGATCTTCGTGTTGGATACCTCGGTTATCCTTTACAACCATGACGCGATCAGTAGTTTTGAAGACAACGATGTGGCCATCCCCATAACGGTGCTCGAAGAACTTGACGACTTCAAGAAAGGCAACGATACCATAAACTATGAAGCCAGGGAGTTTATCCGTATTATGGATAAGCTTTCGGCCCGTTCAACACTCACCAAATGGATTTCGCTGGGCGGTTCCAAGGGGGGCAAGTTCAAGGTGGTGATGAACGAGCATAGCGATCTTGACGCCAATACGGTGTTTGGCGAGAACAAACCCGACCACTGGATACTCAATGCAGCCCTGCTGATGATGCAGGAAAACCCCGATAAAAAGGTGGTCCTGGTTTCCAAGGACATCAACCTTCGCCTTAAAGCCAAAGCCCTGAACATTGCTTCTGAGGATTTCCTTACGGGCAAGGTTAAGGATGTGGAGGGACTGTATGCCGGGAAAACCACGGTTGAGGGCCTCGACAAGACGATCATCGACCTGATGTACGAAACCGGGTTTTGCCTTCCCGAAGATATAGGCATTAAAAAGCCCATCCCCAATCATTATTTCATTCTGAAGAACGGCAAGAGTTCGGTACTCGCTTTTTTCAACCCGGCCACCGAGAGGATAGAAAAGATTGAAAAACATTCCTGCTTCAAGATCACCCCCAGGAATGCCGAACAGGTATTTGCTTTTCATGCCATATTGAATCCTGATGTCAAACTGGTTACCCTCCAGGGCATAGCAGGTACGGGCAAGACCCTGCTCGCGCTTTCGGGGGCCCTCGAGCAGAAGAGGAATTACAAGCAGATTTACCTGGCCCGCCCCATAGTTCCCCTCAGCAATAAGGATATAGGTTACCTCCCCGGCGACATCAAGTCGAAGCTCGATCCTTATATGCAGCCTTTATGGGATAACCTCAAGTTCATTCAGAACCAGTACAACGAGAAGGACAAGGAATACAAAGTAATACAGGAAGCCGTGGAAAATGAGAAGCTGGTGATCACACCCCTGGCCTACATCCGCGGCCGCAGTATTTCAAATGTATGTTTCATAGTTGACGAGGCCCAGAACCTTACTCCCCACGAGATCAAGACCATCATCACCCGGGCGGGGGAAAACACCAAGATCATTTTCACCGGCGATATTCACCAGATCGATACGCCTTACCTCGACGCCCAGTCGAACGGTTTGTCAACGCTTATCGACAAGATCAAGCATCATCCCCTGTACGCGCATATCAAGCTGGAAAAGGGCGAGCGTTCCGATCTGGCGAACCTCGCGAATGAGCTGCTGTAGATGTTGTAGCTGATACAGCTCAGCAGATGTTTGTTCTTCTGCTGCGGAACTATGAAGGCCCGCCATCCGTAGCAGCGTTGCAAATATGCAAGCGATCACTTCTCCCCGTAAGAAACCGTAAGCAGGGTCTGCCCAACGGCTTTGAGGGTGTTTGCGTCTATGGATTCGAGATTGTCGTGGGTGGTATGCCAGTACGGATAAAAGCCCGAATCGGTGTTTTTATCAAGGTGGATGAGGTCAATTACGGGTATATTCAAATACTTCATTATGAAAATATGGTCGTCGGTGACCATGCCTCCCCTTTCATAAAGGAAGTATGAAGAATAGCCTATGCGGTTCGCAATATCCCATACTTTTTGCTGAATGTCCCCTGCATTTTGCTGGGAGATCCCTTCGAGCAGGAAAGTGGCGCCGGCGGCCCCAACCATGTCAAGTAAAATACCGTACCTGGCCGAATAGCCTTTAACATGAGGGTTCTGGGCCCAGTACTGGGATCCAAGCCCCCACCATTTGTCGGCTCCGTTGCTCTGGTCCTGGGGCGGACCATAATCTTCCAGGTCGAACAAGACCAGGTCCACGCCTATGGTGGGTTCCTTCATGCTGAACTGCCTTGCAACCTCCATCAATATTCCAACCCCGCTGGCGCCGTCGTTGGCGGCATCCACAGGTTTATTCCTGTTTTTCGGGTCGGGATCATGATCGGCCCAGGGACGCGACTCCCAATGGGTGCAAAGGATTATACGGTTTTTGAGCCCGGGTTTATAGGAAGCTATTATGTTTTTCCCTTCCAGCAGCTTCCCGTTGAACGCTGCCATCCTGCATTTCTGCACAACCACATCCTTGCACCAGGACTTCATCCTTTCGCTAATGTAAGCCGCGCATTTCTCATGCGCCTTGCTGCCGGGAACCCGGGGACCGAAAGAAACCTGGGCCACAACATACGAATAAGCCGAATCCTTGTTGAAGGACGGGACCTCCACCCCGGGTTTTTTTGCTGTTGTATCGGCCGTCGCTGAACCGTTCTTAGGTGCAGTATTGTTGCAGGAAAAAAGAAAAGTGGATATGACTGCAAAAAGGAAATATTTCATGGGATATCTCTTATTATTAGAAAGCAAATTTAATATTTTAAGCGGTGCAAGCTTGCAAGCGACCAGGCGCGACCTTGCGATATATGAGCGTAAGGCTAACCTACGATCGGGAAATCCGCTTTCTTGTAATCCATACCCCAATCGACCCCAGGTAAAGCAAAGCCCCCAGCCACGACAGCCAGTACGCAATATAATCTCCGTAACGTGTATAGAACGTAATCCTGTCATTGGCATTCACCGTCGCCCTGATCACCGCAGGAACCCAGTACTTCGTTTGCTCATGCGCATCACCCCTCTGGTCAATCCATGCCGAAATCCCTGTATTGGCCGACCGCAGGATGCTGCGCCTCGTTTCTATGGCACGCAGATGGGCAAACGCATAATGCTGACGATGCCCTGCAGTGTTGCCCCACCATCCGTCGTTTGTGATGATACACATCAGCTGGGCGCCGTTCCTTACAAATCCTCCGAAAAATTCCCCGAAGATGGATTCGTAACAGATGCAGGCGGCAACGGGAGGCATGTTCAGCCCCCTGTAAACCTTACGTACCGAATCGGTGCCCAGGCTCCCCACTATCCCGCCCAGGTTGATGGCATACTTCTCAAGCCATTCAAACCCTTTATAGGAGGGCAGGACCTCAACCCCGGGGGTGAGCTTTGATTTGTGGTAAATCTGTAATGCCGGATAAGAGTTCACCATGATAGCAGCGTTGTAAACGTTGTACCATCCGTTATCCTTAGTGAATTTCCTCGCTGAATGCGGAATGCGTTCTCCCGGTTTGTATGCATAATACGTTGAGCCGCCTACAATGATGTTCAGCTTCGGGTATTTACTGATGATCTGCCGCACCAGGCCTACGCTTTCGAAGGTTTCCATATTGTTTTCCCACATCTCCTGCTGAAGCGCCGATTCGGGAGTCACCAGGATGTTCGTGGAGGAATCAACCGCTTTACCCGACAGTTCCATGATCCTTCCCACCACCTTCACAGGCGGAAGCACGTATTCCTCAGAATAGGGGTCTATATTGGGCTGGACGATGACGGCCTGGACGGGCCTGGATTTTTCGTGATAAGAGTAATACAGTATATAGGAGAGGAGAATAGGGAGGAGGATAAGTAGGATGCAGGATGCGGGATGCAGGATGCGGGATATCTTGCATCTTGTATCTTGCATCTTGTATCTCGCATCAATTTTCCCGCGCAACAGGGTAAAGATCAGAACATTCACCACCAGCACCCATACTGTTCCCCCGAATGCACCGGTATATTCGTACCATTGAACCCAGCGGTAATATGACGAAAACCCGTTTCCGAGATTAAGCCAGGGCCAGTTCAGGTCCCAGTTCAGGTGAAGGTATTCGAGCATGACCCAGAAGCAGACCAGGGCCAGGTAGGCCGCAGGACTGTTGTTCAGCCTTCGTTTCGTTCCGTGAAAAAACGAAAGGATGATAGACATGAACATTGAATTGAGCATAATCGCCAGTATGGCCCCCTCGCCCGTTGAATTAACGATCCACCATGTAGTAAGCGCATTCCATAGGAGGAAACCGGGATAAGAATAGAAAAACACCGAAAAACGGTTAAAACGATCCCTGTTGGCGCTGATCAGATCCTCCATCCGCAGTAAAGGAATAAATCCTATAAACAGCAGGGCTGGAAATCCCCTCTCGGGCCAGGCTAAGGATAGTATCAGCCCCGAAGCAAGGGATAGCAAAATAATCCGCGGTTTCAGTCTTTTCATAAATCAGCTTACGAAAAACAAAGGTAGGCAACCATTTTCAACCGGCAAAAATCAAATTATACATATCTGCAAATTATTAATAACTTTACAGATTCTGTTAATCCGTTAACAAAATGAATCCTGAAGAGCTTATCAATAACCTTAATATCGTTGAGCATTTTTCGGAGGGCTTCCTGCTGATCAACAGCGAAGGCAGGGTTATTGTATGGAATAAAGCGCTGGAAGAGATTTCATGCCTTAAAAGGGAAGATGTGCTTGGCCGTGAGCATTACAAGGTGATGTTCGACCTGGTCTTACCCGAAAAAAAAACTCCCAAAACACTTGAATACCTGAGAACAACCCTGCAGGATGCAGTTAAAGGAACCCACCCGCTGATAGGTCATGCCTATGAGGGTAAAATTATGACCAGCAAGGGCGACATTAAAACCGTGCTTCAAACGGCTTTTATTTTTAAAACCCCACAGGGGAATAACCTGGGTGCGATATTAAGGGATATCACCGAACGTAAAAAGACTGAAGAAGAACTAAGGCAGAAAGAAAACCGCTACCGCCTGATCTTTGAATCGGCCCATGATTCCATTTTCCTGATGGACAGGGAGATTTTTATCGACTGCAATCCCAAAACCCTTGAAACATTCGGATGCATGCGTGAGGACATTGTAGGGAAGAATCCTTATCTCTTTTCGCCCGAATTCCAGCCCGATGGACGAAAGTCTTTGGAAAAAGCGCTTGAAAAGATAAATCTTGCTCTCAGCGGCCGGGCCCTTACATTTGACTGGGTCCATAAACGCCTCGATGGCCACGAGTTCGATGCCGAAGTAAGCCTGAACTCAGTTTCCCTGGATGGTAAAAACTACCTTCAGGCCATGGTGCGAAACGTGAGCAAAAGAAATAAAGCAAACAGCCAGCTTCGCAAATTCAGCCATTGCCTTCTTAATTTCAAAGCCGACTCGCTCCAGAATATTCAGTCGATGACCGAGGTCTTCGGAGAGATCATCGGGGCCGACACTGCCCTGTACAACCGGCTTGAAGGTGATGTGTTGCATACTGTAGGCAAGTTTGGCACTCCACATGACTATCTCCCCTATGATAAAGCCGATGGGCATCTTTGCAATGAAGTTATCCTCAGGCAGTCAAAAGAGATGTGCCTGGTGAAGAACCTGCCTTCGACGGCCTATTTCGATTCAGACCCTAATGTAAAAAAATACGGACTGAAAACGTATTTAGGCCATCCGGTAAAGTTCGGCGATAAAACGGTGGGATCATTATGTGCCGTTTTCATGCATGATTTTATACCTGATGAGGCGGATAAACTCATTCTTTCAATGGTCGCTTCAGCTATAGGCATGGAAGAAGAGCGGCTCACTGAATTCAGCAAACTCCAGGAAAGCGAGAAAAAGTACCAGGACCTGTTCAGGATATTCAGGCTTCTGGCCGACAGCATGCCCGATATGTTATGGGCCAAGGATCTTGAGAAAAGGTTCTTGTTTTCCAATAAGGCGCATGTTGAAACTATTTTAAATGCTGCAAACACCCAGGAACCTGTTGGAAAAACCGATATGTTCTTTGCCATGAGGGAAAGGCAAAACCATCCCCTGGATCCCAATTATAATACCTTCGGAGAACTTTGCACCGATTCCGACGAGGTCATCCTTCAAACAAGAAAACCTCAGAAATTCGTGGAATCGGGCTATTCCAAAGGCAATTTTGTAAGCCTGGATGTATATAAATCCCCGATTTTCGATGAACAGGGCATAATGATAGGTACCGTGGGTACCGCCAGGGACGTGACCAGGGAAAAGGAAGTCGAACAGAAGATCAGGAAATATACCGAAGAACTCCAGGAACTGAACAATGCCAAGGATAAATTCTTTTCGATCGTCTCACATGATCTCAAAGGACCTTTCAATGCCATTCTTGGTTTTTCGGACATACTTACCAGGGAATGGGATGATTTCTCGGATGAGGAGCGTCAGCATTTTTTAAGAAATATCCATGTTTCGGCCCAGAACACCTTTAAGCTGCTCGAAAACCTTCTTGCATGGTCCATCGCCCAGTCGGGGAAACAGGCATTCAATCCCTACCCTGTCGATATGAGCATTGTCACCAACGACATGGTGATCTTCCTCCGCGACCAGGCTGAAAAGAAGAAGATCAGGATGTTTACTGCCGTGAATTTCGGCACTGTCGTCCTCGCTGATGAGCAGATGGTAAGGACTGTCATTAGGAACCTCATCTCAAATGCCATCAAGTTCACTCCCGAAGGCGGACAGATCAGGATCTATTCCGACACCCTGAAAGAGGAAGGGGAGCAAAAAGAAATGATCAGGATGTGCGTTACCGATACCGGGGTGGGCATCTCCCCTGAGAATCTTGAGCGGCTGTTCAGGATAGACCAGCAGGTAAGATCAACAGGTACGGCGAATGAAAAAGGCACAGGCCTGGGGCTTATCCTCTGCAAAGAGCTGATCGACAAGCATGGCGGAAAGATCTGGGTTGAAAGCGAAGTGGGTAAAGGGAGTATTTTCTGTGTGACCCTGCCCAGGGTCTGAGGATATTCAAAACTTCCTGAACCCAATGATTTCCCTGACTTCCCTGATGGTTTTCGATGCCGATGCATGGGCTTTCTCAGCTCCGAGTCTTGCAACTTTGCTGATGTAGGCTTCGTCGGATGAGATCCTGAGAATTTCGTCGCGGATGGGAGTGGTGAATTTAATAATGTCTTCGGCCAGCTGCTTCTTCATGTCCCCGTAACGGATCTGGCAGGTCCTGTAAAGCAGATCGAAATGCTCGTAAGTTTCTTTCGAAGAAAAATCCTCCATCAGGGTGAAAAGGTTCTGCACCGCCTGTGCTTTAGGTGAATCAGGGGCTGTTGGACCTGTATCGGTTGTTGCCCTCATTATTTTTCTGCGGATGACATCCGGGGCATCAGCCAGAAAGATCGCTGAACTTTCGTTGTCGGACTTCGACATTTTCATGGAGCCGTCCAGCCCGGGTATTTTTACAAGCTCTTCCCCGAAGTTATAGGCCTGGGGTTCGGGAAAATATTCCACCTTATACATGCGGTTGAAGCGGTTCGCGAAAGTCCTTGTCATCTCCAGGTGCTGTTCCTGGTCCTTGCCCACGGGTACCTTATGTGCCTTATGGATGATGATATCCGCAGCCATCAAGGTAGGATAGGTAAGCAGACCGGCGTTGACATTATCGGGCTGTGTGCGGATCTTTTCCTTAAATGATGTGCAGCGCTCCAGCTCCCCTACGTAGGCATTCATATTCAGGAGAAGGTAAAGTTCTGCTGTTTCGGGAAGCTCGCTCTGGATGTAAATTGTAGCTTTTTCAGGGTCCAGTCCGGCTGCAAGGAACTCGGCCAGAACAGTTTTGACATTTCCGTGAAGGTCGGCAGGGGTGGGATGGGTGGTGAGGGAATGGTAGTCGGCAATAAAGAAATAGCAGGTATTTTCGTTCTGCATCTTTACGAAATTCTTCAATGCACCGAAGTAATTACCCAGGTGAAGGTTGCCTGTTGGCCGTATGCCGCTGACGACGGTTTCCATCATTCTTAATGTACCATGTACCATGTACAAATTACAAATAAATTAAGAACCATTTGTACATTGTACATAGTACATTGTACATTCTTATTACATTTTTATCTCGTCCCCATTCTTATTATAGAAATGGTATTCGAGGAAATGATATGAGTTTTGTGGTTCCAGTTTCAGTTTTACCTTGTATTTGCTCTTCCATTTCGAAAGTTCGCAGCTGAACAGTCCTTTGGTGAGGTAGGCATGGATATACGGATGGACTATCAGGGTCAGCGTCTTTTCGTTCTGTTCGCGCACCAGGTAGCTGAGGTTGTTCTCAATTTCGTCGGTAAGAAGGATGCTGGGGCGTATTTCGCCGCTTCCGTCGCAGGTGGGGCATCTCTCGAGGATCTGTACGCTCATCTCGGGCCTCACCCTCTGGCGGGTGATCTGTACCAGGCCGAACTTGCTGGGGGGGAGAATGCTGTGCTTTGCACGGTCCCTCTTCATTTCATCCCTCAGCTTATCGTAAAGCTTGCGCCTGTTCTGGCCCAGGGTCATATCGATAAAGTCAATGACGATGATGCCGCCCATATCGCGCAGCCTGAGCTGTCGGGCGACTTCAGCTGCCGCTTCCAGGTTGGTTTCCAGGGCATTCATTTCCTGGTTCTGGTCCTGGTTCACACGATGGCCGCTGTTGATATCGATCACGTGAAGGGCCTCGGTATGTTCTATCACCAGGTAGGTCCCGCTTTTGATGGTAACCGTTTTACCGAAAGTTCCCTTGATCTGTTTGTCAACCCCGTACTGTTCGAAGATAGGGGTTTTGCCGGTATGCAGTTTTACAATCCCTATCTTATCGGGGAATATCTTACCGATGTATGTCCTGATTTCTTCATACAGGGTGGAATCATTCACAACGATATTGTGAAACGTCTCGTTGAGCGCATCCCTGAGTATGGCCGATGTGCGGTCTATCTCGCCTATGATCTTCATAGGGGGTTTTGCGGCTGCAAGTTTCAGAGTGATCGATTCCCATCGCTTGTATAAAGCCCTGAGGTCGGCATCCAGGTCGGCAACGAGTTTATTTTCGGCCACCGTGCGGATGATCACCCCGCAGTTTTTCGGCTTGATGCTGGTAATCAGTCGTTTTAAGCGATTACGTTCATCCGCAGACTTAATCTTCTGAGAAACGGAAATTTTATCGGAAAAGGGGATCAGTACAAGGTACCTCCCGGCAAAAGCCAGTTCCGAGGAAACCCTGGGGCCCTTGGTCGAAATAGGTTCCTTGGCGATCTGGATCAGGATGTTGGATCCTGACTTCAGAACATGGTTGATCCTCCCGGTCTTTACGATCTCCGGTTCAAAGGTAAAATCTCCTATATTGAGATTTGATGCGGTGCCGCCCTGGGCCTGTCGGATATATTTAAGAAGGGACTGAACCTGGGGTCCGAGGTCGAGGTAATGAAGGAACGCATCCTTCTCATAACCTACATCCACGAACGCGGCGTTCAGGCCCGGCATGATCTTTTTGATCCTGCCCAAATAAATATCACCTACGGAATACTCGTTGTTTGACTTTTCCTTATTAAGCTCAACCAGGAGCTTGTCTTCCAGAAGGGCGATTTCAACTTCCGATGAAGTCGAGTTGATGATGAGTTCCTTGTTCACTTAGTATAGAGTATTGATTACAAAGGCCGGATGAGGTCCGGGAATTGTAATGAACATAGGAATTGTAGCAGGGAAGGCCCATGCAGACTGCATGGGTTACTTCTTCTTGTGCCGGTTCTTACGCAAGCGTTTTTTACGCTTGTGTGTGGCCATCTTATGTCTTTTACGTTTCTTTCCGCTCGGCATATCCTGTTTATAAAAAAATTTGCTTACTTAACCCTTACGTGATTTTTAACCTTGTTCACAAAGGTCTTGGCAGGTTTAAAGGCAGGAATATTATGGGCGGGAATAATCAAGGTAGTATTCTTTGAAATATTTCTTCCTGTTTTCTCTGCACGTTTCTTGATGATGAAACTGCCGAATCCCCTGAGGTAAACGTTCTGGCCAGTTACCATAGAATTCTTAATGGTTTCCATAAAGGCTTCAACAGAAGCCTGGACAGCGACCTTCTCGATTCCGGTCTTGTTAGCAATTTCTGCTACAATTTCTGCTTTTGTCATTTTAATTGAGAATTTACTTTATATATAATTAATACTGAATGTTTTTGATTCAACCCGGAACGGGGATGCAAATATAAAGTTTTTTTAGTAAAACAAGTGATTAAAAGAAATTTAATTAGAATTCAGCGGTAAAAATAAAGGCTTGGTCGGTAAAATCAAGGGAATGAAAAGAGAAAAATATTTTGAATGTGAACCCGTTTACCGGGATCTCAGGCTGCAGGGGCAAGCGAGAATTTATGCCAGATCTTTATGGATTTGGAATCGTTCTGGGGGTTGTAGTTGCCCTGATTATTCCCATGGTTGTTCCCTCCATGGCCTCCGCCTCCATGCATTCCACCTCCTCCGCCCATACTTCCATGCATCCCTCCGCCGTGCATCCCACCGCCGCTCATACCGCCTGATCCGTTCGTGCCGTGTTGAGAAGATCCATTAGGTTGTTCCCCCTGCTTGCTTTGCCCCGATCCCAGGCTGGTTTTATTGAGCTGAAATCCCATCGACAGGCATTTTGAATGCCGGGGGTCGACAGGAAAAGCTTTAAGGGGGATCATTGCTTCAAAAATCAGGACCCCCGTCGTGTCATAGGCAAGGGCTGACGAAAAGGTTTTGAGAGTGTCTTCGTCAGCTTTTTCTCCTTTATAGTCTTCGGCAAATCCTGAAGTTTCTATAGTACCTTTAAATTTCCTGGGTTTAGCTTTTTTCACCCCTTGCTGGGATTGCGTTGTACCGCCCTGCATTGAATTGGAATGTGCATAAGGGGATTGTGGATTGCTCCCCTGGGCCTGAGGCAGTTTGGTTTCAGTTCTTGCAACATCATCATTTTCTGAATTTACCGGCTGAAATAAGTAGTTTACCGCACATGATTCTTTCTTCTTCCCTTTTGGATCTACCCATACCGTAAGTCCGCCATGGATAAGATTCAGCTGTTCCGAAAGATCCATAACCTGTATGCATATGAACAGGTTAGAACTGTCATTTGCCACGGCATACAGGACCTTGGCATCGTTATCGTCATAAAACATATTCTCGGGCCAATCGGCAGGATTACCGTCTACCGATAATCCCCTGATATAAAATTCAGGAAATCCTGAACCGGATTTCTTCATGGTAACAGTATCACTGCAATATCCCTTAATAGAAGTTGCCATAATAACGATTACTGTAAATATAAATACACTGCCCGGCTTTTTCATTTTGAATCATTCCATTTCGCTTTGCCTAACGGGGATTTCGGGGTTCTATTGCAGGTATTTGGGAATCATTATCTTTCCATTATATCCCGACTCCTTTTAATGCGAACCCCGGTATGAATATCTTTGCAGAATATGAACGGATTCCTGAACAAACTCTTTAGCTGGTATCTTGAAAATGCCCGCGACTTTCCATTTCGGCGTACCCGTGACCCATATCTTATCTGGCTTTCGGAAATCATCATGCAGCAAACCCGCATTGAACAGGGAGTTCCATATTATAATAAATTTGTTTCGGTATTCCCCACAGTGCATGAGCTGGCGGCGGCCACTGAGGAAGATGTATTGAAACAATGGCAGGGACTGGGGTATTATACCCGCGCCCGTAACCTGCATTCAACAGCCAATGAGGTTGTTGAGAAATATGCCGGCAGATTCCCCGAAACGTACGAGGGATTGAGGTCATTGAAAGGTGTTGGTGATTATACCGCTGCAGCTATAGCTTCTGTTTGCTTCGGACTTCCGCATCCTGTTGTTGATGGAAATGTCATCAGGTTTATTACACGATATTTCGGTATAACAGCTTCCATTGAAAAGGCCGGGGTGAAAAAAGAGATCATGGATGTGCTTGAAGGATTGATGGAACATCTTGATGATGCAGGATACGAGATGCAGGATAAGGCGCTTCGCGCCGATGCAGGATACGAGATGCAGGTTATCCCGCATCCCGCATCCCGCATCCCACATCATATATCCGGGGACTTCAACCAGTCCATGATAGAATTCGGGGCCACATACTGCGTACCCCGAAATCCCGCCTGCGACGAATGCATCTTTGCATCAGGCTGCTATGCCCTGAAACATGGAATGGTGAATGAGCTTCCTTTGAAGAAACAACAGCAGTCCCTCAAAACCCGGTACTTCCATTATCTTGTTATTCATGTAAAGGGAAAACAGGGGGTTTACTTCAGCAAGCGCACAGGAAACGACATCTGGAAAGGATTGTACGAATTTCCCATGCTGGAAACCCCGGGACCGCTTAGCCTGCAAGATCTTATGAATTCCCCTGCCTGGAAACAATACTTCGGGAAAACCCCTCTGAAACTGCTGTCTCAAACCGCTTCGGTAAACCACCTCCTTAGCCATCAGAAGATCATAGCCAGCTTCTGCAGACTTGAAATTGAAACACCCTCGGCGAAATTCGGAATGTTCGTCCGCAAAAATAAAATTCATGAATTACCCGTTGCCAGGATACTTGAGAAATACTTGGAGGATCATGCGATCAGCGAATTATAAGCAATTATATCAAGGCTTTGTACCCTGTTTTGCCGAAAGCCTGGAGCAGTCCTTCCATGTCGGCATGAAATAAGCTGAAAATGATCCCTGTCATTGCCGAAAGCCGCCAGGCCGGGAGCAGTCCTGCTTTGCAGAAGACAGCCTTTTTGAAGTCTTTGCGGGCATCGGCGAAATCTTTGCGAATGAGTTTATGCCGGCCCGAAACCACGTAAGTGATCAGCCTGGTATTTTTAAAATGCTTCTCTATAGATTCAGAATCCACTGTGAGTCTTGACTTCAGGTCCCCGGGAAGCGATTCAATAAACCTGTGGATATTAAAGGTCCGCTTTTCAAGGAGCTGTATGCTCATCACTTTTGTGATCTGGTTGCTGTGTATCCTGTATGCGGCAATGATGTCGTCGCAGAAATAAAATGGTCCCCTGCATGCCAGTTTAAGAATAGTGGGATAATCGGTGGTGGGATAGCCTTCAAAATGCCGGAAGCCTCCGATTTCAATGAGTGTGGATTTGCGGATGCTGATGGTCACGGCGGGGATGAAGTTGTCGTAGCACAGGTCGTTCAGTATGATGCCCGTTGGATTATTGCTCCATGATTCGGGGATCTTTTCTCCAAATGCGGGAACTATGGAATGGGTCTTACCGCTCTCCGAAGCAAAGGCTCTGACTCTTCCCCAGCAAAGAACAACCTCAGGATGACTCTCAAGGGCATCGAATTGTTTCTGTAATTTGTCCTTCTCCCAAAAATCATCGCCTTCAAGGATGGAAATGTATTTCCCTTTCGAGATTTCCAGTCCATGGTTGTTGGTTTCGAACAATCTTAAAATTCCTTTATTGGACTGGTATATGTATTGGATTCTGGGATCAGCGGCCGCCCATTCCCTGCATATGGATCCGGTATTGTCGGTGCTGCCGTCATCGAGGATGATCATTTCCCAGCCGGGGAATGTTTGCCCGATAACCGACTGTATGCAGCCTTTAATGAATTTTTCGTGATTGTATGTGGCAACAAGTATGCTGAATGCAGGCATATTAAACAGCGAAATAAAGAGACATCATTTTATCACGTTTTATCCTCACGATCTTCCTCACGATCTTCCTCGGGCAGCATGGTAACCAGCAGGTCCACCAGCATACTCTTACCGAACGGCTTTGCCAGGAAATACGAAGCTCCCCCGTTCATAATCTTTTCCTTCATCCCGGCCATGGTGAAGCCTGTGACGGCAATGATGGGAATACCGGCATATCCCGATATCTTCCTGATTTCCTGCGTTGCCTGTATCCCGTCCATCCCCGGGCCCAGGTTTATATCCATCAGTATGGCATCGTACAAGCCCACTACAGCCATCTTAATTGCATCTTCGGCATTGGAGGCAATATCAAGATCGTAATGTCCGCTAAGATAGGTTTTAACAAGAGCTGCATTGATGCTGTTATCCTCCACCAGCATTATCTTGTAACGCTCCGAGCCCGATCGCGGGGCTCTGGGCAGGGCCTGCGCCTTCGCGATAGTCTCATGCTCCCCGTCCGGGGGTGTGGGTTTCAGGGATTGTTCCACAAGCGGAAGCACGTCCATCACGTTCTCCTGGCTGTCAACCCCAGGTTCCAGCCTCGCAACAAGCATCACCGAATCCAGGACTTTAAGCATCTCCTCTCCCGATTCATGGATGTACCTGGGCATAGCCTCCTGCTTCCCCTCCTTCATCATCTCCTCGCTGAAACCCATAATGCTGTTCACCGGCGAACGGAAATTCTGGTTCATGAAAGCAATGAGCGACGATTTCAAACGGTCAGATTCCTCGAGCCTGATCCTCGCAATATTGGATTCCTCCTGTGCTTTTTTACGCCTTTCCACTTCCTCTTCCAGGTCCTTTGTACGTTCTTC
The DNA here is from genome assembly GCA_903877385.1 of uncultured Bacteroidales bacterium. Taxonomy (GTDB): domain Bacteria; phylum Bacteroidota; class Bacteroidia; order Bacteroidales; family FEN-979; genus CAIRDP01. Next base: position 46,347 of record CAIRDP010000018.1, read on the forward strand.
AACAAGGTACCTCAGAACTTTCTCCCTCGATTTCCTGATCCTGTAAGAAATAAAAAACCAGAATATCAGGATCAGCAAAAGGGCCAGGGGAAGGATAAACCAGGAGGTTTTATAGAAGTACGGACGTATTTTCAGGATAAATAATCGCTGTTCCCTGGTCCACTGTCCGTTATGCCCCAGGGCCATCACCTTGAATACATAATTGCCGGGGGGGAGATGGGTGTAATAAGCCTGCCTCCTGTTGCCCGCGCTCACCCAAAAATGGTCGAAGCCCACCAGCATGTACTTGTACTGTATCTTTTCGGGGCTCAGGAACGAAGGCGAAGTATAATCGAATTCAATATCCACCGTGCCGGGATTCAGCACAAGGGGTAAAAGCGGATCGGTTTCGGTGTTGTTAACCAGGACTTTTGTAAGAAGGATGGAAAGCCTGTCGGTAAACGGGGTAATCTTATCAACATCCAGCATCGCCAGCCCCCGGGGAGTCGGTACCCACAGGCGGTTATCGGCAGTGATGCATCCTCCCGGGAATACCCTGCCGCTGCATTCAGCCGTGAGCATACCCTCGGGCTTTCCGTAAACCACAGGCTTCAGCAGGTCATTTTTATTATCATGATACGCTATCAGTTCGTTCCTCGACAGGGAGAATATCCCCTTATTGGAAGTCATCCACAGCCTGCTGTTGTGATCCTCGAGTATCTGCAGAATGCCATCGGCATACAGCCCGTCATCAGTATTGAAAACATAGCTCGAATCATTCTCCAGCATCACCAGTCCGCCATGCCCGCAGCCCACCCATACCATCCCCTCCATATCTTCGTACAGGCAATGGATCACATTGTCGGGCAGCCCGGTTTCGGTGGTCAGCCACCTGATCTTCCCCTTACCTATGATATTGAGGCCGCCTCCCTTGGTCCCGGCCAGCATCCTCCCTTTGTGGTCCTCAAGAAAACAAAGCACCTGTTCGTTCGAAAGTCCCTTTTTGCTGTTCAGCCATTCGATCTTCCCGTTGTAAAGCACGTTGATCCCCGCATTGGCGGTGCCAACCCAGAGTTTACCGCTCCTGTCCACGTACAGGGCGAGTATGACATCCGACGCAAGGCCATCCGCAGAGGTCATATGGATTATCTTATCCTTGCTGTAACCGAAAAGCCCTGCGCCGTCGGTCCCAATCCACAGCATACCCGAGCTGTCGTAGGCCAGGGTGTTCACGGGAATAGGGGGAAGGCCGATTTTTTTCTCAAGTTTTTCTATGCCTGCGGATGAGATCTCGTTTAAGGCACCCTTGCCTGTTCCCACGTAAACTATCCCGCCGGGGCACTTGAGTACGGGACCCGTCATATGGTCGCTAAGGCCTTCATCCTCGGTATACAGCTTTATGATCCTGGGGCGAAGTGCGTTCAGGCCCGAACCCTCGGTGCCCACCCATAAGGTATGCTCCCGGTCCTCGAAGATACTGCTGATGACATTTCCCGACAGGCCTTCCGATGAAGTGATCCCGCTGATCCTGCCTTCTTTTTCAAGGTAAAGCCCGCTGTTTGTCCCCACCCAGATACCTCCGCCCGAATCCCTGAATAGCCTGAGGATGTTCTGGCTGAAATCTTTTCCGAAAGCTGCATACCTGCTGAACTTTCCCTGGCTGAAGATATTGATCCCCCCTCCGTTTGTGCCTATCCAGAGGTTCCCGTATGCATCGAAGCACAATGAACGGATGTCGTTATGGCTAAGCCCGTCGCGGGTCGAGTATACTTTGATCAACCCGTTCTGCAGGTGGCACAAGCCGAAACGGGTGCCTATCCAAAGCGAACTGTCACGGTCGCAAAGCAGGGCCTGCACATAATTATTCGGCAAACCGTTTTTATCGGTGAAGAACGTCATCTTCCCGTCAAAAGCAAGATGCCCCAGGCCTATGCCGTCGGTGCCGAACCACAGTCCTTTGCCCGGATTTTCTGACAGCGCCAGCACGCTTTTGATCCAGTTGAGCTCCCTGTCGAAGATGCGGCCGAATTGAAGTTTTTTATAACGGAGGATATCTCCGTGGTAAAATCCCACCACCATGGATGAATCGCTGAAGAGATACAGGCTCTGAACATCCTTATTGGCGAAATTAGGGTTGTTCGAAGGGTCGAAGGTGAAGAAGCTGTTGCCGTCGAAACGTACAAGACCTTCCTCGGTGGCAAGCCAGATGAAGCCGTCGGGGGTCTGGGCGACGGCCCGGATGCTGTTAACCGGCAGGCCGTTGTCGGAGGTCCATGCCCGCACCGAATAATCCTGTTTCAGGCCGGGAATGTTGCCGCTGAGCGCCGGATGCACGAATGCGATGAGCGCGAGAAGGATTATGCCGGGTACAGGGTTTTTCATATCGCCGGATGTGGATGTAAATGTAAAACATTTTTTTGCATATTTCCCAACGAAGTTTTTACCTTTGCAGCACACAACATTTACAACATAATGGACCCTTATCCGGCGAAAAATAATTCAGTAATCATCCCATAGTCCGGTATGCCATCTGCCCCGCGGCAGGTGCATCTTCCGGGTTATGCTAACGTATGGAGGATGCACTAATGACTTCACAAACCACATTCTACTTCAGCCAGTTTGCAGGCAGGAAGTTTTTTGACAATACCGGCGAAACCCTCGGCAGGATCAGCGATTTCCTGATCGATGTCCGCGCCTGGACCCTCGAAACAAATGAACCCCAGCGGCCGCGGCTTATCGCAGTCAGCGTAAAACAGGGCAAAGAACTGAAGTTTTTCGAATTTCAGAATTTTGAGATCAGGAAGTATAAAGGGAAACTTCAGCTCATCTGCAGGGAGCTTAAAGAACTGAATACGAGTTCACTTCAGAACTGCATCTGGCTTAAGGAAAATATTCTCGACAAACAGATCGTCGACCTCGAAGGCAGGAAGCTGGTGAGGGTAAATGATGTGCGCATGGTCATGGTTCCTTCGGGGACGTATGCACTGGCTGTGGATGTAGGGATTGAAGGACTGCTGAGGCGGCTGGGTGTGCTTGGAGCCATCAGTACTTTCGTCGAAAGTTTCGGCCTGGACCTACCCTCCAGGATGATCCTCTGGGATGATATAGAAGCTGTGGATTTCTCCAACTCCAGCATCAAGCTTTCAAAAGCCCAGAGCAAACTGCATACTTTGCATCCTTCGGACCTTGCCGATATCATCGAAGACCTCGACAAGGCTTCCCGCGCTTATGTTTTCTCAACCCTCGACGAAGAGAAAGCCGCCGACGTGCTCGAGGAACTCGAACCCGAAGTCCAGGCCCATATCGTCGAAAGCCTGCCTGTTGGCAAGGTCGCCGATGTGCTTGAGAAAATGCCGGCCGATGAGGTGGCGGATATCATGGACGAACTCGGTGTGAAGAAAGCCGAAGAACTCCTCAATGAAATGGAAGATGAAAGCTCCAAGGAAGTCCGCGAACTCCTGGAGTATGCCGATAAAGTAGTGGGTTCCATCATGAGCACCGATTACATGACCTTCAGCGCCGACCTCACGGTTGAAGAGACCTTCAGGGCATTGCGCAAGGAAAAACCAGAGCCTTCCTACATCTATTCCATCTTCGTGGTGGATAAGAAAGACAAGCTCGTTTCGGCTGTCTCCCTGGGCGAATTGGTGATCTCCGATCCTCTTCTGACCCTCGGCCAGATCATGAAACGAAACCCGGTCACGGTATACGACGACGACGACATAGATTCCCTTGCCGAGATCGTTTCGAAATACAACCTGCTGGCTGTGCCGGTGATCAACCGTTCGCAGGAACTGGAAGGCGTTGTCGTTATTGAAGATATCGTTGAAGACCTGCTCGACAAACGTAAAACCAAATAATCCCGGAGGACAGCTATGACGACTTCAAACATACGCCGTTCCTGGTGGAAACGCTTTCTCTTATTCCTCGCCATCCTCGGGCCCGGGATCATCACCGGCAGCGTCGACAACGATGCCGGCGGCATAACCACGTATTCGGTAGCCGGCGCAACATACGGCTACCAGCTCATCTGGACCCTGATTCCTGCATTCATCGTGCTTATCGTGATACAGGAAATGAACGCCCGAATGGGTATAGTAACGGGTAAGGGCCTTGCAGACCTCATCCGCGAAAATGCAGGCGTCAAAGTCACTTTTTTTATTTTCGTAGGACTGCTGATAGCGGATATCGGGAATACAACCACTGAGTTCGCTGGTGTAGCCGGATCGATGGAGATCTTCGGGATCTCAAAATATATTTCGGTACCCCTGGCGGCGCTAATGGTCTGGCTGCTTGTGGTCAAAGGGAATTACTCTATAGCCGAAAGGATCTTCCTGCTTTTCAGCGTGTCGCTGCTCGTTTATGTAGTGTCGGCCCTGCTCGGGAAGCCCCACTGGAGCGAGATCGGGCACAGCATTACCCATCCCAGCGTGAATATGAACACAAAATCAATCGCCATGGTGATAGGTGTAATCGGTACGACCATAGCGCCCTGGATGCAATTTTACATGCAATCCGCAGTCATTGAAAAAGGACTTAAGATCAAGGATTACAGTTATGTGCTTCTGGATATCCTGGTTGGTTGCATAGCCACAGTGGTTGTGGCATTCTTTATTATCGTGGCTTGCGCATCCACTCTTCATGTAAAAGGGATCAGCATTGAGGAAGCCAAGGACGCGGCTCTCGCCCTGCAACCCCTGGCCGGCAAGCTGGCACAATTTCTTTTTGCTTTCGGATTGTTCATTGCTTCAATTTTCTCGGCAACCATTCTCCCGATCGCGACAGCTTTCTATGTTTGCGAAGCTTTTGGTTTTGAAGCCGGCATCGACAAAAAATGGAAAGAAGCCCCCGAGTTTTATTTCCTTTATACCCTTATCATTATACTGGCGGGCATCATCATCCTGATGCCGAATGCCCCGCTGATAGGGATCTCCATATGGTCGCAGGTGCTCAACGGCATGCTGCTGCCTGTTGTTCTGATCTGCATGATGCTCCTTGTGAACAATAAAAAGATCATGGGTGAGCATGTGAATAAGAAGTTGGGCAACCTGATCGGCTGGGGAGCGGTAGCGGTGCTCATCGCACTTTCACTGACCTTGCTGGTGATGCCTCTTTTTACCTGAAACGGCTCAACCCATCCTGCATCCCACATCGGCGCGAAGTGCCCTCCTCACTTCTTCCACCTGAAAGTAGCGATCATATGCTCTATGTCTTCCTTAAGGAATCCTATCACCGGCTGAAGCGAGTCGTTGTTCGGCACCAGGTTGAAATATAAGGCCCCGCGCACAAATTTTGAAACGCTGTCGGTAAGGTAAAACTGGTAAGTGGAAGCGGCATCAGAACCCTTGATGTCGAAGACAAGACCGTAGATCTTGTTTGGAGCATCCAGGTACTCCCTCTGCTGGATAGCGCTTGCTTTCGGGATATGCTTGTTCACCAGGGTCCGTGAATCCTCCAGGTATTGTTTAAGGTTATTATTGATCACCTTGTAACTGAAATGAAGCTGGGCATTGAAAGGCACGTACAGGATATTGATCCAGTACGGCTCGGTCATGCGTGAGCTGTCGGGCAGGATACGCGCATACACCGGGTATTCGAAAGTATAAGGGAAAGTGGTGTCAAACTTCTTATATGTTTTCGAAGGCAGGTCAATCCTGAAATACCCCCTGGGCTTCGGCGTGAAGTCAGAGTTGCAGGCGCAGAGCGCCGGGATGAGAAGCAAGATCAGGAGTAAGTGTTTCATTAACAAAAAATAGCGAAATAGCGAAATAGCAAGATAGCGAAACAAAGTAGCGAAATCATCTCAGTGAACAATTTCGCTACTTCGCCACCTCACTACTTCGTTACTTTTAAAACGGTAAATCATCCTCCGGTGTGGGAGGCGAAAACGATTCTTCCTTTTCGGCAGTTACAGCGGCCCCGCTTTCTTCACGGCGCGCACCGCCTCCGCCTCCAAGCATCTGAAGCACATCACCCATGATTTCATAGATGAACTTCTTTACACCGTCCTTATCTTCGTATTCCCTTTTCCTTATACGGCCTTCGATATAAACGGTATTTCCTTTTTTCAGGTAGTTCTCGGCAACATCAGCCAGCGCTCTCCACAAAACAATATTATGCCATTCGGTATGTGATGCCTTTTCGCCATCCTTGCCCTTGTATTGCTCGGTGGTTGCAAGGGAGAAACTTGCTTTCTTGACCCCGTTGTCGAACCTCTGAACCTCAGGATCCCTCCCGAGGTTTCCTACCAAAATCACTTTGTTGATTCCAGCTGCCATGTTTGTAAATTTTAAGTGAAACAAAAATACTCTATTTTCTCCTTAATCCCCCAATCCCCGAAAAGTGATACGCATATTGGAATATTTTTTTTAATCTTTTTTCCTTGTAGCGTATTCAGACCTGCATTGAGACTTACAAACTTGCGAGCGAATACCATATTACAATAATTCCGATCTTTGCAGACAACGTTTTACACTGAACCCCTGTCTTCCAGTAACCCAGTAACCCAGTAACCCAGTCCCCCGCCATGAAACACCATCCCACCCTCCTTCTCCTCCTTCTCCTCCTTCTCCTCCCTGCATTCATGCACGCCCAGACGTACGAGCAGGTCAGGGTCCATGCCGCCCCCGAAAGCATAAAAACCATTGCCTCCCTTGGCATTGCCGTTGAAAACGGGACCTGCCGCAACGGGATCTGGGAAACCATGCTTACAGCCACTGAAGTCGCAAAGCTCAGGAATGCCGGATTTACCATAGATGTCATCCGGGAAGATTATTCAAAATATGTCTCCGAACGAAATAAAGCAGCCGGGGAGGAAGTGAGGGAAATCAACAAGCTCATCCGTACAAAAAGCATAGAATCATATGCTTATCCCGTTCCCGTGCATTTCGAACTGGGTTCCATGGGGGGATATTACACCCCCGACCAGGTGCTGAAGGAGCTCGACAGCATGTATTATTTTTACCCGGCACTCATAAGCCAGAAAACGGCGGTCGGAAGCCTGCAGACCCTCGAAGGCAATACCCTCTATTACGTGAAGATCTCCAACACCCCGAACCAGCTTACGAATAAACCCAAAATCCAGTATAATTCGCTTATCCACGCCCGCGAACCCATGGGGATGCAGCAGTTGATGTTTTTCATGTGGTACCTACTCGAGAATTACAACACCAATGCCGATGTGAAGTACCTTGTTGACAACCTTGAATTGTATTTTATTCCTTTAATGAATCCTGATGGCTATGCGTATAATTATACGACCGATCCCGGCGGCGGGGGGATGTGGCGTAAGAACCGCAGGGACTTCGGAGGCGGGAATATAGGTGTTGACCTTAACCGGAATTTCGGGTATATGTGGGGATACGATAACAATGGTTCCTCGCCCAACCCCAGTGATGAGACCTACCGCGGACCTTCCCCGTTTTCGGAAAACGAAACCCAGGATTTCAGGGATTTTTGCGTGGCGAAGAAGTTTAAGATGGTTTACAACTATCATACCTATGCCGATGAGACCATGTATCCCTGGTGCTATAAGACCCAGCTCACGCCCGACAGCATAAGCGAATATGCATTCACTGACCGCATGAATGCCCAGGCCGGATATATTACAGGCCCCCCGGGACTCATTCTTTACAATACCAACGGAGATGCCATGGACTGGGAATACGGCGACAGCACCCTCAAACCCAGGATCAGCTGCTTTACCACCGAAACCGGGAATAACAACGACGGCTTCTGGCCCCTGCCTAGCCGTATCATCCCCTTGGCCGAAGAAAACATGTACTCGAATCTCAAAGCGGCCATGCTGACACTTCCGTATGCCGAAGTCACCGATATCGGCCCCGTGATCAATTCCAAACGCGACGGCTTCTTCCCGTTCAGGTTTCAGCGACTGGGGCTCACCGACAGCATCGATTATACGGTCACCGTAAAACCCCTCGACTCCACCCTGTTCGCAAGCGTGGGCCAGGGCAAAGTCTTTCATTATCCTGTAAAAAATGCAGTTTATACCGACTCAATACAGTATTCACTTAAACGCGGTATCCAGATCGGCCAGTCCTACCGTTTCATCTTCCAGGTAAATACAGGGATCAGGACCTTCAGCGATACGGTTACAAAATACTACGGATGGCCGATGGTGCTGATCAGCGACAGCTGCAACAACATGAACAACTGGACATCCTCAATTTGGAACATCTCTGCAAAGACTTCGCATTCCGCCCCGTATTCCATTACCGATTCCCCCGGCGGTGCCTATGCCAACAATGCTTACAGCATCATCACCCTTAAAAATTACCTTTCCGTTACCCAGTCCCCGATAGCGGTGATAGAATACTGGCTGCGTTACAGCATCGAAAAGAGCATGGATTACTGCCAGGTCTCAACCTCGGTGAACAACGGCTCCAAGTTTATCAAACAGTCTACCAGGTATACCAACAAGGGTTCGACCGAACAGAATTTCCCTAACCCCGTTTACGACGGGTCCCGGGACTGGTCCCAGGACAGGATCGTTCTGAACAATGCCCAGGGAGCCCAGTTGCTTCTGCGTTTCGTCCTGGCTTCCGATTACGACATGATCGTAGGCGATGGGATGTATGTTGATGACTTTAAGGTGTCGGTAATCGACATGACCTATAACGGGATAGACTCCACCGGCCGGGTTTTGGGCTTTATTTCAGATCCCGCACCCAATCCCGCAAACGCCTTGGTCAGGATAAGCTACCAGCTTCCCCCCGGCAACAACGGCAGCTTCTGTCTCTTTGATTTAAGAGGGATACTGCTTAAAGAGCTCCCCCTCACCTCATCCGCAGGCATAGTAAATTTAAATGTTACCGACCTGCAGCCGGGAATTTATCTATACAGGATAAACGGGAATTCAGCCAATACTCCTGTCAAAAAGCTGGTGGTTTCTCATTAGTGCGGGAGGCTTTTTTTTTAACGATAAGCTCGGGCGTTTTCAGGATCAGCTCTTTACAAATATCGTATTGCCGTATTTTAAGAGCTTTCCTGCGCTTCCACACCAGGGCAGCGTCCTTGTTCATACCCTTGGCGATCAGCTTATAATCCCACAGGAAAATAAGTCCGTATGCAAGTTTGTAATCCTTGGGCGACCAGGAGTCGCAGATCATCTGGTACAAACTAAACAAGCCGTTCAGGTACAAAGATTCAACCCTGTCTTTGATCTCGATGTTAAAACGGTCATCCTTCGATTCCCTCAGCTTTTGCATCCTGATATCGGCCTTCAGAAGTCCATTTCCGACAATCCCCCGAAACATCCCTTTGCGCTTTGGGACCTCGATATCCCCGTAAGTGATCACATACTGCAGAATAAAAGGCCTCTCCCTTGATAACAACTGCTCCTCAAGCTGAAAGAGCAGCTCAAAACCCGCTTTCAGGCTTGCCACTGCACATTCGAATTCCTTGTTAAGATTAAACATGGAATTGGAATACAAAAGGTTCTGCCACTTGGGCAATATACTCTCTATAAAATTTATGAACTGTTTGATCTCCGTTGGATCAAGCCGCCTGTGCACGGCCTGTTTGATCTCTGCAGTAAGTATGTAACATTCCATAGGGCCTGTTTTTTTATTGTCTGCGGATGAGTACGCGGGTGGGTTCCTGCATTCTCCCTTTCGCTGCGAATGCCCCGGCGTTTACCCCTCCTTAACCATTTGCAATTTCGTAATTTCTTTCCGATGAATCGTTCCCAATCCGGGTCCTGCCTTTACTTCTCCTTTTTCATTCCAACAGTAATACCCTTCCGGGATATTTCCCGCAACTCTCTGCGAAATGAGAGCCCGGGTCTATCCAAGTGCTTAATGTTATTAATTTCACCCCCCCCCTGGCATATATCATTTTTACCGCCGGGAAGTATTGCATAAAAATTGCAATTGATGGTCCGATTGCATAAAAAGTGCAATAAAGGTAAGAATTGCATAAAATATGCAATAAAAAACATTCACTAAAATGATACTGACCCGGGGCGGAGCCCTGAATATGGATTTCAGCACTGAACCAGGTCCCGGAACCTGGCCTTCCTATTTCTCTCCTTCGCGGCGGTTCATCACATCCATCTGCTTCTGTATCGTTTCGTCGTGTATGGCTTCGAGGAGGCGAAGCACGAATTCCCGCTTAAGGCCGAGGCGTATCCCGTGATCGAGGCGGTCGCGGATGATCTTGTTCCAGCGTTTGAGCTGTAAAATAGTGATGCGGTTTTCCTTCTTGTAACGCCCGATCTCTTCCACCACGTTCATCCGCCTTGCTAAAATGTCAATCAGCTCTTCATCCAGTTTATCGATCTCGCTGCGGAGGCCTTCCAGTTTGTTCTTAAAGGCCGGGGAGCCTGTTTCCTGGCGGATCACAAGGGATTTCAATATCTTCCCGAGACGGGCGGGAGTGATCTGCTGCCTTTTATCGGTGAGGGCTTCTTCGGGACGGTAATGCGTTTCTATCATTAGTCCGGTCATCTCCAGGTCCAGGGCCTTCTGGGCCGTGGGGAGTATGAGCTCGGGTTTTCCGCAGATATGGCTGGGATCGTTGAGCATGGGCATTTTTGGATACATGCACATGAGTTCTATAGGGATCTCCCACATGGGGGCATTGCGGTACGGACTTCGGTTGAAGAATGAAAACCCCCGGTGCACGGCGACCAGTTTATGCAAGCCAAGCTGGTTGAACCTCTCTATGGCCCCGGTCCAGGTATGCAGGTCGGGGTTCAGCGGATTTTTGATCATCAGGGGAATGTCGCGCCCCTGCAAGGCCTCGCCAATCTCCTGTATCGAGAAAGGATTGACCACCGTTCGCGCCCCAATCCACAGTATGTCAATATCATGCTCAAGAGCATCCTGCACATGCCTTGGGGAGGCGACTTCCACAGTCAACAACAGCCCTGTATCCTGCTTTACCTTCTGCAGCCACTTCAGGCCTTTTTTTCCGACTCCTTCAAATGAAGAGGGACGGGTGCGGGGCTTCCATATCCCGGCCCTGAAGACTTTCACCTGGGGGATCTTTACCAGTGCGGCGGCGGTTTCCCTTACCTGCTTCTCGCTTTCGGCGCTGCAGGGCCCCGAAACCACCAAAGGCCGGCTGTCAAACGGCAGCCAGGATTTTAGCGGTGTGATATGGAGAGGAGGGGTCATTGCGCGCTATGTTACGGCAAAGGTAGGAGAAATTTGGGTACCAGGTATTGGGTGCTGGGTGCCGGGTACTAGGTACTGGGTTTTTTGCCCGGCACCTTAAAGCCCAGAGCCCAGAGCCCAGTCTCTACTCAAACAGCTTCTTATGGCACTCCGTGCAGAAGTACGTCTTCCAGTTATCCTTCACATCAACAGGATGCTGGAATGGCAGGGATTTGTCGAAGCCCGAATAAGCGATGTTCCCCGTTGGCCCCTGGGCAACGATATTGTGGCAGAGGTCGCAGTCCTTCGAGATCACTTTTCCATCGGGAGTCTTATGCTTGTCGGAATGGCAGCGGAAACAACCGTTGCTCTCAAGATGCCCGATATGGTTAAGGTACGACGAAGCCTCTATCTTCATGCTTGGGAATGTATTGCCGTTATAAGCTTCCTGGATGGCAGCGATCGCTTTGTCAATGTCTTTTCCCCTGCTTGCGAGCACATCCTTCAGGGTATCCGAATAAAAGGCCAGTACGGTCGACCTGATGCTCATCATGGCGGTGTCTTCATTGGTATACGGGTTCTTAAGGGCTTCCATGGCGGCTTTCTTTATATAAGGGATGTCCTTGGGGATAGAGCCTGCAACCATGGCGTTGTCGATATAGAAAGGTGCCGAACGGTAAAGGTGGGAGGGACGGTTATGGCAATCCATGCAGTCCATGGTGCGTATGGGCAGCGTGTCAAGAGCTTTCTTGTCAAGCTTGTTTTCCTCGTCCTGGAAAACCTTCACCTCACCCGTTTTCAGGTTGGTATATCTTACCCAGGGAATGGATTCACGGTCTTTGGTGCTGGCTACATATTCGATTTTAAAATTCTGGTTGATGTGCCAGTGGATGCCTTCGGTAAGACCGAGAGCGCTCTGCTGGGGGCCTATCTTCATCACCATCGAAATGTTCCATTCGGTATTGGCTTTGTTGGCCAGGTAGCCCTGCTGTATGCGCAGAGTACGTGAATAGAATTTCTGGGGCCAGTGGCAGCGCTCGCAGGTTTCCCTTGCAGGACGCAGGCTGGCGATAGGAGTAGGAATGGGCCTGGGATATTTGTTGAACAAAACCGAATACACCTGGTATAAGCCCGAAAGTTTTGATTTCACATACCAGCTGGCGCCTTGTCCCACATGGCATTCAACACAGGTCACCCGGGCATGAGGCGAATGGCTGTAAGTGGTGAACTCGGGGTTCATCACCTTGTGGCAAAGCTTTCCGCAGAACTCAATAGATTCTGTATAATGGAAAGCCTGGTAACTTCCTACCGCCGAAATCATCAGCAAAACGAAAGTAATGATGGATATCCTGATCACGCTGTTCCTCTGCTTCCTGATGTTCATGTTCAGTATCGGCCAGCGCAGGGTGGGGTCTATCTCTTCATATTTCCTGCGGAAGGCCACCAGCATTCCCAGGGGGATGAGGATGAGCCCCAGAACGAAGAAAGCCGGAAGCACGATATAAAGATATACGCCGAGATAAGTGTTGGTGTCCCTCGACAGGAAGGAAAAGATCAGGACGATCAGCATGAGGACCAGGCTGTTGACTACGAGGATGAAGCCGGTGATACTCAGCCAGTTGTAGACGGATTTAGGTATCTTCATAGGTCGGATGTTTGATTTTGTTTGACGACACCAAAGGTAAAAACATTTCCGGTTTCTGCTAATTTTTTCACAGGTATATTTTCTCGATGCCGCCCTCATCCCCCATCCCGTATCTCTCATCCCGCATCAGCAACGCGCAGCGTTGCCCTTCATCCTCCAAAATTCCTACCTTTGCAAAAAAATCAGGAATGGAGCATCTGCGAAGAAACAAAGTATGCGATCTGCTTAAATCCACGGAATTCGGGAAGGAAGTGCTTGTAAAAGGCTGGGTTCGCACCCGCCGCGGGAATAAGAACGTGCAGTTTATTGCGCTCAACGACGGCAGCATCATCCACAGCATTCAGGTGGTGATCGACATGGCAAATTTCAGCGAAGAAGATTTGAAACCTGTTACCACCGGCTCCTGCATTGCCGTAAAAGGTATACTCGTCGAATCAAAGGGGCAGGGCCAGAGTGTTGAAATTCAAGGCAGATCGATAGAGATATACGGCACCGCTGATCCTGAAACATATCCTCTGCAGAAAAAGGGGCATACCATGGAATTCCTCAGGGAGATCGCCCACCTCCGTCCCCGCACCAACACCTTCGGAGCCGTGCTGCGCATACGTCACGCCATGGCCTATGCCATCCACAAATATTACAATGATAACGGCTTCTTCTACCTTCATACACCCATCATCACCGGTTCCGATGCCGAAGGCGCAGGCGCCATGTTCAGGGTTTCCATACTGGACCCGAAAAATCCGCCCTTAAAAGAAGACGGACAAATCGACTACAGCCAGGATTTCTTCGGAAAGGAAACCAATCTTACCGTATCGGGACAGCTCGAAGGCGAACTCGGGGCTATGGCCCTTTCACTGGTGTACACCTTCGGACCCACCTTCAGGGCCGAGAATTCCAACACTCCCCGCCACCTCGCCGAGTTCTGGATGATAGAACCCGAAATGGCGTTCTATGATATCAAAGATAATATGGATCTGGCGGAAGACTTCCTCAAATACCTGATGCAGTATGCCCTTGATCATTGCATCGACGACCTTGAGTTCCTTAACAAAATGTACGACAACGAACTCATCGCCCGCCTCAGGCAGGTCATCGAAAATAAGTTCGAACGACTCACTTACACCGAAGCCGTGGAGATCCTGGTGGCTTCAAACCAGAAATGGGAATACCCCGTTTCCTGGGGCACCGACCTCCAGAGCGAGCACGAACGCTACCTGGTCGAAAAGCATTTCGGCAAGCCCGTGATCTTAACTGATTATCCTAAGGATATCAAGGCGTTTTATATGAAACAGAATCCCGATGGGCGGACCGTGCGTGGCATGGATGTGCTCTTCCCGAAGATAGGGGAAATTATCGGCGGTTCTCAACGCGAGGAAAACCTTGAAGCCCTCACCACCCGCATCCGCGAGATGAACATCCCCGAAAAAGATGTATGGTGGTACCTCGATACCCGCAAATTCGGCACCGCACCGCATTCGGGGTTCGGACTGGGCTTCGAACGCCTGATACTTTTTGTAACAGGGATGGCGAACATAAGGGATGTCATCCCTTTCCCCCGCACTCCCAAGAACGCCGACTTCTAAACCAGGTCATCCCGACTGCATCCCGCCTCCCGGTCTGCGTTAGGAAAAATTTATGTAGCCAAACAATTGCATTTTGTAAATTTTGTTTTATTTTTGCGGCAGGAACGAACATACTGGAAGGAGCTATACAGATGTCAATAAAAAAGATGAAAATCAATAAGATAGATCTTGATTCCCTTAAAGAGACACCGGTTATAAGCATTGATAAATCAAGGGATTATTCTCTGGAGTTAGTTTCGAAAGACCTCATAGAACATGTTTTCATAACCGATCTCAGGGGAAAGGTCATCCACGAATCCGATATTAACGGGAATAAATTCGTGTTCAATTACCACGCCAACTGCAAGGATATGTTCCTGCTGAAGATCCGCAAGCAGAATCAGGAAGGCGAATCCCAGATACTTATCCTGTAACCAACGGGCATTTTATAGGTATTCCTTTATTTTGAGCGCAGCGCCATCATCGGCGCGAAGCGCCTCATCCCTCATCAAAAAACATCCCCTCCCCAGGCAACCATTCCCATAATCCGGGTTATCTTTACAGGATGATATTTTCGCGGAGGAACACTGAAGCAAAAAGCCTGGATAAGGCTGCAGTGGGTGTATTGTACGATAAGCATGCGCCATGGCTTCTCGGAGTGTGCCTGCGTTACACCGGAAACCGCGAGGATGCCGAGGATGTTTTACATGATGGGTTTATGAAAATTATCCGGAGTATCGAAAGTTTCAGGGAGAAACAAACTGGCAGCCTCGAAGCCTGGATGAGGAGGATCATGGTGAACACGGCCCTGAATTATATCCGGGACCATAAAAAGGAAAAAATGTTCACCGTCCTGGATCCCCTGCTCGAAAGCCTGCATGAAACCGATGATCATGATGATTTCGGCAGATGTGATCTCAGCAGTGATCAGCTCATGGATCTTGTTTGCGCCCTTCCGGCAGGATACCGCACTGTTTTCAACCTGTATGTGATGGAAGACTACACTCACAAAGAAATCGGGGAATTGCTGGGAATCTCTGAAAATACATCCAAATCACAATTGTCTAAAGCAAGACAGTTTCTGAGAAAACGCCTCTTTGAATATCAAAATGAAAGGAATTATGCAAAAGCAGAATCCAATAGATGACCTGTTCCGCCGTGGGTTGGCGGATTATACGGCCAGGCCTTCGGATGAACGCCGCGAGGAGTTCATGAAGGATGTTGGAACTCCGGTTAAACGGCCTTTGTCAATGTGGTGGCTGGCCGGATTACTTGGGCTGATTATCGTGGGAGTGGGTACCGCGGTAATTTTATATATGGGAAACGCTGCCCATCCCGTATCGGCAAGCAGCGCCCATCGGCACGAAGTGCCATCATCCCTCATCGTCGCGCAGCGCCCTCATCCTGCTTCCACCGGTCTTACATTGAACGAAAAGGTGACCGGAACACACCCAGTGCCCAGCCCCGGAACCCGGTACCCGGTACCCAGTACCCAAACCAACCCAGTACCCAGCACCGAAACCCGGTACCCGGTACCCAGTACCCAAACCAACCCGGTACCCAGTACCCAAACCAACCCGGTACCCAGTACCCAAACCAACCCAGTACCCAGCACCGAAACACTCCCGGCAAATGATCCGAAACCACCTTCTGTATCCCGCATCCACGACAACAGCAGTCTCCCAAAGAAGTGGAACATTAGCCTTGGAGCATATTATACCCCCGAATGGATGTTCAACACCCTCAACGGCGATAAGTACGTGAATAATATGGGGGTGGAAGGCACTTTCCATTTCGGCAGATATTCGGTGAAAACAGGCGTAGGGCTCAGCATCACCACCGGCTGGCATGAGGTGCTGGTGCAGTCGAATCCTTACCTCGGAACGTACCAGGCCCTCGACTCAATTATTTTTACCTGGGATAAAACCCAGTATAAACTTAATCCCACGTATTATACCAAGGGGACGAATGTATACGACACATCACTTCAATATACCTACACCAATATCAAAAAACAGTACACCTACCTTCAGATCCCGCTTGTGCTGGGATATGATTTCTGGCAGAACAACTGGCTTACCCTGGGCTTCAGGGCCGGTGCGGTGATGTCGCTGTTGCTGAATACCCAGAATTTATCCACCACCTATGATCCGGGCAAGGACAGGATCATTACAATTAATAATGTCACCCCCGACCGAATACAGATGAACTGGCAGGCGATGGGAGGGCTCAACGCCGCATTCAGGCTCTCGCGCAGGTTCAGCATCGAACTGGAACCCGATGTCAGATACTATTTCAACTCGGTGTATGAACCCTCGGAGCTGACGAAAAAACCCTGGAGCATCGGTGTGAGAACCGCTTTCGTCGTAACATTCTAAGCCCTCCAGGCAACCATTCCGATTTTCAGTGTTTATAATACAGATGCACAACCAAAACAGAAATAATTTCAACCAAACCTACCCATTATGAAAAAATTAATCCTTTTACTGATGATGTGGTTCGCAGCAGCCGGAATGAGCGTGCAGGCGGACTCACTGCGCATCCAGGGCTATGTTACCGACAGCGCCACAGGGAATGCACTTGCAAACTATGCGGTACATATCGACATAGATTCTGCCACCGGCGGTTTCGTTTATCACCGCGAAGTTCATACCAATGCCAATGGGTTTTATGCCGATACAGTAGCGTTTAACAATGGAGGAGCACCCTCGGGCGTTGTGGAAGTGTCGCTTCTGGATTGCTTTCCCCATCTTAAATTTCATTACCTCAATTTTGGTCCCGGGAATCTCACATTCACTGTAAGTTTCAGCATCTGCACGGGAACACCCCCGCCCGTATGCCATGCCGATTTTTATCCCGAGGCAGGCCCCCCTCCTCCTAATCCCCTGAACATTCATTTCGTCAACACTTCGGTTGGAGTTAACGGGCCCTGGAGCTGGTCGTTCGGCGACGGAACAGCATCCACGCTCTTTGACCCTGTGCATCTTTTCGCGGTTCCGGGCCTTTACCATGTCACCCTTATGATGGGTGACAGCAGCAGCGGCTGCTTCGATATAAATTCCCATGATATACAGGTCGGTGACTCTACAGGCGGATGCCATGCCCAGTTCACCTGGAGCTGCGATTCGAACAGCATGATGAGGACCGTTCATTTCTTTGACCAGTCAACACCTGCACCGGTATTATGGTTATGGGATTTCGGAGATTCCGCAGCCGGGGGGAATAACATTTCAACCCTGCAGAACCCCACCCATATCTTTACTGCGGATGGCATATACCATGTATGCCTCACCATGGCTTCCAATTCACCCCAGTGCTCAGCGACCGAATGCCATGATATAACCGTGGGGAACCCTCCGCCTCCTCCATGCAACAGCTGGTTCACGCATATGAACAACTGGCTGCATGTGAATTTTGAAGGCCATATGACGGGCAACGTACCCGCAACCTATACCTGGGCTTTCGGGGACGGGACAGCCGACACCGGTAAACTTGTACAGCATGATTATGCAGCACCCGGGAATTATGAAGTACACCTCACCACCGTAACCCTTGATACCAACCAGTGTACTTTCACCAGCATGCAGCATATCCAGGTCGGTGACAGCAACAATTTACACCAGGTTTACGGACAGGTTTTTGCAGGTAATTTCCCGGTTTTGCATGGACTGGCCATGATCTTTTCGGATGACACTGTGGCCGGAGGCATGCCTTTCTTTGCAATGTCGCCCCTCGACTCCATGGGAGTTTACTACTTCCCGTATGTCCCCAGCGGACAGTTTGTGATCTGGGCTCTTCCGTTTGATTCTTTAGGCGGATATCTGCCTACCTTCTATCAGCATTCCTTGTATTGGGAACAGGCTACGAAGATCACGCTCGGTAATCCGCAGAACCCATACAACATCAACCTCGTCCAGGCCGGCCATACCCCATCGGGACCCGGTGGCATCAGCGGAAAGATGAACACAACCGGTCTCAAATCGGCTACCGTCGATCAGATTGCCATGCTGCTGAGCGACGACCAGGGCAACGTGATTGGATTCAGGAGGCTGAATGCGTCCGGATCCTTTGATTTCGGCAGTATGGGTTACGGAACCTACTTCCTGAAACCCGAACTCGCCAACTGTCCCAGCGACCAGGTCAAAGTGGTGATCAGCGCCGCAAATCCTGTAGCCACAGTTACCATGACGTACAACGGCAGCAGCATCCTTGGAGTGAGCGAAGCCTCGGCAGTAGAAAGCTTTGTGGCTTACCCCATTCCCGCGAAAGATGCCCTGAATCTGGATATCAAACTGCTTAGTTCCGCGAATGTTACAGCCGAACTGTACAGCTTCGCCGGGCAGAAAGTCCAGAGCCGCAGCCTCAGCCTTAACAGGGGCACGAATGTGGTTACCCTCGATCTCAGCCTTTTGAATTCAGGCTTGTATACACTGCGGATCACATCGCCCGATGGAATCAAAATCCTCCAGAAGGTTGTGAAAGAATAGAGTTTTCTCATTACCTGTTTTCATTTGCTTTTTACGTCGCGGCGGGTCGGATTCGGCCCGCCGCTTCGCATCCTGCATCAGCGCGAAGCACCACATCCCGAAATTTCCTATCTTTGATCCTTCAATCGCTGGTCATGAAATACACAGAATCATACACCTTCCTCCGCGATAAAATCGATTTTAACAGGGAAATCATTGACCTGGGGGATATAGGCATACGCATTATCCCCTTCGGGTCTGAGGCTTATGACCTTATACCCGGGGCCGGGGATTATAACTGCGAAGAACACCATCTGAAATTCGGCAAACCGGGCTCCTTCGTCTTTGAGACAGGACATGAGAACGAACTCATCGACATTGCCGATACCCTGATCCCCGAAAACCGGAGTTTTTACTGCCCGGTGTTTTTTCCGAAAGGGGAAGGCGATGCGGGACAAAACAACCCGTTCCATAACAGCCGGGCGAAGCAGGGACAAAGGCTCATCCTGCTTTTCCATGGTTTTAACGAAAAGAGCTGGGACAAATACCTGCCCTGGGCCCTGAAACTTGTCAAAGAGACGGGAAACGCCGTGATTCTTTTCCCTATTGCCTTTCACATGAGCCGGGCCCCCCTGTTCTGGGTCGAAAAACGCAGCATGTTCGGCCTTAGCGAAATGCGGAAAAAGCATTTCCCCAACGCGATGAAATCCTCCCTCTCAAACGTAGCCATCAGCATAAGGCTTCATTCCCAGCCCCAGAGGTTTATCTGGAGCGGGCTCCAGACGTACAACGACGTGATCAGGTTTGTCGAGCATTGCAAATCGGGACTGGTCCCCGGCATTGAGAAAGATTGCTCCTTCGATTTCTTTTCATATTCCATAGGCAGCCTTCTGGCCGAAATACTGAAGCTCAGCGACCACAAGGGATATTTCAGCGATTCGAAGCTTGCCATGTTCTGCGGCGGAGCCGTATTCAACAGGCTTTCGCCGGTATCGAAGTTCATCCTCGACAGCGAAGCCAACGTAGCCCTGTATTCTTTCCTGGTAGAGCATATCGACAGCCATATGAAGCGCGACCCCCGCCTCAAGCATTATCTCGGCAGGGAGCATCCCGAAGGTTTTAATCTTTATGCCATGCTCGATTACAAGAACATGCGCGAATACCGCGAAGATAAGTTCGCCAAAATGCGTGAGCAGGTTCTTGCTGTAACTTTGAAGGCAGATAAGGTCGTCCCCGCGTATGAAGTCATCAACACCCTGCAAGGCGCAGCCCGCGATATCCCCATTCCCGTCGACATTCTCGATTTTCCATATCCCTACATCCACGAAGATCCCTTCCCCATCAAAGGCCCACCCCCGGACTTAGTAGACGAAGCTTTCGACAAGGTTTTCGACAGGATTACCGCGTTTTTAAAGTCCTGATTCTTAATTCCCCCTTCGAACCATCCCGCATCGGTGCGCAGCGCCATCATCAGTGCGCAGCGCCATCATCCCGAATTTTTTACCTTTGCAGTTCAACCTACTGAATCATGATGGACGAAAATCCCTGGTATGCTGTTTATACCAAATCGAGGTACGAGAAAAAGCTGGCCGATAACCTCAGGGAGAAAGGCATTGAAGCCTATGTGCCTTTGCGAAAGGTGGTACGACAGTGGAGCGACAGGAAGAAACTGGTAGCCGAACCGCTGATTCGTTCCTATTGTTTTGTAAGGCCCAAACCCGGGCCTAAACAGTACAACCAGGTTCTCGACACCGACGGGGCGGTGCGTTTCGTATGGTTCTCGGGCAAACCCGCCCCCATCCCCAATAAGCAGATCGACATACTCAAAGCCATCACCGGTGCCGATGTCGACGTGGATGTCCTTAGCAGCTCCCTTCTCAAAGGAGCCACTGTAAGGGTGAATGCCGGGCCCCTGGCAGGCGTTGTTGGTGAACTCGTGGAAATTGCCGGCCGCCACCGGGTTTTGATCAAAATCGACCACCTCGACCAGGTCCTTACCATCTCCATCTCCCCCCTGCTCATAGAACCGTACAGGATTTAATCTCTCCCGGTAAATTCCCTGCAGCTTACTGCGGAATCGGATGCATAGTCTTGCCCCGGGGTTCATACTATTCGATCCCAGGGAGGTAGTATATTTATTTTTGTGAGTGGGAAGTATTGCAAAAAATATGCAATAGAGGGTGAAATTGCATTTTTTATGCAATAAAAACCAATCAATAAATTATATACGTTGCCTGTTTTGAACGAAGCATTTTGCACAGCCTGCCTTTTCCCTCATCCCTCATCCCTCATCGGCGCGAAGTGCCACCATCTTCAGGAATTTTATAAATTAGCACCCAAATAACATACCATGCCAAAAATCGCATTGATCTCGGGAGTCACCGGCCAGGACGGCAGTTACCTTGCCGAATTGCTTCTCGATAAAGGCTACACCGTTCACGGTATCGTCAGGAGGAGCAGTTCTTTTAATACCGGGAGGATTGACCATATTTACCTGAACAATCCCGCCTACCGCGACAAGCGGATGTTCCTTCACTACGGAGACCTTACCGATTCGAGCAACCTCAACCGCCTGGTCGAGAAGGTGAAACCCGACGAAATATATAACCTCGGGGCCCAGAGCCATGTCCAGGTTTCCTTCGAAGTGCCCGAATACACCGCCGAAGTCGATGCCTTAGGCACATTGCGCTTCCTCGACGCAATCCGCGAGACCGGGGTGAAAACAAAATTCTACCAGGCCTCGACCTCCGAATTATACGGAAATGTTCTGACGGGAGTTTCCCGGGATGCAGGATCCGGGAACAAGGATATGCTGAATACTGAATCCGGCTCGGGAGCGAAGCCGGGAGTTCCTGCATCAGGGACCAACATGCATCCTCAAAATCCGGCATCTCTCAACGAGACATCCCCCTTCCGCCCCACATCCCCTTACGCAGTAGCAAAACTGTATGCTTACTGGGTTACTGTCAACTATCGGGAGGCTTACAACTTGTATGCATGCAACGGGATTTTATTCAACCACGAATCTCCCCGCAGGGGCGAAACTTTCGTGACCCGTAAGATCACTATAGGGGTTTCGAAGATCATGGCAGGGAAACAGGACAGGCTTTTACTTGGAAACATCTACGCAGCCCGCGACTGGGGATATACACCCGAATATGCCGAAGGGATGTGGAAGATACTGCAGGCGCCAAAACCCGATGATTATGTTCTGGCTACCGGCGAGACCCATACGGTAAAGGAGTTCATCGAAGAAGCTTTCGCGTATTACGGCGAAACGCTGATCTGGGAAGGCGAAGGCATTAATGAAACCGCGAAGCTATCCGCAGGCAACAAAACAGTCATTGCAATGAATCCCAGGTACTACCGCCCCCTCGACGTGGAATTTCTCCGCGGCGATCCCGCCAAAGCCAATAAAGAGCTTGGCTGGGCTCCTAAAGTTCATTTTAAAGAACTCGTGAAGATCATGATGGAACACGATAAAGTTCAGTGACGACTTTGATGGATATGATCATTCTGAGCGAAGCGCCATCATCCCGAATTCTTTATATTTGTGCCATGAAGCGCCTTTCACTCCTCCTCACGATCCTCATGATCCTCACGATCACCGCCCGTTCGCAGATCGTGTACCAGGACCTCACCAACACCAACATCTACGACTTCATCGACGAACTTGCAAACAACAAGATAATCACCATCACCTCGGTGATCAAACCATATCCCCGGGAACTGATAGCTCAAAAGCTGCAGCAGGCTTCGGCTCCCGAAAACAGGGCCAGGCTGAGCAAACGTCAGCAGAAAGAACTTGATTTTTATTTAAGGGATTTTAATCTCGAGCTCAAACCCAGCCTCAGCTACATCACCAAAAACAGTTTCTTCAGGAACAAGCAGGATTTCAGGCTGCCGTTCAACCCCCTGGAGTTCGTGTACAAGGATTCCATTTTCACCTTTGTCATCAGGCCGGTCTTCGGCGTATCGTACGTGAGGAACGAAAACGGTTCGGCCTACCACCGCTGGAACGGGGCCGAGATCTTCGGCTACGTGGGCAAGCATTTCGGATGGTACGCCAGCCTGCGCGACAACCATGAGGACCTCCTGCTCACCGGTCCCCAGATGTTAAACCAGGAAGAAGGGGCCGTTTGGAAACCTTATCCCGGGGGAGCCGGGGATTACAGCGAGATGAGGGGAGGGCTCACCTGGAAATGGAGGTGGGGCGATCTTGCCTTTGTCAAAGACCATTTCACCTGGGGCGACAACTATCACGGATCCAATATCATGAGCGGGAGAACCCCATCCATCCCATACCTGCAGTATCATATGCAGCCCCTCAGCTGGTTCGAATTCCGGTGGGTACAGGCCTGGCTGGTGAGCGAGGTCCCCGATACCACCAAGACCTACACCCTCCCCACGGGAGCCAAACGCATCACCTTCTTCAATAAGTATTATGCCTCCAGCATGTTCACCTTCAAACCCCTCAAAGGCCTGGACCTCAGCGTCGGCAATTCGGTGGTATACTGCGCGGCCTATATGAACCCGGCCTACATCAGCCCTTTCCTGTTTTATTTTAACTACGGATATGCCGAAGGCGACGGCAAATCGGGCTTTTACGGCAAGGAAGTGCAGACTTTCATCAACGTCAGCTCGAATAACATTAAGCATCTTCATCTGTATGCTGATGTGTTTGTGAACCAGGCCAATGCCGAAGGGATTTCTTACAAGGCGGGGTTCAGGCTTACCGACCTTCCGCTGAGGAATCTTTCGCTTACCGGGGAGTATACACGAAATAACGGCAAATCATACTCATCCGCCCTCCCAACCACATCCTACGAATCCAACCAGTACAGCCTGGGCAGTTACCTCCGTGAAAATTCCATGGAGATCTATGCGGCCCTTTGCTGGAAACCCATACGCGGACTGCGTTTCGATGCTTCTTACCTCTACGCGAAGCACGGAGAAGGTACCACCTTGTCTGCCCTCGATTACAAGGACCAGGAGATCACCATGGCTGCGAAATACGAGGTCATCAACAATGCTTATGTGTTTATCGAGTATGACCGCCGTCAGGTCGAAGGCGATGTGATGTATATTCCTACTGTCTACTCCGGGAATACGAATTCCCTCCTCGCCGGTATCAATATCGGCTTCTGACAAATCCTGCATTATCGGCGCGCAGCGCCCCATCGGCACGAAGTGCCCTCATCCCGCATCGGCAAAGCGTAGCGTTGCCCATCCCGCATCTCAAATTTTAATATATATTTAATATCACAAAATCTATTACCCTAATAATTTACCTACCTTTGGGACTTCAAATCCCCAGATGATCTACATTTTCAGGCTTCTTATGTTATGGCTGCAGAGGATGGCCCACGGTGAGTTGTCCTCTCAGTACTACTTCAGGCTAAAGACATTCCGCCAGAAATATCCCACCTCATCCATACAGTTCAAGGCCTGCTTCAAGACCGATGTTATACTGCATTTCGACAAGCTAAGCATCCCCAAAACCAATCTGCCATCCTACAAAACAGAAGAATCCATCCGTTTCGAAAATACCAACCCGGGCGATGGGTATGCACAGATTTTCAAGACCAGGGGAAAACCCGAAAGCGCGAAGTACGAATGGATAGGGGATAAGCTGGTGCAGGTGATCTGTTACAGGGATAAAATGTTCGGACGCTCGGTCAGGATCTCTTACTTTTTAATGGAAGACCGTTTCTTTTTAGGCGAATTCCAGTTCCAGTCCTACAATCCCGAGATCCTGGATTCCACCAGGCATTTGCTGGAGTCGAGGTTCCATACCTTGGAAACCAGCACCGAAAGCGATTTTTATATCAGCGGCAGCGACGGTGGATTGATCCTATTCAACGACAGCGGTTACCGCCTCACGGTACAGTATTATTTTACGCAGCTCAGCGACATAGATTTGTACCTGAAGCAGATCATGTCTAAAACACCCCTGGTGAAGGTGAGGAACAACGAAGGCAAGAGGGAGATAACACAGGTTTTATAATCTCTCAGGTAAATTCCCCCAGGTCGCTCAAATCATCCTGCGCTCTCTCGCACCGGCAGTGTAAAGGTAAAGCAGCTGCCCTGACAGGGTTCGGGACGGGCGAAAATCCTTCCACCGTGTTTTTCTATAAACTCTTTGCAAAGCAAAAGGCCCAGTACTGATCCCGTTTCTTTTTCGGTACCCGGGGTACTGGTCTTACATTCCAGACTGAAGATCTTTTCCAGGCATTCGGCCGCTATTCCCCGTTTCATCGTAAAACGCTTTGGCATTTTCATGGATAAATATGGAAATCCCCGATTTGGTCCTCCAACGCGACTCCAGGCCCCCATCACTGGCAGGCCTCTATCTTAAAATTATTGAACAGCAGAACGACTTGTCCGCCGAGGCTGTTGCCGTTGATGGTGCATGTTTTTCCCGAGAATTCGGTTGAGGTTTCAACAGTGGCCAGTGTGGTGGTCACCTGTGAAGTAACATCAACGATGCTTACCATAAGATTTAGATCATCCATGGTAAAAGTAAGCGTATAGGTATGGTTGTACTGGACGGTATAGGGCATTGAAGCCAGGGTTATAAGGCCGGGGCTTGCGCTTCGGAATATCCCCAGCGTATTGAACATAACCCCCGCGAAATATTCTGATTGCATAGCGGTACCCGCAAGCGTACCTTTCCCGCCAACGGCAAAGGCAATACCGCCTCCCTTGGCCGGCGTAGTGCATTGAATGCTTACCCTCACTTTACCTCCGGCAACATCGGGCTTATAAACAATAGCCCAGTATACACTGTCGGATGAGATCCTCAGACTATTGTTATAGATATCGGCAAAGCCCGATCCTCCGTGTTGGGTTGGCTGAATAACAGCCATGTAGTTACTCCCGAGAGCAGTATCGGCCCTCTGAAAATTATCTGAAAACACCGTTTTCCAAGTGCAGGTTGTCGTGGGCGTGGAACCGCCGGTGTCGGAACTCTTGCTACAGGCAGTCGCCAGTACAACGGTGATCACGATCAAAAAAAGTAAATTGGTTTTCATATTGTAAGGAATTGGTTAACGTTTTTTCGTGATTTCTATAATGTCCCACATCCCGCATCCCACATCGGTAGCACTACGTGCTACCCCATCCCGCATCGGCAACCACCCAGGGGCAGAAAACCTGGGCAGGAAGAGGGCCTGTAAACAGCAGCAGAACCATGAGTGCGACCGCTTTTTTCACAGACAGTTAATAAGAAGGCGCAATAAAGATACGAAATCGAAGGGGCGAAGTCAAGAGTGAGAAAACCGTATATTCAAATCAGTCTTTGCCGGGACTGATTACCCAGAACCCAGCCCCCAGAGCCCAGTACCCAGAGCCTAGTACCCAGAACCCAGAACCCAGAACCCGGCCCCCAGAACCCAGTACCCAGAGCCCAGTACCCAGAGCCCAGGATGGAAAAAACGCCCGCTTTGACCACCCTGGGTATTTGAGCAGAAGTAATTGTACCTTTACTGGCCTAATGCGCTTCACCCTGTGTTTAGCGAATAAACCATCAGCTTATGCCCGCCGACTATGAAAAAATGGCAGAATACTGCCTGCGTCATAAAAAAATCAGCGACAAGGTACTGGACCAATTTCTGATGCCTTTCATCGCCCGTAAAGAAGGGATGGACCGGAAGATGAACGCCTATACGCTGAAATACCAGCATGTCATCCGGAAGATGCCAAAAGAATTCTTTCCGATGGCAATGGGCGAATACATCATGGGAAAGACCTTGACCCCCGACGGACTGATCCATAAGTACCTGAACAACATCCAACTCAGCTCGCTGGAAAAAACCGAACGTGTATTTTTGGAGTTTCAGGCCGATAATCCCTGGAGATATTGCTTTGCCCGAATTGCCGACCGTGAGGCAAAGAATTTTTTCATCCTTCGAGATGCCTTTTATGAAGATGAGTTTCTGCTGTTTTCGCCAGGGGTGGAGGCCTTTTGGACCGAGGGCCGCAGGCAGGATCTTTATTTTCTGCTTACCGGGTTTAACGGACTTTGCTTTCGTACCTACGGAAACATCCTGCCCTTTCGATCCTTCGATCCCGATGATATTTATTTCTACGGGACCGAAGTCTTTCCTGAGGTAGACTCAGATGCTTCGCTGATGGCCTCAGTGTATAAAGATCCCATCCCTTATATGATGCTTGCCAGCGGAATGGAATTTCCTGGCACGGTGAGTGGCCTGCATAAGCTGCGTCATTTGGTTGCTGTTGACGAGATCGCCGACGTCGATACCGGTAAGCTGAAAGAAACTTTCTCAGTTCAATGGAATGCAAACATTTACCGGATCAGCCATGAAGATTGGAGCGGTCCGCCCCATTTTGCCTCGGCCTATTTTAATGAATCAAACGGTGAATTTTCCCGTTATGCCATGACCGAAGAAGGTTTCAGGGAATTGACCCGGATGCTTATCTCCTCTGGCCTTCACATTGACGTGAAGGAAGACTATTCGGTTGGCATGAGTATGCTGGTCACCATGCAGGAGATCCTGAAGAAGAAAATAATCCTCAAAGAGTATGAATCCCTGTTTCCTGAAAAGGAGATGAACCCCTTGTCGCAGAAAGAGCTCAATGGCATCAACGGCTTTATGAAACTTCTGCTTCCTTATATCAACGCGGGAACCCAGCCCGACCTCGAAATCCTTGCCAAACAATCAGGGATTGAATCTGAAACAGCTCACAGCCTGTATCAACAGATCAAAAACAAATTTGGAAAAACCGGGATGTAAAACCCGCCTTAAAGTCGGTTGCGATGCAGGATGGGCAAAGCTTCGAGTTGCGATGCAAGATAAGTGACGCTGCGCGTCGATGCGAAGCAGCCCCCGACCCGTCTCTTTTCTTTCAAAAACTACGCATACTTTAATCGAAGTTTATAAATTTGCTGTATACAATCAAGCAATTTTATCATGGCAAAACCTGGAAAGAGGAGCACACGCAAAGCGATTTTCAAACCTGCACCTATGAAAAGAGATTTTGATGATGACGAAGATCCTTATGAGATCATTGATCCCGTGAAAATGAAACGCGGCAGGCCAAAGTCCAAAGCCAAAAGGGCTTTGGATGCCAAACCTTCACTCTTGAAAAAACCTCCTCCTAAAGCCACGAAACGCTTTTCGGGTTCCGTTAGTTACCAGGCAACTGTACGCCGCGAAAGATCGGCCGCTCATAATTCCGGTCCGCAGGATAAAACGATGAAGATCCCGTATCACCGCAAACCCCGGGAACTAAGCCTGGAGGAATGGCAGGTGGGTCTTAGGAAACAGTTTGCCGAAACGAAGGAATTCGGTATTGAAAAGCTGGGGAGGGAGCCTGTGTTCACCGATTACCGCGTGACGAACCACGAAAACCATAACTCATACAAGGTTTCGCTTAGGGATAACATGCATTCGATGAACTTTTGCGAGTGCATGGACTTCAAAACGAACCTCCTGGGTACCTGCAAACATATCGAGGCGGTCATCAGGATGGCCGAAAGCAAACCGAAACTGAAAAAACTATACCGGCAACAGCATAAACCGGAGTACACCAGCGTGTACCTGAGCTACACCGGCCGCGGCTTGCACGACGCCGCAAGAAGGATCATGATCCGTATCGGTGAAACTGAAAAGGCGGCTTTCACACGCCTGGCAAAAGAATATTTCGATGCTGATCTGGCGCTTAAACCCGACGGGTTTGGAAGGATAGAAGAGTTTCTGAAAAAAGCAGCTAAGATCGATACCGGCTTCCGTTGTTACCCCGATGCGTTGGAATATGTTCTTCAGCTGCGTGACCGTTTAAGGCGGATTGACCTGATGGCAAACCACTATCTCCCTTCTGTGAAGAACGCAAAGTTTGACTCCCTCATCAAAACCAGGCTGTTCGATTACCAGAAAGAAGGGGTATGTTTTGCCGTGACTGGCGGTCGAACCCTTATCGCCGATGATATGGGCCTGGGTAAGACCATCCAGGCTATTGCCGCCGCCGAGCTGATGTCAAAGGAAATGAACATCCACTGCGTTCTGGTGGTTTGCCCCACTTCACTCAAATACCAGTGGAAAACCGAAATCTCGAAATTCACGCAAAGCGACGCCTGCATCATCGAAGGCAACCCTCTCATCCGCAGTCAACAATATAAAGGGCTCTCGTTTTACAAGATCGTTTCCTACCACGCTCTGGTGAACGATCTGAAAGAGATCAGCGAGATGAAACCCGACCTCATCATCCTCGACGAGGCACAACGGATAAAAAACTTCAGGACAAAAGTGGCGCAAAGCGTGAAAAAGATCTCCTCGCCTTACGCTATCGTGCTTACCGGAACACCCCTCGAAAACAAACTCGAGGAGCTGTACTCTGTCATTTCGTTCGTTGACCCATACATGTTAGGCCCGTTTTACCGCTTCCTCCATGACCACCAGATCACCGACGACAAGGGAAAAGTCACAGGCTACAAAGGGCTGAACGAAATAGGCAAAACGCTGTCATCCATCATGATACGCCGTAAAAAAAGCGAAGTCCTGGAACAACTTCCCCAGCGTATGGATAAGTTGTTGCTGGTGGATGTCACTCCTGAGCAGGCCAAAGTTCATGAAGAATTTGCGAATGCTGCCGCCCGCATCGTTGCAAAATGGCGGCAATTCGGGCACCTCAGCGAACAGGAACGCCAGCGGCTGCTCATCCTTCTGAACCAGATGCGAATGGTATGCGATAGCACATATCTGCTTGACCAGCAGAGCCGTAACGACACCAAGATCGAAGAAGTCATGAACATCATCGCCGAAGTCATAGCCGAAGGCGAAGAAAAACTCGTGATCTTCAGCCAGTGGGAACGCATGACCAGGCTGGTAGCCAATGAATTGGAAAAACAGGGAATCGGCTTCGAATACCTTCACGGGGGCATTCCCGGCAAAGACCGCGGCAAACTGTTTGATAATTTTACCTTGAAGGCGGATAGCCGTGTGTTTTTGTCAACCGACGCAGGTGGGGTAGGGCTCAACCTCCAGGCCGCATCGGTAATCATCAACCTCGACATCCCCTGGAATCCCGCGGTGCTGGAGCAGCGCATCGGCAGAGTACACCGACTCGGGCAAAAACGCAGGGTAAGCGTGATCAATATGGTATCGGCCGGAACCATCGAACACCGGATGCTCGACGTACTCAAATTCAAATCATCCATGGCCGCAGGAATCCTCGACGGAGGCGACGACGCCATATTCATGGGCGAAAGCCGCTTCAGGAAATTCATGGCAACCGTAGACGATCTCGTAGAAAACAAACCCGAAGCCATAACCCGCGACCCCGAATTCCTGAGCATTGACCCCCAGGCCATAACCCGCGACCCCGAATTCCTGAGCGATGACCTCCAGTCCATAAACCCGGACCCGGCATTCTTGCCCCGCGACACCGAAACCCCACACCTGGAACCCGCAACCGGCATCGGGGCCAATCCCCAACCACAATCCGCAGGCGAACTCCTGGCCAAAGGCATCGACTTCCTGTCAACACTTGCGACCACCTTATCAAACCCCGAATCGGTGAAGCAACTCACCGAAACACTCGTCGCAAAAGATCCCGCCGACGGCCGCACCTACATCAAAATACCCGTTGAAAACAAGCAGGTAATAGAACGTGCGATAAGTATGCTGGCAGCCTTATTTGGGAATATCAACCGTTAAACATAATAGCGCACAGTTCTTCAGGTACCTCTGCCCGTTTCTGATCTTTTCTTTCGCCTGTTCAAACCAGCCTTCGCCGAACGGATCGACAGTCACATTTTGTTGATTGTTAATATGGTAATGCCGGTAGTAAAATCGGCAGAAGGTGGTCGTTTTAACCGTTTTCTCCATTTATGGCTTCGATATATCTTACAGTTGCAAAAAATCTGTAACCCTCAATATATTAAGCGTCTTATATGTAACTATAAAATGAATCATTGTGAAAATAAGCAAGAAAATTATTCCTGTATTAGTATTTCTACTTTTTATTTTTAATGATTCAACATCTTTCGCGCAGAAAGCTTCTGATGACAGTAAGCCACAAACCCTGACCGCGTTAAAATATTCCATTCAAAAAATATTAAATGAAACAAAAACACCAGGTGCAGGAGTAGTCATGGTTTCTGGTGATGAGACCATCTTGCTGGAAGGGTTTGGCAAAGCAGATATTAAAAATAATATCGGGGTAAATGAAAATACAATGTTTCGGCTTGGTTCAATTTCGAAAATGTATGTTGCTTTGGCAATTTTAAAATTGCAGGAGGAGGGACGTCTGAATCTTAAGGATAAAATCAGCGTTTTGATTCCCGAAATTAAATTTTACAATCCCTGGGAAGATAAATATCCTATCCGGATTGAAAATCTGCTCGAGCATACCACCGGATGGGATGAATGGCGTTTTGCCGAGCTTGGCAGCGATGACCCTAAACCTAAAACGCTTAAAGAGGCACTTGATTTTTATCCCCGGGCACGAACTTCAAGATATATTCCCGGAACACGTATTGGATACAGCAATGCCGGGATGAGTGTGGCCGCTTATATCGTTGAAAAGGTTTCTGGCATAACCTTTGAAAACTATATAGATCAATATTTTTTTAAACCCATGGGGATGGAAAATATGACCTTTCTTCAAACAGAACAATATAAAAAAACGGGTGCAAAACTATATGATAATGGCATAGAACTGAGTTACTTCAATATTCTTTACCGTCCTTCGGCAGCGCTGAATGGTTCTCCGAAAGACATGGTTAACATGATAAAATTCTTTATCAACAGAGGCAAAATTAATAATCATCAAATAATTTCTGATTCCTCTTTACTAAGAATGGAAAGGTCAGAAAGCTTGCCAAAGTTATCAAAATCAGAGTTGTATAAGGTGTATGGTTTAGCAAATGCCCCTGATTACTATAAGGGTTTTCTTTATCGAGGCCATGGAGGAAGCGTCCCGGGAGGCAATGCCGATTTTGCCTATCTTCCGGAATACAAGATGGGATATGCCGTAATGATAAATGGCGGTGATGAAGAGGTTGTAGATAAAATCGCCGGATTAATAAAATATTATCAAACAAAAGATCTGATACAAAAACCTGTTGAACCTGATCACAAAAAGTATAAAATACAGATGTGCAACTTTTTTTCTGTAAAATAATTAAGCCACGGTTAACTGTTTGACACTCCGGGGAGTGTTCGAAGGCAGCGGATCATGATCCGCTGCCTTCGAATCGTTTTCTTTTTCCAACTCCCAGAGGGGGGCCATATCG
>CAIRDP010000019.1 GCA_903877385.1 uncultured Bacteroidales bacterium
CGATATGGCCCCCCTCTGGGAGTTGGAAAAAGAAAACGATTCGAAGGCAGCGGATCATGATCCGCTGCCTTCGAACACTCCCCGGAGTGTCAAACAGTTAACCGTGGCTTAATTATTTTACAGAAAAAAAGTTGCACATCTACCCTTTATGAATCTTATGCCGAAGTCTTTGAAAAAACCGGTGATTTTCATCGTGCATATGAATATCAGAAAAAAGCCCTGAAAACCAGGATTGAAGCCTCACAAAAACAAGCTGCCACCCAAATGCGGCTTTTAAATGCATTATTAAGGGCCAAAAACAGGGAGATTGAGATAAAAGAAAAGGCTGATGAAATCAAAGCGAAACATGATCAGCTCGACAGGCTGTATATCTGGTTATTTGTACTGGTTTTATTAATAATATTAATCATTGTCATTTCATTATCATGGATTCTGCGTAAAAATTTAATGCTGAAAATCCAGGAAATCAATGCAGCAAAGAAACTAAGTGCAATTGAGGAAAATGAACATGCCCGTTTATCGATGCAGATCCATGATATTATTGGGCCAATTTCATCGGGTCTGATGAAACAAATTGAATACGTGGATATTCCGGATTCGGAAATAAAACAGGTTTTAATCAAAAGGCTTTCAGAAGTTACACATGAGCTAAGGCGAATTTCACATCGCCTGAATCCTCTCCTAAGAGACCAAATGACCTTTACTGAACTGGTAAGAAGCATTCGTGAAGATTACCAGGGAAAATCTGACCTGGTAGTGAACCTGCAGCTTCCCCAGGATGAACCTGAACTTTCAAAAGACACTGTAAACCAATTGTACTTTATTTTGCATGAATTATTGATGAATGCAAGAAAGTACGTTAAAACCGGCAAGGTCGATATCAGTATCTCAGAAGAGTTGGATAACCTGTATTTATTATATGAAGATAACGGACCTGGTTTTGATCCTGAGGGAGTACAATTAACCGGACTGGGATTACTGCATATTTTTGAACGCGTTAAATTGCTTAATGGAAAGGCGATTCTGAGTTCATCAATCGGTAATGGCACCCGTTGGACTATTTCAATTGCATTAAAAAATTGCAAATAAATGGAAGAGAGTAAGAAGAGTATCAGATTATTTGTCATAGACAATCATGAAACAATTATTGTCTCCGGATTTCACCAGATGTTCAGGCCGGCCAGGGACTTAATTGAAATTGCAGGTTCTGCTAATAGTGTTCAAACGGCATTGCACTCGGATACTATCAGCGTAAGTGATATAATCATTCTTGATCTCTGGATACCCGGCGAGAAACCTCTTGAGAATATAAAGATTCTTAAGGAAACCTTTCCTTTTAAACCAATACTTATGTATTCAACCGAAGATTCATCGGAATGGATACGTAAAATGATGATTGCCGGGGCTAAAGGTTATGTGACGAAAGATGCTTTCAGGCAGGATCTGAAAGCTGCGGTACAAAGCCTGGCTGTAGGAGGTGCATGGTTCACTAAATCCATGGAAGGGAATGATCTGGAATTAATCAGCCGGGAGGCTTCTGAACATGAAGTACTCATTTCTTCGATCCAGAAGAAAATACTTACAGGTCTTATTAATGGGAGTAGTCAGAAAGAAATATCAAAAATTCTGAATACACATGAACGAAATATCGAGAAATCCCTGAGATCTCTGAAAAAAAAATTCAAAGCAAAAACCACGGTTGAACTGATTAAAATTCTTATTGATAAAGCGCTGATTTGAGGTAACGTTTTCACGATTCTTATGGTTAACCAATGGAAAAGGAGCCTGTAGTGGAAAATACGGCCGCCAAAGTGGTTTCCGGGATGTTTTTTGTAATTACCTGATTTAAAATTTTATACAATAATTATTGTCTTATATCAGGTGGGGAAATCCCCCTTTTTTCTTAAGGAAAAATCCCTTTGCATATTGTTGATCTTTATTGGTACTTCGTAATATCTAACCAATAAAACCTGCCGAAGTATGAAAACAGTATGTTTTATACTATGTTTTATAGTATGTATTTCCATTAATTCGCTTTCAGGACAAGTTGTTAAAATCTATCCGATTCCTTCTTATAATGTACTGGTTGAATCTTCTGCAATTTTCCAGGAGATGTTACCTTCTTTTAACAAGGCAAAACGTGAAATAAAAATTCATATTATTCCTTCTCTCAAATCCGACTCAATTCCCTGTTTTGCCGAAGTAACGATTTACAGTCTTGACCACCAGACTGTTTTAGGTCCTTACACGGTAAATTGCGGGGAAACTTTGTCAGTTGAGATCGATGACCGTGAATGGGGAGTATCAGTGACTTCAAATACTCCGGTCGATGTATCTGTTTGGGTTGACACCTCAAGCAAGCTTAAAGAAAGGACCGGGTCACTTGTACAAAGCAAGGAACAAGAAATCTGCAATCCTGATTAAAAAATGATCTCCTTTCCAACTTGATGTGAAATGTTTGAGGCATTAAGTAAGCAAGCTATAAAACCTTTAACCCACAAGAGAATCCCGCAATTTTAACAATACGATGAAACAGCTTCAGGCTCATCAGTAATCAACTCAATCATTCATTGTACTGTTGACACTTCCAGATAATTTGTTACTGGTCTTAAATTCGGGATTTCTCTTGGCTGGGTTAAAAATAACAAATTAATCATCAAATTTTTATTATTCATTCTGCTTGGGAAAATAACTTGTAAAATGTCTATTGAAAATGTTAAGGATTTTTATTATCGATGATCATCCTCTGGTAATTTCCGGTCTGAAGAGTATGTTCAGGAAAGATCGCGATAATATTGAAATATGCGGCAGCGCCCTGGATGTTCGTATGGCCTTGCAGGAAGCCATGGCGCCTTCGTTCGACATCATTCTTCTCGATCTTTGGATACGCGATAACGACCCGTTTGAAAATGTCAGAATGCTTAAAAGGAAATTTCCTTTTAAGCCTATTGTCATCCTCTCTTATGAGGATTCCACGGTATGGCAGCATAAAATGTATAATGCAGGCGTAGCGGGTTATTTATTGAAAACCTCCAGGAAAGCGCAGTTACGCGAGGCCCTGGAAAAAGTCGCAGATGAGCGTCTTGCATTCCCGCATCTTTTTAAAGAATCAACGCCTCAACGCAATCCACATAATGAAACAATTAAAAAAATAGACCTTCTTACCGCTCACCAATTTGATGTCGTAAGCCTTCTGTCAGAAGGTAATTCAAGAAACCAGATAGGAAAAAGGTTGAGTATAAGTGTTTCGACTATTGAAAAAATCCTTACGTCTGTCCGTAAGAAATTTCAGGCCAGGACCACTTCCCAGCTTATCTGGATGCTTACTCACAAGAAAATTATCTGATTAATGTTTGCTTTGAAAAAATATTACAACCATGTCTTCCCTGTTAATTGACCGTGAAATGATCAATGTTTTTATCATTGATGACCATTACCTTATCAATGACGGGTTTAATCAGCTGTTTGACCCGGAACTGGATGGAATAAAAGTAATAGGTTCTGCATTAAACCCGCATGAAGCGATACAAAAGATCTCCAATCTTGATATTGATGTTATCATCCTGGATCTTTTCATTAAATTCACTGATCCTGTGCTCAATTATAATTACATACGAAAACATTTTCCTTCAATTCCTATAGTCATTCTCACCCAGGAGGCTTCATTTGAATGGAAACTTCAGATGTTCCACGAAGGAGTGTC
Source organism: uncultured Bacteroidales bacterium (assembly GCA_903877385.1). GTDB lineage: Bacteria > Bacteroidota > Bacteroidia > Bacteroidales > FEN-979 > CAIRDP01. Next base: position 3,704 of record CAIRDP010000019.1, read on the forward strand.
GGCCTATATTAGAAAAGATACTGAAAAAAGCGAGATACTGAAGATCCTCTTTCTCGTTGCAAATGGGCATACTGTAATGCCAGATGAAGTTTCTTTGGCATTAACCAAAGCAAAAGATAGCCGGGAAAACGTATTTTTAACTCTTGAGGAAAGGGAACTCCTGAAAAAAATTACTGATGGGCTCTCCCTGAAAGATGTTGCCGAACAGTGTAATAGATCCATATCGGCACTTGAAAAGTCATTTAAAAAGATCAGGATTAAATTTCATGCCAGGACAAACCCCGAACTGATAAGGATATTGTTTCAAAGCAAAAATCTTTGCTAATCCGGATCTTATTTGAGATCAGGGCATGAAAAAAGCCCTGTCGTAATTCAACAGGGCTTTGAAAATAATAAATCAACGAAACAATTATTTTATATACGGTACTTTTAAGGTTTCAACCCTGGATCCGTTGTTTACATTGATAAAATACAGCTGGTCTGCAGGATGGAATTTCAGATCAACCTCCTTTTGTCCCTCCACATTGTTTTCAAATGAACATACCTTTTTCCCGGTAATATCATATACGCTGATCTGGTAATGGCAGGCTGTTTCGGCAGTAAGCAGGGCATGAATACCACCCTCATCCATTCCCAGGTACTTCCATATGCCGCTCCCGGTTTCATCCTGGTTTTTCAGGTTGCCTGATTTTGCATCTCCTTTATGAGTCGGACAATCCTGGTGAGGATCGGTGATCCATTCATATAAGATCCAGGGAATATCATGAGCAGTGGTGTGTAGCATGTCATACTGACGATGCCTGTATTGTGTTTTCACCTGGTTAAGATTTACTTTTCCCTGGGCGTAGCAGGAAGGATTACCGAAGTCAAAGCCGTTAACATCAACGAAATTATAACCGAATTCAGGTGTGAGAGTGCTATTATTGTTATATGACCCTACAATGTACAGATTGCCATCCATGTATACCGAGTTTTCGGGTGCCCACCAGCTGGTGATCATTAACTGGTTCCCTATTGGAACAAGGTCACATGAAAAATTGTCGATATACGGGTTGCCTCCAGGTAAATTATTTGCATTCGGGATATCATACCTGAACAAGCGCTGGTACCAATCTGCTCCGTCAGCTGTTATGTAACCGTTACCGGTAACGATCAGGTCATTGCCAGGGAGGAGATGCATAGTATGTCCACGGGTATAAGCAGGGAACAATCCCGGTATGCCCAGGTTGTAACAAATGGGCATATCAGCGGTATACTCTACAGGCGACTGCAGAACATTACCGCCTAAATCGAGCTGGGTTATGGCAAATGGCCTGTCTTCAGAGTTAAATAAGGCAAACACGCTATTGTCATTTTCTCCGAATACAACGTCCACCCCTGAATAACGCAGATCGGTCATCTGATAAGTATTGCACCAAAACACGTTGAGATTCATATCGATCATTCCGACCATAGGCTGGTATTTGCCGTTAAACTCAGCCTGGGTGTTTACCCCGGTGAATGCAATGGCATCCTGGTTTGTATTGATTTCTATATCATTAACCATGCTGTACCAGGCGAGCCTGGGATCTGCCAGTTGATCGGGGGGGAACTCTACTACATTAGCCACGGTATATGGAGGATCGATACGCATGACAAATCCGATTGAATGGCATACAGGGTTATTAAAGTTCATGCTCGCGAAAGTGCGGTCGACCATGATGCCGCTGATGTAGTAGGCATTTTCACTGGATGAATATTTAATGCGTGTACCTACAGTATTTTTTGGTACGTCAGCCCCGGGGTAGAGGAGATCATAGTATACAAGGTTCGTTATGGTGCCGGATGCTCGTTCATAAATTCCGAAAAATACATAACCATAACCGGTTGGCCCGTTTGGAAAATAAATTCCGGTTCCTGCGGCATACTCGGAATTCCCGGTTTCAGGTGCAATCACAAAGTCGGTCATCAGGATGTTCTCCGGGTCGGTAGTAACCCTTACGCCTCTTCCTGTTGAAAAGACGTTATTGTTGATGGCATTCCCCATGATGTCTTTGCTGTTGACCAGCCAGTCGGTTTGGTTGCCGGCTACCACCTGCCGCCCGATACCGTCCCTGTAGCCTTTTTCGATGGAATAGGAAAAATGCCGTTTAAAGGTTGCCAGGGTATTGCAGGTTGAAACTTCAAACCGTTGAGCCAATCCTGCGAAACACAGCGATAAAAGCACTAAGACCAATACACTTTTTTTCATAACATTAATTTTAGGTTAATACTGTTTAAATAAGCCGGCCGATGATAAAACAAGGGCCCTGAATTGAAGGCATAAAGATAAATTTACTGAATGTGTTTGTCAAGGTAAATGATTGGTAATCCGATGTTCAGGTATTAAGAAACCTCCATTCATATTTACAGAAAACCGGGGTCTGATTTTCGGAAAAGACCTTGAGGTTTTGAGCAGAATGCCGGTGGATTTTTGCCTGCTGGACATAGCCACTAAACCGGCAAACAATGAACTTATTTATTCTGTTCATTTTTTCACCCTAACACGATATTTATTTTTTCGGTCATTTACAGGATTCCGGGCTGAAATAGAAAAATCAGATTCAGGCAGGTTACCCGGCAGGGAAAATATACATCTGTTTCTATATATGGAGTATACAGAAAAATAATGTAAAATAATATGGAGGATATCATCCATATAAAATTACAGAAAACCTCCATTGTTTTTTGATTATCAGGCTCTTATATTTACCTCACGGAAGTGCATTCCCGATAATCGGTGTTTACCCTAACATTTCGATAAGAACCAATTTACTAACCAAACTGAATTAATAGAAAATTAATGAATTACCCTGGAAGAACAATTCAAATAGGAGAAAATGATAATAAGATTGTAAAGGCAATACAAAAGCAGCTGGTCAAGAAGGGAGTGTACCTGGAGATCACTGGATACTTCGGACCTGGTACTGAATCGGCCATCAAATATTTTCAGGCAATATCTCAGGACAATTCGGGAAATCTGCTGATAATCGATGGTATCGTTGGCCCGATAACATGGTCTGTATTATTTGAGGACAATCACATACCACTACAAGGGTTAACCGACAGGCTTTTACAAAAGGCAATAGAATTCGCTGAACTGGAAGTAGGAATAATGGAAAATCCGCCTTTTTCAAACCGTGGGAAAGAAGTTGAGGAATATCTCAGGTCAGTTGGGTTGCCGCCTGGAGAACCCTGGTGCAATGCATTTGTTTACTGGTGTTTCTCAAAAGCCAGCGATTGCATGGGTATTTCCAATCCCCTTTACCAGACCGGGAATTGCATTGAACACTGGAAATTTTCAGAGGCTAAGAAAATACTGCATAAAGAAGCCTCCGCTAATCCTTTTTTAGTAACGCCCGGCTGCATTTTTATTATTGACTGCGGAAGTGGTAAGGGTCATTCAGGCATTGTGACCCATGGCGAGCACGGTTACATAACGACCATCGAAAGCCGCCGCAGCCCCGACTGCTCACGTTCAGGCCTTGGGGTATTCTCAATAACCCGCAAAGTGAATTCAATTAACCTGGGTTTTTTGAACTATGGAAATTAATCCAATTTTTTAGTATTAAAATATACCAGTATGAGAAACCGAAAAACTTTAGTGAGTGTGTTTAACGCCCAGGAAGCAAGAGAAGCAGTCCTGGGAGGCGCTAGAATTATTGATAGTGAAGACCCCCGCTCGGCCCTTGGCAATATAAAACCCTTTAACATCATGCAGGTCAGCGATGCTGTGCTTAATTATAAAAGGAACGAAGAAGTCCAGTTAAGCACGAATATAGGCGAGGACCAGCTGCTTTATAAAAGAAGCGAAACAGGACAGGCAATTGAAAAGTCTGCTTATGAAATTGCAGGCAAATCAGCCCAGGCCGCCCTCGGCGTTGCAATATCCATGGGGACCAGGGTCCATCCCTGTAACCTTGTTAAAGTCGGACTTGATGGAATGGATGTTCAAACCCTGGGCGATGTACTTTCAGAAGTTGTAATCTCATTGAACAGGACTGAACAATTCTCCCACTCACAGGTAATGTCGGTATTATTTGTCCAGGACCTGGCACTCTGGGATGAACGTAAACAAGCCAGGTCAACCATAGAGGTCTTGATAGGATTAAGGGAATTCTACCCCTGCAGTGAGCTGGACGATAAAAAGCTTGACCTTCTCGACTATGCGGTGAATAACCTGAGAGACAGGGAAGGAAATATTTTGTTTACCGACAGTTCGCAGGTTTCGCTCGGTTCATTGATGAAAATGGGCATACTGCCTGGGGGTGCAAATCACACCTTCGTGAGACTTAATGAGCTTTTCCCTCACTATAAATACTTTAACCAGGTGAACCCGGCGACCAGGAAGACCTCGAAAGAAGTGATAAAAGCGATGATAGATGTAACGGCCGATGCCGGTGCAGATGCAATAATGCTTGACACTTCAATCCTTACAAAAGTCTCAAATATTTGCCTGGTCGACACTTCTTCAGCAGGCATGATCGACATCAACCAGTATGATCTGAGTATTGATGGAATTCCAACGAGGGGGATACTCTCACTGGATGATATTACTTATTTCGTCGATTATTGTCATTTCAGGGGGATTGAAGCCAATCTCGCAGGTTCAATTCAAAGTTTCCAGGCTCAGCAATTATGGCTTTTGGTCCCCGGGATAGACCAGGTGTCGACCAGGGGCGGGGCCTCTGCTGTTGCAAAAGAACCGAACACAAGCATTGTCGGAAGCGACACCAGGCAATTCAGGGTGATAACAAGGGATATGGTTAGGGGAATTGTTCCACCGGAACAAGGCGGGGTACTAAATATTCCGGCAAAGTTAAAGAACAACAGCAAGTCTTTGAAGGATATCGCCAGGTTAAAGGAGATGCTGATCCTTGAAAGGGAGAAACAGGATATGCCTGCCTTAAAAAGTTATTTCATTGATTCGTATGGAGTGCAAACCGAATTCTGATTTCTGATAACAACAAGGATATGAATACAGTTCAGCCATTAAGCCAGGATAGCCGCCCAAAAGTTTCGATAATCCTCGACGACGCAGATCTGAGCCTTAACAATTCAAATTATACAAAAGGGCTTGAATCCATGAGTGATTGGATCTGGAGTGCCAACCTGAATCCTTATGCTTTCCCGAATAATCTTGCCCGGTTTTTTTTACAGATCCCGGGGGTATATGAACAGCAATTGAATTTCTCAACATCCCTGATCTTCGACGAGCCATCCTTTAAAAACGGGGTACAGATCTCTGGATTTGTAAACAGGGTCCATAAAGAGCTGGTTATAAGCCTTATTGCCCGCACTCGAAGAGCCTGGTATACCATGACACATCATGCCTTGCTGGGTACGCTTACTGCCGTTAAGTTGGGTATGAGTAAAGAAACCTTCGCAAACAAGATGTATTATTTAAGCGAATTCGAAAAGCACCCTGAATTTTACACCAGACTCGAGCTTAAAATACTTGGGTTCGCGTATGCATTTGCAACAAATCCGAAATCATTATCTGACCGGCAGCTTGAAGATCTTAAAACTGAATTCAGGCAATTCAATAAAGAGAATTATCAGAAAACCGATTATTGGATTCTGAAACAGGAAGCTGCAAACCTGGCCAGATCAAAGGCATTGGCCGGTAATATCAAACTTGATGATAAAAAGTTTCCCGGTATCTTAAACGAATATATTTCAAGAGTTCCATTGGCTATCCCTGACGAACTCAATGAACAAAAAGTCAATTCCCAGCTTGTCGAGCTGTCCTTTCTCTGCCTGCAGTTTGTAGCCCTGGCAACGGTGTTCACCGCCTTAAATATACCCGATGAGAGCGCTTTTGCAGGCGTGATGGCACAGCAGGTTTCGCCCAAAGTCATTGAGAAGATCAATGAATATAATGAAATGGGACTGGCAGGAGAGACCCCTGAACTTCTGCCTCTCGGCATTGAGGATATTGAGATCCTGCTTAAAGCCCTGGATAAGGGGCAGCTTAAAGTCGAGCCTGCCCGTCTTAAAGGTTCCAGGATCCCCCTGACTCCTTACGAAGGGAAAGATGCAAACGGACAATTCAAACCGGCCTTTTCAATCTCCCCCGATAAAGATAAAGGCCTTACGGTTGGTGGTGTCCAGGCGGGAGTTTACGGATGGAATTTCGGAGGTCACGGCCCGGGAGGACTGATTTATTGCCTGATGCATCACCCTGAACTGGCAAGGTTTGAAACCCAGTATTCATTGCCTCTTCTTTTTAATGAGGATGAATGGAGGAACGGGGTTCAGACTGCCGGCTACGTTTCAAGGAAACTTAAAGAGCTGGTGATTCAAAAGGTATACCAGTCGAACAGATCCAGATATGGTTTGGAACATCACATGATCTACCTGTATAGCTGTTATTTGAATGAATACGGATTAGGGAGCACGCCAAATCCTGACTTCTCCCGCGAACAGGTCGAGACAATAAGGGAGAAAGCGCTTAAACATGCCGGATCAGCTGTTTTAAATATTCTTAAACCCGAAGATGCACCATCCGGAATATTTTCCCGCCTGGAACTTAAAGTGCTGGCCTGGGTAGGGGATGTCCTGAGAAAACCCCATACAGCTTATAAAAAGGAAGAGGAGGTAAAGGCTGCCTTGAATGAAAGCAACCTGCTTGAAATTGAATGTGGGCTCAGGGTCCTCGATGCATCGCCGAATATTGGCAATGAGGCTGCAATGAAGAGGCTGATCGATCACCAGGTCGCAGAATTGATCATGCTCACGGGACATATGGATGGATTGGGAAGGCTGCTTTCAATTCTTAAAATCGAATCGGAAGAAGCAGTGCAAATGGTCGAAGGCAGGTATACCGGTAAAGGGGGGATAAAACCTGAACTGGATGCCGACGGACAGGTAAGATTTACAGGGTATTTCAATAACCGGGCCGGGTTGTTCGACATTTTAAATTCATTGGGTATTAGCCAGGATGTTCAGTCATTTATTGAATTGCTTGTCAATCCTGCACTTTCCAAAAACATTATTAACCAACTGAAAACAAATCCAAATAAAACGATAATAGCTAAAAGCATGAGTGAAGGCTCAGCGGAATTCTGATTGGTATGTTGCAAATAATCTGGAAATGAAATGATATCTGAAAAGAAAATACCGGAAGCAGGTTTCCCAGTTGAGGGGTTTCAAATGAAATTCCGCTGGCAGAAAGGAGAATGGGAGCAATTGTTCAATGAACATCTGAAATTAATCAGGGAAGATATTGAACGGGCTAAAGTCCAGGGGAAGTTGATCATTTACTTAAGCTGCCCTATCAGCGGCAGGGGAGGCGGTTATTCAGGAACCAATGTCGAGATTGCTGAATTCACCCGTATGCGACTTCTCAAGGAATGGGGAACTGGCTTCTGGATCCTTAATCCTGCTAATTACCAGATGGAATCAAAAGCAGGAACGGGCTTGATGAACAGGCATGCCAAGGTTTTATGGAAGGACCTGGGCGAAAAGGAAGCGTTGAGGAAGCTGGATGAACTGATAAAAACATCCCCTGCAGCCGATGGCGATTACATGAGGATGTGGACCAAAGTCCTTGTAGAAGACGGGCAGCACAACCTCGGCTTCAATTTTGACGGGTTTTACTTTCTCGCGCCTTCCGATGTCCTTGCCTACTTTTTAAGCGGTGATTCCGGCGATTTAACCTCCAGCATTCAAAATTACTTTTCAAGAAAATATTCCTCCGATTCTGAGTTCAGGGATTATTATACGGTCAGGGGAATTTCCTGGGGCCATGATTATAATGATGATAATGAAGCACAGCCGTTACTTCGCTCTGAACAGGAGAAAGGGCTTGTTCAGGTATGGGAGAAGAGACGTCTTGATTTTTTCAGGTTCTATGCTCTGAGGGCAAGTATAAACTTCAGCCTGGGCAGCCATGATGAATGGAACATCTGGCATCTGCTCAATATAAACAGGGTCAACTATTATGACTTTGTAACAGAATCGGGAAGAAAAAACGGAATAGGAAATTTATTGCCCGGGTTCTTTGACGGCAGGCAGTTAAACCCTGCTGATTTCGTTACAAAGGCAATCACGGGTTATGAAGTTCCTTAGCCGGCTGAAATTATAGAAACAGTTCAGCAATATGAAGAAGACAATCTTGTTCATTGGCTTTTTGTCATTGGTGTTTTCACTCTTTAGTCAAAACACTCTTACTTATCTCGAGATTAAAGTTAAAAGTGGCAATGTAGGCGCTCATTTTTCACGCTATAACGGACCATTTACAACAGTCGCCAGTAACCAGGGCAACAGTATGAAGATCCCTACAGGGAAATCCAATTTTACCAAATTATTTAACCGTGATGACGATACCCGCAGAATTTATGCAGGTGAATCCTGGGTAATTCAAAATCAAAAAATCGGGGGGCCGGGTATTTTTCTTTTGGATATAACCGATTGGGATAATGCCTCAGTTTATGTTAAGCTGGTAATTAACGATCAGCTTATGTTTGAAGGTAATGGAGACTGCACAAATTTTAATTGCTGGATAAAAAAAGTGTATGGCAATAAGGTAAGAAAAACTGATGATAGAGAAATAGCAATTGATCTGTAACACTATGCCTTGCAATATAAAATCGTTTTTTACCTGCTTATTGATATGTCTTTTATTCTGCTCTTGTTCAAATTCCCTGGGTTGCATTGCAGAGTCTGATGATATTAAAAATAATAATGTTCATCCTGATTCAAACAATAGTTACAGGGAGTTTGACTTTCAGGCAAGCTTCTCCTACCAGGCGTTCAATTCTATTGTTTATGCTGATTTTTCTTATTCAACCTTCCGGCAAAATGCCGATTTTTCACATTCAGTATTCAATGTAAAGGCTAATTTTTTAAGTACGCATTTTAATTCCTCCGCTGATTTCTCAAAAACAAAATTTTCGTCAGAAGCTGATTTTTCGGCTGCATCATTCAACTCTAATGTTAATTTTCAATATGCTCAGTTGCCCGATATTCTTTGGTTTGAGAATGTCAAAGTAATCGGAGATGAAATAGATCTGACATATGCAAAGCTGGATACAAATAAAAAAGCGAAGAATAAAAACTATAAATGCAAAATAGACCTTTTCAATTCCGATATAAATAAAATACGGATCAACTATGTGCTCTTCCAGTTGTGGTTTCCTGCAGATAAAACCTGTGAGCAAAAAATGAGCACGTATGAAAAGCTTTTGAAAAAATTCAAGGATGAAGGGTTTCTTGAAAGCTATAAATTGTTGGATATAGAATACCAGGATTTTATAAACAGGCAAAATAAGGATGTTACATTAAACTGGTTCCTGAAAAACTGGTGGAACTACGGTTACAACAAAGAATACGTTTTAATCTGGTCGTTTTGCATATTCATCTTGTTTTTCCTGGTAAACATCTTTCTTTTCGACCATCTTCAGAAAAATGTTTTTGAAGTGGATTTTGCATTTTATAATAAATCCGCTTCAGCTGAAATTGTTCGACAAATAAATTCAGGTAAGCTTACTAAACCCGGACAAATTATCCTTGCCGCCAGGCATATAACCTATAAAACATTTAACACTTTCGCTATTCATATTATAAATCCTCTGATCTACACCGGGGTTGTGTTCTTCGGATTAACCATATCGCTTGAAAAATTTAAAAAATTCAGCGGCTGGGCTCTCTATATATGGCTGATATACATCATAGGCTTGTTTTGCCTTGCTTACATCATAAATATTATCATCGTTAAATAGTATTCTGATAATCAATAATAAAATGAGCGATAAAAACGATTGGTCTGCAGTTCAGCAAAGGGTGGAACAGACTTCAGCAGATCGCCAGAAAGTGCGGAAACTTGTATTTGAAGGAAAGTGGAAGCAAGCCGAGTCAGACCCGGACCGGCTTAACGGATTTATGTCAAGAAAGACTGACAACAGCCCTCGGAAAGGCGCTGAATCCGTTGTGGGTAATACAATTGATTTCCAGGCCGTAAAATTCCTGCCAAGTGGCAGCAGGATAAGACGTGCTATTGCTTTTGTTGAAGTGAATACCCCGCAGTATTCGGAACTCGGAAGCGGCTTTTTAATAAGCCCCGACCTGTTCCTGACTTGCCAGCATGTAATCCAGGATGCTGAAGCCGCCAAAGAAGCGCAGATCACTTTCGACAGGGAGATGGATGAACAATACAGGCCGAGGCCAACTACTACCTTTCTTCTTGATCCTGAAAAGCTGGCGATTTTCTCAAAACAGGATGAACTTGATTATGCACTGATCGCGGTGGGCCCTCTTAATGCCGGGTCTGCCTCTGTTAAAGATTTTGGTTTTTGTCAATTATCAAATACACCTAACCGTCATGTTCTTGGAATGAATGTTAACATCATTCAGCACCCCAGCGGATGGCCTAAGATGCTTGCGTTCAGGAATAATTTGTTAACAGCCCGCACTGACGAGACTCTTCTGTATGAAACGGATACCGATACAGGATCCTCAGGTTCGCCTGTTTTTAATGACGACTGGGAAGTAGTCGCTCTTCACCATTGGGGACAGCCTTTTTTGAAAAAAATTGATGACAAGGGTCAACCCATACCATCCAACATTAATGAAGGAGTGAGGATCAGTGCTATTTATAATGACCTGGTGTTGAAGATGCCAACACTAACAGAAGCCCAGCAGGCATTATTAAAAGAAGCCCTTTCAAATAATACTGCAATGGCCGACAGTCAGGGTCACACACTGTCCCCTCCTCATCCTGTGCAACAAGGCCCTGAGGGATTAAGGGTTGAGACTGATTATGGAAATCGTAAAGGGTATGATCCCGGCTTTATCCCTTCGGTTGAAATACCCTTGCCTGCCTTGACTGAACCGCTTGTAAATCAGCTTGCGCCTCTTATCGGTGCAGGATCAGTAGGAAGTGCAGAGCTGAAATACACTCATTTCAGCATTTTAATGAACCGGAACAAGCGCATCGCCATTTATACAGCCACGAATATTGATGGGGAAACCTACCTGGTTGTCGACAGGACCACTGGCGAAGTTAAAGACTCAGAGGGTGACACCTGGTACAAGGACCCCAGGATCAGCAATGATTATATACTCGACCAGTCATTTTACAAAGACTGGTCAACTTACTTTGATAAAGGACACCTGACCCGCCGGTCCGATCCCTCCTGGGGAACACCGGATGAAGCGGAACAGGCAAATACCGATACCTTTCATTTTACCAATTGCTCTCCCCAGCATTTCAGGTTTAACGAATCAGCAACATACTGGCAGGGTGTTGAAAGGTATGTCCTGGAAAACGGGCTCTTGGCAAACGACTCGAAAAAACGTATCAATGTATACCAGGGCCCGGTATTTAATGATAAGATAGATCACTGGGCCGATAGTGTGCAGATCCCTTCCTCCTTTTTCAAAATTATTGTCTGGCCTGCAGCAAGTGGGCTGAAAGCAGTAGGTATTGTCGTTGACCAGCTTTCATTGCTATCAGAGACAAGAAAATACCTGGGACAGCCGGAAAACCTGCCTTCGGTTAATGTAAATCATTGGAGGGTTGCAATACCTGTGATTGAAAAACGCACTGGTATTGATTTCGGGGATATCATTAGGCAAGCCGACACCATCAGTTCTGCATCCCAGCCACCGGTAGGTTCCGAGGGAGCAAGACCTATCCTTTCATTCAAAGATATATTGAACTGATTATTGAAAGACACTTTTAAACTTCAAGACTATGGCATCGAAAAAAAACTGAAATCCCGTATTGCCCCTGATGCGGTAAAAAGGATAATGTCACAATCCTTTCTGAGTACCTGGGAACCTGGAAATGTAAGTCCTGCTTCATCAAATTTGATTTTTCGTTATTGTTTATAGGACCGCCACCACCCCCTCGGCTATCCCGGGAATTTAGGGATGTGCTGACTACAGCCTTTCTACCCGTGATTAATCCGGCTTTAAACCAAACCGATAAAATATTCTTTGATCGGGATTTCAATGGCATCCGCATAACAGCGGATGAGAAATCATTTAAAACCTTTTTTAAATCAAGTGAGTTGCAATCAAAACTTCCTAAGCCTGATAAAGCAGGCAAAGGCAGGATAGGACATATGATTTGGACAAGGGAACCGTTCAAAGCACTGAATACTAATCTATAACTTCGATTATAACTTCAATTCTTCTTGTAGCATATCTTTTCATAGATACACTTCAGTATTTTGTAACAGCCCTTGCCTACCGTAAGCATTTCCTCGGACTTCAGGATGCAATTGATCAGGGAGAATCTCCGGATAAAATAAGAGAAAAAGAATGGAAAAAGAGAGAAGCCATCAATAACAGATCATTCAGGCTGAAGTTCTCAAAGGTTTCATTGTTTTTTATTGCATTTATCGGGATAATAATTACTCTTATATACAGGATGGGAAGATAAAGCGTATGAGGGTGCGGGTCATAGCAGCCACAGGTCTTAAAATTTTCATCCTATAGTTTTCTCAGCAGAGCTGCTCCACAAGAATACCCTCCGCCGACTACAGTTATTGCTATCAGGTCACCTTTCTTAAACTTGTCCTTATTCTGCGAAAAAACAATCCCGGTACTGGCACATCCTGTATTCCCTACCATATCAATGTTGATCAGCATTTTTTCATCAGGCAGGTGCAAGGATTCCTGAACGAATTTAATGATCCTCATATTAGCCTGATGAGGAATGAGATAATCTATGCTGTCAACTGAAAGGTTGTTTCTCTGCATGATTTCTTCTATTGTGCTGATCATGTATTTGTTAGCTTGAATAAAGACATCTTTTCCATACGGCATTTTGATCCCGCCATTCTTTGGGCGTAGATAGACACCCTTAATAGACTTTCCTATGTTGCCAAGACCTCTGGTTAGAATATCAATCACCTGATACTCGCCATTAGCTAACTGTTCTTTGGAAACAAAGATTGCCGCTGCCCCATCTCCCCATAAGTGACTCGTTTGGACATCCTGTTCATTGTTGTAGGCGGAGTTATGTTCTGAGGCAACAATAAGCGCACGATCGGCTTTATTCATGGCAAAATACCCCTGAACTATTTCAAGAGCATTGATACAGGAGGAGCAGGCGGAGGAAATAGTAACCGCCTGTGCATTGTGGATATCAAATTCATGCTGGATGTAATGTGCCAGTGTGGCTACCGTATCATAAGGTGTATAAGTAGCTCCAACAATTAAATCAACATCTTTTATGGAGTAAGGCAGGTTCTTGCATGCAATCCGAACGCTTTCGATAGCCATGCTGTTTGTGTTGTCATGAGGGAGAGCTCTTCTTCGCTGAACAATACCAGTTCTGGAGAAAATCCAATCTGCCGGTAAACCACAGACAGGTTTAAAATATTCATTTGTAATTATTAGCTCTGGCAGATAGTGAGAAACATCATTAATAAACATTTGAATTTTTTCACGAATATAATGAATTTTTTCAAATATGTTCATTTTTGATTAGTATTGTTGCGGTTAGCGGCATGTTGGCTGCTGGAAAGAACGGAACCCTTGACCGTCCTCTGCCGGTTTGTGCTGACCAAAATATTTTCTTAATAATCAATAAGGTGAGATGGTCAAATTATTCCGGCGAAGGCTGGTCAAAGTGAATATTTTTTCAAATTTTACCTCAAAGTTAGTGTGTAAACGAACGGAAGTCAATTATTAATCCTTCCTGCCAGTACTCGATATTTCTTCAAACATTGCCACGATAACCGGAGTTCTTGTTATGGCTGTATCAACCGGAAGAACACTGTAAATGCCCTCTTTAAAGGTGAGATTTTGCATGATTATTAAAAAACTATCAGCCAGAAATGCTCTAAGTCCCTCGGATGTTTCCCGGATTTCCTCCATCAGTTTATTCCGGTTATTGAACAGGAATATAATATCTTCAAAGTCTTCATCAGCACGGAGGTCTTTATTTCCCCGGGTCATCACAGCTTCTGTTTTTGTTGCAACATACCATGGTGCTGCGAATAAATTGATCCTTGCATCGGAAGGCAATTGAAATTGCACAAGATGATTGCATCCATCCTCGTACCATTTATTGGAGAAGCCCGGAATTTTTGGATCAGTTGGCATGACATCCACAAGAATTCCCTGGTAAATCCATCGGCAGATCACTCCGCTTTCGATATCATTCCTTAATCCCCTGGAACGTAAAAAATCCTCCAGTTGATAATATTTTGAACGTGCATGGATTTGTGTGATGCAATCTACATCTGTCGTGGGACGATATTCGTCAACCAAGGACTTGGAGGAGTATAACTCAGTCACTGCACCACCAACAAAAACAAATTCCGTTAACCGGTCTTTCAGTCCATCTGATATACTTTCAAGGGCCTTAATTTTATTCTCTAATATGGATCACTGCGTTTAATCTTTTCGAAAGTTCCTTTACAGCGAAATTCACTTCCCTGGCACGGCCAACCCTGATCGCATCGGTAAGCACGAGCAATTCATATAATTTGCTGTCTTCTTTCACAGCTTGTGGAACAGTCTTGTATAAAGGTATAATTGATTGCCCCCTGCGATCGCCTTCAGGATCTGGCCAGACATATGTTTCAGAGCCCTTGGAGATATAATCTAAGAGGGGAGGAGCGGAATGTGAAGTTGGAATTCCCCTGACCATGGGTCCCGGCAGAACAGGAAATACGTATTTCAGTCCGTAAACAAGGAATTCAAGCAAAGCAGTCCTGAAAACACTTCGCTTTTCAGAGTCTATCAGTTTCGCAATTTTACTTCGCTCAAGACTTTCGGTTATTTCCGACTGACTGATTTTTAGTCCCCTGGCCACATCAATATTCAACCACTGCTCATTTTCCATCGAAAGGATCTTGAGCAGGATAAGTATATCCTGGGGCCTCATACCGTTATGTCGTTTCATTTTTAATATTTAATATCGTAATTCGCGATTCGCGAATTGCAAATATGCAACAAGAATACACTGGATGCAAATTAATTATGAAAAATTTCTTTGCCTTTGTTCATGAACATATAGAGATAAGGAAAAACAGGGAAAAGCTAACAGGTGGTTTGAAGTGCGGTCAATCCAGCCGGTTTAACCGGGCAGGGTCAGTTGTCATTCTCCTTTAATTCATTTTCAACCTTCAGGGCTACGTGCCTGATGTTGACCCTTTTATAGGTATAAAGTATGTGAATTATGCCATCTTTCGTCTGAATTACAGCGGGGTAACTGAATTCCCCTTCGGCCTGGTCTTCGAGCGTATAAATGTCTTTCCAGGTTTTGGTGTCGGACGAAACAGCGATGCATAGTTTGTTACGGCCGTTCCACCAGTCTTTTCCTTTTTTCCCGGGATTGTAAACGATCAGGTGAATTCCCGAATTAAGGGTCACGGCATCAAAGCCCGAATTCGGGTTCTGTAGGCTGGTCTTCGACAATGGGCTCCAGGTTTTTCCTTCGTCGGATGACGTGCTTTCCATGATGCAGCCCTGGTCGCTTCTGCAAAAGGCGTGTAACCTGCCCGTGGCATCGGTGAGAAGACAGGGCTGGATGACTTTTGCTTTGTTTGCGGTGTCGACAGGGATTATATTCCATGTGATTCCACGGTCGGCGGAGCGTTCAATAAAGACCTGCCAGCGGTCGCTGGTTTCCCTGCTTGATGGAAGAAGCCAGGCACCGTTATGGGTTAAAAGGGGTTTGTTTTTCGCCGGACCGACGATTGCCTTAAGTTGAACAGGGGAGGACCAGGATTTACCTTCGTCAGTTGAAATGATCATCATCCCGGACCACTCCCGGGGCGACCGTCCGGATTTATAATACAGGTACAGGCTTGAATCGGAAGGCTTGAAAAATACGGGATTCCAGCATGGAACTGCAGTCCCGCCGGCAGTACTTCCGCAGATCAGTTTTACGGCGGGTTGCCACTGCCCCTTCTCAAGGCTGGATGACCATATGCACACATCGGGAGAACCCTCATGATCTCCCCCGAAACATGCGGCTACCAGGCGACCGCCCGGGGTCTCAATGAGGGTGGGGGCGTGACATTGTTTAAACGGAGGCTGGCTAAAAACGAATTCCTCTTTGAGGATTCTCACCCGGTAATTATTCCCGGCATTTATGGTTTGAACCGCAATGACTATTAAAAACAGGATGAATGCTGATTTTTTCACGGGGGAAATGCAAAATGTAAATGTAGGATTTTTGAGCCAATCACTACCTTTGCCCTGCTCAATTTCACAACATGATCCGCAGACTTCAACAACTCGAAAAAGCCGCAAGCGCCCTGGAACCTGCGGCCGGCAAACGAAAGAAAACCAGGGATAAGGTCATTGCTTACGGGGAGGAGTTTTTAACCGGTATTGAATCCTTAAAGGCTTATGATTATACTGCGGATAAGGGAGTTGGGCTTCTTGACTCCCCGGTCTCGGAGCAAGGTCTGGACATAGAGCAGGTTCTGGATCTGCTGAAGTCCAATGTGGATACTCACGGACTTAACCCGGCCTCCGGAGGTTACCTGGGTTTCATCCCCGGGGGCGGGATTTATTATTCAGCTCTGGGGGATTATCTGGCCGATGTGACGAACCGTCTGGCGGCCTTGTTTTTCGGCTCTCCGGGAGCTGTGCGCATGGAAAACATGATGATCTCCTGGCTTGCGGGTATACTGGGCTTTCCGGCAACTGCAGCAGGGAATCTCACTTCGGGTGGCAGCATCGCCAACCTCATCGCTGTTGTTACGGCCAGGGATGCGAAGGGAATAGGTTCGAAAAAGGTCCCTGTATCTGTGATCTATCTTACGCAGCAGACACATCATTCGGTGCAAAAGGCGATCCGTATTGCGGGGCTCAGTGAATGCATTCTGCGGTATGTACCTATGGATTCGCAATACAGGATGAATGCCGGCGAACTGGAATCTGCCATCCGCAGTGACAAGAAAAATGGATTTAATCCTTTCCTGGTCGTTGCCTCGGCGGGGACTACCGATACAGGGGCCGTTGATCCGCTGGAGAAAATTGGGGAAATCGCCGCTGCTGAGGGTTTGTGGTTTCATGCGGATGCGGCTTACGGTGGTTTTTTTATCCTCACCGAAGAAGGGAAAATCAAACTGGCGGGCATCGAAAAAGCCGATTCGGTTAGCATAGATCCGCATAAGGGAATGTTCCTGCCGTACGGACTGGGTGCCGTGGTTGTGAAAGATATGAACAGCCTGAGGAATTCGCATTATTACCTGGCTTCTTATCTGCAGGATGCTCAGGGGACTAACGAGGAGATTTCTCCCTCGGACCTCTCGCCCGAACTTACCAAGCATTTCAGGGGACTGAGGATGTGGCTGCCGCTGAAACTTCTCGGGACTAAGCCATTCGTCGCGGCCCTTGAGGAAAAACTCCTGCTTGCAAAATATTTCCACCGGGAGATAGTGAAACTGGGCTTTGAATCGGCATGCGAACCGGATCTGTCGGTGGTGACCTACCGCTGGATCCCTAAAACCGGCAATCCCGATGATTTCAATAAACGTCTTGCCGAAGAAGTGGTGAAGGATGGAAGGGTATTCATTTCTTCCACAGTCCTCGATGGAAAAGTAACCCTGAGGTTGGCCATTCTCTCATTCAGGACCCACCTTAAAACGATACGGCTCACCCTGGAGATCCTCAGGGAAAAAGTGGAGTTGCTGGAAGGATAAGATGGAAATAACGGAAACGATTACCACTTATTTATCCTGATTAATCATGTCCGGCCTACTTGACAATGATCTTTTTCGTGGTACAGAAAAGCTGTTGCTTTCCTTGTTCAAGAGCGTATAATCGTACGGTATACATCCCTACGGGCAGACCTTCGGGAATATCCCAGGCCATGTTTTCGCTGCCGTTTACCAGGAGGTTGTTTGCCGGGCGGTCAATCAGCTGCCCGGATAAATTGCTGATGATGATCGTGATATTCGTCGGATTTTTAACATTGATCTCAAATACGGCAACATCATGAGCCGGATTGGGATTTACTGACCAATCAAGGTCTGCGGATGTCCCGAGATCGGCAAACCCGCTTCCTTTCGGGCGCAGCAGCAAGGCACGGTCATAAATGAGCTCTTCGGGCGAAGGCCCTACATGGGTCAGGGTATCGATGTAAGCACGAAACCCCAGGAAGGATTTGTCGCCGTAGTTTATCCCCATCATATTGTGAGCCGTATCCTGGGGAACAACAAATACATTGGTATCACCCGGCAGCGGGGAGCGGGCAAATTTATAAGTGAAAAAGTAATCCGCAGTCGTCGTATCACTGAAGTATTTCCTGGCGGTTTTTGCGTAACGGGAATCCTCTATCCCTCCAAATCCGGCAAACAGGGAATCCCTGTAACAGCTCACGTCGGTATACACTGCTTTCCCTGTTTTGGTATGGTTCACTCCATAGGCAACGACCATATCGTCCTTATTGAAGTTAAAAGGTTCGGTGCGGATATACAGGGCATCCCTAACCTCACCAAGCACATCTTTTTCCTCCTGTATCGCCTCAAAACCTTCGACCAGCCATACACTCGGATGAAGCAGGGAAACAGCATAACTGCTGTCGTATTCATTGAACAGGGTTTTTTCGAGGTATTCGAAGTCTTCGTTCAGGAAGAACTCATCGATACCCGAGTTCCTGGAGGTGAGTTTGGGAGTGTGAAAGAACAAAGGAGTACGAGGGGAAGACGGAGTGATACGCAGAACCTCAAGGGTGGGATTGTCCACGTATGCTGTCCCGGCGCTGTCGTTTTCAAAGACCGAGGCACGATGCAAAAAGCTCCCCCAGTCGTCCTTAGGCGCATTACCGAATTTGAATATATCACCCGGAATGATGTCAAAATAAATATCGCTTTCGGGAATTGATGTATTTTGAAGGATCAGCTGTTTGGTTTTGGCGGCAATGTTGCTGTCGGCAGCACAAATCAAAGCGAAGTCACGTTGAAACATTGCTGAAACGGGAACACTGTTATTCATCGAATAGAGATTTTTAGTATCGCCAAGGCTTGCATAGATTTTCTTCAGTGTGATGTCGGGCATGGTGTACACCCTGCCGGCCAGGTAACTCCTGTAGCTGAAATATTTACATTTTGGGGGAGTTTTTCCCATCAGCAGTATAGCCTCATCGCTCTGCAGGTTAAACACTATGGTCATATTATTCAGGGTGTCGAAGGCAGGCGAGGGAGGCGTATTCATCACGAGGTAGGGGAAACCCGCGTTGTTACCCTGGCAGTTTATTGAGTAACCTGCATTGCAGATATTGATCGCGCTGGTGAGGTTGATGCTTCCCTGGTTTACCAGATAGCCATTCTGTACCAGTTTTTTAGCAACAGCAGCAGCAGCCGGGTACAAGCAACCAATCGTATCGGGAGGATGGATCTGAAGCTGGAGGAAGCCCGAAGCATTATCGAAATACACCGTGTCGCCCAGGGCTTTTGACAGGAAGTTAAGCGGTGCAAATTGCAGGAGTGACCCTGCATATTCGATCTTTTGAGCCGGAGGAAGCATTTTCACTACTATGGATTTATAAAATCCCGTATCATAGCCATCCCTCGCGAAGGCGATGATTTTACCATACTGGGTTGCAAATCCGTGAATATCAAAGAGGTCTGCAAACGGGAAGAATTTTCCACCCGTTGCTTCCACCAGTTGTTTAACTTCAGCCGAATAGTATCCGTTCTCATTAACACACAATACTGAATCGGGATGCTGAATCCCATTGATTTTGAATGGGCATTTAAAGACTGACGGATTCTGGGCTTCAGAAGAAATTGAGATTACGGCAGTAATCAGGATTGCCATGAGGAGAGTGATTTTTTTCATAGGAATTCCGGTTTAGTTACTTCAGGTGTAGGGATACAAATATAATGCATTCATGAATAATACTCCGGTTCTTTACAGTCGATCAACCGGTATATGGTTATTCCTATCTGACAGTAATTGTGCTGTGGTTCAGTTTTTCGAGAGTCTGGTATATTTTTCCTACTTCAACTGTTTTATCAGCCTCGACCCAATCGGCCAGTGTGATGAATTTTCCGATGATCCTGATCTCATTATTATCCAGGATTATAAGCGATTTTGATGCATTGTTTGTGGCTAAGGTATCCGAAATGGGTCCTCTGGCAGAAGCGCAGGTGATAAAGCAAGTACTAAACCATAATGTAAAAAACAAAAAGAGCTTCATGGTAAGTGTTTTTGGGAGTTCTTGAAATTCCAACAGATCTTTAAGGAGAAATAATCCTCCCCGTTGACTTTTAGTGGTTCAATTATAAGTAATTTTCAAATGTATAAATTTTATACATGATTCGGAAAAATTGTCATTTTTTTCAGGCCCGAATTCAGAACACCATCACCCGGCTATAACAGACCAAGGTAGTGGGGAACTATCCCCGGAAATACCTGCAACAGGCCAAATATCAATCTATAATGCCCATGGTCAGTTACTTATCAAACGAACAATCATTGCAGCTTCAACACAGATTGACATAAGCACCTTACCTCGTGGATTTTATCTTGTAAAGCTTCAGGGCGCCTGACCTCTTAATGATTATATCTTTACAGACAACCTTCCGGTTATAGGAATGTCATATATATATAAACACTGTTTCTCAGAGTAAGTTTTCCGGTTAAAATATATTCTTTTGATTCCGTAATAAACAAATCTCAAAACATATGAAAAAGCTATTCCTGGTTTTCGCCACACTGTTCTGCCTGGCATTTATTTATTCCTCCTCCGCCCAAAATGGTGGCGCTCTTTCCCCTGTAGGTCCGTTTGCCTGGTCCGTTTTTGGTTCAGCGGGGATATCAAACAATGAAGCAAGCTGGGTACGGATTGCAGTAGATACAACCGACCAGCCCTTTGTGGCATACTCAAACATGAGCGCAAATTTGGATGTCGAAGTTCAAACCTATAAAAATGGATCGTGGCAACAACTAGGCCAGGCTGGTTTTGCATCGGGAATGGACTTAAGTCTTGCGCTGAATAAGACGGGGAACCCGGTAGTGGCTATGGTGCAATGGCATCTCCCAATGGTAAACCAGGCCTCAGTGATGGAGGTTAACGGAACAAGTTCCACCTACATTGGGAACCAATGGTTTTCGGCCGGTGACACTTACCATACCTGGATCGATATCAACAGCTCAGGTGAACCCTGGGTGGTATACCAGGATGCGGCCAATAACAACAAACTCTCGGTCATGAGATACGAAAACGCCTGGCTTAACGTAGGCCCTGCCGGTTTTACCAACGGTTGGTCGTTCAATCCCGTGATTAAATTTAATATCTATGACACTGCCTACGTTGCTTTCAGGGATGGATCTCAGAACGGGAAAGCCAGCGTGATGAAGTTTAACGGTACGGCCTGGGAATATGTGGGAATGCCGGGAATATCAAATGGGGACGCTGATTCGCTAAGCCTGGCATTCAGCCCCGATAATCTTCCCTGCGTCTCATTTTGTGCATCAGGGGACAACTGGAAAGCATCTGTAATGAAATTCGATGGGACATCCTGGGTTTACATTGGCAATGAGGGCTTTACAAGCGGTGCGGCAGGATGGACAAATCTTGGTTTTAACGTGATGGGTAGCCCTGTGATTGCCTTCCAGGATGGTGGTCATGGCAATAAAGCCAGTGTAATGGAGTATCTCGGGGGGAACTGGATTTATATTGGAGCACCTGGTTTCAGCCCTGGAAGCGTGACCTGGGTCAGCATGGCCGTTTCTCGCATTAACGGCAGGTATTTTGTAGCTTTCTCCGACGGGGCCAACACCAATAAGGTGACCGTGATGGAATATAATGACATTGAAGGAATCCCCGCATCAAAACAAGCAGAATTCAGGATTAACCCAAACCCTGCAAACAGCTTCATTCATCTTTCGTTTAATGATGCCGGAAACCTTACCAAACAAGTATCTGTTTGCGAGATTTCAGGGAAATTAATTCAATCCTTCACCACTCCGGGCCAGGGGATTGATATAGATATTTCAGATCTCGCTTCAGGTTTGTACTTTATCAGGTCAACCTCCGCGTCGGGCAGTATCGTTCTTAAGTTCCTCAAAGAATGATAATAACAACGCTCTCATAGTTCTATATTATTTGAGCTGAATTGTGACTGTATTATTTTCAATGTGAATATCCATGGAGGATGTTAGTGAAAATTCATCTAAATCCATTTTATTCTGATTATCTGTGACGAACCTGGTTGGCGGAGCATCGACCGAAAAGATAATTTGTTTTTTGTCCTGGTCAACGATGACAGGAATAGCTTGTTTGAAATCGAGCTTACATCCTTTAGTGATGTAGACTAAAATTGGCACCATTTCATAAATTGCTGACTGTTTGCTGATTTGAGTGACTCCAAAAGGGGTATACCGTCCAACCTTCACGTCTGGAGTCAAACTGCCATAAGATATTTTAACAATGGTTTTTCCTGTCGATGTTATTGAAGCGACTTTTTCTTCAATCTTCCTGTTCCCTTCTTTTTCAAATTCCAGTTTGTTTTGGTAAGCTTCATCATACTTGTACTCCTTTTTCGCCTGATCGAGGTATTGCTTCATTTCCTCCTTAGTCAACAATAGAGATTGTTTCAACAGTTCATCCAGATACACATGAGGTTTAAAGATTTTATCTTTCCAGTCGGGCATGAAGCTGTCGAGTAATAATGCCTCACAGGCACCCAGATCATAGAGTTTGAATCGAAGCGGTCCGGAACCGTATTTGTTGCCAAACCGGTCATCATTTACAGCGACAATACTAACCATGTTATCTATTTCGTTGCTGAATTTCTTTGAAAGAACAGTACGATAACCATTGAATCCCTGTTGATACTGCATTTCTTTGATTGGTTTAATTCCTTCCCCCAACTGCATAAATTTATATTCCACGTATTTGGCAAGACCTTCCTGGTATTCATTTAAATTCTCATATCCGACCCAACTGCTGTCAAGACGCGACTGCCTGTATGAGCGGACGGCAACAAACTTTTTAAGCGCTTCCCTTTTTGCTTCCGGCTGTTGAGCTAACAGAGCGTCTTTAAGAATATTCCCTTCCAGGACGTAAAGGGCGTTATTCTCGGGATCAAGCAGAGGGTATTTTGAAACAACCGACTCATCGGCGTATTTATCGGGTGCCATCCTGTTCTGGTAAACATGGAATGCCTCATGCAGTATAACTGTTAACTTAAAATAAGGATCAGGGATGAATTGCCAATTCGTAAGCCATTGATCGGTAACTTCCCTGGGTCTTCCCATCATATCTCTTATCTGGTTGCGCAATGCCGAAAATGGATCAGCCACAACGAGAACAGGAATGCTGTCTATATCAATTGATGTATTCTGATCGTCATAAGCAATGGTTGTTGCGCCATCACGGATATATATATTCTTGTCATGCAGAGGATTAAATCCTGTATAAAGAGAAAATCCTTTGGGCTGATGGGGATAATTGATCAGCAGTTCCTGAACGTTTGGTCGATAAAACAAAATGGGAGTGCTTTTAAAATCCCATCCGTGAAACAAATTATCACCCAGGACTTCGGTAATATGCCGGCATTCTTTGAGAAATACCATAAGCATCGGATCAATCTTCAATTCACAGGAATCCTGGGCAAAAGAAGCTGGAACCTGGTTGATCCAACTCATGAAAACGAGGAGGGAAGCGTAAATCAAAATCTTTTTCATACGAAATCTTTTAAAGGATCAATTGTAAAGAAGGGAATGTGCAGTAGCTAGGGCGAACAATTCTTATCCCGAAAGATGAACAGTTGAAAGGTCTGAAAAACAGTTTAACCAATAGCTGCAGCAAATGTAAACAGGCGGGTACCAATTTGATGCGCCCGAACCGGACTTTAACAAAACTTTAACCGAAAACCTGGATTCAGATTTTATGGTCAATTTACATTGTCCTTGACAGGTCAAAAAGTGAAGAAGCGTTCAAGGCTTAATGGCATCTGTAAGAAAATCTTCTGAATTGCCAGGTGTGATGTTTTTAATGATGGCCCTGCCCTCGGGTTAATCCTGGTTTATTGTCACTGATTTTATTCCCGGGGGGGGGGGGCAGCAGCAATCAATAATTAAAGATTTAGTTTTAACCCGATTTTCAGTTCCAGCGATGAATTATGGTATGCAAGCGTGGCATTTGGACTGTCACTATCGGAATTCTGCCAGAACAATTGTGATTCACCAGAGTTATTCGGTGTATATTCACAGGCTTTATTCTTTACATCAATAAAGCCTATCTGGTAATTGATGCCAATGGGTATGGATAATCTTTCAGTTAATTTGAATGATACACCCACACCGATTAACCCTCCAAAATCAACTGATTTATAAGGTTTTCCCTTTGAGAAAGATGCAGTCTCCGATTCTGATCTGTCAGGAGTGGTATACCCTTGTGTGTAAGAGGAGCCTTTTGCCGTTGCTGTAAAGGCTGAGCCGTCGCTGGCGCTTGCTTCATTTTTATCTTTGTACCCCAGTAGGAAACCTACATAAAAACCGGCAGAAACAGTAAACGATATGTTTTTATCGGGAAATAGAATGTAATTGGCCTGTATTGGTATTTTTAAATAATTCAGGGAAACAGTTCTTTTCCACACCAAATTATTATTTCCAACAGTCCAGGTGTAATCCTTAAAGCCTTGACCCTGTTTTGAATACATCACTCCCAGGCTTAAGCCTATGTAATCGGTGAAATTATATCCGAAGGAAGCCCCGGCATCCAATCCAAAGGTAAAAGCCTTTTTAAGCGAAGCCCATCCTCCTTCAAGGGTAACAATATCTTCGGGAACCTGGAATTTGCCCCCCATCGTCATACCGGGATCAACAAGAATCTCAATGTTCATTCCTTTCTGCGCATACGATGCGGCAGATAAAAATAATACTGCTAATGAAAGCAGTGTGAGTCTTTTCAGTTTAATTTTTTTCATGTCTTTCCTTTTTGAATTTTTTATGATGATTTCAGAAGTCTCTTTGTTGTTTGCTGATGATGTTTCCACGAAATTATTCCCGCTGATGTTAGTGTGCAGTCCCTGGCCTGACTATGTTTATCAGTATCCCGAATGTGCTATTCAGGCAATCTTGTACTCATTAACACAAACATAATATATTAAATTACATACATGCAAATATATTAAAATCGCTTTAACAAACCGGGCAGAATGATCATTTTATTGATAACGCAAATCCTTCTCGTCTCACATTCCTGATCCTGATTTCAGCTTTTAGGCCTTCTCCCATCATGCCTGCTATTCGGACCGATCCCCTGTACAAGATTCAGGACCCGGAGCACAAATACCCACTTCCTTCCGTTCGGCACATCTGGATCTTCTCAACCTGAAGAATTCAGGACCGGGCCAACAGTTTTTCTCTGATGTTCACCGAGTGAAAAACAGCCCTGGCTTTACTCATATCTCAGGGTTTCCACAGGATTTCTCGAAGCAGCTCGCCAGGTCTGCCACACCGTGGCCGCAATGGCAATAAGCAAAACAAAAAACATGCTCACGAGAAAATATCCCACATTTAAATGAATACGCAAGGCATAATCACTCAACCATTTATTCATGATGATAAAACTTGCAATTGAAGCTATAAGGCATGCAATGGCAACAGAGATCGCAGTTTCTTTCAATAACACAGAGATCACCTGGACGACCGAACTGCCGTTCACTTTCCTTATCCCTATCTCTTTGGTGCGACGCGAAATCTTAAGAACGGTCAGGGCCAGTAAACTTATCAGGCTGATGAAAACCACTTCAGCTCCTCCGATGAAAACCATTTCTGCAAGCCTGTTTTCTTTAGTGTACATCCTATCAAAGATATCTGCCAGCAATTGATGGTTGAATATGAAATTTTCATCAAAGCGATGGAACACAGTTTTAATCTGCATCAGCTGAATTCCTGTCAATGGTTTATTACTGCGGATGTAAATGTTTGGAGTCCCCCAAAAACAATTAGCGATAACAAGGGGGGCAATGGCTTCGCCCGGATTGCTCATGTAATAAAAATCCTTCACTATACCAATAACTTCTACTCGTTCGTCCCTGTAAAGAATTGTTTGTCCGGCTTTGGGCTTTATCCCCAGGTATCTGACTGCCGATTCGTTTAAAACAACAGCCTGGCTGTCGACCATGGACTGTCGAAAAAACCGCCCGTCAACCAGTTCAAATTGCATGAGCTCTCCAAAGCCCGGTTTTTCGCGGTATTCATTGATGGCTTTATTGCTGTTCTCCCCTTCAGCCAGGGTTCTGATATACTGTCCGCTGCATCCTCCACCCATAAAGTGTTCCCCTCCGCAAACAGTAGTAACGAAAGGTAATTTCAGCAATTCCGTTTTGACGCTTTCATATTTCCTTGTAAGAGGCATGCTGCAATCGCTGACCGTGATGACATTATTCCTGTTGAATCCCATGGGGACGTCGTGCATATAAGCCAGTTGAGAGAAGATAATGAAGACACAGCTTATAAAAAACGAGGCTACCGTAAACTGCACCAATACCGAGGCTGAAGAAAGCCAGTTGTTGTTTCCCGTGCCTGAAATTTTTCCCCTTAATCCCAATGCGTATTTCATCCTGGAGAGATAGAGCACGGGATAACCGGATGTAATCACAAGAAGCAAGGCCAGCAGAATAACACAGGAAATTATGCCTCCGGATGAAAACAAATCAGAAAGATCAACTTTCGACTGCAGCAAGGCCGAAAGGAATGGCATTGATTTATAGATGACCAGAAATGCTATTATGGCTGAAAAAAGAAACACAATGACTGTTTCCAGGAAAAACAGCCTGGCGATGCTTGCCTTTGTGGCACCGAACATAGTGCGGGTTGATATTTCGGTAATGCGTTTCTCGCCCTGGATGATAAACAGGTTAAAATAGCTGAGCAATGCCGTGAGAAGGACAAACAAGGCGATCAATCCAACTATCAGCATTTGTTTCGTGCTTCCATGAGTCGGGATGTAGTCCTTTGCAACAGAATGCAGGTACAGCCCGGTAAGAGGCTCAACCCCTGATTGTACCTTTGCGAAAAACGACCTGGCCCAATCCTGCATAAGAATATTATATGCACTGGCTATCTTAGCGCCTGCCGCTTTTGAATCAATATTTGGTTTAAGTAAATAGTAGGTTTGAAATTCGAGAGATGCTGATAACCATTTCATATTAAGTGTTGACAGGGATATCAACAGATCGAAGCTCAAATGTGAGTTTTTCGGAATTTCATTTATGATCCCTGTAATCATCAAATGTTCGCCATCCGATTCAATTTCTTTTCCGATGCAGTTGGTCGTATGGAACAGTTTTTCGGCAAGTGAAGTAGTGATCACCGCGGATTTTTTACCGAGCAGTGCTGTTTTGTCATCGCCTGCATTCAGTGTAAGTCCGAATACCTTGAAAAATTCAGGATCAGCATAAAGCATCCTGATTTTTCCTACTTTGTTTTCTTTGTTTTGAACAGATGTTTGACTAAATCCGTACAACTGAACGGCTGACTCAATTTCTGGAACTTTCCCTGGAAGCTGGGTATACGCCTTGCGCAAGGCGATGCCATACACTTCGGTTCTCGTATTGTCGGTAACCCGGCTGTACAACCTTACAACCCTGTCACTGGTTTTAAAATGCCTGTCATAACTCAACTCATAGCGTATGTATGTCAGAGTGAAGATCACGGTGCTCAATGCCACTACAAGTCCGGTCACATTAACAAAAAAGGGAAGTGGATTTCGCTTTAAAATTCTCAGGACAAACAGCAGATCTTTCATGTGATGAAAATATTTGTTGTTATTCGTATTTAAGGGATTCAACAGGATCAGAGATGGCGACCCGGTAACTTTGCCAGCTGAGTGTAAATAAGGAGATCAGCATAATGAGCAAACCGGAAAGTGCGAAGATCCACCATCCCAAACCTGTTTTACAAGTAAAATTTTCCAGCCATTTCTTCATAGCGAAAAAAGTCAGTGGGGTTGCAATGACGAACGCCAGGGCCACCCATTTCAGGAAATCCTTGTTCAGAATGACCATGATCTTGAAGACAGTAGCTCCGTTGACTTTGCGTATGCCTATCTCTTTGGTGCGGCTCCTGGAGATGAATAACCCCAATCCGAAAACTCCCAGCATCGAGATGAAAATGGCAATCAATGTCATGGCGGTTAATACGTTTTTCATCCGGATCTCCTTTTTATAGTTCGACAGCAGCTTGTCGTTAATAAACCTGTACTGAAAGGGAACGCCTGGTTCAATACTGTTCCAAATCCTTTCAAGTTTCTTCAGAGTCTGAGGAACGTCACCCGGATTCAGTCTCAGGATTATTGAAGACAGGTTCCATGAAGACAGGAAGAAGCAGGCAGGTTGGGGAGCCTCATGAAACGATTCATATTGGATATTTTCAACAACGCCGGCAATCTCGTATGTTTTCCCGGGATCCCCTGTAAAGAAATTTTTCACCTTTTTTCCAACCGGATTTTTAATACCCAGGGCATCCATCCCTGCCCGGTTAATAATGATCTTGCTGCTGTCGGATCTCAGGGAAGGGTCAAAACCTTTTCCATAAATGAATCTTGGCTCTATAGTCGGCAGGTATCCTCCATCAACAGGTACCTGTCCAAAATTAACCCGGGTCAGCTGACCGTCGGCTCCGTATACCTCCAGCGGTCCATAATTGTTTATATTTTCGGCTGGCGTGTTCCACGAAGCTCCGAAACCGCCGACTTCGGGAAGCCCTGAGTATTTATCTTTCAGGAGTCTGTACTTGCCTGCCGTACTTTCATCGTCAGGAAGAGCCATCTCAAGGAGCCGGTTCTTGTTGAATCCCAGCCGCTGATCGATCAGCAGGGAGGTTTGACGGAATACGATAATTACACTTGCAATCAATCCAATGGAAATTGTCAGCTGAAGGATCAACATCGATTTTGAAATCCAGGAATATCCTTTGTTCATTTTCGAACTGAATTTGTTCCGGTTCCCGGCGAGAATCATGGATGGATTAACATGAATCCTGAACCAGGATTGGAACAATGAAGGGATAAGGACAGCGAAACCCGAAAGTGATGCAAGCGTGAGAAACACTCTCCCCGGGGAAAAGGAAATCTGCAGAGAAGTTCCCATGATCTGGTTAAAATAGGGCAGGAACAGGAATGTGATCAGAATGGCAAGTGATGAACAAATAACAATCAGCAGGAGGCTTTCGGTAATTGTGGCTGTAAAAATATCCCTCTTTCCGGCTCCCATGGTTTTCTGGATCACAGTGATAAAATCGCTTTTCCCCGACAAAGCCAGGGAAAGATTTATATAGTTGAAGCAGGCTATACACAGAATGAAAAAAGCAATGATCGCGAATGATTTTACTACCCTGATATCCCCCCTGATCGCTATATCCCACAGGGTATCTGCCGAATACAGGTGAATTTCGGAGAGCGGCTGCAGCTGATATATGGTTTTCATCTTCTTAATTCCATTTGCGGCCATAAACTGGGTTTTGATTTTTTGTTCCAGCTGATGACAATCGGTCGATGGAGGCAGTACAAAGTAAAAACTGGTAGATGAGTTGTTCCAGGATTCGGTCAGGAATTTGTCGATTCCTTTCAGTGTCTCGGCCGAAACCAGCATATCCACAATGAAATGCGAAGTTTTCGGAATGTCTTTGATGACACCTGTTACCTCCAGGTCATATTTATTCCGAAACCTTATGCTTTGTCCGACAGGATTGGTACTCCCGAACATTCTCAAGGCGGAGCTCTCGGTCAGAACCACTTTAGCGGGAGCGGAAAGTGCATAAACGGGATCTCCTTGTATGAAAGAAGCGGTAAAAACGCGAAAAAAATCCGGAGTGGTAAAAACAATGCCATCGAAGAAAAAATTGTGATTATCCAATTTTATGAATTCAGAAGAACCGCCCCGTATTTGTATTGTTGTCCCATTTTGCAGCTCCGGTATGTTATCCTGGAGCGCTTTGAAGAACACCATTGGATGGTTCGGCATACGCTGGCCTTCGGCGCATTTCAGCAAACGGTATATCTCCCCGTAATGTTTGTTTTGCTTGTCAAAAGAGATCTCGTTCTGAATGAAAAGCAGGATTATAAGACAGGCTGCAAGGCTGATTGATAAGCCTGATATGTTGATCACACTGCCCGTGCGTTGGCGGACCAGGTTCCTGAGGGCAAGTTTGAATGAATGTTTCATTTGATACGGAATATTGAAAATCAATTTTTATTCACATTATTCCTCCCTGATGACTTCGGCCGGATTGCGTCTTGCAGCGATCCAGCTCTTCCAGCTGACCGTTATCACGGCTATTATGATAGCCATAAGTCCTGATAAAACAAAGATCCACCACCTCAGGCTGGCTTTATAGGCAAAATGCTCCAGCCATTTGTTCAGTAAGAAAATACTCAGCGGGACAGCGATCAAAAACGAGATAAATACCCATTTGATAAAATCGCTGTTGATCATGAGCAGGATTTGCATGGTATTGGCTCCGTTGATCTTCCTTATCCCTATTTCCCTGGAACGGCGCCCGATGGAATAGGAAAGCAATCCGAACAATCCAAGGCAGGAGATGAGGATGAAAAGCAGGCTTTTCCTGTAGTTCCTAAGAGTAATCTTGATGATATGCTTAAACATGATGGCCGTTAATTAATGTTGAAATTATTCCAGCTCCACCTTATCATTATTCCCGAATATCGAATAATCGGAAACGATCACCTGTTCGCCCGGCTGCAGTCCTTCAAGCACCTCGTAGTACTGGGGATTCTTCCGGCCGATTTTGATGTTCCGCTTCACGGCATAAGCCCCGCTCCTGTCCAGCACAAAGATCCACTGCCCGCCGCTGGTCTGGTAAAAACTACCCTGGGGGATCTCTATAGCGTTGGAGGGCTGGCCCAGCTGCAGCTTTATGAAGTACGACTGGCCTATCCTGATATTATCGGGCAGTTTACCGGTGAACACCAGGTCTATCCTGAACTTCCCGTTCTTGACTTCAGGATAAACCTTCTTTATCTCGAGTCTCAGGGTATCGCTGGTTCTCTCTATGCAAGCCGTCAGGCCCGGCCTGATCCTGTCAATATAGTGTTCGTCAACATCAGCTTCGATTTTATAAGAAGTCAGGATATTGACCTGCCCGATGCGGAAACCGCGGCTTACCGACTGCCCGATCTCAACTGCCAGGCTTCCAAGCTGGCCGTCGACGGGCGATTTCACGTTCAGGTAATCCTGCTGCTGCCTGATCAGCGAAAGGTTCATCTGCAGGTTCTGCAGGTTCGCGTTGATCTGTTCTAATTGAAGACTGCGGAAGGCCGAGTCCTGTTTCTGACGCAGCATCACCAGTGCAAGGGTTTTGTCCGACAGCTGGTATGCTTCGTCGGATCTCAGCCATTCGTCCCTTGAGATGAGCTTGTCCTTAAACAATTCCTGATTCTGTTCCCAGGTACGCTTTTTGGCAATAAGATCAAACCGGGCCGTAAGGACTTCTCTTTCGAGGGAGTGTTTTTCCTGCTCCATTCTGATCCTGGCTTCGCGTATGGAACTCTCCTTTTCGGCCAGCTGGGACTCGCTGTTGAGGATGTTCAGGTTAAGCTCGCTGTTGCTCAGCCTGAGAATGAGATCTCCCTTCTTCAGCATACTGCCTTCTTCCAGCAGTATCTCTTCGACTTTCCCTCCCTCGTAGGCATCGAGAAATACGGTTGAGATGGGAGCCGCAATGCCGTCATTGGTGATATAATCGTTGAAAACGCCTTTAATCACGGGGGCTATCGTAATCCGTTCCCTGCTTACCCTGATCGTGCTGGTCCAGTCCCTGAGAAGGAAAAACAAAATGACCGCAATCAGCAGGGCTACTCCCAGGATGTATTTCCAGTATTTCTTTTTTATCCAGCGTTTATCTGAAATGATCCTGTCCATTCCTGATGATGACTGCTCTTCCATATGAGTTGTTGTTTTCAATGTTTATCTGTTACTCTTTACCGACCCTCTATCCCGTTTCGCTCTGAACCGGGCACAGCGGCTTTTCCCCTTCTGTTCTCCTGTCATTTTCCGCTCAGTAATGATCCTGTCATCAGAAAGCGCAGGTAAAGCTCTCTTATCATGACCTGCAACCCTGTCCTGAGCAATTCGGCTTTTGCAGTGACCCATTTGTTTTTCTGAATGTCAAACTCGATGATATTGATCAAACCCTTATCCAGCTTTTTCTCAGCAGCTATATAAGCGCTGTAGCTTTTATCCAGCTGCCTGAGCGATGACTTGTATTCTGCCATTGCCGCACGCCAGTCGGTAAGTGATTTTTCTGCCGTCATCTTCAGTTTGTAGTTTGTCTCATCATACTGGTTCTTTGCCTGGTGATACTGCAGCTTCGACTTGTTCAGCGAGGTATATTTGGAGAAGCGGGAGAAAAGCGGGATGGTCAGGTTGAGGCTGAGATATTCATAGGAGTTGTTCAACAGCTGATCGGAAAACGGTGTGATGCGGTTGTAGGTATCCTTATCCGTTTCAGTATATGATGAACTCCAGTTTCCGTAAAGCCCAAGGCTTGGCGAAAATCCTCCCTTGCTTACCTTTACCGCCTTTTTTGCCGCCTTCATCTTGTTCCTGTATAGCTCCAGGTCGGGCAATACTTCGGAAGCCGCCAGGTAGAGCTTATTCATCGAGAGGGTATCCATGGTCCCCGACAAAATGGAAGGGACTATGGTATCGATGGCAAGACTGTCGGAAACGGGGAAGTTCATGGTCGACTTCAGCGAAAGTACCGCCTCTTCAAGAAGATTGTTGGACTGAACAAGCAGGGAACTGTCGGCCGCCACATTGGCTTCGGTCTCCAGCAGATCCGTCCCGGGCTTTCTTCCCACTTCCACAAATTTGATGGTACTCCTGAGCTGGTCGTTCGACAGCCTGCAATTCTCAAGGGCAATGGCAGCCAGTCCAGTCTTGAGCAGCACATCAAAGTAACTGTTGATGACTGTGAACCCCACTTCATTCCTGAGCTGCTGTAACCTGTTCTGCTCGGCCTGGTAATTCAGCTTCTGCATCTCCGCCGAATTTATCTTCATGAAACCGGCAAACAGGTCGAGGGAGGTCGACAAACCGAAACCGCTGTTGAAATACTGTACGTTGATGTATGAATTGGTCGTGGGATCTATGCTCCTTCCGAAGTTCTGGCTGAGTGAAGACTGGAAGCCCAGGTCGGGCAGGAGATTGTTCAGGGCCTGCCTGTAATCGGCTTTGCGTATTCCTACATCAAGATTCTCATTCAGGATAGCAAAATTATTAACCCAGGCATAATTGATGCACTCGTCGAGAGTCATCATCTTCTGGGCACAAGACAATCCGGAATAAAGAACCAGGATTAAAACCAGGATACACGATGCCACACTTCGCCTGTCCATAATCAGATCGCCTGCATCATTTGTTTCACTTCTTCAGTCACGATCTGCCCGTCGAACAGGTTCACGATACGGTGGGCAAAGGTGGCATCCCTCTGTGAGTGGGTCACCATCACGATGGTGGTTCCCTGCTTATTCAGCTCCGACAAGAGGTTCATCACCTCTATCCCGTTTTTGGAATCGAGATTCCCTGTGGGCTCATCGGCCAGGATCAGCTTGGGATTCGGAACAACAGCCCTTGCAATGGCAACGCGCTGCTGCTGCCCGCCCGAAAGCTGCTGGGGGAAATGCTTTTTCCGGTGGCTGATCTTCATGCGGTCGAGAATATCCATGACCATTTTCTTTCGTTCCGCATTTTCTATGTCGAGATACAGCAAAGGCAACTCCACATTCTCGTAAACATTAAGCTCGTCGATGAGGTTGAAGCTCTGAAAAACAAACTGAATGTTCCCTTTGCGGTACCTGGTGCGCTTGCTTTCATGGTAAGCCGAAACATCAAGCCCGTCGAAGAGATAGGTGCCTTCACTGGGATTATCGAGCATTCCCAGCACATTCAGCAAGGTCGATTTACCGCATCCCGAAGGACCCATGATGGCGACAAACTCGCCTTTGTTCACCTCCATGCTCACCTTGTTCAGTGCGGTGGTTTCGATTTCATCGGTTATAAACCGTTTCGTGAGATCAATTGTCTTAATCATGTGCATATCAGTTATAATTGTTAATAAAATACAATTTTTATGCCAAAACAGGTAAATCGCAGTTATTCAATAACATATAAATTTGGCATGTTAAATTTTGTACATAATGTGAACAACGTACTGTCCACTTTGTGTACATTTGGTTTGGTTATGAATGATAAAAACCGCTTTAGAAAGAAACCAATGAGTGAGAAAATCAAAGACGGCCGTTTGTTGATTGTCGACGATAATAAGAGTGTACTGAGCGCATTGAAGATGCTCCTTAAATTCGAGTTTAGCGAGGTCTTCACCATCCCGGGTCCGAAAACCCTGCTGCACGAAATTGATGAGTCCGATATTGATATTGTATTGCTCGACATGAATTTCAAGGCAGGGGAAAGTTCCGGGAATGAAGGGATGTACTGGCTTCGGGAAATCAAAAAACGCCGGCCGTCCACCGAAGTAGTCATGTTCACTGCATACGGGGACATAGAGACTGCGGTAAAAGCCACGCATGAAGGTGCCGCCGATTTCATTTTAAAACCCTGGGAGAACCAGAAGCTACTGGCGACCCTGAAGTCGGTTCTCAAACTCAGGAGGTCGAACCAGGCTTTAGGAAAAATGATCAAACGGGAGCAAGCCTTAAAAACGGAAATGAACCGCGACGAACGCAGTATCATCGGGGATTCTCCGGCAATACGCAAGATACAGGATATGGTGAGAAAGGTAGCGGCCACCGATGCGAATATCATGATCACAGGTGAGAACGGGACAGGGAAAGAACTCATCGCAAAAGAGATCCACAGGCTGTCGGACCGCTCGAATGAACTCCTGGTCACCGTCGACCTGGGCTCCGTAGCTGAAAGTCTCTTTGAGAGCGAGATGTTCGGCCATGCCAAGGGCTCGTTTACCGACGCTATTGAAGACCGCACAGGGAAGATCACGCTGGCCGATAAAGGCACTCTGTTGCTCGACGAAATCGGGAACCTTCCTCAGCATCTTCAGTCGAAACTTATGAATGTGCTTCAGAACAGGACAGTGGTCCCCGTAGGTTCCAATTCCGAGATCCGGGTTGATCTCCGGCTTATCTCCACCACGAATAAAAACCTCTACCAGATGGTCAGGGAAAAAACCTTCCGCGAGGATTTTCTATACAGGATAAATACCATTCAGATTGAGGTTCCACCCCTGAGACAAAGACTGGAAGATATTCCTGCTTTGGCCGATTTCTTCCTTGGGAAGTACTCCCAAAGGTACAAAAAGAGCGGGGTTAGGCTTTCTGCCTCATCCCATGAGAGTTTGACAAACTATCCCTGGCCCGGTAACATCAGGGAACTGCAGCATACCATAGAAAAAGCAGTCATTCTGTGCGATAGCGAAATCATTGAGCCTGCCGATCTGCATCTCAACCAGCCAGACTACGTCCTCACCGACGAAAGTGTAAGCCTGGAAGAAATGGAAAAAAGGATCATTTCCAAAGAGTTGAAAAAAAGCGGCCAGAGCCTGATCATCACGGCAAAAAACCTCGGCATTTCACGTACCACACTATACAAAAAAATGAAAAAGTATGGGCTATAAACGCATCACATTAGCCACCCTGGTAAACACCGGTCTCATTCTTGGGGCTGGTTTTGCCAGTGGATACCTGTTAAGGGAATACTCCAACGCCTGGTATCTCTTGTGCCTTCTTCCCGTGCCTTTTGCTTTCGCGTTGATAATCCGCAATTTCAACCAATCAAACAGGCAGATTGCATTCTTTTTCGAAGCGATCAGGAATGAGGATTCTTCCCTTAAATTTCCGGCTTCTGTAAAGCAGAAATCTCTCCGGCATTTATACCAGAGCCTCAATGAGTTGAATAACAAGATCCGGGAGATCAAGCTTAAAAATGAATATCTTGAACAATATTACCATACTATCATTCAGCATGCCGCCACCGGTTTGCTGGCCCTGAACCAGGACAACGAGGTGGAGGTCATGAACGAAAAAGCCTTCGAATACGCAGGTATCCCTTCCTTCACTCCCCTTCACCTGGTTCCCTCGAGGAATGCAGAACTATTCAGCGTTCTTTTGAACGTTAAACCCGGTGAAGCCATCAGCTGCAAACAATCTAATGGGGAGACCCGGATCGACCTGCTGATCCGAACCCGTGAGATCCGTTTCGGTGAAAAGGTATCCCGTATCATTTCTCTCCACGACATCCACCATGAACTGGAAGAAAACGAGCTCGACTCCTGGCAAAAGCTTATACGGGTGCTTACCCACGAAATCATGAACAGCATAGCCCCCATAGTGTCGCTCACCGATACGCTTGAACATTTTTTCACCAGTAACGGAAAGGCCGTGGAACCTTCCAAAATTGATTCCGAAACCATAGCCAATGTGATCCAGAGCCTGCAAACCATAGGGGAGAGAGGCAAAGGGCTTGTCAATTTCGTCGACAATTACCGCAAGCTCACCCGCATCCCCAAACCTGAATTCGCCTCGTTTTCGGTAAAGGCCTGGCTTGATAACGTTCATTTGCTATTAAAGTCACGCATTGAAACTATGGGAGTCAATTTTGAAATCATTATCGACTCCAGGATCAGGGAAATTTCCGGTGATAAAAAACTCCTTACCCAGGTGATCATTAACATCCTGAATAATGCCATGGAAGCGCTTGAAGAAAACCCTCATGAAAGGAAAATAAGGGTATCGGCAGAACTTTCAAAACAAAACCGGCCCCTGTTACGCATTTCCAATAACGGACCCCCTATTCCAAAAGATATCATCGAAAAGATCTTTATCCCCTTTTTCACGACCAGAGAACAGGGTTCGGGCATTGGCCTCAGTCTTTCACGCCAGATCATGCGATTGCATAATGGTTATATTCATGTCGAATCGATAGAAAATTTTACAACTTTTGTAATAACGTTATAAACTTCCTGCAAAGAACAGGACTTCACGCCTGTATTGATTTCTAAACCCTGGTATATGAAAGTATTGAAAATTTTCCTGCTTATCCTGCTTCTTGCTTCTTCAACGATTCTTCGTGCAAAGGATTATAATGCCTCCCTTTTCGGGATCTGCTCCGATGGGATGGCCATGAATACGAAATCTATACAGTATGCCATCGATTATATTCATGATAATGGCGGAGGTACCTTGGTCTTTTACGTGGGGAGATATGTTACGGGCAGCATTTACCTGAAGTCGGATGTGTCGCTGAGGCTTCTGGAAGGGGCTATACTTGTGGGTTCTTTGAATCCCCTTGATTATGAAAAGGTAAACGGGATTACTGCGATGATTTTTGCTGCCGAACAGCATAATATCTCCATCAGCGGCAAGGGAGTCATCGACGGACGTGGATTCCAGGTTGCTACCAATCTCGTTTCACTTATCCATAAAGGAGTGGTAAAGGACCCGCTGAAGTACGACAGACCCAGCGAAAGCATACGCCCTATGAATATCTACTTTCATAAATGCCAGCATATCCTCATCAGGGATATCACCCTGAAAGATCCTGCCAGCTGGAACCAGACGTACAACCAATGCACTGACCTCAGTGTCGAAAACATCATGGTCGATAGCAAATCATACTGGAACAATGACGGGATCGATATTGTCGACTGCGACAGTGTTCGCGTTACCGGTTGTTATTTTGATACCGCCGACGATGGGATATGCCTGAAATCCCATGCTGCCGGCGCTGTCTGCAGCAACGTCATCATCAAGGGGAACAGGATACGCACCAGCGCCAATGGCATTAAATTCGGAACTGCTTCCTACGGTGGATTCAGGAATGTCACTATCATCGGGAACCTGGTTTACGATACCTACCGCTCTGCTATTACTTTTGCGGCGGTGGATGGAGGATTCGTGGAAAATATCGTGGTGGACAGTCTGCGGGTTATCAATACCGGCAACTTGATCTTCCTGAGGATAGGGGAGAGGCGGGAAGGGAAAAAGGGGAGGATGAAAAACATCTCCATTTCCAATGTCTATGCCGAAGTCCCTTCAACCAAGCCTGATGCAGGTTACCGTTATGAAGGACCGGTCGAGGACATGCCAAGGAATATTTCTCCCGCTTCTATCGTTGGAATGCCCGACGCCAGGATTGAGAATGTTACCTTGAAAAACATAGAGATACATTATCCCGGGGGAGGTGACCCGAACTTTGCCCGGGTCGGTCTGGATGAACTCAACAAAGTTCCCGAAATGGCTTCGTCCTATCCTGAATTTTCCATGTTCAAAGAGCTTCCCGCCTGGGGTTTCTATATCCGTCATGCCGGAAATATCACGTTCGACAATGTAAAACTTGTTTGCGGGCGTAAGGATTACAGGACGGCTGTGGTGATGGATGATGTTCATATTGCCAGGTTTTTGGATCTGAAAGTTTCGGAGCCTGAGGGCGGTAAAAAAACTGCATTTACAAGCGGTTGTTCGGAAGTTGAATTCATAACAAAATGATGTTATGAAGAAAAAAACCTTACTGCTCTTACTTTTTCTGCTTTCAGGATACTTCAGGCTCGAAGCCCAAAATCGCAATCCTGTAAGCATCGCAAAAGGGTTATCCGGAACTGAAATTCAGAATCCCAACCTCGTAACTCTCGCAAACGGGGCTTCTTTTGAAGCATCTTCGGTTCTCTCAAATCCTCCTACCCTGGGCCGGCCTGCCAACATAGCCAGGGAAATCTACGAAAAGCGCTGGGAATCAAACAACGAAAAGGAAGGCGCCTGGATCAGCGTGAAATGGGGGAAGATGCAAACCCTTAAGGAATTATGGATCATGACCCGCTCAAAGCCTTACGACATTGCCTTTGAGCCTGATGAGTATGATGGACGGTATGCTCTTCCACGCAAGGTCAGGATCTCATTTTCCGACGGCACAGGCATGGAAACGGAACTCCGCAATGCCGGATATTTCCAGGTCATAACCTTACCCGAAGCCATACATACTGAGCTGCTCAAAATCACCATTGAACAGGTATGGGAAGGTTCAGTAGCCGGGAACACCGGGCTTTGCAAGGTCAAGGCTTTTGCCACACCGCATCAGGCAGATTTTGACCTCCAAACCTTCGAAATGTACGACATCAAAGATGGTATTCCACTGCAATCGGCCGAACTGAAAATTATCAATCCGGGCGGCGTTATCCAAGGCGCCCGCCTGTTCCTGGAGATTGACGGGAAAAAGACCGGTATGTTGGACCTCGAGGAAATCCCTCCTAATTCAGTCTCTGCACAACAAATCAGGATACCGGCTCCTTTTGCCGTGGGTAATTTAACCTGTGCACTCAAAACCAAAGACCGGCGTTTCCCCAACACCCGTCCTTTCACGATTACACCATATTACAAAAATTATTTCGATGCGGGCGAAATAGACATCATGGCCGCCAGCCACAACGACCTGGGCTGGCTTAACACCCAGGCCATCACTGCTGATTATCGTGCCGATGTGCTGATCGCGCCGGCGCTGGACCTGATGAAAACCAGCCCGGATTTCAAGTATACAATGGAATCTGTGGAATACCTGAAGGAATTCCTTGTACGCCACCCCGAACGCAAGGATGAACTGATCCAGCGCATTCGTGAGAAACGTTTCGCCTTTGGCGCCAGTTATGTTCAGAATCTCCAGGCTCATGTTGGCCAGGAAAAGCTGGTGCGTCAGTTCTATTATGGGAAGCGCTGGCTCAAAGAGAACTTCCCGGCTTGCGATACCCGATTTTACATCAATACCGATGTTCCCGGACTGACTTATCAGTTGCCCCAGATCCTGAAGAAATCGGGTATCGATTACATCGTACAAGGCCGTTTCCCCTGGGGATTTTATTACTGGCAGGGATTGGACGGCACAGTCATCCCCATGTTTGCCTTTCGATACGGTTCCGATTCCAGCCTGATGAATCCTAAAGGCAGTACAGGCTACCTGAAATTCCTGGATGAGAGGGAATATTACTACAAACCCCGTCGGTTGCCCAAATCGGTGTTATATGATTTCAATTCCGATTTTCTCCCTCCCTGCCCTGCCCTGATCTCATTTGCAAAGGACCAGAATACAGTTATGGAAAAATTCGCAATTCAATGGAATACTCATTTTAAAAATGAACCTGGCAAGCAGATTACCCCTCCCAAAATCCGTTTTGTCGAGCCGAATACCGCCCTTAAAGAATTTTTCGGCCATGGTGAGTTGAATATCGAAACCGTGAAGGGTGATTGGCCCATGTCGTGGGCCTATTACGATGAACCCGGGCACCGTGAGGGTTTGCTGATGGGTAGGAAAGGCCATAATGCTTTGCTGAAAGCCGAAGGATTGTTTGCCGGTATGAATGCCATAGATCCGAAAATAAATTACCCTCAGGATCAGTTCGACCGGGGCTGGATGGCCAACTGCTGGCCCGATCACGGCTGGGGAGGGAACCGCGGAATTATAGGAGACCAGGTTTGCGTGGATTCCTATGCCAGGTCGCTACGCATAGGCGACTCACTGGTGGATGTCGCCCGGAAGCTGTTGCTGAAACTCGTCCCCGGGGGAACATCCGCGCAGATCCCTGTGGTGATTTACAATCCCTGCAGCTGGGTCCGTAGCGATGTGGCTATCTCGAGGATCAACTATCCCTCTAACTGGAAAGGCCTGGAAATACAGGATGCCAGCGGTAATGCAATCAGCAGTGAACTGATCACTGTGATTCCCGAAAAACAGGAAATTGAACTGGCGATAGAAGCTACGGATGTTCCCCCTCTGGGTTATAAGACCTATTATGCCTGTGAATCCGGGGCTTTCCCACCGGGCTGCCGGGAGATCCAGGGCGATTCGATAGAAAATGACCTGGTCAAAGTGAAGTTCGGTAAGGGGGGGATCTCGGGACTGTTCGACAAAGTGAAAAAGCTGGATGTGCTCCGTACCGATAAATTCTTCGGAGGGGAAGTCATCCAGGTTGAAGCGCCTACCGTGGCCTGGGAAAACCAGGAAGCGGTGAACATGAACGATTTCGACAAAACCAGTCTGCACGAATTCCGGACCATCCGCGCTGTTGAAAGTCCTGTCAGGTATATTATTGAAAAAGAGGCTAAGATGAAATACTTCACCTTACGTGAACGGTTCATCCTGAATAAACATGATCGCGGGCTGATCGTCGAAACCGATGTGCTGGACTGGACAGGGGAGAAATCCAGGGAATTGCGTATCGTTTTCCCGCTCAATATGGACCGATCTTTCGAGGCAACCTATGATGTGCCCTTTGGCCGCGTAGAGATGAACCGCGACAACGTGGATTATTCCTACCTGCCCGAAAACTATGAATGCCAGTTTGTGCCCGAACGCTATGGCCGGAAGAACCTGCCTTTTAGGGAAGCCGTAAACTGGGTGGATGTTTCTACGGGGAATTATAAAGGGAACGGCTGCCTGTTTGCCTCGGACATAACGGTTCACCTCTTTCGCGACGAAACTGCGAACCCCGTGGACTATCCACTTGTACAGCATGTCTTGCTTTCAACCCGTGCAAGTTTCGGATGGAACCCGAAATATTCGTTCACCCAGAAGGGATCGCACAGCTATCGTATGGTGTTATACCCGCACGACGGGAACTGGAGGTTTGCCTGCCAGCAGGGAATGGCATTCAATAATCCTCTGACGGCAGTTTGCGGAAAAGCGGAAACAATGCATGAAGCAAAAATGGAGACCAGGCCGGGAGCAAAACATGAGCCAGGAACAAACACCGCACCGCTACTTTTTTCAGCAAGTTTCCTTGAGGTATCGCCGTCAAACATCATGGTCTCTGCGTTTAAAAAGGCCGAGGATGGCAAGGGGACTGTCATCAGGTTTTACGAATGGGAAGGGCGTTATTCCAAAGCCAGGATTACAGGTTTCCAACCCTTTACCAGGGCCTTTCTCACCGATATGCTGGAATACAACATCAGTGAGCTGCCCGTCGATGCCGATGGAAGCCTGGAGATCCCGGTGAAGCCGTATGAGATCATTACCCTGCGCACTTACATGGAATAATTTCACTTCTCCAGGAAAACCTTGCGCAGATCTTCCACCTGCTCATCGCTGATGGGCGTCATTTGTCCAAGGGGAGCGCCGGATATTATGGATTTTGCACTGAATTCGGCTATCTCCAGGCGGTCGAACGTTTGTAAGAGCTTATCCCCTGTGAACAGCACGGAGTCGTTGCCGATAATAACTCCAGGGTTGCCGGTGGAAAGCAGTCGGGGTATATTCGTAGTGGAAGGCGAAAGTGCATCAAATGAAACGGTTGGCAGATCCTGCAGGAATATCCAGCTTTCGGGTATGGTCCTTACGTTCATCCTGGTATTGGTGATCCCGAACGCCATCAGGCAGGGGCTTTGGGTTTGAATAATGGAATTGATGCCCTGGTTTTCCCTGTAAATTCTCTCATGCAGCCATGCTGCATGGCTGGGGATTTTACCTGCTTCTCTTTTCCCCTCGCTGACCTGAACGATATCTTCCCTTTCAATCTCCCATTTGGTTTTTCCGGCCGGGGTGATCAGGAAATCATTTCCCTTGCATCTTACCGAAGCTGTTCCATAGGTGCTGATCATAAATCCCTGCTGGCAGGCGCGATCCATAATTTCACAAACAGAGGATCTCAGTTCGGCCTCATCAGCAGTATGAGAAACAGTTTCCATCCCAGGCATGGGTGTAGGTAGTTGGCGGCCAAATGAACTGATCTGTTCGTCGCTCAGGTACCTTATATCGCCCAGTATTTTGCCATAAAGGATGGTTCTCGCACAATACTCCAGTGTTTCAAAACGGCGGTAGACATCCGCCAGGCTTGAACCGCCTATAACAGCCCCATGGTTTTCCATGACCACTGCATTGAAGCCTTTGCTGAACTGCTCCTCGATTTTCACACCCAGGACCTCGCTCCCGGGTAATTCGTACCCTGCATAACCTATGTTTCCGCAGATTCTCCGGGCATTGGCAATGGCCCTGGTATCGGGGATCTGCCTTGCAATACTGAAGGATACCAGTGCCGGTGGATGGGCATGAATGATGGCTTTGATATCGGGGCGGGAATTATATACAGCCTTATGAAAAGGATACTCTGAAGAGGGTTTATGCGGACCGCTGATCTTCCCGCCGGATTCGATGTGGATAATGTCGGAAGCTTGAAGAGTCCCTTTATCTATGGCCGCAGGGCTTATCCATATATCCCCGTTCTCATCCCTGACTGAGATATTGCCTCCGGATGTCGTGGTAAGTCCATCCCGGTATATTCGTTGGATGATGAATGATATTGATTCGGCCGGACTCATTTCGTCCATGGTTTTTCTTGTATTCATCGATGTTTTTTTTCGATGCCTCCCCCCAGGTCGCTGCTGTTCATTGAGTTCGGCTATTTATTTTGAATGCTTCAATTTTTCTGAGTCCCAGCTCTGCTCCAGGCTCATTCCCTTTGAAAACCTTATTCCAGATCACCATAGCCGCACCCAGGGCGGTGGCATTATCCATTTTCGATGCATAGACCGTTTTCCCGGGCAGCAGCGTCGCCATCAGGCGCATGAAAATTTCATTTCGGGCAAATCCGCCGGTGACGTATACTCTTTTCGTTATATCCTGTTGCGGGATCACCAGCTTAAGGGATTTCATTCCTGCCAGGCTCAGATCAACGATCAGTTTGTGATACGCCTCTTCGAAATCAGCAAACAAAGATAAATCAACAGGGGGGCATTGATTCGCCTCGCATGGTTCCCTGGTGAAAACAGGCGGTTGTTCAAGGAATTTATCCAGCAGGCGTTCATCGGGCTTTACACGCTTATAGTTAGCGGTTTCCTGCTTGAAAAACGAGGCGATCTGCCCGGTATAAACCTCGTGGAAATG
Source organism: uncultured Bacteroidales bacterium (assembly GCA_903877385.1). Classification (GTDB taxonomy): domain Bacteria; phylum Bacteroidota; class Bacteroidia; order Bacteroidales; family FEN-979; genus CAIRDP01. The sequence continues at coordinate 47,515 of CAIRDP010000019.1, forward strand.
ACCCATGAAAAACCGGGTTGATTTGACCTGGTTTTGATTTACGCCCAGGTAGCATAGTGCATCCTGTTTCAGCTGATCCAACGTTAAAGGTTCCTGGTTGAAGGGATTCATAAAAATGCACCATGTTCCGGATGAAACCAGGATAAACGGGTCAGGACTGCCTTTTAAATATGGGACAAGGGACGATGAGCTGTCGTGAATGCCAATCCCGGCCTGGATAGTTTTGCCTTCGGGGCTGATCTCATGGGTTTCATAATTCGGAACAGGATGGGGGAGGGTGATGCCTTCATCGTCAAGCCATGGATGATAGCGCTTTTTATCGAAGTTCCACATTGCGGTATGACAGCCTATAGAAGTAAGATCTGCCCGGATCTCCTTACTGAGCAGGAAAGATAAATACTGTGGGAAATGCAGGATCGTATGTACATTCGCAAATAGTCCCGGTTTATGTTTCTTCAGCCAGAGGATCTGCAGGCCCGAATTGAGCATTCCCAGGGCAGGGGAGGCGGTATTCCTGCTGAATTCCCCTATGCCGCCGTAGCGTTCGTAAAAACCGGCAATGACATCCGCAGGCATGGGCTTTAAATAATTGTAAACAGGCGCAAGTCTTTGTCCGTTTGAATCGAGATAAACCAGGGAAGCCCCGTAAGTTGCGAAGTTTACGGCCCTGAGGTCATAATCCCTGCTCAGTGCAAGCCGGCTGATCCCAAAGATAATCCATTCTTCAATTTTTTCGATGTCGTCGCAGGGGAAGCCATCCTCATCAAGGCATTCTTTGAATTGCTGTTCTTCCAGGCTGAGCAGTTTCAGCTGGCGGTCAAACAGGAGTATCTTTTTATTGGTCTTCCCTATATCGAACACGGCAATCACATCCAGGGCCATGATCTATTGTTTAACAGTAAACCTGTATTTTCCTGAACCTGTTGTAACGACAACGAATCCGGGAACCCTCCCTTTGACCACCAGGTCTGTTACAGCATTCAAAGGTTTCCCGCTTTCGGTGACCAAAGCTTCATCCTTCGCCGGGATATAAATGGAAGCGTTCGTATTTGCAGGGATTTCCACGTTCAGCTCCAGGCTGCCGTCCCCGGTGATCCAGGATGAAGAAAGCATTCCGTAATTTGTCATCAGGCATGCAGAGGCATTGGTAAGTTCCTTCTCAATAAAAGGTTGTATCCTGGTTTTTTTATACCCTGGCCCGTCCGTCTCCGTGTTAATCCCGGCAACCACCCGGTACATCCAGTCGCCTATGGCTCCATAGGCATAATGGTTGAATGAATTCATGTTGGGGGTCTGCAGTGAGCTGTCGGGCCTGATTCCATCCCATCTTTCCCAGATCGTGGTTGCGCCCATTTTTACAGGATACAACCAGGAAGGATAAGTTTCGTTGAGCAGTAATTTATAGGCCATATCGGTTTTCCCGAAGCGGCTGAGAACATCGCAGAGGTAGGGTGTGCCTAAGAAACCCGTGGTGAGATGGTTGTTGTAATTTTTAATGTTCTGCACAAGCCGTTCAACCGCCTGTTCCCTTATATTTTCGGGGAGCATGTCGAACCGGAGGGCAAGGACATATGCGGTCTGGGTTCCTGAAACCAGGCGGCCTCCCGCTGTTACATACTCGTGATTGAATGCTTCTTTAATATTCCTGAGGAGGACTGTATAATGAGAAACATCATCGGTTTTGCCGAGAATGCTTGCGGCAGCTATCAACAACTGGGTGGAATGTGCCCAGAAACACTGGGCGATCAGGTATTTATCGGTAACCGCGGCACGTCCTCCGTCATCCACCGAAGGACTGTAAAACAGCCAGTCGCCAAAATGGGAGCCGGTATTCCACAAATTATCCTTGCTCTGGGATGTCATATAACCGACCCAGGCTTTCATGCTGTTATATTGGTCCGATAAGATTTTCCTGTCGCCGTAAGCCAGGTACATATTCATGGGAACGATGGTGGCAACATCAGCCCATCCGGTAGATCCACCCGATCTTTCTCCTAAAACATTGGGAATTACATGGGGTACCGCTCCATCGGGGAACTGATCCAGGGCCACATCTTTTAGCCATTTGACAAAGAAATTATGCACACCCATATTGAATGTTGCAGTCGCTGAAAACACCTGTGCATCCCCGGTCCACCCAAGGCGTTCATCCCTTTGCGGGCAGTCGGTGGGCACATCCAGGAAATTTCCTTTCTGCCCCCATTGTATGTTGTGCTGCAGCTGGTTGACCAGGCTGCTGGAGCAGGTAAACGTGCCGCCTGGTTGCATGTCGGAATACAAGGCGAAGGCGGTGAAGTTATCCGGGTTTATTGCTTCTTTCAGACCTTCGATTTTGATATACCTGAAACCATGAAAAGTAAAATGGGGTTCAAAGGTTTCCACCCCTTCCCCCCTGAGTATATAAATATCCCTGGCTTTTGCCGACCTGAGATTTTCGGTATAGAAATTACCGGCTTTATCCAGGATCTCAGCATGCTTTATAGTGATGGTGTCGCCTTTCTTTCCCGAGATCCTTACGGTTACAAAACCAACCAGGTTCTGGCCGAAATCAATGAGCTGTTCACCCGAAGGGGATTTGAATATTTTGACAGGTTTAAACTGTTCGTGTTTCCTGATAGGTTCGTTGTAAGTTGCGACCAGGTCAGCAACTGGTGAGGGATGGATGATAACAGGGACCCATTTTGAGTCGTCGTAGCCGGGCATGGCCCAGCCGGTCTTTTCGTTACGGTTGTCGATGGTTTCTCCATGATAGATCTCGGAGCTCATGATGGAGCCTGTAGATGACTTCCAGCTTCCATCCGATACTATGGTTTCAGTTGTTCCATCGGTGTATTGTATCTCCAGTTGAAAGAGCAGGGCGGTATATTCTCCGTATTCGTGATTATGCCTGCCCCAGGCTATGTAACCTGCATACCAGCCGTTTCCCAGAGTTACTGCAATGGCATTATTTCCCTGCTTTATACCGGAGCTAACATCGTATACCTGGTACTGTATCCTCTTGCGGTAGTCGGTCCATCCGGGGGTGAAAAAAGAATCGCCCAAACGTTGGCCGTTAATCTGGGCCTCATACATTCCAAGGGCCGAGATATAGGCGGTAGCCGACCTGACCTGCTTTTTTGCCGTAAATGTTTTACGGAATAAAGGACAGGCTTCGGATCTGGCGAATCCTGCCGTATCCTGCATGATCCATTTCGCTTTCCAGTCATTGGCTGAAAAAAAGGCGGTTTGCCAGTAAGCGACCTGGCTCCACTGTGAAACCTTACCGTGATTGTCCCATACTCTCACTTGCCAGTAATAACGGGTTCCCGGCTGAAGATCCGGACCTTTATAAGTCACATATACCGAGGAATCGGAGAGTACTTTCTTTGAATTCCACACCAGGTTTTTCTCTTTTGAAAGACCGGGGATGTTGTCACTTACTTTTATTTCATATGCGGTTTGCATTACATTTCGCTGATCCGAGGCCAGTTGCCAGCTGAACCTCGGCCGGGCCATATCCAGTCCTACCGGGTCGATCCGGTCTTCGGTCATTATACTCCGTACTTTAACCTGGCCGAAGCCGGCAAAGCAGGGTGTCAGCAGCAGTACTGAAAGAATAAGGTTTCGGGTTTTCATTTTGTGACAGCTTAACTTCTTTTTTTCAGAACGCCGGCTTCGTATTCCTGTATTTCGGCAATGTATTGCTCACCCACAGCGACATCCGCAGTAAGGCAATAATAGTCATACACCGCTCCGAAAGGCTTGGTCTTAAGGAGCTCCATGAAAGCAAGGCGCTCGAAGTATTTCTTTTCTTCCTCCAGCTTTTTCAATTTTTCTGTCGGTTCGAGAAACGCAAACAAAAAAGCCAGTTGAGCTGCCCTGATACCGCTTACATAAGCCCCAATGCGGTTGATGCTTCCGTCAAAATAATCCAGGGCGATATTGACGCGTTTGACGGCATTTGCCCTGACGATTTCCTGCGCTATTAGCTGGATCTCGTCGTTGAAAGTGACCACATGGTCGCTGTCCCAGCGTACCCCGCGTGAAACATGCAGCAATATCTCATCGATATACTGGAGTATGGATGAGATTTTATCACCGACCTGTTCGGTGGGGTGGAAATGCCCGTTGTCGAGACACAGCAGTATATTGTTTTTAACCGCGTATCCCATGTAAAATTCATGGGAGCCTACGACCATAGCCTCGGAACCAATACCGAAGAGCTTGCATTCAACGGAATCTTTTAAATATTCCGCGGGGTAGCTGATTGCAAAAATTTCATTCAGGGATTTTTTCAGGATGGCACGATGGGTGAAACGATCTACAGGTATGTCTTTTGAGCCATCGGGGATCCAGATGTTGTTCACCACCGGGTCGTTCAACTGCTTACCGATGCCTGCAGCTATTTCCCTGCAACGCTTCACATGTTCCACCCAGAACCTGCGTATCGTTTCGTCTTTGCTTGAGAGAGTAAATCCATCGTCGGCAAAGGGATGTGAGAAACAGGTTGGGTTGAAATCAATCCCCAGCCCGAGTTTTTTTGCCCAGTCTGTCCAGCTTTGAAAGTGCCGGAGTTCGATCTGGTCACGTTCGACATGCTGATTCTGAAAATCTCCGTAAATGGCATGAATATTTATCCGCTGACGGCCGGGTACCAGGGTCAGCACTTTTTCAATATCCTGGCGCAATTGCGCCATGTTGCGGGCTTTCCCGGGATAGTTCCCGTTAACCTGTATTCCTCCGCCCCCCAGTTCGGCATCCGGCCTCTCAAATCCGCTTACATCATCAGCCTGCCAGCAATGCAGGCTGATCTTAATCTCTTTAAGCCGTTCGATGGCTTTGTCAGTATCAATTCCAAGGCCGGCATATTGTTCCTTTGCGATGGCATAAGCTTTTTTAAGCAGTTCTTTATCCATGTAGATTTAAATTTTTATAAAACAGGGGCAAACCCGATGACCAGTACGGATACAAGCATGACGAACAGCCCCAAAGAAAGAACCGTAAAGGTCTTTCCCGACACTCCTTTCCATTCACCGCTTATCATCCCGATAAGATTACTGAATACAATAACCAGGGAAAACAGCAGGCACCAGGTGATATAACTCAGGTCAGGGGTCATTTTACTGGTACCCATGCCTTTGAAAACAAATTGCGAGAACCAGAGCAGGCCGGCCAGGGCTGCCAGGCCGTAATATATACCCGTACCGGGTTTCCTGAAGTCAGTAAAACTTTTTCTTTTCATGCTCATGTACACGCAATAAACCACATTGGCAATAAACCCGCCTATGAGGATAACTGCATATACGGGATTATAAACCCAGATCGAGCCCGGGTTCAGTTGTTTTGCAATATCCACCATACCCTGGCCTGATTTTTCACCGAATGCAAAACAGGCGCTCATGATCCCTGCGATGAGGGCCACTGCGAATCCCTTCCGGCTGTTGAAGCCATCGGCTTTCGCAATTCCCGATCCTTTCGCTTCACTGTCTTTTAAGCTTGCAGCCCATCCGCAGATGGCGATCCCTGCAAGTGCGATAAGCACTCCCGAAATGGTGATGATCCCCGGCCTTTGGGCAAAAACATGGGATGCGGTCCCATCCATAAACGGAGGTATCAGGGTTGAAAGAGCCAGGGTAATTCCGAGGGGTAAGGAATTTCCTAATCCTATGCCCAGGTAACGGATAGACAAACCCCAGGTGAGTCCGCCTATTCCCCAGCCCAGTCCGAAGAAAACAGGCATATATATGCTATGCCAGGGGGAACTGCCGATGATTTCAAATAAATGCGGAACAGTAATCATGGCAATGAGCCAGGGGCCTATAATCCAGGCGAATAATCCCTGCACAAGCCAGCTGGTTTCCCAGCTCCAGTTGGTGAGTTTTTTTAAAGGCCAGTAATAAACAGATGAAGCAAAGGAACCTATCGCGATCAGGGCTATACCATAGAATGAGTTCATAGAGTTTTATATTTTTCCGTTAACGCCCGGGGAACCTGGTAGCATACAAAACACCGGCTATGGCGAAAACTCAAACGAAAAGTACAAAAGATTTTTTAAATGAATCTTAAATCTTATCAACCGTGACAAAACATTCATGTTTGTATGCGGACTACTTTTTGGAAAAGCCCGTACCGTATTCCCGCTATGTGAAGATCCGGCAATTTCCTATATTTGTCCTATGAGATCGGTTAACATTATGCTGGCGGCCCTGCTGTGCTCGCTGCTGCTTGCCGGCTGCGGAAGTTCCGGGGAAGGTAAAAGTCATTATGCTTCATCAAAACCCCTGGCCCGCTGGTGGTGGTTTGCGAGGCAAATTAAGAAGGAAGACGTCAGGTATAACCTCGACTGGGTGAAGAAGAACGGCTTCGGGGGTGTCGAGATCGCCTGGGTCTATCCTCTGAACCGGAAACGCTTCTACAGCGAACCCCTGGATACCAATTACCTTCCCAGGCAGGAATGGCTCAGCCCCGGCTGGACGGCCATCGTCGCTTATGCAAAGCATTATGCCGACAGTCTTGGCCTGAGCTGCGATTTTACTTTCGGTACCGGCTGGCCTTTCGGAGATACGAAGGTAAAAAGGGAAGATGCCACCCAGACCTGGAATGAAAAGAACGACAGCTCCAAATGGACCTATGCCGTGGTTTCCTGGGAATACCCCAAAAGGGGTTATATCATCAACCATATGGACGAGGGGGCGTTCAGCAGGTACGCTCAACGCATGGGAGCTGCCTTGTCCCCGGCCCTGAAAGGGTCTCCATCGGGACTTTTCTGCGATTCCTGGGAAGTTGAGACCAACAGGATATGGACGACGGGTTTCGGAGAGACCTTTAAAAAGACATACGGGTATGATATCGAACCGTATATGGACAGCATTTATTCGCGCTTGAACTCAGGAGAACGCTATGATTACATGAAGCTGGTCTCGGAGTACGTAGTAAACAGGTTTTACAGGCCATTCGCAGCGGAATGCCGCAGTTTGGGCGCTTTCTCCCGAGTACAGTGCGCGGGAGCCCCTGTCGATCTGATCTCAGCTTATGCCTCTGTGGATGTGCCGGAGACTGAAGCAATGCTCTACGAACCTCCCTATTCAAGGATTGTGGCTTCGGCTGCCTGCCTCGCCTCGCACAGGGAGGTTTCTTCAGAAACATTTACCTGTACCTACGGTTTCCCAAAGTATGACACTGAAAAAATGAAAATGGATTTCAGGCTAAGGGGCAAGGAGCAGGTTGCCGACCTTAAGCTGGTGGCCGATGCCCTCTTCGCGAACGGGGTGAATAAAGTCATCTGGCATGGCATGCCCTTCAACCCTGTTGGAATAGACACCATCATGTTCTACGCCTCGGTGCATGTGGGGAGAAAAGGAAACCTGTCCAAAGATATTCCTGCATTCAACAGCTATATGGAAAAAGTATGCGGGTATATGAAAAGAGGTAAGACCTTTTCGGAAGTCGCTGTTTACCTGCCTGTGGAGGACAGCTGGGAAGCGGGAATGATGAAGCTGCCCGATCCCCAGCAGCCCTGGGCCTGGGGGGAATACGAGATGAGAAGGACGCTGCCACCTGCTGAACTCCGGGGATACAACCCCGTATGGATCAGCGGAAATTTCCTAGGAAATGCCTCCGTGAAAGATAATAAGCTGGTATGCGGGGATGAGGCTTTTACAGTCCTGTATGTCGACGCCACTTATATTGACCTCGATGCACTTAAAACGATCGTTAACTTCGCGGGGAAAGGACTGCAGATTTGCCTCAGGCAGATCCCGCGACAGCCGGGAAAGAACAAATCACCTGAATTCGATCATCTGCTGGCGCAACTTTCGGGCATGAAAAACGTGAGCCGTGAGTTCCCGGGCAGGACCGGTATAAGGCCGCTGGTAAAGGGGGACAGCCTTCCGGATTTCTGGTGTAGGAAGGAAGGGGATGAGTATTATTTTTTCATTGCAAATCCCCGGGCGATGAACCTTCACCTCCCTCTGAGTTACGGGCAGGCCTTATGTTCGGAAACGGCCGGCAGGGACCTCGAATTTAACGTAAACGGCCGGGAACTGAAATTCAGGGTGGAATTCAGGCCTTACCAGTCGGTATTGCTGAAGATCGGCAAGAAAGGTGATCCTGAATACCTGGATATCTTTTATGATCCGCCTGTTCCAATGATGGCCATCAGCAGAACTGGCTCATTCTTTGCAACTGTTCCCGGTTAAGAAGTTCCATTTCGTTACGGGTAAGCCGTATGATACGTTCTTTATTGAACTGACGGAGGACCTGGACAGCGCTCTCCCTTGACATCCCCGAGAGATCTTTGATAAATGCTCAGAACATGATCCCTGTCGTGATGGTGAAGCTTTGCCGGTAATAATCAGCATAATAGTCTTTTTCGGAGTTGATCACCTCGTTAAAGGGTTTTATACCGGGATCGCCGCTCGTAAGGTAACTGTACTGGACCCTGATATATGCGTTGTCGAAGGGTTTGAATTCCAGCCCGGCTGAAAATCCGTATATCATAAAATGATCCGTTTTTCCGGTATAATGGTCGGTAATAAGCATGTTTTCAGGATCATAGAACACCTCTCCCCTCAATGCGAAGGAAAATTTCGGGAGGATCCAGTATTTTGCTCCAAGCAGGGCCGACACCATCAATCCCCGTTTTACCGAATCCTTTTCCTTGTGTTCCATTTTTTGTAAAGCAAGGTCTGTCTGTGCAATGACATCCCATTTTTTAGCCGGATTCCAGGTAGCGTAAAGATTGTTGAAGAAATAATATTTGTCATACAAAGCTCCGGAAGGAGCTACGTTACCCAGGGCATTATTATAACTCAACGTAAGCTGCTGCACAGGATTCCAGGAAACGTCGATGCCATACATGACACGGGTGTTTTTGCCAAATGGTACCGTAAAGGGATTGCCTGCCCAAAGGATGAAGACCCACGAACTGTCATTGGTGGTATATGACAGCGCACCACCCAGCAGTGTGCTCGGTTCGTAGTAACTTCCAACAGTGCAGCTACTTAACAGGTTATTGATAGGCATGCTGGATTCGACTCCCACCGGGCTCTCCAGATATCCGCAGTCAAACCACAAGCCTTTATAGATTCTGTAACCCATGGTAAGCTGGCTTACATAGTTTGTCCACATGGCCGTGGAATTGCTGGCCAGTAACTGGGGCTGGTCGCCAAACCTGATATCGCTGGTTACCCTTGCCCAGCGATTGGCATAATGAAGTGTAAGATCGAACATATTTACCCTGACTTCATTGATAAAAGGGCTGTTGCTTTGGAATTCATAGATGTGCGAAGTGGGGATTGTGCCGCCTATGTTCCCGACGTAGTAAACATCTACATAGGCCTGGATTGACAAGCCTTTCATCAGGGTCTTGGCTTTCCATTGCTCGGCTTTGGTCAGCACTGAGTCTACAGATTGTCCCGAAAGCTTTAAAGCCGGGAACAGCATGATCATTAATGACAATGATACAATCAAAAGGAGGACTTGTTTTTTCATTTTACCGGAGGCTTGTTATTACATGGTTTTGACCATGCATATTACGTAAAACTCCGGTATTTTTATAATGTCTGCAGGAACTTCTCAAAAAACCGTCTGCAGGAGGTACGCTTGAGGAACCTGAAAAGTATTTTAGTGGGAAATAACGGCATTCCCGTTTTTTGCATTTTGCACGGGAAAAACTATATTTGTTACGGTATTGAGAATCCTGTATGCACCCTCTCCACGCTAAGCTGCTTACTCCCGTTAAAATCCTTTTCGGGCTCATCACCCTCATGACCGTTGCAGTTTCCTGCACCGACGAAAGGAAAAACCTCGATGAATACGAATTCGACGAAACAAAAAAGCTGGTGGCTTTTGTTGAAGATGCGGCAGGACTTTTACAAACAAAAGGGATAGTTGCATTTAGGGATTTTGCACAAAAAGACAGCAAATGGCTGAGCGGCAACAGCTACCTTTTTGCTTATGACCTGCACGGAACCTGCATTTTTCACCCGGTTACGCCTGAACTGATCGGGCGGAACCTCATCAATATGAAAGACCTGAACGGTAAACCTGTGATAGGGGAGATCGTGCAGATCGCTTCCAATCCAAAACATCCCTGTGGATGGGTCCATTACCTTTGGATGGAACCGGGCGAAATCTATCCCGAATATAAAAGCTCTTATATCATGAGGGTTACCGACCCGGCCGGCCATATTTTTGCCATCGGCAGCGGGAATTACAAACAGAAGGCCGAGAAGATCTTTGTTTCGGATATGGTCGATTCGGCATGCATACAGCTCGAGAGATCGGGGCTGGCCATGATCCCTCAGTTTCTTGATAAATCGGGAAAATACACCTTCTATGACTCTTACATCTTCATCATAGATGAAAAGGGCACGGCCCTGGTCGACCCTTCTTTCCCAAGCCTGAGCGGCCGTAAGCTGCTTTACCTGAAAGATGCCATTGGGAAGCCTATTGTGAAAGAGATGATAGAGAAGCTGAAGATAACTCAAACTGCATGGTTTTCGTACATGTCGAAGAGCCCCGACGAAAACAAACCGGTTAAAAAACTCGCTTACATCCGCAAGATTTACATCAACCATAAAGGATACATCGTCGGATCTTCCATACGGCTTGAAAAACCGGTATGGCTTAAGATCTGATCTCAAATCAAGGCAGTATGGCTACACCTCCTAAAGGAATGATCTATGGCGTTGATGACAAGCCTCCTTTCCTTGTCACGATTTTACTCGGGTTGCAGCATATTTTTACCATGTCGAGCATGCTGGTGCTACCTGTGGTGATCGTACAGGAGATAGGCGGGAGTTTCCTCGAGATCAACAGCGTGGTGTCATTTTCGATGATCGCAGCCGGTTTCGGGACCATCCTACAGTCCCTGAAAAAAGGCCCCATAGGATCGGGTTACCTCTGCCCGAATCTCTGCGGACCGTCGTACATGGCGGTCTCCCTTGAAGCGGGCTGGCTTGGCGGACTTCCATTGATGCACGGCATGATCATGGTCTCGGGACTGGCCGAGATGGCTTTTGCACAGCTCATACCGAAGCTGAAGAAACTCTTTCCGCCCGAGATCACGGGACTGGTCGTTATCATGGTCGGCGTAGCCCTGATACCGCTGGGTGTATCAAGATTCATTGGCGTGGAATACTCAGGCGACTCAATAGAACCGTCAAAGCTCATCATTGCATGCATTACCCTCTGCATCATGATCGGTCTCAACCTCTGGTGCAAAGGCAAGATCATGCTTTACGGGGTGCTCATCGGCATCATCGTGGGGTACCTCCTTTCACTGGCTGCAGGCCTCATCGGTTCGGCCGAATTAAAACAGGTATCCCAAACGCCTCTTTTTGCGCTGCCCGGCCGGGGTGTGAAAATGTTCAGGTATGCTTTCGATCCTTCTCTCATCATCCCCTTTATCCTGATCTCTATCATCCAATGCCTGAAATCGTTCGGGAACATCATCACCTGCCAGAAACTCAGTGATGACGACTGGAAGGAACCCGACCTGAAAAACGTGGGCAAGGGACTGATGGCTTCGGGCATCAGCGTGTTTACCTGCGGATTGCTGGGCGGGGTTGCAACCGACACTTCGGCCAGCAATGTGGGGCTTTCGGCTGCAACCGGAGCAAACAGCAGGGTCATCGCCTGGAGTGCCGGGGGAATCTTCATCCTCCTTGGCTTCCTTCCTAAATTGGCGGCCTTGTTCACCATCATGCCCCAGCCGGTGATGGGCGCCATCGTGGTTTTCGTGACCTGCTACATGCTTATTTCGGGTATGCAGATCATCCTTTCAAACCCCATCTCCACACGCATGATCTTCATCATAGGCATTTCAATGATCTTCGGATTGAGCGCCGATATCGCTTCCTCCCTGTTTTTCACGGTCCCCTCATGGCTGGTGCCGATATGCTCTTCATCGCTCACCGTTTCCACACTCCTGGCCGTATTATTGAACCAGGTCTTCGTGGTCCCTGGCAAAAAACCGGCAAAGACCGGGCTTTCGTAAGGATGTTCATTGCTTTATGAACTTCACCCTTGCCATGCTGCTGTCGGTGGTAAGGCTCACAAAATACAAGCCGCCGGGCAAGCCCGATATATCAACCTGGGTCCTGGGCTGGGTGATCCGGCGGGTGATCAGTTGCTGGCCGTTGAGGTTTGAAATGGATAATTGGCCCTGGCTTGTTATTGCTGATGTTTCGATGGTAATTTGCGCAGAAGCAGGGTTTGGGTAAACCGTAAGATTTCCATGTTGAGCCACAACGTCATTGATTCCAAGAACTGTATGATAAAAAGAGTAGGAACTGTCGCCTGACTCGATTTTCGTACCAGCGGCATTCCAGTCTTTATAGGTATAGCTTTGTTCAAAGTTGTTTACATCATAGGTGCTTGTATATTGCCATACATTTACCCAATTGCTCCCGTCCCAGTTTTGGAATAACTCGCTTGTCTGATTATTGTTTGCATCGTACGTAAGGCTTATTTGCCCTGCATTCTCCCAAATAATGCCATTCCAGGTTTGTATTAATTCCTTCGTGAGATTATTATTAGCATCATAAGTATTGGTGGCTTGCACCGAATTCTCCCAGCTACTCCCGTTCCAGCTTTGGTATAAATACCCCGTCTGATTATTTTTTGCATCGTAAGAATAGGTGTATTGGAAGGTATATACCCAGTCGCTGCCGTTCCAGCTTGAGTATAAAGAATTTGTCATATTATCGTTGGCATCATAAGTATTGACGTAATTCGAGGAATTCACCCAGGAGCTGCCGTCCCAGATTTGCCTGGTCCGGCTTGTGCGATTATTTTTTGCATCATAAGTATAGGTGTATTTCGAGTAATTCACCCAGTCGCTTCCACTCCAGGTTTGGCTCAAATTACCTGTCTCATTATTGTTAACATCGTAGGTGTAAGTGCTTTTCGAGTAATTCACCCAGCCGGCGCCATTCCACATCTGGTACAAATAGCTCGTCTCATTATTGCTGGCATCGTAGGTTAATGTGTCTTTACCGGAATTCACCCAGGCGCTGCCGTTCCAGAATTGCTCTATGTAAGATGTCATATTATGTTTCCCATCATAAACGATGTTTGTGACTTTGTTTGAAATGATCCATCCGGTGGTAAGCGTATCCCACTGCCAGTCATATACGCTGTCAAAGAGCTGGATCAGGTCCTGGGGTAAGTGGGTTTGGCATTGTTGGATGTTCCCAACATTCATTTCGGAATTCAGCCTGGATGTTTTCATGCCCTGATTGTGCCTCCCATCCTGAGCGTTTTCAATAAACCCTGATGCCGGGTGTTTGCTTTGTGACAGGATTTTAATTGATAAGGCAGGGAATGAGCCCTGTGGCATTGCACCGTTCATCATAAACAGTACTGCCAGGAAAACGTAAAACTTTTTCATAATCTGCGGTTTTAATAGGTTGATACGAATTTACATCCTAAATGGAGGGAACACGAATTGAATTTCAAGAGGGTAGTTAAGCGGTTTGCGAAATATCCAAAATCAGCGCACGGGATGGGGATGAATTGGTGATAATTGCAAAATCAAGGAAGTAAATGCAAGCTTTTTGCGGGGAATAAGAAATTTTTATTCCTGCTCCTAGTTGTCAAACGAGATCACAATCTTCTGTTCATTCATGGTATAGGTGTAAACAACAGGGGTGAATGGCGTGGTATTCTGGTATTGGCCGATCTTTGTGAAACGCTTTAAAACAAAGGGCAGGCCGTTGCACATGAAGAAATCAGGGCTGTCGCCGATTTGGAAGTGAAGGTGGGGGGCGTCGGAATTCCCTGCATTTCCAAGCAGTGCCAGGGGCATTCCTTCAGTTACGTGATCACCGGCCTTAACCCTCATAGAACCTTTTACACAATGGGCGTACATGGCATAATGGCCGTTGCCGATATCGATGATCATATAATTCCCTGCATAATCGATGGGCGCTTTGAAATTCAAATGGTTGTGCGTGTTCCCGTCATTCTCGGTCATGGTGTCGCTGGTGGCGACCACCAGACCGTCGGCCACCGAAAATATGGTGTCACGGTAACAGAAGTAGGAACTGTTTTTGGTAGGATCTCCCTGGTAGAACTTGTCGAAATTATCATCAACCTGCATATTGTCGAAGGCAAAACGTTCACCGGTACCGAGTTTTCCCCCGACAAAAATGATTGAATAAAAATGATAGTCGTTGGTCGATTGGTTGATAAACATCCATTTGGTTCCCTTTACAGGGGAGGCGATGGCAATGGGGATCTCGTTGTATTTGGGAGTGAATACTCCCCCATCGATGGTAACATCCTTGTTATTTACCGTGTCCCGGAACACCAGCCGGTTTGATATCCTCGGGGGAGGGGTCGTGCTGAGTGGAATGGGCAACTGTATTGAAAAATAATAATTGTAAAGTTTGTCGTATGGCATGATGTTGTTTGAAGGTAGAGGGTCTGAATAGACCTTCGGGAAATCTCCTGCGTTATAAGTCACCAGCACGTTTTTCGTAACATCGTCAAGTACATTGATTTGCCTAAGCGAGAGGCCTTTCTTCTTCCACTCCAGGGTCTTGAGTGTGAAAGGGATCCTCAGGAACTGGTCGGTCCTGAACGGGGTATCATTAATGATTACTTCTATGGCCGCCGTTTCCGTTGGCGTGTAAACCGTTTCCTTTTTGCTGCAACCTGTTAAAAGGCCGGGCAGGCTGAACAGGGTGATAAAATACATCAGTGTTTTCATACTATATATTTTTTCTGGTGGATGGCCTCAGGCGGGAAGAGACGCGCATTAACGGCAATAATTTTTTCATGAAACAATAATGTTTCTTCAAAATTAATATATATAGTCTGAAATACAATAAGAATATTAAAGGTAATTGCAAACGTCAAAGGAAGAACACAAGCCTACTGGCTTTTTTGAAAACGGCAAGTTCACAGGACCTGCCCGGAACTCCTGAAAAAGCCGGGATCCCTGTTCAGAGGGGAGCCTTATAATGTCTTCGAAAACACGAGGATTTCATCCCGGGGCTCGCAGCCGATCTTTGAATAGAAATCCTGAGCCCCTGTATTATCCTTCAGCACCATCATATGGCACTTTGTAACATGGATCTCCCTGAAGGATTGAAAACACTTTTCCATCAACTCCCTGCCTGTATCTTTTCGCCTGAAGTCCTCATGAACGGCAAGATGATAAATATACCCCCTTCGGCCGTCATACCCTCCCAGTACTGTCCCGACCAGCTGATCCTCTGAGGTTGCAATAAAATTATGCTTAGGGTTCATTTTAACATGCTCCGACAGATCCCTGATGTTATCTGAGCCCCGTATTGCCAGCCCTTTCATATTTTTCCATAATTCAATGGAAGCAGGTATGTCCTTTACTTCCATAATACTGATCGATATACCCATAGGATGCCTGTTGATTTATCTGCCCAAAATTAATAAACCTTAGCTGCCATCCCTTATTGCCTGCTTTGAAATATTCTACCTTTGCGCTCATGCAAACATCATTGCGGATCATAAAGCCCGCAAATGCGAAGCCTTTGCCTGTAATTGCCCATATTCCTCATTCCTCGGTGATCATCCCCTCTAACGTGAGGCCCCAGATCATTCTCAATGATAAGGAGCTTGCAGATGAACTGCTGGCTTTGACCGACCGTTATACCGACGAACTGTTTGATTGCATTGTCAAACTGGGAGGATATGCTTTTGTGAATAATCTTAGCAGGCTGGTCATCGATCCTGAACGCTTCCTTTCGGATAGCATGGAATCAATGGCTGCAAAAGGAATGGGGGCTGTTTACAAGAGTACATCGAAGAAACTGGTACTGAGGGAGGATAAGGTTTTTGATAATTGCCGGCCTTTCCTGATCTCAAGGTATTTCAAACCCTATGGGTTGGAGCTCGAGGCGCTTACGGGAAACCTGATTAAGGAAGCGGGGCGATGCCTGATCATTGATTGCCATTCTTACCCTTTGAATCCTCTGCCATATGAGGACGAAACAAAGGCTGAAAGACCTGAACTCTGCATAGGAACATCCGGATTTCACACACCGGCCTTTATCATTGATATTATTACTGCCTATTGCAACGAAAACGGGCTCTCATTGGGTTTCAATATGCCTTTTAAAGATACCTATGTCCCTTTGAAGTACTATAAGAAAAGCCGTAATGTAAGTTCAGTTATGTTCGAAATCCGGCGCGACCTTTACATGGATGAGTCGAACGGCTCTAAGAACAATGGGTTTGAGCTGATTAAAACCCATATTGAGGCAATAATAATAAGGCTGAAGGACGCCTTTATGAAACCCTGATGTTGCAGTCCACACAGTCAATCATGGCCCGGGGAAGCTTCAGCTTTGGCAGGAAACTTTTTCAGTAAGGTGATATACAATGTCTGCCCGTCTCAATTATTTCCCGAACTTCCCCAGCAGATCCTTCACCGCATCCTTATGCACAAGAAATGACATCATCTTCAGTTTAATGTAATCTCCCCTGAAGAAATAATATCCGAACTCGGGCGAGGCCTCGTCGTTGTTTCTTGAACCTGAACCCGAATCCTTGATAAGGTACCAGTCGCTGCCGTCTTTTTCGTACCAGCCGATGAGGTGCATGCCGTGGTCGTCGGTGGTGGTGCCGTTCGAAAACCTGAACTGCCTCGCATTATCGTCAATGTCGGCTACAGGGATGTCAAAGCTGGGTATTATGGCTACCTGTGACTCGCGACTGAAGCCTGCTTCGGATACGTCGCCTCCGACCACTACGGTGTAATGGTTTTTGATGGCATTTTTAAGGGCAGTCATGAAATCTTCGAGGGGCACATTGTAGTAATCCTTGCTGTGCCACCAGTTATCCTCCACTTCATATTCAACCTTCTGCCAGAAGGGCTGCTGCAGGTATGAAAGTACATCCACATAATCATCCATCCTGAGCCTGAGTACATTAGCGAGAAATTCTTTCGGCGTATACTTGGTCCCTTTATAGTCAAAGGTTTCGGGGGGAGCTCCCATGTAATGGTTCATAATGCTTTTGACTGCGGATATCACCGCTGCCTCGTCCCAGGCGTTGTTGTTTTTAACGCTCTGCATGTAGTTCTTAAGCTCGGCATACATTTTCGCATGGGTGTAGAATTTGCGCCCGGCTTCCATCCCGGTGTACGCCTCTCTTGGCACTATCCCGTATTTTTTAAAATCACGCACAACGGCATTGCCTTCGGAACCTTCGCCAAAGGCTGAATTCCCGCGTTCTGCCACGAATCGGCCGGCCCTTTCAACGTATTCCCAGTAAACAGTGTACATTTCGGAAAGCCTGACTTCCTGTTTCGTAAGCCGGTATACCTCGGATTCAAAAAAGGAGGTTGTCGAAAAACACCAGCAGGTGTTGGTGTTACCCTGGGATACCGGGGGGTTATGCCATTCTTGCTGGTACAGGCTTACTTTGTTTGGGAAACTCATCCCGCTGAGGTCGGCCTGGAAGCGTTTTTCTTTTTTGGCGGGTTCGCTGCCCTCATCCACCGCCCTTACATCCTTCATGATGGTGTTCTGGAAATAACCGGGTTTCCCTTCCTTCATGACCCCCGGGGTCTTTGGCTGCTGCGCGAAAGCTGCTGTTGCAATGATAAAAACAGAGATGGCAAAAATGATCTTTTTCATGGTCAGGCGATTTTGTTGCAAATTACATGAAAATTTGATCCTTGTAAACGACTTTAGTATATTTTCCGGGCAAAACTCATCCGCAGACAAAAAAAATCATTAATAATCCATAGGGTATTTCCATTTTGAAGTATCTTATACACAGAAGAAATACAGAACCTGAAAAACCATAAGCCATGAAAACATTCAATAAAAACCTGCTGCGTTTCAGCCTCTTGTTCCTGCTGTTTGCAGCTACTGCTGCAGCTACGGCACAAAGCAGCTTTGTTACCGTAAGCGGAACCCTCAGGGACGCCCGTTCCGGTGATAAGATCAGCTATGCCGCAATAACCGTCCCCGGCACGGGGATTGGAACGGTATCAAATTCCGACGGGGATTTTACCTTAAAAGTGAACACCTCGCTCAATGCTGAATATTTTGAAGTGTCGCATTTGGGATATGCAACCATGAAGTTTAAGATCAGCGAAGGGCTTGGCAGCGACAAGACTTACCAGCTTGATACCAGGCCCGTCAGCCTGCAGGAGATCTCGGTAATACCTAAAGACGCACGTGAAATCGTTGAACTGGCCATTCAGAATATTAAAAAGAATTACAGCCAGTCGCCTAATATGATGAGAAGTTTCTACCGTGAGTCGGTGAGGCAGCGCAGAACCTATCTTTCGGTTTCGGAGGCCGTGGTCGATATTTATAAAACCCCTTATTCGGGGCTGCTGAACGACAAGGTGAGGATTTTCAAGGGCCGCAAGGCCACTAACGTGAAAAAAGCCGACACCTTGATGGTCCAGCTGCAGGGCGGTCCGCAGGTTGCCATACTGCTCGATATCGTTAAAAATACCGATCTTAGCATAGCCCTGGATAATCTTGATAATTACCGTTTCGAATTCGTTACTATCGCTAATATTGATAACAAGCTGAACTGGGTGATCAGTTTTGCACCGGGTGTCGTCAAGGAAGAACCGCTTTATACCGGCAAGCTTTACATCGAACAGGATAATATGGCAATAAGCAGGGCCGAATTCAGCATCGATCTCAGTGATGAAGAAAAGGCAGCCCGGGTTTTTGTGCAGAAAAAGCCTTCGGGGCTGATGTTTATGCCCACCTCGACAGGCTACCTGGTAACCTATAAGGAACAGAACGGTAAATATTACCTCGACTATGTGCGCATTGATCTGAAATTCCGCTGCGACTGGAAGAGACGGCTGTTTAAGAATTCCTATACGCTGATGTCGGAGTTGGCCGTTACCGACAGGCGGGCCGATAATATCGTTAAATTTGCCAGCCAGGAGATTTTCAGGTCGAACATGGTGTTCACCGATAAGGTGGAGGCTTTTACTGATGTTGACTTTTGGGGTGAAAACAACATCATTGAACCTGATAATTCCATCGAAAACGCCATCAAAAAGCTTTCGAAAAGCATGAAGAAATAACCACCGTTGCAGGCATATAAACTCTGCCATTCCATATGAATCTTAATGATTTATACATACAGCAAAAGATCCGGGCCGGTGACATCAGGGAATTTGAACGTCTTTTTATGCAGTACTACGAACCTTTGTGCAGGCATGCCGGTAAAATACTGAATGATATGGATACTGCCGAAGACGTGGTACAGGAGTTTTTTTATAATTTCTGGAAAGACAGGGAAAGCGCAGGCCTGAAGTTTTCACTGAACGCTTACCTCTACCGGTCGGTCCGCAACAATGCCCTGCATTACCTCGACCACCTTGCCATCCGTAAAAACTATGCCGAAAAAGCCTTATGCGAGTTCAGGGAAATGGTGCCGGCCAATCTGCAAACTGAGCTTGACCTCAACGAGCTGGACGAAGTTATAAACACCACCTTGAAGCATATGCCCGAACGCTGCGCACAGGTATTCAGGATGAACCGGTTCGAGGGGAGGAAATACAGGGAGATTGCCGGGATCCTCTCGATCTCAGAGAAAACCGTGGAGGCGGATATGAGCAGGGCCCTGCAGATATTCAGGAGATCATTGAGGGATTATACGGGGGGAAAAGTGAGATGATGAGATGCGGGATAAAGCGCTTCGCGCTGATGCGGGATGCGGGATGCGGGATGCGGGATGAAGCGCTTCGCGCTGATACGGGATGCAAGATGTAAAATAGATCAAGATAACTATGCATATGGAAGAGATTAAAGAGATTAGACCAATTCACTCACGTCAGGCCTGGGATAAGCTTTATGCCCGGCTTCAGGATGAGAACCTGGTCGCCGAACAGGGGGGGGAGGTGAAAAGCAAATTTCTTTATTATAGTCTGCGGATGGCTGCCGTGGCCTTGATCCTGCTTGGGATTGGCTTTGCGCTGTATCTGAATCTGAACCGCAGGCCTGAGATTGCCATGCTTAAACTGAATACCTCGAACGAAACGGCCACCCTTATCAAAACCCTGGAGGATGGATCGGTGATCTATATCGCGCAGAATTCACTCTTCTCTTTTCCTGCCCGGTTTAATCCGGCATCCCGAAATGTTGAGCTCAAAGGCGAGGCTTTTTTCGATATTGCTCCCGATGCATCAAAGCCGTTTATCATTGAAACTGACGAAGCTTTGATACAGGTACTGGGAACGGCATTTAATGTGAAAACGAAAAACGGTACCGGCTTTGAACTCTTTGTTGAGAGAGGAAAAGTCAAAGTATGCCTGAAAAAGGATCCTTCACACAGCGAGATGGTTTCGGCAGGGGAAAAGATATCCACCCTCAATCAAAGCTTGTTTAAGTCGAAGTTTGCTGCGAACGAAACCAGCTTATGGTATAAGCAACGCATGCATTTTAAGGATGAGAAACTCAGTGATATCATTAGCGTGCTGAATCGGAATTTCAGCACTAACTTTGTGCTGGCAAATAATGAGACCGGGAAACATAAGCTTACCGTTACGTTCCAGAACGAATCGGCCGGAACAATGACCGAACTCATTTGTGCGGCTCTGAACCTGAAAAGCCAAACCATCAATGGGTCTGTTGTATTCTCTGAAGTCAAGGAAGGCGCAAAACCCGATTGAGTCTTGCAAACACCGCCTGTGGCGCTTCCCCGGCCATGCCTGTTTGTTAAGTTTATTTGTCTTGCTGTGCCCGCTAAACGCAGTTTTCGGGCAGGTGTCACTGCTCGATAAAGTCATCAGCATACACAAACAAAACACCAGTCTTTACGAAGCCTTGAACCTGATTTCGCAAAAGGCCGACTGCCTTTTTGTTTATGAAAGCGGGGTTATTGAAAGCGAAAAAAGGATCAGGCTGCATGCCGAAAACCAGCCCTTGCACAGCCTGCTCGATAAGCTGTTGTCGGATCCTTCGCTTCAATACAAAGTGCTGGGAAAGCATATCCTGATTTATAAGGCTGATAAGGCGAATCCTTTGAATAAGGCGCAGGCGGATATCCCGCCAAAGGATAGCTGTAAAAATATCGTCATCAGGGGCCATGTTTACGATAAGGAAAACAAAGCGGCTATACCCTATGCCACGGTGGGGACTGCGGAGGGAAACACCGGGACCGTTACGAACAGCGACGGATTTTTTGCGATCAGGATCCCTGCCCGGCTTATAGGAACTTCACTGTTGGTATCGCACCTGGGATATATGAGCCAGTCGATCCCGCTTCGCCTGGTCAACGGGCAGCAGCTTGATCTTTACCTTAACCGCAGGGTTATTTCCATACAGGAAGTCATTATCAGGTATATCGATCCGAATATAATTATTCAGAAGGCGATGGAAAGCCGCAGGGCAAACTATGCTCCCGATCCAGCCTATCTTACAACGTTTTACCGTGAAGGCGTGCGCAAGAACACTAAGTATGTCAGCTATTCGGAGGCTGTTTTCAAAATATACAAATCACCTTATACTGCCGGTGAGCATGCCGACCAGGTGAAGCTGCTCAAGTCGAGAAAAGTTCATGATGCCAATCCCCGCGACACGGTATTGCTGAAACTCAAGGCCGGTGTTGAGTCGGCCCTCATGCTTGATATTGTTAAAAATGTCCCTGGTTTTCTTGTCCAGGCCCCGCCCGTGGAATACACCTATAAGTATTCCGACCTGGTTTCGTATAATGCCAGGGATGCTTATGCCATCACGTTTGTGCAGAAGGAAGGCCTGGACAAAGCATTATATGCCGGTACAGTTTACATTGAGAAAGAGAGCTTTGCCTTGCTTGGAGCTGATTTTGAAATAAATCCTGCTTACCTCGACATTGCAGCTGAAGACCTCGTTCTGAAAAAAAGCAGCAGGCTTAAAGTAAAGCTTGAAAAGATAACGTATTCGGTCAGCTACCTGCCCTTCAACGGCCGGTATTACCTCGGGCATGTGCGTTGCGAAATACAGGTGAAAACACGATTAAAGAACCACCTGTCCTCCGATAATTTTTACACCTTCCTGGAACTGGCAACCTGTAACATCGATACTGCAGGCGTTATAAAATTTCCGAAGCAGGAAACGCTGAAGCCTAATGTTGTTTTTTCTGATCAGCCTTACAGCAGCAATGATGATTTCTGGGGCGATTTCAATACCATCACCCCCGAAGCAAACCTAAGCGAAGCCCTCTCGAAGATTATAGGGAAGATTGAAGAGATTCACTAAAATTTTTTCAGTGCGTACTTCAACCTGATCTCGTCTTCCCTGCTTTTATCCGTGACATAAATGATGGTGCGGCCATCGTTGAGAATGATGGGATACTTGCCTGTTAAAGAACCTGTATAGGATTTATTTTTTGGAACTCTCCTTGGATGGTTTGAAACGCTTAACCTGTTATCGAAGATATCGTTATTTGAAATATTATGATTTGCTTTCATTATCTTAAGAATATTGATGGTTGACGGATTGCTTTTTACCCTCCGTTTACTATTAAACACCAATATCATGGAAATATTCTTTAAGCCTCTCATTCTTAACATATAATTAACATTTGAAACCTGTCGGTGGTTTGAGAACCCTTATACGATCCTGAAGTTCAAAATAGTGATGATTCTGACTGGGTTTTGCAGTATCTTTGCCGCATGAAAAAGAAACTCTCGGGATTGGGAATCCTGTTCATGCTTATCCTCAAACACCCGCCCCTGCCGGAGATCTCCCTCTTTCAGAAGACTTCCATAGTGGAGGTCCGCAGTTTCTCCCTTAAGAAGGTTGCCCTGGACTATTTCCTGAATTAAATTATTATTTTCCCTTGCTGGCGGGGTACCCGAAGGTATGCCCGAATAAAATCTTCTGTTCGGGGCCCAGTTTCAGTTTTGTCTTCAAAGGGACTTTATTGCAGTTGTGAAACCAGGATACAAGTCCCTCCGATGCCGCATACACCGAAGCGTTTCCTGCGATCAGCCCGGTATCGACGAAGTAATAGGATTTTTGCACCTCGGCATCCTGCAGCCCGGGTTCCTGGTATCCCTTTGTATGCGATAGACAGTAGATGTCGGCCACATAAAGAAAATGCAGGGGCGCATCGGCAAGGAGTTCTTCCTGCGCCTTGTTGATGGACAGCGGCCTCAGGTCGCCTTCACATACCGGGATCAACCTATGCTTAAAGGGGTCATATAAAAAGATTCCTTGCTTAAATACGACATACACGTCGATTTCCTGTGAATTGCTGGCGCTTGCAGCGGTGCGTCCGGGCAGGCCGAACGGCCCTTTCTTACGGTTTACCCCGCAGGCTGCCCAAAGGAGGTTCGACAACAATTGAAGGGGGATTTTTTTATCGCCGACTTCGCGAATGGTTTTTCTTTGCTTTAAACCGCTTAACACGTCTTTGCCTTTACCCCGTTTTACCGGGGGCAATGCGATGATTTCCTGTCCCATATCCGCAGTCAATAATATTATTTTTTAGGAGCTTCTCTTTTATCTGAGTCGAACTTGAATTTTACAGGTAGATTGAAATGAAAATTAACGTTCTGGTCGTTTTTCTGCCGGGCTTCGTGAATGGCCTTCATCTCCCTGGCGGCAGGCCCGGGGATGAATTTTTAATCACTCCCGGTAAATTCCCCGCGCCTCCGGGGCGGAACCCGGGTCCAGGGCTCTGCCCTGGGGTTAATACCAGTTTTATTCCCTGTTTCTTTTTCTTTCCCGAAGAAGAGCGAAAAGCCAAGGGATGCAACGGCCGAATTGAAACAGGAAGTCCTGTCGGTATTATAGGTTTCGCCTGATCCATCCTTGATCACGGGGAATACTTTTGTATTGATGAGCGAAAGATGGTCGCTCAGCGTCAGTGAGATCCCCATTCTTTTACCAAGGGCGACTTCCAGCCCCAGGCTGCCGGTAAAACCCAGGTCGTAAGGTAATCTTTGGGTATAAGTTGAAGGATCTATTTCCAGTCCGCCGTTGCCCCATGATTTATATGCGACATTGATATAATTCTGTTTGAGCAAAATGCCGAAATAGGGACCGGCATTGCAAATAAAACGGACCTGATCCCCGAAACTGGCCTTCAGGAGGAGGGGGAGCGTTAGATAATCGACCCTGATGATGAAATCAAAGGTAGGGTCATTAAATGTGCCTCCGTAAGTTTTGGGCTTGTATTCGCACCCTTTTTCCTCCCAGGCGAGGCCGGGGGTAAATGCGAAGTGCTTCTTGAACTGGTAATTGAAATAAACTCCTGCGTATCCTCCGACAATGGGTAAAAAATCACTCTTTGTCATATTGCTTTTATACATGTAGGTACAGGAGGGGCCGCCTTCAACCGAAATCCCGAACTTCCCGTCCTGGGCCAAAGAATTCGTTGCAGTAAACACAAGGATCACCATGAAGGTGAGTAGAAGATATCGTTTCATAGTTCAGAAGTTTTTTACAGCATCAGGGACAGGCATATCCCATGACAAGAGAGCTCTGAATGTGATTCAATGAATCGGTGAGAACGCAACGCAGGGGATAGCCGTTTGAGTTGAATAAGGAATAGTTAAAGAGTACCACCGAGGATACGTTTTGCAGGGGATAGACGAATCTCACCCGGGTGATGTTATTCACACTCCCGAACAATCCAATACCCATACCCAGTGAATTGACCGGGGGAATCCCCAGCAAATGATAAAAATTCTTATTGGTCCCGAACGTAAATTCAGTCCTCAGGTTCGCTACGAAGGACTGGCCGCTCAGGGAATAATTGATACATGAAATGCAATTATTATTCGCATCCCAGGTATATTCGGAATACGCCATTTTTATCGAATTCTGGTATTCTTCCACGCTGTTGATCTGGTTCAGACTGTTATACAGGATTTTATAAACCACGCCGTTCTCGGTAAACCCTGTATACTTCCCCGAATCCCAGGTATACCGCACGGTATCGTAATGGAATGTTCCCCAGGTGGTCATGTACGAAACATGGTCTGCATCATAATAATAGGTATTCCAGCTGGTGTCGGAAGGGGGGTAGATGAATTCAGCGCGAATGATCCTGTTCGAAGCATCGTAAAAATAGTTATTGACCTGGCTGGTGTCCTGGTAGTAAGTCATCCTGCAGCTGCCGCCGGGGTTGGGATTGTCGTTTGAACTGTTGTCACTTTTCTTGCAGGAAAAAAAGGCGGTAAATCCGGCCAGGACGATTAAACCTAATATCTTTTTCATTTGCTTAAAGAAATGATCGGGATGTAAAAATAATGAATTAATGCCTGTATTGGCGATGGCATAGTCTGTAATTTTGGCTTATTATCCATATATGCTGATTTTTTCTTAATATTGAACATGAAGATGAACAGAATTCAACTTGCCAAAGATCTTTCGTTATCGGGGATCGTTCACGGGCAAATGAGGCTTAAAGCCTGGAATTTATCGGCCCCGGGCCTGGTACAATTCACGGAGGAGATGATCCAGCTGGGGGTGACCACTTTTGATCATGCCGATATCTATGGGAATTACAGCTGTGAAGCCCTGTTTGGGGAAGCGCTTAAGCTTGAAAAAAGCCTCCGCTCAAAAATCGAGATCATAACCAAATGCGGCATCAAGCTGGTGTCGGATAAATTCCCGGGCCGCAGGATCAAGCATTATGAGTACAGTTATGACTACATCGTTTCGTCGGTCAACAACTCCTTGAGAAACTTTAATACCGATCGCATCGACCTGCTGCTGCTGCACCGGCCTGCCCCGTTTTTCGATCCTTCAGAAGTTGCCAGGGCATTCTCGGTTTTGAAACGGGATGGGAAAGTGCTGCATTTCGGTGTTTCAAATTTCAGCCCGGCCCAGTTTGAAATGCTGAACTCGTTTGCCGGGGAAAAACTTCTGACCAACCAGGTGGAGATCTCTCCTTACTGCCTGGAACATTTTGAGAACGGGAACATGGACTTTTTCGTGAAGGAAAAGATCAGGCCGATGGCATGGTCCCCGTTGGCAGGAGGCAAACTTCTTGATCCAAACGATGAAAAAGGGAGAAGAATATCTGAAGTCCTGCTTGAAGTTGCCGGGGAACTTAATATCTCTTCCATTGATACGGTTATTTATGCCTGGCTGCTCAAACACCCGGTTTCAATTATTCCCGTGGTGGGTTCGGGCAGGATCGAACGGGTAAAACATGCAATAGAGGCATTGGACGTAAACATGAGCCTTGAGCAATGGTACAGGATCTTTATTACCGTCAAAGGATCGGAACTTCCTTAATATTTCTGCGGATGGCAAATCCCGGATATTATATATATTTGTTCTGTTATGTGATTGCAGATAAATTTTCACCAAAAAACATGGTATTATGGGCGTGAATTACACAGTTTCTAAATACATCCTGCAGCGTTTGCAGGATATCGGGATAAAACATGTTTTCGGTGTGCCGGGGGATTATAACCTCGATTTTCTTGATGAGCTGGTCCTTAGTCCTGTTCAATGGATAGGAAATTGTAATGAATTGAATGCCGGTTATGCGGCCGACGGTTATGCCAGGCTTAAGGGCGCAGGCGCGGCCGTTGTGACTTACGGTGTGGGTGGACTGAGCATACTGAATGCCGTGGCAGGGGCCTATGCCGAACATGTGCCCGTTATCGTCATCAACGGGGCTCCGCCGGCCAGGAGGAGGGAAGCGGGGGTTATGGTGCATCACCTGGTTTCAAATTACTATCTTCAGCTGGATATCTTCAAAAAGATCACGGCCGATGCGGCTATCCTCACCGACCCCGCCACTGCCCCCGACGAAATTGACCGTGTTTTCAGGAACTGCATTTCGCTCAAACTGCCTGCGTACCTAGAATTGCCGGCCGATATGACCAATGCCCCCTGCCGGCCGCCGGAAGGGGTTCTTACAGCCGTACTTCCGCAGTCAAATATAGAAAGTCTTGCCGAATGCGTGGCTGAGGCTGCCGACATCATCAACAAAGCCGAACATCCGATGATACTTGCCGGGGTTGAGCTGATGCGGTACGGTTTGGGCCTTGAAACCCTGAAGCTGGTTGAAACCTCGGAAGTCCCTTTTGCCACCATGCTCAGCAGCAAATCGGTTCTGCCGGAGCTTCATCCACAGTTTGTTGGAATGTACCAGGGTGGCTGGAGCAAACCGGCGGTAAGGCAGCAGGTCGAAGGTTCCGATTGCCTTCTTTCTCTCGGTGTTTGGATGACCGACCTGGCCACAGGGCTGTTCAGCATGAATCTTGACAACCGCAGGATGATCACCGCAGGCAGCGGGCAGGTGCGCATAGGGAGCCATTTTTACCAGGATGTGCAGATGTGGGATTTCATCAGGGAGCTTACCCTGAAAGTCAAACAACGTTCCTACCTGGCTTCGCATCCGGCAGAAACCTATACACCGAAACGGACGTTCGTGTCTCAGTCCTCATGCGAACTCACTGCGGTAAGGCTTTACGAATGCCTGAATTTCTACCTGAACGACCAGATGGTCCTCCTGGCAGAACCCGGCGATGCTTTTTGTGCAAGCCCTGAATTCCATATAGAAGAAGCCGAGAATTTCATTGTGCAGGATTATTATTGTT
Source organism: uncultured Bacteroidales bacterium (assembly GCA_903877385.1). Taxonomy (GTDB): domain Bacteria; phylum Bacteroidota; class Bacteroidia; order Bacteroidales; family FEN-979; genus CAIRDP01. Next base: position 75,020 of record CAIRDP010000019.1, read on the forward strand.
CAATCGGTTTTTGCACTCCTGCAGCCCTTGGAGTATCCCTGGCACGACCCGGTAAACGCCCCGTGGTGCTCACAGGCGACGGAGCTTTCCAGATGACGGCCCAGGAGGTCTCCACCCTGGCCCGTGAGCATTGCCCGGCAATCATCGTCCTCATCAACAACGACGGTTACCTCATCGAACGCCGCCTCCACCAGGACGGACCCTATAACGACATCAGGATGTGGCATTATTCAAAACTGCCCGCTGTGTTCGATAACAGCTCTTTTGTTGTCGGTATCCGCGTCACAACCGAAGAACAGCTTCAGCAGGCCATGCTAACCGCCCTTGGCGAAAAAGACAAGCTGGTGTTCATCGAAGCACTGATCCCCGGCCGTGACTGTTCAAAAGGCCTGGAGCGACTGGGTGAGTCTTTCAGAGCGGCCCAGAAGAAAACATGATATCAGAAAGGCAGGTCATCGGCCGGCATCATGTTGGGCTGGTCCATATAATCGGGAGGCGGAACTTCCTGTGAAGGGGAGGAGTTTCCTTTCTTTACGGCCTTCCATGCCTTGGCTTCGGTATACCATCGGCCGTTGTATTCGCGGCTTTCAAGGTCAAACGAGATCTCAAACTGCTCCCCTTCGTTAAGCCTGGCCTGGTCAATCTTATCACCCCATAATGAAAAGCAAACCTTCCTTGTAATCTGTCCCGGTGTTTCCAGCACAAATTCCTGCTTCTTCCATACTCCGTTTTTTCCTGTGCCGGTCTGCAGGGGAAGTATTTTTATGACCTTTCCGCTTAATTCCATGTCGGGGGATTTTGATATGAGTTATTGAATCGCTTTGAAGAGGCGAAATTAATGAAATTGAATTCACAATCCCGGGCAACCTGATTATTTACCTGCTGATCGCCTGGGCTGCTTTTATCAGGACCTCGGGCCTATGTATCGCATCGTAAACAGGCATTACCTCCTTACCGGTTTCAAACAATCCGTATACGGCCATCTGGGCGGTGCGCACCGAATACTCAACCGTAAATACGCAATCTTTCGGGGCTTCGGCGAACTGGCCTAAAAATGCAAAGTTGGTTGCTCCCTTTGGCAGTACATCCGGCCTGTCGCCAATTTCCCTCGGCATGAACAGGCTGTCGACATAAGGCATGGCAACAGGAATGCAGTTTACTTTTCCCGAGTCCATCACCGGCTGCATTAATTCCTGTATCTTCAGGTGGTACCATAATTCTTCCAGCATTTCTTTCCCGCTGCATTCGGCCATGGTTTTATTCACGAAATTCCCTTTGCGGTCGGGATACAACCCATACCCCCAGAATACTTTTACATCCTTTGCCTGGTTTGGAAAATGCGGCTGGCGGGCAATGACAAACGACATCAGCCAGTTGGAATCTGTTAATGTTACCAGTCCTCCGGTACCGTCAACATTACCCGAGAAGTTCTCCATATAGTCGTGGAAGGTGCTGTCTTTTATGGTGGCTGTAAAGGAATACCATTTCTGAAGGTCGATGTTGTCGCAAAAAGGGCCCGGTTTCCCGAATGCAGGATCTTTTGCTGCAAGTTTTTTCCATAACTGCCAGGAGCCTGATTCGGCCATGCCTTTTAATTTTGCAGGGATGTCAAATGTGCCGTTGTCGGTGCTTTCGGTAAGTGAGCCGTTGGTTATGAACACGTAATCATTTTCACTGAGTACGATTTCATTTTTATCCTTAAGGTGGATCACGGTAGCGGTTTTTTTATCTGCAGCAAGGTTGAAGTCAATATCAGCTACTTCCACCCCCATATCAAAATTCACTCCCTTTTCGAGCAGGTACTTTTTCATGGGAAGCACCACCGAATGGTACTGGTTGTACTTTGTGCGCATCACGCCCCCCAGCCTGTTAAGCCCGTCGACAAGATGGATGAAGCGTTTCATATACCGTCTCATTTCGGCCAGGCTGCTCCATTTCTGGAAGGCAAACATGGAAGTCCAGATATACCAGAAATTGGTTTTGAAAAAATCCTGGTCAAACCAGTCTTCAATCTTTTTATTTCCAAGGGATTTTTCGGAGACGAAAGTCAGCTTGAGCAATTCGGTCTGCTGGTGAAGGTTAAGTCCGTATGAAGAAACATCCAGCCTCTTCCCGTCTTTTAAAAGCCTTGCCTGTGCATTGGAAACGAAGCGGGCATTGAAATCAAATGATTCATCCCGCACCGAAACATCGGGGTTCTCGTACGAAGGGATATTCGAGAGCAGGTCCCAGTAACATGTATAATGCATCTCATGCATCCTTCCCCCTCTCACAACGAAACCTTTTTCGGCATCGCCAGCCCCGTCCATTGCTCCGCCTGGGATATTGTCTTTTTCAAGGATATGGATGTTCGGGCCAGGGACACCGGCATCCTTAATAAGAAAAACGGCGCTTGACAACGACGCGATGCCGCTTCCGACCAGGTAAACCTTCGAATCTTTTGGGTTGCTGTTCTTTGTTGATTTCATAGTTTCTCCTTTGTCTCGTTTATAATGGGGTTGTTACCGGATATAAAGTTAACCTATTTATCAGGCAAATATATTTTTTGCAGGCTCAAAGCCCGCATTTTGTCAAAAGATTTCTATTGGAGTGGAGTTTTCCTGCTTTTTCCCATGGCATCAGCTGCGATCATGGCTTCCAGGACTATCCCGGGCGTAACCTCAACTGTTTCATGGTGTATGCCTTCGGCAGGAGCACAGGCTTTTTTTGCGGCTTCCATCAGCCGGGTCCTGCTAATATTGGTGATGCCTATATCATTTAATGTTGTAGGCAGACCAATTTTTGCGCAGAATGCATACACTGTATCCATTTCTTCGGAAGGCGCATTGTTGAGGTGGAGCCCGGTGAGAACGCCGAAGGCTACTTTTTCGCCATGATAGAATGCATGGGTATCGTGCAGGGCGGTGAGCCCGTTGTGCACCGAATGCGCTGCCGCCAGCCCGGAACTCTCAAAGCCTATCCCGCTCAGCAGGATATTGGCTTCAACGATATGGTTCAGGACAGGAGTGATTTTGTGATTCTCATTATCGGTTTTGGCTGATGGACCGTAGAGCAGGAGAGTGTCGTAGCAGAGTTTGGCAAGGCTTAATCCGGCCATGGTGCTGTATCCCCCGCATTCGTTGGGCGAATTGGAAAGATCGCATGACCTGGCCTCGAACCAGGTGGCCAGGGCGTCACCCATGCCCGAAACCAGGAAGCGTGCGGGGGCCTGCGCCATTACTCCCATATCGACAAGGACTACCTGCGGATTCATCCTCTGATAATAAACAGATTCGAAAACGCCATCAGCTGAATAAATAACAGCACAGCCGCTGCAGGGCGCATCGGTGGATGCTATGGTCGGAACTATGATAACCGGGATCCCAGCCCTGTCGGAGGCTATCTTTGCAGTGTCGATGGCCTTGCCTCCTCCCATGCCCACAAGAACGTCGATGTTATTGACGGTGATCAGCTCAACAGTACGTTGAATCTCTGATTCGCAGCATTCTCCCCCGAATTCTTCGGTAAGGAGGCTGTCATCCTCAGTCATAAAAGAATAAGAAGGGAGTATGCTCCGTTTTGATGTCGGGGATGCCAGTATAAGTCCTTTGTTGCCTAAAAGCCTTACCAGTTCAGGCAGGGAGGCAAGGGCATTTTCGCCCTGTATGTATTTGCCGGGGAATACGGCTTTCAGTGGTTTGTTTTGGGATGGCATACTGTTTAAGGTTTATGCGGGATTTCAGCTCCGTGTCACGATAAGCAGGGCTGCAATCACCCCGGGGATCCAGCCGCAGAGGGTAAGTATGAATACGAGCAATACCGAGCCGCAGCCTTTATCGATAACGGCCAGAGGGGGGAAAATAATACAAAGGATAACTCTCCAGAGCGACATGGGGTCAAATTTACACATTAGATGCATGAAATCCAAAATGGTTTCAGTCTATCGGCATCCCGGTCTTTTTTTTGTTTTATGAGATGCAAAACACCCCTGTTTCTCCGTACCTTGAAGCAACAATGATTTTTGTTCCCATAGCCTGCCTGCTGAAATGTTCAAGTACGAGCTGGGGTCGGTTGTTTTCGGCCGAAAGGTGGGAGAGGATAAGCATTTGCATGCCGGGGCAGCGGCGGCTGGTGAACAAATCCAGGGCCTGGGAATTCGATAAATGCCCCTCCATTCCACTGATGCGGCGTTTGAGGTAAACAGGGTAACGGCCGTTTTCGAGCATGTCCTCATCGTAATTGGCTTCAAGGAATGCAGCCTGGCATTGTGAGAAATGCAGGGAAACATTCTCGCAGATCGAACCTATGTCGGTAAACACACCGGCAGTGAGGCCGTTAACGCTTACAGTAAAACTATGGGGCTCGCTGGCGTCATGCCATTTGGGAAAGGGATGTATGCTGAGATCCCCGATCTGAACAGGGATGCCTGAGCTAAAGGAGTGTAAAAGGTGCTGCTCGAGGTATAGCCGGCTGCTCTTATGGGTTGCGGCGGTGATATAAACCGGTATGTTATGTTTGCGCGAAAGCACTTCAACGCCCCTAGTATGATCGGTGTGTTCATGGGTAATAAAGATTGCCTTTACAGTATTTACCGACAGCCCAAGCCGGTCCATCCGCCTTTCGGTTTCACGGCATGATATACCTGCATCGATGAGAACGGCTTCGGTTTCGCTGCCTATATAATAGCAGTTGCCGTTGCTTCCCGAATTGAGCGAGGCGAGATAGAGTGGCATGTGCTTAATTTTCAAGGTAATTGATGTATCCCGGGGCCCCTGAAATGCAAAAGCACCGAAAAACTCTTCCCGGTGCCCCTGCTTCATCTTTATTATAGATTTAATTTCAAACCGAACCGCAAAGTTAAAGGCATATTACAATAAAGCAAACTTTTTTTATCTTTCAGGATAAATATTCTTTCGGGTGAATGGAAATTTTTCGTGCTCAAACCCATGCATGGTAAACTCCCTGTTCTTTTGTTTCGAGCCATGAACGTGGCTCTGAGACGGTTTTAAGGCAGGTTTTTCTCTGTGATTTTAATCCCTGAAGAATTCTTTATAAAAAATAAATGTTAAAAAAGTTAATAAATGTTAAAATATCTTCTTATCTTTGCAGCCGAATTTAAAAAATCACAGAACAAATGAAAAAACTTGCATTAATTTTAGTTATCGGTGCTGTAGCATTCATGACATCATGCGGCCCCAGCGCAAAAGAAATCGAAGCAAAGAAAGTTGCTGATTCTACCAAAGTAGCTGATTCAATGGCCAAAGTACAGGCTGCACAGCAGAAAATAGCTGATTCAATTGCTAAGGTTCAGGCTCAGAAAAAAGTAGCTGATTCAATTGCACATCAGGATTCTATCAAGAAACACCTGATTAAGCCGGCAAAGGCAGCTAAACCTGCTCCCAAGAAAGCTCACAAAAAGTAATTTTTGTGTAACAACTTCAAAAAGAGTCCGGGTGACCGGGCTCTTTTTTTTGGTATAAAATGCGCAATACCGTGTTCTGAGCCAGCATTGGCAGGAGAAAATGTCACTGATGAATCAATTTATCCGGTTCCTGATTTTCCCTCCATTATAAAAAAATCGTTAAACTTTAGTTAAAATATTTTGAAAAAAATAAATTCAAAATATTTTTGCATCCTGAATTTTAAATCAAGCTTATGGAAGTATGTGTCGAAAGCATTTCAAAATCGTACGGGTTCCAGAAAGCCGTCGATAATATCTCGTTCAGGGTGAACCAGGGCGAGATCGTCGGCTTTCTTGGCCCGAACGGCGCAGGAAAGACAACCACCATGAAAATTATCACCTGCTTCATGCCTCCCGACGAGGGGAATGTCACGGTTGGAGGAATGTCGGTGGTTACAAACCCCGAGGAGGTTAAAAAGCACATCGGTTACCTGCCCGAGTCAAACCCTTTGTATAAGGAAATGGCCATCATCGATTACCTGGCCTTTGCGGCTGAGATCCAGGGTGTTCCCAGGGATAAGATCAGGGAACGTATCTTTGGGATGATACAGGTATGCGGGCTCAAAAGTGAGAAACATAAAAAGATAGGCGAACTTTCGAAAGGCTACCAGCAGCGTGTGGGCCTTGCCCAGGCCATGATCCATGATCCCGAGGTACTTATACTCGACGAGCCTACCTCGGGCCTCGACCCAAACCAGATCGTTGAGATAAGGGAGCTTATCCGAAGGATTGGCCGTGAAAAAACCGTGATCATGTGTTCGCATATCCTGGCCGAAGTGGAAGCTACCTGCGACCGTATCGTGATTATCAGCGGGGGCAAACTGGTGGCCGACGGCACTTCGACATCCCTCAGGAAACAAGCCCAGGGAAAGGAAATTCTGAAGGTCCGCATAGAGGACGGTGACCGCAATGCAATTTATAATGCTCTCAGGGGTATTGACAGTGTTGAGCTGGTGGATTTCCTTCCTGACCATACCCAGTCGTTCGAGGTCCAGAGCAAGGCCGGTGCCAACTCCCGCCGTTCTGTCTTTAAACTATGTGTGGATAACAACTGGGCGCTTACCGAAATGACCCCGGTCGAGCGCAAACTTGAAGAGGTGTTCCGCGATCTTACGATCAACACTTAGTGAGAACAAAAAACGGATACTCATCCGCAGTCAAAAAACAGAAAAATTTCAGGTATGAATAAAATATGGATTATCACTAAACGGGAACTGAGGTCGTTCTTCAATTCGCTGATGGCCTATGTGATGATAGTGCTTTTTTTGGGATTCAGCGGCTTCTTTACATGGATCTTCGGGAATGATATTTTCCTTGTGAACCAGGCCAGCCTTCAGTCTTTTTTCGGGATCGCTTTCTGGTCCCTGTTTTTCTTCATCCCCGCGGTTACCATGGGTTTGCTTGCGGATGAGCGTAAAAGCGGGACCATAGAGCTCCTCGTGACCAAGCCGGTGAGCGACTGGCAGATCGTTATAGGCAAATTCCTTGCCGCTTTCCTTCTGATCTGCATCACCCTCGCCCTTACGTTTCCGTATTATATTTCGGTGGCCGGCATAGGGAAGATCGACCATGGGGCAGTATGGATGGGTTACCTGGGGCTGCTTTTCATGAGCGCATGTTACATCAGCATAGGGCTTTTTGCCAGCAGTATCACGGGGAACCAGATCGTTGCCTTTCTCATCGCACTGTTCATAGGGATATTTTTCCAGCTGGTGTTCGGGCTTATCGGGAGCGGCTCCCTGGGTTTGTTCGGGGGCCTAATGAATTACCTGAGTATAGGGACCCACTTTGAAAGCATGGCCAGGGGAGTGATTGACTCGAAAGATGTCATTTTCTTCCTCTCTATCATATTCCTCGGCCTTACCGGAACTGAACTTGCACTTTCAAAACGTAACCTTTTCAATTAATCCAAGGGTATGAAAAAAGGAAAATCAATCACAGCTTATATTCTCCTGGTCATAGGGATTGTCGTACTCGCAAATATCGTGTCGGACCGTTTTTTTGTAAGGCTGGATTTCACGGCCGACAAGCGGTACACTCTTGGGGAAGCCACCAGGAACATTCTTAGCTCTCTCAAGCAGCCTGTCACCGTTACAGCCTATATCAGCGGGGAACTGCCTCCTGATTTTGCACGGCTGCGCAGGGATTTCAAAGATGAACTTACCGAATATTCCAACCGTTCGGGCGGCAAAGTGATGTTCGAATTCATCAACCCGAACAAGGATGAGCAAACCGAGCAGAAAGCCATGCAGGAAGGCGTACAGCCGGTCCTCATCAACGTAAGGGAGAAAGACCAGGTGAAACAGCAGAAAGCCTACCTGGGGGCTGTGGTGCATTATGGCGACAAAAAAGAGGTGATCCCTTTCATTCAGCCTGGGGCTGCGATGGAATACAGCCTATCGACCAGCATCAAGAAAATGACCATTGAGGACAAGCCTAAACTGGGGTTCTTACAGGGTCATGGAGAGCCTGACCCGAATTCGGTGATCCAGGCCTGGCAGGCTCTTTCGGTGCTTTATGATGTTGAACCCGTTAAGCTCGGCGATTCGGCCCTTGACCTGAATAAATATAAAACCCTGGTATGGGTCGCCCCAAAGGATTCTGTGCCTGCCCTTCAATTTGCGAAACTTGATTATTTCCTCTCGAACGGGAGGAATATCTATATTGCCATGAACCGTGTTGAAGGCAACCTTCAGACTGCCTCAGGAACCGAGATCAGGACGGGGATCGAGAAATGGCTGGCAGGGAAGGGCCTGAGGGTGAACCCCGACTTTATTGTTGACCAGAGTTGCGGAAGTGTGATGGTGAACCAGCAGCAGGGAGGGATGAGTTTCCAGACCAGCATGCAGTTCCCATACCTCCCCCTGCTGACAAAATTCCCTGAAAGCCCGGTTACCAAGGGTTTGACTTCGGTTATACTTCAGTTTGCCAGTTCCATGGATTATTCGGCCCTGAACAAAGATGTGACGTTTACGCCTGTTGCAACCTCATCTGAAAAGTCCGGGGCTGAACCTGCCCCCCTGTACTTTAACATTTCTAGAAACTGGCAGCAGAAGGATTTTTCACGCTCCAACATCGTTGTTGCAGGTGTTTTAAGCGGGAAACTCTCGGGGAATGCAAATTCGAAAATACTGGTGGTTTCCGACGGGGATTTCCCTATCAACGGCGAAGGACAGCAGGCAAGGCAGATCCCTCCCGACAACCTGAATTTCTTTGTGAACGGTGTGGATTGGCTTTCGGATGATACGGGCCTGATTGACCTGAGGGCAAAAGAAGTCAGTTCAAGGCCGCTTGACCAGATGGAGGACGGGAAAAAAGCGTTTATCAAATACCTGAATTTCCTGCTTCCCCTTCTTATCATTGTAGGCTACGGTTTTTTTAACTGGCAGTACCGCCGCAACCTCAGGATGAAAAGAATGAACGAAAATTATATTTAATCACTCCCGGTAAATTCCCCGCCCCTCAGGCGCGCAACCCGGGTCCATGGCTATGCCCTGGGGTTAATACGGATGTATTATGAAGAACATGAAAAACAGCACCCTTCTTATTATTTTCGGCGTCCTTGCATTGATCGTTTTTTTATTTTTCTTTTATGACAGTAAAAGAGGGGAGAGGAGTTTTCGCTCCGAACTATTTACCATCGACTCGGCCAGGGTGAGCCGGTTTACGATTTATCCCAAAAACAGGAACGGCCAGGCCCTTGTACTTTCAGGCTCGGGCAGTGACTGGAAGATATCGGGCGGAAGCAAATCCTGGGTAGCCGATACTGCCATACCCCGGCGCCTGATCAGTTCTTTGCTGCGCGCTAAACCCGAAGGGGTTGCGGGTACCGATAAACCTTCATGGAAGGATTTTGGGGTTACCGATACCTCATCCATACGGGTTGTGGTGGAGCAGGGCAAGGATGTGGCTGCCGACTTCAGGGTGGGGACGATATCCTACAGCCAGGGCGGGCGAAATTCATACGGACGCCAGGGCATAAGCGTTAAATCGCATTTGCGTGTTGCCGGTGACGAGAGGGTGTATGTTGTGGACGGTTTCCTTTCAATGGCTTTCAGGGACGATGTTGCGGCTTACCGGGTAAAACAGTTGTGCCGTTTTGACAGGAACCAGGTGAACAAACTTACCCTGATTTATCCCGGGGACTCTTCCTTTGTACTCCGGAAGCAGGAAAATAAATGGGTTATTAACGGTAAACCTGTCGATTCAGTAGCCACGGCAAATTATCTTAACAGCCTCGCCTACCTTTCGAACAGCGAATTTGCCGATGAAAACGAGATCCCGGTGACTTATTCCCATACCCTCAGGATTGAAGGGACGAACATCCCTGCAATTGAGCTCCAGGGTACGGCCAATGAAGCTTCAAGGAAATATTTCGTTAAATCGAACATGAATTCTTCGGCGGTATTCGGTGGTGCGAATTCCTCATTGTTCAGGATGGTATTTCCCTCCAAAGAAAAATTCCGGAACCCTAAGCCCAAAGCCCAAAATACCGGGAAGGGCAAACCTGCAAAAAAGAAATAGGATCGGGGCCGGCAGTTTTATTTCAGCTTCTCGAGGTTGACTTCAACAGTGATCTCTACCGATTTGGAGATGTTGTTTGCCACGGCTCCTGGGATTTTTATGTTGTAATCGGAAAGCAGTATGCTGAACTTTGCACTCCCTGTAATTTTATCGGATTTAACTTCAAAACTTCCCTTTGTTTTAGCATTCTGGGTCACCCCGTGAAGTGTTAGTTTGCCTTCGACCATGGCGTCGTACACACCGTTCTTTGCAATGTTGACATCTTTGATGTTGGTGACTTTGCCTGTAAACAAAGCGTTAGGAAATTTATCGGATTCCACGTAATTTTCGTTAAAATGCTCCTGCATCAGGGCTTTTTCAAATTCAAAGGATTTCATAAGTACCTTGAATACAAAATCCCCGCTTGCGGCATCCAGCCCTGCATTTACCTGGTGGTTGTGGGCTTCTATCTTTTCGAGCGAGCCTTCGGAATAGAATTTTATATGGCCTGTTTTGGTGATGAATTTCTGGGCATTGGCGGCGAACGAAACGAACGCCAGGCAAAAGACTAAGATGATCAGCTTTTTCATGGTTTGGATTTGGTTGCTATTTTACAATTGAACATTTATCAAGTATTACATCGGTGTCGTTAAACCCGGTGCAGTATCCTTTAAGACTGATTTCCTGCCCGGCAGTGAGTTTCCCGGCATGACCGGCATACTTTTGCAACATGGTACAACGCAATCCTTCGTCGCCGAACATTCCCTGGTTGAATACCAAAACACAGACAGTAAGCGAATCGGTGGTTTCAACTTTCGAGAGCTTCCCCTTGATTGCAATTACTTTCCCATTGTATTTGGTCCCGGCCGTTGTTTTATCAGTGGTAAATGATTTGTATAGGTCGGCTGCAGCCAGGGTGTAATCGGCATCCATCTTCTCAAAATCGGGATGGGGTTTGTTGTAAAGGAAATGAAACACCAGCAATCCACCGATCAGTCCGATAACCAACAGCGCCAAAATGATTTTAACCCAGCTTTTCATGTTTTCTTATTTAAGTAAGCTTTATTTCTTTTTCCTGAATTCCTTTGGTTTTACAACGGTAAATATCCTCGAAATATTGAATCCAAGGAAAATATCCCCGTTTTGCCATTTACCTGTAGTTTGAGTAATGAGGCTTTCGGTGTTTTCGCCCATGGCGTTGGTAAGGAAGATCTGGAACACATGCCCCCCGGTTTCTATATCAACCCCGACTGATAAAGCGCTGGTGGCCGGAGTCGACCTGATCTGCTTCGGGATAAGGTAATAATATTCGGCGTTGATGGCAACACGCTGGCTGATCTTAAACCGGGCCCCTGCTCCAACCGAGAAAATGTTATTATGGTCTTCGGGAGTGGGCACAAGGTTGACGTGCACATAGGTAGGCATGATCTGCAATGAAAACCTCTGGCCGAATTTCCTTGCCAGAATAACCTGGGTGGCATATGACATCCTTGAAGTGAAATAATTCTTACGGGTGGGATCAGCCCATTTGGTGGTATAAATGGATGTGCTCCCGAGAATAGTCAGGGTGAAAGGCATCCTTCTTGCACCTTTGCTTTGCCTCAATACCTTGAAGTTAAGAAAGCCGTCCCAGGTGTTCTGAAGGGTGTTCAATCCAACACCAAAGCCCAGCCACTTTGTTGCCCCATACTCAAGGCCTAAACGGACCTGGGCCTGCTTTAATCCGAACAGGTTGTCATAGCCGGTATTTATTGCCCCGAAATGATGTGAAAATATAAAAAGGAGGTCGCCTGTTCCGGGAATCTCGCAGGAATGTCCAACAACCACCCTGGTGGCTTTGAATGTGGCGGAAGTATAATCGATAACGGGCTTTGCCTCCTGGTTGAGAAGGTTCATCATGTCGTCCTGTGCATTGGCCCTAATGCTTATCATTGCCAGGAATATCAAAACGGATAGCTGTATGCTCTTTTTCATCTATGTGTTTTTAATTGTTGGGATATCCCTGATTGATCCATTTTTTTATTTTACCCAGGTCGCATGGCGACAGCTGGCTGCTCTGCTTTGGCATAGGATTATAACCTGATGCCCAGCTCACACCTGCCCATAAGCTGCCGCTGGCTGCCCATGTACTAAGATCAGTGTATGTGTCGGTGATTACACCCCCTGAGGCAAGCGCAGTGGAATGGCATACGTTGCAGTTCGCCGACATAATTGGGGCAATGGTCCCTGCATAAGTGACGTTGGAGCTGTCACAGGGGGCCGAGGGGAATGGATACAGGTCATATTCGTTGTCATTGTAGCATGAGCTTAATAACAATACCAGGGATGACAGGATAAAAGCACCTTTAAAAATTTTCTTCATCGTATATATGGGGTTTTTATTGGGGTTTACCTAAATTTATCCAATCCTGAAAAAGGTTGATCTCACAGGGCGAGAGCGATTCTCCTCCCTTGGGCATAGGATAAAATCCGGTTTGATGCCTGAGAGCCCCCATCAACCTGTTGCTGTTTGCACAGGCAACAACATCGCTGTATGTTTCAAGGCTTATACTGTAAGCCGGACTTGAGCCTCCGTGGCAGCCCAGGCACCAGTTGGCGACGATAGGGCTTATGGAAGCGGTGTAGGTTACATTGGAGGAATCACATCCCGCCGAGTCACATCTGTTATTATAAGCGCCCTGTGCAATCCACCAGTAAATTATGCTTTTCTGGCTAAGATTAAAAGGTGTGCCCGGGGGCATCCTTCCTTCGGAGTAGCTGAAAAGAACTTTGTACAGCACACTGTTCTGAGGGTCAAAGGGCGTGACCAGTTTAATAATGCCTGCATAATTGTCGAGGATCTTGTTCGACTTATGCGATGCTTCATCATGGCATCCAACCCTGGCACAGCCTGTGAGGATTACCGGCAGTACTGAATTCCTGAAATAAATAGTGTCGTGGGAACATAAAAATTCCGGTCCCGGCGGGATTGGTCTAGGTGGTGCAACAGAAAGATCCGCGTTGTGGTGGCAGGAGGTAATAATCAGGGCAAGGATGATAGTCAATGCTTTTAAAGATGATAATTTCATTTTTAATGGGATTAATTATATTGATATATCTGTTGTAAATGAGCATCTTAAAAGAATTATCCCCTGTTGCGGAGCTGAAAAAAAATAAAAGATTGGTAAAAACGTATTTTAATACCGAATATTATATCGATAAGATTCTGTATTGCAAAATTACAAAAAAAAATTGCTTATAACCAATTTTTCCCGATATAAATCCATACATCCAGGACCGGAAGCATATTCCCGGAAAAATGGCAAGGGATAAAGTTTTTATCATGATTAAAATAAAAAAATAATTTCCGTGCAATATGTGAGTTTGATTACATATCCTAAAAACTGATAATGAAAACGAAAGTAATAGCCCTTATCTGCCTCCTTGGTTCCATTACGGCTTTTGCCCAAGGCCACAAGGCATCCTCCGATTCTTCTTCCTCGTACAAGATCAACACCCTGTTCAGTTGTAACCATGGCGCCTGCAAGGTCCCTCTCGGGTACTTTATTGAGATGGATGCGGGTTATACAAGGTTCGGGCACCACAATGTAATGCTTCCGGGTATCAGCATGGGCCTTATTCTCAATCATAACTGGTCGGTTGGGATGACGGGCAGTTTTATTGGCAACCCCCAGGGATTGCACTTTCACCATTCCTATACCGACTCCACCGGACAGGAAGAAAAGAAAAGCCGTGACCTCAGGGGCGGCTTCGGGGGAGCCCTCGTGGAATACACCCTCTTCCCCAAATCAAGAGTCCATGTTTCATTCCCGCTGATGATAGGAGGCGGTTATCTCTACTGGAGCCAGGTCCATTATGAAAACAGCTCAAATAACAACGACAACTCCTATAACCACAAATATAACAACGGGGCACATTTCTTTGTCGTTGAACCCGGTGTGAAACTGGAACTGAACCTGGCAAAAATGTTCAGGCTGGGACTTGGGGTCAGTTACCGGTATGCTCCGGACCTGGACCTGAGGCACGCTCCTGATAACCTGGTCAACCAGTTTACAGCCAAACTGAGCCTGAAGTTCGGCAAATTCTGACACCGCTGAACCCTTACCCTGCCATACTCAGCGGCCTGAATTTAAGTTTGACCCTGACAGGATGTTTCCCGCTGGCTTTTACATCATAGGTGGAGGCCTGCGGCAGGGTTACCTCCCCGATTCCGGGCCCGCTTTTGATCTCGTAATCCCAGGTTTTACTAGTCCATAAAAGATTGTTTTTATCGTCGGGCTGTAACTCGCAATTAGGGATTGAATTAATGGTGACCCATTTGCCGGGCGTAATAAGGACCTCGGTAATAATATATATTTCTTCGGTTTTGTCGAGCTGCCAACCATCGTCACCTTTAAGATAAATGGCAAAGATCTGGGCATCGTAATATGATTCCTCTTTAGCATTGTATGGCAGCAAATGCAGGTCGATCCTGAAATCTATCCTTTCATCGGACCTGGCAATGCTGGTAATTGCTGCCTGTTTGAACTCGATGAGCTTGTCAAAACTCCAGCCGGGGATCTGCCTTCCTATCAGGTCCGATTTGATCTTCTCAATCCCGGGTTCAGGAAATGATTGTATTGCCGGCTGATTATTTTCACCATCGGCAATCCCTGTTGTGCTTGCCGGCTGTTGGTGAAAAATGGAATAAAGTGTACTCCCCGGTTTGGGTTTCAGGATAAGGGACCTTGTAAAGGGTATTGAAAAGATCACGATAACCAGCACAAGGATTATCAGGAAAATGATCAGCAGGATTTTCTTCATGGGCAGAAAGCGTATTTTTGCATTCCCTCATCCAAAGATATCAACATTATTTTTCATAATAAAACCTTAAGATTTTTTGAGATCATGAACATGGCAGCCCGATTGATGTCCTTAGACGGACCAGAGCAGGATGAAAACCCAAAACAGGAGAAATTCAGGTTCCTTACGGAGCAGTTCGGAGATTCGAAAATCCTCAGGTACCAGGTTCCCGGCTTCGACAGCCTGAGCCTGAAACAGAAGAAACTGGTTTATTTCCTGAGCCAGGCTGCTCTTTGCGGAAGAGACATCACCTACGACCAGAATTGCAGGTACAACCTGCTGTTGCGAAAGACTTGCGAGGCGGTGTACGAAGGCTACAAAGGGGACCGGACATCCGCAGACTTTAAAAATTTTACAGTTTACCTGAAGGAACTCTGGTTCAACAACGGGCTGCACCATAATTATTCGACCGACAAAACCCAGCCTGAATTTTCGGCGGATTTCTTTTCCTCGGCTGTAAAGTCCATAGTCCCCGGGAGCCTGCCTCTTGCAAAAGACCAGGACCTTGATCAGTTTATTGAAGAGCTTTCAACTATCATTTTCGATCCTTCGGTAGCCCCGAAACGTGTCTCGCTGGATCCGTCGACTGACCTCTTGCTTGCTTCGGCCTGTAATTTTTACGTGGGGGTGAGCCAGAAGGAAGCCGGGGAGTTTTATATAAAGCTAAGGGAGTCGGATAAAAAAGCCGGGAGGGACACGAATATTTCATACGGCCTGAATTCAAAGCTGGTGAAGGTAAACGGTAAGATTAAGGAGTTGACCTGGAAGATTGGGGGATTGTACTCCCCGGCAATAGAAAAGATAGTGTACTGGCTTGAACAGGCTGTTGCTGTTGCTGAGACCCCGGCCCAGCAAGCTTCGGTGGAGAAGCTGGCGGAATATTACAGGACCGGGAGCCTTAAGGCCTGGGATGAGTATAACGTGCTCTGGGTTAAGGACCTGGATGCCCTGGTGGATTTTGTGAACGGTTTCATTGAAACCTACGGGGACCCGATGGCGATGAAAGCGGGATGGGAATCGGTGGTGAATTTCAAGGACCTTGAAGCCACGAAACGCACGAAGATCATCAGCGATAATGCCCTGTTTTTCGAAACCAATTCACCCACAGAGCAACAGTATAAAAAGAAGGAAGTGAAGGGCATTACGGCCAAAGTTGTTATCTTGGCCCAGCTGGGCGGAGAATGCGACCCAACCACGCCCATAGGGATCAACCTTCCGAATGCGAACTGGATACGTTCGGAATATGGTTCCAAGTCGGTGACCATCGACAATATAACCTATGCTTACGACCAGGCTTCTACGGGCAATGGTTTCCTGGAGGAATTTGCGGCTTCGCCGGATGAGGTAGCCAAAATAAAGGAATGGGGCTATGCGGCTTCAAGCCTCACCACCGACATGCATGAATGCCTGGGGCATGCTTCGGGACTGCTTAAACCGGGTGTGACCCACGATATGCTTAAAAACTATCATTCTTCAATTGAAGAGGCGCGTGCCGACCTGTTTGCCCTGTATTATATCATGGATCCGAAAATGGAAGAGCTGAACCTGCTAAAATCGTTGAAAGCCGGGGAGGCTGAATATGATGCCTTTATGAGGAACGGCCTGATGACCCAGCTTGTGCGCGTAAAACCGGGCAAGGAAATCGAGGAAGCCCATATGCGCGACCGCTCCCTCATTGCCCATTGGGCGTATGAGAAGGGGAGGGATAAAAAGATTGTTGAGCAATTTGCCCGCGACGGGAAGACTTATTTCAGGGTCAATGATTACCAGGGTTTACGGCAGCTTTTCGGACAGCTTCTGAAGGAAATACAGAGGATCACTTCCGAAGGGGATTACAAGGCAGCGAAAGAATTGATTGAAACCTATGCTGTGAAAGTTGACAGGGATCTTCATAAGGAAGTGCTGGAGCGTTATAAAAAGCTGAACATCGCACCTTATGCAGGGTTTATCAACCCTGTTTACGAAACGGTGATGAAAAGAGGTTCTGTCATCGATGTTAAAGTTACCTATCCCGACGACTTTGCCACACAAATGATGGAATATTCGAAGAAATTCTCATTTTTAACGGCAAGATAGTTGGGCCAATTTTGCCGTTTACGAAGTTTACAGTTACAAATACTAAATCAGGCTGTGATCATGAGGGATTTTCAGGTATGTTTGTATCTTACTAAACGAGTTCACCTGGGTGATCTGTACTATGCTGAAAATTCTGATTGCTGAGGATGATGAAGTCAACCGGAACTTCCTGTCACACCTTCTGAGAGCTCTCACCAAAAATATATTGTTTGCCTGCAGCGGTCTTGAAGCTGTTAACATGTCGGAGGCCAGCTCAGACCTGGACATGGTATTAATGGATGTAAATATGCCTGTAATGGATGGAGTCGAAGCGATGAAAGTAATTAAAAAGTACCGGCCCAAACTCCCTATCATAGCAGTTACTGCCTACGGACTAAGTTACGACAAAGTGAATCTGCTGCAGGCAGGGTTTAACGACTACCTTCCAAAACCCTATACCCGGGAGCAGCTGCTTGATAAAATATTGAAGAACCTCTGATCCGGCTTTAATCCATCCCGGCCATCAGCACCCTGTTCATAAATCACATAATAACAAACCCCGCCCTCATTAAGACCGGGTATCGAAAGAAGCTAATTTTATTGCGCTGATCATGACCGTCAAGTGATCGCGAAATATTATGACCAAATTTATTTTCATCTCTTTTTTCTCCTGGATGCTCCTTGTCCCGCATAATATGCCGGTAGGGTCTGACAGGTACCCCCAGAATTACTTTCGTTCGCCTGTGGATTTCCCGATCTCGCTGGCAGGCTCGTTCGGGGAGTTGAGGAAAAACCATTTTCATTCAGGTATTGATATACGTACAGGAGGCCAAACGGGAAAACCCGTACATGCCGCAGCCGACGGGTATATTTCGAGGGTGTTCGTCAATCCTGCCGGATTCGGCAAAGCCCTTTATATCACCCATCCCAACGGCTATACCACGGTTTACGGCCACCTGTTGAATTTCAACGGGGAAATAGGGAGGTGGATCAGCAAGCAGCAGTATGCAGGGGAATCGTTTGCAATAGATATGCAGGTTCCCCAGGGCCTGCTTAAGGTTAAAAAGGGAGAGGTCATAGCCCTCTCGGGCAATTCAGGAGCCTCGGGAGGCCCTCACCTGCATTTCGAAGTGAGGGAATCGAACAGCCAGGAAGTAATCAATCCCCTCGAATTTGGTTTTGATATACCCGACAATACTCCTCCCAGGATCACCGCTTTGAAGGTATATCCCTATGATGCCGCCGCCCTGGTGAATTCTTCAGATAAGGCAATCCTGCTGGGCGTAAGCGGGGGCGGGAATCTTTATTCGGTCAAAACAAACGATACCATCAGGGTTTCGGGGAATATATATTTTGGTATCGAGACCACCGATTTTTCGGATAATTCGGGGATGAAAAACGGGGTGCCTTCAGTGGCCCTTTCAGTGGATAATGAGCAGGTGTATTCACACCATCTTGAGAAATTTGCTTTTGCCAATACCCGTTATGTAAACAGCCTGCTTGATTATCCATTGCTGAACCACGGAAACCGGAAGATACAGCGGTCGTACATAGCCCCGAACAATAAAAACGATATTTACGGGAAGGTTAAGAACCGGGGCATCATCAGCTTCAGTGACAACAAGGCCCACAAGGTGGTTTATACCGTGACCGATCTTTACAGCAATTCCTCGAAGCTGGTGTTCTGGGTGAAAAGCCATCCGCCCGCAGGGCGAAAAACCGAAACAACAATCCGGCAGGGCGTTCAGATGATGCAATGTACAGCCGACAATCATTTCGCAAGGGCTGATGTTGTGCTGGACATACCCAGGGATGCGCTGTATGATGACCTGGACTTCGAATATTCCAGCGAAGCGCCTATCCCCGGGACTTATGCCCGCATCCACCGGCTGCATAACGCCGACACTCCTTTGCATATAAACTGCACCCTCGCGGTCAAGCCTGTTTCTCTCCCCAAAGACCTCATGGATAAGGCGGTCATAGTGGCTGTTGAACC
This sequence comes from uncultured Bacteroidales bacterium, assembly GCA_903877385.1. Taxonomy (GTDB): domain Bacteria; phylum Bacteroidota; class Bacteroidia; order Bacteroidales; family FEN-979; genus CAIRDP01. The sequence continues at coordinate 93,856 of CAIRDP010000019.1, forward strand.
CGGCCACAGGTTCTATGCAAAAGGCGGGGCCTGGGAGAACGGTTTCCTGAAGACCCAGGTGAGGGACTTCGGCGATTATAGTATAGCCGTGGACCTTGAACCCCCGGTGATCAGGCCCATCAATTTGAAACCGGGTAAAAACGTGAGCCACCAGGGCAGCCTCGTGTTCAGGATCTCCGACAACCTCTCGGGAATCAAATCATACCGCGGAAGCATGAACGGGAAGTGGGTGCTGATGGATTTCGATGCCAAATCCAGCCTGCTTGTTTATTTCATTGACGAGCATATGCCCAGGGGGAAGAACAGCTTCCACCTGGTGGTGACCGATGCGGTCGGGAATAAAAGCAGCTACGACGCTTCTCTCATCCGCTGATTTTCTTAAATTTGCTTCATGCAAGAAACGATACTGATCCTCGATTTCGGTTCCCAGTATACCCAGCTTATCGCAAGAAGGGTAAGGGAACTGAATGTTTTCTGTGATATTCATCCGTATAATAATTTCCCCCGGGGTATCCAGGGCCTTAAAGGCGTGATCCTGTCGGGCAGCCCGTTCTCGGTGAGGGACCAGAACGCACCATCCCCCGATCTTGAGGGAATAAAAGGCGTGATCCCGGTCCTGGGCGTGTGTTACGGAGCCCAGTACCTCGTGCATTCATCGGGAGGAGAAGTAGCCCCTTCGAAGATCAGGGAATACGGGCGTGCAAACCTGGGTTTTATCGACCAGACATGCCGGCTTGTAAGGGGGATGGCCCAGGGTACACAGGTATGGATGTCGCATGCCGACACCATCCTGAATGCTCCTGCATCGTTTAAAATTACAGGTTCCACAACGGATGTGGAATACGCAGCATTCAAAATCAGGGGAGAGGAAACTTACGGCATACAATTCCACCCCGAAGTGTATCATACTACCGAAGGCCAGCATTTGCTGAAAAATTTTATTGTAAATATCTGCGGATGTAAGCAGGACTGGACTCCGGAATTATTCGTTGAATCTACCGTTCGGGAACTCAGGGAAAAGATCGGGAATGACAAAGTCGTGCTCGGATTATCGGGAGGAGTCGATTCGTCGGTCACCGCCATGCTTCTTAACAGGGCCATCAGCAAGAATTTATACTGCATATTTGTCGATAACGGCTTGCTCAGGAAGGATGAATTCAGCAAGGTGATGGAGCGCTACGAAAAACTGGACCTGAATGTGATCGGAGTGGATGCGGGCGCCCAGTTCCTGGACGCACTCAAAGGAGTTGCTGATCCTGAGAAAAAACGCAAGATCATTGGCAGGACCTTTATCGATGTGTTTGACCAGGAAGCCCATAAAATACAGGGAATTACATGGCTGGCCCAGGGGACCATCTATCCCGATGTGATTGAATCCCGCTCGGTGAAAGGACCTTCGGCCACCATCAAATCCCATCATAATGTTGGCGGATTACCTGAACACCTGAAACTGAAAATTGTTGAACCTTTGAATTTCCTGTTCAAGGATGAGGTTCGCAAGGTAGGACTGACCCTGGGGCTGGATCCTGAATTCATCCACCGCCATCCGTTCCCCGGTCCGGGTCTCGCAGTTCGCATTATAGGAGACCTCACCCCTGAGAAAATCCGTTTACTGCAGGATGTGGATGATATTTATATCGCCGGCCTTCGCAGGAATGATCTCTACCATAAGGTTTGGCAGGCGTTTGCCGTATTGCTGCCGGTGCAGTCTGTGGGGGTGATGGGGGATGAGAGAACGTATGAGAATGTGGTCGCCCTGCGTGCAGTGACCTCAACCGACGGGATGACGGCCGACTGGGCCCATCTTCCCCATGAGTTCCTTTCGCAGGTCAGCAACGATATCATAAACAAGGTTAAGGGAGTAAACAGGGTGGTGTACGATATTTCTTCAAAACCCCCGGCAACGATAGAATGGGAATGATAATGATAATGATAATGATAATAGTCATATTATAATTCAATCAATCAACCAATCAATCAATCAATCAATCAGTCAGTCAATCAGTCAATGAAAAAACTTCTGATTTTTCTTGCTCTTTTCGCAGCATCGATCAGCCTGAGCGCCCAGACCTACCAGGAGCAGCTGAAGGCCATTCATTCGAACGTGGTTGAGCAAAAGGACGGGAAGTCGTACTATGTCCATATCGTCAAAAAAGGCCAGACGCTTTATATGATATCCAAAGCATACGGGATAGAGGTAAACGATATCATTGCAGGAAACCCGGTCGTAAAAGAAGGGCTGAAGGCCGACCAGAAACTTTATATTCCCCAATCTGCATCCGCCATCCCGCATCCCGCTACTGATAACGCTCACCAGGCAACCGACAATCCTCATCCGCCCACCATAAACCAACAGCCCTCAACGGCTAATCCCCGCAATGCCGCTGCCGGCCAGCAGCCACAAACCGGCAAACCGCGACCCTCAAGCCCGAAACCCGACTCAACGGCTTCTGTAAGGCTTGCCATACCCTGCGGCTCCGACACTTCGGCCCGGCATAAAACCTATAAACTCGTACTAATGCTTCCCCTCTACCTGGAAGAGGTTGAAGCGATGAACCCCGAAACCGCCACGGATTCGGCCATTGAGAACTGGAATTCACTGAAATACCTGCCATTCTATGAAGGCTTTGTCCTTGCCGTGGATTCCCTGAGGAAACAGGGCCTTCACCTGGTCCTTTACGTTTATGACGTGGGTAAGGATACCCTGAGAACCCAGCATCTGCTTAAAAAAGCCGAAGTGAAATCCGCCGATCTGATTATCGGGCTGCTGTTCAATAAAAATTTCCAGATCGTTGCAAAGTTTGCGCACGAAAACAGGATCCCTATCATAAACCCCCTGAGCGAACGTTCCGAAATAATCCGCGACAATGAAATGGTTTTCAAAACCAACCCCTCGCGGAATTCCCTGCTCGAGAGCCTTGCCTCCTACATGCAGAAAAGCATGTACCGGGCCCAGATCCTCATCGTGAGGAACGGGCAGTTTAAAGATAAGGATATTGCCGATAAACTGAAAAAGGAATGCCTGGAGAGAAACCTCAACGTGATTCTTGCCGAGGGGCAGGACATGGCCATTGGAAAGCTGGCCAAATCGAAAGAAAATGTTATTGTTGCCTTTGCCGACAATAATGCCTATGCCCTTGACCTGATGAGGAGGTTCTACGAGCTGCGTAATGATTATAACATCAGCCTTATCGGACTTCCCGACTGGGAACAGATCGAGGGGCTGGAAACAGATTTCCTGAACGGGCTTAACACCCACCTGGTTTCGCCTTCGTTTGTGGATTATTCAAATGCAGGGGTGAAAAAGCTTGTTTCGCTTTACCAGCAGCGGTATAAAGCTGATCCTGAACCCCTGGCTTTCCAGGGTTTCGACCTGGGGTATTACTTCCTTTCGGCCATGATGAACTTTGGCAAGGCCTTTCCGAAATGCATACAGAATTTCAGGCTTAAAACCTCCCAGACAAATTTCGAATTTGTGAGAGGAAACAGCAGCGCCAACAACGGTTTCGAAAACCATTACTGGTCGGTTTATAAATATGAAGGGTTTAAGCTGTTAAAGCTGAACTAAAGTTTCCCCACCGGAAGTGCCAGCAGGGGCACATTGGTTGCAAAGAGGTTCTTCTTTGTAATATGCCTTGTAAATACCATGTATACGAGTGAATGCTTATGTGGCTGGAAAGCGATAAGGTTGATCAGTTTCCCTTTCACGAACTGGTCAATCGTATCCTGGTTCTCGCCCCCGATCTCGATCACATTGAAATGTATCCTGCCCTCGGCTGATTCCTTTTCAAAACCCGACTGCAGGGCTTTCATCCTGGCCTGGGCTTCGGCCATTTTAACAGGCTGGCAAAAGTGAACTGCATGAACCTGGTTGCTGAAAGGTTTGAAAAGTTCAAGAAGCGTTGAAATGGATTGACGGTTCCCTTCGGAAAGGTCGGCTGCAAACATCACATTGTCAAAGGATTTAAATCCTTTCATGATAGGGATTGTGAACACCGGCACTTTGACATGATCGATGATAAACGTTGAGACTTTGCCCCAGACGTTAAGGTTGTTTCCTTTACCGGTAGTGCCTATCACGACGATATCGGGTTTGAACTCATTGTAGATTTCGATGAGTTCATGCTCAACTTCGCCTCCGCTCACATGGGTTGTGATTGTTATGTTTGCGAGGTTCTTTTCCCTGATACGGGCTTCAAGCTTTTCATGAAGTTCTTTCATGCTCGCTTCCGCCTGCTTGAAGATCTCCCTCATCAGCTGCTCGTTATACAGCGTAGTCATGTCGAGGGTGTCGGGAAAGCTCGTATCGGTAAGGATGATCTGGTCGAAATAAGTGTGAAACAGCTTAAGCTCAGCGCCATAGGTGGAGGCAAGCTCCAGGGCATACTGACATGTGATGTCGGTATGCTGTGAAAAATCAACGGGGACTAATATTTTTTTCATAGCTCAAAGTTATCAAATTCTGTAATTCGTTGCAACTTTTTTTATTGGAATAGTTGGCTTCGAGGTGCATCAGCCTGGCCTGTATCATCTCTTCGGTGAATTCCTCTTCGAAGCAGCTCATGGCTTTTTCCCTGAGTTCTTCAGGCGTATTGCCGATAATGCAAAGGGGTGCGAGTATGGTGCCGGCCACCATCTGTTCATTCACCAGGCAGAATCTCCCGTTATAAAGGGCATTGAGCAGTTTCAGCTTCAATCCTGTCGGCTGGAAAGTTACCATGACATGCAGCTGGGCTCCGCGTATAAGTTCAAACATCTTTTCCTCTGAAGGATTTGGAAGTATGCTGATGTTCTTTTTCCCTCTCGCAAGCAGCCCCAAGGCCGGCGAGGGGTTCTGGCCGGCTATGACCAGCTCGGGCATGGCCGGGTCCCACACCATTTCGATAAGGTACTTTGCGGCCTGCTCGTTCTCGGGAACGCTTAACTTGCCATGATAAAGGGCGAAAGTACCCCTGCCTTCCTTCATGAAAATCCCGTTTTCCTTATGGAAACTGGGCATGTATTCAATCCGTTTCGAAGGGAATATCTTTCTCAGGTATTTCCTGTCATCTTCCGAAACTACAAGCATGAGATCGGCATGCTTCAGGTACTTCTGGAAATTCCTCAGCCTCAGGCTTTCGATAAAGAAAAAAGTCTTGTTTACAATCCCTTTTCCTGCCTTGAAAAGATGATAATAATACTGGTGCTCGATATTGCTCTCACGGTAGATCTTCAAACGTTTTGCAAAACGCCTGTCCTTCATGAGATAGCAGGTGTGAAGCCCTTCAAAGAGTATGGGATGCTGATCGGCCAAAAGATTTTTTTCCAGTTCTGCCGATATCCTGCTCCCGACGATATAAGGCTTGATGCTAAGATGCGTTTTCAGCCCGTTTTGCCTGGGGTAATAATTCACACTTTCGCAATATTCCTCCAGTTTCTTCTCGGGTTTGCGGTTATACTGGAAACAATGCAGGTGGATTTTAAAGCCTGCCTCGCTGAGTGTCTGGATTTTATAAAATACATCTATAACCCCGCCGTAATCAGGAGGGTACGGGATATCGAACGAAATAATATGAAGGTGCATTTCCATCAGCTTGCTTTTAATTCCCCCAGAACCTCCAAAAGTACGTTTTCTTCATTCTCCCAGCAGAGCTCACTGGCTGCCCTGACCAGGTTTTGCCTGTAAAGTTCCATCCTCCCGGTATTCATAAGCATGGCATCGAAGCGCGAAGCCAGGTACCTTGGCTCATGGTTCTCTATGGTTTCACCGATGAAATATTTATCAACCACCGATTTCATTTCGGGGAATGGGGAGATGAGCACCGGAACACCCGCCTGTATATAATCCATGAATTTATTCGGAAGGGCATAATGGTAGTTGAGGCTCACATCTTTCTCGATGGATAAGCCCAGGTCGGCCATGAGGGTTATGGGATGAAGTTCCTGGAAAGGCACAGGCCCGAGGAAAACGACTTTCCCCCCGACTTTCTGTTCAATGGCAAACTGCCTGATCCTGTCAAACACATCCCCCGTGCCTGCAATCACAAGTTTTGCATCGCTTCTTATGAACTTCATGGCCAGTATGGCTTCTTCCAGCCCCCTGTCTACATTCACCGCTCCCTGGTAAAGTATTACCTTCTGCTCTTTTTCTATACCGTACTTTGATTTGTCGGCAGGCAGCTGTGGTTCCCTCCTGAACGGTACATTCCTGACCACCCTCACCGGCAGTTTGTATTCCTGACTATAAAGGCTGGCAATGCTTCGGTTCACGGCGATCACTGCCTTGAGTTCAGGGAAAATATGATCTTCTATCCCTTTCCATAAGCTGGTGGTGAATTTGCGCCCGACCAGTTCGGGAACCCCGCGGAAATACTCATGGCAGTCGTGCAGCAGCTTCACCCTGCTCCCGAAAAACCGTTTCCATCTCATGGCGGTATAACAGCCTGTAAGCGTATCCAGGTCGTTCGAAACGATCAGATCGGAGCGCTTCAGCATCAGGAGCAAAAACAAACGAATGTTGAAATTGGCATAAAACATGGGGCCTTTGTCGAAACTCAGCTTCATGCGGTGCATGCCGTATGAGCGGGGTGCAAGGGGGAGGCTGTTTATCCTTTGCCTGCCTACGAGCAGCACCTCGTACCCGGCTTTACTTAGGGCCATGCAGGTTCGGTGAACCCTCTGGTCGGTTGTCAGGTCGTTGGTAACCGAAACAATGGCTTTCTGCATCACTTATTGGTCCCGGGTTTACATGGCAAAGTTAATTTTTTTACTTTTGATGCATGCAAGTACTCCATAACATCTCATTAAAACAATACAACACATTCGGGATTGACGTAAAGGCAAGGTATTTTGCCGAATTATATTCAGATAACGACATAGCAGCTTTTTTCGGCTCGCTTCAGCGGGAAATGATGCCGGTGCTTATCCTCGGTGGTGGCAGCAATGTATTGTTCACCAAAGATTTCCAGGGCAGCGTGGCCTGTATCCGCAGCAAAGGTATTGTAAAGCTGATGGAAGATGAACACCATGTTTATCTTAAAATTGCGGCAGGGGAGGTATGGGACGATGTTGTGAAGTATGCTGTGGAACACGGACTGGGGGGGATTGAGAACCTCTCGCTCATTCCGGGCAATGCCGGAGCCGGCCCTGTTCAGAATATAGGAGCCTACGGTGTCGAGCTGAAGGATGTGCTGTATTCGGTTGAAGTCGCCGATGTGATAGCCCGGCATTACAGGGCTTTCAGACCGGCCGAATGTGAACTCGCATACCGCACCAGCATATTCAAAAAGCAGGGAAAAGACCGTTTCGTTATTACAAGCCTCTGCCTTAAACTCGATAAACAGCCTGTTTTGAAACTTGACTATGGTGATATTCGAAAAGAACTGGACCAGGCGGGGATCAAACAACCAACGCTATCCGCAGTCAGGGATATAATTATAAAGATCCGCAGCGGCAAGCTTCCCGATCCTGCCGTTCTCGGCAATGCCGGCAGTTTTTTCATGAATCCTTTTATAACTGCGGATGAGCACGCCCGTTTGATCAAAGATTTCCCTTCCATGCCTTCGTTCAGCAGCGGTGAATTGCTCAAGGTCCCCGCTGCCTGGCTCATAGGGCAATGCGGTTTCAAAGGCCGGCGCATAGGCGATGCCGGCGTGCATGAGCAACAGCCCCTGGTACTGGTCAATTACGGAAATGCCAGCGGACGGGAGATACTCGCCCTGGCAGATGACATCATTAGCTCTGTGAAGCAAAAATTCGGGATTGACCTCGAGAAAGAGGTGAATGTGATCTGAATTTGTTTTCCCCTGCAGCCGGCCCCGGCAGAGGTAAAGCTGCATTTTGTAAATCAGATCGTACAGCTAGTTTTTTATCAGGAGATAAGTGTAAACAGGGTTGTTCAGGTTCAGGATAATGGTGTAATTGCCGGCAACTCCAACTACTATATCCGCTCCGTTTAGCTCAAGGGTGCCGTCGGCATTATTATCGCCGTAATTAATATCCCAGGCATGGTTGGCACGGAATTTAATCTGCCCTGCCGTAAGATCCATCGTAATGATCCAGATCTTGTTGGTAGCATCATAGCTCATGTCAGTGTCGGTGGTCCATCCTCCCGGAGTTGAAGTCCCGATAAGCCCCCAATCTGTTTTTATGAATGTATGTGTAAGTGCGTTCAGATCGGCATTGAGCTTGTAATAGCCCTCGGCAGTGGTATTGATATTCGATCCGTTCAGCTCAAGGGTGCCATCGGCATTATTGTCGCCCCAGTTTGGGGTCCAGCTGCCTTTTGCATACTTGTACTGGTTGTTGGCCGGGAACCAGAGGTACCCTTCGTACATTTCGTTGTTAAGCAAGGATGTGATGGCAGTAGTGGAATCTCCGGGGTTCCAGCCCTGGTATGATCCCGGCACGTTGAGCAGGGGATAGTTGACAATTTCGGTTTTCATACATCGAAGGCTGAAGCCGAAATACTTTGCCATCGTGTTCCCTGAAGCTGCGGAATCGGTATTCACCATGTACCTGCTGTAAGCCAGATCCTGGTTCAGGGAGGTGAAGGTCCACCAGTCGCCTTCACTTCCCAGGTTTGTAAAAGAGCCTGGGTAGTTACGATACCCTCCCGGAATAGCAGAAAATCCGCTCCGGTTGGTCGCTCCAACATTCGGTGAAAACCATAAACCCGTTCCCGCCTCAACCGTACCGCTTGCTTTTAACTTTCCGCCTGCTACCGAAGGCCCTCCAAGGATTGTGACCAGGCTTGTCCATTCTGCGTCGAAAGGGACGTGAAAACCGGTCGGACAAATGGGCCTTGAGTTGAATACAGCATACCAGTTAAAAAGGGCCCCGTAAGGAATTTTATAAGCACTCTCATCATTGTTGTACCAGCAGTAGGCTTCGCTTGTAAGACCGCCCCATGTGCTGCCGTCGGTGACATTGGGTATGGCGTCCCCGTTGCGGAAATGTGTGGTCCTCAGGTTTTCCGCCATCCAGATCTGGGAACCGGTACCTCCGTAACCTATATCCACGGTGGTGTAATTATTCCCGTCGGCATCGGTGCAGGCTGTGAAATTAAATGTTGTTGTACGGTTGCTGATGGGTATGTCCGTTACTATTTTGCTGTAAATTCCTGAAGTTCCTGTATAGAGCATCTGATCGCCGGTTTCATAGTGCATGTCAACGACGGTGGAGGTGCTTTTTACTTCTTTTTCCGCCGGGGTGTCCTGGACCTGGACCTGTTCGATCGATAAGCCTTTCCCGGCATCGCCCAGGCTTGCCAGTTTTGCCGAATACCTGTACGTTTGTCCTTCGACGCTTAAAAAGTACATTCCTTCCGGTATACGGGAAATGCGGAATTTATAGCTGCCTTCAGAAAGCCATTTGCGCAGGCAGCCTGCCTCCTTTCCTGAAAAATCAGTGATCCTGATCAGGACATCTCCCTTTTCCGGGGCTGTAAACCTGAATGTCGCCTGATCTTTCACAGGGTTGGGTGTTATGATCATCTGACCATCGAGATTTTGACGGCGGCCGATACCCACTGTTGAACCCAGGTGAAGGATGTCGCCCCCGTTCAACGTAAGCGATGTCCCCCTCGTCAGGTTAGAAGCTTTTACCGTTACTACTTCCGTGGTGTCTCCCTTTGCAGCGAAACTGACCAGGTAATCCTGGGCTTGGATTGCAGGAATAAAAAGGACCAGAATGAAAAGAGTGGAAAGGATAGAAATTTTTTTCATCCAATTAAACTTTTAATATGTGTATCACAAAAATAATGCATTTAGGCTCAAAAGGCAAGTTTAATCTCTTCAGGTAAATTGCCCTTTTGTTGCGGAATCCGGGGCCGTGGCTTGAAACAGACGTGAATATTTTTTAGCAGACTTTCAGAGCGCCAACGATATCGCGGGCCGAAGCAATGTTGTGGCGGTCGAGGTATTCGTTTATTCCTTCAGCGATTTTAGGGGCTACCATGGGGTCGATGAAATTTGCGGTTCCTACCTGGATAACGGAAGCTCCGGCCAGCATGAATTCTATGGCGTCGGTGGTGTTCATGATGCCGCCTAATCCTACAATGGGAACATCCACGGCTTTAAAAACCTGCCATACCATGCGCAGGGCAACGGGTTTGATGGCAGGGCCTGATAATCCGCCGGTAATGGTTGAGATCACGGGCCTCCGGGTTTCGGCATCGACAGCCATTCCAAGCAGGGTATTAATCAGGGTGAGAACATCGGCGCCCCCGTCGACAACGGCCTTGGCCATTTCACAGATGCTGGTGACATTGGGTGAAAGCTTAACCATCAGGACTTTCTTATAGACCCCGCGAACAGCCCTGGTGACTTCGGTTGCCGTGGAAGGTACAACCCCGAACGCCATGCCTCCCTCTTTAACGTTAGGGCAGGAGATGTTCAGTTCAATGGCCGGGATGTTTTCAAGCTCGTTGATGCGTTCGGCAACCATCACATATTCTTCAATGGTAGATCCTGAAACGTTGACAATGATTTGGGTGTTGAAATCTTTGATTTTCGGATAGATGACCTTACAAAAATTATCGACTCCTTTGTTTTGCAGGCCTACCGAATTAAGCATACCCGAAGCGGTTTCGGCCATGCGGGGGTATTTGTTGCCCGGGCGGTTTGATCCGGTGACGGCTTTGACGAATATCCCGCCAAGCAATCCAAGGTCATAAAAGTCTTTAAACTCCTCACCATAACCGAAACAACCCGACGCAGTCGTTACCGGGTTTTTGAATTGCATTCCTGCAATGTTTATACTAAGGTCAGCCATATCTAAAATATAAGTAGGGAGGTAGTGAAGTACCGAAATAGCGAAGTAGCGAAGTAGCGAAGTAGCGAAATTAATTTTAAATTCATAATTCGATTATTCAATTCTCACCATTTCAGCCTGCTTGTCTCAAAAACGGGTCCTTCAATACAAACTCTTTCGTTCCCCGTATCGGTTTGGGTGATGCAGCATAAGCAAACCCCGTAACCGCAGGCCATGAAGTTCTCGAGCGAAACTTCACAGGCCACGCCTTTGGCGGCTGCGAGCTTTGCAACTGCATGCATCATCGCATCAGGGCCGCAGCAGCAGATCCTGTCGTAGGGCAGGGGCGAAGTTGCGAACACCGGATGCTGTGTTACAAAACCTTTCTCGCCCATGCTGCCGTCGTCGGTGCTGAGGTATACCTTGCCGTAACGGGCATACTGATCCATCTGGGATACCTCATCCGCAGACCTGAAACCCACAAGAAAATCGGGCCGTATATTTTTACGGTTCAGGTAGTCGCCCATGATCATCAGGGGGGCCACTCCTGCACCACCTCCCACCAGCAGCACCTTGCCTGAGGACGGAGCTGAAAAAGAGTTCCCCAGGGGATAAACCAGGTTAAGGGTATCCCCGGTTTTAAGCATCCCCATATGTCTTGTGCCTTCTCCCTTGATCTGCACCAGCAGGCTGAGGGTGTTTTTTGAATAATCGGCAAAGTGAACCGAGAAAGGCCTTCTCAGGAAAGTGGATGGGGAATTATGTACAAGCACCTGTACGAACTGCCCTGGAAGTATTTCGGGCAGTGGCACAGGCGCCTGCAGTTCTAAAACAAAATGTCTCGCGTTTAGTGGGTTGTTGCCTACAACTTTAAAATCATGTGCAAACTTCTTCATTAGCTGACTGAATGACCGTTTTAGTTGCCAAGCCTTGTCTGTGCTTCACGGATGACCTCGCGGTATTTCCTCAGGATACGATCCCATTCCTTGAACATCTCATCGCTTTTAACGCTGACCTGGTTTGAGTTGGCAAGTTCGCTTACCAGTTTGATTTTATAAGCCAGGGGGTCGGTCGAAGCCAGCTTTACAATGAGACGTGTGCGGATTGTCTTCTGTTTGAAGGTCTGCACCACCCATGAGGTCCGAAGGTAACCGGTATTTTTATCGGTGACTTCGATTACGTCGAAATAAGTAGTTATGATCTGGCTCAGCAGTTTCCATGCATCATCTTCTTTCTTTGACGTTTTGATTTCTATATCGACATTGGCCACGTCGGTTGCTTCTGATGCATCAAAGGCATCGTCTTTTTCCATCTGGTAAAAGTAAGTCTTTGGAGGGGGGCTGTAATTGGACTTGTTGCAGAATTCAATAAGGCCGTCAAGATAGCCCATTTTTTCAACTTTGACATTCACACATGCATAGGCAGGGATTGTTATGTCAAGTTGTCCAGAGCCCATTAGTTTGCCGTCGACATAAATTTTAGCGTCTGGTTCTGAAACCGTAAACCGCACAAGTTTCTTCTTGGCCATGGCCGGCAGGCTTATCGCTACAATGGCAAGTATAAGCAAAGTTGTTTTTAAAATGGTTTTCATATGTTTCGTTTTTTACAATCCAATATTATAAATTATTCAGTCTTCTTTTTACGGGGGGCTTTCTTTTCAGGTTTTGCTTCTGTTTCGGGCTTTTCTGTTTCGGGTTCAGATTCTGCAGTAACAGCAGGACTTTCGGCTTCGGATGTTGTGGCTTCGCCTTCGGCGGCAGGTTCTTCGGCAGGTTCGCTGAAGTCGAGGAGATCCTGGGCCAGTAGCATATTATACCAGCTTATCATCTTGCGGATATCGGATACATAAACCCTGTCACTATCGAAATCGGGAACCATTTCCCCGAAGAATTTAAGCAGGGCCGGGGTTTCAGATTTGGGGTCCATGGCGGCTTTGCCTTCGAGCTTTTCATAAAAGGCCTTGAAAACATCTTTCAAAGGACGGTCTTCATCGGTGGTGAAAACGCTGATCTCCTCAAGGGAGCTCATTTTTTCATGTCCAAAAGCCGGGACGCGTTTCTGGTCGGTAAGAGATTCAACGATAACCGCGTTTTTGCTCTGGGATACTACTTTAAACAACCCGCTTTTGCCTGAGATGGAGACGATTTTAGTAAGATCCATAAGTTCATATTTTTTGCAAATATACAAAAAGCTAATTCAGATTATCCTGTAGTTCTTATATTCACCTAAGCGCCAGCCGATAAGATCTTCGATGCCGTTCAGCAGCCTGTGAGTCAATGGCAGCTTGTTTTTTTCGGGTTCGGGATGAAAGTCCCAGTTCTTTAATGCGATGCGTTGTTTCATGACTTCGGGCTGCTCCCCGGTAAATGGTTTAAGCCCGCTGATATTGGTATAATCGAATTCGGGCAAAACGGGAACGTGGTTTTTAAGCCAGCTATCGCTATGCCAGTATTTGTGGAAGGATTCCAGCTTGGCTTGCTGGAAGACAGGGGATTTCACCCAGCCGTAGTGGTAGATCCATGCGTCAAGGAGTTTGACCCGTAGTTTCTTCCCCTGTTTACGGAAACCCTGTGCGTCCTTGTAAGATCTTATGCCGGGCTGTTTCCTAATAATCCTTACTTCGCGGCGGTACCAGTCACGCGAACTTGCCACGTAATCATAGGATCCGAAGAAATGCAGGTAATTAAACAGCAGGCCCTCCACCCTGGGGTCGTCCTTATAAGATTCCATGCCTGATTTTATGAGGCTTAGATATTTTTGGGGGACAACCTCATCAGCCTGAATGTAAAAAGCCCAGTCATTGTCGTTGGAAACCGCATCCAGGGCTTTATTGGTCTCAACGGCCAGCACCCTGCCCCCTTCCCTCAGCGTATCATCCCAAACGGTATCTACGATGCGGATCTTTGCGGGATCGATCGAAGCAATGAGTTCACGGGTGCTGTCATCGGATTTCCCCGCGGCCACTATGAATTCATCGCAAAGCGGAAGTATCGAACGTATGGCTTCGGCAACAGGGTAATCGAATTTTACCGCATTTCTCACAATAGTGAACCCGCTGACTTTCATTTCAGATGGAGATAATGCCAGTGTAATTTTCGGGGGTGATTTTTTTTAGTTCGGTTTTAACTTTTGCAGGTATTTTCAGGCTGTCGATGAATTCGTGAAGCACGGCTTTGTTCACATGCCTGTTGCCCCTGGTCAGTTCCTTGAGAGCTTCGTAAGGATTGGGATATTTCTCTCGCCTGAGTATGGTTTGTATGGCTTCGGAGACAACGGCCCAGTTGTTGCCAAGGTCCTGCCTCAGCTTTTCCTCGTTAAGGATCAGTTTATCCAGGCCTTTCAGGAGAGATTTAAACCCTATGACGGAATGGGCAAACGGCATGCCAATATTCCTGATCACCGTTGAGTCGGTGAGGTCTCTTTGCAGACGGCTGATGGGCAGCTTGGCCGATAGGTGCTCGTACAATGCATTTGCAATGCCAAGGTTCCCTTCCGAATTTTCGAAATCTATGGGGTTGACTTTATGGGGCATGGTGGATGAGCCTGTTTCGCCTTTCCTGACTTTCTGCCTGAAATACTCCATGGATATATAGGCCCAGATGTCGCGGTCGAGGTCGATGAGTATGGTATTGATTCTTTTGAGGTTGTCGAAAAACGCAGCCAGGTTGTCGTAATGTTCGATCTGCGTTGTGGTTTGCTGTCGTTTGAGGCCAAAAGTCTTTTCGAGGAAGATATTGGCAAAGCCTTCCCATGAGATGGAGGGATAAGCCGCTTTATGGGCGTTGAAATTACCGGTAGCCCCCCCGAATTTACCTTCAAACCTGAGCGATCCTAGCTGGGCAATCTGTGCCCCCAGCCTCTCGGTAAACACGTAGAGTTCCTTGCCAACTGTAGTGGGGGAGGCAGGCTGTCCATGGGTATGGGCCATCATGGGGATGTCCTTCCATTCCTGTGAACGGGTATAAAGGATGTTAAAAACCTCTTCAAGCAAGGGAAGGTAAACATCAACAAAAGCATCCCTTGTGGCCATAGGGAAAGCGGTATTGTTCACATCCTGGGAAGTGAGGCCGAAGTGTACAAATTCAGAATACTCAGAGAGGTCCAGCTCTGCGAATTTTTCCTTCAGAAAATATTCTATGGCTTTGACATCATGGTTGGTCTCTTTTTCGATCTCCTTGACCCGCACCACATCGGCTTCGCTGAATTTCTGGCAAATCCGGCGCAGTTTTGCAAAGGTATTTTTATCCAGGCCTTTCAGCTGGGGGAGGGGGATCTTGCAAAGGGCGATAAAATACTCAACTTCAACCACTATGCGGTATTGAATGATGGCAGCTTCGGAAAAATAAACCGCCAGTTTCTCTGTGGCTTTCCTGTATCTCCCGTCAACAGGGGAAATTGCAAATAGGGATGCATCCATGGCAAATAGCATTCAGGTTAATTACTTCACGAAAATACGAATACTTAAGCAAAATGAAACTAGAGTTATTTCACAGTTTGCAAAATCCATGAACCGATCAGTTCAAGAACCTTGGGCTGTATAGTTTCTTCAATTGTTCCGTACTCGGAAGGCGAGCCGGTCTTAGCTGTCTGGAAAAGATGGTTTACACCATGGACCTCTTCAATAGTGTATTTTGAATTGCCTCCGAAGATGAGGGCTTGTTCGATCGCCGGCAGGTTGATCTTTGAATCCACCTGCTCGTCCAGGTCCCCGTTGATGGCCAGCACATAACAATGCACTTTTCTTAAATATTCCTGGGGATCCAGGGTTAGGAAGGTCCTGAACCAGGGAGATGTCACTGTCTTTATGCTTTGTTCTATTGAGGCTGACGACAAGGTGTCGTTACCGCCTCTTTTCACTTCTGCCTTATTTTCCTTTTGAATGAACTTGCGGATGGCATCCGCAGCTGCTCCATCATCGGGGTTCTTCTTCACGATTTCATAAATCTTCCGGTTGATCGCCTGTGCACGGAGCTTCTCATCTTCATTAGAACTATCGGCTTTTTGAATTGCAAGGGTCTGTGTGATCAGGACCTGTTCCCCTGTTACGCCGGTGCCTGCCATCAGTACTATAAAATCAACCTCCTTATTGCGTGAAGCTATGACAGGTGCTATAATACCTCCCTCACTATGCCCGATCAAGCCGAGTTTGCTGGTGTCGACTTCGGGTCTGGTCTTGAGGAAATTCAGGGCAGCCTCTGCATCGGTTGCAAAGTCGAAGGTTGTTGCAGTGGAAAATTTGCCTTCCGACTTGCCCACGCCCCGGTCATCGCAGCGGAGAACGGCAATGCCTTTGCGGGTAAGATAATCGGCCAGCAAGAGGAAGGGCTTATGCCCCATCAGTTCTTCATCCCTGTTTTGAGGACCCGAGCCAGTGATCAGCACGACCGCAGGAAATTTTTTACCATTCCCGGGAAGTGTAAGGGTCCCTGCCAGTGTGATCCCGGTTTTTTCGTTACGTACACTCACATCTTCGGTCAGATAAGGAAAAGGAGGCTGGGGTTCCTGGGGACGAGCCCGTTTAAAGGCTTCCTGTTTATGTTCAAGGTCCAGTGGGAGGTCAAGCCCGCTTTGTTTCCATCGGCCCTCAAGTTTTGAATAATCGGAGTTGAATTTGCCGAGATAAAGGCCCGAAACGAGTTTTATTCCGACTATCATTGAATCGGACGTGATCCTGACACTGCTGGTGGGAATGATTTTCGCTCCCTGGTCGGGGCTCTCGAAATTAACGATAAGGCTATCTCTTTCATTCGTTTTAACATTCATTACCAGGGTAAGGGAAATGGCCTGGATCTTGAGCGAACCAACCCAGGAACCGCTGAGCTTTGAGGTGGATGGTTTAGCCTGTGCGCAGGCAGAATTTCCTGCAGCCATTATCATTCCTGCAGCCAGCAGCAGAAAGCATAAAGATTTTTTCATGGTATGATTATTTTGGAATAATATGGGTTGCGAATGAATCGGAATAGGCAAAGAAGAAGCCAACCGCCCCGTTGTTGATGTTTCCTTCAACATTGGCAGGAGGGCCTGAGAAGAAGGGGATCTGGTAGCCGGCCTGCTGAACCTGCTGGATGAAATCATAGTATTCCTTAGTGATGCCGCTCATCTGCACCTTGACGGTGTCGCCAGGATAAAGGGTTTCCCAGTAATTTGCATTATTGATACGAAATGCAGTGAGGCCCCTGATATAGCTGCCGTTGAAAAATTTGTCATTCGAAGTACTCCATTTCTGGATGGAGTCCGACATCAGGATCCCGTTGCGATAATACCGTAACAGGTAATAATTGACTTCGTCCCCGGGTTCCTGGGCAAAGATCTTGATCAGCCAGCGGCCGTTTTTACCCAGGTTGGGATCGAACTCAGTCTGTATTGAATCCAGCCTTGCAACCTTCATGATCTTGCAGGTAGCTGCGTATTCTGCACTGTTGCCGATGACTTCAGGAAGCTTTATGCTGAGGCTGTATGTTTTGCCTATTACCCCCCTGAAAGCGGGATCCAGGCCGTAAACTCCCGGATTGCCGGGAAGCTGTTCTTTAAGTGTATCCAGAAAAGAACCGTCGCTCAGGAGAACTATGGCATGGCTTACCATCGGAGGCGGCTGGTTGTAAAAATAACTGGCCGATTTGCTGAGGGTGACCGACCTCTGCATGCTGTCGCTGGTGATCCCCCCGTCAACCACAAGCCTTATGTAAGAATTGTCAAGTTTGACATTTATCTTCTCTGTGCATCCGGCGGCAAGCAAGAGGATCAGCAGGCTTAAGAGGAGCTTACTCATGGTTGAAATGGAAATTAAATGTCACAGATGGGATAATGCCGAAGAGGTATACCTTTTCGGCGTAGGTAGTGTTTGGATCAATGTTGTCCTGCACGAAATTCACCGACCATGTATTATGCCGGTCGTAGGCGTTGTATACCGAAAAGTTCAGGTCCCAGGTAAATTTTCTCTTCGGCTTTTGCTTTGACGAAAATGTAACGGCCAGGTCGAGCCGGTGGTAATCCTGGTAACGGTAAGCATTTCTTTCGGAATAAATGGGAATTACCTTCCCTGCTATGGTTGCCCTTCCCGTGGGGAAGGTCACCGGGGCCCCGGTTGCATAGACCCAGTTGGCCGATATATTCCATCGTTTTGCCACCTGTACATTGATAACAACGCTGATATTGTTGGGTTTATCGTATGGTGCCGGATAGGGGCTGGCCGATATATCGGGGATCAGGCGGAAAGACCTGGAATAAGTATAACTGACCCATCCGCTAACGATCTTTTCGTTAAGCCTTACCAGGAATTCAAGCCCGTATGAATATCCTCTTCCGGTTCGTACCTGGCCTTCCAGCGTATCGACCAGCAAAAGCTGTGCGAAATTCTTGAAATCGATGACATTCTGCATCCATTTGTAATAGGCCTCTACTGAGGTTTCAATGGTATTATGCCTGAAGTTCCTGAAATAACCCACTGCAACCTGGTCGCCGATCTGGGGCTTGATATTGGGGCTCGCAGGGAACCATATATCAAGAGGTGTCCCTGCCGATGAATTTTGTGCAAGCTGAAGGTACTGGTAGGTACGTGCATAGCTTGCCTTGACCGATGATTTTTCATTGAACTGGTACATCAGCCCTATCCTTGGTTCAATACCGCCATATGTATTGTAAACGACCGCTGATTTGTATACCGACGAATCGATAGCCACATGGTTGGGAGTATAATTGTAAACGGTTCCGGGGCCTATATTCTGGAAAAGGGAGAGCCTGAGGCCGTAAGTTGCAGTAAAGTGTTGCCCGATCTTTTGCTCATTGCTGGCATAGATGCCTGATTCCAGGCTGTAATTCTTCGGCACCTGGATTGATGTAAACACGGTTTCACTCCCGGTACCGCTGGCTGTTCCTGGATTGATCATATGATAAGTAACAGCCGCACCAAGGTGAAGGGTGTTGTTGGTGTTGAGGTACCATGCAAAATCGCCTTTCATCCCGAGATCCTTGAGACTGGCGTTCCATTGGAATGAATTTGTATTTCCGTCAGGCGTTCCCAAAACATACCGGTAATCGCTGTATACCGTGGTGAAATTGAAGAACAGTTTTTTCGAGAATACATGGTTCCAACGGAAGGTCCCTGTTCCGTTGCCCCAGTTCATCTTTGAAAACTGGTTGCTGAAAACGTCCCTGCCGAAATAGCCGGACAGGAATACCGTGTTGTTGTCGTTTATAACATAATTGATCTTTGCATTGATGTCGTAAAAATACAGCCGGTTGTTCTGCAGCGCCTTGTTGGACGAAAGCGGCAGAAAAAGGTCCGCATAGGTTCGCCTTGCCGATACAATGAATGAGCAGCGTTCTTTCTTGATCGGCCCTTCTATCGTGAGCCTGCTGGCAATGATCCCTATACCTCCGTTTACTTCGAATTTCTTGGAATCGCCTTCGTCCATCCTCACGTCCAGCACCGATGAAAGCTTTCCCCCGTAATTGGCAGGGATATCACCTTTATATAATTTTACATCTTTGACTGCATCGTTATTAAATACCGAGAAAAATCCCATGAGGTGGGAGGCATTGTATACAGTAGCTTCATCCAGCAAAATCAGATTCTGGTCGGGAGCCCCTCCGCGTACGCTGTATCCACTCGATCCTTCACTTACGCTCTGAACCCCGGGCAGTAGCTGTATTGCCTTGATCACGTCGACTTCACCCATCAGCATCGGGATCTTCTGGATGGTCTTGATGTCCATTTTGAATACGCTCATCTCGGGCTTGGCTACGTTCTGATCGGATTTTTCGCTGATCACCACCACTTCCTGCAGTTCCTTCTGCTCTGTCTCCAGTTCCACTTTCAGACTGATATCCTTGTCAAGGGTGACAGCCCTGCTTGATGAGGCATAACCGATAAAAGTAAATGATAAAGTATATTGACCTGGTACCATGGTGAGCGAAAACCTGCCATACTGATCCGTGGTTGTACCTGTCTTGAGTTCCTGTATGAACACCGTAGCCCCCACAAGGGATTCACCGTCGCTTTTGTCGGTCACCTTTCCTGTAACGGAAAATTTTTTGTGAGTGTCGGGCAGGGAATAACCGGAGAAGGCCATCAGCAGACAAAAAAGAAAAACAATGGTGGCAGGGAATCTCATGAAGTTGTGAAATTATGGTCTGATAACGTTGAATTCCCCGTTATCGTATATTTTGATCATGCGTGAGGCTCTTGAAGGCGTAAGTGTATCGTGGTTAATGCCAACGGTATAATCGACCTGCCTGATTATTGCGGGGTTGATATCACTGAATGCATGAGGACTATCTTTCCCCGACAGGTTTGCGGAAGTTGAGACAATGGGTTTGCCGAATTCCTTTACCAGTTCCCTGCAGAATTCGTGATCGGGTATGCGAATTGCAATTGAGCCATCCTCTCCAAGCAGGTTATGGGCAAGGTTTTTGCCTTTGGGGTATATGATGGTAAGCGGGGTGGTGATGTTTTTGAGCAGGTCCCAGGTGATCAGGGGGATATGCTCAACATAGATCGGCAGTTTTTTGGGGCTGTCGAGCAAAACGATCTGGCTTTTACTCCCGATGCGCTTCTTGATCCTGTAAATCCTGCTTACAGCTTCGGGGCGTGTGGCATCACAGCCAATACCCCAGATCGTGTCGGTGGGGTACAGGATTATGCCTCCTGAATTCAAGATGTTAAGGCACGCAATAACTTCCCGCTTGAGGACTTCGCTTATCATTTAACAGGTGGATAATAAAGTACAAAAATACCTACAATTTTTGAATTTTGGCCGGGATTGGTTCAAATTGATCAGGGCTGATCGTATTTGCACAGTCGAAATGTTGCAGGGGGCATTCCTTTTTGCCATGCAGTCCGCAGGGGCGGCATGCCAGTTGTTTGGACGTTTGTATGATCCATTTCTTTTCGGAAAGAGGGCCGAAACCGAATTCGGGAACCGTACTGCAGTAAACCACTGATACAGGGGCGTTTACCGATGATGCCAGGTGCATGGGAGCCGAGTCATTGGTGTAATTCATCACTGCATCTTTCATAAGTGCTGCAGATTCAAGGAAACTAAGTTCCCCGGCAAGGTTTGATAGTTTGTCCCTGCCCGCCAGGGATATGATCTCTTCACACAGCCGGGCATCAGCCGCGGAGCCTAAAAGGTATATATGAACCGCGGGGGGCAGGGTGTGTACCAGCTCCACCCATTTCTTCGCAGGGTACTGCTTTGTAAACCATAATGAAGCCGGGGAAATGCTCACGTAGGGTCCCGGTTTAAATGCGGCCACCCTGGCTTCATCCGAAGCCGAAGGGTAAAGCCTGGGCCTGGACAGGCTGCCGGATTCTTTCGCCCTCTGCCCCGCTGTTATGGCTGGACTGATCAGTGAGATGTTCCTTTCAACCTCGTGTATGCCTTTCCCGATATGATGGTCGACGCGTCTGCTGAAAAGAAATGAAAAGGGGTTCTTGCTGAAGCCCGTGGTGGCTGCTGCCCCTGAAAAACCGGTAAGCAAGCCTGTAAGGGCAAACCTCTGGATGTTGACAATGAGATCGTATTTTGTTTTCCTTACATCAATGAGGATCCTGAGGAAATCCTTTAATTTTCTTGATTTATCCCAAACGATGATACGGTTCAGGAAGGGATGCTCCTTAAATAAACCCTCCATCCCTTTTTTTACAAGTAAGTCTATTTCTGCGGATGGGTAAGCGTGGTGTAAGCCTTCGGGCACCGGCGTGGCGAGTATCACATCACCTATCGAAGCCGTCTGGATTATCAGTATCCTTTTCAAGTGACTAGGCTGCATCTTTTAATTTGTACATGATACATGGTACATTGTACATCATTTCAGGCACTCACATTATAATCCCGTAGCGCCTGGTTCAGTGAGGTCTTCAGGTCGGTGGAGGCTTTGCGCTTCCCGATGATCAAAGCACAACTTACCTGGAATTTGCCGGCCGGGAAAGTTTTTTCGAAACTTCCGGGGATAACGACAGAACGAGGAGGTACCAGGCCCTTGTATTCCACAGCCTGGCTGCCCGAAACATCGATGATGCGGGTCGACGAAGTTAAAACAACATTGGCACCTAGAACAGCTTCTTCGCCTACCCTCACGCCTTCTACAATAATACACCTGGAACCAACAAAACAACCGTCGCCTATGATCACAGGAGCAGCCTGAACAGGTTCAAGCACTCCTCCTATCCCGACCCCGCCGCTGAGGTGAACATTCTTCCCGATCTGGGCGCAGGAGCCCACAGTGGCCCAGGTGTCGACCATGCTGCCATGATCAATGTAGGCTCCTATATTAATATAACACGGCATGAGGATTACACCCTCGGCAATATAAGCTCCATACCTTGCTACAGCATGGGGCACAACCCTTACTCCAAGGGTTTTATATCCTTTTTTCAGGGGTATTTTATCGTAAAATTCAAGAGGGCCGGCTTCCATGACCGTCATCTTCTGTATAGGGAAATAAAGGAGGACGGCTTTTTTAACCCATTCGTTAATGATCCATCCTTCCATCACAGGCTCTGCAATACGTAAGCTCCCCTTGTCGAGAAGGCGGATCACTTCCCGTATTACTTTCTGGGTTTCAGGCCTGCCCAGAAGTTCCCTGTTGTCCCAGGCAGACTCAATAAACGAACGAAACTGATCTGACATGTTAAGCCATTATTGGGATTCAAATGTACGAAATATATTCTTGCAATGCTTCAGGTATGAAGGATGCGGTATACGGCATGCATAAAAGGCTTTTGAAAAATTTCTTATCTTTGCAAAAGGGAAAAGATATGGGTCGGATTCTGGCAATCGATTATGGTCAAAAGCGCACAGGGCTGGCAGTTTCTGATGAACTCAAACTGATCGCTACGGCTCTCGGAACTGTGCCTACCATGGAAGTCATGCCGTATCTAAAACACTATATTTCGGAAAACTCAGTGGAATGTTTTGTCGTGGGAGAGCCTAAACAGATGGATAATTCGCCTTCCCAATCGGCCCGTTTTATTGAACCTTTTGTAAAACAGCTGATGAAGGCTTTCCCCGGTACAAGGCTTGAAAGGATGGATGAAAGGTTTACATCGCTCATCGCCTCGAGGGCCATACTTGAATCGGGCCTGAAGAAGATGGCCCGCCGGGATAAAAGCCTTGTCGATACCGTGAGCGCTACACTGATACTGCAGTCTTTCATGGAATCGGAAAGAATTAAAAAAGAACAGAAAAATTCATGATATTACCTGTTTTATCATACGGACACCCGGTTCTGAAAAAGAAGGCCCTGAACGTCGATCCTGATTACCCGGATCTTCAGCAGTTCATCAGCGATCTCTGGGAGACCATGTACCAGGCCGATGGCGTTGGCCTGGCAGCTCCCCAGGTGAACCGCTCGATCCGCATTTTTGCAATCGATGCCCAGGCTTTTGTCAAAGATCATCCTGAAGCCGAGGGCTTTAAAAAGCTGTTCATCAATGCCGAAATTTATCATGAAGAAGGCGAGGAATGGATGTTCAACGAGGGTTGCCTTAGCTTCCCCGGGATGCGGGAGGATATTTTACGCAAGCCTGAAATCCGGATCAGCTGGGTTGATGAAGACTTCAGGCCACATGATGAGAAATTTGAGGGAATACTTGCCCGTATCATTCAGCATGAGTATGACCATATTGAAGGTATACTGATGGTCGACAGGATAAATTCCCTGAAGCGCGTCCTCCTGAACAGGAGGCTTAACGATATTACCAAAGGAAATGTTGATGCTTCCTATAAAATGCTCTTCCCCCTGCTTAAAAAAAGAAAGAAATAAAGAACCCTATGAAAGTAAAAATCTTTTTATTGCCGATGGTTCTCCTCGGGCTGTTCTCCTGCGGTCCTTCAAGGAATAAGGATGTGGCCAGGATACATTCTATTGAAACCCGGCTGTTCTCGCCTAAATCGACCTCCCTCGACAAGGAGGCCGCCGACAGCCTCCTTACACTGTATTCGGCCTTCATTAAGAATTTTCCAGCCGACTCCAATACGCAAAGATATATTTTCAAGGCCGGTAACCTTTATATGAACATGGGCAAGGGTAAACAGGCTATTGAAATGTTCGACCAGTACAGGGCCAGTTATCCCAACAACCCCCGATCGGCTCTCTGCCTGTTCTTTACTGCTTATATATATGAGAACATTTTAAAGAACCTTGACAAGGCCCAGGAATCGTATATACTGTTCATTGAAAAGTATCCCCGGCATGATTTTGCCGATGATGCCCAGATGGCTTTGAATAACCTCGGTAAAACTCCCGATCAGATGGTTAAGGAGTTTGAAATGAAAAAGAAAGCCGACAGCGCCAGGGTGGCTGATTCACTGAAGAAAACAGGGAGGAAGAAAAAATAATCCTTAGTTGCTGAAGGTTTTTACCAGGTATTCCGATAATTCTGCAGGACTCACCTTTTCTACCAGTTTCCCGTCAATACTGTACGAAATTGTTCCCCTTTCTTCTGAGACTACGATTGCTATGGCATCCGATTTCTCGGTGAGGCCAATGGCAGCCCTGTGCCTCAGCCCGTACCATGAGGGGATTGTACTTAGTTTTGAAACCGGCAGAATGCAGCGCGCGGCTTTTATGGTGTCGCCCGATATCACCACAGCCCCGTCGTGAAGCGGGCTGTTCTTGAAAAATATGGTTTCGAGAATGAGTTCCGATACCCTGGAATCGATGATCTGCCCGGTTTCGACGAAAGCCCCGAGCTGGCTTTCCCTTGCAATAACGATCAGTGCGCCTGTCCTGGCCTCAGCCATCTTCTGGCAAGCCATAACGATGCCATCAATCACCTCGAGAAAAGGGTCGCTTACTTTGAACTTCCAGAAAAGGAACCTTCGGTTGCGGCGACGGATGAGACGGGTATTCCCCAGCATCAGCAGGAACTGCCGTATCTCAGGCTGGAAAACAACAACCAATGCGATTACCCCAACGCTTATGAACTGCCCCAATATCTCGCTCAGGAGCTGCATCTGGAATGCCTTGACCACCTTCCAGATGAGGTAAACCGCTATGATGCCTATGAAGATCCTGATACCGGCTGTTCCTTTTACGAGGTTATATATTTCGAACAGTAAAACAGCAAAAAGGATGATATCGACCAGGTCGACTATTCTTAAATTGAACAAACCGCTGATGAACAAAAACTGGGACATTATTCTGTTTGTTTATAATTAAAGTGAACTCTTTTTCAGGGTTTCAAGAAGGCGTACCGCTTCCACCGCCTCTTTTACATCATGGGCCCTCATGATCAGGGCTCCTTTCATCAAGGCGACCGTTTGCAGTACGATGGTCCCGGTAAGGGCATCTTCGGGCCCGCTGCCAAGTGCTTTGTAAATCATTGATTTTCTCGAGAGGCCTGCCAGGACAGGTGTGTTGAGCGACTGAAGGGTCTCCAGGCCCGAAAGCAGGCGGTAGTTGTGCTCAATGGTTTTCCCGAAACCGAATCCGGGGTCGATGATGATATCCTGTATGCCTTTCGCCTTAGCCCCGGCAATCTGTTTTTCGAAAAAGTAAGTGATCTCAGCGAGGATGTCTGAGTAGGTAGGATTGGCCTGCATGTTATGCGGGTCGCCTTTCATATGCATGATGATATACGGCACCCCGAGGGAGGCTATAACATCCAACATCCCACCCTGCTCAAACCTTCCCCCGTAAATGTCGTTGATCATGTCGGCCCCGTTTTCGACTGAGGCCCTTGCAACAAGGGGACGGAAAGTATCGACCGACAGTATGGCTGATGGGAAACTATGGCGGATGGCTTTGAGCGAAGGGAGAATCCTTTCCAGTTCACCGGTCTGGCAAACTTCGGCGGCCCCCGGCCGTGTTGACACAGCCCCGATGTCGATGATTTTAGCTCCCTGCCCCAGCATGATCTCAACCTGCCTGAGCTGGTCGGCAACCGAGAAGTATCGCCCCCCATCGAAAAAGGAATCTGGTGTGATGTTCAATATGCCCATGACTGCCGGTACCGACAGGTCTAAAGGTTTGCCGTTGCAACTGAGCCTGAACATGTTTTTTGCAAAGGTAGTAAAACAGGAGAACGGAGAGGGTAGCGAAATATCGAAATAGCGAAAAGCAATTCATTGTCCGATATTCAATACACTCGTTGTTAGCTTTTTTTCATAATTCACCTTTGCCTTAATTCAATACTTTCGCCATTTTTTCGTACTTTAGGCCTCACAAACCAGCCGTCCTCAGGCAGGCTCTTTCGCAAGAGCGGGAACTGCCGGGGGCAGCGGCAAAATTCATCAGCATACACATGAGCAAAGACCAGGATACAGAAAAGGAATTTGAACATATCATAAGCCTCTGCAGGGATATATACCTGACCAAACAGAAAGATTACGGCACGGCCTGGCGTATCCTTCGCACAAGATCCATCACCGACCAGATCTATATTAAGGCCCAGAGGATACGCAGCATCGACGACAAAGGGTCTCAGAAAGTTGAGGAAGGAGTGAAGCCCGAATATATCGGGATTGTCAATTATTCGGTGATGGCGCTGATACAGCTTGAGCTTGGAGCAAGTGCAAATTCAGAACTGAACCCGGCTGAAGGGGAGAGGCTGTATAATAAGTTCATATATGCGGCCAGGGACCTGATGCTCGATAAAAACCACGATTACGGGGAAGCTTGGAGGAATATGAGAATAAGTTCGCTCACCGATATCATCCTCATGAAATTGCTTCGCATCAAACAGATCGAAGATAACCAGGGCAAGACTTTCATCTCCGAAGGTCTTGATGCAAATTATTTCGATATTATCAACTATGCAATATTCGCCCTCATCAGACTTGAGTATGAAAATTCTTAGAACCGTCTTCCGCATACTTGTCGGACTCGTATTTATCTTCAGCAGTTGCGTCAAGGGAGTTGACCCTATGGGAACTGCTTTCCGCATTGAAGATTATTTCGTCGCTTTCGGCATTCCCTGGGCAGGGCAGTTTGCCACGTTTTTCGCCATCCTTCTCATCGTGCTGGAATTCACCATAGGCGTAAGCATGCTGTTGAACCTCTGGATAAAAAAAACAGCCTGGCTGCTGCTGCTGGTGATGACTTATTTCACCGTTCTTACCTTTATCGATGCGATCTGGAACCTGGTGCCCGATTGCGGCTGCTTTGGCGATGCGGTCAAACTCACCAACATGCAGACTTTTTTAAAAAACCTGCTGCTGATGATTTTTGTGGTCCCCATATTCATGTGGAGGAAAAAGTACCGTTCGGCTTTGCCCTTAAGCCTTGATGTGATAGTACTTTGCGTTGCCGCTTTTGCATTTGCCTGGATGTCGGTTTACAGTTCAAGGCATCTTCCTCTCATCGATTTTATGGCCTGGAGAAAGGGCAACAAGGTGAATAAAACAGAGAGCCTCCCGGTGAAATTTTTTGTGACCTACAGGAATAAGAAGACAGGTGAAAAAAAGGAATACCTCGCATCGAGCTATCCCTGGAATGATTCCCTTTGGATGTCGCAGTGGGTGTTTGACAGCCAGAGGGTGGAGGATCCCAACTCGGGAAAAGTGTCAAGCCTCCAGGTTGAAGATATGAACGGGGATGACGTAACCTCTTTCATCCTGCAGAATCCCGACTACCAGTTTATCCTCGTGGCATACAACCTCAAAGAAACCAATGCGGAGGCTTTCCTGAGCATACTGCCATTCTATAAAAAAGCCCAGGCCGCAGGAAAAGCCTTTATCTGCATTACAACTTCGATGCCGTCGGAGATCCGGAAATTCCGCATGGTTCACGGAACCTCTTTTGAATTTTTCAATGCCGATGACGTGATCCTGAAAACCATGGTCAGGTCAAACCCGGGCCTGGTGCTGCTCAAAAACGGTGTGGTTATCGACAAATGGGCGTTCAGGGATTTTCCTGAGTGGAGCGAGGTCAGGGAGAAATATATCAAATGACAAGGTTTATCTTTCAAAGGCTTGGCTATGGACTACTGGTTCTTTTCGGGGTAGTGCTCGTGATCTTTTTCCTTTTCAACATCCTTCCGGGAGACCCGGCCAGGATGATGCTGGGACAGAGGGCCGACAGCGCTTCAGTGGCCGCAGTAAGAAGGGATCTTGGCACCGACAAGCCTTTGTATGTCCAGTTCGTTTCCTACCTGAACGATCTCAGCCCATTATCGTTACACACTTTGAGACCGGCTTCGGGAAGTTTTACATACGATACGCTTAAATACGGGAAGCCGCTTCTTTCCCTTTCTGCTCACAATATAATGCTCGCAGTCAAATACCCCTGCCTGAGGCAGAGTTACCAGACCCGGAGGAATGTTTCGGAGCTGCTTATCGAAAGTTTCATCAACACATTTATCCTTGCAATCGTTGCCATGGCCTTCGCCCTGGTTGTTGGAATCAGCATAGGCATTGTTTGCGCCCTTTACAAGAACTCCTTCATCGACAGGATTTCCCTGGTGTTTTCAGTTCTGGGCATGTCGCTCCCATCCTTTTTTGCCGCTATCCTCAATGCATGGATATTTGCCTTCGTTTTGTCCCATTTCACTCACCTCAATATGACGGGCAGCCTGTATTCCGTTGACGACCTTGGAAGGGGGGAGTATCTTGACCTGAAAAACCTCATACTGCCCGCATTTACCCTTGGGATCAGGCCGCTTGCCATTATTGTAGAACTAACCCGAAACTCCCTGCTCGAGGTGTTGTCGCAGGATTATATCCGCACTGCCAGGGCAAAAGGCCTGAGTCCCCGCAGGATCATCCTGAAACATGCCCTTAAAAATGCAATGAACCCCGTAGTCACAGCTGCAACCGGCTGGCTCGCCTCCCTGCTGGCCGGAGCAGTTTTCGTGGAATATATTTTTGACTGGAAGGGAATAGGTCTGGTGATCGTGAATGCACTTGATAAATATGATTTTCCCGTGATCATGGGTGCTGTGCTGTTTATTTCGGTAATACTAATCATTATTAATATGCTTGCAGATGTCCTTTACGGGGTAATCGACCCGAGAGTGAGGATAAGGACCTGATCCCGGGAGCTGGCTCCGCGATGGGCATTATTCAATGTTAGATCCCGGGACCTGGCTTCAAACCATGAAATGAAAATTTACAAAAAACAAATAACAGAAGAAATGAGAAAGAAAATTGTTGCCGGGAACTGGAAGATGAACAAGACATTCCTGGAAGCTGAGGAGTTGGTTGCCCATGTGGCCGAAGACCTCGAAACCCGCAAACTGGAAAATAAAATAGTGGTGCTTTGTCCTCCGTTCCCATACCTGGAACTGGCCACCGACATTGCCAAGGATTCCAAATTCTCGGTTGGAGCCCAGAATGTATATCCCGAGGACAGCGGGGCTTTTACAGGTGAAGTGAGCCCTCCCATACTGTCGTCGATGGAAGTTGAATACTGCATCATAGGCCATTCGGAACGCCGCAAATATTTTGAAGAAAGCCATGAATTCCTTGCCCGCAAACTGGATTCATTGCTTAAACATAATATTATCCCGATCTTCTGCTGCGGAGAACTGCTCCCCGAGCGTAAAGCCGGGAAACATTTCAAGGTGGTTGAAAAGCAGCTCAACGAATCGCTTTTCCACCTTAAAAAGGATTCCATGGCGATGGTTGTAATTGCCTATGAACCCGTTTGGGCCATTGGTACGGGCGTTAATGCCACGGCTGAACAGGCACAGGAGATGCACGCTTTCATCAGGGGCCTGGTCGAAAAAAAATATACAAAAAAACTTGCCGGGGATATCTCCATTCTATACGGTGGCAGCTGTAATGCGAAAAATGCAAAAGAACTGTTCAGCAACCCGGATGTCGACGGCGGGCTTATCGGAGGCGCTTCCCTCAAAGCAGAGGATTTTATTGCAATCGTTGATTCGCTCTGATGGAATATGTAGAAGTTAAATTCATCGGGATCTCAGGGGAAAATGCCGGGATTATGACCGCCCTGATGTGCGAACTGGGCTTCGAAAGTTTTACCGAAGAGAGCGGGGGAATGTTTTCGGCATACATCCCGCTGGATTCCTTCGATATCATGAAAGTCGCCAACTTCCTTGAAGAGAATGCAGCGAAATACAGTTTCGGGTATAAGGTGGAAAAGATTGCCCAACAGAACTGGAATGCTGCTTGGGAATCAGCATATCATCCTGTAAGGATTGGTAAATGTTTCATTCGGGCGCCTTTTCATGAACCGGATCCTTCAGCCGCGATGGACCTGGTGATAGAACCCAAAATGTCGTTCGGAACTGCCCACCATGAAACCACCAGGCTGATGATACAGGCATTGCTGGAGTGCGATCTTAACGGGCTGAGTGTTCTTGATATGGGAACGGGAACCGGTGTGCTGGGAATCGTTGCGGCAAAACTGGGAGCCGGGCCGGTCGTGGAAATTGATAATGATGAATGGTCGTTTCTCAATGCAAAGGAAAATACAATCCGAAATAATGAGCCCGGTATTGTCGTTATCCATGGTGACTCAGCTGACATCCCTGCAGGCAGGTACGGCTTCATTTTAGCTAATATCAACCGCAATGTCCTGCTTCGCAACATCCCCCTGTACCATACTTACCTTGATGATGGGGGATTCCTTCTCATCAGCGGGTTTTATGAAGATGATCTGGGGGTGATAAACGAAATTACGGAATCCCTGGGAATGAAACAAATACAGGCAGATACCCTGGACCATTGGGCCGCAGTAAGATTTAAAAAATGTTAAGATCGGGACCTTCGTTTATTTTACTTGTATTATTTGCCCTTCTGTTGCCTGTACTTGAAGCTCAGTCGCAGAACCAGAGGACAAGCAGCTTTTCGGGTGATTCCACCAGGTTTATCAGTGAACTTAACGGGCTGCTGTTCGGGCTTTCCGACAACGACAAGAAACTGGTTCAGCCCATCATGACCAGTTTTGTGCAGAAATGGAACAAGGAAGCTTTCGACCCCGGCACTAAAAATTTCATCTATTCCCTCTGCAACGAGATGCTGAAAAAGAAGATCCGCGTCTTCCCCGATTTTTTTAACTTCATACAGGCCCTGAATGTTTTCGTTGATTCGCATCAGCCCGGGTCGGGGTTCTTACCCTGGTCGGTCATACTAAGGAAGCTGATCTCGGAAAAGAGTTCCAGGAATTTTTCAAGTTTTCTGGAGATCACAACCAATCTCTTTGATGAAGGGCTGATCTATAAATCCCAATCGACCCGCTGGAAGGTAAACCCTGCAACTTTCACGATGAGGCTTGACTCGGTTCCCGTGATCGAATTTTCAAAAGCCAACCTGGTGTCATATGTAAATAAGGACTCGATGATGATCTATGGCACAGCCGGCGTATACTTCCCGCTCTCGCTGCGCTGGTCGGGTCATGAAGGCAGGGTCGACTGGCAAAGGGTAGGCCTGGTTCCCTCTCTGGTGTTTGCCGATCTCAACAATTACCAGATCCAGGTAAGGTTCTCTAAAGTTATCGCCGATTCGGTTCAGCTTTATAACAAAAAATATTTTTCCTCACCCATCAGTGGCCGGCTGATCGATAAGGTGCTGGTCGATGTGGATGAAGACAAAGCTTCATACCCGCGCTTTTACTCTTATGATAAGGATATTGGCATTAAGAACCTTTTCAAGAACATGGATTACACGGGTGGCTTCGCAATGGAAGGAGCCAGGGTGCTCGGGTCGGGGGTGCATAACAGTGATGCGAGGATAGCGATAAAAAAAGGAGATGAGGAATTTATGCTCATAAAGGCGCCTGCCTTTGTGATCCGCCCAAAAAAGATCACGGCCGACTCAGCTTCCATTGCTATTTATCATGAGGGGGATTCAATTTATCATCCCGGGCTGGAAATGAAATATTTCGACACCGCAAGGGAACTCTCATTTACAAAAGATGTGAGGGTGAATTCAATCACTCCCTGGTTTGATTCCTGGCATAAAATTGAGATCTATTGCGAGCAGGTCTCATGGAAAATGGATACTGCGAGGCTGAACTTTAAAATGATGCCCGGCCCTAACAAACAAAGCAATGCCATCTTCGAATCGACGAATTATTATTCAAGGGACCGTTACGACCGCCTGCAGGGGATAGACGAGATCAACATCCTTAACATCATCAAGGAGTTTACCGATAAAAAGAAATCCAGGGAAATAAACCTGAATGAGCTTACCCGTTTTATGAAAAAGCCTAAGGAACAGGTGGAGGTTCAGCTGCTGAACCTCGCAAATCGAGGGTTCCTGGTGTATGACTATGAGGATAAAACTGCCAAGGTTAAGGAGAAACTGTTCAATTATGTCAAAGCAAGGAATGGTAAAACCGATTATGACGAGATCTTCTTTAATTCCAATGTGACCAATGCCAGCAACGCCATTCTTGACCTCAATAATTTTGATCTTAAGATAAAAGGAGTAAAAAACGTGAATATCAGTGACTCCCAGCATGTGGCCATATATCCTAAAGGTGAGGAACTGCTCGTGAAAAAAGACATGGATGTACTTTTCCATGGCAAGATCGAAGCCGGGCTCTTTGATTTTTACGGAAAAAATTGCGCATTTGAATACAATAAATTCAAGATAAACCTTCCCAACCTTGATTCCATGGTATTTTATGTTCTTAGCAAGACCTGGGACCCGAAGAAAGGCAGGTTCCCCCTTGTAAAGGTTAAAACTTCCATACGAAATCTCAGCGGTG
This sequence comes from uncultured Bacteroidales bacterium, assembly GCA_903877385.1. GTDB lineage: Bacteria > Bacteroidota > Bacteroidia > Bacteroidales > FEN-979 > CAIRDP01. The sequence goes on from CAIRDP010000019.1 coordinate 126,211, forward strand.
ATCTTGAAATAGACGAGCCCGATAATAAGGCCGGGCTTAAAGTTCTAAGGCAGTACCCTATCTTCCATAATAAGAACGAAGCCCAGGTATTCTATGATAAAAAGTTCATACAGAAAGGAGTTTACACAAAGGATAAATTTTTCTTTGATGTGGATCCTTTTACCATCCAGAGCCTTGATGTAGTCCATACCGACAGCCTTGATTTTGGAGGGGCCCTGACATCCGCAGGTATTTTTCCGAAGATTGTTCAACCTCTGAAGGTTAGACCCGATTATTCACTGGGTTTTGAAAAGTACACCGAAGCCGGCGGCCTGCCGGTATACGGAGGCAAGGGTACATTTGTTTCAAAAGTTGATTTAAGTGAACAGGGGCTTCGGGGCGATGGCACCCTGCTTTTTCTGAATTCCACTTCGCATTCGGGCTCCTTCCTTTTTCTTCCTGATTCCCTGCGGTCGATTACAAAGAATTTCACGATGACCGAGCAGGTTGCCGATGTTGAATACCCGGCAGTAATGGCCGATTCGGTAAACCAGTTCTGGATGCCTTATAAGGATTCCATGGTTATAAAAACCATAGTGAAGGAAATGCATATGTACAACAACCAGTCGACTTTTGGTGGTATGCTTGCCCTCACACCCAGGTTGCTCTCGGGCAATGGAACGGTAAAGATCAAAGATGCTGAAATGGATTCCAAAGGCTTCAAGTTCAAACGGAGAACCTTTGATGCCCTCATTGCGAATTTCCGCATTAAATCATATGACCTGAACGACCTGACCATCTCAACAAAGAATTACCAGACCCACTTTGATTTTGACAAGAGAAGGGGGGAGTTCCGCTCCAATATAGGCATCTCAAAAGTCGAGTTCCCTCTCAACAAATATGTTTGTTCGATGGACCGTTTTGACTGGATGATCGACAATGAAGAGATAACCCTGGCTAACGAGCAGAGCAGGAAGCTGATATCGGATTCCCTGAGCCTTTCCCAACTTATCGATGTTGGGTATACAGGTTCGGAATTCATCTCGGTACATCCCCTGCAGGACTCACTGAAATTCTTTGCTGCCAAAGCCAGGTATAACCTCCGCACTAACGTTATCAGTGCCGAGGATGTCAGGATTATCAAAGTGGCGGATGCTGCGGTTTTCCCTGATTCAGGCAATGTGAAGATATTCAGGGATGCCAACATGCAAACGCTGAAGCATGCCATCATTATTGCAAACACGAAATCAAAATTCCACCAGTTTTACCAGTCGGAGGTTTCCATTGCGTCAAGGAAAAGGTATACCGGCAATGGCTTGCTCGATTATGTTGACAGGGACGGAAAGCGCGAAAAAATAGAATTTTCCTCCATACGGGTGGATTCAAGCTTACAGACAGTGGCTACTGGAATGGTCACCGACTCGGCTTATTTTAATCTCAGTCCTGAGTTTCAGTTCAGGGGGGATGTCACTGTAAATGCCGCACGTAAAGAACTGAATTTCGACGGAGGCTTCCGTACCTTGTCGGAATGCCTGCGTAAAGTAAAACCTGAATGGATAAAATTCAATGCCAATATCAATCCTTATAAAATCATGATCCCTGTCGCTCCCGAGCTTTCCAATATGCTTGGCGAGAAAATGGCGCTGACCCTGGCTTTTTCAAATTCAGAGGCTTCTGTTTACCCGGCCTTTTTTGTACGAAAGAACAGTTTCAGCGATTCTTCCATGGCGCTTGCCTCGGGTATGATGACTTACAACGTGACAGCCACGGAATTTAGGATAGCCGATACCGCCAAGTTAAGGGATCTTTCAATTCCCGGCAACTTCATTTCCTTCAACCAGACCCTTTGCAGAATGAGAGGTGATGGCAGGCTCACCCTGGGCCTGAATGGAGGACCGCTTGCGATGGAGGCCTACGGGACTATGGACCATTTCCTCATCAACGATTCAACCACTGCACATATCGCATTGGCCATGGATTTTCCTTTTTCGGAAGACGCTATGCAAAAGATAAGTTCGGACCTCACCAGCACTAACCTCACAGGGCTTACGATTGACAGGACGCCATTCAATGAGGCATTGCAGCTCATACTTGACCCAAAGGAAATGGAACGTTTCAAGAATGAACTTTCCCTTACCGGGCGGCTTCGAAAATTCCCTGAACAGCTTGAGAGGACGATATTCTTCGGAGATATAACGATGCACTGGGACACTACATCCAAGTCATGGCTTTCGACAGGGCCGATAGGAATTTCAACACTCGGGAAGAACCAGGTATACCGTTATGTGGGTGGAAAGATGGAGTTCACGAAGAAAAGGAATGGCGATGAGTTCACTTTTTACCTCCAGCTCACGGGGCAGGACTGGTATTTTTTCAATTACAGGAACAACATCCTTCAGGTTATCTCGTCTGACCTTTCATTCAATGATTTGATCATTAGTGCGCGCAAATCAAAGGCGGAACAGAAAAAAGCCGACAAACAAGCCAAGGGCTTCAGCTACACCATCTCAACGGAACGGAAAAAAAGAGATTTTCTAAAGAAATTCGAGAAAACAGATGAATAAAAAATTGCCGTCATGATGTTAATATTTGTACAGGTAATTATTGCCTATCTCCTCGGCTCCATTCCTTCGGCAGTGTGGATAGGGAAAGTTGTATACGGGATTGATGTAAGACAGCACGGCAGCGGTAATGCCGGGGCCACCAATGTGATACGCGTGCTTGGCTATAAGGCAGGAATCCCTGTTCTGCTGTTTGATGTTTTTAAAGGATGGCTGGCTGTTTTCATTACCGGTTTTTTTCCAGGCCAGGGCATGAGTCCCGACCAGCTAATATATATAAAGATAGGGGCGGCGGTGGCTGCCGCACTCGGGCATGTTTTCCCGGTATTTGCCGGATTTCGAGGCGGTAAGGGCGTAGGGACGATGGCAGGTGTGGGCATTGCGCTTTTCCCCATGCCACTGCTGATCGTCCTTGGTGTGTTCATTGCCGTACTGGCAGTGAGCCGTTATGTTTCCTTATCGTCCTGCATTGCCGCTTCGGCATTCCCGTTCATTGTGGTTTTCATTGGAGGGGAACGTCACCCGGACCTGGTAGTGCTTTCGGTATTTGTAGCGGTCTTCGTTCTTTTTACACACAGGACAAACATCATGCGCCTGCTGAAAGGAGAGGAGAAGAAATTCAATTTCAAAGGTGGTGGTAAAAAATAAAATTTTGAACAAAGCCACCTTGCAGTAAAAAATTAAAAACTGTATATTTACACCCATATTCAACCAAAAATAAAATAGTATGAAATTCATCATTTCCAGTTCCTTGCTGTTAAAAAACCTGCAGGCAGTCATTGGCGTGATCAACAGCAATAATACCTTGCCTATTCTTGATGATTTTTTGTTTGACCTTAAAGAAGATAATCTTACCGTCACAACCTCAGATCTTGAAACTACCATGAGTGTGACGGTAAAACCTGATAAATCGGAAGCAGATGGTTCAGTTGCCATTCCCGCCAAGATACTGGTCGACACTCTTAAAACCCTTCCCGATATCCCGGTTTCCTTTTCCATAGACCTGGGCACTTTACTGGTTGAGATATCGGCAGGCGAGGGTAAGTATAAACTTAGCGGGCACAGGAGCGACGAATACCCGCGTACCCCGCCCCTTGAAGAACCCACATCCATAAACATCCCTTCGGGAGTGCTTTCCAAGGCTATTACGAAAACTATCTTCGCCACAGGCAATGATGAACTAAGGCTTGTTCTTTCGGGCGTTTTTTGTCAGCTTTCTATCGATGACATCACCTTTGTGGCCACCGATGCCCATAAGCTGGTAAGATACACAAGGCTTGATACAAAGGCCGAAGCTTCGGCTGCATTCATACTGCCCAAAAAACCGCTAAACCTGCTTAAAAATATTCTTGCAGCCCAGGATACGGAAGTAGCTGTAGAATATAACCGCACCAATGCATTTTTCTCCTTTGCGAACATCAGTCTTATTTGCAGGCTCATCGACGGTAAATATCCCAATTACGAAGCAGTCATCCCCAAGGAAAACCCCAACCATATGGTGATCGACAGGATGTCACTGCTTAACTCCATCAAACGTGTATCCATCTTCGCAAACCAGTCGACCCACCAGGTCAGGTTTAAAATCACGGGCAAAGAACTTCTTCTTACTGCCGAGGATGTTGATTTCTCGAATGAAGGCAAGGAAAGGCTTACCTGTTCCTACGATGGGGAAGATCTTGAGATCGGCTTCAATTCAAAGTTTTTAATGGAAATGCTTTCGAATATTGATGCCGACGAGGTCAGGATGGAGATGAGCGGCCCGAACCGTGCCGGCCTTCTGCTCCCGGCCAATGCCGAGAACAAGGATGAAGATATCCTGATGCTGGTTATGCCGGTGATGCTGAATAAATAACAAGGTATTTTACTGGATAAAAAAAGCCGTCTGGTCAGGACGGCTTTTTTATGCATTCAAAACAAAAAGGATTATCCCCTCTTTACGTTGATTGCCTTTTTTCCTCTTTTATCTTCTGTTACATCAAAAGAAACTACATCATCCTGTTTGATTTTGTCGATCAGACCGCTGACGTGTACGAAAATTTCCTGCTGGTTGGAGTCATCAACGATGAACCCGAAACCTTTTCTTTCATTGAAGAATTTAACTTTACCTGTAGACATAAAAACAAATTTTAATTAATTAATCGCCAAAGGTACACAAATATTTATTTATTTTTACAAAAAACATTTTCATGAAAGAGATATCAGTTAACCTTGAAAACCTGGACGAAGTTTTTCCTGACGATTTTACCCAGGAGCAGATAGCAAAAGGCAAGACCTTATTTTTAAAGAAACTCGCCCAGGAAGCTCATTGTTTTTATACCGGGAAGATACAGACAGTGCCCAAAGCACCGGTTCCAGGGTTTAACTGGTTTAATGTATGGTACACCCCCGGTGTTTCCAAAATCTCGACAAATATCAGGGATCGTAACGATTGTTCCTTTGAACTTACCAACCGCGGGAACCTGGTCGCAGTAGTCAGCGATTCAACCAGGGTCCTGGGCGACGGTGACTGCACCCCCTCGGGAGGATTGGGTGTAATGGAAGGAAAAGCCTTCCTTATGAAATACCTTGGCGGTGTTGACGGGGTTGCATTATGCATCGACAGCAAGGATGAAAACGGTAAAAATGATCCTGAAAAGATCATTCAGTTTGTAAAGATGGTCCAGCATAGTTTCGGCGCCATCAACCTTGAGGATATATCCCAGCCCAACTGTTTCAGGGTGCTGGATGTATTGAGGGAGGAATGCGAAATCCCGGTATGGCATGACGATGCCCAAGGCACTGCTTGCGTTACTCTGGCGGGTGTTATCAATTCACTGAAACTGTCGGGAAAGAAAATAGGAGATGTAAGGATTGTTTTGCACGGTGCAGGCGCTTCGAATACCACTATTGCCCGCCTGCTGATAACCGACGGGGCTGACCCGGCAAAGATGATCATGTTCGATACCAAAGGTTCTCTGCATACCGGGCGCAAGGATATCGAAGATGACAAACGTTACTACCGCAAATGGGAGCTTTGCTTATCGACCAATCCAGGCAAGGTGGCCACGATGGCAAAAGCAATGAAAGACGCGGATATCCTGATCTCGCTTTCAACCCCCGGGCCCGATGTTATCAAGAGGCCATGGATCCGCAGCATGGCGCCCAAATCCATAGTTTTTTGCTGCGCAAACCCTGTTCCCGAGATTTATCCTTATGCAGCCAAGGAGGAAGGCGCATTTATTGTGGCAACAGGCCGGGGCGATTTCCCTAACCAGGTGAACAATTCTACCGGTTTCCCGGGAATCCTCAAAGGTGCCCTTATGGTAAGGGCCCGCAAGATCACCGATACCATGGCTATAAGGGCCGCCCATTCCCTGGCCGATTATGCTGAACGCAGGGGGATCCATCCCGAGGACATTGTTCCCAATATGGAAGAAGCCGGGGTTTTCCCTCACGAAGCCGCCGATGTAGCCATGCAGGCTATAGCCGACGGGGTTGCGAGGATTACCATGACCTGGGATGAGGCTTATGAGAGAGCCAAAAAAGATATTGAACACTCACGCGGCATGACCCGTTCGCTTACCGATAACGGGTATATCGAACAACCTCCCATCGATATGGTCAAAGATGCCCTAAAGTGGGCTGTGGAGCAGGTGAAATGACGGATTGATTGATTGACGGATTGATTGATTGACGGATTGATTGATTGACTGATTGGTTGTTTGATTGAAAATATTATAATAACAAACCTTTTTAATCAGTAAATCAATCAATCAGTCAATCAGTCAATTTTTTCTCAACACCAGCAGTTTCACCCCGTGGGGAAGCACGTTCATTTCAAAATGTGTCTGAACAAATCCAAGATCTTTCTGGGTCCATGCATCCCTCATCATCCATTTGCCCTTAATCCCAAGATAATCAAGCTTAACATTTACCGGTAAGGGCTGTTCGGTGAGGTTGAATAGCCCGATGGCTTTTGAACCATCGGCAAGCTCCCTTACCCAGATCTGGCATTCGCCCGACTTCCATGCCTGCCTTGCCTGTTTTCCAAGGGGATCCTGGTTGATGGCAAGCACTTCATCGTTGGTCAAAAGGTTCAGAGTGAACGCATCCAGCTGGGTGAGGTCACAACCGATCAGCAGGGGAGCTGCAAGAAGGGACCATAAACTGATATGTGTATACTGTTCATTGGGAGTAAGTTTGGTATAATGCAGATGAGGACCCCAGCCAACCCAGCCAACCACTAGCATATCCGGGTCGTTCCACCTTCCGGGAGCAGAGTAGGGCGAGCAGGCGTCCTGAACAAACCCTATGCCTGAAAGGCTTTCCCAGCTATCGTCAATATCGCCCGTGGTTCTCCAGGAATTGGCATCAACCTCATTCCCCCATTTCCATACTTCCCCCATCCCATACTGGCAAAGGCTGTAGTGAATGTCGCGGTTAACTTTACGGAGATATTTCCTCATTTCCCTGTATGGGAATTTCAACTCCCGATCGTTAGGGTTCGGGGCTATGCCTCCATATGAACACCAGTCGTATTTAAGATAATCAATTCCCCAGTCGGCATAGTTCCTGGCATCCTTTTCCTCAAAAGTATAGCTGCCTTCAAAACCCCCGCAGGTTTTGGGGCCGGGCGATGAATAGATGCCTACTTTAAGTCCGAGCGAATGAATATAACTGCACATTGCCTTCATATCGGGGAACTTGGAATTTGTAAGGATATTCCCGTTTTTGTCGTGAGTATCCTCCCATCCGTCATCTATGTTGATATAGGTCCACCCGTGACTGATCAGGCCGCTGGATACAAAAGCTTCACCGGCCTGCCTTACTTTTTTATCACTCACACTAAGTCCCCATACATTCCAGCTGTTCCAGCCCATGGGAGGGGTGAGGGAGATCAGCTCGCCGCATTTTATCGTAAGATCCTTTTCGGCAGTGCCAAAACTGTTGGTCACTTTTAATTTTACCTTGTATTCCCCTTTTTTGGATATTGCACCTGTGATCAGCCCATTATCAGCATGAATACGCAGGCCCTCGGGAAGCCCCTCGGCGCTGTAAGCAAGCGGAGGCTCCCCGGTCGCTGCAACCAGGTACTGGAAGGGAGACCACGGCCTTACGCCGAATACCGATGCCCCGTTGATCCTAGGGGCCTTGCCCGGTTTGGGAGTCAGGATATATGGCATCTCGAGTTGGGCGTTAACTTCCTTGCCTGAGGAATTTTCTTTGAAAGTAAAATATATGGTTGCCGGCACCGAAAGGTCCTTTATTACATTGACTGTAAAAACCATATGGAGATTCGGGCTCATGTCCAGTATCGTTTCCTGTTTAAACAAAGCATTCCCGTTGTCGCAACGGTTGGCCTTTACCGTGAGCAAACCCCTGAAATCTTCATTCTGCGAAATATTGTATATCGCAAACTGTTTACTGACCAGGGTATCACCCGAAAATTTGAAATTACTCTGGCTGAAATCGAACATGACATGATCGGGAAGGTCGATCATGCTGATCTCGAAGGGTTTTGAGAACATACCCCCGGCTCCGCCTGAGTCGTATGCCCTTACCGAAATAACATTCTCCTTGTCCCAGTGAATGCGGGGATCATTGGCGGCAAGAACATACCTCCTGCTTACATCCCATCGGCTTGGTCCGTTGAAAAAATCGGGCCTTGGTTCCGTGTTAACCGGCAACACTTTTGCGTTCTCGCCTATTAATTCCCCGTTGAGGAATACCTGGTCGTAATCGTCGATCTTGCCAAGTTTTATCTGAAGGCTGTCTTTGATGTATGCATCGTCGATGAGCGAGTGAGGTATTACGATCCTGAGCCTGTACCAGGCAAAACCATCCAGGTTTTTGTACCCCTGGTTTTCCCAGTTATCGGTAGGTTTGATCAAATCCCATTTGGAATCATCAAATGAGGCCCCTGACCATGCAATATCATCTCCGGTATGGAACTTCCATTGAACCGAAAGGTCAAGCTTGTTTTCGGAAGGTGTTCTGTGGCATGCCATCAGGGCTGCCAGGGCTATTGCAAAAAGCCCAATTGTTAACTTCTTCATGAACCGGGGTTTTTGATAGGTGAGACCATAATTCATTCAAAAATAGGAATTTTCTAAGACAAAGATCAAAACGATTCATGTATTTATTAATTTTGCAAACCTGTACTCGTTAATAAATTCTTTATACCTGCGGATGACTACCTGGTTAAGACATGCTGTTTCCCTGCTGCTCCTGCTGCCTTTCCTGGCAGGAACCCTGGGTATTTCGGCCAGGGAACACCGTTGCACCTCCACCAATAAAGTCAGCCTTAAGCTTTTCCCTGAGATCAGCGGAGGGCTTGCAGGATGTTGTTGCTCAGGTTCAGTCGCAGACCCCTCAGCAGGGGGTCGGGCAGGCTCCGGAGACCTGGATACCCCCGACTGCTGTAAAACGATCCGCTTGTATTTCAGGGCTGATTTTCAGACCACCCTTTCACGTACTGCTAAACTGCCATACATATCGTTTAATTCGGCTGACCTGAATTTGCTTCCCGGTATAAAAATCAGTAAAACCACAGGATTCATAAGTCTTTCCTTTTATTCTGATACGGGACCTCCGCTTACAGGCCGCCAACGCGTAATCAGTTTTCACCAGTCAAAAATTCCCTGCCCTCCTGTTTTTATAAGCTAAACAGGCGAGGGTTTTTTCAGTTCATCCTTCATTTTTCATAGCGGTATCCTTCAAGCCGGGCCTTGCCGCCCGTGAACGCCTCATTATCCCTTTCCTTTATCCGCAGTCTTTTAATAATATTTGAGGATTAAGAAATGAATATGCCAAAGGCTATAAAAATATTGATTTTTTTACTTTTTGCTGCTGTCTGCACTAAGACGGTCCACTCCCAGAATTTCTCAGGTTACGTCTATGAAAAAACCACAGGAGGGAAACAGGGGGCTCTCACCGGAGTCAATGTTTACTGGGCAGGGACCACCCAGGGCACCGTGACCGATGAAAAGGGCAGGTTTCGCCTTACGAAACCGTTAAACGGGAGCTCCCTGCTTGTCGTAAGCCTGCTTGGATACCGCAGGGATACGATTGCAGTTCCTGTAAACAAGTCAAAACTTGAAATTGAGATGCAGGCGGGCGACCGGCAACTGTCAGAAATCGAAGTTAAAGGCAGGCTGGATAATTCCTATGTTTCCAAGATGAAAACCCAGGCTACCACGGTCATCAATATTGGTGAACTGCAAAGGGCTGCCTGCTGCAACCTGGCCGAAAGTTTCGAAACGAATGCTTCGGTGGATGTGTCGTACAGCGATGCGGTTTCAGGTGCCAGGCAGATACAGCTGCTGGGCCTCAGCGGGATCTACAGCCAGATCATGACCGAGAACGTGCCTCTGATCCGGGGACTTGCAACATCCTACGGTTTGAATTATGTACCCGGCCCGTGGATGGAATCCATACAGGTTGCCAAGGGCACTTCATCCGTTGTGCAGGGATATGAATCCGTCACAGGCCAGATCAATGTTGAATATAAAAAACCCGAGAACAGCGAAAAATTCTTTTTGAATCTTTACGGCAACAGCAACCTCAGGTTTGAAGCCAATGCCATGGGTGCGGTCAAACTTACCGATAAACTGAGCACCTCGGTGCTGGTTCATGCCGATGATTTCAGGCTGCCCTTCGACAGGAACGGCGATGGCTTTATGGATATGCCGAAACTCACCAATATCAGCGTTTTTAACCGATGGGATTTTATCAACCCGGGAAAATGGGTGTCGAGGCTGGGCGTTAAATATCTTTATGAAGACCGTAACGGGGGGCAGATGGCATTTAATAAAAGTACCTGGAATACAGATACGGCCGGCATTACCAATGATTCCAAGAAATACGGTATCGGGATCAGGACAAACCGCCTGGAAGCTTTCTGGAAGAACGGGCTTATGTTCCAGGGATCAGCCCGATCAAGCCTGGGGCTTATCCTTTCGTTCATCAACCACGAACAGGATGCTTTTTATGGCATCAACCTGTACCATGGCCACGAACAGAATTTTAATTCCAACCTCATCTATACTGCCCAGTTTGACGGTGAAAAGCACAAGATCTCGGCAGGGGGGAGTTTTTTTATCGACACCTACTCTGAGAATTTCATACAGACCAGGCTCGCATACCGTTACCAGTATCTTTCCGATACGGTAACTCCAACCTATGCCGATAAGTTCACCCTTGTCAATGATTCTGTAAATACGTACCTGATGGACCGCAGGGAATGGGCGGCAGGTGGGTTTATGGAGTATACTTTTAACCTGAAGGACAGGTTCACCCTCATTGCAGGTGTTCGGGGAGATTACAATAACCGCTGGGGTTTCCTTTTCACCCCCAGGTTGCATCTCAGGCTGACCTTGGCCAAAGGTCTTGCCCTTCGCGGCTCGGTGGGGAAAGGCTACCGCTCTCCAAACCTGCTTGCCGAAAATTCTCCAATGCTGATCAGCCAGAGGGTTCTTTATTTTGCCCCGGGTCTCAGCAATGAGGAAGCCTGGAATTTCGGGCTTAGCCTGAGCTGGGACTTTACCCTCTTCAGCCGTAAAGCCGAACTCACCGTCGACGGTTACAGCACTCAGTTTGTGAAGCAGGTAGTGGTTGACCAGGACAGCATGCCTGCGGCAATCTGTTTTTACAACCTTCAGGGAAAGTCATATGCCAACGTAGCCCAGGCCCAGTTCAGTTTTATGCCTGTAAAGCAGTTTACTGTATTGGCGGCCTTCCGTTATAATGATGTAAAAGTGACCGAGGGAAACCAGTTAAGGCAAAAAGCCCTGTCGAACAAGTATAAGGCCCTGCTTACCCTTTCGTATGCAAGCCGGTTCGAGAAATGGAAGTTCGATCTTACCGGGCAGGTCAACGGCCCGAGCCGCATCCCTGATACAAAGAAGATGCCGGCCGTACTTCAGCTCCCGTCGGAATCACCGGCCTGGTTCAATTTACTTGCCCAGGTTACAAGGAAATTCAGGAACTTTGAAATTTACCTTGGAGGAGAAAACCTGCTCAATGTAAGGCAAACGAATCCAATTGTTGAAAATTTAAAGCCTTACCATACGCATTTTGATGCTTCGATGGCCTGGGGACCGGTGGTCGGGATCACGGGGTATGCAGGCATAAGGCTGGCGATTAAATGAGGTGCGGGATGAGGCGCTTCGCGCCGATGAGGGATAAGGGCGCTTCGCGCCGATGAGGGATAAGGGCGCTTCGCGCCGATGAGGGATGCAGGATATTTATAAATTCAAAATCGATTATATATAAATTAAATAATTACTTAATCATTTAAACCAGGTAAACAATGAAAACAAGAATCGTAATTGTCAGCAGCATGCTGCTGTTTGTACTTATGCTTTTTTCGGCCCCGGCTTTCAGCCAGGATAAAAAAGAAGCAACAATAAAAATCAAAACCTCAGCTGTTTGCGAACAGTGCAAAGACCGCATTGAAAAGAGCCTGGCTTTTGAAAAAGGAGTAAAGAAGGCTATGCTGGATGTGGATACCAAGATTGTGACCATAACCTACAACCCCTCCAAAACAACTCCTGATGACCTTCGCAAGACCATTTCAAAGCTCGGGTACGATGCCGATAATGTAGCAAAGGATAAGGCTGCCTATGCCAAACTCCCTTCCTGCTGCAAAAAGGACACGGGCAAATAAAGAAAACGGGCCGCAAATTGAAATTTGCGGCCCGTTTTTCATTCCGGTAGTCTAAAGGTTATTTTTTCCTGGCAAGCTTTTTAACAGGCTTTGCCAGGGTTTTCGTTACCTTCTTTGCCTTTGCAACCGGCTTTGCAGCAGGTTTTACCGAGGCTTTAACAGCAGGTTTTGCGGCTTCCCTGGCCTTCATGTCCTTGATATAGGCATGTGCTGCGGCAAGACGCGCGATAGGAACCCTGAATGGTGAGCAGCTTACATAGCTGAACCCAAGCTGGTAGCAGAATTCAACCGATGAAGGTTCTCCTCCATGTTCTCCGCAAATCCCGATCTTCAGGTCCTTGCGTGCACTGCGCCCCTTGTCAACCGCGATCTTCATCAGCTGGCCTACACCTTCGCGGTCAAGCACGTTGAACGGGTCAACAGCAAGGATCTTCTTGTCGAGGTATTCGGGAAGGAAACTCCCTATATCGTCCCGGCTGAAACCAAAACTCATCTGGGTGAGGTCGTTTGTTCCGAATGAGAAGAACTGTGCAATGTTTGCAATTTTATCGGCAGTGAGGGCAGCCCTGGGGATCTCGATCATAGTCCCAATCATATGAGGGATTTCCTTCATCTTAAACTTGGCGCATACTTCCTTGTAAACCGTGGCGACGATATCGTACTGGTCTTTAAGCTCGGTATCCACGCAGGTTACGGGGATCATGATTTCGGGGAAGGGTTTTTTCTTCTCTTTCATCAGCTCGGCAGTGGCTTCGAAAACGGCCCTTACCTGCATCTCGGTGATCTCGGGGTAAGTGATGCCGAGACGGACGCCGCGGTGTCCCATCATGGGGTTGGTTTCATGCAGTGCATCGGCACGCTTGTCAAATTCCTGCATCGAAATCTTCAGGCTGTCGGCGATCTGTTTCCTGCCCTCAGGATTCTGGGGGATGAACTCGTGAAGGGGAGGATCCAGGGTACGGATGGTAACAGGATATCCGTCCATGGCGGCCATGGTCTTCTTGATATCATCCTTCACATATGGGAAAAGTTCGTTCAAAGCTTTACGCCTTTCTTCCACGCTCTTGGAGGCAATCATTTTGCGGAGGATGAAAAGGGGCTTCTCTGCATTTTTTCCGTAGAACATATGCTCGGTGCGGAACAGGCCGATGCCTTCGGCTCCGAAAGCGCGTGCCTTGGCAGCATCTTCCGGCGTATCGGCATTGGTACGCACTTTCATGGTACGGGTTGCATCGCAGAGTTTCATGAATTTCTGGAAATCGGGGTTCTCTTCAGCAGCCTTGATCATACTGATAGCGCCATTGTAGATATATCCCTTTGATCCGTTCAGTGAAATATAATCACCTTCTTTCAGGGTGATATTGTCGATCTTCATGGTCTTTTTTGAAGCCTCGATCTTCAGGGTGCCGGCACCAACGATGCAGCATTTTCCCCAGCCGCGGGCAACGAGTGCTGCGTGCGAAGTCATACCGCCACGGGCCGTAAGAATAGCCTCGGCAGAACGCATCCCTTCGATGTCTTCGGGATTGGTTTCCTCACGCACCAGGATCACTGTCTTGCCTTTCTTTGCCCATGCCACAGCTTCTTCGGAAGTAAATACAATTTGTCCGGAAGCTCCGCCGGGGCCTGCGGGCAGACCTTTTGCAACCGGCTTTGTCTTCTTTTCAACAGCAGGGTCAAGGATAGGATGGAGAAGTTCATCAAGCTGCGAAGGCTCAACACGTAATACGGCTTCTTCACGGGTGATCAGTTTTTCGGCATGCATATCCAGCGCCATTTTTACAGCGGCAGGACCGTTACGTTTTCCAACACGGCATTGAAGCATATACAGCTTCCCGTCCTGTATCGTGAATTCGATGTCAAGCATGTTGCGGTAATGCTTCTCGAGTTTCTTCTGGATGGCATCAAGTTCTTTATAAACAACCTTCATCGAAGTTTCAAGTGAAGGAAGATGGATTGTATGTTCGTTCTTGCCGATTTCATTGATGGGGTTCGGGGTACGGATACCTGCCACCACGTCTTCTCCCTGTGCATTCGGCAGCCATTCTCCGTAAAAATAATTCTCGCCGGTAGCCGGGTTACGGGTAAAGGCAACTCCCGTAGCGGAAGTGTCGCCCATGTTTCCGAAAACCATGGATTGCACGTTTACTGCAGTTCCCCATGAATCGGGAATGCCTTCAAAACGGCGGTATGAAATGGCCCGTTTGCCGTTCCAGCTCTGGAATACGGCTCCAACTGCTCCCCATAACTGCTCCATTGCATCCTCGGGGAAGGGTTTTCCAAGCACTTCCTTAACTTTCTTTTTGTAAATACCGATAAGTTTCTTGAGATCATCGGCTGTGAGATCGGTATCGCTCTTTACTTTTTTATCTTCCTTCATCCTGTGCAGTTCGTGCTCAAGCTGCACCCTTACACCCATGCCCTCTTTAGGCTCGATACCGGCAGCTTTTTCCATGACTACATCAGAATACATCTGGATGAGGCGGCGCTGTGAATCATATACGAATCTGGGGTTCTTTGTCTTCTTTATAAGCGCTTCGCGGGTGATGTCGTTCAAACCTACGTTCAGAACGGTTTCCATCATGCCCGGCATGGAAGCGCGGGCCCCTGATCTCACCGAAACAAGCAATGGGTTGGTCTTGTCGCCGAAAATAGCGCCCATTTCCTTCTCGGTCCTTTTTAATGAGTCAAGTACCTGTTTCTTCAATTCCTTAGGGTAATTCCTGTTGTTGTCGTAGTAAGCAGTGCATACCTCGGTCGAGAGTGTGAACCCTGCCGGAACCGGCAGCCCGATGTTCACCATTTCGGCAAGGTTTGCTCCCTTGCCGCCGAGCAGATTCTTCATGTCGGAATCGCCTTCGGCTTTCTTGCCGCCGAAGTAGTACACGTACTTCTTTTCTTTCACTGATTTAGCCATAATTTTATAGTTTTAATAAAGGATTTTTCGCTCAAAATTTGAACCCGCAAAATTACAACAAATTTCGACTTAAAGAATTAATTCTCAGGGAAAATTATTGGCATTTTAATCACTGCGGATGAGGTTTCCCGCAAGGCCCTGATAGGGACCTCTGCAAGCCGCTAATAATCGAGCTTCCCGATATTTTCCATGTTCCAGAGTATCCATTCCTGCCTCGAACGGATATACGGAGTCGGGAAGCGTGGATCCCATCTCAGGGGATCGGGTAAAATTGAGGCCAGCAGGGCCGATTCCGAACGCGATATGGCGATCGCATGCTTGTTGAAGTAAGTAAGCGAAGCCGTTTCAGCTCCGTAAATCCCCTTGCCCGTTTCTACTACATTCAGGTATACCTCCATGATGCGTTTCTTCCCCCAGATTACCTCGATAAGAAATGTGAAGTAAACCTCAAGCCCTTTTCTGAGCCAGGAACGCTGGGGCCAAAGGAAAACGTTCTTCGCGGTTTGCTGTGAGATGGTACTTGCACCCCTTATTTTCTTACCCTTATGGCTCTTGTTATATTCTGTTGCCTTGCTGATGGCATTAAAGTCAAACCCGTTATGCTCCAGGAAACTGTTATCCTCCGAAGCAACAACAGCAAGCTGAAGCGATGGCGCAATACTGTCGATAGGCACCCAGTCTTTTTTTAGTTTTAAAGCCTGCCCGGCAAAAGCCTGCCCGCTTAAGCGAATGACCATTAATGGAGTGACAGGCGGATTGACGAATTTATAAAGCAGGGCGCAAAAGGTCGATGTGGCAAGAAATACCAGGAAAATATACAATGCCCATTTCAGAACCCTCTTAACGACTTGCCACATAATTTGATTTTATTCGCAGCAATTGTTTATTTTAATTGTGTGCTCATTTGGGCTTCGCCCAACGCTTTTCGCCATTTCGCCTTTATTCGCACCAATTGTTTATTTTATTTGTGTGCTCATTTGGGCTTCGCCCAACGCTATTTATCATACTTCCCCTTCCAGGCCCAGTAAAGATTCTTCTTCCCGTCCTTGACCAGGTTGTTCAGCGAACCTCCCCAGTAATTCCTTATTCCGATCCCGCCTGCCTTCTCAACGGCCTGTTCGCAGAGTAAAACCTCCCTGGTTTTCATATTGAACACGACAATAAAGTAGGTCGCCATTTCGGTGGTTTTGTTCAATACATCGGCTATAAGCACGATGCCCAGCCCTTCCTTATCCGGAATCTCGTACTTCCTGATAAATTCTTTAAGATCATCGGGTTTGAATTTGTTTTCTTTAAAGTCCTTCATTTTTACTGTATCCGAAGCAGCATTGAGTTTTGTTACCATGCCGAGATCGGGAACAAGGTTCGAAAGCATGAACATACCTTTGAAATCGTACTTTGAAGGTTCATTTAAAACCAGGGAATTCCAGGCGGGAAAATACTTATCCCTGATCTCGGCAGGGCTGTATGCACCGGCATCCTTGAACTGGGTGAACTCTCCTATAAGTTTTACATGGGAGTAGTCAATCCCAAGCCAGGTAACGGCCCCGGCCTTGTCGGCGAAAAAATCCTGTATGTTTTGCGCCTGGCAGGCTATACCTATCCAGACCATGCAAAAGATGAAAACCTGTCTCACGATTTATTTTTGTTCTAAAATTACTTGTTTACTCAGAGTCAGCCAAAGATTTTTATTAACAGCCGGGATCACAGGCCAAGGTTTCTGCCTTGCAGGGATTCAGATTTCTTATCGGCAGGACCCCTCCCGATCCATTCATTCCCCGCTTCCTTGCATTCTCCCCGGCTTTTTGTAATTTTGCTGTGAATTTACTAACGAAAGAGAAATGAGCAACTACATCGGCATCAGGCACGAGGATAAGTACGAACATGAACGTCGTGCCCCACTAACTCCAAGGCATGTTGCACGGCTTGTCAGGCAGAAAAAGCTTGATATAGTCGTGGAGACATCCGCCAAAAGGATCTTTACCGACATGGAATATGTTGAGGCGGGAGCCACTATCTGTGACAACCTGAACGACTGTTCTGTGATTATCGGGGTTAAGGAGATCCCCGAACATTATTTCGAACCCGAAAAAACCTATGTTTTTTTCTCCCATGTCATCAAAGGGCAGCAATACAATATGCCCATGCTGAAACGCATGATGGAACTTAAGTGCAACCTCATCGAGTATGAGAAGATCGTGGATGAACAGGGTAAACGGCTTATCTTTTTCGGGCGTTATGCCGGCATGGCCGGAATGATCAATTCCTTCTGGTCCCTCGGCCTCAGGCTGAAAGATTTCGGATACCAGACGGAACTGCTTAAAATAAAACAGGCCCATCATTATGCTTCACTCAAAGAAGCCAAGGATGCCATCTCCTACGTTGGTGAACTGATAGCCGAAAACGGGATCAACCCTGTATTCCGCCCCTTCGTTATAGGGTTTACCGGCTATGGAAATGTTTCACAGGGAGCCCAGGAGATCTGCGGACTTTTACCGGTGAAGGAGATCTCGCCTGAAAAACTGCTGGCCCTGCATAAACGGAAACAGGTTCCGAATAATTTAGTTTATAAGGTGGTTTTCAGGGAAGAAGACCTTTATGAAAACATCCATGGCATTCCTTTCGAGCTGCATGAATATATGCAGAATCCCCAGGATTTCAGGTGCAAGTTCGAACAGTATATCCCTTACCTTTCGATGCTGATCAATTGCATATACTGGGATAAACGATATCCCAGGCTCGTTACAAAGGAATACCTGGAAAAACTTTTTCAAAAATCGAAGCCCAGGCTTACAGTGATAGGCGACATCAGCTGCGATGTTGAAGGTTCGGTGGAATGCACCCTGCATTCCACGGTGATCTCCGATCCGATTTTCATTTATGATCCGGTCAAACGCACGGCCACGTCGGGCCATAAAGGCGACGGACTGCTTGTAATGGCTGTGGATATACTGCCGGCCGAACTACCCAGGGATGCATCGGATGGTTTTGCCGATGCACTGGTTAATTTCATCAAACCTATAGCCGATGCCGACTTTGATGAACCTTTCGAGGACCTTGACCTTCCACGCGCTATAAAGAAAGGGCTGATCCTCCATAAAGGTGAATTAGCACCTGAGTATAAGTACATGGAAGAATACTTAAGTATCCCCTAATTTGTAAATTGTACATTGTACATGGTATATGGTACATTGATATTATTCATTGATAACTCTTAATCCAGCTAACATGTCTCAAAAAGTTCTCATTCTCGGAGCCGGGCTGGTAGCCAGGCCTATCGTTCACCACCTCTTATCCAGGGGCTTTGAAGTTACTGTTGCTTCCAATACTGCGGATCGTGCCGCCCAAATGATCAATGATCACCCCAAAGGCAAGTCGGTGAACTGGGAAGCTTCAGATGAAGCCGCACTGGATGCCCTCATCAAAGAACACGACATCACGGTAAGCCTGCTGCCTTATGCATTTCATATAATGGTTGCCCGGCACTGTATTGCACATAAAAAGAACATGGTTACTGCCTCCTATGTCAAACCCGAAATGCGGGCTCTCGACAATGAAGCAAGGGAAGCAGGGATCATCATCCTCAACGAAATGGGCCTCGACCCTGGCATCGACCATATGTCGGCCATGCGCATCATCGACAGTATCCATGGAAAAGGTGGGGCTGTACTGGAGTTCTACAGCATATGCGGCGCTTTGCCGGCTCCTGAAGCAGCGGGCAACCCATTTAAATACAAGTTCTCGTGGAGCCCCAAAGGGGTTGTCATGGCAGGGAACAACGATGCATTATACCTTCGCCACGGGCAGGAGGTCAGCATACCCACCCGGGACCTCTTTAAAAATCCTTTTTTAGTGAATTTCCCCGAAGTCGGACAACTGGAAGTCTATCCAAACAGGGATTCACTGGCTTACATGGAAATATACGGAATCCCCGAAGCCCTCACGGTTTTCAGGGGCACCTTTCGTTTCACCGGATGGTGCGAAACCCTGGATGTGATGAAACAGCTTGGCCTGATATCCTATGAAAAAACCGACATGAAAGGAATGACCTATGCAGGACTTGTGGGGAGGCAGATCGAAAATCTCGGTTACAAAACGGGATTGCAGGCCAGAAATATACGCACGGATGTGGCCGGCTGTCTTGGGATCCCGGTTGGTTCTCAGGCCCTGGATGCCCTGGAATGGCTTGGATTGTTCGAGGATAAACCAATGAACCGCGCAACAGAAAGTACATTTGAGGTTGTTTCTGACCTGATGATTTCAAAGATGGGCCTGGGCGACAATGAAAGGGATATGGTAGTTCTGCAGCATACCTTCCTTGCAGCATATTCTGACGGGCGTAAGGAAGTGATACGTTCACGCATGCTTGATTTTGGTTCCCCTTCCACCGATACTTCCATTGCCCGCACCGTTGCACTGCCTGCCGCTATTGGTGTTGAGATGATACTCAAGGGCGAAATAAAGGAAAAAGGAGTTCACATCCCCGTCATCGCATCAATTTACGACCCGGTTCTGAATGAACTGGAAGCTCTGGGAATTAAAATGACCGAAGAATTCGGCCTCCCGGTTTCGGAAAATATCCAATGATTTAACCCTTAAAAAGCAGGATGCCTGGTATCCGATATCCGACATCCTGAATCTTGCATCCTGTATCAAACTATCAAGTATGTCAAAACTGATTGCCGTTGTCATCCTCGCCATAGTGATCTATGCCGTTATTACCATGAGGAAAAAGCCCGGTGGTTCAACTGGCAAAGCTGAAAATATAAATAAGGGAGCCGCCGGGGGCAGTCCTCCTCCGGAACAGGGCCAGTTCAAATCACCTTCTGCCGGCGGTTACAGCAAATGGGTAGGAGGGGGCCTGGGCTGGGTATTCGGAGGACCGATGGGAGGGATACTAGGCTTTGCCCTGGGTTCCATGTTTGAAGGCATGAATAAAGGGAGCTACTCCTACAGCGGAACCCCAAGAGGCGATTTTTCGATGAGCCTGCTTGTATTATCAGCCGCTGTGATGAAAGCCGATAATAAAATTGTAAAAGCTGAGCTCGATTATGTACGGAACTTCTTCATCCGCCAGTTTGGCGAAGATGAAGGTTCACGCCTGGTCCTGATGCTGCGTGAGATACTGAAACAGGATATCCGTGTACAGGAGGTCAGCACACAGGTTGGGCAGTATATGGATTACTCTTCGAAACTTACCCTTCTTCATTTCCTGTTTGGCATCGCGGCGGCCGACGGGGAGTTCCATCCCAGTGAAGTGTCGGTTATTGAAAGTATATCATCGTACATGGGGATCAGCCGTAATGGTTTCTTATCGGTGAAAGCTATGTTCGTAAAAGATTCCAACTGGGCCTATACTGTGCTTGAAATATCCTCTTCGGCCAGCGATGAAGAGGTGAAGAAAGCCTACCGCGAAATGGCAAAAAAACATCATCCCGATATGGTTGCCCAACTGGGCGATGACATCAAACGCTCGGCAACCGAGAAATTCCAGCAAATCAATTCAGCTTACGAGGAAATCAGGAAACAAAGGAGCATGATCTGAGGCTACGGTTTCACCGGGCTAGTTTCTCACCTTGTCAAGCTCTTCAAAAGAAAGATCCATCAACTCGTAATCCTTCCAGCCTTTGAAATCGAAATGCCACCATTCACTGGGGTATACGCTGAATCCGTATTTCGACATGATGTCGATCAGCATTTGCCGGTTTTCTTTTACCTCCTGGGGAACCAGATCATAGCTTGCGCCGGCCTTGACTGTAAAATCATCGAAAGAGGTGGGCATCTGCAGTTCCTTCCCTGTTTTAAGGTCGATAAGGGTAAGGTCGATCGCACATCCGCGGTTATGCCTTGAGCCTGTAACCGGGGATGCAACATAGGCACTGTCATGAATGATGTCCCAGAATAGAAGGGTTGCTGCGTAAGGCCTGTAAGCATCGAATATTTTAAGGCCCAGCCCCTGTGTTGCCAGTTCGCTTTCCACGGCTGCAAGGGCACGTACTACTTTGAGCCTGGCAAATGCCCTGGCTGAAGTATATACCTTTTTGTGGGTAAAATTATTGTTCGTTGCATACCGTATGTCTAAAACTATGCCGGGCACCGATTTGCTGATATCCAGGAGACGTTTAAGGCTGTCTTTCTGAATGACCTGGGTATATGCCCCGGTACTTGAGACCAGCTTAAGTTTATACGGGTTTTTCTTGCTTTCCTGTGCGTACAGGCTGGCTGCGATAAGCAACAGGAAAATCAGGAAGGTTGTTCTTGTCGGTCTCATAATTATCAGGGTTTTTAATATCTTCGTGTTCGTAAATTATCCGATCCTCAAATTTCCGAAATTTTAATGAGACTTCATTTATGAGTTCACTTTTATTTACTCCATACAGCCTGGGGCATCTCAGGCTGAGAAACCGTTCAATACGCTCTGCAGCCTTTGAAGGCATGTGCCAGGGGCATCTTGTGTCGGATGAACTGCTTAACTATCACAGGGCTGTTGCCGAAGGAGGGATCGGTATGACGACCGTTGCCTATGCTGCCGTTTCTCAAAGCGGGCTTTCGTTTGACCACCAGCTATGGCTCAGAAAAGAAGCGGTTCCGGGACTAAAAACACTTACCGGGGCTGTGCATAAGGCCGGCGCTGCCGCTGCAATCCAGATAGGCCATTGCGGGCAGATGGCCAAAACTTCGGTCAGCGGGAAGTGCTTGTCCCCATCGGGAGGTTTCAACCTATATGGCCCCACCTGGTCCAGGGCGATGAAAACTGGAGATATGCGGGAGGTGGTTGCCGATTTCGGCCGGGCTGTGAAACTGGCCAGAGAAAGCGGTTTCGACGCGGTTGAAGTGCATGCGGGCCACGGGTATCTCATAAGCCAGTTCCTTTCACCGCATACAAACAAAAGAAAAGATGAATACGGAGGAAGTTTTTCTAACCGCTGCCGGTTCATGAAGGAGGTAATCGGTGAAGTGATGAGCAATGCCGGTGCCGATATTGCAGTGCTGGTAAAAATGAACCTCCGCGACGGGTTCAGGGGCGGAATGGAAATTGATGAAGCCATCGGGGTGGCGGGGATACTGGAAGGCCTTGGTGTTCATGCCCTGGTACTAAGCGGAGGGTTTGTAAGCAGGGCCCCGATGTATGTAATGAGGGGCCGGATGCCCGTAAGCATCATGGCCCGCTATATGCATGAGAAATGGCTGAAGCCGGGGGTGAGATGCTTCGGCAACCTGATGATTAAACCTGAACCTTTCTCTGAAGCTTATTTCCTGGAAGATGCTAAGAAAGTAAGGGAATCGGTGAAACTGCCCCTGGTTTACGTGGGCGGCATGGTCTCAAGGGAAGGTATTGAGAAAGTCCTGGGCGGGGGTTTTGAATTTGTTCAAATCGCCCGGGCTCTTATCCATGACCCGGCTTTCATCAATAAGTTAAAAACCGGAGAACTTACTGTCTCCGGTTGTAATCATGCAAATTACTGCATTGCCGTCATGTATTCGGGAAACATGGCCTGTTACCAGAACGACAAAGCCCGCTCGGAGCGCTGGCTGAAATACCTTGAAGGCTGAACCCTTTAATGGGTCTTGATGATCCTCCGGTATCCTCCCATGATATTTCCTTGCTGGGAAGCAGGGCTATTTAATCTTCCGGTATCTTCCCATGATCTCGCCCTTGGCAAGAATATGGCCGTTCATGGCTTTAAGCAAATCGTTCTTGGTAATGCCTTCAGGCTGGATGAGAACCATGTCCAAAGCATAGAGTTTAAAGTAATACCTGTGTGTTCCCGAAGGCGGGCATGGCCCGTAGTAATCCAGTTTCCCGGCGCTGTTCAAACCGGCTTTCATAAAGGGGCTGGGTTTATTGCTGAGCCTGAAACTGTCGGCAAGCTGCCTTGTTTCAGGAGGGATGTTAAACAGTATGAAATGGACCCAGTCACCATTGGGAGCATCCGGGTCATCCATGATCAGGACAATACTTTTTGTTTTTTCAGGCAACGCCGACCACTCAAGAGCAGGCGATATATTTTCACCCTCGCAGGTATATTTTGTAGGGATAAGCCCGTTTGCTGCGAACGCAGGAGTTTTAACTGAAATATCTTCCATGGTGTTTGAATTTTTATTTGTCTGTGCTGCCAGGCTAAATGGTATAAAGGATGTAAAGACCAGGATTGCCCTTATAATAATCCTGTATTTGATTATCGTATTTATCATCCCTCTCTTGATTAATCATGGAACCTCCAGCTGATCCCGAATTTGAACGCGGCATCCTGTCCGGGATAATGGGGTGCAGCCCAATAAGTATGCCCTTCAAACATAGTACCAAAGTTAGTGTAAGCCACAAAAAACCTTGCCCTCTGGATTTTAATGTTGATAAACACATCCATAAACAGGTAGTTCCCGGTCTGTTTGTTATCCTGGATATAATATGACCTGAGAGCGGGCATATAACCGTCGGCATAATACAGGGTATTATAGTAGAAATTCAGTCCGGGTTGCAATAAGGCTGCTCCTTTAAAAAGGGGTTGGGTGTAAAAAACCGCAAGGCTTCCCATAAAAGCAGGAAGCCTTAATACTGTTGTGCCTTGTACGGTCTGGTATGCCAGTTTGGTGCGGATCTTGAATCTCCACAGGTCAACATCGGTATTGAAATACGCATACAAGTATCCGAATTCATTCCTGAACTGCTGAGGATGAGCAGTTGAATCAAGGTAGACATAATTCGTGATGCGGTTAAAATTAATGCCCGCGTTCAGGAACTTGAACTTATAATCAAACCCGGCCGAAATAAGCCCCTGTTTATTAAAGGTGGTATCCCATTTGAAGTTATTGCCAAGAAAGTGGTTGTAGTACCATCCTGGCTGCTGGTAGGCATAGATACCGGTGAGCATGATAGTCCCGGCGTTTTTATTAAGTTTGCCGAGAATAGTGCTCAGGTTCACCCTTAAACTGAAGTCGCCGCCGTTGTAATCTCCTAAAACGTAATCGCCATGGGCTTCAAGAAGAAGGCTGGAGAATGGTTGGAAATACAACGCGGCTTTGGGGATGTATTGTATGAAATACTTGTGCTGGTACGATGCGCTGTCCTGCTTGTACGAAAGATGAATATATTGCTGTTTGATCCCTGCTTCGAGCTGTAGGACCCTGAGCTTCCTGTCCTTTCTGAAGGTGGGGTTCGACCAGGTAAGTTCATTCACAATCCTGTCGATGGTGATAGAGTCCCTGGTGTCATAGGTGTTAAAGTAAATGTTTTTATAGAACCCCGTATCCGGGTAGGCATCCATGTAATTCTGGACCTGACGGTTAAAGTAAAACGCATAGGTCAGTCTCCCGAGATCCACATGCCGGTCTTTCAGGAAGGCCGTGTCTTTTTCGTCCCTTGCATGCTTTGAGAGGTTGAAATAATGCTTGGTGTAGAAGCCTGTTTCTTTCATACGGTTCTGGGCCGACTGGAGGTTTATCCCAATGGTTTGCCTGTTTTTCTCAACATTATTTTCAAAAACGCTGTCGTAAGCAATACCTCCGTTTTCCTGGTTTCTAAGGCGGTTAAATACGAAGTTAGAAATGAACCCGTAGCGTTTATCCTTTGTGAAATACTGTAAGGTAAGCACGAAGTTGATCCCGTTCGTTCTCTGGCGGAGGTATGCTCCCGGTGCATTATAAACGCGGAAATCGAACCCCAGGTTGAGGCTTTTGTATAGGTTCCTGCTGAAGATTGCACGGAAAGTGTTTTCTTTTTTTGCACCCTGGAAGTAGGAAACTTCGGTGAACGTTTTGAAAATTTTAAAATATCTCACACTGTCGTTCAGGAACATGTATGCGTCAAACGTATGAATTCCGAAATCCCAGCCGCTGGCTTTGACAAAAGGGTAGGGCACCAGGTTCTGGTAAATTGACCCAATGTTCCCCAGGTTTTCCGAGAACCTGTCTTTTTTATATAGGGCGTCATAGTTCTGGAAGCCGGCAATTGCAGTGTCATAGGCATGGGTATTGAGCTGGCCTATTTTCTCAAAATCATTATAGAAAAACGAAACGATGGTGGAATCCCTGGCGACTTTTGGCTTCTTAAATTTCTTTGCAACTGCAGCGGTGTCGGTGCCTGATGCGAATGTCGCAGAAAAGCAGGAATTCACAAGCAGAAGCAGTAAAAGAAGCTTTAACAGTTTATCCGCCATCGGGAATCGTTGATTTCGGACTGCTAAGGTAAGAAAAACCAAGCTTTATTCAGAATGTGTTGAGCTCCCTCATCTTTAAACAGGTATTAAGCCGATGATGGAATAATCAGGCCTTACCAAGCCATTTGGTTATTACAACGAATAACTCTTCAGGCCCAATGGGTTTGGCGAGAAAATCATTGCATTTTGCATCCACCGTCTCACGGATTGCTGCAGTGCTTACGTAAGCAGTCAACACAATTACAGGAACCGTAGTGTTGAACTCCCTCATCTGCCTGGCAGCGTCAAAACCGTTCATTTTTGGCATCATTGCATCCATAAGCACCAAGCTTATTTCGGGGTGCTCACGGCAAAGTGCTGCCGCTTCCTCTCCATTGCCTGCAATAAGAATTACCGCACCGGTCTTCATGAGTGTGATCTGCAGGTATTCGGCATTGGGTAAGAGATCTTCGGCAATAAGAATGGTAGATCCGGTGAAATCAGGAATTTTCATATTCATTTTGTTTTATACACGTTTTTACCCTCCTTTATCGTCTCTATTACGCTGATCCCCTTTATCTGCATTGGTGTCAAGGTAAGAGGATTATCTGATAGTATCGCAAAATCGGCAAATTTCCCGGGCTCTATAGATCCTTTGTTTTTTTGTTCTCCCATTTCTATAGCACCGTTGATGGTTATTGCTTTCAGGGCTTCATAAGGTGTTATTCTCTGGTCGGGACCTACCACAACACCGTTGCGCGACACCCGGTTCACCGCAGTCCATATAGTGAAAATCGCATTCAGGGGTGTAACATTATAATCGGTATGATTCGAAAAAACAATACCTGAATCCAGGGCAGCTTTCATAGGGCTGATAAAGAAAGCCCGTTCTTTTCCAAGGTTCACGATATGAATATCGCCCCAGTAAAAGGTATGGTTTGAAAAGAACGAAGGGAAGATATGGTGAATTTTATACTTATGCAGCTGGTCGGGTCGGATGATCTGAGAATGGATGATCACCGAGCCCCGGTTTGTATCGGGCAGGTTCAACTCGCGGATTGCATTTTCGTGGGCCGCGATGTACATGTCGATTGCTGAGTCTCCGTTGCAATGGGCAAACACGGGGATCTTGTACTGGTAGCATTTTTTCATAAGCCTGTTGAGCTCCTGCTGGCTTATGTTGGGTTTCCCGCTGCAGTCGTGCTGGCAGCCCGAACCGGGCAAAAGCGGTTCCGACAGGTAAGCGGTTTTTCCCTGGGGTGAACCGTCACAAATGAATTTGGCGCCATGGAATACAAGGTGGTCTGAATAAATCCCGAAAGTGAAAGCAGGATTACCTACCAGGGAGTCTACCAGGTCGGAAGCAACAAGTGAAACCACATCGATATACAGTTTCTTTTCTTTTGCAGCCAGTTTAAGGAAAGCGATAGTGCCTGCCTCGCTCGATCCTTCCTGGGCCGTGGTATATCCGCAAGAAGCGTACATCTGCTGTGCATGATCAACCAGCTTGCCGAACTTTACATCGATATCTGCGGGAAGGGCAGTGATCTTTTCCCCTTTTTTCTTTTCTTCAGCCCGTGAGCCTATAACTTTTTCGACAATCTTGCGTGCAGTAGGCATGGCAAACCTGGAAATACTCCCGAACCATGCATTCTCGAAAAGAACCCCGTCGGGCTTTTTGGTGCCGTTAATCCTGCGAATGGTGCCGCCTGCCGGATCAGGGGTGTGTTCATTGATGCCGGCCAGCTTAAGTGCATAGGAGTTTGCTACGCAGATATGCCCTGAAGCATGCACTAGAACCACCGGGTTGTCGGGGAACAGCTTATCCAGGTCGGCAATCGTGGGATAACGCTTTTCGGCAAGCTGGTCAGGATCGAGGCCCATTCCAACCAGGATGTCGCCAGGCAGTGAATTCAAATGTTTCTTCAGCTCAAGCAGTTTGCCGGTAATGTCCTTGATACACCTTACCGAATCAATGGGAGGGGAGCTGATATTGGCCGAAAGAGAGCTGATAACTGCCGAAATAAAGTGGCTGTGGGGATCTACAAATCCGGGGACCATCGTTTTCCCTTTCATATCAACCACCCTGGTGGAATCTCCCTGGTATCTTTTGATCTCCTTTTCGGTCCCGACTGCCAGGATCTTCCCGTCTTTAACTGCCACAGCTTCAGCCCGGGCTCCTTCTTTCTCCATGGTCAGTATGATCCCGTTATGGAAGATGACATCGGCTTTTTGAACGGGCCGGCTGCAGGCTGCCATGAGCAGCGGAATTATCAGGATAAGAAGTTTCGTTGTTTTCATTTTATTATTGTCTGCGGATGAGGTTAAACGTTTGTTTTTACTTTTTTCCAGTATTTGATTTAGCAGGGATCTGAATGTTCAGCCCTGCAAAGATCTGAAATTGCGGCTGACCTGCGCCATTATGAAGGAAGGTAAACTGGGGTTCGAGCCCCATGCTGATAATGGCTTTCCCCGAAACCATCACCTTTCCAACCCCGAAACCGATAGGCATACTGTAATGGCCGTTGCTGAAGTCGAACATCCATACAGCTGTGCCTTTAAGGGTGAATCCACCGCCGATCTGGAACACATAGAAAGGTTGAAAATTCATAAGGCTGGTCGAGGGGCGGGTTTCAGCCATTTTATTGGCGCTCATAAAGGATGTCTGCCAGGTGATCAGGGCCCCGATCAGCACGGTTTGGCTCAGTGGCTGCACCAGTATAAATGCAGCACCCGCCTGGTACTTCCCTGCCCCCAGCACCGAATCGGTGGCTGAAGGTAAAACAACGATAGGGCCGATCCCGATATCGGTATAGGATTTCGGGATGTTCCATACATAGGTCCCGAAGATATTGATATCGCCCAAGCCAGAAACCGGATCAGCCTTCATCGCAGGGCTGGTCATGATAGGGATGGTGGCCCGTATCACCAGCCGTGGCGTGACCACCACCGGCCTGATCATAAACGTGTTGGCCACCATACCTTCCAGCCCGTACAGGCTGGGGGTATAATAATCCTGGAACCCTATAGAATTGGCCTTTGCCAGAGGGTTGTTGGCCATCTGCACCTGCTCCTGGGTTTGGGCCAGGCTACAGAGTGGTAAAGAAAAGTAAAGGAAAAAGCAGGTGATTTTTAAATTGAAATTGTTTTTCATACAACGTAATCTTTGGTTTAATAACTCGGGGCAAATTCCCAGCCATTACGGGGACTGAACCCGGGCCCGGTGATTGGCCCGGGGGTCATACCATCTGATTTTGTTTACAGGGAATTAATAAACTGCAATATCTGGGGCGCCCTGCCCGGCTGGATCAGGTTAAAATGATCTACCCATTGCTGTAAGGGAAGGGGCCGGTTAACCGGTACGTTCAGGGTGTCGAAGTTGGCTGAATTCACAGGCACCAGGCCGTCGTTGGGCGGAGGGCCGAACAGAAGGAAGGCATCATACCCTATCCTGTCGATGGAGGCTGCCCAGGCTGGCAGCCATTGATAATGCCCTGTATTGTCAAGCTGATCGGTCATCTGACCGGCGATCACCCAGTATTTTGAGCGGTTCGCAATATCAAGGGTGTTGTGCAGCATATCCGGGATGAACCCGGTATAGGGGTACATCTGCCGGGGACCTGGATAATTAGCAAAGCATACAAGATCTATCAGTTGAACCAGAGGGGTTCCAAGATGAGGGGTCCCCAGGGTAACCAGTTTGGTAATAACTCCACCGTTGGCGATATAGGCCCGCGAGACCAGTCCCCCCATCGAATGACCGATCAGGATGGGGCTGACCAAGCCTGCAGCTGCCACCGAATCGCGCAATGCCCTGCCATTGACCGTGATGGAATCTTTCCAGTCGTACTGAAATACGTAAACATTATGCCTTAGTTTGAAATCGGCCGAGAGGTTCATAATGAGGGTGTCCCAGCATCTCAGGGTTGCGTCCATTCCGTGCACGAAAATCACGGGAGGACCGGTAGGATTGGGGGTGGAGAGTACCTCTCTGAATATATATGGATTGTTCGGCAGCACGCTGTCGCAATGGATCTGTGCTAAACTCCGGTATACGTAAACATCGCTGCTGTTAATTGCCCCGCTCTTTACACCTGAGGTCCATTTGAGTGTTCCATGGATGAAGGAAGGAGCCGCACCGGGAGTGACGGTAGCTGTAAAACTGAAAGAATACGAAGCTGAACCGAAGGTAGCCGTGATGTTTACATTCCCTACCGCAACGTTACCCGAAATCAGCCCGAATTGCCTGGAGGAGTCAACACGTATAGCTGCATCACCCGAGAGTGCAGATGCATTCTGGTAAATCTCCATTTGGTAGTATCGGGCCTGGTTTAGATTATTCACTGCCACGAATTCCCATCTGCCAACGAGGTTCGCGTTGGAAACGGAATCGGATGTCTTCTTCTTGCAGCCCGAAAAGACCAGGGCGAAGATGGCGATAATTAAGGCTAGTTTTTTCATTGTTCTCATTTTTTACTCATAATTGATTTCGCCGAACTTCGGCCCGCTCTGTCACGCTTCACAAGTAAGCTGTCACTTTTTTTATTATGCCGGCCGGCTAATAATTGGTAGCCACCCCATTATAAACATATTGGGCATAAATGTTGGTTTGGGTATTAAAGCCAGTGCTGTTTGCAAGGTCGTGCATTCCCAGCTGGATTTGAAAGCTCAGTTGCTGAAGTCCCGTGCCCACTGCTAAGGTAGTCACTCCGCTGTTCGAGATTTGTCCTGTCATCTCACCGCCGTATGCGTTCACAATATCCTTGGTTGACTCGTAGCCCAAGCTACACTCCTGGGATGGCCGGACTCCGGTCCCGATCGCGTAGTTATAACTGTAAAACCCTGTTGCCCAGCCACTGTTAAGGGAGTAGTTGTAGTTGATGAATAAGGTCAATCCCGAACCCAGATCAGTAGCTGGCTGAGATGTAAAGTAGGTAAATTCGGCGGCAAAGATCCAACCGCTTGAGTAGGTGCCGAAATTCCCGTAAAAATTCTCCTGGAACAAGCAGTTGTTGTTAAATACAACATTGGTATTTCCACCCGATGTTTCAAATTTTACCTGGTCCGAGTGCCATTGCTGGACAAATGGACAAATGGGCGGCGTATGGCAAGCCCAGGTCATGTCGTCCAGGGTACTTGTGCTTCTCAGGTTGCCGTTGGCCAGGCAGGGTCCAAGGTAACCCCATTTCCAGGATGCAGAGAAGTAAGCAAACTGGACAACACAACTGTCGGTCTTTGATGTTGAGGTTTGGCCTGGGTCGCGTGGATTGTACCACAAAGGCGTAATGCTTCCTGTCGGGGTCCGGAGATTTCCCCAGGGGGCATTGAGTACCTGGATTGTTTGGGGATTCCCTGTCCAACTGGTATCAATTGTGCCGAAGCTTCCGTAATTGAAAACATTCCATTGGTTATCCCACCATAGATTTGAGGTCTGGCCTAAGCTCCAGATGGTATAAGGGATGGGACTTTTAATCACGGTGTCGTTGCGGGCATTAAACTTTTTTCCGGCAACCTCAACGTTGAAGCTCCCGAGAGGAGCATTTCCCGTACCGGGGTTGTAATAATGGGGCAGGATGATGCTTCCGCACATAACCGGGGCAGGAATACCGCAGGCATTATAGATCATGTTAGCTACAAACTGGGCCCTGGCCATCATAGGTCCGGTGCTGGTTTCCGGCGCTAAACCGGTGTATAAATAATTTTGCACATCATTGTTGTACTGGGTCAGGTTGCGGTAATCGTGAAGACTCACAGCCAGAAAATTTGTCGCCTGAAGGAACAGGGTTACCTCCGATACCATCATCTGCTTCATATAATTTGAGAATGTTGTATAACTTGCCGTATCATTGATTGTGAAACAATTCAGCTGAACAATCCCAGCCTGAAACTGATAATTTATAAGCTGCAGAAAGTAGTTTTCCAGTAACATGTATTGATTCAGGGGCGCAGCTGTCTTCTGCTGTGCTACAATGTTTCGCGCCAGCACCGTTAGGAGACCGGGTGAAGTTGAGGACCGAAGAAGAAAACCGTTAAGGGTCACTATCGCAGTTTGCAAGATCGAATTATTTGATCCGCTGGTGTAAAGTGTGGCAAAGCTGTTCATTGCCGGGTTTAGTGTTCCATTGATATAGGCGACATCCTGTGTACTCCCGCTATTGTGGCTTTTTGCTTCGTTGGAATACCAGCGGAAACCATTCTGGCTGGCATTGCTGTATGCCGTAATGATAGGCGCTGTGGCAGTGATGGTATTCAGCTCATAAACCTCATTCATTAATTGGTTCATGTCGTAATTCAACTCTTCTGAAAGATTCGCAAAATCATTCTGAAGTTGTCCGATCTCATTTTGTATCTGCCCCAGCGATTGATCTATATTTGCAAGCTGCTGGTTCACATACTGCGTATTCTGATAGCTTTTGATTGAGGAAAAAATTCCGAAGGCTTTCTCAAACCACTCCATGGGTCCGCCCAATCCCTTGTTTAAATGGTCATACATTCCGAAAGCCTGCAAGGATTTGCGGTTGTTGATTTCAAAATCGCTCATCATCGCAAGGTTATCGTTTGTAAAAACATCTTTCTGGGTAGGCGTAGGTATTGGTGTTGGTGTCGGTGTCGGGTTGTTGTCATCCTTTTTTTTACAGGAGAAAACAAGTAAAAACAACAGCATCGCAAGTATCCCTGCCGTGGTGATCCTTAATATTTGTTTTCTGGTTTTCATGATTGTTGGGTTTGAGATTTCAGGTAAGGTTACCAGTCATATTTATTTTATATATGTCGTCAGATCCACATTATCCCAGGTCTTATTCTTGGTCGCATAGTCATACCTGAGCCACCAAACCTGGGTGAGGTCATTTAAATCGATCACTACAGACCCAAAGGTGGCATCGGTTTTACAGAAGCTATTGGTACCTTGAGATTCGTACCCGCCAATAAAAACACCGCTGTCGGCAATGTCGGTCGAAATGATGGTTTTCATTGCGTTAACATCGAGACCAGAGGGATGCGTGGTAAAATAGCTGACAAGGTGCACCCAGCGAACCATACCCCGTGCAGGTGTATCCTTTCCTTGTTCGGGGGCATCGATCGCTGTGGATGCGTTGTAAATATTTAATTTGGTTTTATGAATAGTGCTGTCAAGAAAAACATTGGTCATCCCATTGATGTTATTACCCAGACTGTTTTGGGCAATAACGCCCGTGTCGTGGATTGCGCGTTGTACTACCAGCACATTTCCCTGGTCGGCTACACCAAAAAACGAAGGCGAAAGAAGCCTTCCCGTTCGCAGGTACTCCGCAGTGTTCTGGGCGTTCGTGTTGCCTTTTTCAGTAATCGCATCAAACGCGAGATCCATCATGTCTCTTGATGTCAGATCCGGATCGGTTCCTGCATCGGCTGAATTTCCTGTATTATACTCGGTAAATACGGAATTGTCGAGATTCAACAGCGCATAGCCCTGAGGGAATCCGACAAATCCGAAAGTGGCAACCATATGATCGCCGTTTATGGGGTGCATAATCGTGATCACACTGTTGTAATTCCGCACGGCCAATGGTCGCTGCAGGTCCAGGTTTCGTGCGATGATTGTATGCCCTCCGGTTGCAGCCCCATAGGCGCCAATAAAGGTGCATGCTGCACCTTTAGATATTGTTGGATTTCCGCTGAACATGTAATCAAATGCACAACATTGATCGAGACGATAAACATCATTTTTCGAGAGTCCGCTGGTAAGTACAATCCCATCCAGAAAATCTTTGATTTTATCACTGAGAAAAAGATCGTTCCCTGTCTCAAGAATTTTACTTGTCACATAGTTGTATACCACAGGATTTGCATCATGCCATGTGGTGTTATAATAGTTGGCCCACTTTTGCAGGGAGTCTTTCATGAGCCTGCCATAATGGGTACCCATCAGATAGTAGGTGCCTTTCAGTGAAAGAATCGTGATCCCGCTTGAATGGGTGTAAAGCACACCCTGACTGGTAACAGGTTCCGGTTCACTTGTGGTTTTTTTACAGCCATAGTTCCCCAGGCTGATTATAATAATCAGGGTGACTGCAGCTGCCAATCCGCTGAATAATCCGTTTTTCGATTTTTTCATTTTTATCCTTCGGTTAAATGTTCGTTAAGAGGTACTAAATCTATTACAGGCAATTGAAGTTGACTAAATCTTTGCATTTTAAGTTGCAGATTGTATGTGCATTCCTGCATTACACCATTTTTTCACCACGGCCAGCAGCTCATCCATGCCAACTGGTTTGGATAAAAACTCCTTGCAGCCCCAGGCAAGCGCCAGCGATACGGCAGTAACGCTGAAGCCCGACATGAGGATAAACGTCAAAGGAGGATAATTGGCCGGACGGGGCTGTTGGGTAAGCAGATGTGCGTTTTTCCCGGGCAGGCTCGCATCAACAAGCGCAATGTTAACGGGAGGTTGATTTGAACAGCGCAGAATGGCATCCTCGCTTGAACGAACACGCTCGACAATAAAACCTTCCTGTAATAATGTCTCTTCCATTGCCAGATAATGGTCATCATGGTCATCAGCAATCAGAACAAGGGTTAACAAGGCAGTCTCGCTTTGCATTGTGCGATTTAAATATACTGCAATAAAGGTACCCTGTCGGAGCAGGCAGAGTCAAGGGCAAAATTGGGAATCTCTTTGTATTCTCCTTAATAAAAGATGCTAAATATCTGATATGATGAAAGATGATTCACGAATTGCATGAAATAGCTCTGTTATGTCAAGTTTTTAAGTAACAGATCTAATGCTGATTACTAATAATTATAAGGAAATGTAAAGGTGGTAAAAGTGAGTTAAATCCGAATAAGAAAGCTGGTGAGGCTCTCTTTCTGATCAAGCTTGAGCTTTTTTCGGATATGATGGCGGGTGACTTCAATGGTGGCCGTTGAAAGATTTGCAATCCGCGCGATCTCTTTTGAAGATAGATTTAATCGAAGTAAAGCGCAGATCTGAAGCTCACTTCGTGAAAGAGCGGGACAGATGGCAAGCAGCTTCTCCGAAAATTCTCCATGCATCTGTTTAAATATGACCTCGAAGTCGTTCATCGGGCTACTTGATGCATCACGCATGATTTCCGACAGTATCTGGCCGAACTCTTCCTGGTCGGCCTTTTTAGGGAAACGGTACTGAAAGTGCCCCAGTTTCTCTTGTACCGAGCGGTTTACATGGTTAAGTTCGGTTTTGATCAGCGACTGGAAAACCAGTTCCTGCTCCCTGAGGTTCACCTCCCCTTCAAGCCTCTCAACCTCCTCCTGGTTAAGCTGTTGCTCAAGGGTCTTTTTTTGCAGTTCAGCATGTTTCAGTAATTTTTCCTGTTCTGAATGGAGAGCTTGTTGTTCGGCCAGTTTTCGCTTTTGATTTGCTTGCCGGTTCCGGAAAAAGAGATAAATAACGAGGGTTGATATAAGGAGCAGCAATGCCATTAATATTAAAGCGATGATGACGTTCCTCGACTTTTGCAACCTGATATTGGAGTTCAGGTCTTTGACTTTTGTTTCAAGTACCTGAGTCTGGTAAAGGACCTGATATTTTAAAACAGCAACCCGCTGTTCTATGGTCTTTAGGCTGTCGTTCAGATGGTCCCATCGCTTAAAATAGGCCAGAGCCAGATCAGCGTCATGTAATTTAAGATTGCAAAGAAAGGCCTCACGGTATAATACCAGGAGGTCGGCAGTAAGTTTATTTTTTTCGGCTAATTGAAACGCTTCCTGAAATAATTTGTTGGCTTTCGGGGCGTCCTTGCATCTTGTGGCGGAGTTTGCCAGATTGTTGAGGCTGTATATCTGGCCCTTTAAAATATTGTTTGCTTTGCTGATTTGCAAAACCTCCTGAAATGTCCTTTCGGCCTCATCGTACCGGCCAAGCTTTGTGAGGTAGTTAGCGTAGTTGAATTTCAACGGTAAAAGGTTCGCAACTGAACCTTGGGTAGCCATGATCTTCATTGCCTCCTTGTAATAATATCCGGCAGAATCGGATGACAACATCATGAATGAAACGGCTAAGTTTGTATAATCGATGCCAACCTCCATCTTGTGTCCCAGGTCATTGTTCATTTTGATGGCCCAGTGGTAATACGTATTGGCTTTGGGGTAAAATCCCTGATCGAAAAAAAGGCTGCCGATATTGCGATATACCTGTGCAATATTCCCTGAATCGGCTAATTTTTTATAATAAGCTGCAGCCTGGGTATAGCATTGCATGGCACTGTCAAATTGCCCTTTTTGACAGAAAACAAGCCCCATATTTGTAGAAAATCCTGCGAGGTAAGCGGCATTCTTCGACAACTTTGCCAGGGCCAATCCTTTACGATACCAGAAAGCAACAGAA
Organism: uncultured Bacteroidales bacterium; assembly: GCA_903877385.1. GTDB lineage: Bacteria > Bacteroidota > Bacteroidia > Bacteroidales > FEN-979 > CAIRDP01. The sequence goes on from CAIRDP010000019.1 coordinate 161,795, forward strand.
TCATTGGAGCCCATCTCAACAAGAAGTGTTCCCATAATATGGCAGGCCTGGAGCATACGAGTGGTATCGTTCATCCTGAAAGCCAGATTACGCATTCCGGAATAATACCGGTAGGCGGAGTCATTCATCCCTGCCAGCTGAAATGCCTGGCCCCTGAGCCGTGTTGCCTCATAGGTTTGGGCCCTATCCTGTCTCCCTTCTGTTAATTTATACAGTACTTCGGAAGCTTTAAGGGCACTGTCGGCATTGGTTTTAAGTTTCAGGTTGACTACCTGCACCAGGGAGTCGAATGCCGGAATATTTTTCAGGGTCGTTGGCGATGAGCATCTTACCAGGAACAGCGAGGTCAATAAGAGGAGAATTCCCCTTAACACGACAATTCCGTAAGCAGTATTCACCTGAGAATATAACAAATGTTCAGTCTTTTATTGAAGTAAAAGTAATGAACATCTTCAAACAAACTGTGTTTATGTTCTTATTTGAGGGTGAGCGTATTGAGAACTCCACTGTTTTTGAGCATCAGGTTGAAGCTGCAGGCACCGCAATAGCCATGATCCTGATCAAAGTCCTGCCCGCATGATGAAAAACAGGACGGTAGGGGTAAGCTGGTCAGTGTTGGCGCTGATTTATCCTGTGGCAGGTTCATGCCTAAGGTTGCATGCCTGCTTATCGGATACTCCTTCCCTTCGAAAACAGTGCCCCATATGGGAATATCCTTGAGTTTTACCGGTTCAACGGTCAAAGGATCCTGTTCAAGAATTGTGAAGTTTGCGATTTTACCCGGGGCAATGCTGCCAAGTTCGTTTTCTTTTTGCCAGGAATAGGCTGACTCAATGGTAATGGCTCGTAAGGCATCCATGACGCTGATTCGCTGTTCGGGAGCCGCCACACGGCCCGAGGGTGTGATGCGGTTTACAGCACACCATGCGAGGAAGAGCGGGTCGGAAGGCGCCATCGGAAGGTCGGAATGAAACGATAAAGGAATATGATGTTTGAGCACGGAGGCGGAACGCACCATCACATCCGCCCTCTCAGGACCTAATCCTATCTTGCTGTATTTGTCGGCAAACCCTACCGGGTAGTATGGATTTGCGCTTACAATAGCCCCGAGCCGGGCTATGCGGTCAACCTGTTCTTCGGAAGAATTTGCGAAGTGAACGATCACCGAACGGTGGTTTGCCCTGGGATTTTCGGCCATGCGGCGTTCCAGCGCATTCAGCAGGACTTCCAAACCTTCATCCCCGTTCACATGAACGTGTATCTGGTAACCGGCATCCCAGTAGGCTTTGGTTCTCTGTTCAAGGTTTTCGGGGGTGACCATCCATTCTCCGTGATGTGAAGGATCGGGCTTGCCGTCGGCCCCAAGGTATGGTTGCTTCATTTGCATGAGCTGGGAGATAATAGCCCCGTCGGCGAATAACTTGACCTGTTTCGGGAAGAAACAGACTTTGCCTGTCAAATGGGAATTGATGATCTTCTCACCATCGGCAATGGCTTCTGCAGCAGGCACCCCCTGGTCTATATAACCCCGGCCGTCAATGATAAAGAACGAATACATGGGAGTATCGTCGGCGCCGAGAATCCTCTGGTACATCTCGAGCAGTCCCGGTGCAAGCAGAGCCCCGGGCTCGTTGTAAGCTGTGACTCCCTTGGAGTGCAGGTAGGCGATCATCTGTTTGAGCCCGAACTCGAGCCGTTGCGGTGTTACGAAGACCTTCATCAGCGGTCCTATCACGAGGTTTGTCCCGGTTTCCCACCAATGGCCTTCTGCCCAGTTCATCATCTTGCTGGCATCGCCTTTGCCCTGCATTGATTGTTCGGTCAAACCAAGTGTGTTGAGGGCTGCAGTATTCATGTAAAATTCATGACATGACCTCTGCCAGATCATGATGGGCCTGGTTGAGCTTACCGAATCGAGGGATGCACGGTTCATCCTGCCATGCCAGAGGCTGTGGTAACCCCATGAAAACAGCCATTCCTTTCCGTCTTTCATGGATGCCTCGGCTTCTTTTAAACGTTTCTTGTATTCCTCAGGTGTTGAGGCTGCCCTGAATGTTCTTTCAGGCATTACCCATTCTTCGGGGGCAATTACTTCTGTCGAAAGGGTGAGACCGCCCAGGATGGGGTGCAGATGCTGGTCGATGAAGCCCGGAAGTATGATTTTATTGGCAAATGTTTCATCCACAACATATTTAGTGTTGCCTAAGGCTGACTTAACCTGGGAAAGGGAACCAACGGCAACAATGAATTTACCTGAAACTGCTACCGCCCTAGCTTCAGGATTGTCCTGTTCCATGGTAATGACCTTCCTGGCAGTAAAAATCGTAATGATACCGGGCTGATTTCCCGCAAAGCCATTCGCAATGAGCTGATCAGCTTCACCCTGGGCAAAGCCGATGGTTGGCATGATAATCAGGATTAAAAGAATGAGCATTGTTTGCTGTAATGCAGTTTGGGATTTTTCGTTCATGACATTGGAGAGATTAAAAGATTGGACACTCGGTTGGCTGTTTTAATCCCGGTTGTTATCTTCGGGGAATCAATTATAAAGGTACGGAATTTTATCAGATTATAACAGATGGGCTCTATTTCGTTTAAATACTTCGAACCGGCACTGAGCAAACAAAAAGAAGGGGATATAAGCCGAAAAAAAAGACAAAAAAAATCCCGGTCTTTTGGACCGGGATTAGAAAAGATCGGCGACGACATACTCTTCCGCTTGGTATAGCAGTACCATCTGCGCAAGTGGGCTTAACGATTCTGTTCGGAAAGGGAAGAAGTGATCACCACTGCTATAGTCACCGTAAGATCTTGAATATCTTATGACATATATTAGAAAGAAAATACACAGTTTGACTTAAGTTTAACACGTAGACGAAAGCTTACGGGTAATTAGTACTACTCGGCTTTGACATTACTGCCTTTAGACCTGTAGCCTATCAACGTCGTAATCTACAACGACCCTTAAAGGAAGCCTAATCTTGGTCTGAGTTTCGCACTTAGATGCTTTCAGCGCTTATCTCATCCGGACATAGCTACTCTGCGATGCAGTTGGCACCACAACAGATGCACTAGCGGTCTGTCCAACTCGGTCCTCTCGTACTAGAGTCAGGTGACCTCAAGCTTCCAACGCCCATAACAGATAGGGACCGAACTGTCTCGCGACGTTCTGAACCCAGCTCACGTGCCACTTTAATCGGCGAACAGCCGAACCCTTGGGACCTTCTTCAGCCCCAGGATGTGACGAGCCGACATCGAGGTGCCAAACCACCGCGTCGATATGAGCTCTTGGCGGTGATCAGCCTGTTATCCCCGGAGTACCTTTTATCCTTTGAGCGATGGCCCTTCCATTCGGAACCACCGGATCACTATATCCTAGTTTCCTACCTGTTCGACTTGTTGGTCTCACAGTCAAGCACCCTTGTGCTATTGCACTCTACGCATGGTTACCAAGCATGCTGAGGGTACCTTTGAAAGCCTCCGTTACGCTTTTGGAGGCGACCACCCCAGTCAAACTACCCACCATGCACTGTCTCCCGTTAGGGATTAGGCTCCAGATAAACAAAGGCTGGTATTTCAACGTTGACTCCACGAATCCTAGCGAATCCGCTTCACAGTCTCCCAGCTATCCTACACATTGTTTATCCAGAGTCAATGCAAAGTTATAGTGAAGGTTCACGGGGTCTTTCCGTCCCGTTACGGGTACCCGGCATCTTCACCGGGACTACAATTTCACCGAGCTCACAGCTGAGACAGCGCCCAGATCGTTACACCATTCGTGCAGGTCGGAACTTACCCGACAAGGAATTTCGCTACCTTAGGACCGTTATAGTTACGGCCGCCGTTTACTGGGGCTTCAATTCAAAGCTTCGCATTGCTGCTAACCTCTCCTCTTAACCTTCCAGCACCGGGCAGGTGTCAGGCCATATACGTCATCTTTAAATTTAGCATAGCCATGTGTTTTTGATAAACAGTCGCCTGGGCCATTTCTCTGCGGCCACGCTTGCGCGTGGCGTCCTTTCTCCCGAAGTTACAGGACTAATTTGCCTAGTTCCTTAGCTGTGGATCACTCGAGCACCTTTGGATTCTCTCCTCGACCACCTGTGTCGGTTTCCGGTACGGATAGCTATTACCTGAAGCTTAGAGGTTTTTCTTGGAAGTCTGATTACAGTCATTATCCGATTGTCCGAAGACTCTCGGTACTATCAGGTTTCAGCACATTTGGTGGATTTGCCTGCCAAACGTATACCTACACCCTTCAACGTACTATTCCGTCAGTACGCAGACCTTTCACTACTTCGTCACCCCATCGCAATAATAGCCAGTATAGGATTATTAACCTATTGTCCATCGGTATCTCCTTTCGGATTAACCTTAGGGTCCGACTAACCCTGATCTGATTAACATTGATCAGGAAACCTTGGTCTTTCGGTGTGCGGGTTTTTCACCCGCATTATCGTTACTTATGCCTACATTTGCTTTTCCAGAAGCTCCAGCATATCTTACGATACACCTTCGCTGCCGCTGGAATGCTCCCCTACGACCCAATTAAAATTAGGTCCATAGCTTCGGTATCATGCTTAATGCCCGATTATCATCCACGCCCAATCGCTCGACTAGTGAGCTGTTACGCACTCTTTAAATGAATGGCTGCTTCCAAGCCAACATCCTAGCTGTCAAAGCAATCGGACTTCGTTAGATCAACTTAGCATGAATTTGGGGACCTTAGCTGATGGTCTGGGTTATTTCCCTCTCGGCACAGGACATTAGCACCCTATGCCTCACTCCCGGATATATGTCATAGTATTCGGAGTTTGTCAGGATTTGGTAGGCGGTGAAGCCCCCTAGTCCTATCAGTAGCTCTACCTCTATGACACTCACTCCGAGGCTGCCCCTAAAGGCATTTCGGGGAGTACGAGCTATCTCTCAGTTTGATTAGCCTTTCACCCCTACCCACAGCTCATCCAAACGCTTTTCAACGCATACTAGTTCGGTCCTCCACCCCGTGTTATCGGGGCTTCAACCTGGCCATGGGTAGATCACAAAGTTTCGCGTCTACCCCCACTGACTATACGCCCTATTCAGACTCGCTTTCGCTTCGGCTGCGGATCTTAAATCCTTAACCTTGCCAGGGAGGAGTAACTCGTAGGCTCATTATGCAAAAGGCACGCCGTCACCCTAAAAAGGGCTCCG